>JBNKYC010000047.1:0-12848 GCA_050300635.1 Polyangiaceae bacterium
TCTGTCAGCGTTGAGAGACGGCTCGGTTTTCAGGAAGGGTCGCGGCACAAATGGGAAGAGAAAAGTGCGGAGACAGAGAGGGGCGAGCGCGGTTTCGAACCAGCAGAAGCTCCGCTTTCGTTCGCCCAACGCCGTACGAAAGCGGGGAATGATTTCGCATGTTTGCATGCTAAGCATCCCGACATGAAGCGTTCCTCCTGGGTATTGGCGACACTCCTCGCTCAGATCAGTCTCCCCGCTCAAGCCCAGGATCTCCCCCCTGCGACGGCTCCCAGGACACAAGCCGAGACAGAGGAAGCATCCCCAACCCCTGTGGATCCAGTTGACTCAGCAGCCGAGCCGAGCTCCCCACCTTCTCCCCCTGGGTCGCTGCTTGAAATCCGCGACCCGATGCTTGAGCCCGTCGATCCTCCGAAGCATGTGCTGACTGATTGGCGCAAGGGCCTGGAGATGGTGCGCAATCAGTCGACCGACTACCGCAGCGCCCTGGCTCGCGTCGAGCAAGCCCGAGGGCAGGCCCGCATGGTGCTCTCCAATTCTTTGCCCCGACTCGTTGCCAACGCCTCGATTTCACACCAGCTCCTGCCCGGCCGAACCTTCAATCCATGGGTCCAGAGAGAAACACCCCAACCCTACCCCAATCCACGCTGGCAGGCGGGCCTCAGTCTCACTGTTCCGATTCTTTCGGCAAGAAACTGGTATGACTATGCCACGAGCCAAGAGCAAGTTGTTCAGCTGGAGCACCAAGCCGACGATGCTCAACGCCTGATCATCGGGGGCCTCGCTCAAGCCATGGTCACAGTGATCACAAGCGAACGCCTTGCCGAGGTCACCCGCGTGAATCTTGCCGCGGCCCTGTCCAACCTAGACCTGAACCAGCGACGAGCAGTCCTGGGAGCAGGCAGCGCCATTGACGTTTTACGGGCCAAACAAGAAGTAGAAGCGAGCCGAGGCCAGGTTGTTCAGGCCAACGAGGCACTGATCCAGGCACGTGAAGCGCTGGGACTAGCTCTAGGCGACTCGGAAGCTTGGGGACTGCCCCCCGAGATCAAACTCGATCAGCTCCGCGTCGACGCCCGAAACACCTGCCAGAGCTCCACCGAACTCAAGGATCGCGCGGACGTCCGCGCCGCAGCCGCCGGCGCCGCCATCGCCGAACGCAACCTCAAGGCGGTCGACTACAGCTTCCTGCCGACCATCGATGCCCAATCCAACCTAACCTACTTTCCCAATGAGCTACTTTCCCCCAACAGAAAGCATATCAGCTGGTCGATCGGTGCGACTCTCACCTGGCATCTCTACGATGGAGGACGGCGTTATGGAGAAAAGCAGGCGAACAGGGCGGCATTTGAGCTCAGCCGTCAACGCCAGAATGAAGTCGAACGGACGGCGACCAACGAAGTCCGGCAGGCGCTGCGGGGCGTTACCGTGGCCCAACAGAGTCTCGATGTTTCACGAAGGAGCAGCCAAATCGCCGCGGACAACGCCGATTTGGCCCGCGCTCGCTTCCTCAACGGATCGGGCAATAGTTTCGATCTGGTCGACACGCAGAGGGCAGCACGGCAGACTAAGTTGGACGAAACTGTCAAAGAGTTCGAGCTCCTTCGGGCCGAAATTATCGCTTTTTTGGCCCTCGCCTCGTGTGAAATCTAGGCGGAGCCGCTAAGACCACTCCACCCTTTGACCCAACGCCGTGCGCCTATGATTTCAGCTTTGACCCATCCAACGACCTCACGCCAGCGGGGCTTCGTTTCGACCACTTGGGGAGCCATCGCCCTGCCCTCGGTGACGGCACTCGGCTTCGCCTACCACCTCTGGTACATCTTCACGAAGACCCCTCAAGCCCAAGAAGCGGCCGGTGGTCTAGCGCAAAAAATCTTCTATTTTCATGTTCCGGCAGCCTACGCACTCTATCTGTGCGGGGCCGTTTGTTTCTTCGCCAGCTGCGCTTACCTCGTCCGGGCGACTCACGGTCGCAACGCCTGGGCGCAAGCGGGAGCCGAGGGCGCTGTCGCCTTTGGTTTGATGGTCATGACGAGCGGTCCACTTTGGGCAAAAAAGGCCTGGGGAGTCTACTGGACCTGGGATCCGCGCCTCACCACCCTGCTACTGAGCGTGATGCTCTACATCGCCATGGTCGTGTTGCGGAAGTTCACCGGCGATGGCGAGGCCGAGCGCAAATTCGCCGCCGCCTTTGGGATCTTGGGAACGGTGCTCCTGCCGGTCATTCACTATTCGGTCCGGCTTTGGGGAGGAAACCACCCCACCGTCGTGGGAAAGGGCGGAGGCGGACTGAAGAGCCCCGAGATGATGCACGCCTTCTTCTTTGGTTTTTTTACGATGACCGCCCTCGCCTTCCTCTTGCTCTTCGTTCGAGCACGACTCGCCCTGGCCGAGTCACGACTCCGCGAAGCGGAGGAACTCAGCGCCGCTCTTGGAATTTCTGAAGGAGAATACGACGAATGACTCAAACTCAATTGACCGCCCTAGTGGTCGAGCCGACTGTCCCAGCTGATCGCAGTGCCGAGTTCGTACCGGTAACCGGCGGCGGTGAATCTGCCAGTGCAGGAGGACTGCTCATCAGTGCCTACATCTTGATGTGGTTTTTTGTCTTCGGGCTCATTTGGTTGAGCATCAAAAAACTTTCCGGACTCACCGGCCGAGTCGACGAGTTGGAGAAGAAACTAGCGGCTCACGATAGTGCAACTCAGAACGGGTCGGCTTCGTAGGAGCTCTGATGACCTTTGAGCACATCATCTATATTCCCGGTGTTATCCTGGTCGGCTTAACCCTTGGTTACATTTTGGGGGCACGAGCTGTCCGGCAAGAAGTCGCACGAGCGAAGAATCGAGCCCGCCGTTAGGAGTGCGTGACTCTGCTTGTTCTTCGGCTCCCTTGGGTTAACACTTTCGCCTGCCGCAGGTTCTGCGGGCGCAAGGGGACTAACTATGCTGAACTTTCAGGTTTCTGAGGAACAATCTGCACTCATCGACATGGCCAAGCGCTTCACCCGGGAGCGCATCATCCCGGTCGCCGCACAATGCGATCGCGACTCCCACTTCCCCCGAGAAGTTTTCGAGGCAGGCTGGGAACTCGGCCTGGTAAACCCCACCGTCCCTGAAGAATACGGTGGCGCCGGTCTGGGCGAGATCGAAAACTCCCTGATCGCCGAACAACTCGCCTATGGCTGCACGGGGATTCAGACGAGCATGCTCGCCAATACGCTGGCGCTCACGCCGATCCTGTTGGCCGGGAGCGAAGAGCAAAAAAAGAAGTACCTCGGTCTCCTCACCTCACAGCCCGTCTTCGCCAGCTATGCCACGACCGAACCCAGCGGGGGCTCGGATGTCGCGGGCTTGCAGACACGCTTCGAGCAGAAGGGCGATGACTACGTGATCAATGGCGAAAAATGCTGGATCACGAACGCCTCCCTCGCCTCCTTCTTCGTGGTTTTTGCTACGATCGATCCTGCCCTGCGACACAAAGGCATCGCCGCCTTCATCATCGAGCGCGACACCCCGGGACTGCGCGTCGGCAAGCACGAAGACAAAATGGGACAACGCGCCAGCGATACGGCGGCGGTGCACTTCGAAGACGTTGTCGTGAACAAGTCACAACTACTGGCCCCCGTGGGTGAAGGCTTCAAGCTCGCGATGGAGACCTTCAACCAGACGCGCCCCGACATCGGAGCCATGGCCGCCGGACTCATGCAGCGCTGCCTCGATGAGAGCGTCGCCTACGCCAAAGAGCGCAAGAGCTTTGGTCAACCAATCATCGAGCACCAGATGATTCAGGCCATACTGGCTGATATGGCCATCTCAACCGAAGCAACGCGCCTCCTCTATCAAAAGGCTGCATGGAACCTGGACAATGGGGTCCGCAATCCAATCGTTTCCTCTTATGCCAAGGCATATGGTGCCGATCGAGCCATGCAGACCGCCATCGACGCCGTGCAGGTCTTTGGTGGCAATGGCTATGTAAAAGATTACCCAGTCGAAAAGCTGATGCGAGACGCCAAAGTTCTGCAAATCTACGAGGGAACCAGTCAGATTCAAAGGGTGGTGATCGCCCGAAACCTGGCTCGAAGCTGAATAACGCACATTGCGCGGCGGCGGGTGTGCGGCTAGCTTCCGCGCGTGTTCGGGGTGTCCTTTCTCGAAATCGCGGTCATCGGACTGGTCGCTTTGATTATTGTCGGTCCCCAAAAGCTACCGGGCATGATGCGCACCGCTGGAGAGTGGATCGGCAAGTTGCGTCGCCTGACTTCCGACGTCCGGGCGCAGACAGGCATCGACGATATTCTGCGCGAAGAAGGAATCGACGGCGTGGCCGAGCTGCGTACCCTGCTTCGAGGTCAGTACAACATGCGCAACGTCATGAGCCCTCAGCAGCGCTCGTCCGCGCAATGGTCTCAGTCGCCGCCTCAAGATCCAGATCCCCTGCTTGAGTTCCCCATCGAGGGAGCGGATTGCTCATCGGCCCTTGCCGACGATTTGTTGAGCGAGTCCGAGCCCACCGTAGCTGAGGCCGATGACGACGAGCCGGAGCCTGCCGCTCTTTCCGCCCAAGCAGAAGAGCCCACCGTCGAACAGGCCAGTTCAAGCGACGCCCTTAACTCCCCCACCGCAACTGAAACTGCAGACGACACCTCGTCGAAGTCTGCCTCCTGATCGAGCATGGCGACGCCCCAACTCCCCGGAAAAACCGAGACGCCCGACGAAATCGAAGAAGGCAGTATGACCTTTTGGGAGCACCTGCAGGAGCTCCGCGTTCGCCTCATTCGCATGGCCCTCGCCTTCCTGATCGGCGCTGGCGTCGCTTGGTTCTATAAAGGCAAGCTGCTCACCCTGCTGACGAAACCCTTCGTCGACGGTTGGTCAGATCAATCGGGCGGCCCCTCGCTGCACTTCGGGGATCCGGCTGGGCTCTTTGTGAGCTACGTCAAAATCGCCATCTTAGGTGGACTGATTTTGGCACTGCCGGTCATTCTTTATCAGCTTTGGGCCTTCATCGCGCCCGGCCTCTACAGTCGCGAAAAGAAGTTTGCTCTTCCATTTGTGGTGATGAGCTGCGGCCTGTTCTTGACGGGCGCCTACTTCGGTTGGCGGGTCGTCTTCCCCCTCGCCTTCGATTACCTGCTCAAATATGCGGAGCTCCCTCTCGACTCGAAGCTCGAAGTGAAACCGACGGTGATGATCGAAAGCTATCTCTCCTTCGTCACGCGCGCCCTCGTCGCTTTTGGCGCGGTATTCGAGATCCCAGTCGTGGTGTTCTTTCTGTCAGTCGCCGGGGTGATCAATCATACTCACCTGATCAAATTCTTCCGCTACTTCATCGTGATCGCCTTCATTCTCTCTGCAGTCATCACGCCCCCCGACCCGCTCAGCCAGATCCTCTTGGCAGCGCCTCTCGTCGGCTTGTACACTTTCAGCATCGCGCTGGCCTGGCTCGTGGGACGTCGTCGCAAGACGACCAGCGCTTAGAACTCGCTCGTCAGCGTACGGCTTTGAACTTCGGGGTGCGCGCGGGGTCGCACCCCTCGGCGAAACCGTTTGAGTTGAAGGTCCCCATCTCGTCGCTCACCCCGGTCGCCATCTGGGCCGAGACCGCACCATCTGCCTGCCCTTCAACGGCAGGAGCCGGAAGCTCCCGCACCACCTCCAAGCTGACCGTTCGCTCGCCTGCACGCGCGGGAGAACAGTAAGCGAGCAGGTAGTGGCGCTTGTAGTCGTCCTCCACCAGGTACCCCGCCTCCTCGAAGGCCATCGACAGCGTCTGCACACTATGCCCATCAACGAATCCATCGCGTCCGTAGTCCCTTAGCTGAGGCGCAGAGTCTCCCAGCCCCACAGCGATGATGCTGTAACCTGACAAATCAATCGCTTCGCGCACCGTCTCCCCGTCGACGCGTCCAGCGAGATCCGGCCCTCCAGAAAAGACGACGAGCGTCCCCGCACGCAGAGGTGCCTTCCGTTGATCATAGGCACGGTCCAGCACCTTGAGGCCCTCAATAATAGCCCCATTGAGATTGCGCGAGGTATCGGCCGGTCGTAGCTTGGTTTCAAACTGATCATTCGCCTTTCCCTTCTTCTGCTGCTTTGAAAACTCGGCGACCCGACGCAATTCCTTGCGCCCGTCGAAAGCGTAAACAGCCACTGGCTGGGTGCTACGGACGCGCTGTACGAAAATGCGCAACGCGTCCCCGATTTCTTTACGGATATCTTCGTCGGTGGCGGCACTGTGATCGACGAGCACGACGGTCCGGTGCGCTTGCGCCAGTTCCTTGTCGAGGAGTACCTGCCTCGAGTTTTCCGCCGGGATGTAGAGCTCGTCCTCGTAGATCTTGAAGTTCTCGGCCGAAAGGCCCTCCATGGCCTGACCTTGCTCAGAAACGGCAACATAAGCGGCGACGTTTCCGGGCTTTTCGGCAAAAACCCCTTTAGAAACCACCTTGATTTGGCCTGCCGAGCAGCCGAGGGCCATGAAGGAAAGAAGCGTGAGTCCGATGTGGCGCATACATCGGACTCCATAGGGTCCTCTTGTAGGTACCGCAAGGAAGGTTAAACCGATCCTGTACGAAGGCGCGTAGAAGCCAGCGTACAGACCTGCTGGCCGGATAACCAAGGCCACTGTTGTGGCCGGGGATTCGAACTGCAAGGATTTGAACCACCGTGCCCCCCAACAACTCACCAGCCCCCGGTTCCCTGCGCAGTCAGCACCCCGGGCGAGAGGAGATCCCCAGTCTCTTCGATCGGCTCGCGTTGAGTGCCGGGACCGGAGCCGCCACTCTCGACGACCTCGAACGGCTCAGAGCGCGGCTGGTGGTGCGTATAGCTTTGTTGAGCATCCCGTTTTGGGTGCTCTACGGCTGCATTTGGCATTTGACAGGTCTCGAGCGAGGTTTGCACCTCGCTCTGTGTGGTGCTGCTGCTTGCCTGCTGTGGGTTCCTTTACTCAGGGCAGGTCTTGCCCCCCCAATTGCGGGTCGCGGCTTAGCCATCTCAGCGGCGTGCACCTTCTTCGCCCTCGCTCTCCTCGTCCGTGGTTTCGACATCCCGCTTCTCGCTTGGAACCTACTCATTCCGGTCGCCGCGATCCTGTTCCGCGGTCCGCGAACAGCGATCGGATGGGTTCTGATCCTGATACTCTCGTGGTTGCTGCTCTGGTGGCTCGATCTACTCGGTCACTTACCTCGACCGAACGAGTCGGTGCCAGCAGAATTGTTGCGGCTGCTCGATGTCTCCAACCTTGTCGGCGCCATGCTCATGCTTGTGATGATCGTCGGTAGCCACGCAAGCGTCCAAGAGAGGCGTCGCCTGGAGCAAGAGGAACTGCGCAAGCAGCTTACTCGCTCCGAACATTTGGCAGGGCTGGGAACACTCGCGGCCAGCATCGGCCACGAGATTCATAACCCTCTGGCCTACGTCGTGCACAATCTCGAATACCTGCACCGACCCGACGGTCAAAGAGCGTCCCCTGGCCAAGACGGCAACGATCAAGCTAAAGCCCTCCAGGATGCACTTGAAGGAGCACGCCGAGTTCAGCGGATCTCCGCCGGACTCAACGCGTTTGCCCGTCGCGATACGGAACCCGGCCCGATCGCAGTTGAAGACTCAGTACGGGTCGCCCTAGACCTGGCCCAGGCTGCTCTTCGACAAGTCGCACGAATCGACGTCGACATCCAACCAGGTCTAACCGTCCGTGCCTCCGAACAGCTAGTTCAGGTCCTTCTCAACCTGCTCGTGAACGCGGCTGACGCCATTGCGACCGGATCAGAAGAGCAGCGGGAGGCCGGAACGATTCAAATCGCGGCCTTCGAGCGGGGCGAGTTCGCCTATATCGAGGTAACCGACAACGGTCCAGGTATCCCAGAGCTCGATCGACAGCGCATGTTCGACCCGTTTTTTACCACAAAGAAGCCTGGCAAAGGGACCGGACTCGGGCTGGCCATCTCCAAGCAAATCATGAATCAACTCTCGGGGAAGATCACGGCAACGCCAGCTAGCCCGCGGGGGACGCTCATGCGGCTTCGACTCGAACCAGCGGTCGCCCCGCCCCCAAGCCTACCTCGTCTGCATCTTCCCGATCCATCCCCCGCTCACCTACTTATCATCGATGACGAGCCAGCGCTGCTTCGAGCGATGCGACGTCACCTGAGCGAGCATCGAGTCGACTTAGCATCGACTGGGGCCGAGGCTCTCGAAATGTTGTCGAAAAACCACTACGATCTCATCCTCTGTGACGTCATGATGCCAGAGATGACCGGACCGGAACTACTTGACCGAGCACGGAATGAACTCGGGGGCTCCATCGAAGATCGCTTCCTGTTCATGACTGGAGGCGTATTTACAGAAGAACAGTCACTCGCGCTCCGACAAACCGGGTGCCCGACCCTCCCCAAGCCCGTCGGCTGCGAGGCGATTCAAAAACAGATCAGACGACGAAGACGGACCGACTGGAGAAAAGTGAATGAGCGACCTGAGGAGCGTGACGGCGAAACCTAAACCCGCCGACGCACCAACAAAGACAACCCATTTGGCTCATCAATATCGCCCCAACCGGCAGCCTTGGCCATTTGTTCAAACACCGATACCGTCGGCCAGCGTTCGGTAGTCGACATAACCCCGCGCACCAGGCGTGTAGAGCGACCCCAACGCCGTGCTGGCCTTTGTTGCCGTCGTGCACCACCGCTCCTTTCGACAGGCCGCCCTCGAGATGAAGATCCCTCGCTCGACGCTCAGTCAACGCGTCGCCACCTTGGAAGATCAACTCGGTGTCCAACTGCTTTCGCGCACCACACGTTCAGTTCAGCTCACAGACATTGGCACGAGCTACCACGACGAGGTCGCCCCCGCCATGGCAGCGCTCCAATCAGCCGAAAGCATTGTGAGCCAAATGGGAGTTCATCCCTCGGGACGCATCCGCATAACGGCACCGGTCGAGCTCGGACAGTCCGTATTCGGAAAAATACTCACGGTCTATGGAACCCGTTATCCCGATGTAAAGGTCGAGGTCGACTTAGCAGATCGGCAGGTAAACATAATCGAAGAAGGTTATGACTTGGCGATTCGGATTGGGCCCTTGAACGACTCAGCGCTTATGGCGCGACGCCTGGGGCGCCCACAGCGCGTGGGAGTATATGCCAGCCCAAAGTACCTGAAGCGCTCAGGTCAACCGGACGTCCCCAAAGACTTACGAAAGCACAAATGCCTGGCCATGAGCGGATCTCACCGTTGGGCCAAATGGCAGTTTCAAAATGGTCGAAAAGTAGAGCACGTCGAGCTCGAACCGACGATGGTCGTCAACAGCTATGGCGTGCTGTCCGAACTCGTTGTGGAAGGCTTGGGAGTCGCCCGCATCCCAAGTCGCCATGCCGCCCCTCTCGTCGAGCAGGAGTTGATGCAGGAAGTGCTTCAGCCTTTTGCCATGCCCGCCCGCGATACTTTCGCAGTTTATCCCGGCACGAAGTTTGTCTCGCCCGCGGTACGCGCCATGGTGGATGTTCTCTTGGAACTATCATCCTCTGGAGGCAACGCGGAAGGCTCCTTGGAATGTCTCACGGGCTAAGCCCAAGAGCCCGTCGTCAGGTATTACACCGGAGCTTCTTATGAGAGTAGGTCTGATGCCGTTGATGTAACCCGGATCGGAGGATTATGGGAACGTCATATCTCAAGCGAGTCATAGCGGCTCTTGCAATCGGTACATGTGGGGCCGCATTTACTGCGCCAGCTCAGGCGCAAAACTGTCCTGAGGGCAGCTATTGTTATTACGTCCCTCCAGCGATGCCCGATCCTGTCGGTTTCACCAATGGTCGAGACTGGGTGTTTTCGGTAGCCAGTGGGACAGCAAACCTCAGCTACCAGTTCAATGGCGGAACAGCGACGGCAGACACCGTCACCGCAGGCACCCCCCTGATCGTCGCACTGAATGCCGGTGAGGCTCAAGGTTCCTGGGGCTCAGTTCAGAAACGCGGCGGCTTTGTCGCTTCAGATACACCTCTGGTCATCGCCTCGCGAGTCTACAACGGATACTGGAACACCTCGGCGACGATCAAAGAACAAGCCTTTTCTTTAGGTCAGCGCTTCCGCCTCGGTGGTTACAACCTCAACAACTTCGCGAACAACGCGGGCGGCTATGACGTCGTCACCGTCTACGCTCCTACCGGAGCCCAGGTCACTTTCGAAGCGCCCCCCGACGCACCTTCGAACTTCTGGTCCGGCGAATCCACGACCGGCTTCACGGTTTCGCTGTCCGCCGGACAGACCTACACCTTGCGCACCACCACCCATAGTCCCATCGTCTGTGACGATACCCACCAACTCGACGGCGCCTTGGTCGTCGCCTCCGCGCCCATTTCGGTACTCTCGGGTGGACGCGGTTGGGATGGCGACTGTGGGGTCAGCGGCGGTTGCGGCGACGAGGGGCTCGATCACGTCCTTCCCGTCGATCGTTGGGGTAGCAGTTTTGCGGTTGTGAACGCTCCCGGTACCAATGCAAATGGCGAGCTCATCGCAGTCGTTGCGGACACGGACAACACCTACGTCTACTTGGACGGTTCGGGGGCCGAGAGCGCGATCCTCGATGCCGGAGAAGTCTACCACTTTGCTCCCAGCTTAGATGCGCACCTGATCGAGACGAGTGAACTCGTCGCAGTCTATCACAACGCGGCTTATATCGGCTGCGAAATGGGGCTTTCCTTCGTTGCTCCTCTGGAGTTTCCAAGTCAGTCCAGCATGACCATTGCCTTTGACGCCGTCCATCCAGGCAATGCCTACGTCACTGTGCCGACCTCCTACGCTGATTCTGTGGCTTTGGACGGTAGCTTTGCTGAGTCCCAGGTTTTGGCCGTTCCGGGACGTGCCGACATCGTGATCCTCGAGTTTTCCGTGACCGCAGGAGCTCACAGTATCACCTCCGACGGTGACGTGCAGGTCGCTCTCTTGGTTGCTGGCTCAGGTACAGGGTTGTACGCCTTTCTCAACGACTTTCGTCTTCCTGGTTGCGGTAACGGCACGCAAGAGGGCACCGAGGGCTGCGATGACTCCAATGTCGTCGATGGCGATGGATGTAACCGCATTTGCCGCATCGAAGAGGGCTCTAGCTTGACCTGCGACGAAACCGCAGATTGCGAAAGTGGCGCTTTTTGCAACTTGGACACCGGGCGCTGCGTCCAGTGTCTCGGTGCCGACGATTGTGATGACGGAAACGACTGCACCCTGGATGCGTGCAGTTCCGGGACCTGCAGCAACACGAATGAATCGGACGGTACCCTTTGCGTAGGTGGCGTCTGTTACGACGACGGGGGCGACTCAACCTGCGTCGCTTGTGCAGATACGGCCGGCTCAGGAGAAGTTGACTTAGGGTGCAGCGCTGCCGCCAACGAGTGCCTTGCGGATGGCAGTGGCGGCGTGGCTTGCGGTCCCTGCGCCACGGATGACGATTGTGACGACGGAAACGAGTGCACCGTCGATACCTGCGTTGCCGGCACGACTCCCCTCTGCGATTATACAGCGACCGCCGCCGGTACCAGTTGCACGGGCGGCGTCTGCGACGGGGAGGCAATCGCCGCTTGCGTCGAGTGCTACGACGATCAGGCCAACCTAGGGCAGGATACCGGTTGCACCGTAGAGGCGCCGGTCTGTGACGTTACAGCCACGGTGGCCACGTGCGTGGAATGCCGCACCTCCGCGGACTGCGGAAGCGATGACCTCTGTGTCGGAGCAGCTTGCGTGGCGGCGGGGATCAGCATCAACGATCCAGGCAACTCAAGCACCTTGAACCCGACGATCTCGGGGACGCTATTGGGATATCCGGCGGGAACAGGCGTCGATGTGACGATCAGCCTTTCGGCGAGCGAGGTTGATACCTGTCGAGCCGTCACCAAAGTGGACCAGAGTTGGAGCTGCGTGGTGGGCCCCTTGGTCGCCAAGACCACCTACGACGTCCTTGCGGAGACGACAGACAACGTCCGGTCGCATTCAGACACGGCCACCTTGGTCACAACTGAATGTGCCGGAGCGGCAGATGGATCGTCCTGTACCGGTGGTTTGTGCCGAGGCGTGGACGAAGACAGCCGCGCTTGTTGCACAGGTTGCTGGGACGGCATCTCGTGCGTGGCTGGCTCGGCCGATTCGGCCTGTGGGGCATCAGGGGCCCAGTGCTCCACCTGTGTGAGCTATGCAAGTTGCAGCACCGGCAGCTGTGGCTGCGATAGCGGCTACTCTGGAGACGGACTGGTCGCCTGTGTCGGTGATGCAGGTTCTTTCTGCGTCGAAAGCGATGAGTGTGGCACCGATCTGGTGTGCGACACTCTCGACTCAGACACCTGCGAAGCAATCAACACCTGCGGCAACGGAGCCCTCGAGACAGGAGAGACCTGCGACGACGGCGGTGTGGTCGATAGCGACGGTTGTGACACCAACTGCCGCCATGAGGCGGGAGGCAATTGTTCGGACAACGACAATTGCACGACAGACACCGTCTGCGACACTCTCGACTCGGGCACCTGCGAAGCATCAAACACCTGCGGCAACGGCAACCTCGAAAGCGGCGAAACCTGCGACGATGGTGCCAACGTGGGCGCCGACGGTTGCGACGCGGCCTGCAACAATGAACTCGGCGGAAATTGCTCCTCGGACGACAACTGCACGACAGGCACCGTCTGTGACACCCTCGATTCGGGCAGCTGTGAGATGGCCGACACCTGCGGCAACGGCAAGCTCGAAAGCGGCGAAACTTGCGACGATGGTGCTAACGTGGGCGCCGACGGTTGCGACGCGACCTGCAACAATGAGCTCGGCGGAGATTGCTCCTCGGACGACAACTGCACGACGGGCACCATCTGTGAC
>JBNKYC010000048.1:0-6565 GCA_050300635.1 Polyangiaceae bacterium
AACCCAATCAAATCGTAGTCAGCGAGTCGACCTTGGAGCAGCTGCGTGGCCTCTTCACTTACGAAGAACTCCCGCCAGCCAGTCTCAAAAACAAAGAGAAGCCCTTCCTCTGCTTCAACATTACCGGGCGGGCTTAGGGCCGGGGGTTGGGACCGTTCAGTGACGTGACGGCCTACTGGGACTTGCACCAGCATGTCCCAGCAAAAGGTAACAAACTACACACGCTAAACATGCCAAACGCAGGCTTTTGACTTCAAAATCTTCCGCAGCTTCCCCTCCGCTGCGGCGGTCCATGCGCCTCGACTCCTGGCTGCATTGGGCGAGGATCGCGAGCGCTTCAAAACAGCTGACGAGGTGCAGAACTATTGCGGCGTAGCTCCTGTGACCGAGCGCAGCGGCAAGCAGCACTGGGTCCACTGGCGCTTCAAGTCGTCCAAGATTCCCCGCCAAACCTTCGTCGAATGGGCCGCTTTAACCATTCCCCGCTCCTACTGGGCGAGTGAATTCTACAAGTCTCAGCGCGCCCGCGGAGCCACCCATCAGGCCGCCCTCCGAGCTCTCGCTTTCAAATGGGCCCGCATCCTCTTTCGATGCTGGAAAGACCGCACCACCTACGACGAATCTCGCTATCTCAAACACCTAAAATTCGCAAATCACCACTCATCACAGGAGAACAAATTCATGCTCAATCCGCTTGACGGTCCCCCTCAGGGCGTGAGTTGGGTTGGTCGTCAAGTCCGCCCGATGGTTCTGCAATGTTCGGAACATCGAAAATCAGCGGGACGGAGCCCCTGATCGCCTTGCCAACCGCGATAGCTCGTCGAGATGGAAGGTTGGGAAGGGTTTTGACCACTGCTGGCGGCAGGTAGTTCGCCAAGAAATCCGTGCTGGTACGATCGAAGCACTGGAAAGCGATGATGGTATTGCATTGTGTGAGCAGAGTCTTCGAGACGCTAGCAGTTCGCTGCGCTATCACGAGAAAGCCGATTCCGTATTTTCGACCTTGTAGCGCGATTTGGCCGATACTGTTTACCAGAGACTGCGAGGCCTTGTCAGCAATTCCCAAGAAGTTCCATTCGGGAACCACGGTGTGTGCCTCCTCCAGCACAATACATACTCGGCGGCTATAGCAGCCGTCGTCACGTGCCATTCTGAAAAGGGTCTTGAAGAACCACTGCGTAAATTCGAGAGCTAGCTCGGTGTTTGCGACGTCCGGAAGCTCGAAGACCGCCGTCGACTTGTCGCTTTGCAGGAAGCTGGAAATCGCAGCGGAGAACCCGTCGAACAGAATCTTTTTCTGGGCTGCAATTAGATTGGGATCGCGCTTGTTGGAGAACTCAGCAGCTTGAGTAGCAAGTACACCGATAGCCTTCTCAAGCGGACCTTTTTCCTGCTCGGTAAAAATAGGAACAAGCCCTCCGGGCACTAGCTTCGCGTCCCACTCCCGAGTGAAGTCCACGACGATGATGCGGACGTCGTCATCGACTGCAAACTGCCGAACTAGCTCCCGAGCGAACACGGACTTGCCGACTCCTGTAACACCAAGGACAGCAGTATGGTGACTAATGGCGACATTCTTGTCCAACAAAACAGGGAAAGTGCTGCGGGGGATAAGGCCAAGCTGTATCTCTGACGATGTCAACTGCGGAGGTAGGACGTCGGGAGTCCTGGACACAGGCGTGCGAGCGGGTGGTACCCAGCCAAATGTGTCGAACTGGCCGGACTTGGCGTTCCATGAGCCGAGCTGAACCGCTTCGCCGACGACGAAATCCGCGACATTTTTTCGTTCCAACGCTTCCACATCGACCCGAGCATTGACAACCTGATAAACGACTCCGCGACCTTTTACTTTGAGCTGTAGAAGATCCCCCGCCTCTACCCAATTGCTTCCAACCTGCAAGAATCTGAGTGTCTGGACGTCGGTCCCGGTTTCGACCACGCCGATAAGGTTCTTGAAGTAGTCGGTCGACTCTGCCGAGCTGAGACGGTAGACGGCGCCCAAGCGGGGCTTTCCTACAGTCTGAGACTCTGCGACTTCGCTATCGATTTGGGAATTGCAGTGCACTCGGACCCACTGAGCTTGATCGAGGAAAAACCTTTCGAGCGCGATTCCCTTTCGCGAGGCACTGCTGTCGTCCATTCCGTAGCGAAGTTCTAGGAGATCACCGACGTCTACCGCGGGTCTTGTGCCGCGTGGGTGGAGTCGGACAAGAAAGTCATTTCTGCCTTGGACGCCGAGGATTTCTCCTGCCTCTCGCGACTCGGTCGCGGCTTGCCGAGAGAGAGCTTCCGCCAATCGATCAGGTTTGAAGAAGAGTACCAGCGCAGCGTACGCGGAGAGTGAGATGAAAGGCACGCTTGCTGGTTCAACGAAGTGGACGAGCGTGAAAAAGAACAGCCAAAAGTATTGTGCTTTCCCGTTAAATAGACCGATCGTGACGAGCTTCAGAACTCCCGATATTCGGTTCCGGAACGACTGTGGACCCTGCGTTTCTGTTAGTAGGAGCAAGGCAATGGTGGCCATCGTAAGACCCAGAGCCTCGTAAACCACGAATACATCGTACCAAATGCCCCATGGTCGGAGTAGCTCCCGAGAAGGGACAACCAGCAGCAGGATCGATACGCTCGCAGCAAGTACGTCGGTGGGGCGACCGAAGAAATGTTCAAGCAATAAGGTCGTAAAGGAAAGTAGAAAAAGGCTCGAATAGAGAATTAGTCCCACCGGCTCGGATACAGAGGCATGCGTCACTGGGTGCGCAATGAGGACACCAAGCAGGACTGTTAGGCACCCGAGGACTAGCAGTCGCTGATTTTTGGTCATTTCTACTTGTATCTGTGTAGTGCCGGTTGTTCAACTTTGCTCACTACTCAACCTAACGCCCTGCCGCTCCACTGCGGCGCTATGCCTTCCAGAATATGCCAATCGGCCGCCACGGCCAAAGGGAGTAAGAGGGCGGCAGCCGAACCACAACCTAGCGTCGAAGCGGAAGCCTCTACGAACGCCGTCAGGTAGAAGCGGCTTGTTGGGCTGCGACAAGGGTCAGACCTCGGATCGGAACCTGCATTCAGGCGCAGTAAGTAGGGTTTCTGAGAACGGGACCGGTGGCAATTGTTGGAGGGCGCGCAACTTGACGAGCAGTCCGCCCACCCCGTGACGGACTAGATTCAGCTGACGAGCCGTGTCCTTTAGGCCAATACCGAGCATGCTCGAGGTGGCGTGCATCAGCGAGTTTCTCAAGCGACGAAGCTCAGTGAAGTGGTCCCACTCGACGCCACCGTTGATCGCGCTTAGAGGTTTGCCCGCGTACTGCTCCAACCAAAGCTCAAACTTTCGCTCAACGACACACGGCTTTTGCAGTTCGGCGATTTCGGGAGAGGTGCGACCTTCGGCTACGTCGATCAAGACGCAACGATTGAGGAACGCTTCAACGAGGGCGCAGCAGCAAAGTATGTAGCTGCGAAAGTGCATCGACGTGTTCCTGAACTGGTCGGAATCTTTGGTGGATGTTTCGCTAGCGAGGCGGCGGTGCTCAAGAATGTCGTCGGTAAGCTCGGCCTCGATGGAACCCTGTCGCATAGGCGCGTCAAGTTTGAGCTTTTGACCGGCAAACCCGAGCTCGAATGACGGTCCTTCGCCCGATGCCGCCATCGACTTGGTGAAGACAAAGTATGGGTCGTTCCCGTTGAGCAGCGAGCGAAGATTTTCGACCGTGCCCGACATTCTTGCGGTCCGAACTGCCTCGTCGTATCCCAACACGAACTGCTTACCGCCAAGATCACGCGAGAAGATCGTACCCTTGAGCGTTGCGGTCTTGAGGTTGGGATCCGCCTGTCGGAAAAGGTCAGCTACATAGGATTCAGCATTGGTCTGGTTGCGGTGATACTTCCCGATAGAGATGTATTGATGACCGGACGGACTAGGTCGAGTGCGGACGGTTAGGCCAACGTTTCGTCCATGCCTTTTGATTTTCCGAAGCTTGCTTCCCATCGTTTGCGATTCCTCCTCCGACGCGTTTGGCGCAGGGCCTAGAAAAGTGACTCCGGGCCGCGCTGGACAACCTTGGCAAGCTCCGCTTCCTCCACATGGACGTGAGGTAGCTCACCCATGTAGTCGGCACCGGGCCTAGCCGGACTCCAGTCATTGACGATTCGATAGAGATTGAAGTGGCCTGGAAATTCTGACCGACGGACGCTTATTTCTCTTGCAAGATCTTGAACGCCTTGACCGTTCAACGCCTCGAACTTCCATTCGAGTTCGGCGACGAAGAAAGGATAAGTGAGCGGCCCCACGTCGCGAATCGTCTGCACTGTCGATGGTGACGCCGGAACCTTGTCAAGGTACTGCTGAGCAGCAAGTCGGGTACGAAAGAACCCGGAAATCCATCTGCGGTCTCCCCTGTAAGCTTCCACCATAAACACGTTCACACTGATATCACGAGCGCGTGTCGGAGGCAGCCCAACTACAAATTCTGCCGCGAGCTTACAGCACAAACTACAAGTACCGCCATCGGCGCGACACATCAAAGTGCCCGTTCCTCTTGACCATTTTGGAGTAGATGAGCGTTCCAAGAAAAACGGCAAGGACCGTTCTAGGGGCATCCAAGCTCCCCAACGCTCCCCGAGAGGGGCGGGCGGGAAGAGCCCCCACGCGCTCAGTCACCTCCCATCCCAGACAGAAGACCCAAAAAACGGAGCCACAAATCACCCAGCTCAAGCCCATCGCCCAGACGACAAGTCACGCCTGGCGCCCCCCGAAGCGCCGCTCCTGAGACACAGCAGCGGAGCGCAACACACCCGGCCGCCAGCTGCACCAGCGACCGGGCGTAAGGTGGGCCCCACCCCCCTACCCGACCGCCAGCGCCCCCCGCACCAGGGCCACAGCATCATCCAACCGCCGGTCAACGACCGAGGCGGGAATGCGCAAAACCGTGTAGCCCGCCCGCACCAGCCGGCGATCACGAGCCACATCAGCCGAGCGCCGAGCTGCATGATAGGCATCCCCATCCACTTCGACGACGAGCGACGCCGCAGGCGCCGCGAAATCGACGATGCTGGAGCCAACGACGAATTGACGACGAAAGGTGACCCCCAGCCGACGACCGCGCAACCGCGACCACAAGAGCGCCTCAGAAGAGGTAGGCGCAAAGCGCATGCCGTGGGCGCGGGTAGCGAGGAGAGATGAACGCGCAGAATCAAGATACAATGACATAACGGACCTTTCCGCTCGCCCCTGTGGCGAGCTTTGCCCTCCTCAGCGCAGCTTGTGTGACAGGGCAAAATGGACTCCGCTAGTCAACGGATGAGAACCGCCTGGCGGAGGTGCCCCTCCCTCATCGCCCTGGCGCACAAGGTGCGCGTCTGGTGAAGCTTGCCACAGGGGCGAGCGGAATCAGTACCGGTCAGCCAACGACGTGCGCGTGCTTCTGGCGCACCATCAGGTCGTTGATGTGCAGCCCCGTCTCGAAGCATTCGTCGATGGATGTCTCAGCCGATGAGCAGAACAAGTGCGCCACGTAGCGACCGTGGAGATCTGCTTTGATGGTCTTGAGCACAATCGTCTTTGCGGGCGTGATGGTCTCAATGAGGAAGTTGCGCGCGAGGCGCCCTTCCTTGGTTCTGATCTCGGGCGCGTCGATTTGAGCCAGACGCAGCCTTTGCTCAGTCAGCGAGTGAAAACCCAGGTCGACCAAAGCCTCGATGGTATCGCCATCAATGACGCGTAGGTCTCTGGCCTTGAACACAAATGACGGATTGGTCGGGCGCTCGAGTTTTGGTTCAGCAAGCTTGCCTCCATCGAAGAGGTCGGTCGAGATTGCCTTTTGCAGTTCGCGCGAAGTCCAACCGCTTTCGACTGCCAGGTCTGCGTAGAACTTGCGTTGCTTGGCGCTCGGCAGACGTGCTAGGACTCGGTAGTGGCTCCATGTGAGTGATTGCCCAGTGGGCGGCTTGCTGTACGAGGAGCGAAACGCCACCGAATGTTGCAAGGTGCGCAGAGAGATACCCGTCTCCCGCGCAAGGTCGCGAAGTACCGAGTTGTGATAGCCCAGCTCGCTAGTAACGCGGAGCTCAGCGATGAGGTCCCCATAGCCCCAATAGGTCTGCAGCGCTGAATCGACCGTCTCGTTTTCTGCCTCATCGTGGAGCTTGCGGATTTTCCGAACCAAGGCTTGAAATTGACGCTCAGTGATGGTTTTATTAGCCATGGCCATGTCGAGAGACAGGATCGCACAAGAGAGCACAATCTTGAACACGGTGTTCGTGATACCGTGAAAACCGGCTAAAATTGGCGTTTTTTCGCGAAAACAGCGCCTCGAAGTCTGGCCACGAGCGGCGCACCGTGCCGCGCATGGCAGCCACTTCGTCAGCTCAGCAGGGTCCCCGCGCGACCTTAAGACCCCACCCGGATGGGACCCTCAGCCGCGCGCAGTCAGTTAAAAGCGAGCGCAGCTCGCCAGATAGCGCTGACGGAGTCGTAGGCGGGAGCGACGCTCACGCCGGAGCGGAGACAGCGACTGCAACATCCATTGGGTGACGAGCACGGACTGAGAGGGACCCCGCCGGCGCG
>JBNKYC010000049.1:0-251421 GCA_050300635.1 Polyangiaceae bacterium
TCGCTGCTGGCAAGAAGGCACCACCTACGACGAGTCCCGCTATCTCAAACACCTGAAAAACCGCAACGCACCACTCATCACCGGAGATCAAGAATATGCGATTTCTACTTGACGGTCCCCCTCAGGGCCTGAGTTGGGCGGCAGAAGAGCCTTCGGTTGAACGACATCGCCGTTGTCGGCATACTGCTAAGATGCGTGGACTCAGCCGTTTCCTCCCTTTCGCGGTGCTCGCGATCGCGCCCTGCTGCGGAAAGGTAGCGACCGAAGGGGACGAAGTATCGCGCGCTCGACCAGGAGAGCAGGCGGAGAGTGACCCGGCAATCGACCTGGGGTTTTGTCGGGAGGTTTTCGCCGACCTCGATCAGGAGGCGCTCGAAAGTGCTTGCGAGCAGCGGTGCCAAGAAGAAGCGTCACGTTTTGAGTATTGTGCCGGAATCGTTGCGCGCGATTGCGTACGTACGTGCTCGGAGCGATTGACCAACGCGGACGAGGAGTGCGCGAGTTGTATTCTCGAGACGATGAGGGGAGGTGGGTTCGAGGACGACTCGGATTGTACCTGCTGTGCGGCGAATGTCTCCGTCCCGCGTGCTTCTCAATGTGAGCCCGGCTGTGCGACCACGAAGACGTGTCGTGCGATCATTCGCGAGTCCCACGTGCCGCTCGATGCGGTGGGTCCACAGCCAATTTTCGAAACGAACGTCACGTTTCCTTTGGAAGCCATCTATGAGCTCACTCAGTCGCCGTCCGGTCTTGCGCTTGCCGGATATGATGAGGCAGATGATGCCGCCGTCGTCTTCGCGACCCGAGAAGGGGAAGTGAAGGCTCAGTACAATGTCGAGGCGGCAGCGCGAGCGGTTCTACTTCCTCAGCTCGAGTCGGGGGGACACTGGATGACGAGTTCTACAGGCGTCTGGACATCCGAGAACGAGCAGCCACCAATGCTGAGACAAGGCTTGTCTAGCGCGAGGTGGAAATTGTCACCGGGCCGGGACTTGGCGCTGGCAGTTGCCGAGGGTCAGTTGTGGTTGGTCGATACCGAAACTTGGGCATCGAATGCCTACATGCTTCCGGAGGGGCTGGACGCGGCCGTTTCCGTTGTTTGGGCCGGCGCGGACGAGTTTCTTTTCAATGGGTCAACGGAGAACTACGAGTTGGAGCTCACACGCGCTCGCTTGATCGGCGGTGACTTGTCAGTCGACTGGAAACGCGAGTACGCCGACTTCAACGGTTCATCCAAGAGTGAGTTTTTCGAGAGCGATACTGGGGGAGGCGCCTATCGCCTGACGGGTTCGGTGTTGACGCGGTTCGGGGCCACCGGCGAGCAAGTGTGGTCGACACCGGTACACGGGACAAGAGCGATGGTCAGTGGCTCAGGGGCGGTCTACGTCGCAGGGACCGAGGGGCACCCGCATTTTGCGCCCGAGGAGCAGGTCGACCCGCCCGAAGGATGTTCGGTATACGGGTGCGCCGCCGCGAGTCTCGAGAAGTACAATGTTGCTGGGAGCCTTGAGTGGCACTCCATTCGGAGGCAAGAGCCGTCGGACGTGTTGGTTTTCGGCCTCATCCCAGAACCGGCGCTCATCGTCGAGACTTTCGACGGCATGGAGTTCTCGACCCAGCTCTTGGTTTTTGACTTGTAGGGAGCTGACCGCCCAACGACTTGCCATTCTGCTGCCGCGCAGGGCCTCACCAGAATAAGCCAACCGGCCGCCACGACCAAAGGGAGTGGAGATGCGGCGGCCGGACAACCACCTGTCAACCGCGCGGTAGAGTTCACGAACGCGGTCAGCAGCAATTGCTTGTTGGGCGGCAGTCGCCTCTCAAACTACGCAGCATGCACATCTACGCGAAGTTGCAGGCCGGCGCTCCGAATCTGATCTTGCAAGGCGAGGCGAACGAACTGAGCCTCGTTTTGCTTGAGTGCCTGAGCGAATCGAGAGGCACGCTCAGGACTCACGGAGCGACGCCCATGCTCAATGTCACTGAGGTGGCTGCGCGAGATGGAGAGCCGTTCCGCGAAGGCTGCGAGGCTTTCTTCCTCCGACTCGCGCAGAGCAGAAAGCGCCCCACCGAGCGTCAGTGGGCCGCCAATCAGCTTTTCGAGGAACCTCTCGTCTGAATCCTTGGACTTGCGCCGCGTCTTAGTAGTCATGCTTGTTTACCTCCTCAACGAATGCGGTTTCGACGGAGCCGTCCTCCGTGACGATGTAGATGGCTCGGTAGGCCTGACTCAATCGAATTGCGCGATAACCTTGCCACTGACCGCGCAGCAAGTGATCCGAGAAACCCGGTATCGCGCGTGCGGCATCAAGACCTTCTTCTCTTACGAGGTCCGCTCAGAGTGCGAACTTGCGAGCAATCTGAGGTGGAACTTTGGCGAGTTGCTTTCGAGCCATCCGAGATAGCTGGACCTTCACTAGGACAGTGTACCCCGCAAAGGGGTACGGTCAAGCTGAGCGATGGTCTGAGCAGTGCCCACGACGAAAAGCCAGTGTTTCACTGAGAACTACCGCCGAATCACGACCGCGTTCTCCTCGTCGCCTGGAGGCTCGAATCGAGACTTCATTTCCCCGAAGCCCTCAGGAGAAACAAGAAAGCTGCCCGGTGAACCATTCCTATTGATACACCTCTGGAGGGCGATGTCGTCGGGGCACAGCAGCCAGTAGAGCCGAGTCGGCGCTCCGAGAGAACTAGCAAGCGCTCGTGTTCGATCTCGATCCATCTTGGACCAGAATCCGAGGTCAAGGACGACACTCGCCCCGGCACCCACTGCGCTCGTCCAGAGCTTCTCCACTACGGCCGAGACCCGGTTCATCTTGACGAGGTCGAGCTCATGGGTCGGCCCGTCGGCGAATAGCTCAAGGTAGATTTCGTCCAGAGAAAACCGAATAGCGCTGTCGCGATCGGCTAGCTCACGGGAAAAGGTTGTCTTTCCAACTCCCAGGAATCCGCAAATCAGGTAAACGCTCGGCATGTGACAACTGCTCAGGATGGGGTCCGCCCAACGACTTGCGCTTCTGCAGCCGCATCAAACGTTTGCCCGAAGAAACAATAGGCCCGCTTCCCCGCAAGGGAAAGAGCGGGCCGTCGACCTAGCGTCAAAGCAAAAACCTCACAGTATGCGGTCAGCCGCAATCGCTCGTTATACCCGCCCCGCCGAAGCCCCTTTGGCGAAGGGCGGAATTCAAAATGCTTTCGCCCGGATTGTCTCACGAAAAGAAAACGCATCGGTCTCGAGCGCGCATCCAGTGCCGAGACTTCGCCACCAGTCCCGGCAGCCATGCGCAGTGAGGAATCAGCTGCAGCGCGCAAGAGACTCGAACGCCCTGAGCCCGAGCGGCGAAATCAAAACGACGCGAGCAGTCTTGAGACTTCACGAAAACGCTCCGGTCTCTGCACGGGAAGTCGCAGAAGAAGCCGTACGAAGTTTACACCGTTAACATTCAAGCATCACACATCCCGCGCGAGATGAAGAGCCGCGAATGAAGCGGCGCTCGCAAACCGGCTCGACCAAAAGCGTCGACAGTCTCGAAAACGCCTGGACCCGAAGTGCGTGGCAACCGAATGAACACCCGCAAGGTCGTCCCCGCCAAGTCTTCCCTTCCAACCCGTCACGACGCCTCATCCGAACGTCGCCTTTCAGTACGTCTGAGCACTGACCGATGAAGAGGCGGTGAGTTTGCCACGCACGAGAGCACCGTCGAGCAAACCGAAGGACTCAGCAGCCTCGAAAACGCATCGCTCCAAAGCGCGCGGCAGCGAAAACAACAACGCTCTTCAAGAGCCGTCATCCGGCAAAGTCTCAGCGACTCGGCACAACCCAACTATCGAACGATGCGCCCTCAGCTCAGCAAAGTCTGGCGAGCAAAATGGCTAGCTCGTCGAAGCGCGCGATCTAATCTGCGCCGCGTAAAAACTCGGGCCGGTATAACGCCTCGCCGTTCTGCTGCGCGCGAGGCGCTCCAGAATACGACGACCGGCCGCCACGACCAAAGGGAGTGAATCAGCGGCGGCCGGACCAGGGCCTCAGCGCGCAGCGACAGCGTCGACGGTCGCGGCCAGCAGAAATGGCTTGTTGGGTGGCACGTCGCGCCCCCTGTCATTTCGAAGGACGCACTCCACCAGTCCGCACAATCTCTGCGCCAAGAGCGCATCATCGCAGGCTGACGGTGTCAGGGAGATCCCGTTTGGTCCAATAGGCTCGCTTGCTGTTCTACATTGGCGGGGACCCCATGACAGGAACTGTCGCTTCGATACGCCGTCGCGTTGAAAGTCAGTGACCTGCCCCCCAGAAGGTAGAGGGACTACATCAGCTCGTAGAGCAGCCCCGTATGACACCTGTGTCAGATTGCCAGGCCTGGGACTGTCGATGTACCTTCTGAAGATGAGCTTTCTTGACTACACCTTGAGCGGGGGACGCCTTCGGGTGCTGCGTCCCGTCACCACAACTCTATGCTCGCTGCTTCTGTTTGGCAGCGCGTGTACTTGTCCGCCTCAGGAGGAGACGTCCTCGGCCGATTTCTCCCTACCGCTGCTCGATGACAGCTTGAGCCAGCATGTGGAGTTCACGCTCCGGGACCCGGTGTCCGGAGAAGTGGTGAGTTGCTCGTGGGAGCCCCAGACCTCTGAACCGCTACCCGGGGGAACGGGTGGTAGCGGGGGGGCTCCGGCCGTTGAAGGTACCAACGAGAGCCTCGGAGGCGCAGGTAGCACTTCGTCTCAGCTGGACCCAGATGCCGTCGTCGACCCGAGGGCGGCCCCTGAACCTTCGGAGGCATCGCCCGAAACTGGCATCGACGAAGCGCCCTGGCAGTGCTCGCCCTCCCCTGCCCGAATCTGGGCTTACGGGAGCGAGCAGAAATTCCGCTTCGACGATGTCCTGCTTCGCCTGGCCAAAGACGGCGATCTTTTCGAGGTGACCGCCAAGGCGAAAAAGGAGGTCCGGGTGTCCTTGAAGCAGAAGCTGGATGGTCCGGGGGATTCCTGCTTTCTCGACAGCGCCGAGTACGAGGTTGACCGCGCATGGTTCGAAGAAGCTGGAGCGGTCTTCCCGAGCGAGTCGTGATGTCTGATTCGTGCGGGCCCTTTGGGGGTCACCACGGCAGCCGAGAGACGAAGGTCGCCGAGGTGGCCTGGAAGGAGATGCGAAGTCCGCGTCGGACCTACTCACCTGGCAGAGTCCGGTTCTGGAGCTCGCCGCATCTACGAACGCAGTAGCCGCCTTCCACGCCTTCCACAGACCTCACCCTTCAACGGAGAAGTCAAACTCTCGAAGCCCGAATTCGAAGTCTGCCTGCGATAACGCCTCGCCCAGGGGGCAGTGCCAGGTATCTCCACAAAACAGATCGTTCGCGAAGCGCAAGATCGTGCAAGGAGAGTCTGGCCCGGGCCCCAGCTCGATTTCGACTCGCGTCGCGCAACCGAGGCTGACCGCGGGGTTAGATTCACTGCCAAGGAGGATCGTCGGCTTGTGGATTGCACATCGCCGAACTTGAACACCTTGGGCTGCCAGCCCTGTCGCTATCACCTGGGTCCACCCAACGTCTCGCGATTCGGCTGCCGCATCAAACGCTAGCCGAACAAACAATAGGCCCGCTCCCCCGCAGGGGAAAGAGCGCGGGCCGTCGACCTAGCGTCGAAGCAAAACCCTCGCCGTCTGCGGCCAGCCGCAATCGCTTGTTATACCAGCCCCGCCAAAGCCCCTATCGCGAAGGGCGGAGGTCAAAATGCTTTCGTCCTGATTGCCTCACAAAAGAAAACGCATCGGTCTCGAGCGCGCATCGCCTGAAGAGACTTGCTGACAGTCCCGGCAGCCATGCGCAGCGAGCAATCAGTTGCAGCGCGCAAGAGACCCGAACGCCCTGAGCACGAGCGGCGAAATCAAAACACCGCGAGCAGTCTTGAGCCCTCAGCGAAAACCTCTCAGTCCCCGCGCGGGAGGGGGCAAACGAAGCCGTACACAGTTAACGGCGTTAACATTCGAGCGCTCCACGTCCCGCGCGAGCTCAAGAGCCGCGAATGCAGCGGCGCCCGCAAACCGCATCGACCCAAAGGCTCGGAAGTCTATGAAACGCCTCGACCCGAAGTGCGTGGCAACCGAATGAACACCTGCAAGGTGGCCTCTCGACGAGTCATCGTGTCCGACCGCAACGACTCCTCATCCGAACGTCGCCTCTCAGTACGTCTGAAAGCTGTCAGGTGAAGAGGCAGTAAGCTCGCCACGCACGAGAGCACCATCGAGCAAACCGAAGGACTCAGCCGTCTCGAAAACACATCGCTGCGCAGCGCGCGGCAGCGAAAACAACAACGCTCTTCTCGAACCTTCCACCGGCAGAGCGTCAGCGACTCGGCATAACCCAGCCACCGAAAGCTGCCTCGTCAGCTCAGCAAAGTCTGTCGAGCAAAACGACTAGCCCGTCAAAACGCGCGATCCAAATCTGCGCCGCGTAAAAACTCGGGCCGGTATAACTACTAATTGTCTCGCGAGGCCCTTGCAGAAGCAATGTGTGAAATCCAGCTGCGCTTTGGCTGGTTTTTCGGGAGCGTTATGCGGCGAAGGGTTAGGGGATCTGGTTTGTTTTTTCTCCGGGGCGTGGCGGGAGGGAGGGAAAATGGGGCTAGAAACGAGTTAAAAAGGGACCTTGAGGGGGCATGAGGGGCATGAGGGGCTTGGAACGCGAGGAACCTTATGCGGCGGGTATTCGGGCGCTAGGCGAGGGTGGGACGGTCATGATTGCTGGCCGGCACCGGTGGTGCCACTGGTATAATGATTCTTTGGCTTCATAAATGCGGCGGGAAAGCTGGCGAGGGACGGGCACGTTCTTTGCCTGGTCAGAAGGCCATGAACGACGAGCGGCGGAGCGACGATCCGGTCCTACAGACACCGAGCGCGTTGTACGCCGCGATCGAGGAGCAGGTTCGGCTTCGCCGTGGAAGTCCTCGAACCGCCGAGGCCTACGTACGCTGGGCGCGACGCTTCGTCGCGGCTTCGGGTCGTCAGCATCCCGCGCGACTGGGGTCGAGCGAGGTCATCGCATTCCTCTCGTCTTTGGCGACCGAAGGGCGGGTCAGTGCGTCGACGCAAAACCAGGCCCTGGCGGCACTGCTTTTTCTCTACAAGGAGGTACTGCAAACTCCCCTCGACTTTCTCGATGGGATTGTGCGCGCTCAGACCCCGCGCAAGCTCCCGGTCATTTTGTCTCGGGCCGAAGTGAAGGCACTGCTTGTTCAGCTCGACCCGCCCTGGTTGCTGATGGGGCAGCTCCTCTACGGGGCCGGTCTACGCGTGATGGAGTGCGTCAGCCTCAGGGTCAAAGACATCGACTTCGCGCGTCGTCAGCTGGTGGTGCGTCGGGGCAAGGGTGCGAAGGATCGCGTGACCGTATTGCCCTCGGCCCTCGAACCCGCGCTGCGCGCGCATCTTCAAATGCGCCGCATCGAACATCAACGAAGAGGCGAAACAGAGCAAGAAAGGGTGGCAATTCCCTTCGCTCTTGACCGCAAGTATCCCCATGCACCCACCGATTTTAATTGGCAGTGGGTGTTTCCAGCAACGCGAACCTACCTAGACACTTCGACTGGGCTCCGGATGCGTCACCACGTGCACGAGACCTCATTGCAGAGGGCGGTCCGTCAAGCTTGTCAGGCCGCGGGCTTGAGCAAACCCGCCAGCTGCCACACCTTGCGCCATTCCTTCGCGACGCATCTGCTGGAAGGGGGAACGGATCTGCGGACGATTCAAAAACTGCTGGGCCATCAGGACGTACGAACGACGATGATCTACACGCACGTGCTCGAATCGGGCCCCTACGGCGTCGTCAGTCCGCTTGACGTTCTGGGTCTGGACGACCCAGGCAGCTGAGTATGCGTCAGAACCAGAAGAACGACCGCGCCCAAACGACCCGTTGTCGATCGCCGCTCTGAGTTTTGTGCTTCGGGGGACGACTACATCGTCGCCGGAGACGAGAGTCCCGCCGACCAAAGACGCGCCATATTGCCGGCCGCCGCCGAAAGATCGGCACTCTTGCTTTCCCGGTTGCGTGCGCTGACGAAAGAAGGGTCGTCATTGAAAACGACTTTCGCAAAACCACGACCAGACCCAACGATTGCGTCGGTCTTCTTTCGTCGGAGTTCGGTAAAACGAGCGAAGAATCCTTGTGGATCGAGGGGCCCTCCCTCGTCGAGCATTTGTGCCATATGGAAGGCATCTTCTAGAGCCTGGCAGGCCCCCTGACCTGATGTGGGCAAGGGAGCGTGGGCAGCATCGCCAACCAAGAGCACCTTTTCGCGATGCCAAACCTCGATTGGATCGTGATCGTGAACGTAGATTTCCCGGAGACTCTCTGGACGTGCCGCCTCCAAGGCATCGAGGACCGGTCGAGGCCAACTAGCGAAACGTTTTTTAAGTCGAGGCAACAGTGCCTCCTGAGACGGTTGGGCAAGGGGGGCCAATGCGCCTCCGGCAAAATAGGCCAGACGCGCCGTGATGGGCACGACACCAAAACGCTCACCGAGCCCCCAATGGTCGTAGACAACATGAGGGTCGAAGACCTCCTCCTCAGATTGCGCAACCCCAATCCAGTTCACAAAGCCCCCGTACCTCGGATGGTTACTACCGGTGACGAAGCGCCGTAGCGGTGAGTCCATTCGACCGTCGGCGCCAATCACCCAATCAGCATCCACAGTCCGACCGTCTGACAAGTGCAAGGTACCCTGACCAGAAGCTCGAAGCACTCGGCAAGAGGTTTCGACCTCGGCGCCGCTTTCTTTGGCAAAGTCCAGGAGCAGACGATGCAGATCGGCTCTCAACACCGAATAAGAGGGGGCTCCCATCAGCTCGTTGATGACCGAAATCGGGAGCTCTCCGAGCGCTTCGCCATTGTGGGAAACGCGCCGCATTGTCAACGGCACGCCCGCCACCGCACGCAGCCGTTCTTCAAGCCCCAAATGGCGCAGGACTAGCGTCGCGTTGGGAAAGCAAACGACACCCGCGCCCAAAGCTGCGCCCCGAGAACGTTCAAAAACGCGAACAGAATGTCCCCGCCGAGCAAACACCGCAGCGAGACTCAATCCAGCAATACCACCACCCGAGATAATGACCTTCATCGAGTGCCAGCCTGATACTTCATCGCGGGGACGGCCAGTTCTCATGGGATGAGGACGCGTTTCGATGAGGCCGCTGACCGAGCCTAGCTCCCTCACGAGGGCACCCTGATCAACTTGGACAAGGGCACCACCTCGTATGGTAAGCTTGGAGCATGGTCCAAAAATGGCGCCGAGAGCCCTACCTCATCTCGACGGATCGTCAGCTGATTGACGTCGAGCTCGTGCATTCGTTTCTCCAAAGCTCGTATTGGGCGAAAGAACGCAGCCGCGAAAGATTAGTCCGTTCCCTCGACGCATCGCTAGTCTTTGGTTTGTATCGAGAAGGAGCACAGGTCGGCTTCGCTCGAGTCGTCACTGATTTCGTGGTCGTGGCCTACCTCGCGGACGTCTTCGTATTGCCCGAACATCGCGGACAAGGGCTCGGGCAGTGGCTCGTGAAATGTGTGATGAGCCACCCCGAGTTGAACCGCATTCGACGCTGGATTCTCGGAACTCGCGACGCCCACGGCTTGTACCAAAAGTTCGGATTCCAACGCGCCATGAGCGAAACGATGATGGCGCGTATCGATGAGGCCGCTGACCGAGAGTGAGGTCGCCTAGCGACCCCAGCCCGCGACTTTCAAGTATCTCAGAAGCTCAACATTACACCGGCCGAAACCATCCCCCCGTTCGTCGAGAAGCTCGGCAATTTGATCGATTCGGCACGATGGGGACCGTTCTCTAGGTCGAGTTCAACTTGATGGGTAGAGGCAAACCGGCCACCCCCCTCGAGGAAGAGCCAAAGGCGTGGCCGTCGCTTTCGCCCATCGCTCGACCCGACCACGCGCACTGCCGCCCCGAGCTGAGCGTCAGCGAAGAAGGCCCAAGTCTTGGACTTAGCCTCGCGTGAGTAGCTATCGCCATAGGCGACTTGAGCCAGCTCGGTGCCAAGCACAGCTCGCCCATAGGCGAACCCACGATGATGAAAATGATAGCGCTGTTCGAAGCCCGCCCCCATCTGAATCACGGTCAACTCGGTGGGAGAGTTGCGCGCCATATCACTACGCGCAAATCCGCTTGCCTGAAGGACCACCGCCGAAGCCCAGGGCTCGCTGGCGCTGACGACAGCACTGAGTCGGCCCACGACTTCGCCCGTGAGTGGTTCATACATATAGGGCTGCAGACCATCGTGCGTCGCCGAACTCAAACGAGGTCCTATTGCAACATCAATGTGCCTGAGGTGGTAAGTCTGGGGCAGCTTCGAATAATCAAGCGGCGGCGCCTTAGGCTTAGAGGGAGGCTTCTTCTTGCCCTTCTTTTTGGTGCTTCCAGCCGACTTCGCCACTGCCTTATCGCTTGATTGGGCCCCGGGCTTTTCAGCGTCTGCCTCTTCCTTCTCCGGGAAGGGTGGAGCAATTGCAGAGCCAGAAGGTTCGCCTTCTTCGCCCTCTTCCGCATCAATCAAGGGCGCGTCCTTGGCGTGGACGTTTTCTTCGAGATCTGAAGGAAGCTTCTTGTCGACAGAGTCCGCCGCTGACTCGCTCGCCTCCGACTTGTCAGACGCCTGCTTCTTGGCAGGTATCTGATCGACCGACTTTTTTCCCTCTGCCTTGGTTGGATCTTGGGTCTTTTCCGGAGCAACCTCAGAAGAAGGCGATGCTGGTGTGTTTTTTTGAGGCGGCGTCTGGGCTTGAGCGAAGCAAGCAAAGAGGAAGACCGCGCCAAAAACGGGTGTTGGGTGCTTGTGAGTTCTCACTTAGAAATCCTCCAGTTCGAGGGCAGGAAAGTGCGCGGTATTGGCAGAGTTAGGATCGAGCGCATCCATCACTGTGGCGCTCCATCCGTCTTGCTGATGAACAATCACGACCGCGCGCCCTCCATCAGCTTGTTCAATATCAAAGAGTCCCTCGACATCCGGCTCCACATAAAGTTCGGAGGGGTGAAGATCATCGAGACTCACTGTCGAAAACTGGCTCGACCCAGAACGACTGATCCAAAGACGCTCGCCGTCCGACGATGCCTGCACCGAGTAGCCATTCGTCCTGGTTGAAAGCGGGAAGCTTTGACGCTTCTTCAAATCGAGCACGAAGAAGCCGCTCCCGCTCGCCCCCTCCAAGACCTTGTAATGCGAGTTCGGCGCTGGCACGTCGATGACTTTCTCTACTGAAAAGCTCAAAGAGTTCGTGTCCAAACTACGGAAGGGCGTCGAGCTCGTCTCACCCAAGGACCAAAACGCGATATCTGTCCCCGCGCCCCACAACAGGGCCACATCCCCATCCTCGGGGGTTTCGGCCACATCGCTGGTGATGCGCGTCATCTGGTTGAAACCGGCAGGCAATTCCACCGCTTCGGATTGAATCGTCTTGGGATTGACCAGGGTCGCACGAAGGGCCGTGGGAACGAGAGCCGCCAGGCGCAAACCGCCGTCCGTGCGCACGAACTCGATACTCGTAGGCACACCACCTACGTCAACGATATTGTTGTTGACCTTGAAATCCTTCCCCTCGTCGTCAGCCTTGCCCAAGCTCAGCATCACGACATCGCTTGTCGCCTGGAGGCGGATGGCGATCTGAGCGTCGTCGTCAACCTCGGGATCTCCGTCATCGTAGACAAGCTGATCGGGAACGTAAGCTTGGCCGTTCGCCCGCTCGGGAAGTTTGACTGTCACTTCCGGACGACTCAAATTCTTGAGGTCGATGATCGTGACGTCGCGATCGGTGCGAACAAGCAGAAACCGACGGGCACCCCCATCCGGAACAAGGAGCTCATCGGTAAAAACGAGCTCTACAGGAGAACCACCAAAGCTACGGATCGAACGCGGTCGAGGTTCGTCGTCGTCCTTTTTGAGCGAAAACAGCACCAACTCATTGTCGTTGGTCACGGTCGCATCAGCCGAATACGCCGCCACCCACTCCCCTTGAGGGTCCACCGCAAGCCGAGTCATCGGATCATCGAGCTCAAAGATCTTTTCGACCTTGGGCTCGCTACCGCCATCAAAGACGGTCAGTCGTGGCCCTTCATCCTCCTCATTCAGGCGAGGGAACACCCCGCTCGACAGAACGAAGAGCTTGCTCCTATCCGCCGAGGGTTGCACCACCGAGATATTCTGCCCCACGGGCAGAGCAGTGGTGGTGAGCTTCAAACCCGAATCCGAACTGAGAAATAGAAAGCGATCCATTTCCTTGTCCTGCAACACCACCGAACCTGAAAGCTCAACAGCGTCACTGAGACCGCCCACCCCGTAGTCCCATTTTTCGTCGCGCACCTGGCAACCGGAGGCCGCCAAGCCAAAAACTCCGACGAGCACTGCGGCACTGCTCCACCGACCCCATCGGATAAGCGAAGCTCGTTTTTCTTCCCTGATCATTCGTCAACTACCTCAGCTGAAAGCTCAAAGCCTGTAAGAGTACTCACATCATTATTTTCAAAATCGAAGAAGGTCACTCGCCCCTCATCGTGGGTCTGCGCCACATAACCAAGCCCAAACGCGGGAAGTGCCCCCACAGAAAGAGGCTCGCTCGCCAGTTTGACTTGTTCCACCGTCAGTTCGGGCAAGACGACGGTGTACGCCTCATAGGTACTCGACAGCGGCGAAGCTGCGGTCACGATGGCAAAGTCATCAGCCATAGCCACCTGGCGCACTCGGGCGCGAGTGCCCACGACGCGAGGAAAACGCTGCTCCTTGAGAGAAATCACAGAGAACGCGTTCGTCGCCGCCCCGTCTCCGTTGCCTGCCAGCACCACCGCATGCTCCCCCTTCGGGGCAGCCACTACGCTGTAGACAGGGCTTTGGGTGCTCAACTGGCGTGAGGTCAAAAAGTCGTCCCCGGCTTTGAGATTGACGATATTCACGACATCGTTTTCCACCGCATTAGTGAACAACACCGCAGCCTCACCATCATCGGTCACGACCGCACTGCCAAACACCTGATCTTCGAGATAAGCCGTTTGCACCTTGCTCGCGTCTTCTAGGACTTCACTCAATACGAAGGTGGCGATCTCTCGAGTCTTGCGAATCACCGCGACCGCTCGGCCATTGGGAGCCAAGTCCACATCCGTGACAGGACCAGAGAAGGTCAACTGGGCAACGTCCTGTGGATCACGCAGATTGATGATGTCGACGGTGTTTTCGTCAGACTTTCTCACCAAAGCATAGCTACCGTCTCCACTTAAGGCGACGTCCAATTGTTCGGCGTCGAGGCCCAGATCGACATAGTCGTCCGAAGTCGGATCATCATCGAGGTGAATGATGTTGATTCCGTCTCGGGCCACCACAGTGAGAAGACTTTCGTCTTCCGAAATCTGAACCGCGCGCGGTCGAAAGTCGACGGCCAAACGCTTGGCTTTCATCTCCCCATCAGCAAAAGAAAGAACGGTGATTTCTTGCAGACCCGAAGTCGGATCGAGCACGCTTCCCGCTTCGGATGCAGTCCAGGCCACAGCCCAGTTCTTAGAGGAGGCCCAGCGGTTCGCCCCAGTGTGAATCGCGACCGAGTCCTGCTCAACCTGATCGTCCCGCACAACGAAGCGCGTCACGTCCGATGATCCGACATTGATGACCAGCGCCGTTGGCTCATCCTCGCGGTCGGGAAGTGAGGTGAGGTAGGTCGGATACAAGCCCGCCGACAGCACTTCGACCGAAAGCCCCACCGCATCGACCAGAGCCACACGCCCGCTTTGGGGGTTGGCAGACCAGAGGTAACGCCCGGTCGCAACGGGGATGCGATAGTCCTCGGGGTTTTCGATTTCTTCGGGAAGCTGATCTTCGCCTTCGAGCTCTCCCGTTGTCGCCATAGCGCTCCCGCCGCTCCCCGACGCGGCACTACCTCCCGCGCCTGATATCGACCCGGTCGTGCCCACCGACAAGTCCCCCGTATCCGGAGAGCCCTGTCCGTCGCCGAACCCGCCTGTCGTCCCCGTAGTCGACGCTCCTTCGGGTTCGCTCATGTCGTCAGAATCGACACCACTCGCCGAGCAAGCAGCGGCCACCGCGGCCAAAGTGAACCACAACAGGGCTCGAGAGCAGCGCAGCTCGGCGCGAGCGCCTCGTTTCGTAAAAGCCGCCATTAGTCCACCACCTTTGCTGCCAGTTCAAAACCAGTCACCGTGGTTTCTTTTCCGCTTTCCAGATCCACGAAGGTGACCCTTCCTTCCGCGTGCTCCTGAGCCACGAAACCTCGATTTTCGTCGGGTACAAGACCAGTGGCCAACGCACGACTCGAAAGACGAATGCGATCAACCAGGAGCCCCGGAAACTGAGCAAAGTAGGTATCAGCATGACCTTCGGCATCTTCTTTGGTGGTCACCAGGGCCCGCATCGATGCGCCAGAAAGACTCACGTGTTCTGGAAGGTTCTCTGTTCCTTCGATGCGTGGAGGCAAGTCTTCGGCAATTGGAACCAAGGCAAAGGCTCCGGACTTGCTACTCCCCGAAGGCGGCGACATAAGCGCCACCGCGAAGGCCCCATCCTCCGAAAGAAAGGCGGCTCGTGCCGGAGCTTTAAGATCCACGACGCGCAGCTCCCGACTCTTAGCGTCAAGCACGGTCATGTGCGAGTTGTCGCTCGCGTTGGTGTAGAGCACGGCCTGGCTGCCATCAGATGCAATCACCACACTGCCCACGATTTCTTCGGTCAGAAGTTCCTCAAAGTCGGGGTCTCCGAAGACCGTCTTCGGGTCCATCAGGGCCACGACGCTTGGCTGCCCGTCGAACTCCATACCAGGCGCACCGCCTCCGCCTCCGAGCCCACCCATACCGCCCATGGCTGTGGGCATCTCTTCACTCGGCTGGCTCGAGCCTCTCACCACGGCGATGGCGATATCGCCGTCTTGACTCATATCCAGATCGGTAATCACCCCAGGTAGCTGGAGAGATTTGATCTTGGAAGTCATGGTGTCGATCAGCAAGACATCGGGCGAACCCTGGGTGCGCGACATGGCCAGTTTGCCGTCGGGAGAAAACTCGATATCGCGGGAACCCACCAGGTTGCCTTCAGGAAGAAATATCTCTCGGATCACCTCCATTTTGGCTAAATCGATCACGCTGATCCCGGGGTCACAGACGACATAAGCCAGGGTCTCGGCCTCGTTGATGAAGACTTCACTGGGTCGGTAGCCCACGGCCAACATGCTCGTTTCGATCTCATCCCCAGAAAAATCGAAGAGGGTCAGGTCTTGGTGCCCATCTATGCCGGGTAGATTGCTATCGCCAAACTTGGACCAAGCGATGGCGAACTTACCCTTCTTGCTCACCGCCCATGCGCTCGCGCCTTCCTGCACATCATAGCGGTCGCTCGACTGGACGTTGCCGTCCCCATCCAGAATATATATCGAAGCGTCTTGACTTAGCTCATTGAGAACGAGCGCCCCTCCCTCTGTCGCACCCTCCGGAAGAGCCGACAAGAAGGTCGGTCCGTGACCAGCTTCGAGAAGCTCGACTTCGAGACTGCCGGCATGAATCCGCGCCACCCGATCGGACTCTGGATTGGCTGTCCACAAATAGGAGCCCGAAACGACCGGCGCTCGAAACGATGCCTCCAGCTCTTGTTCCCCCGACCCGCCGCTCGTCGAATCCAGATCACCTCCAGTGGAGGCTCCACTCGTCAGGGAAATACCGTCGTCCGACCCAGAAGCACGAGGGCCTGACCCCTTGTCGTCGGACGCGCAGGCCGACGCGATCGCCAAAAGGGAAAGCAAGCTGCCTACTAGCCCACGATTTTCGTTCCAATGCCTCACCATAGTTTCTCCAAGCTCAAGCTACGCTCCCGTCGCCTTCTCCATCGAGCACGGTAGATTTTGAGCAAAGCAAACACCAGGCCAACCGAATATGAACCTGCCGATCTGCGCGCCAGTTCCCCACGGAACGGATATACACCGGAAAATTCTAGGCCCACAATGCCGAAGAGCAGCAGCTCTGACCGGATCAGGCGGTCCATCGCCCCACCACCTTGGTTACTTCAGCATCCAGCTGCCAAGTAAGTAGTGAGCCACCTTTGAGACCAGACACGCGACAGGAATGTCATGGACTGCGCCGGGCCTCGACGCTACCCGGTCCTCACTTCCGACTTTGGGCTCTTCGTTTGAGACCGACGACGTAGAGAGGCTGGCAGCTGCGTTCAAAGGTCACTTCATCGCCCAAACGAGCCCGCAGCAGCCGGTAAGGGCCGTCCAAAAACAAGCTCACCCTATCCATCTTGCTGATGGCCACCACTTTACTGCGCTCGGAGACCAGCTCACGGACGATCTTCGGACGGCGGCCGTGCCCCATATAAGGCTCACGCACCACGAGTTGCAGCTTATTGCTCGACAAAGGCAAGATCCTTCCTCCCGCCGAACGGATCGCCGCAGTCGATCCGGCTGCTGGTCCCACCCAAAAACCACTTGATTTCTGCTCTTCTCGGCGACGACCCAGCTGCAAGATGTAGTTGGACGTGGCCGCTGGCTCGGCGTGACAATACAACGCTTCGTTGAGCACGCGTTCTGATCGCAGCTGACCATTGATGCGCACGGCCATGCGCTGCAAACGCGCCTTTTCGATCTCACCGTCGAGCGCTTTGCGCAGGGTTCTCATGGCGCTCGCTCCACGAGCTGCGCAGAAAAAGCCCACGCTATAGCGCGGTGCGCTGTTCACCCCCAAGATGGGAACATCCGAAATATTGTGAGAAGCCGCCAACAGAGTGCCGTCCCCTCCCACAGTCACAATCAACTCAGCTCCTACAGGATCAAACTCGGCCTGAGCCCCATGTAAGACGAGAGTTTCAGCGCCGCTGGCTTCTAGAGTCTCACAAACTTGATCGACGACACGAACATGTTGCTCGTGCGCCGGCTTCCACTTACGTACGCTTTCGTGTCCGGCATCGAGCAAACGCCCAGCCCTCGCGTCACCTTCTCCGCCGAAAAATCGAGAAAGAGCTGATTTTTTGGCTACAACGATCACACGAGGTCGACTCAAAGCTCGTCTCCTGAGAGGGCAGTCAACTCGTCGCTCAAGCGACGCAACGCAAGCTCCGTTTTTGCGTCCTCAAGCTTTCCGAGACGTGCAGCCTTCAAACAAGCAGAAAGCGGTAGAGCTATCACCTCACCTGCCTCTTCCAAAGGAGACCCGTCCAAGGACGGGACGCCAGCCCGCTCGGGGTCAACTTCGACCTGAAAGTAAAAATGTCGCTCGGCAATCACCCCAGGCGCCGGAAAAGTGCTCGGCCCTAGGGGTCGAAACGCCTGGGGGGGCATGCAAAGGCCAGTTTCTTCTTCGAGTTCGCGCGCAGCCGCCCGAGACAAGCCCACCGCATGGTATTCGTCTTTTTCGACCAATCCAGCGGGAAGTTCCCACAGGCCACGGTTTTCTCTTTCAGAGATCGGAGATCGCGCCTCGGAGCGCAGAGCGACCGGCGGACGTACTGCGCTCCTCAAGACCACATAGCGAACTCTTTGCCCCGCCTCGAGCCGCACGAAATGAGGAAGGACCACCACGGCATCCAAGGCCTCTCGGTCGACTTCATCATAAATAAACGTCGAAGAACGCGCGCCGGTCGAACTGACCGTGACCAATCGACGGCTCAGACGTCGCAAAAAGCCTCCGCCCGGCGGACTCTCATCCTTGACCAGCTCGATACGAAACTCGGGGGGCGCAGGGAGCACAGTGTGAATCTTCATGAGGGAAAGGTCCGACTCTCTGATGTTGCCCGGAATCAAGTTAAATGCCTAGAAGTTTCCGAGCCCGAGTCACCTCCCTTGAAAGTTCCCCCTGCTATCCAACCCTAAGCTGACCGCTATGAAGCAACTTCGAGCCCACGCCAACCCCCTGCTCCAGCATCGATACCGTCGCCTTACCCCGACACTCGCGGCACTGCCTCTGCTGGTGACCCAACTCACCGGATGTGGAGGCGGACAATCGATCCAGAGTAAGATCGACCAGCGCTGGCAATGGGATGGCGGAAACGAAGCAGCACAGCTCCTGACTCGCATCGAAGGCAAATTGGGACCCAAGCAAGAAGAGGTCGCCATTGGCGTCACCGGCTTCGGGCTGCATGGTCGAGCACCAGGAGCGAAGACAAGCTGGAGCTATGAAGCGGCAGTTGATGTCTTACCCAGCATTGTAGGTGACGCGGTCGTGTTCACCGGAGACGGGATGATCCACGCCCTAGAAGCCAAAACGGGACGCCTGCTCTTCAAGACGAGCTCAGCGGGACGCCGTCTTGAAGGTGCGGGCTACGATGGCACTTACTTTGCTCTTTTGTTGGTGGACGAGGACGACGCCCGACGCGATGAGGTCCGCTTTTTTAGCCGCAGTGGGACCGAAGTGCGATCGATTGCGGTCGACGCGCGCCTCGGTACACCAGCGGTGATCGATGGCGTAGCCTTGGTGCCCTACGGAAGGCAGTATGTAGCCGGTTTCGAAATCGCCACGGGAAAGTGGTTGGGACGTATTCTGTACCGCGACGCCTTGCATGCGGTGACCGCAAACGAGTCCGGCGCCCTTGTCTGGGGCAAAGGAGTCACCTCTTTGCGCAAAGAGCTCTCGACCGAGCCCGATAGTCGCTCCCTCACTCTCGATCTCGAGCCCTTTCCAGGAAGCCCCGTCTGGCCCGTCGACGGGTCCAAACCTCGTCCCGCTCGCGCCGCACCGATCAACGTCCTAGCCGCACCCCAACGCGCTGAAGGTCGGCTTAGTTTCGCCGAAGACGCCTACATCACGACCTACTACCAAATAGTTCTCAGCGAGCAGGTGGACACACATGAGCTCAACTGGGTCGCCTCTTTGCCCAAGTCCATCGTGGGTGCAGCGCTTTCGAAAACTCACCTGAGCGTGTGCCTCGAAGACGGCTCACTGCTGCGACTCGACCTCAAGGACGGGTCGGAAACGAAGACGGGAAGCTTAGAAAGCCGCGTTAAGGCCTGTGTCGTCAGCGCCGCCTCCTCCTCGCGCGACAACTTGCAGCGCCCCGAGCTGCGAGAACAAATCGTGGAGACCATCCGCGCCACAGGGCCGGATATGGCCCGAGTACAAACCGTCCTTCTTGATCGCTTAGCTGAGCTGCAAGGTCGACCCACGACGATCGCCCTGCTCTCGATCGCTCAAGATCCACTGATCTCTTCGGAGCTCGCGCGCCACGCCGGCCAGTTGCTCGCCGATCAGCGAGAAGGGGGCGAGGAAATGGTGCGTGCCCTGAGCGAGTTTACCCAACTGCGCGCCGATCGCCTCAAACAGGCTCAACGGGCGAACAAGCCAGGTGAAGCCAAGGACACCCACTTAGCAGAGCCCCCAAAGGACACCCTCGGAGCGACACCAGCCCAGCCCGACTCCCCCGCGTCGACGGACGACGAATGGGCCGACGACACTAAAGAGCAGGGCTCGGTTGCACCGCACGCTGCCACAGTGGACCCCGCCGATAGCAGCACTCCTGGGCAGAGCACGCCCGAAGCGGACCCCTCAGAGCCAGCCACGGCGAACGCGACCTTGCAGAAGGTACCCCCTCGGCTGGCCAAGCGACCTCCCCCGGTCGCGGCCCTGGCTCGCGCGCTCCGCAAGCTCAAGACCCCGGGTGCTGCCGCCGCCCTTTCACACTATCTGACTGACCCGGCCCTGAGCGCCACCGAAGTCCAGACAGTGATGAACACCGTCTTCGAACTCGGAGGGCCAAACGAAGCCCAAGCTGTTCATCAGTTCGTTATCAGCTACAAAAATACCGGTGGCGAAGACGAACTCCTAGACGCCCTCGCCCAAGGAGTCGAGTTTCTGCTCGTGCACCTACCAGCCGAAGAGCGCAAGAATATCAAAGCCGAGATCAACGAAAGTCTGACTCACCCCGATTTGAAACGCAGAGCACGACGCATCAAGATCCGCCGCATCGTCAAGAAGACCGAAAAACCCGAAACCAAAGAACCTAAAACCCCATGAGCAAGATTTCAGACCTGACGGGCGACCTTGAGCGCGCCATCGACGCCATCACAGACAGCTACGAAGGCCCGTCAGCTATCAACAACCTCGAAAGCGCAGCACTGCCAAATCGACAGGCCGTCATTGATGCCTACCGACACATTGCGCCGGTGATCTACATGGGCTTTTATTCCACACGCCCTCTCAGCCGGAACAACCTCCGCTACTCGATCAGTGAGCATGTCTACCCCGCCTACGAGAACCTCTGCGAACAGATTCACCGAGCTACGAGCTACGAGCTCAGCTGCCAACGCATGCGGGAAGACGCAGCCGAGTTCGCCCACCAGGCAGCAATGCATCTGTTCGACGCGCTTCCCGAGCTCCGCGAGCTCCTGAACGAAGACGCCGTCACCGCCTTCGAAGCCGATCCGGCCGCGCGCTCCGTGGAAGAGGTCATCTTCAGTTATCCCACCCTGGAAGCAATCACAGCTCATCGTGTCGCTCATATTTTGCACATGCGCGGCGTGCCGATGATTCCCCGCATCATCAGTGAGTACGCTCACAGTCGCACCGGCATTGATATACACCCCGGCGCCAAAATCGGCCGCAAACTCTTTATCGACCACGGCACTGGGATTGTAGTGGGCGAAACCGCCGTAATCGGCAACGAGGTCAAGGTCTATCAGGGTGTCACGCTTGGCGCGCTGAGCACGCGTCGCCAAGAGCCTACCATCGAAAAAAGGGCCGACCGCTCACCGGAAAGCTATCCCAAAGATCGCATCAAACGTCACCCCACCATCGAGGATCGCGTGACCGTCTACGCGGGCGCTACGATCCTAGGAGGAGAGACTGTCGTCGGTGAGGGATCGGTTGTCGGCGGTAACGTCTGGCTGGTCAAATCTGTGCCCCCAGGGTCGAAAATCTTCGGACGGCCCCGTCTCGAAGTCACCGAGGGTGATAGCTAAGACTGCTTCAGTCGAAAAAAGGGCCGCTCGACCTTCGGACGGCCCTTTTTGATCAATCAATCGCGCCGCCAACACCGCCAGCGCCGCCAGCGCCGCCGTCTCCGGAAGCTCCACCGTCGCCATCTCCACCCGTGTCAGTGTCGCCGTCGCCGTTCGTGTCAGTGTCGCCGCTCGCCGAAGTCCCCGTTGCGGTTGTGCTGCCCGTAGAGTCACCCGAGCTCATCCCCACCGAAAAACACTTACCCTGCAAACAGCTCAATGTTCCAGAACAGGTAAGATCTTCGAAACACTCACAACCGTCCGTTCCATCTGGACACGGATCGGTGATTTCTTCTGGGTCTTTTTCGCCGCACGCGACGAACAGGCCCGCCAACAAGATCGGATACACCCACAGTCTCTTTGCCCTCATGGTTGCGTAGGCTACGCGCTGTGCTTCTGGCACCGCAAGCCTCAATTTGCGCCCATTCTACTTCAAATGAAATCGATTTAGTCAGAGCGGATTGACAAACCCTACAGGGGAGCTGACGAGCACAATTCGCACGACGCTTCTCCTTAGAACTGAAAGTAAACAAAGGGGACGGCATCCGTCGAAGCCATACGACGAAGAGCCACGGCAACTGCAATCAAAACAAGAGCCTGCAGCCAAAACGAGGAGCGGATGAACCAAGCTTGGATCGCTTGAAACCATCGATCAGGAAAGAAGTGGGTCCCCAGACCTAGAGCGAGAACAGCCACGAGGGGTCCCGGCAGATTGGGGTGATACAAGGTGAAGGTCGCCATCCTCGAGAAAACCAAGTTAGCCTGAGCGAAGGTGGGTGCTCGAAAGAAGACCCAAGCTGCACACACAAAATGGAAGGTAAGCAGCACGGAAACAACGCGGCCGACGAGCGAAGAACTTAAACTCGCCCCAACCCACCTCTCGCCGACCCATTTGTTCAAAGCCAGAGCGAGCCCGTGCATTGTTCCCCAGGCCACGAAGGTCCAAGCGGCCCCATGCCATAATCCGCCCAGCACCATCGTGGCCAAGAGATTGAAGTAGGTCCGCAAACGACCCTGACGATTACCGCCCAGCGGGATGTAGAGATAATCCCGGAGCCAAGTACTGAGCGAAATGTGCCAGCGCCTCCAAAACTCCACCACGCTGGCCGACTTGTACGGAGAGTCGAAGTTGAGAGGGAACCGTACCCCGAGCAAGAGAGCACTGCCGATGGCGATATCTGTGTACCCAGAAAAGTCACAATAGATCTGCAACGCATAACCGAGCACCGCAGCGTAGTTTTCCAAGGCTGAGTACATGACGGGCGCGTCGAAAACCCGGTCCACCAGATTAAGAGCGAGATAGTCTCCGATGATGATCTTCTTGCTCAAACCCACCGCGATCAAAAACAGACCTTCGGACATGATCTTCGGATCAAAACGGCCTTGGTCAGCCAGCTGAGGCAGAAGATCTTTTGGCCTCACGATCGGACCTGCCACCAGGTGAGGGAAGAAGGCAACGAAGGTCAAGTACTGCAGGTAGCTCTTGCAAGGCTGCAGCTCTCGTCGATAAACGTCGATAACGTAACTCATCGACTCAAAAGTAAAGAAGCTAATGCCCACGGGTAGGGCGATACGCAAGGCAATTTGCGGAGGGTGAAACCCTAGTGCGAAAAGCGCCGCGCTCACCGAGTCCACGCCGAAGTTGAAGTACTTGAAGAAGCCCAGAACTCCCAAGTTAAGAACGACGGTTCCCCAGAGCCAACGTTTGCGCAACGCCGCATCCTCGGTGTGGGCGATCTTCTTTGCCAACAGAAAGTCGGCTGTCGACGAACCCCAAATCAGAGGCAGAAAGCGAATGTCCCAGTTCGCATAGAAGAAGTAACTCGCTCCCAAGAGAAAGACCAAGCGCGTCTTCTTGAAGCGCACCATGGCCCAAGTGCCCCAAAAAACGACCGCCAAGAAGATCGCGTAGTCCAGCGTGTTGAAGAGCACTGGCGAGACTTAGCAAAAAAGTGATGCGCCCTGAAACCCAAAGCTCAAGCACCATTATCGCGCGGTTGGGCTCCTATCTGAACCTCAAGATCAGCGGGGAGCTCCAAAACGAAGCGCGCGCCACCTCCCTTCGCCGCTTCGACATAGATGCTTCCTCCTACGCCTTCGACCAGCCCCTTGGTCACAGAAAGCCCCAATCCCGTACCTTTTCCGACATCCTTTGTCGTCACGAATGGTTCGAAGATCTGCTCGCGCATCTCGTCCGAAACGCCTGGTCCATCGTCCTCCACGCAAAGGCGCACCCGATTTGGGTCGACTTGGACTTCGCTCAAAATTCGAATCTCACCCCGGTACCCACAGGCATCAGAGGCGTTCATCAGCAAGTTCATCAACACCTGTGTGAGCTCTTGCTGAGACAGTGTTACTCGATCGGGAGGCTCCGCCAGATGGGCCACGAGCTTCATGTCTTGAAAGTTCTTCTGCGGTGCCAAAAGAGCCATCACATCCGAGACGGCCTCCCGCACACTGCCTCGCTCACCCTCGTCTCGTCCCAGTTCCTGAGTCGGGCGAGCATAAGCGAGTAAATCATGGATCACGCGGTCAATCCTCGCCGTCTCCTTGCGCATCCTTTCCAAGAAGTCGGTCTGCTCCTCGGACGACAGCTCGCCGCTCAGCATCAAATCCTGAAGGCCCATGAGGGCAGAGATCGGATTGCCCACTTCGTGAGCCAACCCAGCCGAAAGGCGCCCCACCGTGGCCAATCTTTCCGAACGAACAAGAGACCCCTGAGCTTGTTTGAGCTCAAGGGTCTTAGCTTCGACTTCGCCCACTTTGGCCCGGAGCTGTTCTTCCTCTCGAAGCAGACGGTCAGTCATTTGTGACAGACGGTGAGCCAGATGCATCACCTCTCGGGGCGCTCGACTGGGCGGCGAAAGGCGGCGTGCCCCAGCCGCTACGCGGTCGGCGGCTGCCTCCAAGTCGACAATGGGGCGCACGATCAGACGAGTCAGAGCGAAGTAGAGCGCGGCAATCAACGCCAGGGCGCTGACTCCGAGGTAGAGCCCCAAAAGTCGCGTTAGCTCCGTCGCTCCGGTGACCTCGGGATCGAAACGAATCGTTGCTCCCACGCTCCCCCGGGGACTTGGTTCAATGATGAGCAGCGCTGGCCCCAAGTCCGTCCTGAGGATCCGCACCTTTTGTCCGGACGAACTCAAGCTGTGATCTTGAAGGGGACGAAGCAGTTCTGGATCACCCAAACTCACTCTTGGAACTCCCCTTTCATCGTACAGGGTCAGAGCATGCACCGACTGTTGATCGATCTGCGCCCGCGCCAAATCCAGAAAGGCATCGGCGTTCGTCTTCTCGCGCAACTCGGCCAGGTGGGTCGCCACGCTCTTACCCAACTTGAGAGCATTATCTTGCTGCAGTTGCTCGAGACCGACGCGCGTGTACGTCGCCACAGCAAAAGAAAGGGGCAAATAGGAAAGCAACAAGAGCACGGCCAGCAGGACAAGTAACTGCAGCCGCAAACCCCATCTCATCCCGTTTAGGTGTCATGAAGAGGCATACCCCCGCAAGCGTCCACTCCAAGCGAGGCCAGTTTGGGTGAAAACTGGGCCAGCGAGAGCCGGCTCTGATAACCGAACGAGCTGCACATGGCCTCCCTCGTCCGCTTGACCGTTCAGCTCCAACAGCTTGCTCTTCGGCTCTCAGGCTTGCTGCTCAGTTGCGCCTTCGCGGTGTATCTGATCGTCTGGGCCACCGACCCTCCTCCTTTCAGCCTCAACCTCCTGGCTGCGGGAACGCTCGCAACAAGCATCCTCTTTCACGGGGTGGCCCACGCGCGCGCTCGTTCGGATCGAGGACGCGTGCAAGTCGACCTGGGCTTGTTCTCGAGCCTTTCGGTGCTTTGTTACGGCTTCTTGATGATCCTACCTGGAGGCCTGGATGGAGCCTTCTACCCACTTATCTATGTACTGATGATGGCGGGAGCCGCCTATGGTCGACCCGGCGCCGCGATTGCCTCGGTGCTGTTTTCGGGGCTACTCGAATTTGGACTTCGAGCCATCGCATTGGGTCAACCTGATTGGGCTAGCATCTGGCCCCGGCTCCTGTTCCTGGCCCTTTTTACCGGCCTAAACGTAGCTCTCTTCCGCACCGAAATCGCCCGCGTACGTACCCTCAGCCGCAAGCATGTCGCCGGCGAACTGGCGCGGCTCAAAGAAGCAGCGCGCAGCTACCGACTCGCCAGCTCGGACAAGTCATCCACCTCGACGGGTCTCATCGACGATCCGGAGCGCGCCCTGCACTCGGCCGTGGGAGAAATCCAGAAGGCCAGCGAGTTCGCTCTCGGCCTGCTCCATGACAGTCTCGAGCTCAAGACGGCCGCCCTCTTCAGCGTCGACAAGAAGCACCACCTCCATCTCTTCGAGCAGCGCTCCGACGCTGCTCTGACCGAACGCACTCTCAGTGCACAAGAAGGAGTGTTTTCGGCGGCCCTCGATCGTCGACAAGCCATCACTGTGGCGGGCAAGCGAGCTTCACACCACGCCAGGTTTTATGCCGAGCCCCAGCTGGTCGGCGCCCTCGCGGTCGTGCCACTGATGGAAAAGGACCACCCCCGAGGCTTCCTCGTCGCCACCCGAAAAGAAGAACAACCCTTCGACGAACCCGAACTCGAACGTTTGTCTCATTCGGGACAGTTTCTCCTCCGTTCCATGCAAAACGAGCGCGTCTTCGCTCGCCTAGACCGGGCCAATCGAGAGCAGGCCAAACTCTATCGAGCGGCCTCGGCCCTCGGCGCCGCACGTACCGAAGCTCAAGTCATCGAAGTTGGCGTAGAATGCGCACGCGAAGTCGCCGCTTTTGACTTCGCGGCCGTCACGCTCTTCCACAAGAAGGGCAGCTCTCACGAAATCTGCGCGGTCAGTGGCGAAGAAGCGGAGCACCTCCTGGGACAGAGCTTCCGACACAATGCGGGTCTTGTCTCGATGGCTGTCGCCAACCGCCACGCTCTTCCCTACAAGGGCCACTACGAGCCCAGTCGTCAAATCGTTTTTTCGCGGGGTCATGAGCCTCCGAAGATGCCATCACTGCTCGTTCTGCCTCTGCTCGTACACGAACGCGTCTTGGGAACCTTGGTGCTCGGCTCAAAGCAGCCCAACGCGTTTTCGCTCAGCGTCCGGCCCGCCCTGGAAGTGCTGGCGAGTCATATGGCCGTATCGCTCTCCAACGCCCGTTTGCTCAAGCGACTGGAGGAGCAGGCTACCACGGATGGAATGACTGGCTTGCTCAACAAGCGCACCCTGATCAACGAAGCCGAGAAACGAATCAAGGCAGCGGCCCGTTTCAACAAGCCGCTCAGCCTATTGGTCACGGATATCGACCACTTCAAGAAGGTCAACGATACCTATGGCCACGACGTCGGCGATGTCGTCATCAAAGGTCTCGGAGAAGTCTTACGTCGCATCAAACGCGACACGGACGTCGTTGGACGCTTCGGAGGCGAGGAGTTCGTCATTGTCTGCGAACAGACCGACGAAGAAGGAGCGGTCAACCTGGCCGAACGCATTCGCAAAGAGCTCGAATCCACAACCTTCCAGACTGAACTCGGACCTCTTTCGGTCACTTGCTCGATTGGCGTCGCCCCCTTCCCCTCCGCGGGCCGCGACTGGGAAAGCCTCTTCAAAGCTACAGACGAAGCCATGTATGTTTCCAAACGAGGAGGACGAAACCAGGTCACCGTCTACAAGCCAGGACAAAAGACCTCGGCTGCCTAAAACACACCTCACAACCGGAAGTAGCTCCGCCGCAGCTCACCCAAGGTGAGCGAAGCAAGCGTCAGCAGAGCTGTCCTTATACGAGGCGAAACTGCATGCCCGCAGCGCGCGCCGCTGCTCCATCCGCGTCATCCCTGTCGCCGATCACCAGGCATTCGTCGGGGCTGCAGTCAAGTAAGCAGGCGGCCAACAGATAGCCATCCGGAGATGGTTTGAGACGAGTCAAACCATCCGTCTCCCCATTGGCTACGATCTGATCAAAATGCTCAGTGAGCCCCAGGGCCCGCAGCTTACTCTTCACCGGATAATCACTGACGACCGCCGTCTTGCCGCCTTGGGCACGAAACTGAGTGATTTCCTCGATAAGTGATTCTCGGCGATGACGTCGCAACCACTTTCCAGGGCGCTCGATCATCCACTCGCTCACGATGGCCCGCACTTCGTCCACCGAACGCCCCGCACGCGTTGCCGTCCTCTGCAACTGCTCATCGAAGGGAGTCGGTTCGAAACTCATCCTCGGGTCTTGAGCTTGTTGCTCACGCAGCTCCTCGTGGGCGTGACGAAACTGCGACAGCAAGCGGGCCCGATGAATCCCGAGAAAGCCCAACTCAAGGGCCATCTTCCTCTTCATCGGCGAGGCGCGATACAGAGTGCCATCGAGATCGATCAACCACGCTACAATGGGTTTCTGGGCCGAGGCGTCGTTCACTTCTTGTCCTGCTGAGCAATCGAACTACAAATGGGAAGCTGCATCTTCCACGCCCCAGCCCATGACAACGTGCGCTGCAAGCGAGCCGGAGCGCTACGCCCGGCACATGCGTGATCCTCGTCGGCTACGATGGCGTCTCGAAGGTCGGATTGCAACCGGTCCCGGTCGAGGGCTTCGTTGATGCCGTGGTAGCGCAACCCTGCTTCCTCCAGATCGATGAGCTCAGCGACGAGACAGGCAAAATCCGGGTCATCCAAGAGCTGACCGGCGCGACCGGCGCCTCGAAGTCCGCTGAAGTTGAGGCCGAGAATGTAGAGATTCTTGAGCGTGAGTTGATGCAAATGCTCCTTTTCGGTGAGCACTCTACGACAGGGCAAGTCGAGCTCAGCAAACACTTCACTCATGATCCCCGCACAAGGACCATAGAGCACGCTCGGCAAGACAACGACCGGCGGGCGGTCCCCTTTCTTTTCGAACCACACAATGCAGCTGGTCGGCTTTGCCCTGCTCGCACCATAACGCGACAGCCAGTTGGCAGGTCTCAGCTCGTTTTGAAGCAAAACAACGCGATCGAGCAAGGCGTCGGGCACCTCGGTCAAGACAGGCTGCAAACTGTCCTCGCCCACCGCAAGCAAGACCATTTCGCTCGACTCGCTGGTCTGGGTCAGGGTCGAATCCCCACGTCTCACGGGAACCACGCTTCGTCCTGCTCGCAGGAGTCCGACAGAAAAGATGAGCCCAAGCTGGCCCAAGCCCACCACAGTCACTTGCTGAGTCACGCGGGGAGCAAAGCTTGGCTCTCCCTCAAAGGCAAGATGGTTCTACCTGTTGATGGCTTCCGACAAGGCTTCCAACAAGTCTTTTCGCCGGAAGGGTTTGCTCAAATGACCGGTGTGTTTGAGCCTCTTGAGCTCCATCACCGATTCGTCAAGAGACAGCCCCGTACACAAGACGATGGGAAGGTCGGGCACCATTTTGCGGAGTTTGCTAAAGGTCTCTTGCCCGCTCATCTCGGGCATCATCATATCAAGCACCACAATGTCGTAGCGACCTGGGTATTTCTGGAGCAGACGGAGTCCTTCTAACCCATCACTTGCCTCCGAGACTTCGTATCCCATGCTCTCCATCATGCGGCGCGCCGTGGTTCTCACAACTCTTTCATCATCAATCAACAAAACGCGACAAGAAAGGGATTTCGTCCGACTGCTGGGTGGTTGGGTCGTAGCAGGGGCAGCATCAGAAAGCGGCAGAAGGATGACGAAGCATGTCCCGGCGCTCGAAGTCTTATCCAGACGGATGCGGCCCTGATGTTCTTCAAAAGTCCCGTGGGCGGCAGCCAACCCCAAACCGGTACCCTTTCCCCTCGGCTTGGTCGTGAAGAAGGGTTCCCAGATCCGCTCCGCCACCGAATCAGCAATCCCGGCGCCTGTGTCCTCGACGCGGACCTGTATGTACTTTCCGGGAGCAAGAAAGTGCGCCGTATCGGCGAGACGAGAATCGGCACCCATCTCTTTGATCGACGTCGAAAACGAAAGACGCCCCCCCTGGGGCATGGCGTCACGCGCATTAACACCCAAGTTGAGAAAGGCGGCCTGCAGTTGGGCCGCGTCACCTACAATGCAATCCTCGACCGCATCGTAGTTACCTTGAAGGACAATGCGACGGTCGATGCTATGCTCCAGAAGCTTGAGGGTCTGTTCGAGGATCTCGTGAAGACTATGAATGCCCTTCGAATGAACCCCCTTACGTGAAAAGGCTAGAAGCTGCCAGGTCAGTTCTCCGGCACGTGTCGAGGTATCCATGATCATGCGCGCCAGCTCTTGAAGCTGGGGTCGGTCTGCCAAGCGCTCGACCAGTAGCTCCGCCGCCCCCATGATACCGCTCAACATATTGTTGAAGTCGTGGGCAATACCTCCCGCTAACTGCCCGATCGAATCCATGCGCTGAGCGTGCAAGGCTTCTTCTTCGGCGCGTCTTTGTTCGGTGACATCAACGAGGATGCCATCGAAGATCAGTTCGCTCTCCGTACGCTTGGGGGTCGAATGTCCACGGAAGCGGATCTCGCGCCCATCGGGGCGCAGAAACGAGCCCTCATAAAACCAAGGCTGCTCCGTGTTCACCGCTTCCCGGATGCCCTCGATGAAGGGCGCGCGGTCAGCTTCCGACAGGCACTCAATGAAACGGTCAACGAAAGTGCTCGGTTCGGGCGCGAGCCCAAATATTTCAAGGGCCTTGTCGGAGACGAGGTGCATGCCCCACTGCTCCCCGCGGGCATAGAACTGGTAGACGACACCCGGAATATTGGCAGCGATCGAGGATAGCCAATCCTCCTTTGTGGTCAGGCTCGGAGGTAGAGACGGTTTGGGGTCGACGATGTCCATTTCGGAAAGCCACGAAGTCGCGAACCATTCATCGCCGGCTTCTCGTTAAGTTCACGGCTTTTCTGGCCTCATCGATAAGACCAGAGCCCCCAGACCGCCAAGAAAGATCAAATCTTTTGAACACTCGAGGCGCGAGCGGGTACCGACCCATGAAGCCCCGAAAAACACTCCGCAGAGGCACCCCTCCCGTGCTCCTCGGACTCCCTGGGCCCGGCACTTGTCGCGGTTTGCCAACGCTGCGCGTCAGGCGACCCGGTGCGCGCTCGGACCTCGTTCGTTCTTCCACACTATTATGACTCTCAAAGAATACTCCCCTCCTCCTCCTGTGCGCCGCCGACTGTGTAGCCCCCGGCTCGGATTGTTTTGCGCCCTCGGGCTCTTACTCGGTACCGCCCCGGCCCTGGCGCAGGAGCCCGAGGAAACCGGCTCGGACAAAGGCTCGCCCGGTGAGACCGAAAACGATCAGCCAGACGAGGCGAACGACGACGGCGACGGCCCAGAGGTGGCCGCCGAAGACCGAAAGCACAACACCAGTGATGATCAGCCAGACGAGGCGAACGACGACGGCGACGGCCCAGAGGTGGCCGCCGAAAACCAGCCTGACGAGCCCAAGCTGGCCCTCCCAGAGCTCGGCGAAGACGATCACTTCAACGAGGACGAATACTTCGACGAAGACGATGAGGAGCTCGAGTTTTCGGCCGTCGCGGAGGTAGAAGCCCCCGCCCGCGAGCCCACCAAGCGAGAGCTGAACGAAGAGCTCCTCACCCGCATCCCAGGGACCCGAGGCGACGCCCTGCGCGCCATCGAAATCATGCCTGGTGTGAGCCGAACACCCTATGCCTCTACAGATGGCGCCCCCCTGCTTCGAGGGAGCCCCGGTGGTGAAAGCATCGTGCTTCTCGACGGCGCCCAGGTGCCTCTGATCTACCATTTTGGCGGCCTCACCAGCTTCTTTAACTCCAATCTCTTGGAGAAGGTCGAACTTTACCCCGGCAACTTCTCGGCTCGCTTCGGACGAGCCGCAGGCGGCATGGTCCAAGCCAAAGTGCGGGACCCGAAGAGCGATCGCTTTCACGCCCGCCTGGAGCTGAGCATGATCGATAGCCAAGCCCTAGTGGAGTCACCCATCGGTGAGAAAACCTCAGTCGCTCTCGCCGCTCGACGCAGCAACATCGACTTCTTTTTCGATGCTCTCGTCCCCGACGATGCATTTTCGGTCCTCGCCGCCCCCGTCTATTGGGACTACCAGGCGATCGTCGCTCATCGCTTCAATGACCGTCACAAGATCCGCGGCCTGATCTATGGAAGCAGCGATACCCTTAAACTCTTCATCGATGACTCCGTTCCTGGAGACCCGGCCGTCCAAGGCGAGATTCAGGGCAAACTGGCCTTTCATCGCGCACAAATCGAGCTCAAAGATCGGTTCTCGGATCGGCTCGAACACGAAATGATGATCTCGGTCGGGCCCAGTCTCGGCAATCAAACCCTCGGCCAATTACGCAGCAATCTCAATCTTTGGGACATCAACGCACGTTCCGAGTGGTCAATCTTTGCTAACGAGCAGGTGCGCATTGACACCGGATTCGACCTGCAGATGTTAACCGGCACGGGCAGCTACGACGGGCCTGCTCCCAGCCAAAACGAAGGGGAACCCATCAGCGATCCTCTCGCCACCGCTCAATTTGTCACCGTCGATAAACGATCGGTCACCTCCGTTCGTCCGGCCGTCTACGCCGAAGCTTCAGTCCGTCCCATCGAACCCTGGCTCATCGTTCCCGGAGTCCGCGCGGACTACAACGGCGACGGGCGCGACGTCACCGTGGACCCCCGTTTGAGCTCCCGCCTCAAAGCCAGCGAAAGCACGACCTTCAAGGCCGGTGTCGGACTTTACTCTCAGCCGCCTATCTACTTTGAGATGATGGAGGGTTTGGGCAATCCCGACCTCAAACCCTTCCGTACCCTGCAGTCGTCCTTCGGCATCGAAGAGCAACTACTGGACGAGCTCTCGATCGATGTCGAAGGCTTCTACAAACGCTGGAGCAACCGCATCACCGGTACCGAGGGCGGCGCTCCCCCCCGATTTTTAAACGCAGGCGAAGGGCGCGCCTACGGCATGGAGCTCTTGCTCAATCTGAAAATCAGCCCGAAGACGCAAGCCTTCGTGGCCTATACTCTGGCCCGCAGTGAACGCCGAGACGGCACTGACGATTGGCGCCTGTTCGACGCCGATCAGACCCACAACATCTCACTCACAGGTAGTTACGATGTGGGTCACGGCTGGGTACTGGGCGCACGTTTCCGCTACGTCACCGGTAACCCCACCACCCCGGTGCGCACGGCCGTCTACGATGCCTCAACAGACACCTACCGTGCGGTCTACGGCCCAACCAATAGCGACCGCAACCCCGCCTTTCACCAGTTAGATCTGCGTGTCGAAAAGCTCTGGAAGCTGGGGCCCGTCGGTCTGACTACCTATCTGGAAGTCATGAACGTCTACAACAAAAAAAACCAAGAAGGGCGCACCTACAGCTTCGATTACTCGGAGTCGGAAGGAACAACCGGTCTTCCCATCTTCCCCAACTTGGGCCTCATTGGAGAGTTCTAATCATGACACAGCTTGTCTCTTTTCTGTCTACTTTCCCAACGTCTCACACTTCACCCATTAAATCGGACGGTAGCGCCCTTGGTCAAAAGTGGGGTCTCACTCCCTTGGTTCGCCCGCTTTTGCTCAGCGGCATTTGCCTCAGCTCTCTGCTCTCGATCGCCTGCGGAGATCCCCTCAAATTTCCCCAGGATTTAGAGGAAACTCGCGTTCTTGGCCTCAAAGTGAGCACAAACGATGACCTTTCTTGGCCCAAAGAGGGCGAAGAAGCCGAAGTCGAAATGTTGATCGCCGGCCCGGATGGCCCTGTGGCCGTACAGGTGGGGTACCAGGTGTGCGCCGCTCTAGAGTCCTCTTGGGGTGTGCCTCAATGTTCAGATCCCGTCTTGGCCAAAGGAAGCACGAGCAAGAGTCGACTGCCACGCTTCCCGTTTACGGGAGTCGAGCTCCCCGAGGGACAGCGTCTCGCCATCGTTGGAGTTGCTTGTGAATCGGGAGAGCCCCGTGCGGAAGGCACACCCCAAGATTTTAGTTGTGACGACGACTCTCACCCTTTGCTCTTCAGCTTCGAGTCCTCTCAAGAGTTCAGCGAAAACCCGCACCCCGTGCTCGACGATCTGGTAGTCACCCTCGACAATGAAGAGCTGCCCCACGTTGAGGTCGAAGCCGAGCTTGACTGCGCCTCAGCCTTGAGCGTGGCAGCCGATGAAACGATGGTGGTGCACCTCGACTTGGATCAAGTCAGTCGGGACGCGGACGAACTTCTGCAGCTGTCCCACCTTTCGACCCGTGGCCGCTTCGAAAGGCAATACAGCATCGTGCGAGACGATGCGCAGAAACACATCGACCTGGAGTTCGAAACCCCTGAAGAAAGCGGCGTTTTCCGCTCCTATCTCGTTTTGCGCGACGGGCGAGGAGGCACGGATTGGATTGCGTGGGATCTCTGTGTCGAGGACTGACCTGCGACGTGGCTCCCTCTCTCAAGTTATACATCAGTTAGAACAAGGACACACACATCATGAACATTGATCTAGTTTTCAAATCTCTCGTTGGTCTAGGCGCAACCTGGGTACTTTGGGCACTCATCGGCCTCTCGGTTATCGGAGTGGGCATCATCTTGGAAAGATGGATCTTCTTTTTTACCACCCGTCAAAACCACGACGCCCTCAGATCTCTCATTGATCGATCCTTCGATGGTCAAGAGCTAACTGCAGTCCGCCGTCGCCTGGATGAGCTGCCGAGTATCGAAGCACGTATCCTGGGCGCCGGTCTCGGCTCGAAGAACGTCGAAGAAGCCGAAGAACGTATGGCCGCCGAAACTCAACTGCAGCGCATCCGTTCTGAACGCAGCCTGGCGTTTTTGGGGACCTTGGGCAACAACGCTCCCTTCATCGGACTTTTGGGAACGGTGGTCGGCATCATCGGTGCTTTCGGACAGCTCGATGCCTCGGGAGGACAACTGACCACCGGTTTGATGGCCGAAATCGGTGAAGCCCTCATCGCCACCGCCGTGGGTCTCGTGGTCGCTCTACCCGCTGTCGCTGCCTACAACACTTTTCAGCGCACCATCGCCGTCCGACTCGGTCAGGGCGATGCCATCGGTCGACACCTTCTAGCCGCCATGCTGGGAGAAAACGGCGAAGTCGCCTCGGCACGCCCACCTCGTAGTGAGCGTCGTGGCAAGGAGGCCCAGTAATGGCCCAGAGCAGCTCCCGTCCGGGCGAAGTCATCACGGCCATCAACGTCACCCCCTTGGTCGACGTCGTATTGGTGCTCCTGATCGTCTTGATGGTCAGCGCCAGCTACACGGTCTCTCAAGCTATCCCCATGGACCTGCCCAAGGCCAGCACAGGAGAAAGCAAGTCGCTCCCCCTGGCGGTGAGCGTGGACGCCGAAGGAAAACTGTATCTGGACGGCCAAGCCATCGAGAAGAACGAGCTCAAAAAGCAAATCGCCACCCGAAAGAAGAGTGAAGAACGAGTGAGCGCTATGATTGCCGCGGACGGCGCAACCGAGCATCGTTCCGTCGTCGGAGTCATCGACCTCTTACGTGGTGAAGGGGTCACCCAGTTTGCCATCAACGTTGCCCCGGAAGATCTGAAATGAAACGCGACCGTCCCTGGATCGGCTGGGGCACGATTGGCCTCAGTGCTGTGGCTCACGCCGGGCTCATCCTAACTCCACCCGGCTGGATCGCCGAGGCCAAGACCCTCGATCGTCCGGAACCCAGTCTGGTTGAGTTCACCGTGAGCGAACCCGAGCCCGAGCCCGAGCCCGAGCCCGAGCCCGAACCCGAGCCCGAACCCGAACCCGAGCCCGAGCCCGAACCCGTGGCCCCCGAACCCACAGCCACGCCCGAGCCCACCAGCCAAGAGCCGGAGCCACCCAGCCAAGACACCCCACCCGAAGAAGCTCCCCAAGAGACGCCGCCCCAAGAAGTCGAACTGACTGGAACCACCCTCGTCGCAGAAGGAAACGGTGACTTCAGTGCCGAAGTCGGCAGCGGACGGGCGCGACGTGGAGCGATTCGAGCTGGCCGCTCCAAAGTCGTTCGTGTCGTCGCACAGCCCCGAACGAAGGGGGACAAAGGATTTGGCAAAAAGAGCCAGGCCAAAGGTCCCTCCATCGTTGCCCTCAAGAATCTGCTCAAGAAACCCAAACCACCAAACCTCGCCGGTGCCCTCAAGCGCAACTACCCCAAAACCGCTCGTGCCCAAGGTCTATCCGGCCAGGCCAAGGTGCGCGCTCGCATCGACGCAGACGGCAAAATCCGCGTTGTCCGGGTCGTCGGTGAGTCCTCCGGCGGCTTCGGCCAGGCCTGCGCCACCACCCTCAAGCAAAGCCACTGGACCGCCCCCGTCAGTCAAAAGGGCACGCCGGTCGCCACCTGGATCAGCTACCGTTGTCGCTTCCTCGTTGACGACTGACATCCGGAGGCCAAAGGGCCGCTACGCCATCCCCCCCCAACGAAGGACTGCCCCCATGGGCCTCAATCGCATCGAAAAAGCCATCAACTTGCCATCCGAATGGGCTGTGCTCACTCTCTGCCTATGGGCTGTCCGCGCGAGACACTACTATCGGCGCTTGAGAAACTTGCACCCCTCCGCTTCGCCGAGCCCTGGGATAATGTCGGGCTCCTCATCGACCCCGGCGAACGAGTCGAATTCAAACGCGCTTTGATCGCGATCGATCTGACCGACCGCGTACTCGACGACGCTCTGGGACAAGAAGCCGACCTGGTCATTGCCTACCATCCCCCCATCTTTGCTGGACTCAAAAGGCTCCGGTTTTCTGTCGCCCAGGAGCGCATCGTCTTGCGCACGTTGCGAGCCGGCCTCACCGTATATTCGCCTCATACAGCGCTCGATGCTGTTCCTGGAGGCATGTGCGAATGGTTAGCCCGTGCCGCAGGTCCTGGTCGCATGGCCCCTGTCGTCCCTCACGAAAGCGACGCCCAAGTCGGCGCTGGCCGCCTCGTTCATCTCGACCGCCCCGTTTCGTTAGAGCGAGCCGTAAGCATGGTCAAAGCACACCTCAATCTCAAACACCTTAGAGTGAGTCAGGCCGAAAACCCCAACGTCATCAATACAGTGGCTGTCTGTCCCGGCGCCGGAGGCTCTGTCTTCGAGAAGGTCCGCCACGCCGATTTGTTGCTCACCGGTGAGATGCGTCACCACGACGTACTGGCCCGCAGCGCAAAAGGAACAAGCGTGATTCTCACGGACCACACCAACACCGAGCGCGGTTACCTCCAGCACTTGGCCCAAGACGTCGTCCGTCACTGCCCCGGCCTCGCCGTTGCTGTTTCTCAACTGGATCGCGACCCCTTGCAAATCGTCTGATCCACCCTGACGGCACAAATCCCATTTCCGAGTCGACCAGCCCCCGTGGTCCCCTTTTTGAGCGTCTCTGGTCTCACGAGGTGTGAGCGAGTTAAAAAGCTATGGTAAAGCCTCGCCTTTCGACCATGCCTTCTTCAAAATCAGCTCCCTTGTCCAAAGCTCCCCTCGAAGTCGATGAACAATCCCTGAAGCAGGCCCAGGCCGCCTTTAAGCGGGGCGACTACCGTCATGCACGCTCCTTCGCCCTCAAGCTTCAAGAGAGCTCCGATCCGAAAGTCCAAGAGGAGGCGTCAGCGCTACTCGCGCAGCTTCGACCAAGCCGACTCAGTCTCTATCTTTACGCACTCACCTTACTGATCTTGTGCATGGTCACACTCTATTCGTACATTCAATGAAGCCCTCTCTTTCACGTCGACCCTCGGGACTGCTCTTGAGCCTATGCTGCTCAATTCTGCTGCTCGCTGTCTGCGGTTGCGCCGAGGCCCCCACCCCACATGCGCCAAGCCAAGAGGCTGCACCCCCAACGCGACTCCAAGAGCTGCTACCCCTGGAAAACGACACGGTCTCTCAGTTCGAAACCACCAGCGATGGAGGCCCCCCCGGGATGTTTGTGCTCGAGATTGGCCGCCCCCGCGCCGACCTGGCCGAACTCAAGATAGCAGGCCGAGTCCAGCGCTTGCTCGTGGATTCAAAGCGCATTCGCCACGCCGTCGGAGGCACCTTGCTCGAAGAACCTCTTACCGAGGGGCATCACTTTCGTGGCTCTTTCGGTCAGGTCACCATCGTCGATGTCGACCACACCATCGAAGTCCCAGCGGGCAAGTTCAGCCATTGCTTGGTCACGATAGAAGAATCCACCCATCCAAAAAAACGCGCCACGAGTACTTTTTGCCCAGGAGTCGGCCTGGTCTCGCTTACGGTGGAAGCCTTTGGGGGCGGAGGCGAATTGCTCAAAAATCGCCTTATGATGCACGGCCCCCGTTTCAAATAACGGAAAACCAGCTTTTTGGGCCTCTGGACTCAGGATCTTCGCTTGACGGAGCAGTGGCTGAGTCTAAAGAAGGGTCAACCATGCTCACGCGTACCGACGATCTGCGCATCGACCAAATTCGCCCCCTGATCCCTCCCGCTATCATCATGGAGGAAATTCCCGCCTCCGAGAAGCATATGGCCACAACGACGAGCGCTCGCGAGGAAGCGGCCAAGATCGTGCGCAAAGAAGACGATCGTCTTCTGGTCATCGTCGGCCCCTGCTCGGTGAACGACCCCAAGGCGGGGCTCGAGTACGCCGAGCGCCTCAAAGAAGTCGCTGATCGACTCGGAGAAGATCTGATGATCGTGATGCGCACTTACTTCGAGAAACCCCGCACAACCGTAGGCTGGAAGGGTCTCATCAACGACCCCAATCTCGATGGCTCCTTCAACATCAATCAGGGTCTGCGCGTCGCCCGGTCCTTCTTGCGCGACGTCGTTAGCCTGGGCATGCCCACCGGCACCGAGTTCCTCGACCCGATTTCCCCGCAGTTCGTGGCCGATCTCGTTTCTTGGGGTGCCATCGGCGCACGAACCACAGAAAGCCAAGTCCATCGCGAACTGGCAAGCGGCTTGTCTATGCCCGTCGGGTTCAAGAACGGAACAGGGGGCAACACGCAAATTGCCGTGGACGCCGTCAGCTCGGCTTCCCATCCGCATCACTTCCTTTCGGTCACCAAGCAAGGCCTCGCAGCCATTGTGAGCACCAAAGGCAACCAGGCCTGCCACATCATTTTGCGAGGCGGCGCGAAGGGTCCCAACTTTGATGCCGAGCATGTCAATGCCACTCTTGCCCTACTCGAAAAGGCGGGCATCGATCGAGGCGTGATGGTGGATACAAGCCACGCCAACAGCCAGAAGAACCACGAGAATCAGCCCGGGGTGGCCGCTCACCTGGCAGCGCAGATCGCAGGTGGCAACCGGGGACTGGTGGGGGTCATGATCGAGAGTCACCTGCGTGCTGGTCGCCAAAACATCGTCGCTGACAAGCCGCTCGAATACGGCGTCAGCATCACAGACGCGTGCATCGGATTCGACACCACTGTGCCCGTTCTCGAAGAGCTCGCCCTGGCCGTCCAAAAGCGCCGCAAGAGCAGCTGAGCATTCAGGCTCGGCGCTCGGGCGCGCCGCGCGCCGAAAAGGGGCCCTCGACGAACGTGGGGCCCCTTTTCGCATAGGTCCCCTCGCCATGGAGAACTCTCCTTGGCGCCGACCAGTTGCCAAAGACCAAAAAAAACGACCCAGCCTGCCATCAGACTGGGTCGGAAAAAGGTCAGCGGCCCGGAAGGGGGAAAGGGGGGGAGGAGAGGGGGGGATGGGAACCCCGAGCCGCTGGAAGACTCCGGTGTGGACCGCTTCCTCTTGAGGCCGCGGCGGCACACCTGCCCGCGAAAAAGCAAAAGACATACCAACTTGAGAAAAAGCAACTTCAGCCACTTAAGCGAGTCTTAGACTTCATAATCGAAATGCACCTCACCCGATATTTCTATCGTGCAAACTGCCGTCCAAGGTTTTGCGAACTCAATGGGGCGCTATTTTTCCGAACACGCTAACCAAAGGCTATCCCGCAAAACGCTCAACCCTACTTGATTGGAATTTTCGGAAACCAGAGGAACAATCAGACCTCACGGCTAGGTACCTCACCTTCAGCCGCGCTGCGCTTTCATCTCTGCAAGGCCCGGGAGACTCCACCGGATGTGCCCCGTTTTGCCAGCTAGAACTGGGCGCCAAGCTGAAAAGAGAACGCGAAGTTGCTGATATTGCCGTCTTCCTTGTCGAAGACCTCAGCTTCGTCACTGGAGTTGATCTTGCGAGCGCTGTCGAAGACGTCGGCCATGACCTGAGCACCCACAGTGAGGATTTCGTAACGGTAGTTCAAGCCAAAGAGCATACGTTGGCGCATGAGGCGCACCGGATCAAAGACCTGGTTGTTATTGAACTCTTTGAAATCGGAACCGCCGCCAGCACAGACCGGTGAACCATCAGGAGCGCTGGTATCGGCTCCTTCAACTCCAGGAACATTGGCCCCCTGAAAGTCGCACACCTGGAGAGCATTTTCGCCGGGGGTAAAATCGACAATGCTCGAGTTGCCGAAAATGAAGAGGTGTTGATAGCCAACCCAAGGAGTGAGCACTCCCGTCTCGGCGATGGTGATGGGCTTGGAAATCATCCCGCTCACCCCAGCAACGGTCAGTTGAACCTGGGGGCTCCCCGTGATGGTGCGCACAGAGCCGGTGAAGGCGATATCAGGAAAGTAGCCAGGAACCCCATCGCGAAATCCTTCGAAGACCGAAAGCCGCAAATCAGCTCCCCCCGAGATGATGCTGGTATTAGGCATCACTCCAAAGGCCAAGCCGGTTTCCACACCAAAGCCGAAACCCTTGCGCAGACGCACCGAATAAACTTGAAGCAAGGAAGCAGGGGAGTCGTTGCTGGAAGAGGCGACTCCGGTCACGTCGTCCACAGGGCCACGCGTCCCGTCCTTCATGTATTGGGCATCACCGTTTACGGTGGTGTAGGTCCCTTCAAGCGAAACCTCAAAGCCGCCGAAGCCCGTAGTACGAGCCGGGTACATACTCGAAGGAGCGATGGCCATCCCGAACTGATTGATCAAACTCATGAAGGCATCATTGTCGGGTAAACAATCGACACCCGTCGCAGAGCCGTCGTCAGTCCGACATTGATCGGCATTGGTCACCAGGCGCTCGAGTGCGAAATCCATCGACTCGGCTTGGGCTGTGCTCGAATAGAGCCCAACACTCAGCGAAAAAAGCAACCCTGTCTGGAAGAGCCCGGCACGGCCTAAGGCACTCCGTAGCAGTCGGCGCGACGAACCGCGGTGATGGATCAACGTCATTGAGCAATTTACCTGCACGCCTAGGCTACTTTCCTGCGAAGCAGCACGTCAAGTCAGCTGACCTAGATGGAGTTTCCACCCTGGGCAACAATAGAAGTTGTGGTTGGAAGTAGTGCTTCGATATACGAGAGCCCCCGAACCCATGGAGAAAGAAGCTGTGGAGACCCCATCCAACCAACGCCTGCGCGCACCCTACCGAGGACACTCGCTCCATGTTGTGCTCGTGGAGCCCGAGATTCCACCGAATACAGGCAATATTGCCCGTCTGTGTGCGGCAACGCGCACGACGCTACACCTCGTCCATCCCCTGGGCTTCGATGTCAGCCAGAAGGCCGTTCGTCGCGCTGGTTTGGATTACTGGCACCTAGTCGAGGTGGTTGAACACGCGGACTTTGACGCCTTTGTCGCACATCTCTCCGAGCAGGCGCGCCTGCATTTCTTCTCGGGCAAAGCGAGCAAGAGCTTCTTGCAAGCTCGATATCAGGACGGCGACTACCTGGTCTTCGGTAAGGAAAGCACCGGTTTGAGTGAAGAGTTGCTCAAAGACTATGCACCGCACCTGGTGGGGATCCCCACTCTGGGCGCAGTACGATCACTGAATCTAGCCAATGCCGTAGCATTAGGTGTCTATGAAGCCCTGCGGCAAACAGGTCGCTTGGACGAGATCGAACTCAAAGCCAAGGATGATGCTTAAGCAGCCCGCCCAGCCATCCACACTCAAGGCTCAGCTCAAACCGACAGCCTTTTTGACCTCGTCCACTTTGGCCGCAGCTACCTCGCGAGCCCGATCGGCGCCGCGCTGTAAAATGCGCTCTACCTCTAATAGATCCTGTTCGAGTTCCTGGCGGCGCTGGCGAGCTGGGTCAAAGGTCGCGTGAAATAAGTCGAGCAACTTGAGCTTGTAGACGCCATAGCCCTCTCCACCACGCTGATAGCTGGCGCTGATTTCCTTAAAATCCTCGGGCGAAGCTAAGATCTGAAGAAGTGAATACAGGGCGCTGCCCTCAGTCGGTTTGGGATCCTCAACCGGGGTCGAGTCGGTCTTGATCCCCATGATGGCTTTTTTGACCTTCTTATCCGAAGCGAAGAGATCAATGGTGTTCTTGTAGCTCTTGCTCATCTTCTGTCCATCGACGCCCAAGATGGTCGCGGTGGCTTCTTGGATACGCGCCTCGGGGATCTTGAGCACTCCGGGCTTTCCGTTTTTCTCGCCGTTCGGATCGGCGGCATCATAACCCGGCACATAAGTCTGATTGAACTTGATGGCCCAGTCGCGGGTGAACTCGAGATGCTGTTTTTGGTCCTTGCCCGTGGGGACTACATCCGCCGAGTAGAGCAGGATATCGGCAGCCATGAGCACCGGGTAAGCAAAGAGCCCAAGATCAGGACGGATCCCTTTGGACACTTTGTCTTTGAACGAATGCGCCCGCTCCAAGTGGGCCATCGGAACCATGCTACCGAGAACCCAGTATAACTCGGCGTGTTCCTTCACATCCGATTGGCGAAACAAAACCGAACGCTCAGGATCAAGACCAAAAGAAAGATAGGTCAGGGCAGCGTCGAGGGTGAATTCTCTCAACTGTTCTGGATCGACCACAGTAGTGAGCGAATGCAGGTTGGCGATGAAGTAGAAGCCCTCTCCCTCGTCTTGCATCGTCACGAACTGACGAATGGCACCAAAATAATTGCCGAGGTGGAGGTACCCCGACGACTGAACTCCGCTCAAAATACGCATATCTCTTCGGCCTGAAGTGGCCATTGACCTACAACAATCAAAGCCCCTCAAAAACCGGGCGGCGCGTCCCTGGTCTATTTAGGACTTCTTTCGAAAAGCGCCGAACAAGCCCGAGGGCTTAGGAGAGCTCGCCCCCGACTTCGGGTCGGTTTGGCGACGCATCTTATAGACCCGGACTTCGCGAGCTGCGTCCACGTGGTTGGGCTTGACGGCCACGATATGTTTGAAATCCCGTAGCGCCTTACTCGGCTGATCCGTCTTCTTGTAGAGCTGACCGCGGTACCAAAGAGCGCGCACGTGGTCAGGATTGGTTTCCAAGGTTTTGGATATCAGCTCGAGTTGCTGCCGATGGTCTTCGCCGGGGTGGACTAAGGTATAGAGCCACGCGTAGAGGGCAACATAATCCGGTTGGCTCGGATCGGCCTCATAGGCGAGCGTCGCATCGGCGAGCGCCTCACGATAGGACTTCTTTTTGTAGAGGATCTCAGCGCGTTGATGAGCACTGGCGGCACGCAGAATAGAAGCAACCTGCTCCTGTTCGTCGTCTCCCACATTGTCAAGACCACGATCATACTCTACCCGGCGCTGATCATCCATGAGCGTTTGATGAGCTTCGCCCATTTCGGAAAAGGCGCGATTGACGATCGCCCGCAGGTGGTTCAGTTCGCTGGGCAACTTGTCCGGGTGCCATTTGCGCGCCAACTGAAAGAAAGCTGTCCGAACCCGAGAAGAATCCGCGCCCCGCTCGAGTCCCAAGGTTTCGTAGTGGTTCTTGGGGGGGTGGGATTGGTAACGTTCGATGGCTTCTGCGAGTGCCGCAGCTTCCTCTGAAAGCTCGGACTGAGGGGCCTCGCTCACCGATACCGAAGGAGCCGGTGCCGTGATCGAACGACGAGGCAAAGCGTTTTCGCTCTTCAACTGCGGACGAGGAGAGCTCGAGCGCAAGGGTGGGCGCGAGGCTTTCTCGTCTGGCCGGGGTCGAGAACCGAGGGGTGCGCTCTCAAGATCGGTCGGGACACCCGAGCCACGAGGCACAGACTGACTCCGTCGAGCCGCTCGGGTCTCGGGAGGGACGACGCTCTGCGGCGTCTCGGGAGGCTCATGTAAACCGACAGGACCGTTTTTGAATCCGAGGTCGAGTTGACGCGTGAGCAGAAGGGCCGCCACCACCTTCTTGATCGTCGCCGGATCGGCGGCACCCGTCGCCACAAGGTCGTCGAAGCTTCCGTGTTTGACCCGCATCATGTCGATAACGGCCGACTCTTTCTTCGTCAGACCATAACGAGACACTGGCGCATCCGGGCGTAGACGCAGCTGAGCCTCGGCAATTTTGGCCAACCATGCTTCTCGACGGGCTTCGGGGAGGTGATCGGCGACCGCTCGCCAAATGATACGCAGGGGTTTGACCCGCCATTGGCCGTGATGGCCCCAAGTTGCGAGAAAATTCTCTCGATAAAAGCCAAAACCGGTGGATTCTGGCAGGTCGCAGAGGAGCAGAGACTGCCGAAGCAACTGCTCACGAAGCCCCACGTAGAGTCCGGTCTGATCCACGTATCCCCGTTCCAACATGATCTCACCATGAAGGCGTTTTTCGGCCTGAGCCTGTTTTTGACTCGAGGTCGCGAGGTCCTGAGATACCAGTCCCAACTCAACCATCACCCGTCCCAGAGTAATGCTTTTGTCGTGAGGACGAGCCTTGGCCGGCGCACCACGAACAAACCACACCGCACTCTTCTCGCGCTCAGCAGTCTGGAGCAGAAGCGTTCCCTCGAGCCCGCCGTCATAAGCTTGAATCAAAAACTCGGCGAGGGGCGTCTTGCGAAGAGAGCCGGTGAGTATGGGTTGCGGGGATTCAGACAACAGACGGAGGCTAGCAAAAGGTGGCAAAATGTCTCTGACCTCCCCGCCACAGTGATGCCACACACCGGCGCCGCCGACCGCTTCGCAAGGGAGCCATAGTCAGGGGGGCATGGTCGGCCAAGAAGCTAAATCGGCGCGAGGCGCTGACCCTTCGTCTTGGTATCGTCCTAAAATAACGCAGAGCCTCAAATAACTCAGTGGGGTCATTTGTTTGAGATTATCAAAAGACCTTTTTAACAAGTGACCATGGCCTAGCGATGGCAAGCTGGGTCCCAGTGCTGGCATTGAGTCTCGGTGGCGACAGCGAGCACACATGGACGGCCAGCTCGCACCCAGATGCTCGCCTTTTACGGAGCGATGATCGTCGCGCCCAAAAAGACCTAGATAAATATCTGTTTCCATGTCAGAGGACCGATGGTATTTTGATGTCGATGAGCGAAGCCCCAGTTCAGCTCAAGGTCGCGGGCCAGATCTACCAGGTCATCAGTTCCGCTCCTGAGTCGGAACTCAAGCGCCTTGCCCAGGTGGTCGAGCGGGCCCTCTATGAAGTCACGCAGCCCGGTCGCCAGCCCTCTCCCCAGGCGCTTGTACTCGCAGCGATGACTTTGGCTCATGAGCTCGAAGCCGAGCGTGCCGAAAAGGACGCCATTAAACGGAAGTACGCCCAGACTCTGGAGAGCTTGCTCGGACGCGTCGACCAAGCCCTCGATCAAAGCGCATCCTTCTTAGAAGACGAACCTGCCGAAGTCCCGGCCCTTGTCAAAGGGAAGGGCCGCCCCACCGACCGCGGAGCGAAGCGCTAGGTTCTACGGGCACTCGGAGCAAGCGGGGTAACCACCTCGCGCGCAGTAGTAGGGATACCCGTCCTGTCCTGCCCGCCCACAAGGCTCCTCCCGAACACTATTCTCATCGCCATCGGCAAGCTGAGACTCCGTCCGGCAGTCACGCATGCTTCCCTCAGGAAGCACCGTGACCGGAAAAACAAACTCACCCGTCTCTACCTTGAGACCACCAAGGGTAGTGCCAAAAGCGACGATCGTGATCTCGTAGCTACCGGGGCTGACATCTGGCTGAAGGATGGGAGCGCCAATCGTCAAATACCCCGGATCCGTGCTCGGCTGGGGGTGCACAGTAGCGGCCACCGGAACGGTATAAGATTCGCCCGCACCCGAGACTTCAACCCCCTCCATCGTGATCCGACTCGTCTCGGGTCGAAGGGTATCGTTGTCTCCGAGGGGTACCATCTGGTTGGCGATCACCAGATGCGCCACGTAGGGCAAACCAGAGCCGGGATCATAAAGACCAGCAGAACGATAGAGCTCTCCCGGTGGCGACACGTCACACTCGTCGCTGTTCGACTCTTGCGCCAAGACATGCTCGATGTAGAGGGTCGTGCGGTTTTCCGCGCAACCGCCGGCCGAGGCCGTAGCAACGCCAATCGCAAAGAGAGTAAGAAGAGAATGAATCGCGCGCATAGGTGAACTTTCCTGGGCTGACCCCCCGTGAGGCGGGTTCAAAGCACATGCTCAACCAAGCGTAACTCGGGGCGGGGAAAGCCACCAACTTTTGTGGGCTTGAGCACTCGCGCAACCATAACCCGTCGGTAAGTGTCCTACAGACGTGGTGCCTAGAATACATCTTACAACCTGCGGATAGCTCTGCCCTCGTTCATCCCAGGACGGAGACAAGCTTCGGGAAGATGCAGAGAGACGTTTATGTATCTGCGAGTGAGGGGGCGCGTTTCTCCACCTCGGCAAGTTCTGTCGCCTCACCGATGACATCTCCGATGCCGCGCGCAAAAATGAAGCGCACCTGTGAGCCCGCCCGCTTTTTGTCATGGCCCAGTAGCGCCGTGCTCCGTTCCAAGTCCGAGCGCTCCAAACGATGGGGCAGTTCGAGGGTCTTGAGCAAAGACAGCACACGTGCCGTCAAAGCAGGATCGGTATGGCCCTTGAATTCGCCGAAACGCAGAGCAGCGACCAGGCCCAAGCTGACAGCCTCACCGTGCGTGTGCGCCGTATACCCCCCGGATGATTCCAAGGCGTGACCAATGGTATGGCCCAAATTGAGATGAGCGCGCACTCCGCTTTCTCGCTCATCCAAGGCCACAATCTTCGCCTTAACGCGGATGCAGCGATCCACAATCTGGCGCAGAAGGCCCAAATCTCGAGCCAAAATACGCGGCGCTTCGTTTTCTAAAATCGCAAACAAATCCCGATCGCCGATGAGAGCCGTTTTGACGACTTCAGAAAGGGCTCCCACGTAAGCGCGGCGCATCTCGGTAAGGAGCGTTTCCACGTCACAAATCACACCGCTCGGCTGCCAAAAGGCGCCCACGCTATTTTTCGCCGTATGAAAATCAACGGCTGTTTTGCCTCCTACGGAAGCGTCCACCATTGAAAGCAAAGTAGTGGGGAGCCCCACCCAGCGCACACCCCGCACCCAACTGGCTGCGGCAAAACCGGTCATATCCGTCACCACACCTCCGCCCAGACCGACCAAACAAGCTTTGCGATCGATGCCACCGTCGAAGGCCGCCTGAAATATCTGCGAGAGGCCCTGCAAGTTCTTGTGCTCTTCGCCTGGGGTGAGCACCACCCGCGCGCGCCGCTCGCACACCGTCTGGAGTGGGACTTGCGCCCTGCGCCCATGCAGGGGCTCCACGTTGTTATCAGTGACGAGCAGGGTCCCCGAAGGTCGCCCGACCAAACTTGCCAAGCGCGGTTCGATGAGACCAGGGCCGATGTGAACCTGATAACTTTGCTCGCCAGCTGCGACAGCAACCGTGTCCTGAGCGAAGATCTGCTCGACCTCGGCGGCGATTTCGGCCACGGGGCGAGCATCAGTGGCGACCACGCCGTGCGCCTCGAGATAGGCGTCGCGTCGTTCGCTCAAAAGACGCCGCACCGCGCGCTCGGGATCGAGCCCGGCCAGCAGGGGGCGCGCCCCGGTGCTTCCGTCCTGGGATCGAGCTCGGGCCAAGATGGTATCCGCCGAGGCACTCAGGCTCACGACAATCGCCTGATTGAGCACATCGATGCGTAGCCCCCGATCAAGCAGCGCTCCTCCACCCAAACTGATGATGGTGCGTGTGCCGACTCTTTGAGCGAGCAACTCAAGCAAAAGGGTACGTTCCAAAGCGCGAAAGGCACCTTCGCCCTGCTCTTTGAAGATCGAGGCTATCGACTTCTGCGCCTTCGCCTCAATCAATTGATCTAAATCCACGAGCTCGCAGCCCCACTTCTGGGCAAGGTGCGCGGCAACGCTGCTCTTTCCGGTGGCCATGAAGCCATTGATCAGAAGGGGACGATCGGGCAGGTTGGACATAGGCGAAGCTCTAGCAGGTTCGGCAGGAAATCGGCACGCAGCAATCGGTCAAAGTGATCAGGAGCCCCCGCAGGCTGACTATGCTAAAGGCCGAGGCACGATGAGCCTCAAATTCGATAAATACCACGGGATTGGCAACGATTTCTTGGTGTGTGTGGTGGATCATGCCGAAGCAATCTCGGTCGAGCGAGCAGTGCGTCTTTGCGACCGACATTTCGGGGTAGGCGGCGATGGGGTGCTTCTGATCAGCCCTCCTCAAAGTGAAGGAGCCCGCGCTACGATGACCGTGATCAACTCCGATGGCTCCGTTCCAGAAATGTGCGGCAACGGACTGCGCTGCGTCGCTCTCCATCTCGCGCGCGAGGCCGGACAAAGCCAAAACACCTTCACAGTCGACACCGGCGCCGGGCCGCTCCAATGCGACGTGAAAATCGGAGAAGAAGGAGCCCTCGTCGGAACAGAAATCGGGCAGGGAACTCCCATCGGCTCGGTGGAAAGCCCCGTCTTAGGCGAGTCCAATGTGTTCTATCGACTGAGCACTGGCAATCCCCACGCCGTTTGTTTTCGCTCCCCTATTTTGGCCGAAGAACTCGATCGAGTGGGCCCCGCCGTGAATCAGTTAATCAGCGGTGGTGCCAACGTAGAAATCGCCACCCTCAAAAACGAAACCGAAATCGTGGTCACGGTGTGGGAAAGAGGAGTCGGTCGTACTCTGGCTTGTGGAACAGGGGCGGCGGCAACTGCCATCGAAGCGGTGCGTCAAGGTCGATCCCCCGCGAACCAAGCCATCACTGTCCGACTTCCGGGCGGCCCCTTGGAAATCACAGTCACAAAGGAACTCTCCGCCTACTTGCGGGGACCAGCCGAGTGGGTCTACTCGGGCGAGACCAAGCTTTGATCGATTGCCCAAGAGCCTTGTCATAAATTCGCCCAGTCTTGGGGCCCTGTGATAGCCGAAACGAGGCGTGTTTTTGCGCCAAGGAGGCTATTTTTGACTAGAGCGCAAGATCCAGGTGGTTTCAGTTTCGAACTGAGTGAATCCGCTCCCCCCGTGGCAAGCGAGGAGGGCACACCTGTAGGCGAACTGGATCTCGATCTGGATGACTTCGGTCCGGGGATCGAGCTTTCGAGCCACGCGCCCGCCGTGCAGGAGTGTTCCCGCTCTGGGGATCACCAAGACGAAAACCCGGCGCCGCTTTCTTTCGATGATCCTTGGACAAGTTCAACACTCAGTCCTGCAGCATCCAATCCAACGCAGAAACCGGAATCCGCCGCATCGAGCGAAGAGCCCACCTTCCACTTCTCGTCAGCATCTTCGACAACCATGCCGCTCAAGGCACCGGAGCCAGCGGAGACGACCGAGCCAGCGAAAAAGACTACACTCCAAAAAAGTGCGGCTCACCCACGAGAGGTCGCCGCGGCCGCTAGCGCGCCTCAGATCAAGAAGATCCAGTTTCCTGCTCGCCCCAGGAAGCAGGCAGCCGTCCCGAACGCCGCAACAAAGGCCGAGAAGGCGCCGCCTCAAGAACAAGCCCCTGCGCCTCCACGCTCCAATCCAACGACACGCTTCAGCTCCTCCGTCAGTCAGCGAGCTCCGGAAGTCGACCGCGACTCGGACGCCGAGCTCTATGGAACAAGCTCCCTTGCGCCCCCCGAAGATCTCGACGACTTCAAATCGAACCCCGGCGAAAGCTCAGGGAACGATCGCCCGGCCTCTCAAGGCTGGGACAGCGAAACACCTAGCGCACGCGAAATCTGGCATAACGCTCGGCGAGTTTGGCAGACTACGTCCAAACATGCCGTGACCTGGGGCGGCCAAGGGCTCAAGAGCGCCCAGAAGCTGGCACGCAACGTCAATCACAGACTCCAGGCGCGCCTCGAAGACGCAGCCGAAGAACGCAAGCGCAAATGGGAAGACCAACAGGCACTCATCGGAGGAGACGTCTCCCTAGGCGCAGAGCAAGTTCCCCCCCCAGCTCGACCCACTCTGGACAGCGAGCCCCAGGCCACAGCCCACACCCAACGCCCCCCTGCTCCTCCCAAGCGTCCTTCAGCTGTGAGCCTAGCTTTGCTCGGGGTCGCCAAAAAGACGGCGCGCAAGACGGCAGCACCGCTATCGGCTCTTGCGGCAGCCGCTGCGGTCTATTTGGGTGGCACCCACTTGCTGGGGATCGAGGGCGGGATCGAGCTCAGCAAGGTGAGCACTCCGGGACCAAAAATCCCCGATTTAGGGGCTTTACCTGTTTCGAAATCGAGCCAATCAGGCGCGGAGCCTCCCCCCGCACAAGCCCAGCCAGGCAAAGACGCCCCGGCCAAAAAGGCAGTCATGGAGATGCAAACCGAGCAGGGACCGATGCCCGAAGGTCTATCTTGGCCGGGTAAAGGTCTCATCGAGGTGGTGACCAGCGAGGACGAACTGATCTATATCGACGGCGTGTTCACCGGCCGCGGCCCACTGCGGCGTATTCCGGTCACACCTGGAAAGCATCATGTTGCAATCAAGACCGGCGGAAAAGAGCGTACCGGAACGGTCGAAGTCATCGCCGACAAGAACACCCGGGCAGTATTTAAAAACCCTAAGGTACCCGATACGGCTCAGGAAAAAACGGCAGACTAGTTTGAACCCACGATCACCGTTGGGGACTTGGGGCGCGCTATGCGTCCTTGGTCTGCATCTGGCCGCCTGTCGCGACAAGAGTACTGAGCCACCCCAGGAAACGAGCTCGGCTCGAAGCGAAGCACCGACTTCGGCAAAGATGGGAGCGCCTAGCGCAGACGCGAAGCAAGAGCCGCCCGTTCAGACTCGTTCTTTGTTAGAACTCAAAGACCGCTGTCTGATGCGTGAGCACGGGCTGGTGATCGATCTGGGAAGTCGCTCGGCCTCAGCCTACGAAAACTTCAATCTCGTCTCGGAAGAACCACCCGAGCCGGTGTTTTACCAGGGCCAGAGCTTTCGTCCTTTGGACCGCATGTCTCAAGACTTCGTGTTTTGGACCCAAGAGGACCTGCCCTCGGTCGGTTTTGAAGCCCTCGTGCATGGTGGCGACTCCGAACGCATCGCCGTCTACATTGATGGTGTGCGATTGGGAGCCGCCAAGCTGAAACCCAACGAGGTCCGAGTGGTGCGGATCTCAAAGAATCACGCGGTCCCGGCCGGACGACACCGACTCACCTTGGCTCTGTCTCGTCCGCGCGGCAAAAACCCCAGCGCCGACATCGGCTGGATCCGCCTGGGACAGCTATCCAAGACTGACTCCGATCAACCCAGCTCACGTGATCGTGTTTTTTCCGAAGTGACCATCGGCAAAGATCGTCAGGCGGGAGTAGTGGTCAAACCCGGCGCCCTCGTCTCATGTCCACTTTGGCTCCCAGAAAGAACACGTCTTTCCTTCAATTTGGGGATCTGGGGTTCGGGAATGGCCGAAGCCGAAGTGGTGGTCGTCGACGAAGCAGGAGATGAACACGTGGTCGGGCGCTTCGTCCGAGAGGAAGACCAAGAGCGTGACTACGAGGCTCAAGAAGTCGACCTCAGCGCGTACTCGTCTCAGCTCATTGACCTTCAGCTCCGGGCTCAACCTCACGCTCGTTCCGCGCGCGTCGTCTTTGGTGCTCCTCAACTTTCTTACGATCAACAAGCTTCGGAAACGCCGCCAAACGCCAAGCGAGCCATTGTCGTCATCCTCAGCTCTCTAAGCGCACGCCACTCGCCACCAGCGTCGAGCTCCACCGGTCTGCCCGTGCTCAGTCAGTTGGCGCAATTGGGCACAACCTATCCCAACTATCGGGCTACGAGCACAAGCCAAACAGCGATCGTCACTTCTTTACTGACAGGTCTTGCTCCCTACCAGCATGGTCTCGAAGAAACCGATCTGGTTTTGGCTCAACAAGTGCCCACCCTCGCAGCGGCGGTTGAGGCCTCGGGAGGACGCTCGGCCTTCTTGACCGGTGTACCGACGAGCGCGCCTCAATTCGGTCTCGATCGCGGTTTCGAATCCTTCACCGTCACCTATCCCCAGCAAGACAAGGCAGCCACCTATCCCCTGACCCAAGCCCGCGCCTGGCTCGAGTCGACCAAAAATGCCGAAGGACCCGTGCTGTCGATTGTGCATCTGCGCGGCGCGCACCCGCCCTTTGACATCTCCAAAGACCGGGCGCGGGAGCTACCTCCCAGCGAATATGGGGGCAATCTGACGCCACGCCGCGCAGCAATCCAGTTGGGCGCTATCGGTCGACGCCGGGCACGACGCCAACGCATGAACACCGAAGACTGGACTCGGGTTTTTGCCATGGAAGAGGCAGCGCTGACTCCGCAAAACGACGCCCTTTTGGATCTGATCGAATGGCTGCGACAACAAGAACTCTACGAAGATACGCTGCTGATCATCGTGGGCGATGTCGCTTCCGGAGAACGACCAACCATCCCCTACAAGTCTGAAGCCCCCCTCGAGGAGCAGTTTCTCTCTGTTCCCCTCGTTATCAAGTATCCAAAAGGTCATCTGGGCAAGAGCACCGTCAAAGGTTTGTTCGCTCCGCGAGACATCGTCAAAACCATCGCCAACCGGCTCCAAGTCGAGTTCTCTCCTGAAGGGAACGATGCCATCGACCTAGGGCAAAGCAACGCGGCTCGTCTTTCGCGGACTCGACCTCATTTGGCCTATCGGCGAGGAAGCTACTCCATGCGTCTGGGCACCAAGGTTCTTTTAGGCGAAGACGGCGGGGCACCTGAAGTCTGTTTTCTCGACATCGATCCGGCCTGCCAGAGCGACCGCAGTCAAAAGCACCCAGCCATGGTCCACGCGCTCTGGTTAACCGCCTTTTCGGAGCTCAATCCAGCTCTAAAAAAACGTCCCGCCCTTCCCAAAATGGACGACGACGAAGTCCTGACCAACGCACTGATCGTTTGGGGTGCTTTACGCTGAACCTCCCCCATCAAGACCGCACCCACCTCGGCGCGGAACCTCGCCATCCACACCCTGGCCGTCGCCAGGAGCACTTAGGTACCGCGCTTGCCGCCGTAGAGCTCTAGGTGCAATCGCCCAGAATAACGCAGCCCAGCTTCGACAGCCCAAGCGGCGACTTCTGGTCCGCGCTTTCTCAGCTGCTCGACAGCGGTGGCCTCGGGCATAAGCAACACTCGCGTGCGAGGTAGCTCTAACCTTTTGATCCAAGCCTCGACCTCTTTTACGCAGGCAGGCCCGCGCACCACGAACTTGAAGAAACAACGCTCATCCACCGCAAATCGACTCAGTACCTGAGGCTTGAAACGCCGCCTTTCATCCTCTTGGCTGATTTCGAGCTTGGGCGAGATGTTCCATTGATCGACACGAGCAAACAACTCCTCGTTGGGAAACAGCGTCCCATTGGTTTCGACCTCGACAAAAAGACGCGCTCGGCCCAACTTTGCGATCCGCTCGTCCGCCTGCTCCAACAAAGAAGTCAGCAGTTTGTGCTGCAAAAGAGGCTCACCGCCGGTCAAAATCAAACGTCCGGGCGCCTCCACAGAAATCCATTCTGCCAGGTCGCCCACCTCGAAAGGCACGAGCTCGCTTGCAAGATCGAAGCGTTGTTCGTCCCAGGTGTACGGAGTGTCACAGTAGACACAGCTCAAGTTGCAATTACCGAGGCGCAAAAAGGCCGAGGGCACGCCGGTCGATACACCTTCGCCCTGGAGCGAAACAAAGCGCTCACTTAAGAGAAGTCGATCACCGGAAGCCACGATGCTCATGGGCTCGGAACTTGAACCAGAGCGGGCAAGGATTCAAGGCTTTTATGCAGGCGACGCAAAGGCGTTTTCCTGAGCTTATCAATTGCTTCACGGAACGAGGGAGAAAAACTTCTCATTACTGTACAGAAAACCACTTGTTATCGCGCTTGATATCCAAGTGCAGATGGTTGCGATGAGCAACATCATAGTTGGGTGTCAACATGTGATGAAACCCTCCACGTCGCGCAAGATCGCAAACCAGATTGCGCAAACGAGTGGCTCGCGCAACCTGCTCTTGGTCCGAGTCAGCTCGGGGGAGGATACGCGCCTTGGGTCCACAAACCGGAGTCCCACGCCTGCCCAGGAAGTCCTCCTCGATGTCCGCGCGACCGCTCCCCGACGGCAGTACCGCCCCGGTTTTCGAGCGGTGCGCCCCCTCTTCGGCTCCAAAGTAGATGGCCGTCACATCCGCCGCCAAGCCGTAGGCATGTTGACTCTTGCGCCCTTTGCGAATGCGCGCCCTGTTTCGGTAGAAGTTGTCGATCTGTAGCCCCACAACACCGTGCTCGATGAGCACCGGCGCAAGTTCGATCCAAAGCAGCGCCTGACGACAATCCAAATTGCCAAAGAGGCTCTTCTTGGGCGGCACCTTGAACTTGATGCCCATCAAGGGCTCCACGAAACGCAGCGGAGTAGCAATGCCATTGCGGGAGCCAAGACGCTCGAAGACATTTTTGTGCTCTGACCCTTTGAGCATCCGCCGGCACTTCGCCGGAGAAAGATTGGCGTACCTCGAAGCAGGCCCCTCGATCCGCTGTGAAACCGGAGGCAAGGGGAGCTGATAAGAAGCCGAAAGATGCCCCGCCGCCGCGACATACACGAGTGAACCAGCTTCCGAAGCAGGTTTTCCCTGCGCCTCCAAGCGAGAAAACAAACTGGCGACGAACGACAACACGACCACCGCCGAGGACCAAGAGGGTGTCATCAATGGCTCGACCTCACGAATCCACACTACCAGCCTCCGGCAGCCCCCGCACCTCAAGCGCGCCGGGCCCCCGCCAGGGACGCCAGGGCGAGACAAGGGGACCACAGGCCCAAACCAGCAAAAAGACCAGGCAAAGCGTTTGGCACTGCGTCTGCAGGGTCCGAGCGTGGGTTTCCTCTTCCATCCCTGGGTGTTGCTCGGCGCCCTCGCGCTCTGCGGCGCTGCGGCCGCGACCGCCCCTGTTTATGCCTGCACCGTGGCCCTGGTGTGGGTGACCCTGTTCCTCTTAACCGCCCCCACTTCGTCAGCCCCCGACCGACGACGCTCTTGGTTTGCCTGGGTGGGGCTCGCTTGCGTCGCCTTGTCTTGGTACCGCGCTTCGAGCGAGCTGGACGACTTCCGTGAGCGTTACCAACAAACCCGCCTCTCCTTCCAGGAGCCTCTTCGTTGCGCAGGTGAGGGAGAAATCACTCGTTCACCCGTGCTACGCACCCGCTGGCCTGACGCAGCCAAGTCGAGTCCTCAAAGACCGAAAAATGAAAAAGCCCAAGATGGCGAAAGCCTGTTGCTCTTTCAAGCGCAGTTTTCTGAGCTCGATTGCGAGGGAACCATCGTCCCTGGACCAATCCAGGTGCGCTTGGCTAGTCCACCTGCTGCTCTGGGTCGGGGCGACCGCTTTTCGGTCGTGGCCCAACTCGCTCCACCCCGCTTGTTCCGCAACGCTGGCCTTCCCAACCCTTGGATGGGTGCAGCGCGCAGCGGAGCTGTGCTCAGCGGTTCGGCTTTAGCGCTCACCCCCATCTCGGCCGGCAAAGGGATGGGCGCTTTGATCGATCAATATCGCTCGACTGTGCGAGCGCGTATTGATGCCACCTACTCGAAGATCAGCGCACCTCTGGGTCGCGCCCTCGTCTTAGGTGAAAGCGATCTCCCCGGCCAGGATGCCGAAGCCTTTCGACACAGCGGTCTGCTGCATTTGTTAGCAGTGAGCGGCACTCACTTGGTCATCTTCGTGCTTTCCTTTGTGCGACTCCTCCGCGCTCTGCTCATTCGGATCGAAGCCCTGGCCTCACGTTTTGATCCCAGTCGCTGGTCGTCGGGGAGCGGGGCCCTGATGAGCCTGGCTTACGCTGACTTTTCTGGAGGAAGCGGCTCGGCGTGGCGAGCTGCCTATATGCTGTGTGCGGTCTGCGGAGCGCGAGCACTTGGGCTTCGCATGTCGGGGCCCACCGCACTCGGGCTTTCTCTTTTGGTTGGAGTGGCAGTCGATCCCTTCGCCCCTGGGGATTATTCCTTCCTGCTTTCGGCTTTGGCTACGGCCGGACTGATGGGTTTGGGACAGCCGTTGACACGACTGGTGGTGCGCGGGTGGAGCGCACGGGCTCCGTTTCGCTTTCTATTGGAAAGTTTGTGCGCCACTTTGGCGAGCACAGTGGCCTGTACGCCTCTTTTGGCCATGATGTCAGGAAAGATGACGTGGGCCGCTTTACTGGCGAACGTGGTCGCCGCTCCCTTGGGCGAAATCATCGCCTTGCCGGCTTGTTTGCTCCATGCCGTTGTCCCCTTTCTTCCCGCCCTCGAATCAGGCCTGGCACTGTTAGGAGCTGGCGCTCTGTACGGCGTGCGCACCGTGGCCTTGCTGAGTGCGGGGGCCACGGGCGCTCAGTTCGAGGTTCCCTTTCCCTCAGCGGCAGCTATCTGCTGGGGCATCACCGGAGGACTTGTCCTGATCCATCTCCTCGATCAAGCCCTGCGCCATCGAGCGCTGGGCACCTGGATCGGCATCGGGGCTTTCCTCTTCGCCTTCTTTATTGGGGCGCACTCCACTTCTGGTCGGCGCGCGGGTTCGGGCTCGCTCTATCTCACCGCCTTGGACGTTGGGCAGGGGGACGCGTTGGTCGCACAGCCGCCCCAGGGAGGAGTTTTTCTGATCGATGGTGGAGGTTTTGCTCTGGGACGCCCCGATACAGGGACGCGCGTGGTGCTGCCCTACCTTCGAAGCCAAGGCTACCAACAGGTCGATCTCATGGTGCTCAGCCATCCCCATCCTGACCATATCTCAGGACTCATCAGCACAGCTGAGCAAATCCCGGTCAAAGAGCTCTGGATCCCCAGCGGTCATCCGCAGGTTTCCCCCCAGATGAAACGCAAGAAGAACTCTTTGGGTCGCCTGATCGCGGCAGTTCAAGCCAAAGGCGGGCAGATTCGAACGTCGGCATCCCTATGTGAGGGGGTGCAGACGCTCAAAGGCCTCGCAATCGAGGTCCTCGCCCCCTGCACCTTAGGTGTTCCTCCCCTGGGCCTCAACGATGATTCCTTGGTGCTGCGCCTCCGCTACGGCAAGCGAACAGTCCTTCTGACCGGCGACATCGAAGAGGCCGGCGAGCGCCGACTGCTAGCTCAAAAGAGAGATCGGTTGCGCGCCGACCTGCTCAAGGTCGCCCATCATGGCAGCGACACCTCCTCGCAACCGGCCTTCATCAACGCCGTTTCGCCCCGATACGCCTTCATCGCCAGCGGCGTACGCAACCGCTTTCGTCACCCCCGCCCCAAGACCTTGAGCACCCTAGAGCGACATCAGGTCGATATCTTCCGCACCGACCAGCAAGGGTCCCTGACCTTTTGGACCGACGGAAACCAGGTCCAAATTCGTAGCTTCGACCCACCGGTTCGACCACTACCACCATCACGACCTCAAAGCGCCTCGGGTGTGGCCGCAGCCCCCCCTCTTCTGCGCCCCCCTGCCGCTCTCTGAGTCGAGACTCAAATCTGTTAACGTCGCCCCCATGAGTGAGGAAACTTCCGAGCAAAAATTGCCGCCTTGGGACGGCGCTCGACTGCGCCCGTTGATCAGCGCGGAACAAATTAGCGCACGCGTGAAGGAAATCGCTGAACAAATGCGGGCTGACTTGGGTCCGGAAGAAATCACCCTGCTTTGCATCCTCAAGGGGGGCTTCGTCTTTGGTGCCGACCTAGCGCGCGCCCTCCCGGGGCCAGTCAATATCGAGTTCTTGGGGGTCGCCAGCTATGGCGATGCGATGGAGTCGAGCGGCGCCGTGCGCATCACCCACGATCTCACTCGACCCATCGAAGGCCAAAAGGTGGTCATCGTCGAGGACATCGTCGACACCGGCCTCACCCTCGAATACCTAGTGCGAGTTCTCAGGGCTCGGCACCCCAAGAGCCTGCATGTGGCCGCCCTGCTCGAGAAACCGGCGGGCAAGTCGCCCATTCGTCCCGACTACAGCGGCTTTACTGTGGGGGACGAGTTCGTTGTCGGTTACGGACTCGATTGGGCCCAACGCTATCGCAATCTTCCGTACGTCGCCGCCGTAGAGACTCAAGACGATACGCCCGAATCACCTCGCTAATCACCCCAGCGCACTGGGGCACGAGAGCTGGGAAGGGGAGCGGCTCCAAGTGGCAAGCACCAGCCAAGCAGAGTACACCTTCCTCATGAACGTCATCGTCGATCTCTGTGTCGTTCCCGTTGGGGTCGGAACCAGCCTCTCAAAACACATCGCTGCCTGCCAAAAGGTGCTCCAGCAAGCGGGGCTCAAGACGACTCTGCACGCTTACGGCACCAACATCGAGGGCCCTTGGGACGAGGTGTTTTCGGCCATTCGTCGCTGTCACGAGGTGGTGCACACAATGGGAGCTCCCCGCATCACCACCACGATTAAACTGGGTACTCGCACGGATCGACAGCAGTCGATGGAAGACAAAGTCCGCAGCGTGGAGCAAAAGCTCAAAGACGACTGATAGCCGAAGGCCGGCGAGCGGAGGCGGAGATTCTGCTGCTGGTGAGATGTATTTTAGTCTTCTTCTTCTTCTTTATGGGCGGCGTTTCTGATCCGCTCCAGGCGATCGGAGATCGCCTGTTCGAGCCCATGTTTGCTCGGCTCGTAAAAGCGGGTCCCGACGATTTCATCGGGAAGGTAAGTTTCTCCGGGAACGAAACCTTCTTCGTAATCGTGAGCGTAGCGGTAGTTTTGACCGTAGCCTTCTTGCTTCATCAAAGCCGTCGGTGCATTGCGCAACTTCTTGGGAACGGGCAGGGCGCCACGCGCTCGGATCATCTCTCGCGCCCGATGCCAAGCCCGATTGACAGCCCCTGATTTGGGACAGCTGGCAAGATAGAGGCAGGCCTGAGCCATCGGATAAAGCCCCTCGGGCATACCCATGCGACGAAAGGCTTGATCCGCATCCACGGCGACACTCAAGGCGCGAGGATCGGCATTGCCCACATCCTCGCTCGCGAAGATCATGAAGCGTCGCAAGATGAAGAGAGGATCGTCTCCCGCCTCCACCATGCGCATCATCCAATAAATGGCCGCATCGGGGTCGCTGCCCCGCATGCTTTTGATCAGAGCACTCACAACATTGTAGTGCTCCTCCCCGGCCTTGTCGTAGAGCAAAGTCTTGTTTTCGATCAGAGCTTCGAGCTCTTCGGCCTGGACGATCTGACCCGGATCGAAAAGAGCCACTGCGGCCTCGAGCAGGCCGAGGGCGCGTCGTCCGTCTCCTCGGGCCGACTGCGCCATCGCAACCAGAGCACCCTCACTGAACTCAACTTGGCTCTTTTTGACGCCCCGCTCTTCGTCACCAAGAGCCCGACGGAGCAGCCCAAGCAGATCGTCTGGAGTCAAGGCCTCGAGCCGGAGCACCCTCGCTCGCGACAAGACCGCCGCATTGACAGCAAAAGAGGGGTTTTCGGTCGTAGCCCCAATCAGGGTCACCGTGCCCCGCTCCACGTGGGGCAAAAAAGCATCTTGCTGGGCTTTGTTGAAGCGATGGATCTCATCGACGAAAAGGATCGTGCCCCGACCGCGGAATTTGCGCTCCTCGTCGGCTTCTTTGAGCACCGCCCGTAGCTCCACCACGCCACCCAGGACGGCCGAAAACGGCACGAAGCGACGTTTCGTCATCTGCGCGATGACCTGCGCCAAAGTCGTTTTGCCCACCCCCGGCGGGCCCCAAAAGATCAAACTTCCTAGGCGATCTTTGACAATCGTCTCACGAAGCCATTTACCTGGAGCAAGCAAGTGCGACTGCCCCAACACTTCGTCGAGGCTCACCGGACGCATACGATCAGCTAGGGGGGCTGCCTGTTCCTGTCCCAGGCGCCCCATGCGACCGGCTTGTTCAAAAAGGCCGAAAGTCGGCGGATTGGATCGCCCCGCCACAATTTACTCCGCCGGGCGAGACCCGAAGATCGCCGAACCCACCCGAACCAAGGTCGCCCCAGCAGCGACGGCCACGTGCATATCCTGGCTCATGCCCATACTCAGGTCCGGCAAACGTGCTGCCCCTCCATGTTCGTCTCGCAACGCGCGGAGCCGCTCGAAATGGGGGCGAGCGGCCTCGGGATCGGGATCATGAGGAGGCATCGCCATCAGGCCCCGAAGCACCAAGCCGGGCTCGGCATCGATCGCTTGGGCTACCTCTTCAACTTGATCCGGGCTGCACCCGCTCTTACTCGCCTCACCGCTCACGTTGACTTCGATCAACACGCCAATGGGGTCGATGCTCATAGGAGGAAGAGTCTCGATCAGGGCCATCCCCCGGGCGCGAGCGGCTTCGGGAGACTGGGCTTCCGTGCGCCGATGTTGGCGCACTCGTTTGCCGAGTTCTGTCGCCAGTTTGGCGCTCGATACGGTATGGACGCTACGCACCAAGCGAGCCACGAAGCGCGCCTTATTGCTCTGCAAGTGGCCAATCAAGTGCCAACGAATGTCCGGATAGGCGGCGAGACGTTCGGCCTTTTGCACCAGCTCTTGGACGTAGTTTTCGCCGAAATCGCGCTGGCCTTCAGCATAGGCCGCCAAAATGGAATCCACATCGTGCTTCTTGCTCACCGCAATCAGAGTGATGGCGTCGGGATCACGAGAGGCCGCACGGGCGGCTTCTGCCAATCGAGCGCGTTGCTCTTTTAAACGTTCGGCTATTTCGCTGGCTCGTGTCACGTCGTTCTCTCTTTTTAGTCAGGGAGCGCATCCCGAAGCAAGCTAGGGCGCGGATTCACGATGCTCGCTAGCGCGACTCAAACGAACCTGCCACTTCTGACCAAAAACCAGCGGCTCACCTTCCAGATCGATGGTCGCAGCCTCCGACGCACGCAAAGTCCCCTCCCAGTGTGCGCCCGAGCGGGTCGCCACCAGGGATCCAAAAACGCGCGGTCCGAGCAACCGCAATCTCAAGGCACCTTGAGGCAAGTCGACTCGTCCGGCCGCCTGAGTTTCTTTTTGACCGCGCAGCAAGCGACCTGTCACCCCGCCCTCGGCATCCACCTTCAACTCCAAGACTCCCTGTTCGTTTTCGTCCCTCCATGAGCCCTGGTACCAAGGCGGTGGAGGGCTAGGAGGCTGAGCCTTCTTGGGCGCCCCCTTCTCGACGCTCGGCTTTAAAGGAGATGGATCCTGAACATCCGCTTCTGATCGATCGCACGCACATAAGCTCACACTCAGGAGCAGTGGAAGAAGAGAGGAGGAGACCGCTGCCCGGAGTCGAGGCCGAGCCTGACCCCCTTTGATCACTGAGAACATCATCAGTCTTGCTTCTCGCGCTCCGGTAGCGCGTTTTTTTTGCAAAGCCACCCGCCATCGAAGGGTTTCGCGAACTTGCGCCCCATCCTTGCACGACCGATAGCGCAGAAGCTACCGTAGGACTTGATGAATCGCTCCCGCCGACTTCGCGTCTCTCGCACCAGTGCCCTCCTCGCATGCTCCACAGTGGGACTGTTCGTCTCGCCTCTTCACGCCGAAGAAAAGAACGTTTCCGTCACGCTTGGTGCAAGTCAACAAACCGCCGCTCAAACGGCGAACGAAAAGCCAGCTGCCCCCGCCCAAGCTCCAAAAGCGGCAGCGTCTATCCCGAAGGCGGCAACGGCGGGTCAAGAAGTCCCCAAAGACCCGAACAATCAGAAAGGGATCTCTCCTTTTTGGGAGAAGATCGTGCAGGGCGACACCGCAGCCATCGCCCACGACTACGTTACGGCTCTCAGCTACTACCAGTCCGCTCTCACCAGCGACCCCAAAAACCCCATTGGGCATCTGCGCATGGCAGAGGTCGCTATCAAACAGAATCAGCTCGATAAGGTAAGCGAATACATCGGCGCGGCGCTCCGATTTTCGCAGGATAACCTACGTACCCAAGCTCAAGCTCTTTTCCTTTCGGCGCGGCTCGAAGAGCAAAAGGGTGCATTCGTCGAAGCAATCACCGTCTGGGCCAAGTACAAGGCTCTAGCCATTCAGGCAGAAGATCAGGCCAAACAAACTCCTGAGGGTACTGTTCCGCCGGCCGCCCGCGTTCATGTGACCACCGCAGACGTGCAAACAGCTGCTTTGACCAAACGCAACGAAATGCTCGAAGCCTACGCGGTGGTCAAAGAGCGAATCAAGAAGAACGTAGACGCGGCAGACGAAGCCACCGGCGGCGGCGCCGCTACCAAATAGTCCCCGTCGCGGGCAGTGGGCACAGAAAAAGGACCTCGGCCTCGGGCCAGGTCCTTTTTTCTCGTCTCCCTCAAGAGTCAGGCAGCGGTCAGTTTAGTGATGGCTGCAACAACTTGATCGGCCTTGAAGGGTTTGACGATCCACCCTTTCACCCCCGCCGCCTTGGCGCGACGGATCAGATCGGGTGCTCCTTCTGTCGTCAACATCAAGATAGGGAGAGTCGAGTGTTTGGCATCCGCCTTTACTTTCTCCACGAACTCGACCCCGTTCATACGTGGCATGTTCACGTCGCACACAACGCCGTCATAGGTTTCCCCATTGACCTTCGCCACCGCATCCTGACCGTCTACCGCCTCGGCCACAGTGAACCCTGCTTGCTCCAGCACCATGCGCACCTGTTGGCGAACTGTCGCCGAATCATCCACAACCAGTACCTTCTTACCCATGATCATTCCTTAGTTCATGGCGTCGAACCGACGCTCATATCAAATCCCAAACAACCTCTCCTAGAAGAGCAACATCTCACCTTCGTCGACCGCCCCTTCTTCCTCGTTCTTTTCAGGGAGCTCAAATCCCTGCTCGAAACGCGCCTCAAGTAGGACTTGAACCACATCGGTTCCCGACTTGTAGGACGCCACCTTGACCCCTTCGTGACCAGGAGGCGCGACCTGAACTCCTAAGCCGTGTAAAACGACAGGAGTCGAGATTTGAATGTCGAGTTTGTAGGAAAGCATCTTGTTGCGCACTCGACCCAAGATCTGGTTGGCCAGTTCACCTGCCCAATCATACAGGGGGGTGTCAGGAGTCGGCATCGTGCGCTTGGCCAAGTCATTGGTAATCCCCAGAGCGAGACCTCCTCGAACTTCATCAGCAGCGTAACCGATAACCGCAACGACTTCGTGACCTGGATCGGCAATATCGACCGACTCAAGAGCAGTATCGTATGCGTCGAAAACCTTCTCCACACACTCCGCAACGACTTTCCCCAAGATTTCGTTATTGTTTTCAGACATTATCTACCTTTGGTTGAGCCTGCCCTTGGCGATTCTTGGCGATTCCCGCGCGACCCCATCTCGCGTCCAACATGACAAGAAGAGACGGCACTTTCGCCAGAAGGTTGAGACGAGCCCAGCACTTTTGCTCCCTTTCAGACATGGACCGCGAGAGCTTCCTTCCTTCGAAGAGAGCTTGTGCGTCTACGCTAAACTCGAGTCCCCACAAGCCGTATCCAGTCATACATGGTTGCGCAAACCGCCCGACAATCCGAGTCCCGTGCGGTGACTCCACGGCTTTCTCAAGCTATTTCTACGGTTTTCGACAGGCTTCGCTCTTGGTCGATGAACCGAGTGAACGAAGTCAACGAAATGACCAGCCGTGAGTCGTTAGCCGCCGGTGATTCACTCAACTCGATCGTGAATCTTTCGCGTAACTATGTGGAATACATGCGCGAAGCCATGGGACGGTTTTCGGGGGATCAACAAACTAGCGCTCAGGATTCTTCTGGCATCGAAGCAATCGAAGAACAAAATCGAATGCTCGCCTCGTACCTAAGTCGGCTCGAAGGTGCTTTGGCAGCCCAGGACCAGGTGGCCCAAGAAGCTCTCAAGCAACTCACCGCCGTACGAAAGGCGGGAACCCACATCTTGGAAGTCTCCAACCAGGCTCGCATGCTTGCCGTCAATGCGCGCATCGAAGCCGCCCGCCTCAGCGGCACAGAAGGGGGCGCTTTTGGAGTCATCGCGAGTGAAATGTCGACCTTCGCCAAGAACATGCAGACTCAAAGCGACAACATTGTTCAGATTGTAGACGGTCTAACCATGTCGCTACCAAAAATCGCCGAGATGGCCGAAGAGCTCCGGGTTTCTACAGAAAGCTTCAGTGGCGAGTTTGATCAGAAGAACTCCGAGGTTTCTCGGGTCGTCGACGAGCTGCAGACCACCATCGCTCATGCTCTTTCGCACGGAGACGAACAAGTCGCGCAGGTGCTCAAGTACTCACAAGAAGCTCTCTCTCATCTGCAGTTTCAAGACCCCTGCGCGCAACGCCTCATGCAGATCGAAGCCGACGTCATGCAAGCCCAACGCTGCGCCGAAGAGATCTTGGAAAGCGGCGACGCATCCCTCGTCGATTCCCTACAAGCGGCAGATTCGCATCGTGCGGCAGCTGCCGGACACGTGATGATCTTCGACGAAAGAGCGGAGGAAGGCGGGCTCGAAGGAGAGGCCCCCCTAGCCGCTGGCGAACTGCTGCTCTTCTAGAATACATTTCACAACCAGCAGAAGCTCTGCCGACGCTCGCCCCAGAGGGGTCGGCGGTGTCTAGAGATCGAGAGCTCGGCGCGCCACGTCGAAAGAAAATCCACGACGAGCCAAAGCCGAAAGAGCCTTATTTCGTTGGACCGGATCGTCGAGATCAAAGCGCTCTTTGAGCCTGCGTTTACGAGCATAGATGACGGCACTGGCCTGCTCGTTGTGCTCTTCGTCCTCGACAGTGGCTTCGATGGCTTCATCAATGAGCTGGGGATCGAGTCCGCGCATGCGCATCTTCTGGCGCAGGTAAAGACTCGAAGCCCCGCGCCGGCGTTGACTCTGCGCATAGCCCCGAGCAAAGCGCTCGTCGTCCAAGAGCCTGGACTGTTGAAGACGCTCAAGGACGCGCTCTATGTCCAATCGTGCCTGAGGCTTGGTCGTCTCGTCCCCATAACGCAAGACACGCCGTAGCAACACACGCCGCACTTGCTCGACGCTCCCATCCTGTCGGTCGAGGTAGCGCAAGGCCGCCTCGTGAAGGGCAGATTCGGTGAGCTTGTCGCCGTCGACCTTCGAGCTCACCTTCAATTCAAGCGCCGCCGCTCTTCTTCAGCTCGGTCAAGACGAGCTTACTCACGGCTTTCAGCGTCTCGAATACCCCCATCCCGTCCCGAGCGTTTGCCTCGAAGTCGGGCACTCCCTTGGGATTCAGCTCACTGCGCAATTCGTCCAAGTCGACAACATTCGGCAGATCGCGCTTATTGTACTGGATCACGAAAGGCACCTTGTCGAGATCGTAGCCCTGTTCGGCCAGGTTCTCTCGCAAGTTGTCCATGCTTTCCTGGTTGGCTTCCAGACGCTCGAACTGCGAATCCGCGACGAAGATCACGCCATCAACGCCTTTAAGGATCAACTTTCGACTCGCGTCATAAAAGACCTGACCAGGCACTGTGTACAAATGAAAACGCGTCTTGAAACCGCGAATCTCACCGAGCGACAGCGGCAAGAAGTCGAAGAACAAGGTGCGCTCAGTCTCGGTAGCAAGACTGATCATCTTCCCCTTGGCTTCGGGATTCGTTCGCTCGTAGATGTGCTGAAGGTTCGTCGTTTTGCCGCAGAGACCCGGACCGTAGTAGACGATCTTGCAGTTGATCTCCCGAGCCATGTAATTGATGAAGCTCACAGTCTCGGGTCTCCTTAGTCGTTGAACAGGCTGTCGATGTCGTCGTCGGTGATTTCACCAAAGGGCGAGTCTTCGCCAGGCGCCTGAGCCTTGTTCAAAAGTTCTTCAAAAATCGTATTCAGCTCTTCTGTCGCCTTACGCACGCGCAAGCGCACGAGTCCCAGGCTCGACTTCGTGTCGAAAATCACAACCAAGATCACTCGGTTTCCAACGAGTTGAATATGGATGTTTTGATTTTCGCCTTCGTGGAACTGGGTGGCGAACTCGTTCTCACGAAGTAGCTTCGCGATCCCCCCGGTCGCCGCGATGTTGCCCGCCGTGAGTGACGCCAAAGACGTCGTATCGATTTCTTCTACCTCACCGCTTGCTGCGATGAGCTGACCATTTTTATCGACGATGAAGACGACCTTTGCGTTCGCTTCCCGGACCAGACGATCAACGACGCCTTGAATCTGGGTGAACTCCTCTTCGTACATCACCATCTGAGGGTTAACCATCTCTGCCTCCACATGGTCTCACGACCCCCGAACGACCGGACAGTAAGAAAATCAAAACTGGCTTTCGATCAGATGTCATGAGCACTGGACTTGGGCCTGGGCACACGCCCCAGCACAGACTCGTCTTCTAGTATGAGCGACCCTCTCGCAGCAACCCTTTGGCCCTTGTCCCTTTGTCTTTGGTTGTTTTGGCAATCTCAGTGTAGGGAGTGGGGTAGGCTTTTCTCGATAACACCCCCGAAGACCGGGCTCGAAGCCCCCTGGGGAACGCCCACCTCATGTCCGTTCACATCATACCTCCTAGGCCCCATACCACCGAAAAGCAGAACTCCCCGGCACGTCCCCGATGCGGTGCCCTCCGACGACGCTTGCGCCGTACCGGCATTGGGCTCGGACTCGTGCTCCTGGTCCAGGGCTTGACGCCCTTCGCCTGGGGCGCTCCTGGCCCCGGGCAGCCGTCAAGACCGGAAGAAGCTCTGGAAGCAGCTCAATTGAAGTACCAAAGGGCTAAATCAACGCCCACTGGGCAACTTGAAGCTTATTTGGCGCTGCACGAAATCTGGGACGCGTGGTCCTACATGGACCCACTGCGTGTTGAAGAAGCCCTCAAACTCGCAGCTGAGGACCCGAAACAGCCGGCGGCCCTGTCCCACTACGCTCGCCGTCTCGTGGCCTACGCTCGCATGCGACGCGGCGACTTGACCAGCGTGCAGAACTTCTTCGCCAGCAGCGGTTACGTAACAGATTGGCTGGCAGTCGGCCCCTTCGACAACGAAGGGAAGGCGGGATTCACCCAGCTCTTCGGTCCCGATGATCACCCGGAAGACCCCATCATCCCAGGGCGTGCCTTCAGCGGCAAAGAACGGCCCGTTCGATATCGAAAGCTTCCCTCCATCTTCAAGTATGGCTGGGTCGACCTCGGCCACGTCTTTCGTCCGACGAGCCACATCTGCGGTCATCTGACGACTTTCGTCTATGGGACTGGCAAAGGGGACGCGAGCCAAGCGCGTACAATCACGTTGTGGTTGGGCAGCGATGGAGCCAGTCGAGTCAGCTTCAACGGCCAGACCGTTATAGAAGAGTCCGCCTACCGCGGTTTTGATGTGGATCGTTACGCGGCGGCCGTCACCCTACGGCCCGGCAAAAATCGCCTTTCGGTCAAACTCTGCGGAGAAGAGTCCTCACCGCTGTTTTCGCTCCGTTTGGCCGACGACCAGGGGCACACCGATCCCAGCCTGCACGTAACGAGCAACCTACCGGCCAGCGAGGAAGCAAAAGAGAACGTGCTCGCCGCCCAAAACGCGCCTTTGCCGAAACTGAAACGGGGCCTGAGCGCGCCGATGGATCTCGTTCAGACCATCTCGAACAAAAAGAATCCGAGCGCTCGTGAGCTCGAACTTGCTGCACGTTACCTGGTGGAAACACGAGGCGATGATCCGACCACCCACCAAGCCCGCGACTTGGCCACCAAGGCCGCGGACAAAAAGACCAATGTCGATCTGCAGCTACTTTTGGTCGACCTGGCCGAAGACCGCAACGCCGCGGAAACCGCGCTCAAGAAGGCGGAGCAACTCGCCTCGCCCGAAAACGTCGAGGTGCTCCTCGCCCGCGCGGCCCAGCTCGGCACCGGGCCAAGCCCACAGGATGCCTTCCCTGTCTACGATCAGATCCTATCCATCGACCCAGACAATCTCATCGCCCTGAGGGGACGAGTCGAGCTCGAAAACCGTGCCGGCCTCAAGCGCACCGCGCTGCGTACACTAGAGCGCGCCTACGTGCGGCGACCTCACTCCGTGCTACTCGCAAACATGGTGGCCTCCCAGCGCAAGGCGCTCGGCCTGGGCACCCTCGCCCAGGAAGCCGAAGACCAGTACGCAGCTTTTCGTTTCGACGATACGACGGTCTTGACTGACCGCCTGGAACTCGCTCTTGCACGGCGCGATAAGAAAGCGGCCCTGCACTTCCTCGACCGAATCCGCTCCAGCGATCCTCACAGTCTATGGGCCTACCGCCTTTCAGCGCGCGTCCATCGAGCCTTGGGAGACAACAAACGCGCGTTGGTCGATCTGCAGCTCGCTTCCGACATCGCCCCGGAAGACATCAACGTCCTCAAGAGCCTGGCCGACCACCATGGGCGAGCCAAAAAGAGGGACGAACAACTCGCACTCTTGCGCAAGATCTTGCAGCTGCGTCCCCAGGAGGTCGAGGTACGCAAGTACGTCGACCATATTGCTCCCCCCCAAGTTCCCGCCGACGAGAAGTACGCGCAGCCGGCCGAGCAGTTTCTCAAACACCGCTATGCATCAGAAAACGGGCACCCGAAGCGTACTCTGCAGGATCTGACCGTCTCCACCGTCTATGAAAACGGTCTTTCCAGTCAGTTTCGACAAGTCGTCTTCCAACCGCTCACCGACGCGGCGGCGGCGACCTCTCGCCAATACGCCTTTCAGTATCAGGCCGACCAACAGCGAGTGCAGCTCAAAGGAGCCAAAGTCTACCGCAGCGACGGGAGTATCGATGAAGCCATCGAAAGCGGCGAAGGCGCGGCCAACGACCCTTCGATTTCGATGTATACCTCGGCACGCACCTACTACGTGCAGTTTCCTCGCCTCGAGCCAGGTGACGTCGTCGAGCTCCGTTACCGCATCGATGACATCACCCCTCGCAACGAGTTCGCCGACTACTTCGGCGATGTCGTCTTCATGCAGAGTGACGAGCCGATTGCTCACTCTCAGTACGTCTTGGTCACTCCCAAGAGCCGAAAGGTCAACGTCGACAAGCACGTCCCCGGTCTCAAGTCGAGCGTGAGCACATCTGGGAACCAAAGGATCTTCAAGTTCGAAGCCAACGACGTGCCCCCCATCCTGCCCGAGCAGGGTATGCCCCCCTGGTCGGAAGTCCTCGGCTTCGTCCATGTCTCGACCTACTCAAGCTGGAACGAGCTCGGCAAGTGGTACTGGGGACTCGTTCAAGATCAGCTCGACCTCGACGAAGAAACACGCAAGACCTTACGCGAAATCGTTGTAGGTAAGAGCTCGACCGAGGAAAAGGTCAAAGCCGTCTACGCCTGGGTCACGAAGAACACACGCTATGTGGCCCTTGAGTTCGGCATCTATGGCTTCAAACCGCGACGCTGTGTCCAAACGGTCAATCGCGGTTGGGGCGACTGTAAAGATAAAGCCACCGTTCTCGTTACCTTCCTGCGCGAGCTGGGCATTGACGCGAACCTCGTCATCTTGCGCACGCAGATGCGAGGCGATTTTCACTCCGAGCTGCCCAGCCTCGCACCTTTCGATCATGCGATTGCCTACGTACCCGAGCTGGATCTCTATCTGGACGGAACTGCTGAACACACCGGGATCCATGAGCTCCCCGTGATGGACCGTAAAGCCCTGGGCCTGTTGGTTCTCGATGGCAAGGCCAAGTTGGTACGCTTGCCGGGCACCGACCCCAAAGAAAACGTTCTTTCCCGCGAGCTTCGGGTTCAGCTCGACAAGAGCGGCAGCGCACAGATCCATCTGAGCTACGACGTAAAGGGGCTCGCCGCCCCGCGGTTTCGCGCTCATTATGGATCGGATTCGAACCGCAAGGATCGCCTAGCCAGCGACTTGGGAGGCGAGTTTCCCGGTATCGAATTAAACGAAAAGACGATCAAGACCAACGATTTCACAGACGCCGAAGAGGACGTTCATCTACAGCTCCAAGGCAAGGCTCCGCAATTCGCGCGCCGTGAGGGAACGACCCTCAGTTTACCTGTAACGGTGCAATCGCGCCTCACCCCCCGCTACGCCGCGCTGTCCACACGCAAGCAAGATGTCCGCACCAGCGGCTTTTCGACCCAGGTGCAAGAGCTCGAGCTTACGCTGCCTCCAGGAGCTCGGGTCGAGGCGGCTCCCCCCGAAAGCTCGGTCGATTCGAAGTTCGGAACCTACCAGGTCAAGTACGAGAAGAAGGGGCGGAAAGTCATCGTCCACTCTTCGCTCTCGCTCAAAGTCGATCGTGTCTCGCCCCAAGATTACGATGCCTTTCGACAGTTCTGTGTCGCGGCCGACCAGGCTCTTGCTCACCGCTTGGTGGTGACCCCATGAAGAATCGAAGCCCCATGTACCCTTCCTCGTTGCGCAGCATAAGTCGCCTCGCCCTTGTCGTTTCCCTACTGGGCGCGAACGCTTGTCAGAACCAACCCAAGACCCCCCAAAACCAAGAGCAATGGACCGAGCTTCGCAGGGTCGCGGCCGAAAGCGACCAGCCCGAGCGCGTCACCCACTGGCTGCTCTCGGAAATGCTCCGTCCCGGCGGTAAGGCCCAATCGATGACCCGGGCCCGGAAGCGCCTCGACGAATTGCAGGTCAAAAGTGTACCCGCCTCGATCGCCCGAGGCATCATCGATTCGACCCACGGTTTGTCCAGGAGCGCAGCCGACCACTTCTTCGAGGCGCTGCTTCTCGCGCGCGACTGGGATGACGAAAGGGCACCATTGTACGCCTGGTACTCGGCTCTGCGGGCCCAAGAGCTTTCTCCGTGGAGCCGTGACTTCGAAAAGCGCCACCGAAAACAAGTCGCCGCTCTCCTCAAAGAACCAGGTTCAATCGGCTTTCGTGCCTACAGCTTGGTCGTCGACTTTTGGGCCGACGATGCCTTCACCAACGCCGAGCAAAACATCGACGAGAAGCTCGGAGAAAAGCTGGGCTGCGTGAACGAAATCACACTGGCCGGCCCTTTCGGCACGAACAACCATACGGACATGCTGCGCAGCTTTCCGGCCGAGGAGGCCGGTCTGTGGCCGGCGCGTTTTGAGGGAGAAGCCGGAACGTGGCAGAGACCGCGCATCCTCAAAGTCGAAACGAGCGGCTGCGCGGTCGTCGCCGACGAACCCGTGAGCGATGGCATCTTCTACGGCCAAACTTTCGTGAACCTGGAAGAAGAGCGCACGGTCGTGTTGACCGCCGGAGGAGCCACCCAACTTTGGGTCAATGACCATCTCGTGCTCGAGCGCGACCTGCGCGCCTGGGGATCATGGCCAAAAATTGCTACCGAGGTGACCCTACCCCCTGGGCGCCACCGTATCTCGTGGAAGACCCGCGAGGCACAGACCTCGCTCCGTGTGCTCAATCCCGATGGACGTCCCGCACAACTGAGTACCTCGGCGGATCAATACCCAGGCTACAGTCTGGTGCCGCCCCTCGTCGTCCGAGACAAGAACGAACTCACCCCCTATCTTCAACCCAATCCCCAAATCGCCGACGGAGACGAACTGACTCGCTTCGTTGCGGCATATCTCGCCGACGACGATGGAGCCTCCGACGTAGCCGCCGTGCTCTTCGAGCCCTTTGTCGAAAAGATCGAAACAGCAACCGGAATCGCCCTTGCCACAGGAGCCATCTATGTTCACGGCGATCCTATCTACGATCAAACCCAGACCCGCGACCTGGTGCACGAACTCCAGGTGCGCGCCGTCGAAGAAGATCCAAAACTCTGGTACCCGAAGTATCAAAACATCGTCTGGGAGGCCGAGCAAAAGGGCGCCACCACAGTGGTCGGCGAGCTCGAAACTCTCTCAAAAGAGTTCCCCCAAGTCCCTACCATCCCCTTTACCCTCGCAGAACTGTATGAGGACCTCGGCTGGGGCCCCGAGCGTGATGCCGCCGTTTTGACCGCTCTTTCGCGCTTTCCTCAGGAGGAAGGCGCCATCAAGTTGGGCATCGACTACTTTGAAGAGCGGGGGAATTTCGAAAAGGTCGACGAGCTTTTGGCCCGACTCCTGAAGGTCAATCCTGACAGCGAGCTCATGGTCACCCGCGCCCTCAACCGAAAAGACTACCCAGCGGCCCTCAAGGAACTCAAACGACTCAAGGCCCGCCGCCCGAGCCGCAAAGACATTGATGGCCGCATCGAGCACATCCAAATTCGCGCTGGTAGCCGACGCCGCACCACCGAGCAGCTCGAGAACGCGATTGAGCGCGAGCCTCGCGACGCCCACGCCCGTTTGGCCCTGGCTGACGCCCAGCTCGCCGCCGGAAACGATCGAGCTCTGACCCGCGCCCTTATCGAGTCCATCAGCGCCGGTGCCGATCCGAGCCCCATTGAAGGCGCTATCGACCTCATCGAAGGTCTCACCGCCCTCGAACCCTACCGCCTCGACGGCAAGAAGGTCATCGCCGAATACGAAGCGCGAGACCATCACATGGCCGGTACAGCAGCCCGCGTCCTCGACTATGGCGCAGTGTGGGTCAATCCGGATGGCTCAAGCCGCTTCTTGGAGCACGAAATCGTGCGTATTCAGAGCGAAGAAGCCATCAACCGTTTCACCGAAGAAAGCGGCCACGGCCTGGTGCTGCGCCTACGAGTCATCAAAAAGGACGGCACCACCCTCGAACCCGAAGAAGTCGCCGGAAAACCAACGGTGACCATGCCCCACCTCGAGGTCGGTGATTATATCGAGACCGAACGCATTATTTCGCGCTGGGGCGACGGCATCGGCGAAGTCTACAAAGGCCCAGGATGGTACTTCCGAGAGAAGGACGTCGCTTACGCTCGAAGTGAGTTCGTTGTGATTGCGCCGGCCGAAAAAGACCTCATCTTGGAAACTCACAATGGGGTGCCCGAACCCCAGGTCGAACGTCAAGGGTCAATCGTCGTGTATCGCTACCGAGTGGATGATAGTCCGGCGGCGGCCGTCGAACCGATGAGCCCCCCCGTTCAGGAGTTTTTGCCGCGGGTTTCGGTCGGCTGGGGTATGGACTTCAAGCGCCGCATCCAGCGCCTGAGTCGCAATCTCATCTCCTTGGAGCCGGTGGATCCACGCATCGTGCAGATCGCCAAAAACATCACCAAGAACAAATCGAACGACGATGCGCGCGTACGGGCGCTCTACCATTGGATCCTCGATAGCGTTCAAGACGGCGAAGAACAGGATGGTCGACGCGTCGTCGTCTCACGCAACGGCAATCGATTTCGCGGCTTCGAAACCTTGTGTCGCGCCTTGGATATTCCCGTGCGGTGGGCTCTTGCAGAAAGCAGATTGGCTTCGCCGATCAAAGGTCCGATCGATTCGGCCGAGCGCCCCCTGAGCCCCTTGCTCGCGGTAACAATCGGAAAGAAGCGGCAGTTTCTGACCATTGATGACAAGTTCGCCCCCTTCGGCACCGTGCCCAGCTACCTGCGCGGAGAAAAGGCGTATCTCTTGGGCGAACTCGAAGCCGAGGAAACCAAGGTGCCCGTGACCGGGCAGGAAGACGGTATCGTCTACGAAGGCAAGGGAACGCTCCAAGAAAACGGCAACCTAGAGCTCGACCTCAACATCGTCTTTATCGGAAGTTACGCTGCCTCTTTGCGTAATGGTCTCTCTCAGATCCCAGAGAACCAATTAGCCAACGTGATCGAATCGCGACTGCTTGCTCAACAGCTCCAAGGGGCGCGTCTGATCAGTCACGAGGTGCTCGATCAAGAGCAGTTGGATCAGCCCCTGGTGATCGCGGTGAAAACCCAAGTCCCCCACTTCGCGACAGAAACCACCGTCGGGCTCTTGCTGAGCCCCCCCTTCATGCCGCGCCTCAGCCAGTTCACCACCTTGGCCACCCGGGTGACCCCGCTGTTGATCGGTCAAGAAACGGTACAGAGCCTCGACTTGGAAATCGCGCTCCCTCCGGGGGTGTCCACCCAGGTCAAGACGACTCAAGGCAAATCGCCCTATGCAGAATATCAGGTGAAGGACCTAGCTTCGGAAAACAGGCTGCATCTAGCGCGACAGGTCATCACCCACGCAGGCCGAGTCCCCACTGCGGAATACGCTCAGTTTCAGGCCTTCACAAACGAAGCAGACGCGGCCCTGACGGGTTCGCTGCGTCTGCTCAAAAAGTAACCGCTCGCTCAAGATCGCGCGCTGGGGGTTCAGGACCTGAGCGTTTGTATCGTTACGGCGCTTTTTAGGCACTTTCGACCACCATTGTGCTTGCGCAAGAACAAAAGGGCTCCTATATGCGCTCGTCCTATGTTTCTGCCCGGAATGAAGACTGGCCCCCGCAAGACCAACCGCACCCGCTGCGCCCGCAAGAACGCCGCGGCCAAGGCGAAGAACCGCCGTCGTCGCAACAGCTTGAAGAAGTAAGTCCGCACCGTCTTGCTCCCCGCTGGGGAAGACAGGTTAAGCGAGTAGGAAGAGATTGATCTCGGAACCTACTCGTTTCTTATTTTGTTCTATCAATAGCGCTTGCTGCGGGGCCCCTGCGGAGTGCGACAATCTGCCGCCTCCCCGGCCAATCGTTTCAAGGTTAAGCCGCCGGCCATGAAACACATCGCCGCAGCCGTATGCGCTCTCCTCTTGAGCAGCACAAGCGCTCTGGCGCACCATACTTCCTCCACCAGCCGACTGGCGACCAACACTGGGCCAGTCTTGGCTCAGTCGCCCTCCGAGCTCGGCTCTCCCCTGTTTCGCAGCGGTTTTCTCTACGAGTCCAACTATTTTTCGCAATCGAAAGAGGGGGCGGCTCGCTACGAAAAGAGCAAGCTCGGGCGAGTTTGGACGCAGACTTTGGCTTCACAGCTTTCTCTCACTCTGCCGACGCGCTCCTACTTGGGCCTCACACTGCCCGTGGGACTGCTTGAACTAAAAGCCCCCGACACCCCCACCCTCAGGCGGGCAGGTCTCGGCGACGTCAGTCTCTACTTGGCTCAGGAGCTCCTGCCTGCCCACTGGGAGACTCCGTGGTCGATGCGGGCGGCTATCGGCCTGAGTGCTCCAACAGGTGCCTACGAGCCTGAGCATCGCCTCAGTGTGCACTCCATAGAAAACGCAGAATACGGCTACACTTCGGTATCGACCTACAATGCTCAAGCCAGTTTGGGCTCGGGCAGCTTTTCTGGACAACTTACCCTTCAAACCTTCTTCGAACTGGGCCAACGCTCGCAGCTGTCCGGACAGCTGCGCTACGAACAGCCCCTCAGCCGCACCGAAGACGGTATCCTCTGGGGCAGCGATCTCGAGGCGCAGGTGAAGCTACAAATGAAAGTAACCAAGGAGCGTTTCTCGGTCTCGCTCGGCACAAGCTACCGCACTCATTTTCCTGACCATCTGCCAGCTGCCGAACACGAAAGTCACGGCTCGCTCGCTGGAAGACGAGACGAACTCGCCCTCGAAGCCGGACTCCTCTATCGAAGTCATCGTGCTCACTTCTGCCAGTTGGGCGTCCGGCTTCCCTACTTTCAGCATGTACAGGGGGTTCAGCTCGTCGAAACGGTTTCCGGCTACCTCAAATGCAGCTTCGGATTCCCCCTTTAGGATAACCAGTAGTAGCTCCGCCGACGCTCGCCCCAGCCCCATCCACGCTCCACCATGCTCACGTTGAACGTTCACTCTTTTTTGAACCCCAAGAGGAGCACTCAAACGCTCGTGCGGGTGAGATGGTTCGCCTTCGCTGGCCAGTTGAGCACGATTGTGGTCGTTGCCCTTGGTTTCGGGGCGACGCTCCCTTGGTGGCCTCTTGGGGCTCTGCTGGCCATCCTGGGGCTCAGCAACTGGATCCTGCAGCGCAAGGGCGGGGACGACCCCGTAGTCGGGGGACCGATCCTGTGTTTGGACGTCGTACTGCTCACCGGATTGCTCGCTTGCGCCGGAGGACCAAGTAATCCGTTTTCGGTGCTGTACTTGGTGCACGTGACCTTGGCGGCGGTCATGAGCTCACGACGTCTGACTTGGTTGATCGTAGCACTATCCAGTGCCGGCTTCGGTTTGCTCTTTTGGTTCCACGTGCCGCTGACCGCTCCTCTCGGTGGTCATGGAAACCACATGCATCATTCCTTCTCAGCTCACCTGCAAGGAATGTGGATTGCTTACGTGATCGCGGCATCAGCCATCGCGCTCTTCGTCACCCAGCTCAGCGATGCCCTGCGCCACGAGCGCGAGCAACAAGAACAATCCTCGCGCCTGCTCGGCTTGGCGGCCCTAGCCGCCGGAGCGGCACACGAAATCGGTAACCCCCTGGGGACCATTCGTATCGCCGCCGACGAGGTCGAAGACGAACTCAAGACAAGGGAGGACAGCCTTTCTCTTCTCGACGATATTCGCCTGATCCAGGACGAAGTCCTGCGCGCTCGAAACGTACTTGACCGCATGGCTTCTGCGGCAGGTGAGCTCCGCGGAGAGGCCCTCGTCGCCGTCGACTTGAAAGTCTTCTTTGAAGAAGTGGTCGCCGTGTTCCAAAACGAAGATCGGATCTCTCTACGACTTGCTCAGGATCTACCCCAGGTTCATTGGCCCGTGCATGCGAGTCAGCAGGCACTCATTCAGATCGTGCGCAACGCCCTTCAGGCCAGCGACCGAAAACCAGAGCCGGGCGAGACGCCGATACGCATCGAGGCGAAACAACGAAAAGACGGGGTTATCGTTATCGTGGCGGATGGGGGCGACGGCATGAGTCGCGAGATACTGGACAACTACGGCCAGCCCTTCTTCACCACTCGACCCGAACAAGGGCAGGGGTTGGGAGCTTTCATCGCCCGTTCGCTGGTACAACAGATGGGGGGGCGACTCGAGGTGACCTCCCGGCCGGGTGAGGGCAGCCAGATCTCGATTTGGCTGCCGAGCAGGGTAGAAAGCTAGAGATGAACGCCTCTGATCTGCCCAACTCTCCCCCGGCATCGGAGCCTTCGAACACCTGGCTCTCCGGAGCCAGCCTGCTGTTGGTCGACGATGACGAACGTTTTCGAGAACGACTCGACCGCGCCCTATCGAAGCGCGGTTATGAGGTCCATGCGGCAGAAAACGGCCACAAGGCACTCGAGCTCGCTCGACAAGAAAGTCCCGAACTTGCTCTGGTCGACCTACGCCTGCCCGGTGAATGGGGTCTGAACCTGGTGCGCGAACTGCGCGCCATCGATGCCCAAACGCGCATCGTCGTCTTGACCGCTTACGGCAGCATAGCAACAGCTATCGAGGCCGTCCGCCTTGGCGCCGTGCACTACTTGCAAAAGCCAGCAAGTGTCGACGAAATCGAACGAGCCTTTGCCTTAGGGTCGAATGACTCCATTGACGGGCCGGCTCCAGCCCCCTGTGAAGTCCCCACCTTGGCGCGCGCCGAATGGGAACACATCAATCGGGTGCTCACCGACTGCAACGGAAACATCCGTAGAGCAGCCCAGCTGCTCGGTCTGCATCGCCGCACTTTGCAGCGCAAACTCGCCAAATTTCCTGCTTTACGTTGAACTCCTGCCTCGACGCACGTTCGCCACTCTTTGCTGCGCCACCCGCAGCTCGATGCGCTTTTCAGTCTGTCCCCATCAGATTGACTCATCCAAGACGAAAGGCTTCTTGCTGCCCAAGACGAGCTCCCACCAACCAAAGGTCATCGCCACAACATGGTCAAGCTCCACCGTCGCTCGGCTCGACGCCAGGTCGGTGCCAGGCAAACAGTAGGCAGCCAGCTTGTGACTTTCTAACATGTGCGTGACACCTACCGAGAACCCCGTACCCGCGTAGGCGACGAAGGCAGGAAGATGCATCGCCTCGAGATCTTGCAAAGTATAGGGGATCTTCTCGTCCACCGTCCCCGTCGTACCTTGGTACTTGCACTCGATACCCAGAGCGCGTGACGAAGTCTCTTGTACCGCCAAGATGTCGATCTTGCGATTCTTGCCGATGATACTCTTGCCGAGAGAAACTTCGCGATAGACGAGCAGGCCTCTGGGGCCGTAATTTTTCGTCAAATAGGCTGCTATCAGGTTGGCGTACTCATTGCCGGTCAAACGCTCCGGCTCTTTGCGTTTATCATCGAAGCCCTCGAACAGATCCGTCACGCAAGACCTTCTAGAACGCCCATCATCGGTCGGAAAGTTGGGCGACCTTCGCCCTCAAGACGCCTGACATTGACCCTCACATCACGCCGCGCAACCCCAACTGGCCGGCCCCGCCTTCTAAATGCGCGGCGGACAGCTCGCTTTCGAGCTCGATCTCGCAGCCGCCAGCGTCCAATAAACGCGGTCGAGCCACCTCAACGGCATCGGCGGCTAAATCATTGCCCCAAAAGTGCCGACCGTTCTTCACCGCCCCCACACCCGTCGAACCCGAGCCAGAGAAGGGATCGACCACAACTTGGCCTTCGTCCGAGCTCTGTCCGATGAGTACCTCAGAAACAGCCACTGGCTTTTCGGTCGGATAACCTTTGAACACGCGGGGCTCACTGATCACATCGGCAATGCCCAGGTTCTTCAGCTTACGTTTGCCTTTTTCGAAGAAGAGAATGAACTCATAGCGGGCTCGATAATGATAGCCCATGCCAATCTTCTGCTTGTCCCACACCAATGGCTTCCAAAACTTGAAACCGACTCGCTCGGCAATCGGCTTGGCCGCAAACATCGTTTCCTGATCGCAGAAGAGATAAAAGTGACTATCGCGTTTAAGTACCCGGTGCACCTCACTGAACAGCTCTTCAAAACGAGCGTTGGGGAAGATCGAGAACCAGGCGTTGCTCGATGCCTTGCTCTGCTTCAGGCGCGTGGTCGTGCCGACGGCCCGATGTTTTTCGAGGGACTCATAAGGCGGATCGGTGATAAGTAGGTCAACAGACGCGCTTGGGAGTGACCGCAGCCAGGCGACGGCATCGAGATTGGATAGAGAAAAGGTCGGAGCAGTCATCGTGGGTGAAAAAGATCGTGCCCGATACTTTTGTTCAGTGCAACGCCGATCTCCGCTGCTCGGACCTTGTGTGTCCTAGCTCGGAAATGGTGGTAATGAGCATTTATACCAGGGTGATATTAGCATATTTGGCATTTATACCAGGGTGATATTGATGAAGTCCCCCATCCGGCGACGCCGGGTCAGGGGGGACCGGCGCGCGCAAGCGCGTCGAGGGCAGTAAGCGGCCCTGTCGCCTAGCGCCGGGTCATCTGGACGATTTGAACGACTACCTGTCGATGCTGCGCTCCGCCTTGGAGCAAAACTACAACCGGCTCGAAAGGGACTCGGAAGCCGCTCACTTTCGCTCCTGCGGCTGTTGCTGGGAATCTTGCTGCTGGTGAGCTCGGACAGCATTGTCCTTGGCCCTCCTTGCTGCTGGTGAAAGCGCGTTCCATCTCAATACAACGCACTTTCACCCAGCGGTGTATTCCGTGGTACTCAACCGACATGGGTAAGCTAGTGCAGGGAGTCGATGTACAAAGCGAGATCGTCATCCATCGCCCTGTCGCCGAGGTAGCTCCTTATGTTTGCGATCCCGAAAACGCTCCGGAGTGGTACGAGAACATCAAGGCCGCCCATTGGGCGTCAAAGCCGGGGATCTGCGTGGGAGCCCGCGCCTCCTTCGTTGCCTCCTTCTTGGGCAAGAAGCTGGTCTATACCTATGAGCTCATGGACTATAAAGACGGCGCTCGCTTGATCATGTCGACGGCGGAAGGGCCCTTCCCCATGACCACCGAGTACCACTTTGCTCCTCACGGGCCAGGCGGGGCGCATACGCACATGATCTTGCGCAATCAGGGGCAACCCATCGGCTTTTCCAAGTGGGTCGCCCCCATGATGGCCACGGCCATGCGCAAGGCGAACCAAAAGGATCTGGCTCGGCTCAAACAAATTTTAGAATCGACGTCGAAAGCCTAAGACCCCCTCGCGCGACCTACGTAAGAAATCACGAGAAGGACTCTCGAGTCTCAGTTCTTGGTCAAGCCCAAGTCGTCAATCCAAAGCTCGAAGGGTTGGTCGTCATAACCCGCGTTGAACTCGATGTGGACAACCTGGGGGGCATCCACACCAAACTCCGAGAAGGGCAGCTCAAACCTTTCCCAGGCCTCACCTACTTCCAACTCGACCACGGGCACTTGCTCGATCGAGCCCTCCCCATCGCGCGGACTGCCATCGATATTGAGGATCACGCGCAGTTTCTGATTGCCGCTCACAAGCCGGACCCAAAAAGAAATCCCTGAGAATTCGCTCAAATCGACGGGGACCTGGAGTGGATGACTCAGCTCGAGCCACAACCAGCCCCCGTCCACGAGTCCGCTGCCTGAAACGGTTCTTCCTTCGGAACTTCCATCCCGAGCGGGCTCGAACGTCGCAAGCGGCGCATCCGAGATGGAGTTCGCCTCCCGAAACCAGTTTCCGATGGCATAATCCCAAATCACCGCGCCCGAACCCTCTGGCAACCCGCCCACCTCTTGGTCCAAAGAGACGGGGGCATCTGAGTCCCCTGAATCATCTGCGCTGTTCGAATCGCCCGCGCTGCTCGAGTCACCGCTTGAAGTCACGCCGGTCGTAGCACCTGCGCTCGTGGTGCCTGCGCTCGTGGTGCTCCCCCCGCTTTCGGTATCATTCGAGCTCGAATCACCACTCGATTCAGTGGTCGTGCCCGTCGACTCCTCGGGACCACTATCAGAGTTCGCCCCGCCGAGCTCTTCGGCCCGTCCACCGCAGCCTACAACCCATAGACTCAAAACAAGTGACCACGAGAGAGCTCTCATCAGAGCAGTTTCTTCCTTTGCTCCGGAGATCACAAGAGCCGCCCACAGTCCCCGCTCGAATTATTCCCAGCGGCGTCAGCTCAGGCTGAAGATTTCGAGTCAGCCGGGGCGGCTTTCGGTTTAGGACCAAAGCCGAGGCATCACTGACCCTGCAGATCGAATTGCTCGATGTGGTATTCTTTGCGGGGCACCAACTTGAGACGGCGCATGTAGAGAGTCTCGACCTCTTTGATGGAGGCCTTTTCTTCGCTCTGCAAGAGATCGATCACGGCAGGGTGTGCGTTGACGACGATCGAATAACCGGGAAGGGTGTTTCGTTCGCGCCTGATCTGACGCAGGATTTCGTAAGCAATCGTCGTGCGCGACTGGATCTGCCCTGTACCGTCACAATAAAAGCAAGGCTCGTGCATGGTGCGACTCAAGCTCTCGCGTGTGCGTTTGCGCGTCATCTCGATCAGGCCCAGCTCTGAAATGCGATTGATCGTTGTCTTGGCCTTGTCCTTCTTCAAAGCTTGATCGAGCGCCCGGTAGACCTTCTCGCGATTGCGACGGTCTTCCATGTCGATCAAGTCGAGCACCACGAGCCCACCGACATTGCGAAAACGGAGCTGATAGGCGATTTCTTCTACCGCCTCGAGGTTGGTCTTCAGGGCGGTCTCTTCGAGACTTCCGCTGCCCTTGCCGACAAAACGACCGGTGTTCACATCGATGGCCGAGAGCGCCTCGGCCTGATCGATGATCAGATAACCTCCGCTAGGCAAGGGGACTTTACGGCTCAGGGCGCGCGTGATTTCGTCTTCGATCCCGTAGGCGTCGAAGATAGGGTCGTCCCCTTTGTAAAGCTCAATATCTTTGACGCGTTCGGGCAAGAACATGCCCACGAAGCGCACCAACTTTTGATACTGCTCCTTGTCGTCGATCACGATCTTGCTGATCTGATCGGTGAATAAGTCGCGCGCCGTCTTGAGCACCAAGTCGAGCTCGGCGTAAAGCACAGTGGGAGCCTTGGCCGACTCGACCTTTTTGCTCACGTCGCCCCAGAGGCGCATCAAATAGCCCAAATCGGCTTTGAGCGACTTCTTGGTCAACCCGGCTGCCACGGTGCGCACGATGATGCCCCCTGACTTGGGTTTCATCGCCTCGATCACCTTGCGCAGGCGACCGCGCTCTCCGGCCGAACCGATGCGCTTGGAAATCCCAATATGATCGACCGTGGGCAGAAAGACGCAGTAACGACCAGGCAAGGAAACATGACTCGTTACCCGTGCCCCCTTGGTGCCGATCGGCTCCTTGGAAATCTGGACGATGACCTGATCACCTTCTTTAACCACGTCGGTGATAGGCACATCCCGCGAATTGCGCGAAGGGGTCTTTCTTTGAGTCTTGGAACGGCCGCGACCACCTGAGCTACCGCCGCTGCTGCGACGCGATCCTCGACCGGAGGAGGACGAAGAGGAGCGACTCTCGCCACGCCCACTCGATCCGCTCGACCCACCCGAGCCACCCGAGCCACCCGAGCCACCGGTACGGCGTCGACGACGGCGTCGACGCCCAGAAGAACGACCTTCTTCTTCTTCCTCCTCATCCGGAGCGGGGGGAGCTTTACTCGAGCGGCGTCGTTCGACCCGACCGCTGTCTAGGGCGTCAGAGGCTTGAGCAGGCTCACTTTCGCCCTCTTCCTCGTCGGCGTAGTCGTCCTCGTCATCCTCGTCATCCCAGTCGTCGTCTTCGTCGTCTTCGTCGTCAAACTCGTGACCGACGTCGGAAGCCTCATCGGGCGTAGCAGTGGACCCAACAGAATCGCCTTCCTCGTCGGCGTAGTCCTCGTCCTCACCTTCATCGTCGAAGTCGTCTTCGGCCTCGTCGTCGTATTCGTCGCCTTCGTGGTCGTCCTCGTCCTCGTCGTGATGGTGGTGGTCGTGGTCGTGGTCGTGGTCGTCGTCCTCGTCCTCGTCGCCTTCGTGCCCAACGGTGATCAACTCTTCGTCGTCGTCGTGATCGGAGGCAGAATCCTCGTCCACGGCCGAATCGGCATCACCGCTCGACGAGCCGCGTCCAGCATCTTTACCACTGTCGGACTTGTCGATTTCGCCGAAATCTCCGGCCAAATAGGCCTCGAAATCGTCGGGACGGATCAAGTCCTCCACGTGCAAAAACGCGGCGCGCTCCATGCCCACGTCGATAAAGGCGGCCTGCATACCTGGCAGTACGCGCGTCACCTTGCCAAGCACGATATTGCCGACCGTGCCCCGATGGGCAGCACGTTCGATTTGGAGTTCGGCGATTACACCGTCTTCGATGAGCGCGACTCGGGTCTCGCGCAAGTCACAATTGATGACAAGAGTATTGGGAGTGGACATGAAACCTGACTTTCCGTCGACCCGGCCTGTTGCCGGGGACTGGTCCGCTCCATCGTTCGTTGCAACATCCCCAAGCGCCGTGGGGTGCCTCCAACCTTGTTCGGCCAATTGGTGGCCGCCGTGGGTTTGATAAAATTCGACCTCCCGAGAGAGTGAAGCTCCGTCAGACGGAACCCTCCCGCTCGGTGGGGATCAGATCCGAGCACGGGCAAAACTGCGGGTGTTCGGTCAAAATTGGATGCGATGCTCCGAAAAATGGGCATGAAATGAAACCTGGCGCGCGTCTGCGGCCAACTGATGAGGGCTTCCCCCGTCAGAGGGGCGGAAAAACGACCGCCCCAAAATAGCCTCAGCGCTTGAGAGCAAGAGCACCACGGGTCCCTGACAGAGTCAACTCGACAACAAAACTGCTTCTTCTTTGTGTCGGCAGCCCAAAAAATCCCTCCCCTAGGACCGAGTTGCTCTACATTCGCCCAGGATGAGCTCCTTTCTGATCTTCGACATCGAGACCATCGTCGACCCGGAGCTACCGATCCTCGACGGCCCCGACTCCGCCCAGAAACTCCCCCCACCGACCCACCACCGGGTGATCTGCATCGGTGCCCTGTTGCTTTCGGGGGCAGGCCTTTTACCCAAACGCTTGGGCATCGTGGGCCGGCAAACCCAAGACGAAGAAGCCATCCTTCGTGAGTTTGCCGAACTCGTCGACCAACACCGCCCCACTTTGGTCACCTACAACGGTCGAGGCTTTGACCTCCCCGTCATTGCCATGCGCTGCTTTCGGCACGGTGTACCCTTCCGCGGCTACTACAAGAGCCGGGACATGCGCTACCGCTTTTCGGAAGCGGGTCACTTCGATCTCATGGACTTCTTGGCCGACTACGGTGCCTCGCGCCCAGCCAAACTCGATGTGGTGGCCAAGATGTGCGGCATGCCCGGCAAGGTCGGTGTGGACGGCAAGGACGTAGGTCCCTTATTTCACAAAGGTCGCATTGACGAAATCCGCGACTATTGCCTTTGTGATGTGATTCAAACCAGCGGTGTGTTTTTGCGCGTGCAGCTACTGCGTGGAGAAATCGACGAGCAACAATACCTCACCGCGATGCGGGCGCTCATCGATCTCACCCACAATGAACCCAAGGTCCGCGCCGTGGCCGAAGCCATGGATATCGAGCGACTCTTGCTGGGCAGGCCGCGCCGCGCCGAAGACGAAGTCACAAGGCCGGAAGACGAAGGTCCGACGCCCAGCTCAGAGACGCAGGGTTGAACTCAGGGTAAGTTGTTCGACCAATACAAACTTGAGCCGCTCACGACCACATAGTTGGAAGAATGCAGACCCGACAATTCGCTGTCGAAAGAATCGTCCACCGAAAGGCGCGTCGACCAGATGCGATCGAGAGCGAAAGTCGTCGTCTGATAGCTTGACGCATCCAGTGACGAAAACGCCCAAGTGATCTGCTTCACGTTGCTCACATCGAAGGCACCTTGGGGAACGACTTCGACCTGAATGTCCGTCCAACCACTGACCCCAGTCAGATCGAAACTCTGCGAAGCACTCGGATTAGAGTCACCGCTCGCGTCGCTCGCATAAACATCGAGTCGAACTGCAGCCCCTGTAGCGTGCAGTCGCAAAATGAAGGACCCACCGGACAGGTCCGATGGCTCGGGAAAGAGATAGCCGTAGCGCTGCCGCTGACCCGCTTCCGTGAAGGGAATCACCATCACGCCCAGGCCTGTACCTCCTACGCAGGCTCCGTTTTCGCATACTTGCTCCGGACTGCACTCGGTCACCCCCCCACAGGTCTTGCCGCAAGTCGAAAGACCGTTGAGATGAGTTTCGCAGCCGTCATCGTCGGTCGCGCCGGTATCCTCGTTGCAGTCGGCGTACTCGGAAAAGCAGATCGGATTGCAGACCGCATCGCTGCACCGGGCCGAGCTCACCCCATGTTCCGAGCAGTGGTGATCGCAGGCGCCGCAATTTTCGCTACGAGTCAAGTCGGTTTCGCAGCCGTCGTTTTCTGAGTCTGCGTTGCACGACCCATAGCCGCTCTCACACATGGAGGAGCAAATGCCGTCGCTACAGCTCGAACTCATCACGTGGACTGAGCTACACATAATTTCGTCGCAAGCGTCACCCGAACCACCTCCGCTTTCCGAGTTAGTTCCTCCAGCCGCAGGAGCCCCTCCATCACCCGAGCTACCTCCCGCCTGAGTCGTGTTCCCACCGTCAGAACCGCCCGTGCCGCCGCTCGAGTCTCCGTCGCCAACACTTGTGGAGGAACCTCCACCCTCGCCATCGCGGTTTTCGCCAGAACTCACTCCTCCACTTCCGTCACCCGCGGAAGAGCCACTACCCATCACATCATCACCATCGCTCGTGAGCTCAACCCCTTGCTCTTCGGAAAGGTAATCCAAGTTCTGAAAGGAGCAGCCCACGAAAAAACCGCCACAGCCGAGTAGAAGAAGAGAGGCGAGAGCAGATCGGTGGAAAGGGAAGGGTGTCATAGAGTGGTAGGTGCCTGCCGAGTGATCTCCTTGGAAGCGGAGACATTTAGCGGCATCATGATCAAAAGTAACGACAATTGATGGCCCAGGCCAGGCCGATAGTTCAAGTCGGAAGGATAGTGTGTGTGTGTAGCGCCGGAGGTGCGTGCCACCTCCTCCGTCGAGAAAACACTCTCTTCCGAGTGGTCATTTGTTAGAATCCCACAAACACAAATCCTTCCTTGGCTCTCTCGGCATCTTCGATGGAAGGGCAACCACACCAGCATTCTTTGCCGGTACTTCAAAGCGAGCACGCAGGCGTTCAGTAATCGCTACGACCACCCAAACCGTGGAAGGCCTACTCAAATCGAAGGAAAGGCTTGCAGGATCTGAGCGAGAGGCTCATCGTAGTTGGAGGAGCCTACAGGTTAAGGAGCAGGAGAAGTTCACGCCTCAGCACACGATGTGATGGAATCGCTTGAAGAGTCGAGCTGGACGAGTCCGACCAGGACGCGCGTCACGGGTGCCGAGAGGTATCGCGTTCTATATGAGCTCGGGCACGGCGGTATGGCTCGTGTCTACTTGGCCGAGCGAAGCTCACAAGGTCTGACCAAACTGGTGGTGCTCAAGGTGATGGAACCCGCCCTCGCCACCGATGATTCTATGCGCGCCCTCTTCCGTAAGGAAGCGATGATTTGCGCTCGATTGAATCACCCCAACATCGTGCAGGTGTACGAGGTCTTGGACGACTTTAGGCTGCCGGCCATGGTGATGGAGTACATTGAGGGTGTTTCGCTGTGGCAAGTGCGGCAAAAACCCGCCGAGGTGTTTTCTCCCCGCCTACAGATTCACATCTTGTCCCAGGTGCTCGCTGCCCTGCACTACTTTCATGAGATCGAAGATTCGGCCGGGGTACTTTTGAACGCCGTACATCGTGATGTCACGCCACAAAACGTGATTGTGATGCATGCAGGAGTGGTCAAGGTACTCGATTTTGGAGTAGCCAAAATCAGATCAGAAGGCGCCGAAAGCGAACAGACGCAAACTGGGGTCGTCAAGGGCAAGCTCAAGTACATGCCCAAAGAACAAATCATGGGCGACGCAACCATCGACCGACGCGCAGATATCTTCTCCGTAGGCGTGATGCTGTGGGAAGCTCTCGCGCAGAAACGCATGTGGGGACAAAAGTCCCCCCCCGAAATCTACCAAGCGTTGTTTACGGATCAGATCCCCGACATCAAAGAAGCTTGCCCGCAGATTTCGCCCGTGTGGGAAGAAATCGTCCGCAAAGCCATCGCCCCCAATCGTGACGACCGCTACCAAAGTGCCTTGGAAATGCAGCTCGCCATGGAGTGCGGCATGGAGGAACTAGGCGGACCCGTGCGTCAGCGCGAACTCTCTGAGTTCATGGCGGCACAGTTTGGTGACGTCAAACGCGCCCAAGAGGCTCGTCTCGATGAAGAACGGCAAAAGCCGCCCATGCCCTTCCCGGGCTTCGAAAACACCAACTCATATACGATGATCGGCGCTTCACGCACGATCACGCCTGGGCACTTGGGCCAAAATCGAAAGAAGTTGTTCCTTCTTGCCTCAGCCGTCTCGATCGCGATGCTTGCGACGCTCTACCCCCTTTATTCGAAGCTTGCGCCCGCCTCAGCTGGCCAAAGCAATGAGCTAGTCCCGCACAAACCGGTTGAGCTCGCCATTACTGCCTTCCCTGCTTCGGCGACGATCGAAATCGATGGTGTTTCGATGAGAAACCCCCTCAAGAGGGATTTTATCCCGACGGATCAAGCTCGAACAGTCGTGATCAGCGCCAAGGGTCATCAATCCGATACTCGACAGCTCATCCTCGACCGAGCCATGAGCCTCGAAGTCCGCCTCGCCCCCGAAGCCACAGCGCCCAAGAAGGTGGATGCTGTGAATCTCGAAAACCTGGGTCTGGAGAAGGAAGACAAAAGCGCAAACCAGGCACCATCAAGCACCAAGACTGCGGCCAACAAGAGCCCCGCCCCGCGTCCTGTGTATCGCAAGCCCAAAATGACGAAGACAAAGAAGGCCAACTGTTCGCCGCCCTATCGCATCGGCCCAGACGGGGTGAAGACTTTCAAGCTTGAGTGTTTGTGATGAAGGCTCAACCATAAGTCACTCCCGGCCCTTTACGACTCTCAGCCCTCTCCCTTCCGTTGAACCACCTCGCTATGTCCAAGAACTTCGTTTTCACCCCGAGAAAATGGGGGGTTCTTTTTTGTCTACTGCTCACCGGGAGCCCGCAGTCGGTGCTCGCTGAGCCAGCGCCCGCAGCTTCAGAGCTCGATGCGGCACAATGCGTCGGTTTTCATACTGATGGGCAGAAGCAATCCAAAGCAGGTGATCTCAAAAGCGCTCTGGCGAGCTTCACCAGCTGCGCGAGCGAGGAGTGCCCGGGCGTGGTGAGCAGCGAGTGCCACGAGCTCCGCGAATCTGTAGAAAAGCGAATGCCTACCGTCGTTTTCTCGGTCACTTCCGCCGAAGGAGACGACCTGAGTCACTATCAAGTATGGTTGGATGGTGAGGTATTCCTTGAGCAGATCGACGGTCGCGCCCGTCCGATGAACCCGGGAACACGCAAAGTTACGTTCGTGAGCGAAGAGGGAGAGCACTACGAATTAGACATCCTGTTTCGAGAAGGCGAAAAGGGTCGCCGGGTCAACTACCAGCTCGAACCCCCTGAACTAGACCTAGACCAAACGCAGGATACCGCCCCGAAGAAGGAGCCCGGTTTTGCTGTCCACCCCCTGACCTGGGCGGGGGGTGGCGTCGCTCTTTTGGGGGCTGGAGCCTTCACCGGCCTCGCCCTGGCCGGCAAGAGCAAAGAAAAGTCTCTCAAAGAGGAGTGCTCACCGAGCTGCACCGACGACCAAGTCGCACCGGCAAAGACGATGTATCTGGCCGCTGACATTGCCCTGGGGGTCGGCGTCGCTGGTCTCGCCACAGCGGTCGTGGGTTTAGTGCTCTCGGGCCGTAAAAAAGAAACTCCAACGGCAGATCGGGTGGCTGTCATGGTGCTGCCCGGACAGACCTTCTTGAGCTATCAAGGGCAGTTCTAAACTCAACCACCCATTCTCAGCTCAACCATCCACCGTCTCCCCCAACCATCCACCGTCTCCCCATGAAAGCGGCAGTCACCACCAGCTACGGTCCGGCCCAGGTCGTGCTGTACCAAGAGCGTCCGAAACCCGCTTTCGCTGCATCGGAAATCCTCATCCGCGTCAAGGCGAGCTCCATCTCACGCGGCGACGTGCGCATCCGCTCTTTGACTGTTCCGGGCGGTTTCGGCCTTCTCATGCGCCTCGCTTTTGGTTGGAGCCGACCACGCCAACCGGTGCTGGGCACCGAGCTTTCAGGCATCGTCGAAGCGGTGGGAGCCAAGGTGGATCGGTTTTCTGTTGGCGACCGCATCTTTGGCCTGTGTGGCATGCGCCTGGGCGGCCACGCACAGTACTGCGTACTGCCTCAAAACGCTGGATTGGCACGCCTGCCCGCATCGCTCAGCTGGGAAGAAGGCGGTGCCCTCGCTTTTGGCGCGTCCACAGCCGTGGACTTTCTCCTTCATCGGGCCCGACTCCAGGCAAAAGAGCGAGTGCTGCTCTTGGGAGCCAGCGGATCCGTCGGCAGCGCCATGATCCAAATCGCCAAGCACAAGGCTGCTCATGTGACGGCGGTTTGTAGCGGCGACAGTGAACAACATGTGATGCGACTCGGAGCCGACCGCGTCATCAACTACGAAACCAGCGACCCCTTGACGAGCCCCGAGCAATACGACGTGGTCGTCGACGCAGTGGGTACGGCAACATTAAAACAGTTAGCCCGCGCCGCCCGTCCCGGCGGACGAGTGCTACCTCTCATCCCCAGTTTAGGGCAAATGCTGGGCGCCCCACTCTACGGCAAGATCTGCGGACGGCGTTTCATCACAGGTGCGGCCGGCGAAAGCCCCGAGCTGATCTCTGAGGTCGCCCAGCTCTCCGAACAGGGCGTGCTCAAACCTGCCCTGCACCAAGTCTTCGAGCTTGCCGAGGTGCAAGCGGCCCACCAAGTCGCCGAAAAGAGCCACAAACAAGGCAGCGTCGTTCTGACGATGCCCTGAGGCTCAGGGAGAAAACTCGTCCTCGGCCGCGAAACTCGAGGCCAAAATGGTCATCCGGCCTTGCTCGCCCCAAGTGACCGCAACCGGCTCGGAGGTCACGAAACCAAAAGCGCACATGAACTCAGTATCGAAGGCATCGTATCCTCCCCGACCTTTCCTACACCGTTCTTGTTCGCACCACAGGTCTTCGAAGAGTGTGATAGCGCGGGACCAATGCTCACCCGAACTGCCCGCGGACCCGGCGCTTCCGCCGACTGAAAGGTAAGGGCTCGGATCTCGGAAGAAGCTGATTCTTGCCCATAAGGCGTCCAGCCCCCAGGCCCGCGAAGACAGATCCACCTCAAACGAGCGCTCTCCGAATGAGGGAACCAAGATATACTCTTCGTAACCCCAGTTGTCACAGGACACATCCGGCTCACAGTCGACTGGGTCGAAAGCGCTGACAACCAGGCCGTCCAAGGGCCCACCTCGGCCATCGTAGGGGTATTGCACCACGTCCCTAGTGGCACCAAGCTCCAGAGCTTTGCATCCACGCGCGGCCGTGAGCACGTAGATGGCCAAATCGAGGTCATTTTCGATAGTAATGAGCAACGAATCGGGGCGCGCGGGTTCTTGACCCGAAGCCTCGGGCGCGCCACTCGTGGTGGACGATACCGGTTCGATCTGAGTGCGTTGATCCGTTCCACAAGCACCCACGAGCCAAACGAGCGAGATCCACGAGAGCCTAGGTCGACGCATGGGTATGCTCTGCTCAATCTTCCCGATAAAAGCGAGGAACACGCCGTGAGATATTCGTCAGTACTTCCCAAGGGATGGTCCCTGCACGGGCGGCCACTTCTTCGGCGGTGATGGTATCGCTGCCCAGAGCACCGCTTTGAGCCCCCAAAAAGACCACCTCATCCCCCATGCTCACCCCCGGCAGCTGAGTCACGTCGATCATGGTCATATCCATGCTGATATTGCCCACGATGGCCACACGCTTCCCCCGCACCAGAGCCTCCCCTCGGTTGGACAAGGCTCGACTCAGACCATCAGCATAACCCATCGGAACCGTGGCGACCATGGCCTCACGCGGCGCGACGAAGGTTCCGCCATAACCAACCGCTTCCCCACGGCTCAGATGGCGCAAACTGACGATACGGCTCAACACTGACATCGCCGGACGCAACTTGAGCCCTCCATCAACCGAAACGCGGCTGCCCCCCACAGGGCAGGGGTCCACTCCGAAGAGCGAAAGGCCCGGACGCACCAAGTCAAAATGAGTCCGCCTGTCCCGAAGCAGCGCGGCGCTGTTGGCCATGTGGCGCGCCAGGGGCTGGATCCCGGCTTGTAAAAACCGCCGATAGCCTCTTTCGAACTCCTGCAAAGGAGCCTCGAACACTTCCTCCTGAGCCACATCCGCGTTGGCCAGATGACTCATCAGCGCCTGCACCCGAAGCTCCGGATAAGCCGCCAACTTCTCGATCAAAGTGGGCCAATCGGCGCTGCGCATACCCAGACGCGCCATGCCGGTATCTAACTTGACGTGACAGTCGAAACGACGCGTTTCGCTGTAGCGCACAGCCCGCCCCAGGGCCTCGACCTGTCCCCCATCCGAGAGCACAGGGGTCAGAGCATACTCGGAGAGCTCCCTCAGCGCATTGCCGTAGTACCCACCCATCACCAGGATCGGCACTCCGATACCGGCTTGGCGCAACTCGATGCCTTCTTCGACCAAAGCGACACAGATCCCATCCATGCCTGCGCGCTCAAGGGTACGAGCCACCGCCTTTGATCCCAGACCGTAGGCGTCGGCCTTGAGCACGCCCCAAATAGGCGTGGCCCCCGCCACCTTGCGCAGCTGTTTTAAATTGTAGCGCAGAGCGCTGAGACTCACCTCGGCGCGTGTGGGCCGCACTACGTCGGTGGGCAGAGCGCGACGAGGTTGGTGAACGCGAATCGCATCAGGAAGACTGCCATGATCTTCGTGCTCGCTCGCTGGCGCTTCGCTCGGTCGCCTTTGCTCATCATCCGAAGTCATGTCTGGCTCTGAGATAGCGCTTTTGGGCAAGTTTCGGCAAACACAAAAGCAGAACCAAGCCAGCCCGACCACGGCGAGAAAATGCTAGGGAAGGACCATGTTTACTGGATTGGTCGAAGCAACGGGAACTCTGCTCGAAAAGTCCCCCCAAGCGGGTGGACTACGCCTACGCTTCTCTCATCCTCTCGGAGCTCTTTGCCTGGGAGAGTCCATCGCCGTCAGCGGCGCCTGCCTGACCGTGGTCGCAATGACGGCCGACACCTTTGACGCCGAGCTCTCGACCGAAACCCTGGCGCTGACCATCCTGGGAGAACTCGAGGTGGGTGATCCGGTGAACTTCGAAAGAGCCCTCGCCGCAACAGACCGCCTAGGAGGACATTTGGTCAGTGGTCATGTCGACGGCATCGGCCAGGTGAGCTCCCTGGCTTCGGAAGGCGAAATGACGCGCGTCACCCTGCAGGTCCCCGAAGCCCTGGCCCCCTACGCAGCAAAAAAAGGTTCCATCACCATCGACGGCGTCTCTCTCACCATCAATGAAGTAGGCCAGACCGAAGTCCATCTCCTTTTGATCCCCCACACTCAGGCGGTAACCACCCTGGGACGCCTAAAAGTAGGCACTCGGGTCAACTTGGAAATGGATCTCTTAGCGCGGTACGTTGAACGGCTCCTGGTCTTTCGCGGCCAAAAAGCCGACTCCTCTTCATAATCCAGAGCTTCGCCCACCATTTGGTGCCCCGATCTGTTTTGTAGGCTGCCAAGAGCGCGCTACATGAGGGCACCCGCCGCCTCACCGAAGGGACCTTTTCTTGACGCCAAAACCGCTCGATATCACTCCTGAACATCTGAAGAACGTCCAAGCCGCCCTCGATGACATCCGCGCCGGGCGCATGGTGATCTTAGTAGATGATGAAGATCGCGAAAACGAAGGCGATCTCTGCATGGCTGCCGATCGCATCACACCCGAAGCCATCAACTTCATGGCCACTCATGGCCGGGGCCTCATTTGCGTGACTCTCAGCCAGCAGCAGATCGAAAAACTCGAGCTGCCAATGATGAGCGCGCCGGGGCGGGGCGGGCCTCCCCTGGGCACAGCCTTCACGGTCAGCGTCGAGGCGAGCCGCGGTGTTTCGACCGGCATCAGCGCAAAAGACCGTGCCCACACCATTCGAGTCGCCAGCCATCCCGACGCCGAGCCGACCGATCTCGTCGTCCCCGGCCACGTCTTCCCCTTGCAGGCGCGCAACGGCGGCGTTCTGGTCCGCGCAGGACAAACGGAGGGCTCAGTCGACCTGGCGCGCCTCGCCGGACTCACCCCTGCCGGGGTGATTTGTGAAATCATCCGTGAGGACGGAACGATGGCGCGCATGCCGGACTTGGAAACCTTTGCCCAAGAGCACGATCTGCGCATCATCACGATTGCTGACCTGATTTCTTATCGGCTGCTCACTGAGCGCTTCGTGCGTTCGGTCGAAGATACAACCATTACCCTCGACCAAACTGGCACCGAGTTCCGAGCCATCATCTACGAGTCGACCATCGACAAACGTCAGATCTTGGTTCTTGTCAAAGGCGAGGTCGACACCGAAGAACCCGTCCTCGTGCGCATGCACGCTGGCTCCACCTTGGCAGATACCTTTTCTTCCACGAGCAGCGACGGGCGCCGCAACTTGCTCAAGTCCATCGATATGATCGAAAAGGCGGGGCGGGGCGTCATTGTCTATCTTCCCCCCAAGGGCAACCTGCACGCAGAGCTCATGGCCGCCGCCCAAAAGGATGCCCCCCCCAGTCAGGACTCCCGTCCCCATGGGGGCACCCTGCGCGAATACGGGCTCGGCGCCCAGATCCTCCGCGACCTCGGTCTACGCAAAGTCTCGCTCTTGACGAAGAATCCACGAAAAATCGCCGGCATTGTCGGCTATGGCTTGAGCGTCACCAGTGTGGACCTCAACACCTTGACTAGCGAAGGGGTCGAGGACTGAATCCTCGGTTTCTTCCCAAGAGCTCCAACCCTCGACTAAACTTAAGTTCTCATGATTGCTCAAACACCTGCGCCCTTTCCTCATCTAGCTGGAGAACACTTCGAAGGGCAGTTGGTTGCTCAGGCCAACTCCAAGTTCGCCATCGTCTACGCGCGTTTCAATGAGTTCGTTGTCGACGAGCTCGTAAGTGGCGCCTTAAATACCCTCATCCGTTCGGGGGTAGCGCAAGAAAACATCACCACCGTACGCGTACCCGGCGCCTGGGAACTCTCCGTTACCCTGGCGCGTCTAGCCAAGAGCAAGAAGTTCGATGCAGTGATCGCCCTGGGCGCCGTGATTCGCGGATCAACCACCCACTACGAAGCCGTAGCCGGCGAAGCCGCCCGCGGGGCTTCCGTCGCCAGTTCTGAGTCGGGGGTGCCAGTGATCTTCGGCGTGCTCACCACCGAGACCATCGAGCAGGCCATCGAGCGCTCGGGAACCAAGGCGGGGAACAAAGGAGCCGAAGCGGCGGCTACAGCCATCGAAATGGCGAATCTCTTCGCTCAATTGAGCGAAAAGGGGCTCTAATGGGCGCGCGAAGCACCGGTCGACAGGCGGCTCTGCAGCTTCTTTACGCTCTGGACGTAGCCAACGAACCCCGCGACGCGGTCACCCGGGCCTTCTGGCGTGAGACTCCGGGGGACGCCGAGGGTCGCCCCTATGCCGATCAGCTGGTCAGCGGTATCCACGAACAACGAGCGAAGGTCGACGAGCGTATCGCGGCGGCGAGCGAAAACTGGCGCCTGGAGCGAATGACTCCCGTCGACCGCAATCTGCTGCGCATCGCTAGTTATGAGCTCGAATTCGTGGAGGATGTTCCTCGGGCCGTAGCCATCGACGAAGCAGTGGAACTAGCCAAGCGATTTGGTACCGAAGAAAGCAGCAAGTTCATCAACGGGGTACTGGAAAAGATCGCAACCGATCTGGGCGCCAACTGAGCTGTCATGGATCTGCGTTTCGTTTCTCCGGACTTGCGCCAACTTGATCTCATCACGACAGAGATCTTGGTCGTTCCTGTGGGACAGCGCGATCGTCCCCCCCAAGGAACCACAGGTCTGATCGATTATCGACTCGGAGGAGCGATCTCTCACCTCATCCTGAGCGAGACTCTGAGCGGCACCGTAGGTCAGATCCACCTGATCCCCGGCCGACCTCGCCTCTCCTTTGATCGGGTCCTCTTGCTTGGAGAAGGACAGCCAGAAGAGATGAACACTCAGATCTACACCAAGATCGTCGAGCAGCTCTTGGCCACCCTACAACATCTGGGAGCGCGCCGCGCCGTCGTCGAGCTCCCCGGCCGCCGCGAGGGGTTGATCTCACCCGAAGAGGCCGTGGAAATCTTGCTCGAACTCACTTCGAGCAACCCCTGGTTCGATACCTGGACCTTGGTCGAATCACCCCCGGCCCAACGCACGATGACACAACTACTGCGTCGAGATCAGCGCCAGAAGTGGGTTTTCGGCAGCTGAAGTCAGCTCTCGTTCGCGCGAGTTACTTGCTCGCCTTTGGAGCGGATTTCGAGGTCGCCTCTGAGGCATCTTCCCGGATGACCTCGATGCCCGAAAGCACGATGTTCTTGTTCTCGATCTGATCAAACTCAAAAATCACACCCTTGTGAAAGTGGCGCTCGACCTGCCCATCTGGCCCTTTCAGCTCCTCTTTTTTAAGCGGCTCTCCGAACTCCTCCACCACGATGTGTCGATGAAGCCCAAACATGATCTTGGGTCGCATCCCGCCACGAAAGCTGCCGAAATACTTCTGCTCACCGGAGCCTTCTTGCTGCACTTTGCGACCACGGCGATGAAACTTCATCTTCGAGACAAGGCCCTGCTCGAGTTCGAATTCGGCCGCCTGATCGACGTAGACACAGCGCAGTTTGGTCTCCACGTCGCCTGACTTGATATCGCAGGGGGCTTCCATGTGCCGCTCCAAATTCTCAAGATTCGTTCCGAAACGGACCGCGTTGACGCCCTTACCCGGCACAATCACCTTGGACGGCCCAACGGGCTGGACGGCTCCCTTGGGTTGGGGGGGGACAAAGGGCGGAGGGACGGGCTTTTTGGCTTCGACCGAAGCGCTGGGGGCCGAGACGGGCTCCTGCTTTTTTTCTGATTTTTTGCAGCCACTGAGCACAAGTCCTGCCAAAAAGAGGCAACCCAAGAAGCGAGACGCAGCCGAACGGCGCAAAGAGAAAGAAGGGGACAAAAACGAGCGGCAATGGTGAGGTAGAGGAGTCATGTTACGAACGAGACGCAGCAGATGAACGAAAACGTAGCACGGGCCACGCTGGATTCGCTCACCGATTTACAGTTTCTCTTTCTCACAGGAAAGGGTGGAGTCGGCAAGAGCACCTCTGCCGCCATTTTGGGACTCCACGCGGCCCAACGCGGAAAGCGCGCGCTCGTGGTGATTCCACAAAGCTCTCACAATGCTCCCTCGCTTTTCGGCGTCGAGCTATCTACCGAACCAAGCAGGGTGGCCCCTGGTCTGAGCGCCGTCAAGATCAGCCCCGACGAAGCCATGCGAGAATACTGTCGCCAGGTTCTGCACAGTCAAACCCTCACAAATGCCCTTTTTCATCCACGCGTTGCCGGAGGTTTTTTAGGGGGGATCCCCGGTTTGAACGACTGGGCGCTGTTGGGCAAGAGCTGGGCTTGGACGAAATCGAGCACCTATACCTTGCCCAAAAATCAGTCGACTTACGATCTGGTGATCTTCGACGCGCCCGCCTCGGGTGACGGAACCAAGATGCTCAAGGTACCCCAAGTGATCATGGATCTTTCGCCCCAAGGTCGCCTGCGGGAAGACGCCGCAACCTGCCAAGATCTCCTCCAGGATCCAAAAAGAAGCGCCGTTTTGGTCGTCAGTCTCGCGGAAGACTTCGCCGTAGTCGAAACCCGCGAAAATCTTGATTTCATTCAAAAAGAACTCCGACTGCCCGTCGGGCCTTTGTTCTTCAATCGTATCCTCTTCCCCATCATCAAAGCCGCCGATCGTGCTCCGTTGCTCCGAGCACGCAAACAGCTCAAAGACGGCCAAAAAGCAGAGCCAGATGCAGTCTCCCAGCGTGCTCTTTGTCTCATTGAGGCCGGACTTCGTTATGAAAATCGGGCGACTGCGCAGCAGGAGCAATTGGCGCTCGCTCGGAGTTGGGGACAGTCGATCATCGAAATACCTGAAATTGCTTATGATTTATCGCATCTGGAGGCCATAGAGCAACTCCGCGACGGGATCACCCACCCAGGCGCCTAGGGTAGGTGACCACCCGCAAGTTGGCGGCTATCGTGCGGCATCCAATGAGTCAGGAGCAGCTCTCACCCGGGACCGTACTTGCTGAGAAGTATCGGCTTGAGTCCGTCCTCGGCGAAGGTGGCATGGGCACCGTGTACCGGGCTGAGCACCTTGCGCTGAAAGCTCCAGTGGCAGTCAAGGTGATCGACCGCAAGGTCGAAGAGGGTGACGTGACGCTGTCTCGCTTCATGCGAGAAGCTCAATCGGCTGCAGCTTTGCGTAGCCCCCACGTGGTACAGATCCTCGATTACGGAACCGACCATGGACGTCCCTTCATGGTTATGGAGTTATTGGAAGGCGAATCTCTCGCGGACCGTCTCAAACGACAGAAGCGTCTTTCTCCAGAAGAAACCTACCAAGTCATCTTGCACGTCGCCAAAGCGGTTTCCAAAGCTCACGAAGCCGAAATCGTTCACCGCGATCTCAAACCGGACAACATCTTTCTCGTTCACAACGAAGGGGACGATATCGCCAAGGTCTTGGATTTTGGCGTCGCGAAAGTCGAGGCTACCGCGCTGAGCGGAGAAGGCCATACGCGCACCGGCTCGCTCTTAGGAACCCCCTACTATATGAGCCCGGAGCAAGCGCAGGGCAACAAGGACGTCGATGGTCGTTCGGACCTATGGGCCCTCGGCGTGATCGCCTTTGAATGCCTCACCGGCACGCGCCCGTTTTCGAGCGAAGGACTCGGCGATCTCGTCCTGCAGATTTGCATCCGAGACATCCCCATCCCTTCTGAATACGGATCGGTCCCGCCGAGCTTCGATGGGTGGTTCAAAAAGAGCTGCGAGCGCGAGCCTGAAGACCGCTTTCAGACCGCCCGAGCTCTTGCGGAAGCACTACGATCCGCTCTCGATTTGGACTTAGGCGCGCCGCCCGAATCGCGTTGGGCACCCAACATCGAACGCGTGCTTTCTTCGCGCAAGCCCTTCGGCGGTGGCGCCGAAGATACTACCCTCGATGAGTCTGATGCGCCGCACCAACGCACCACCCCGGACGTGGATGATTCGCCAAAGCCGCATTCGAGCTCCGCTCTGACTTCGGCGCCCAACGAGAAGACGTCGGACCAAGCTCAATCCTTCGTCAACGCCAGTGGTCCCGACAGTTGGAAGGTCGTCCCCCACGGCACCATCGAAGAAGCCCCCGCTTCTGATCAACCCAGCGAAGTCGACCCCCTCGGCGAAACCTACGAACCCCCCAAGTCCTCGCCGGTGGGCTTCGTGGCCATCCTGGCCATCCTATTTGGGGCCCTCGGCGTCTTCGGTTTGAAGCAGTTGGGGATTTTGGAACTAGGCGCGCAGGAAGAAACCGACAAGAAACCGCTGAAGGTGATCACGCCTCAGGGCGACTCCGACGCATCTCGCGACGATAACAAGGACCCACCCAGCTCAGCCCCCAAAAAGAAAAAGAAGAAGAAACCCAAGAGCAAGAGCAAGGCAAACGGCGGGGCTGACGAGGACAGCGCAAAGCCCGAAGAAGACGACAGCGACAGCAAAGAGCAGCTCGACCCGGAAGAAGATAGCTCAACCGAAGAGAGCGAAACGGGCGAAGACGATTCGGCAAAAGACACAAGCGACGAGGCGAGCGCCCTCGATGCCCTCGAAAAAGAAGCCCTCGAAGCTGTTGCGACTGCCGGTACGCCCGAAGAGACAACCCAAGACGAGCAAACGGACCCGTCGATCGAAGACGAGACGCAGGAAACGAGCGGCCCCAAGCCCGTACTGCCTCCCGAACTGGACCCACCACCCCAAGACCCCCAAGAGCAGAGCAGCGGGGATCCAAACCCCGAGACCTCGGACTGAACGACGACTCCACGACCCAACAAGAAAACCCCCTCCTCCGGAAAAACGAAAGAGGGGGTTTTCTTGTTGGGTCGCCGAAAAAAACGGCGACATACGGGATCAAACTGCGTCGATGATAGCGTTGAAGGTCGCGCTGGGACGCATCGCTGCTGCGGCCTTCTTCCGGTCGGGACGGTAGTAGCCACCGATGTCGCTCTTGCCCCCTTGAGCTCCGTTGAGCTCAGCCACGATCTTTTCTTCGCTGTTGCTCAAAGCTTCGGCCAAAGACTTGAATGCCGCGGCGAGCTCAGCATCGTCGCTCTGAGCTGCCAAAGCCTGCGCCCAATAGAGCGCCAAGTAAAAATGACTACCGCGGTTGTCGATCTGGCCGACCTTACGTGCTGGTGACTTATTGTTGAGCAAGAACTGCGCGTTCGCTTGGTCGAGCGCCTGGGCAATCACTTTGACCTTCGGCATCGAGTAACGTTCCGACAAGTGCTCCAAAGAAGCAACGAGCGCCAAGAACTCTCCCAGCGAATCCCAGCGCAGGTAGTTTTCTTTCTCGAACTGCTGCACGTGCTTGGGAGCAGAACCACCCGCCCCGGTTTCGAAAAGCCCGCCGCCGTTCATGAGCGGCACGATCGAAAGCATCTTCGCGCTCGTGCCGACTTCTAAGATGGGGAAGAGATCTGTCAGGTAGTCACGCAGAACGTTGCCCGTCACGCTAATTGTGTTTTTACCTTCCTTGAGACGCTCACAACTGTAACGCGTCGCCTCAGAAGGGGCTTTGATCAGGATGGTCAAGCCGTCGGTATCAAAGTCCTTCAAGTACTTGTTCACCTTCTTGATCAATTCGGCGTCGTGAGGGCGCGTCTCATCTAGCCAAAAAACAGCAGGATCTCCACTCGCTCGGGCACGGGTCACCGCCAACTTGACCCAATCCTGAATCGGAGCGTCCTTGGCCTGACAAGCCCGCCAGATGTCACCCTCAGCGACCTCGTGCTCGATGAGTACCTTGCCTTCGGAGTCAACGACACGCACGACACCAGCGGCCGCCATCTGAAAGGTCTTGTCGTGCGAACCGTACTCTTCGGCCTTTTGCGCCATGAGTCCGACGTTCGAAACACTGCCCATGGTGACCGGATCGAAAGCCCCGTTCTCTTTGCAGAAGCGAATCACCTCGTCATAGACGCCCGCGTAACTGCTATCGGGGATGACGGCCTTGACGTCTTGTGGTTTGCCCTCGGCGTTCCACATGCGCCCGGAAGTACGAATCATGGCAGGCATCGAAGCATCGATGATCACATCGCTGGGCACGTGCAGATTGGTGATGCCGCGGTCCGAATCCACCATCGCCAAAGCCGGGCCGCTCGCGTACGCAGCAGTAATATCCGCCTCGATCTCGGCGCGCTTCTCGGCGCTCAGGTCGCCGAGCTTGCCCACGACACTTCCGAAGCCATCGTTTTCGTTGACACCGATTTCGGCGAAGGTCTGCGCGTGCTTGGCAAAGACATCCTTGAAGAAAACGCGCACGCAATGCCCAAAGATGATGGGATCAGAAACCTTCATCATCGTGGCCTTCATATGAAGAGAAAACAACACTCCCGACTTTTTGGCGTCGGCAATTTGCTCCTCCAGGAAGGCAACTAGAGCAGTTCGGCTCATGACCGTTGCGTCGAGGACTTCACCTTCGAGCAGGGGCAGCTTGTCTTTGAGCACCCGAACCTGGCCTTCTGCGCTCACGTGCTCGATGCGGGCCGTGGTCGCCGCCGGAAGAGTCACTGACTTTTCGTTTGCACGGAAGTCGCCACTGCTCATGGTCGCCACATGAGACGCCGAATCGCTCGACCAAGCGCCCATGCTGTGGGGGTTTTTGCGAGCGTATTCTTTGACTGCAAAAGGCGCTCGACGATCCGAGTTACCCTCACGCAAGACAGGGTTCACTGCACTGCCCTTCACCTTGTCATAACGAGCCTTGAAGTCCTTCTCTTCGTCCGTCTTAGGCTCGTCCGGGTAGGCCGGAAGCTTGTAGCCTTTGGCCTGGAGCTCCGCGATGGCAGCCTTGAGCTGGGGGATCGAAGCGCTGATATTCGGCAACTTGATGATGTTGGCTTCTTTTGTCTTTGCGAGAGAACCCAGCTCAGAAAGCGCGTCGGATGTGCGCTGCTCTTCCGGGAGCAAATCAGAAAACACCGCGATGATGCGACCCGAGAGCGAAATGTCGCGCGTCTCGACGTTCACACCCGACGGCTTCAAAAAGGCCTGGATGATGGGCAGGAGCGAATAGGTCGCCAGCGCAGGAGCTTCGTCGGTTTCGGTGTAGATAATAGTCGGTGCGGTCATCGTCCCCGGCAGATACCGGGCTGCGCTCCAACAATCAACGCTTAGAAAGTGCAGAATTGTCCGCCGTGACTTGAAGCCACGCGGTCGGCGAGCACCCCCGCACGGAGGCGCCGTTTCCGCGGCAAAGCCAAGTCTTTTGTTCGTGCGGCACGGCACCTTCCACAAGGAGACGTGATAAGAGACGAGGAACGTGAACGCGCAACCAGGGAAATGCAGGGCCGATCAGCTCGTCGTTCAACAGGGATGGGCAGAAAGCCGCAGCCGCGCTCAGGCGCTGATTATGGCCGGCGAGGTCTTTTTTGGAGCTGACCAGAGAGTCGAAAAAGCGGGCCAAATGCTGCCAGCCGACGCCGTGATACGCGTTCGAAACATTCAGAAGTATGTTTCTCGCGGGGGCCTGAAGCTCGAAGGCGCTCTCGACGACACGGGCTTTGACCCCAGCGACCTGGTGGCGGCCGATGTAGGGGCTTCCACCGGCGGATTCACCGACTGCCTGCTGCAGCGCGGCGCGAGTCGAGTCTTCGCCATCGATGTAGGTCACGGGCAACTGGCAGAGAAACTGCGACAAGACACCCGAGTCATCAATTTAGAACGGACCAATGCGCGCCACATCAGCGTCGACCATGTGGGCGGCGGCGTGGATCTGACCGTAGTTGACGCCTCGTTCATCGGGCTGGGGAAACTACTGGAGGCGATTTCGACCGTGACCAAGCCAGGGGGGCACCTTCTGGCTTTGATCAAACCTCAGTTCGAAGTCGGTCGAGAAGAAGCAAGCCGCAGCGCTGGGGTGATTCGCGACCCAAAGGTGCGGCAAGCTGCGATCGACAAGGTCATTGGACAGGTTGACCAACAAGGCTTTGAGCCACTTTCTGATCATCGCTGTCATATCAAAGGCCCCAAGGGCAACCTGGAACACTTCATTTTCGCGCGCCGACGCTAGGCCTAAGGGTTGTGAGATGTGTTCTGGCCGGCCTGAAAATCGACCGTGAAGAAGTCGAAGTCGCCGTGAAGACGGCTTCCGGTCAAGTCCTGAACGCAGAGCCCAGCATAGGCCCCTGTAAACTTCACCTCGACCTTGTGTTCATCCGACAAGATCGTCGCATCGAGCACGGGGCCAAAAGGCGCGTAGCTTCCTTGCTGCTGACTGAAGTAAAACTGAAGCCGTCCCCCGTTCAGGATACCCTTGAGGTAAACTGGGCCGGGATCGAGACGACGCTCGGCACCTGGGTAGAAAACGCTGTCACCTCCATCGCTCGTGAGCAAGCGCAAGACACGGCCGTCTTCGTCCGCGGTCACGTGAAGATAGTGATGATCAATGCAGTCGTAATAGAAGATGAGCCCAGCCATCTGCTGAAAACTCTGCGCTTCGAAGTCGAGCTTGGTGCTCACCTCGGCGTACAGGTAAGTCAAACGACGCGCCACGAGGCTTTGATAATGTTTTGAGTAGAGCGACTCTCGGCCGCGCATGCGCAAATGGCCAGGTCGCTCGCTGAGACTCAACCAAGTTTCGTCGGCAGGAAGACGCAAAGTGTTGAGATCGGGATCGAGAGCTCCTCCGTCAAAATCGTCATGAAAGTACTTAGTTTTCGCGTCGATGGGCCAAGGACAAGGGGGCAGGGGAGGAGCTGAGACCTTCACTCTTGGGGTGTTGGTTCCGTGAGCTAGACGAGGCCATCCCGAGTCGTCCCATGAAATGGCCTGCAACGCCGTCTCGCGTCCAAGAATGCACTTGCGCGCTGGCATGACGGGACGTCCGGTGAGGTGCGCCAAGTACCAGTCTCCAGAGGGGGTTTCGACGAACGAACCATGCCCGGCCCGTTGAAGCGGAAGTTGCATGTCATATTTGGACGTGATCAGGGGACCATCGGGCATGAGCTCGTAGGGCCCGGTGAGCTCTCGGCTGCGAGCGATCGTAATGACATGGTCCCAGCTGGTGCCACCTTCCGCGGTCATCAAATAATAGAAGCCATCCTTCTTGTAGAGGTGAGGCCCTTCGACCAATTGATGCTCGGTACCGCGAAAGATCTTGTGTACAGGCCCGACCAACTTCCTCGATTGTTCGTCGTATTCTTGCAACAAAATGCCAGAAAACGGATGTTTTCTGGGGCGATGGTCCCACTGCATATTGAGCAAGAACTTGCGCCCGTCGGTGTCGTGGAAGAGCGAGGGGTCGAACCCACTGCTATTGAGATAAATAGGCTCGGACCAAGGTCCTTCGATCGAAGGAGCCGTAATAAGATAGTTATGTACATCCTTGTAGATGCCCGTCCAGCTCTTGGCGTCGGTAAAAATTAGATAAAAGAGCCCATCGCAATAGGACAAGCAAGGAGCCCAAACTCCACTGTTGTCCTCGTTGCCCAAGAGGTTGAGCTGACTGGTTCGCGTGATCGCATAACCCACCGGACGAAAGTGGACGAGGTCCTTGGAATGGTGGATGCGTACGGCCGGCCACCACTGAAAGGTCGAAGTCGCGACGTAATAATCATCTCCTACCCGACAGATGGATGGATCCGGGTGAAAGCCCGGCAAAATGGGGTTTTCTATATCAACCATACACACTCCGAGGCGAGAACTGCTTACGCGGCCAAGTCAAAATGAAAGTACCCAAAGATCATAGAGGGCATGAGTCCAGACAGCGGGGGCAAAACCGCGAAACTCGTAGATCAGAGTGAAGACGAGACCGCAAACCGCACGAAAGGAAAAGGTCGTGAGATCGAAAGCATCCGAAAGATCGCCCACGTAGTGCCAGCCGCTAAACACACACGCGATGACCAGGGCCCAACCCAGACGAAACATGAGCTTATAGGCAGCGCTGGTGACGTTGAACAGAAAGACGACCAAGGCCGCACCGGCTCCGTAGAGGCCCACGCGAAACACCGCCTCCTCATAAAATCCGGCGCCCAGAGACATCACAGCTCCTGCCAAACGGTCGCCCAAAGCGGAAGCCGTACTGGCTTGCTCCGCAACGGAAGACAGGGCGGGAGCGGCATTCATCAAGCCAATGATCGAAAGATCAACTGCTCCAAGCGCCAGCACTAGACGCGCCACTGCGTAGCCGGCCAAAAGGCGCATACCCAAAGCGTAGACCACCCCCTCGGTGCCCATCCACAAGAAGCGATGCACCTGCAGATGTTTACCGCGCCCGGCCAAGAGCAAAGGGGTTACATAAGCAGCCCCAATGGCCAAAGTCAGCGCCGCGTAGGCAAGCAAATTGAAGTTCGCCATAGCCTGCAGTTGCCGGGTCACCACATCAGCCGCGTTGCGCACCGGAAGAAAGACCACTCCCAAGTGATAGCCAACGAAAATGGGCAAAGTCAGCGCCAGATTCGTGAGCGGACCAGAGCGCTCCTTTGCTTTTTCTTCCTCGATCGGCGGCTCAGCCATAGAGCCAGCGATAACAAGACAGAGCCCTATGGGCCCAGTTTTCGGTAAGGGTATGAGTCCGGTACACCGCGCGCTGAGCGCATCAACTCGCCGCGGGCTGCAGGTGATAGACTAACCAGGCAACCGTAAAGACCCAAAGCAGCACAATGCCCACCATGGGACCGTCCGACAGCATCTCCTGTGTGGGGCTTTCTGCCTTGGGGCGAAAGCGCACGATGTGGAGGAAGCGCCAAATGCCCAGCATCACAAAAGCCGTGGTGGGCCAAAGGGTATTCGCCCGAAAAACGGTCAAGGTCGCGGGATCGAGAGTGTAGACAAGATAAGTCCCGGTTGTAGCGATCGAGGTCACAGCAAGGGCGACGTCCAGGCCACGTTTACTATAACCTTCTAGAGCCATCCTTTGTTTGCCGGCGCGAGCCGAGGCCGTCGACAGCTCGTGGCGCCTCTTTCCGAAACCGAGGAAGAGAGCCAGAAGAGCCGTGCAAACGAAGAGATACCAAGAAACAGAAATCCGCGTGGCAAAACCACCGCCCATGACACGCAGAACGAAACCGGCCGCAATACAGCTGACGTCGACGTACGCGACATGCTTGAGCTTCATCGTATAGGCGACGTTCAAACCGAAGTAGATGGCTGCCGTCAGAGCAAACCAAGGTGAAACCCAAAAGCCCGTTCCGAGCGAAATGGCCACCAGCGCGTAGGCGAAAACACGAGCGACTTCTTCTGGAACTCGACCCGAGGCTATGGGTCGATACCTTTTGACTGGGTGCAGTCGATCCGCTTCCACGTCAGCCAAGTCGTTGATGGTATAGACCGCTCCAGCCAAGAGGCAGAAAGCAAAGAAGGCGACTGCCGCGTTGAAGAGCAGGGTAAAATCAAAGAGCTTGGTCGCAAAGACGACGGGCGCCAAAACGAAGACGTTCTTGACCCACTGATGGGGTCGAATCGTGCGGATCAGACCGCGTATCCGCCAAACGAGTGACTTACGCGCTATTTCGGGAGTGGGTTCACCCACAGGAGCTGGCCAGCTCGTCTTGTCTGCTCCCTCCGGTCCACCCCAAAATTCGGGCTTACCTGGGTCGCTCACTTCCTCTTCGTCGAAAAGGGCCATCGACTGAGGATTCTGATCATCGGCCTCTTGAGGAACCGGAAGCATCACACCTGGAGCATCGGCTTTGTTGTCTGATCCGGAACTCATCGAACGGGGAGGAGGCTAGATGAAGTGGCCCTCCCTGACCAGCTGAAGCCGGTTGACTTGTCAAAGATACCTGGCCGGCTATGGCCCGCTCAGAGATCGAAACAACAGAGACCATGACACTGGATCACAACGCTCATCCCGATCACAAAGCACGTCACGCCTCACTCGTCGCGGAAATCCAAGCCCACGACTATCGCTACTACGTCTTGGACGACCCTCTGGTTGATGACCAAGCCTATGATGCGCTTTACGCTGAGCTCAAAAACCTCGAAAAGGACCATCCCGAACTCGTCACCCCGGATTCGCCAACACAGCGAGTAGGAGCAGGTCGAACAAGCTCAACTAACCGTAGTCTGGGAACAGTTCCTCATGTGCGACCGATGATGTCGCTCGACAATACCTACAGCGAAGACGACCTGCGCGAATTCATGCGTCGCGTCTCGGACGGCCTGAGCGATGGGACACAGGTGCGCTACTGCATCGAACCGAAACTCGACGGAGCCAGCGTGGAAATCCTGTATCGAAACGGCTCCTTGGTGGGTGGATCGACACGGGGCGACGGCAAGTCGGGGGAGGAAATCTTCGAGAACCTGCGCACCATCCGTAACCTCCCCCTGACCATCGAATACAAGGGTGATCTGACCTTACGTGGTGAGGTGGTCATCTATCGGCGAGATCTGGAAGCCCTCAACCTCTTGCGAGTCGAGCAAGGCGAAGCCCCATTTGCCAACCCGCGCAACGCTGCCAGTGGCAGTCTCCGTATGCTCGATCCAGCAATCGTTGCCCAACGTCGCTTACGGGTTCTCATCTGGCAAGTTGTCGAAGAAGAGTTTGCCGCGAGTCACTCGGAAGCCCTCGAGCGCTGCGCCAGACTAGGGCTTCCGACCCATCGACGACATCAAATCGCTCATACTCTGAGCGAAGCCTTTGCCGTCATTAATCAGATCGAAGCGCAGCGACCCAACTACGAGTACGAGATCGACGGAGCGGTGATCAAGGTCGATACCTTTCATGAGCAAGGTATCCTAGGGGCCACGGCCAAGTTCCCGCGCTGGGCCATTGCCTACAAATTCGGAGCAGAACGCGCCTTCACCCGCCTGCTCGATATTTCGGTCCAGGTTGGTCGCACGGGTACCCTGACCCCCGTCGCTCATCTCGAGCCAGTCAGCCTGGCCGGAACGACCGTTTCGCGCGCTTCCCTCCACAATCAAGACCACCTCGAGCGCCTGGATGTACGCATCCTCGATCGGGTGGGTGTCGAAAAAGCCGGAGAAATCATTCCTCAAGTCGTCGCCGTCGACAAAGCCTCTCGCACGGGCAACGAGCGCATCTTTCGACTGCCCGAGCTCTGCCCAAGCTGCCGGGGACCGGTCAAGAAGAGGGAAGGCGAAGCCGCCATGCGTTGCACAAACGCCAAATGCCCCGCCCAGGTGCACGGAGCGCTGCTTCACTACAGTCGGCGCTTCGCCATGGACATCGACCACTTGGGCGAGAGTCTGATCAACCAACTCATCGAGGCTGGCTTCATCTCGAGCATACCCGATCTTTATACTCTTACTCATGAACAACTCATGACTCTCGATCGCATGGGGAAGAAGAGCGCCAACAACGTGATCGCATCAATCGAGAGAAGCAAGCAGCAACCCTTCGACCGTCTTGTAACCGGACTGGGAATCGACCTCATCGGACAAGTCGCCGCCCGCCAGTTTGCTCTCAGTTTGACTGACCTCAAGAGCGCCCTGACTCACTCTCCTGAAGAGCTCGCGGTAAGGAGCTCGGAAATACCTGGTTTTGGCCCTAAAATGGTCGAATCTATCTCGGAGTTCTTTGACGACGAGGAAAACCGCAAACTGCTCTATCGCCTTGTCGAACTTGGGGTCTCCACACCCCTCGAACAGGAAGAAGCAAAACAAGAAGGACCACTGACCGGATCCAGCTTCTGTGTCACAGGCGTGCTCAGCAAAAAGAGGGATGACGTCCACGCGGACATCGTCCAAGCCGGCGGCAGTGTGCACGACAAGGTCAAAAAGGGCACGACCTACTTGGTCGCAGGAGAGAAAGTCGGACAGAGCAAACTAAGCGCCGCAGCAAAGGCAGGTACGATTGTGATCAACGAGCGCCAACTTGCTCAGCTCATCTCAGGCGAATCCCTCACTGAAGCGCCCTAGCGCTGCGACAGGCGCTTCTCCCGCCGACGTTTGCCTCACTCTCCTTGCCGGCGAGCGGCGGCTGAGCTTCTGCTGGTTGGGAGAGGTATTCTAGGGCGCAGTCTTTGCAAAGCAGGTTTTAGGGGGGCATATTCGCGACCCTGGATCTGCGCCTCAGCCCAGTTCTCCCGCCTATGGCTTCCCTCGCGAATAACTCCAAGACCAGCTTTCGTGGTTGGCTCGTGATCGCGCTCTTTCTCGCCACGCTCTTGGTGACCTGGGCGGCTGTACTCGGTGAGCGACAGAGAAGCTTTCCTCACCGCTGTCCAAGCGACTTCATGGACCTTCAGCTCAGATGTTGCGCGCCGGGGCAAAGTTTGGCGAGCGGAGCTTGTGTTGGTGCTCCTGACGATTGTCCTCCCCCCTTTGAGCACACTGCAACGGGTTGTTTCTTGCCTTCGAAGAAGATCGCCTTGCCTCGCGGGACGGTGACCTTGGGACCCACCGATTGGGACTCCTCCGAGCTGGTAGAAAGAAGATCCTTTACGGAAGGACCCTTCGAGATCGATCGCTCCGAAGTCAGCTATCGCGATTTTTCGCTCTGCGTACAAGCCGGACGCTGCCAGCCCGCACCCCCATCTCTTGAGCCGGGTCGCCCTGTCACGAGCGTGACTATCGAGCAAGCCGACCACTACTGTCGCTTCGTAGGAGGCCGCCTGCCCACCCCCGAGGAATGGATCTATGCCGCCTCAGGCGCGAACACACGACGCTTCCCATGGGGCTCTCATGGCCTAGTTTGTCGCCGAGCCAGTTTTGGTCTGAGCGAAGGCCCCTGCGCCCAGGGGGGCACAAAGCCAGAATTACCGGGCATGCGACCCGCGGGCAGCACTCCAGAAGGTTTGTTCGACATGGCCGGCAACGTCGCCGAATGGACGAAAGACGCACAAGGTCGAAGCAGCGTGCACGGTGGCTCCTTCCGCAAAAAAGCGGCCAGCTCTCTCAAGGTGTGGTCCGTTTCCCTGGCTCAGGCCGCCGACGACATCGGCTTTCGGTGCCTCTACCCCAAACACTAGAGATTCTTCGTCTCGTTCCGGGCGTACGTCAGCTGTGGGCTCGCCGTACGCCTGCTGATAGCTTTACTCCATGGCCCTGACAGCTTCAGAACTGCGACGCAACATCTATCGCCTGCTCGACCAAGTCATCGAAACAGGTGTCCCCCTAGAAATCAAAAGGGGAGACCACATTTTGAAGATCAGCACCGAAGTCGGTCCAACCAAGCTCGAAGGACTCCCACTTCGCGCCCTCTTTACTTGTGAACCAGATGCCTTGGTTCATAGTCCCACCAGTATCGCCTCCGCCGACAACCGAAAGTGAGTCCTCGATGAATGCACGTCGCTCACTCCATCTCGACACGCATGTTTTATGTTGGCTCTACGCCGGTCTCACCCACCGGCTCAGTGAGACCGCCCAGGCGTTGATCGAGGAAAACGATCTCGCCATTAGCCCGTGGGTGCTCAGCGAACTTCAGGTGCTCAGCGAAACGTCCCTGATTCGAGTGGGCGCGTTCGAGCTCTATGAGGACCTGGAGCGCCGCATCGGACTCAAACTAGCACCCGGTGATACTATTAAAATCATAAAGGCTTCCGTGGACTTAAGCTGGGCAACCGATCCTTATGACCGAATGATCACGGCACACGCCAAGCTGCTGTCTGTTCCTCTTTTGAGCAAGGATGCGCATCTGCACGCGCACTTTCCCCAAGTTGTCTGGTAAGGCAGAGCACTATCCCATGAGCTCTGCACTACTTACCATCGGCACCGAACTCACCCGTGGCGATCTCCAAAACACCAACACCACTTGGCTCGCAGAGCGACTCACCTCGCTTGGATACGAAGTCACCGAGATGGTCACCGTGGATGACGACGACGAGCGCATCCAAAATACATTGAGTTCTTTGAGCGAACGGCACCAAGTGATCGTATCGACCGGTGGTCTCGGACCCACGACCGATGATCGAACGAGCGCCTGCGCGGCCCGGGTCCTGCAAGTTCCCCTCGTCCGCGATGAGGCGTCTCTGACCAAGATACGCGAACTCTTCGAGAAGTTCGGTCGCACCATGTCCGCGTCGAACGAAAAGCAGGCGGACTTTCCACAAGGGGCGACGATCTTAGGTAATCAAAAGGGCACGGCTCCAGGGTTTTTCTGCAAGATAGGCCCCTGCAGCGCCTTCTTCCTACCTGGCGTACCGCGCGAAATGAGCGCCATGTTCGACGAGCAAGTGGTCCCCTTGTTGCCCGTTCGCAACGCTCCCTTCACCACAGTACGTCTACGCACCTTTGGTATGCCCGAAGCCGAGGTCAACGATCATCTTTCCGGCCTCGAAGAACAACATGACGTCACTATTGGTTACCGCGCGTCACATTCTGACATCGAAGTCAAAGTCCTAGCCACAGGCAAAAAAAATGAGAGCGAGTGTGATCTAAAAACCCGCGCGGAGGGTATCGCCGACGAGGTCGTCACGCGCCTCGGTGACGTCGTCTACGAGCGCGGTGAGCGCCATCTACCTGCAGTTGTGGGTGATTTGTTAATATCAAAAGGAGTTCGCCTCGCCCTCGCCGAATCCTGCACGGGTGGTTTACTCAGCCAGTGGATCACCGAGGTTCCGGGAGCGAGCCGCTACTATCAGGGAGGGGTAGTCAGCTACGCCAACTCGGCAAAAACAGGCATTCTAGGGGTCTCTGAGCTCTTGCTTGAAAGACACGGCGCCGTGAGTGAACCCGTCGCGCGCGCGATGGCCGAAGGAGCCAAACGGGTGCTCAGAGCGGACTATTCCATCGCCATAACAGGAGTCGCTGGACCAACCGGCGGAACCCAAGAAAAACCTGTAGGTCTCGTACATTGGGCAGTAAGCACCCCGCAGAATACCTTCAGTAAACATAGAGTTTTCTTCGGTGATCGAGCTCAGATCCAACGGCGAGCAGCTACATTTGCCCTGCACTTTCTTCTACAAGCACTTACCGGAAAGGGCGATTTCAAGGCCACCTAGGGCGGCCAACTGTGTGCACTCGCTGAGGCGAGCCTGTCAGTCGAGCAAAAGATGGCGAAAAGAAGGTCAGGGGGCGCGAATTCTCCCCTCCTTTCTCTTGGCATCCCCGAGCGTCCGCATCATGATGCGAGCATGCTCAAGCTTCTGACTTCGACTGGTTCAAAGACATCCTCATCCAAGATCCCCAGCACACGACTTTTGGCCGTAGCCATGCTCAGTGCTGCAGCCGCCTGCGCAGGCGAAGATCCCGAAGACACCACCATGGGCGGCAGCGGTGGTGGAGCTGCCATGGGTAGTGGCGGTGGAGCTGCCATGGGTAGTGGTGGTGGAGCTGCCATGGGGACGAGCGGTGATGCCACGACCGGAGATACGACGACCAGCGGCGATACGACAACCGGTGGCGACACCACAACCGGTGGCGACACCACCATGATGCCAGCAGGCGAGATTCCCGCCGATCTCAGCGCCGCAGGAATTCAAGCCTTCCTCGACGCCGAGAGCTACAAAACTTGGACCCACGATGCGGCGCCCCGTGCCAACTCGTCTATCGGTTCTCACGGCAACGATCTGCAGGTCTACTTCAACTCGACCTCTGTAGCGGCTGGGTCTCTGGGCATCCCGGCCGCAGGTGGCATGGCGGTCAAAGAGCTCTACGACGCATCCCAAACCAACATAGTCGGCAAAGTGACCATGATTCGGCAGACAGGAGACGCTGGCGACTACTGGATCTTCTACTGCAACTCAACTGATCCCGAACGTTGCGCTGACGGCAGCGGAGAAACAACTGTTTACGACAATCAGACGGGCAGCGGCTGCGCCTACTGTCACGGCGACGAAATGTTTGCCCCTCTCCCCTAAGAAACTGGCTCATCACCAACGATGGGCAAGGGAGCCGCTGGCGAGCTTCCACAAAAAAGGGCTCCTACCTTCAAGGTGGGAGCCCTTTTTTTTCGAAAGAGCCAGGTCTTTCTTGCTCTTAGGCCTGAGCCGGGCGCTTACCCCAGGCTTGTGCAATGGCCGGATCCTCGTCGTTTCCGACAACCGAAAAGCCAAGTTTCCCTTCGTGAGCGTCCACGTAGATCGTGTCACCTGGTCCGTAATCGCCGCGCAAGACTTGCTCGGCCAAGGGGTTTTCAAGGCCGCGCTGGATCGCCCGTTTCAGAGGTCGTGCCCCGTATTGAGGATCGAACCCCTGAGCGGCAAGTGCATCCTTAGCCGCTTCTGAGACCGAAATCTCAAGTTGGCGCTTCTTCAGACGCGAACTGAGTCGGGCCAGTTGAACGTCGACGATCCTCCGCACTTGCTCACGTCCTAAACGCCGATAAACAACGGCCTCATCAAGACGATTGATGAACTCGGGACGAAACTGGGTTCGAAGAGCTTCATGGGCCGCCTCGTCAAGCCGTCTCTGTTTCTCGTCGTCCTCGATGTCTCGTCGTTCTTCGACCGCCGCTAACTCGGCCGAGCCCAAGTTGCTCGTCAAGATCATCACAGTGTTCTTGAAGTCCACGGTCCGACCCTGTCCATCAGTGAGGCGCCCCTCGTCGAGCACCTGAAGCAGTACGTTGAACACATCCGGATGAGCCTTTTCGACTTCGTCAAAAAGCACCACCGAAAAAGGTCGGCGCCGTACTGGCTCGGTCAACTGACCACCCTCGTCATAACCCACGTAGCCGGGAGGTGCCCCTATCAGACGCGAAACAGCATGTTTTTCCATGTATTCGCTCATGTCGATGCGCACCATCGCGCCCTCATCGTCGAATAAGAACTCGGCCAAAGCGCGCGCCGTCTCTGTCTTTCCAACGCCGGTCGGTCCCAAAAAGAGAAATGATCCAATTGGCCGATGTTCGTCCCCTAGACCCGCTCGAGAGCGGCGCACAGCGTTCGCCACGGCGACAAGAGCATCATCTTGACCAATGACCCTCTGCTTCAAGTTGCTCTCCATGCTGAGCAACTTGTCCATTTCGGACTGCAGCATCTTCGAAACGGGAACCCCCGTCCACTTGCTCACAATACCTGCGATGTCTTCGTCAGTGACCTCTTCTTTGAGAAACGAGCCTTCCGCTTGCAGTCGAGCCAGGTCGGAGCGAGCAATTTCCAAAGCCTTTTCGGCTTCCGGGATGGCCCCATATTGGATTTCAGCTGCCTTGCCCAAGTCGCCTCGGCGCTGGGCGAGTTCTTGTTTGATACGGAGATCTTCGATGGTGCGCTTCTGCTCTTGGATTTGTGAAATAACTTCCTTTTCTTTAATCCACTGAGCCTTCTTGGCGTCACGATCGACGATCAACTCGCTGATCTGCTGCTTGAGTTCGACGAGTCGCTCCTCACTGGCGCGGTTCTTTTCGCGTTTGAGAGCCTGTTCTTCGACCTGAAGCTGAACCAAACGCCGCTCCACTTGATCGATCTCGAAGGGCATCGAGTCGATCTCCATTTTGATCTTACTTGCTGCTTCATCAACAAGATCAATGGCTTTGTCGGGCAGGAAGCGCTCGGTGATGTAGCGGGTGCTCAAGGTCACCGCAGCCACCAGCGCCGCATCCTGAATGCGGATTCCGTGATGGACCTCGTAGCGCTCTTTGAGGCCACGCAAGATCGCGATAGCGTCCTCTTGACTGGGTTGATCCACCACTACCGGCTGGAAGCGCCTCTCCAAAGCCGCGTCCTTTTCGATGTGTTTGCGGTACTCGTCCAAAGTGGTGGCCCCGATGGCGCGGACTTCACCACGAGCCAAAGCTGGCTTGAGCATGTTTGCTGCATCCATCGCTCCATCCGCCGCACCCGCACCGATCAAGGTGTGCAGTTCGTCGATGAAGAGAATGATTTGACCGGCCGAGGTTTCTACCTCTTTGAGCACCGCCTTGAGACGCTCTTCGAACTCGCCTCGGAACTTGGCTCCAGCCACCATACTCGCGAGATCAAGAGCCAGAAGATGCTTGTTCTTGAGGCCTTCGGGTACATCACCCGAAGCAATACGATGCGCGAGCCCCTCGGCGATGGCCGTCTTGCCCACCCCTGGTTCACCGATGAGCACCGGGTTGTTCTTCGTCCGTCGAGAAAGAACCTGCATCACGCGACGGATCTCTTCATCGCGGCCAATGACCGGATCGATCTTTCCTTCTCGGGCCGCCTGAGTCAGATTGCGCGTGTACTTGTCGAGCACCTGAAACTTCGCCTCAGGTTCTTTATCCGTGACACGTTGGCTGCCGCGCGCCTTGTCGAGAGCGTCGGATAGGCCTTCGGAACCAATACCCACTCGAGCGAAAATCGGCGCTAGCTTTTCTTTGTCCTTCACTGCAGCCAGAAGAAAGTGCTCGGTCGATACAAACTCATCCTTGAGCTTCTTGGCTTCCTTTTCTGCAGCAGCAAAAAAGGGCTGCATCCGGCGCCCAAAACGCGGTTCAGCCCCACCTTCCACCTGGGGAAGCTGGTTCAACTCGCTTTCAAGTTCGACACTCAGTTTGTCGGGTTTGCAACCGGCGAGCTCGACCAATGGCCTACCAATGCCATCACTTTGCTGCAGAATCGCCACCAACATATGTTCGGGAACGACCTCTGGATGTTGACGCGAAGCCGCAAGGGATGCAGCTTCGGCGATTGCCGCCTGACTCTTGTTGGTGAATTTATCGAGATTCATCTTCAAACCCTCTATCTACCGTATAGCTCTGCTTCATCCGGCGCACCCACAGAGAGTGGACGCACCGATCCCCGGCAACGATCAAGTCGCCCCCTTGCTCCAAACGCGGGAATCGAAAACTCGCTTCAATACACCCCAAGTTTGAAGTCGCCCAGAAAAACTCGCTTTTCTGAGCTAGCTTCAACTTAAGTTCGGACTAGGACGACGCAAGTCTGAACGAGCAAGATTATTCTTCGAGGCGATTTTGAACGGCCCGGGCAAGAGCCTCTTGCATCGACTTCGATGAATACCGCAGAAGCACCTGGTCATCGACAACTATCACAGTCCCCTCACTTCTCCCCGAAATGCGCCGAGCACGTTCCTTTTGCATCGGATCACTCGTATCCTTTCGAGCAAAGGGGATATCGTTGTCTTCGAGTAAACGACCGAGCTCTTGCGCTTCCTCTGAGTCTTGGGCAGCAAAGACTTCGATTTCGAGCTCGGAAAGCGCCCGCTTCACTTCTGGACTGTCCGAGTTGAAAGTCCTCCTGGCGCGCTCCTGCGTCTTGGGCGCTTCGACGAAAATCGGCTTTTCTCGGAGCTCGATTTCTTTTTTGGAGCGAGTCTTCGCTTTTTCGCCCTCTCCCTCGGACTGCTGCTGCTCTGCCTTGACCTTTTCTCTGGGGACAAGAGCCGGATCGACTGCCGGACGCTCGACAGTGGGCTGCAAAACCCCGGCGACCGGCTGGGCACGGCCTTCGCTGGAAGCGGGCCAAAGTCGAACAGAATAGAAGCCGACCAGAAGGGCAACGACAAGCGCTGACCAATGCTTCTTCAGGGCGCCGAGAACAAGCTCCACAACGATCCCCTTATCTCGACACAGGACAACTCACAATGCACGTGAGCGCTAACTTGAAGCGAGTTTTCGCCTCGGGCTTGAGCTGTCTGATTGCCCAACCCAAAGCGAGAAGCTCAAATGTCCAAGTTTTGGGCGTTGAGGGCGTTGTCTTCGATGAACCGACGTCGTGGTTCCACCTGATCACCCATGAGAACACTGAACAGCTCCTCAGCGCGTACAGGGTCTTTGACTTGAACCTGAAGCAGCGTGCGCCCATCGGGATTCATCGTTGTTTCCCACAGCTGGTCGGCGTTCATTTCGCCAAGACCTTTGTAGCGCTGAATATACGTACCCTTGCGTCCTCGTTCCGAAAGGAACTCGTCGAGGGCCTCAGGAGTAGCCACCGTCACGGGCTCTCCCTTGTCGGTGGAAAGCTCGTAAGGCGCAGCTCCCAAAGCCGAAATGTCTTCTTCGATAGAGACGAGCTCATGGTATTCGCCCGTTTCAGTGATTTCTGCCGTGAGGCGACTCGGCTTGGAGGACGCGCCCGGTCGGAATTTCACGGCGATGTACTTTCCGTCTTGCTCGCTTTCTCCGAGGGTGACGGTCAGGGGCTGCAAGTCCGGATGACGCTCGATCAAAGCCGCCTCGATGTCATCCCGCGCCTTTTTGAGGGCATCGTCACTGGCAAAGGTTTCGCTGCGCACCTGTCCGTGACGCACGGCAATGGCAACGAAACGCTGATCGCACCTGAGGTCAAGACGCTTGAGATGATCGCCCAAGCTGCGCAGGCGGCTGGCCAATCGCAAAAGGGGCGTCCCTGTAAGAGGCAAACCACTGCTGCTCCTCAAGGTCAGACCGGAAATCGCACTTTCCATCAGATGCTGATTGAGGGCAGTTTGATCCTTCATGTACAGCATCTTCTTTCCCTTCTTCACACTGAAGAGGGGCGGCTGAGCAATGTAGAGATAACCTCGATCGATGAGTTCCGGCATCTGACGATAGAAGAAGGTCAAAAGCAGGGTTCGAATATGGCTACCGTCCACATCGGCATCCGTCATCAAGACCACCTTATGATAACGGAGCTTGTCGATTTCGAAGGTGCCCTTATCGGTGATTCCACAGCCAAGGGCAGAGATCAAGGTCGCGACGGCCTCTGAAGAAAGCATACGATCCAAGCGAGCTCGCTCAACGTTCAAGATCTTGCCGCGCAATGGTAAAATAGCCTGAAAATGCCGATCACGACCCTGTTTGGCACTACCACCTGCCGAGTCACCCTCGACGATGTACAGCTCACTGATCGTCGGATCCTTGCTCTGACAATCAGCTAACTTTCCGCTCAACGAAGTGGTGTCCATCACTCCCTTGCGCACTACTTCACGAGCTTTGCGCGCCGCTTCCCGCGCCTTGGCAGCAATGACTGCTTTGTCGATGATCTTCTTGGCAGTCTGCGGATGCTCCTCGAAGTAGCGTCCCACATGCTCACTGACGGACGTTTCTACGATGCCTTTGACTTCGCTTGAAACCAACTTGCTCTTCGTTTGAGAATCGAAGCTCGCGTCAGGATGTTTGACGTGAATCACACAAATAACGCCTTCGCGACAGTCGTCGCCACTCAGACCGCTTTTGACGTCCTTGAACAGGTTGTTCTCCTGCCCATAGTTGTTCAGCGTTCGAGTTAAGGCGCTGCGCAGACCCGTTAAGTGGGTACCGCCATCTTTGTTGTGAACGTTGTTGGTGTAACAGAAGATTTGCTCGGCAAAAGCGTTCGACCACTGAATAGCCAAGTCGACTTCGACGTCGGGTAGCTCCGACCCAGAAGGAACACTGACACGGAAGGCAATGACTTCTTCGTGAATGGCTTCCTTCTTTTCGGCGATGTGGGCGACGAACTCTTGAATGCCTCCCTCGTAGTGGAAGTCCTCGTGTTTGCCCTCTCCTCGCTCGTCAGCCAGATGGATCTTGAGTCCGGAGTTGAGAAAGCTCAGCTCACGCAAACGCGTCGCGAGGATTTCGTAGGAGTATTCGGTTTGCGAGAAAATTTCGGGATCGGGCCAGAAGCTCACCCGGGTGCCGGTTTCTTCTGTGGCTTCTTCTTGCTGGATCGGGCCATCAGGCACGCCCTTTTGGTAACCCTGGCGATAGACATGACCTTCGCGGCGGATTTCGAGTTTGAGCCACTTGCTCACGGCATTGACAGCACTGACACCCACCCCGTGAAGACCAGCCGAAACCTTATAACTTGAGTTATCGAACTTACCTCCGGCGTGAAGCACCGTCATCACGACTTCGGCCGCGCTGACGCCCATCTCATGCATGCCGACAGGGATACCGCGACCATCGTCAGAGACAGTGATGGAGTTGTCATGGTTGACCGTGACGCGGATCTGCTTGCAGTAGCCAGCAAGGTGTTCGTCCACCGAGTTATCGATGACTTCCCAAACCAAATGATGCAATGCAGACCCATCGTGTACATCCCCGATATACATCCCTGGACGTTTACGAACGGCCTCCAGGCCCTCTAACACTGTGATACTGCTCGTACCGTACTCGTCGCCGCCGCTCTTGGGTGGCTGACTCCCCTCGGTTTGTTTCGAAGAAGGAGTTTTTTCGGCAAGATCTGTAGGTTCTGTCAAAGCAATTACCGTCCGCTGGAAAGCAGTTCAGGTATAGCCAGTGCAGCCTCTTTTCACAAGCAAGTCACAAGGCTGATTCAGCATTATTTCTGCTGGAATCGCCCATTATGCCCGTCCTAGATCAGAGCGCCATTTTGCAGTCGAAAGTGAGCCCTCTCTCCTGATTCGGGATAGACATCCGAGAACAAATCAGGACGGGTTGTGGTCACGAAGATCTGAGAACGAGATTGCCGAAGAAATCGAAAAACCGCCGCCGTTCTTTCGGGATCGAGCTCACTGGAGACATCGTCGAGCAGTAGCATCGGCTCCATAGCGGTGACCCCACGCACGCAGTTGAGTTCGGCCACCTTGAGGGCCAAAGTCAAAAGACGCTGTTGACCCTGGGAGGCGAAACTCTTGGCGGCTCGACCGTCGATGGTCAGTTCGAGATCATCACGACTGGGCCCATAGGTGATGGCGCCACGCAGCAGGTCTTTTTGTCGGCGATCCCGAAGTTCTTTGGCGAATAGCGCCACATCTTCACTCCCCCCCGGCAAATAGCGGAAAGACGAATTGAGCTCAGGAGCCGCCATTTGGGCAAAAGCGGGACCGAGGCTCTCGAGAAGGTTTTCGGCTGCCGCCCGACGGGCCCGTGCCCAACGAGCACCGGTTTGAGACAACACCTGCTCAAAAGCGTCCAATTCGCGAGCTCGAATCCCCTTGTCTGCGAGGATTCGCGCTCTTTCTCGAGTCGCCTTCTGATAGGCGCTGCGCGCTTCGGCCCCGGGTGGATCGAGGTAGACGATGATTCGGTCCAAAAGGGTCCGCCGCCCCGAGGCCGGTCCACTACATAGGCTCATATCTGCCGGGACAAAGGCGATAACCGGAGTACAGAGGGCATAATCCAGCCGACGCTTGGGTCGCTTGCCATCAATCTGAAAACTCCGTCCTCGGGGCGAAATGGCCGCTCTTAGGGTTCGGGTTAGACCGAAGCTTTCCGTGCGCCCCGCTAGCACCGTCTGAGCGCTCCCTTCTTGAATCACCTCACCCAGACGATGACAGCGAAAGCTTCGACTAGTCGAAAGCACGTAGAGTGCTTCGATCAGACTCGTCTTCCCGTGACCGTTGGGCCCGCTTACGATGTTGAGTCCTAGGGCAGGCTCGCAGCTCAGTTCGCGCAGGTTACGAAAGTTCTGCACGCTCAGGCGCTGATAGAGGGTGCGTCCCAGGGTGGACATGCTTCAGTCCCTTCCGAAAATAGGCCGAAGACTCAAAAAACCGGAGCCTGTAGACGGGGCTCAGATGCGCATTGGCATGACGACTGCAAGATAGTCACTGTCGCCGCCTTCGCCGCCAGGGCGGATCACTGCCGGGTCAAGCTCACCGCTCATACCCAAAATGACTTCGTCGTCGGTCATGGCCGAAAGCACGTCGAGGAAGTAGCGGGCGTTAAGACCCATGGTCAGTCCCTCGCCGTCGTAATCGATGGCAATCTCATCAAAACCTTCACCTGCCTCAGGGCTTTCGCTTTCGACTCGTAGTGCCCCTGAGCCGAGAGTCAGCTTCACACCACCGGTGCGGTCGCTGGCAGCGATGGACACGGCCTTGAGGGCGTCAGAAAGCGAGGAGCGAGGAGCACGCACAGCACTCGCGCTCTGAGCAGGAATGACCTGCTGGTAAGGCGGAAACTGCGCATCAACCAGTTTCACGCTGAAGTGAAAAGCCGAAAGTTGGCAATACACGTTGGGACCAAACTTCATGAGTTTGATTTCGGGAGCGCCTTCGCTGCTCGAATCGCTCATGGCTTCATCACAAAGACGACGCAGCTCCAAAATGCCCTTGAGAGGAATGAGCATCGAAGCTTGGCCTTCGACCTCAGGAGCGCGAATTTCCATCTTGGAAAGGCGGTGACCATCGGTGGTGACCATACGCACCCGATTGTCTTCCATTTCGAAGAGGGCACTGCTTAGGTGCAAACGAGTCTCGTCATTGGAGATCGAAAAGTAAGTGCCAGCGATCAACCGAGACATCACGGATGCCTCCAAGGTGATCCATTCACCCTCCTCAGGCTTCGGAAGGACGGGGAACTCTTCGCCAGGAAGTCCAAAAATGGTGTAGCGACGGGCCGAGGTATTGGCCCGAATCACCATCGAAGAGTTGGCGTCTGCTTCGAGGATGATCTGACCTTCGGGCATCATCTTCACGCGCTCGAAGAGATCTTTGGCGCCTACGGCAATCGTGCCGGGCTTCTTCACCTCGGCTGCAATCTCGCCGCTCACGGCCAACACCAAATCGGTTGCAGAAAGTCTCAGACCCTCTTTCGTCGATTCGAGGAGGACGTTGCCCAAGACGGGCATGGTGCTCTTCTTGTCGGCGACTGTCTGGCAACGTGCGAGAACACGGAGCAAATCCTTTTTGCTGACAACGATGTCCATGAGTTCGAGGGATTTCTAGTCGGGCTGGGCGCTCACCGCCAGAGCTGGAGGGCGATTAGTCCGCGCTTGTTGATGTGTTTAGATCCCTATGATCGAGTCAAGTTTGACCCAGGTTCTGAGCTGGGCGGCAACTCTGCAGTAATATTAATAGAGATCTAAATTAAAAATTTAGTAGTCATAGTAGAGGCTGTGGATTCTGTGGAAAACTCAGTAACTCTATGAAATTAAAGATTTAAATCGATTTTTATCTGGGGGTAAGAGTGGGAGTAGGACAGGGGAGCAGATGTGTGTGCAATTTTGTCATCAACTTGACCCAATATGGACTCACAGCTTGCTCCAGGAAGTTATCCCCAGGCCGTGTACAGCCTGAGCGGGCAACAATAACCTGATTGAGCGCAGACTGATGCTTCATAGGGAAAAGTGAATATTTTCTCATGAAGATTCGGTGACTGTAGGCCAGACGGCCTGTTTCGATGCTGTGAAGCTCGCCTCGTTCGCTTTACACGTTTAGGTCGTTGCCTTGGCTTTCGATCCGAGGCGGGCCAAAGCAAGCAGGATTTCTTTTTTCGTCTGCTCGTAGGTACGAGGACCGATTTTGTCCGTCTTTCGCGCAGTCTCGAGCAGCTTCATCTCGTCGAGCAGCACCTGCCGCGCCGCGTCCTTCTGGGCCTCTGAGGAGGCTGTCTTGGGGTCTAAGCGCAAGAGGGCCAGGACGAGGCCTCCCAAGCCGATACACGCGGCCAGAGCGAGAGCAAACCAGCGTCCTGGGCCAATGGTGGGCAGCCCTCCTAATTCGACTCGGATGGACCCAAGCTGCTCTTCACCCGTGCGCATGATCTTTTGGGCGAAGAGTACCTGTTTGCCGTCTGGACCCGCTGTGGACTCGGTGGCTCCAAAACCAGCGACCGACAGTTCCATCCCGGGGGTTTCTTCGACGAGCACGCGTTGCTCGGCCAGGTGCGGAGGCGACCCGAGTTCGAAGAAGAGTCGCTCTTCGTTCTTGTTTTCGATTTGAAAGGTAAACTGAAGGTCCTTGTGCCCGGGGGGAAAGGTGCCGACCAAACTCACTTGTTTGCCCGCCTTTTCGAAGCCGGCGTCTCCCACCTTGGTCTCGACGTCGATAGCCTGAGCTTCTTGCGGAAGCTGAATCGTGATGCCCTGAGGAAGGTAGGTTTTGTCACTCATATTCAGCACACGGTACATCGCGCTGACCTGAAAAAAGTCCTCCCGCATTTGAATGTAGGTCAGGCCTCGAAAGCCGACGAAGGCCGCTTTGATATCGGAGGTCGTGGGGTAGACGAAGATGGTGACGGCTTGGCCTGTGTTACCGAGACGAAATGCAGAAACTTCGTAGTGTGCGCCCTGACTTTCGACCCGTACCTGATGGCTCATGCGCAGACCTGTCTTGAGCCCATCGAAGAGGACTACTCCGTTTGCCTTCGTGCTTTCTCGTTGCACGTTTTCGGAGTTGCCTTGATCGATACTTTGAAAGAGCTCGGTGAGACTGACTTGAGCGCCGGGCACTGGCAGACCCTGGCTATCGAGCACGGTGACTTGGACAGTTCCGGCGGGCAGTTCGGGATCAGGAGTGGAGCTGTTTTGAGGTCGCCCGTTCTTCATTGCCCCGGCTTGGGGGTGCCCGGCTGGTGGGTGTCCGGTCGGCATGGATTGAGCCGAGGCCGCGCCACTTTGAAGGACGAAGAGGAGCGAGGTGGAGAGCAGGAAGCGACGGAGGAGAGGTTGGGAAAACATAGGTCCAAAGGGGATCGGGGCTTTGATCAAAGGGGAGCAGACTCGCTTTTTTCGGAAGAGGGCGACTCGTCAGAATCGTCGCCTGCTTTTGGCGCGTTGCTCGTATTGTTTTCAGGGGCCTCTTTGGTTTTTTTGGGCTCCGAGCTGGGCTCGCTATCGCTCGCCTCGGCGGTATCGTTTTCGACAGCGTCGGTCTCTTCGTCGGATGTGCTATCGCCTTCGTCCCTCGTCGAAGCAGAGCTCTTGGCCTTCTTGCTACGGCTTTTTCCGCCGGAGCTTTTTACCTTCTTGGCTTTCGTCCTTTGGGGTTCAGGATCGCTATCGCTCAGGTGCTGACTCACCAAAGCCTCGGCAGCTTCGAGTTGTTCTTTCATCGACTCGTCCTGAGCAGCGATCAGACGGCGTGCCTGTGCGCGGTAGTCGGCGGAGGCGGCGTCGAAGTCTTCTTTGCTGATTTTGCCGACAGAAAGCTCGTATTCTAAATCTTTCAAGGCCCGGAGAACGGCCAGTTTTTGCTCTTCTGTGGCCGTGGGTGCAGCGAGCTCCAGGGCGTCTTCAAAGTTGAGGCGAGCGCCTTGCCCCATGCGCCCCAAACTCGACCAAAGCAAAGCAATGGTTAGGGTGAGGGCTGAGGCGGAGAGGAAGATGAAGACCAGGGGAGCTCCTCCGACCACCCCGGCGATGCTCGCGCCGACTACGATAGAGAGGGCAATCAGAGGCGGCCACGAAACCATCATGGTGCTTTCTTCTTCGCTCATGGCTTTGCTCCCTCGCTTAAGTGTTGGTGCAAGTGAGATCGCCCGCTCACCGAAAACGACCCGGCAAAAGGTTGGGCCAAACTGGCTGCCAAGGTGAAGGTGATGAGCACGCCTGCGGTCGCCGCTACGCCCGCTCGCACGTAAGTCCAGGCGGTGGCTCGCTTGGTCGTGACTTCGGGCCATAAGGAAACCCCACAGCCGAGCATGAGAACGAGCAATCCGATCCAGATCCAACCCACGAAGGGATTGACGTGCACGGTGAAGGTCGCCTTCTTGGTTTTGGGATCGGCGACCGCTAAAACGAGGTAGAGATCGTCGCGTAGTCCGCGCAACAGACCCACTTCCGTCGTCGTTTGCGGTGGATTTTGATGAATGAATTTAGCGGGATGCAGGGTGGTCAGGGTTCGGCCCTTTTGTTTGACCACGACATCGGCGAAGAGCATGCGCTTGCCTTTGGCAGCTTGTTCTTCGGGACTGCATGCCGGGTTGCCGGGGCACATGCGCGGACCCTGGTAGGTGAGTTCATAGTCGGCGACGGTCGCCTTCTGTCCGGGGAAGAGATTGACCTCGTCTTCGACCTGCCAAGCCGTACCGACAAAGCCCAAATACATGCCGACGATACCGAGATGCACGACGTACCCACCATAGCGACGTCGGCTCTTTTGAACGAGACGACTCAAAGCGAGCAAAGGTCCTTCTGGGTCGCCCTTCTTTTTGGTGGACGACATGCGTGCCTTGGTGCCACGTACGAACTCTTGAATCACCACCGTGATGTTGAAGGCGGCCAGACTTACGGTGATGCCCGGGAAGAAGGAGGCGATGGAGGCATAGATGCGCGCTCCTGTTCCGGCTTCAATCGCAGTGGTCGAGACCACCGGGGGATAACCCCACTTGGGCCCCAGAAGAGCGTGCAGTAAAGTGGTGATCAAAAGTGCGCCCACCGGGAAGGCGAAGGCGCCTTTCAGGGAAGAACCACTGGTTTTTCTCCATCCGAAGAGTGGGGCTAGGCCCATGAGGGTGAAGATGAGCAGACCGATGGGGGCCATCCACTTGTTGTAAAAGGGGGGCCCTACGGTGACTTCTTGATCCATGAGCGCCTTGGTGATCAGAGGCGAGGTGGTGGACCCGAGGATGAAGAGCATGCCGCCGAGCAGCGCCCAGTTGTTGATCACGAACATGCCTTCGCGACTCGCTACGGATTCGATCTGAGCTTTGCCGCGCAGTTCCGGCAAGCGCCATACGATAAGCGAGATGGCGATGACCGCCGCCATCACCAAGAACCAAGAGAAGAAGGGACCGATATCGCTCTTGGCGAAGGAGTGCACGCTTGCGATCAGGCCGGAGCGCGTGAGGAAGGTGCCGAAGATGGTGAGTAGGAAGGTGATGCAGATCAGCACCACGTTCCATACGCGGAACATGTTGCGTCGCTCTTGGATGATGGTGCTGTGCACGTAGGCTGCGGCGGTAAACCAAGGCAGGCAGGCGGCGTTTTCGACTGGGTCCCAGGCCCAAAATCCGCCCCAACCGAGCTCTTCGTAGGCCCAAATCATGCCTAAAACGTTGCCGATGCTCAAAAAGAGGAAGGCCAGGAGCATCCACTTGCGGACGGCCACAATCCATTCGTTGCCGAGGCGTCCGGTGATCAGAGCCGCGACCGCGAAGGCAAAAGGTACCGAGCAGCCGACGAAACCCATGTAGAGCATCGGTGGATGAATCATCATCCAATAGTTCTGCAAGAGCGGGTTCATCTGCGTCCCTTCGCCCGGCGAGCCTGCGAGATTTTGCTCGAAGGGATTGGCCGCAAACATCATCAAGATCGCGAAGAAGGCGATCACGACCATCAGGGTGGCGATGACATAGGGCTGCAGCGCTCGGTACTTGCCGCGCATCCAAGCAACACACCCTGCGGTATAACCACCCAAAAGGAAGGTCCACCACAGAAGCGATCCATCTTGGCCGCCCCACAGAGCAGCCAACAGGTACCAGGGGGACATGCCGCGATCGCTATGCTGCGAAATGTAGCGAATGCGGAAGTCGTGGGTGAAGAACCCGTAACTGAGCAGCAGCACGCCGCAGCAGATCACCGCCGAGGTGGCGTAGGCTCCCAGACGCGCCGAAGCGAGCAAATGAGGCCGACTCCGTCCGGCGACGACAGAAACAGAAAAGGTGTAGGCGGCTAGCACCAAGATCGAGAAGACGATCGAGGTGCCGAAACTGGGAAGTGATGCACCCATGGCGGCGGAACCTTAACGCGCCTGGGCCCGGGAACCAGCCTTTGTGGGAAGACAGGTAGCTGTTTCTTTGCAAGAAGGCGGTTTTTAGCCTTCGAGCTCACTCACGGTCGTTCCGAGACTTTCGCCCTGCAGAACGCGGCGGATGTTGCCGGGTGCCATCTTGAAGACTCGAATAGGCAGTCCATTTTCGCGGCAGAGAGTTACGGCGGTGGAGTCCATCACCTTGAGGCGGCTGGTCAGAAAGCTGTCGTAGCTGACTTTTTCCAGCAATTGTGCGTCGGGATGGCGTTCCGGGTCCTTGGTGTAGATGCCATCCACCTTGGTGGCCTTGAAGAGCGCGTCGGCGCGGATTTCCATCGCGCGCAAACTGGCAGCCGTATCGGTCGAAAAGTAGGGGTTGCCGGTACCTGCGGCGAAAACAACGACATGACCTCGCTTGAGGTGACGCATGGCGCGGCGCCGAATATAGGGTTCGGCCACGGATTTGACCTCGATGGCGGTCATGACTCGGGTGGGGACATCGCAGCGCTCGAGCGCATCTTGGATGGCCAGGGCGTTGATTACCGTGGCGAGCATGCCCATGTAGTCGCTTTGAGTGCGGTCCATGCCTTGGCTGGCCCCTTTGAGGCCGCGAAAGATGTTGCCACCCCCCACGACCAGGCCAATTTCGACCCCGGTTTCGCGGACGGCAGCGATTTCTTCGGCCGTGGAGCGCAGGGTTTCCGGTTCGATGCCCCCTTGTCCCCCCGCGGCCAGCGCCTCACCGCTTAGTTTCAACAAGACACGCTTGTATCGCAGCTCTTTTTTGTTGTTTGCGTTGGCTTCGTCGTTACTCACGATTGAGGGTGTTAGAATGGACAGCTGAGCACCGCAATGGGGGTGCTGCTGCGGCGGAAGTAGGCGCGAAGTTGTGAGCTCATGACCGCATCGCTTGCTTGACCGTGACTTGGCCGCTCGGGTATCCCTGCTCCAGGCCATGAGTTCAGATGTATTCCGTCGACTGCCCTCCCGCGCTGGGCGGGGCTCTGGGGCGCGCACCTTGGGCGGAGTTTTGCTCGCGGTCGCTTTGTCGCTGACGGCCTGTGACGAAAAAAAAACCGAGCTGCCGGACGTTGAGCAGCGGGATGAGCGCACAGGTTTGACCCCGACCGAGGCGGCTGAGGTTCTCGTGAAAGTAGGGGAACACGAGATCACCCTCGGTCAGTACGCCGAGACGCTCTTGCGCATGGATAAGTATGAGCGCCTCCGTTACCAGTCCGAAGAGCGCCAGAAGCAATTACTCGATGAGATGATCGAGGTGGAGCTCTTGGCTCAGGAGGCCGAGCGGAGAGGGCTCGACAAAAAACCCGAGGTCAAATTGAGGATCCGTCAGGCTTTGCGCGACGAGCTTTTGGCCGATCTCGAGCGCTCTACAGCTGATCCTGCGAGTTTCACTGAGCGTGAGGTCAAAGAATACTACGACGCGCACCGCGATGAGTTTAAAGAGCCATTGCGCCATCGGGTGCAGGTGATCGTCGCTGGATCGGAAGCGTTGGCCCGCAAAGCTTTGGGGGAGCTCGGGGGCCACGATGCTAGCAGCGTAAGCGGTGAGACCTGGTCCAAAGTGGCCGATAAGTATTCTCTCGATCGGGATGCAAGTGGCCCGACCGATAAGGGGGAGCTGCGGGGCGATTTGGGTTTCGTCTCGGCCCCGTCCGAGCCGCGAGGAGACAATCCCGATGTACCGCCCGAGGTTCGGGCTGCGGTCTTCGAACTCAAGAAGGTAGGCGATATCGCGCCCCAGCCCGTTCAATCGGGCAAGATGTTTTATGTCGTGCGCCTCGAAGGCATCAGTCCCGCGCGTGATCGAAGCATGGAAGAGGCCGAACGCACCATTCGCATTGAGCTGCGCCGGCAGAAGTTTCTCGAAGCCGAGAAGAAGTTCGAGCAAGAGCTGCGCTCCAAATACCCGGTGGTCATGGGCCAGGAGGCGAGCGCGCCTCAGGATGCTGCCAAAAAACCATGAATCGATCGATTTCGACGGGTCTTTCCGTGGCTCCCGCCTCGGCAGAGGTCTGGAAGCGCGAACTGCAAGGCAGCATCCGTACGGCCCAAGGACTCAAGGAAGCGCTGCAGCTCAGCGAGTCTGAGTACTCGGCCGCGCTTCGTGCCGAGGCTGAGGGCTTTCCTATCGCGGTGACCCCTCACTATCTCTCTTTGATCGATCCCGAGGACCCGGCCTGCCCCTTGCGCAAACAGGTGGTCCCCTGTGAACCGGAAGGACGCGCCGCTCGCGGTGATCTGCGTGACCCCTTGGGCGAAGAAGATCACGAAGTCGCCCCCGACTTGATCCAGCGTTACCCCGATAGAGCGCTCTTGCTGGTTTCCGATCGTTGTGCTGTTTATTGCCGCTTTTGTACCCGCAGTCGCATGGTGGGGGCAGGGGGTGGGCCGCGGAGCATGGATCGACTCGCTCCCGCTTTCCAATACCTCGAGACCCACCCCGAAGTGCGCGATGTGATCGTCAGTGGAGGCGACCCTTTGGCGATGGCCACGGGTCGATTGCTCAAGATCGTCGAACGGCTCCGCACAATTGACTCAGTGGAGACGATTCGACTGGCCACGCGGGTCCCTGTGGTTTTGCCGTCGCGCATCAACGACGAACTACTCACCGCGTTGCGCCCTCATCATCCGATCTGGGTGATGACCCACTTCAACCATCCGCGCGAGTTGGACGAAGAGGCCTGTGCCGGCTTGGCTCGTTTGGCCGATGCGGGCTTTCCCGTGATGAATCAAACGGTCCTGCTCCGCGGCATCAACGACGATGCGTCGACACTGACGGCGCTCTTTCGGACTTTGGTGAGGAATCGAGTGCGCCCTTACTATCTTCTGCAGATGGACCCGGTTTCGGGTACGGCCCATTTGCGCACACCCGTGCAAACCGGGATCGATTTGATGGAGCAGTTGACTGGTCGACTGAGCGGCATTGCCCTGCCCAAGTTGATCATGGATGCCCCCGGTGGATTTGGAAAAGTCCCGATAGGACCCGACTACATTGTTTCTCGCGGAGCAGGAGTGACTCGCGTGCGCACTCCGCGCGGTGTGGAGGTTGAGTATTTCGATCCCGAGTAGGATCGCGCACCATGGGGGCGATGAAGATGATCGCTCCCGGCGCATTCTTGTTGGCTCTTTCGCTCTCGGCCTGTGGAGCCAAGCAAACGGAGCTGGTGACGTCTCGACCCTCGACTTTCGTCCAGAAGAAGGCGGGAGATTTTTCTCCCACCTCGGTGCTGGATCAGGCGCGCAAAGCCCAAGCCCAAGGCGAGTTCGAACGCGCCCTTTCTCTCTACGAAAAAGCGGAGCTCAAGACCCGTGACCCCGCCGCCCGTATCGAGTTGCTGGTCGAGCTGGGGCGCTTTGATGCAGCACTAGGTGCGCTCGAGTCTTGGCTGGCCGAGGGCGGCTCCGCGTCTGCCCCCGGTCGGAGGCAGGAGCTGCTCTATCTGCGCGCTCTGGTTGGGGCTCAGCAGGGACAGGTCAAAGAAGCACTTGATCAGTTGAGGTCCACTGCGATCGGGAGCCTGTTCGCGTCCTCGAAACAGGCTTGCCCCGATCAGGCGACCGCGGGCGCATCGAGTTGGACGAGTCGTGCTCTCTTGCTTGGTGTCGAGCTCCATCTACAAGTCGGAGACCGGGCTCGCGCGGAAGAAGTTGCCGAGTTACTCTTGCGTTGCGCTCCAACTGCGGCTCATCCGCCTGCCCATCTCGTCTACGCGGGACAAGCCGCGGCTTTGATTCGCAGGCATGAGCTCGCCAACGAGCTGTTCAATCAAGCCGAAACGGGGCTCGATGAGAAGAACTACGAGCGCGAGCACCGCGATCTCTTAGTCTACCGGGGTGCTCTCTTTTTAGAAAAACACGACGCCGCTCAGGCAGGAGAGATTGCGGAGGAACTGAGCACACGGTGGCCTCACGATCTGAGAGTTCGGCTGTATGGCGCCCAGATGTCGGCGGACACGCGTTTTGATTTTGCCCGTGCCGAAGACGAAGCGCGGGCCTTGCTCGAAGAAAACCCTCGGCATCAGGGGGCGTTGTTCATTCTCGCCGGGATCGAGTTGCGGGACATGAATCTGAGCGCGGCTCAAGCGTGGGTAGACAAGGGGCTCGAGGCAAATCCTCGCTCTATCGACTTGCTCAGCATGCAAGCGGCTGTGTTGTTTCTTTCGGAGGATAAGAAGGGCTTCGATGCCCAAATGGAGCGCCTGCAAGAGCTGAGTCCCCAAAACGTGCGCCCCTATTTGGTCGTGGCCGAATTTGCCGAGTGGGAGCACCGCTATCCCGAAATCGAAAAAATGATGCGGCGCGCTTCTCGCCTCGATCGACAGGCGGCCGAGGTGCGCAGTCGATTGGGACTGACCTTGGTGCGTGCGGGAAGCGACGCGGCTGGGGTGGTGGAGCTGAATCGCGCCTACGATCTTGACCCGTACAACTTACGCGTCATCAACACGCTCAATCTGTACGAGAAGATCATTGCTCGAGACTACGTCTCGGTGCGAAAGGGCCCTTTTCGTTTTCGCTTTCCGAAGAAGGAGGCAGAACTGCTCAACCGTTATGTCCCGGCGCTCATGGAGCAGGGTTATGCCGAGATGAAGCAACGCTACAACTACACGCCGCCCAGTCCGATTGACGTAGAGCTGTATGAAGAGCGCTCACAGTTTGCGGTGCGCACGAGCGGGGTTCCTAGTATCGGCATCCAGGGGGTTTGTTTTGGTCACAAACTGGCCACGGTGAGCCCCATCGGCTCTCCGGGAAACTTGGGCATGACCTTGTGGCATGAATTGGGTCACGTCTTTCATATCGGTCTCAGTGGCTTTCGGGTGCCCCGCTATCTGACGGAGGGTCTGGCCGAGTGGGAAACCCTGCGAAGAAAGGTGGGGTGGAGTCGAGAACTCGACCGTGAGCTTTATGAGGTGCGACAGAGCGACGCGCTTCCGCCTTTGAGCCAAATGAGTCGAGCCTTCACCCACGCGCGGCGCGCTCAGGATGTGGCAGCCGCCTATTATGCATCGGGGATTTTGAGCGAGTGGTTAGTGCATCGTTTTGGAGAGTCGAAGACCGTGGAGCTCTTGGCACAAATGGGAAGGGGTCAGGTCCCCGGTGCGGTCATCCCCCAGGTTCTTGGTCAGACTTGGCAGCAGTTGGACCAAGCGTTTTCGGCCCATCTCGACCAAAAGCTGAGCCGCCTCGAGGGCCAGTTTGTGCCCCTCGGTGCGCGGGATGAGTCCTTGGAGCTGCGCCCCCTGATCAAGAAAGATCCAAAGGACGAAGATCTTCAGCTCCGTCTCGCCCTCGCGCTACTGGCCGAAGGCGAACTGAAAGAAGCGCGACCTTTGCTTGAGAAGCTGCACGACCGGGACAACCCCCAAGCTATCTTTGCGTTGGTTCGTCTCGCGCTCGCCGACGAAGACAAGGACCATGCGCGGGAGCTGCTCGACGAACTCTTCGATGCCCAACAGGACGGCTATGAGCTGCGCATGCTCAGTGCGCGCCTCTACTTTGCGGCGAAAGAAGAGGCCGAGGCGATCGACGAACTCAAGCGAGCACTTTCTTTCGAACAAGACGACGAAGATGTGCGCAAGATGTTGGTCAAGTATTACCACCGCAAGGCTCAGCCCAAAGAAGAGCTCGAACAAGTGCGTGCCTGGGCGCGTCTGAGCGAGCACGATCCCTTCGTGCACCGCCGCTACCTTGAACTCCTCATCGAACAAGACCAAATCGAAGAAGCACAGGATGCGGCTGCTCTGGCGATCTGGGTTGATCTTGCGGGGGTGGAGACCCATCGCCTAGCGGGCCTTGCCTACTCACGGGCGCGGAAGTGGAAGGAAGCCGAGTTCGAGTGGCAAAGCGCGCTTTTGTGCCCGGCGGCCCCCGAACAGTTGATCAAACTTGGGCAGACCTGGAGCGAAGAACTGAAGAAGGCGGGGCGCGGAGCGGAAGCTCGACGCATCGACCAACTCATTGGTTCTCGGGTGGAAGCCTTGCTGAAAGAAAAGATGAGTCAGCAGTTATCCGGCGAGCACCCGCAAGAGGCTTCCCCCTAGAGATTCGTTTTTGGGGCAAGGCACGCAGGGAAACTTGAGTCGCAATTGGGAGAGCACGACGTTTTCGATTTCTTTCAGATTGCTTCCTGTAGATGAGTCGGCGGGACGAGCGGCGCTCAAGATCAAAGCGTGAGGGCGGTGAGGTGCCATGGCGCGCAAGGTGGACTGCACATCGTGGAGCACACCCAAACTATCTGGAGCGACCAGGATGATCGCATCGGGTTTGACTGCTTGGGTGACGTCCCAGTTTGTCTTCGTATCTGAGACTGGAGAAAACACACCGCCTGCTGTTTCGATCAGACAAATCGGAGGGAGTGGACCACTGCGTCGGGAGGAGGCGGGGCTCGGATTGGAACTGGGGGGAGGCGATGTGCTGGGCGCTCGTTGCTGACTCAGCGAAGCTGGAATGGGATCTTCGAGATCGATTTCAGGTGGGATCCAGGTTTCGACGGAGCGGCTGGAGGTGACGAGCCGCTCCTCTTGCTCACTGATGTACTGAACGATGCGGTCGAGATCGATATGTCTTCCTTCGCGACGGGCGGCGAGGTGAGGCGAGATCGGATCGCGAAAAGCGTAGAGCGGCCGGGCGCCAGCGCTGGCTGCGGCGTAGAGTGCGGCGGCGTCTCCTTCGGTCGGTGGTTGATTGGTAGGAGAGTTGCTTTCGCTCAACCCCGATTCGATGGGCTTGAGCGCCAAGCACTGACCCCCCTCTGCTCTGTAGAATGCGGCGAGGCAAGTGCTTACGTATGTCTTTCCGACGTCGGTGCCGGTTCCTAATACTACGATTCTTCGCAGGGTCATTTTTCGATATTTTTTAAGGAAGAGGCCGTCACTCAGTGTGAGTTCTTGATGAGTTCAAGCTCTTTGAGTAGACGGAGGATGGTTGAAGAGATTCGTCCGATTTGTTCTGGGCTCATTTCGGCTCGCAGAACGAGTCGCAGACGGCTCTGGCCCTCGGGCACTGTAGGAGGTCGGATGGCCTGGGCCAAAATCCCTTCATCTCGCAGGCGAGCCGCCACAAGCAGAGCTCGCTCGGCAGAGCCCAAAACCAGGCTCACGATAGGCCCAAATGAGCCAGGTACTAGTAGTTCGCGACGTGAAGCCAGCTGTCGACGCAGTAGCTTGGTGCCTCCTTCGAGGCGGGCACGCAGAGCTTCGGCGCCTTGAACTTTTTTAAGCTGCTCTCGCACTTCGCCGGCCAAAAGAGGACTGGGGGCAGTCGAAAAGACGAAGGAGCGAGCCCGGTTCCATAACCAAGTACGCACTTCGGTACTGGTGAGCACAGCAGCGCCGTGGGCTCCAAATGCTTTGCCGAAGGCCGCCATAACCACCGCTGGCTTGATCGTATCGTCGCAGAGACCGCGCCCTTTTCTTCCGAAGGTTCCTACCGCGTGGGCTTCATCGAGATAGAGGTGCGCATCGTATCTTTTGGCGAGTGAGGTCAAGATCTCAAGATCCGGACCGTCGCCATCCATGCTGTAATAGCTCTCACTGATGATCCAGCGTGCGGGGGCGTCTTGAGCCGCTTCGAGTTGCGTTTCGAGCTTCCGTAGGTCGAGATGGGGATAGACTCGAGCCTTGGCCCCGCTCAGACGAATGCCATCAATCAAGGAAGCGTGGTTGAGCGCATCCGAGAAGACAGCATCCTCCTTCGAGAGTAGAGCTCCGAGGCTTCCGACGTTGGCGGCATAACCTGAAGCGAAGAGTAGGGCATTCGGATAGCCTGCCCACACGGCGAGCTCTTGTTCCAGGGCGAGATGTTCTGGGTGAGTGCCGAAGACGAGGCGTGAGGCCCGCGCTCCGGTGGGAAGGGAACTAGAAGCCCGCTGGAGAGCCGGTTCGGCGAGTCCGTGTGTTTCACGTGAAACAATATCGTCTCTCGGGGTTATTTGGGTAACCGACGCTATCTTGCGCGGACTCATGCCCTCGACCAGGTCGAGATAGTCGTTGGAGGCGGCATCAATGAAGTCTTCCCCGAAGCGTTCCATCATTTGTGCTCGGACTAGGGTGTCGTCTGGCTCGCGGAGCAGGGACTGGCCTCGGAGTTCTTCCAGTCGGAGAGCTAGGTCGTTCAGGTGCATATCCGGCCACTATAATCGTGGCCGGTGCGGGGGCGAATCTTTCTGTCCTTTTGGGTGTGTGTGACAGGAGATCTTGCGCTTGAGTCATTTTCTCGAGCTCGAGCGCGGTGGACGGACCAAATTCGCTTCGTGTACGAAGAAGTGAGCCCCTCGAAGCGGCTGTCGGGGGGTTCCGTTTTGGGCAAAACAGGATGCTTTGCCTAGTGCTGCGACCGTTTCAATTTGAGGGCTTCTTGTTCAGTCATCGTTGAGAGCCGGCTCGTTTTTCAGGAAGGGTCGCGGCACAAATGGGAAGAGAGAGGTGCTCATTTCTAAGGGGTCGTAGCACTAGTGCGACAGCCGGGGCCCTTTCCTAAATGGAGGTGAGGGAAAGGAGTTCAGCCGGAGTAGCTGTTGAGTCTCGGAGTATCTGCTCTTCGAACCTCGGTGGCGCTCTTCTTCGAGGGGACTCGGTGGTTCGCTCGGTTCTCGGGGCACGGTGTTTCACGTGAAACGCTCCCCGGGAATACCGAGCTTCTGAACGGCGATGAAGGAAGAGGCTTGGGGCAGGGAAGAGTTGGCGTGGGATAGATGCCTTGGGAAGGAGCCGCGCTCGATGAGGTCGGCAGTCGTAGTTTCGCAAAGGAGCTCTGGGATGACGCTCCTTTCGCAGTAGCCAAGGAGGAAGGTGTCTCTCTCGGTTCGGAGCTTCCGCGGAAAGCGGGGCAAACCCAAGCTGCATCGAATCGGGGGAAGAGCCCGAAGGAGAGGGGATTCGGCTCAGGCTCGGAGGTTTGCGCTTCGGCTCCCAACCTTGAGGCCCCGTGCGGAAGAAGCGTGGAGCTGAGGGAAGTGAGGAGCGCACAGGGACCAATTTAGAACCAAGGAAGGGGGGAGAAAATGGGAGGGCTCTGCTGGTCGAAAAGGAATCTTCGGAACAGAGATTCGACGTCTTGGAGCCTCTTGTTGAGGTGGAGCCCAGGGAGTGAGGGAGAACCTCCGGGAACAAGCCCCGGAACCAGGGAGTGGAAGGGAGAACCTCCGGGAACAAGCCGCGGAGCCAGGGAGTGGAAGGGAGAACCTCCGGGAACAAGCCCCGGAACCAAGGAGTGGAAGGGAGCGGGAAAAGCGTGGAGCTCAGGGAGACATCGTGGAGCCAAGGGGAGCACCATGAACCTTAAGGGCGCGAAGGTGAATCTTTGGACCCGAGATTGAGAACCTATTAGAGCCGGTGGCGTATCGTGAACCCGAGGGGACGAAGGCGATTCTTCTGAATGGAGCTTTGGAGCAAGGGGGGATCAGATGTTTCACGTGAAACGCTTCCGGTGAATGGAGGAGCGGGAGATGTGCCTGTTGATCGTCAGCTGGAAGCCCGGGGGAGGTGGGGATTGAAACGGGACGGAGTATTCGCCGTAATTGACTGCTGTTCTTCGCGCCGAAATCGGTCGATCTGCTGCTCATCGATTGCGGAGGGGTCGTGCGCCCCGAACTTGGAGACCTAGATGGGGTGCAGCTCAGAGGAAGACTGCATAGCGTGATGGCGCTTGCTGTTCCTTTGGTACCTGAGCGTGGTCGGCACGCAGTACATCGGTTGTCGGGGTTTGAATGCGGGGATGTTAGTCAACCAGCTCATGATCGGGTGGGAAGTCACTAGGATTGATGACCGACTGGGAGCTCACGCGACGAGCACGAGAGACACAAACGTCAACGGGGACCATCTAGGAACTCACCCCGGTTGGGAACTCACCCCTGCCCGGGGATGATTCGACTTCTCTATGCGGCCAATGCGGGCCACGATGCGAACCATCCGGCTGTCTTTGCCGGGTTTGCCCGAATACGCCCTGATCTCCTTGAGTTGGATCAAACGTAGTCGACTTACGCCGAACCGGACTGTCCACTTTTGGTCTCAATACGTCTAGCTTGGAAGCGTTTCCACACTGAGAGCTTGTTCGGTGAGCAGAAACTGAAGCGCTTCATGAAGTTGAACGTTTCACGTGAAACGTTTCGATGTCGAGCAGAGATAAGTTCTCCTGAAGACATCACAACTCGCCAAGCTGTGCAGTTCGTTCTTGTCCCCCCGTTCGCGCTGTTGCCCTCGCAGGAGACGGAACTGTTAGATTTCGGAGGAGAGCAGGTTGATGAATTCGTCGGGGTTGCTCATCAACTTCAAACGCAACTGGTCGAGCACCAGACTTTGTCCCAACTGGCCTTGATGTGAAAGCATGAGTTCCGCGATACCGATCCCTTCACGCAGATGATCGGATTCGACTCGGGGGGCTGACTGCGACGCGGCGAGCGCGCGCGCATAGCGTGAGGCAACGATGCTCATCAGAGCTAGCTCGATGATGAAACGATGTAGATAGGTCTGTTTGTTCATGCCCTGACGTCGAGCCAAGACTTCGCTCAAGAAGCGGCCCAAGTCACTCGCCCGCTCGCTGGCCAGAAAGGGCGGGACCCGCTCGATGGCGGCGAGGGATACCGGCGCTTTCAAAAAGAGCAGCCGCACCCGACCGATGCGCAAAAGCCACTTGAGTCGCACCCCAAGCGAGACGAATCGTTCGCCCAAGGTGATGGCTTTTTGACGGAAGGGTTGCATCCCCCGCAGCGGAGAGCAGATCGCCCCGAGCAAGTGTGAGATCAAGATGCGAGCTCCCCAACTGGGCGGACGGCGCTTTAGGGTGGGGGGCTCTTGTTTGAGGGCCTCCTTCAGGATGGTTTGGAACTCGGCGTCGTTGGGATTGTGATCGGCGGGGAGATTTTGGTCGGTCGCTTCTGTGATGAAGAAGAGATGCACCAAGGTTTGTGCGAGGTGACTCGTGTTTTCGAGCCGAGGGCGTAGGGCGTCGATCAGTTGCAGGTAGTGTTTGCGCTCCAGTACGCGTCCCGAGCGCAACCCCATCTTGGGGCTGAGTGTGCCGCTCGCCCCTAAGAGCTGGAGACGAGATGAAATGGTGGGCTCGATGGGCTCACCTTCGTTCTTGGCGATCGAGGGGCAGTAGCGAGAAAGGAGGGGTAGGGGAACGCCGGATTCGCCTGCTTGAAAGGCGAAGGGAAAAGCCTGGCAAGCTTGGGGCAGGAAGGCAGGTCCGTGCCGTTTGTGAAGACTGCACAGTTGGTCTTCGTCCAAAAACACGCAAACCAGATCGTCGCCTTCTTGACGCATGGGCAACTGACCTTGGGCGAGGATTTCTGGACCACGACCAGAAAGGCGGCTCACCGCTTTTGGATCGCGAGCAATGCGCTCGGCTTCTTCGCTCGTGACCCTGATCCCCCAGTTTTTGCAGCATCGTGCGGGGCAGTTGCTGCAGGAATACTTGCGCTCGGCAAGTGGAGTGCCGACCGAGACGATTTTGAGTTGTTTTCGTGCCACGAGCGGCGCGACTTATAACAAGCGCGGGCTTGGCGATCACACCAGTTGAGGTGGATTGGTCGATCAAGCCACATTAATTTCGATGTCGTTGCGACTCAGGGGGCCTGGTTCGAATTCAGGCATGCGCTCTTGAGACACTCGGTTGCGCCCCGAGGTTTTGGCGACGTACATCGCTTTGTCGGCACGGTCGAGGAAGGTATCGAGCGAGTCACTCGCGTAGAGCGAGGTCACACCGATTGAGGCCGTGACAGGGATCTGCACGTCTCCCACTTTGATTTCCAGGCTCTCGATTGTGGCGCGCACCCGCTCGGCCACCGTGCCGGATCCCTCGGGCTCGGTGTGCGCGAGCACCATGACGAACTCTTCGCCTCCCCAGCGCGCGCAGACATCGGAACGCCGACAGAGTGTTTTCAGTGTTGAGCCGATCACTTTGAGTACGGTGTCGCCCGCCGCATGACCATGGGTGTCGTTGATCTTTTTGAAGTGATCGATGTCGAGCAAAAGCACTGCCATTGGCAGGGAGTGCCGCTTACATTTTTGGATTTCGATCTGCACCGTTTCGGCAAAAGCGCGGCGATTGAAAAGTCCGGTGAGGGCATCGTGTCGGGCGAGGCGTCGCGATTCTTCAACAAGGGTGGCCGTGCGCAAAGCTCCGCCGATTTCGCGAGCTAGGATGTCGATCAGCTCGCTGTCTTGCTCTTGGGTCGATTCGCGCGGGGCCAAGGCGAGCCGACCTAAGGTCTTGTCGCCGAAGCGGATGGGGCGCACCAAGGGTGCAGGTCCGCTCTCGTCTTCCGCGGCGTCGTCATCGGTGACGAGCACGAGGTTTTCGAGATCCACTCCGAGGGCTGCACGTGCTTCGTCCAAAGCGATGTCCTTGAGCCCTGGGCGCGCGTGGAGTCCGGCGCGCGCAGGCATGTCGGTTGAGACGCACAACCAACGGTAGTTGGCGACCTGGGAGACGAATTGCGCAAAGAGGTCGAAGAGAGTGTCGAAGGATTCGCAGACGGCGAGGTTGCGGACTTCGGCTGCGATCACGGAGGCAAAGAGGGCGGCGTCCAAGTAGTGTGCGACCCGATCGCGCACGTCACCCGCATCGGTATTGTACGCGGTGAAGAAGCCATCCTCTTCGGAGTTCTTTTGAAAACCGCGGTTCAACGCTCGAATCAAATCCCCCATCCGCCCTTTGACAACGTAACCTAGGGCTCCCGTTTGTTCGGCCCAGAAGCGATTGCGGTGCACATCGGGGCCGCGCAAGATCACGGGTACATCAGCGGTGGCCGGTTCGGCATTGAGAAGACGGCAGAGCTGCGCACCGGAAATACTCGGCATGAAGAGGTCAGCGACTACGGCGTGCGGTGGATCTTCGAGGGCGTGATAGGCCCCTTGGGCCCCATCGGTCGCCATGGCCACGTCGTAACCAAGGGTGGTCAAACGTTGAGCCAAGCTTTCCAGGGATGCTTGGTTGGTATCGATGAGGAGGATTCGACGCGCGGCCGCCATATGTCCCCCATTACGGCACAAGCCACGTAAGATTGAGGCTCTGAGCCTCTTGAGTGCAGATGGCGATGATTCCCCCCAACGGGCTCGAGTGGTAGACGTCGCCTATGAGCTTCCATGAGCTCCCATTATTCACTCGCCTCGCACGTGTCTTTGTCACCACTGCCCTGGGCACGTCTTCTTTGAGCTTGGCGGTGGCTCAGCTCGCCGCCGAAGAGCAGACCCTTGTTTATCTGACACTCAACAAGAAGGCGCTGCCGGCGCGTTTGTTCGTCATCGGGCTCTGCTGGGGGATAGGTGCTCTCGTTGCTGCATTGGCTTGCTGGTGGTCGACGCGGGCCCATCGACCTGCGGCGCGCATGAAGGGAGTCATTCATCTTTTTGCCCCCCTTGTGCCGGCAGCTTTTTGGCCCATCATTTTTGTGGATCAGGTCTGGGAAGGACGCGAGCTTGCCTATCTTGCCTACCTCTTGGTCTTGGGCCTGTGTGAGGAGCGGCTCCTGCACCCAGCGATTTCCTTAATCGAGAGGCGCACGCGGTCCTGGCCAGTTCGACAAGGTATAACCAAGCTGCGCGGGGCTCCTTGGCTGAGCTGGGTGACTCTTGGAGTGGCCTTCTGCCTAGGGCTCTATTACCTGCTCCACATAGGTCGGCTCACGAACGTGAGTCACTTCAAGTTCCAGACCAGCAGCTCGGATCTAGCCGAGTACGACAACCTCTTCTTCAACGCTCTGAGCGGGCACCCCTTTCGTGCGCCGGCTGTCGCCACTCTGATGAAGGATTGGAGCAATCTGTCCAATCACTGCGAGCCTGTGCTCTACTTGCTCCTTCCCTTTTATGCGATCTCGCCTGGCGCCCACGCGCTGCTCTGGATCCAATCGGGTTTGATCGGCTTCTCGGCGGTGCCCATCTACTTGTTGGCCAGTGCGCGTTTGGGTCGCGCAGTGGGTCTGGCATTTGCTGCGGCATTTTTGCTGATGCCCGTTACCCAGCAGCCGAACTTCTACGACTTTCACTTCACTTCGGCAGCGCTTTTCTTCATCTCTTGGCTGCTCTACTTCGTCTATCGACTCAAGCACGCACCCGAGCACCGTGGTCTACGCGTGGGCGTCTATGTGGCTCTCTTGTGCTCGCTTCTGTGCCGAGAAGACATCGGTATTGGCACTTCGGTGATCGGGATCTTTCTTCTGTTTCGGGGGGTCTTGATTCGGGACGCGATCAACATCGCCACGTTTTCAGCCTTCTACTTCATCTCGGTCAAATTCGCTCTGATGCCCCAATTTGGGACCTGGTGGTTTGACGATATGTACGGCGAGCTCAAGTCCGAGGGGGCGAAGGGGTTTTCTTCCATCATCCTCACCTTGCTCTCGAATCAGGCTTTCGTCTTGCGGGCCATCATGAACGAGCCCAAGGCGCTCTACCTGCTGCACATGACCGCGCCGGTTTTGGCCCTGTGGTTGCGTCGGCCGCTATTGGTTTTGGCGGTGGCGCCTGCGATGATTTCCTCGCTCTTGGTCACCAGCCGTCCGCCCCTCTTTCAGTCGTCGTTTCAGTACACTTATCTGTGGCTCGGCTACACGCTCGCGGCTTCGATTTTAGCGGTAGCCCGCGAAAGAAAGTACGCCACCGCCTTGGTCGTATTGCTCTTGGGTCTTTCCCTGGACGTACAAAAAGGATTGTTGCTTGGTGGTGAGCGCATCATGGGTGGGTTTTCGATGAAAGATCTGGTGGTGCGCCCGGTCGACGAAAAACGCATGGAGCAGTTTCGCTCCATCACCGCCGACATTCCCAAGGACGCGGTTGTTGCCTCCACCGAGCGCGAAGGTCCCCACCTCTCAAGCCGTCCGGTTTTCTTCTCTCTCAAGTTTTCGCTGGGCCACGACCCCGAATACTTGGTCGTGGCTCATCCCGGCATTCGAGGCGAAAAGGATCACATCCGTGCCGCCTTGGAGTCAGGAAAGTACGGCGTGATCAAGACGGTGGGCCCCTACACCTTGGTCAAGCGGGGGGCGAGCACCAAGAAGAACGGTCGCCTCCTGCGTCGGGTGGGAGGTCAACCCCAATCGAGCCGCCCCAAGCAAAGGCCCCAGCGTCCTCAGGGCAAACCCCAGGGCAAATCTAAGCGTAAACCTTAGTGGCGCCGGGGGCGCTTGCCGCCCAACTTGCGCCGCAGGCGCTCAAGGGCGCGCTTCGTTTCGGGGGAGGAATGATTCTTCTTCCACAGGGTGATGCCGCGCACCTGGCGCACTAAGCCGTAAGGAGCCTGATCGAGCGCCGCGAGGATGTCCTGATTGGTACTGCCCATCCCGAAACTGCTGGGATTGATGAGCAGGTATTCCGAGGGGTGGCGGCTGTGAGAAAAGGCGTAAATATTGAGACGATTGGAGAGGTGAGGGGCGTCTTTGGTGGTGGAGGTCACTGTGGCTTCTCGGGGGATCAAGCTCCGGAGTTCGTCGAAAGCGGAGTGAGTTTGTTTCTCTTTTTCGCTGAGCGAAAACTCGATCGGGAAGGCTCCGCCGATGAAGGACTTGGGGGCCAGCACCACCCCAAAAGTGGCGCTGTGGCAGATTGTGCAGGCGCATAGGGCCACCAAGAGGGAGCCCCCGCGAGCCCGACTGCGGAGCAAGGGGTCAGCCCCAGCTCGGGCACGTTCTTTTCTCAGTTCGCTCGCGAAGTAGACGGTGACGGCCAAGAAGAGATAGGCCGCGTAGTGGGACGAGTACTGATAGCGGATCGAAAAATTGGCACCTGCGTTGGTGAGCACCGTAAAGAGCGCTCCAGGCAGAAGCAGGATGGCTAGGGAAGGGCGCCTGATGGGAACAAGGGCCAGAGGGGCCACCATGTGCATCAAGTAGATGAATTTGCCTTCCTTGAGCAGAGTTTGCAGCACGTAGACCGGATTGTTGATCAGGGTCTTCATGGCTGAGCCGTAGCCCTTTTCGGTTGGTGTCGTCAGATCCCCATAAAGGTTGGCGAACCACCAAGTGCCGAAACTAGGCATGATGATGAACTTGTTGATGGCGAACCAAATTCCCGATCCGACTACCAGAAAGACCCCGGCACGGGGACGTTTGCCGCTGACGATCAAAATAGCTCCGAGCAGGGCCAGGCCAGGGGCCAAATCCTCCCGCAACAACCAGCACAGCAAGGTCGAAAGAAGGATCAAAAAGGGGCGTGCCGTAGCCAGGGCATAGAGCAGGAAGAGCAGGAAGGGCGAGGCGATGGTGAGCCAATGGAAGTCATAAAACTGCGCTCCATGCATGGGAGCGAAGAGCAAATAGAGGAGCGAAAAAACTGCTGCGACACCGGCTGTGACCTGCGTGCGTGCAAAGAGAAACAGGAAGATGGCCCCCGATCCCAAAAGCCCGGCCTGACACCAAAGCAAGGTCTCTGCAGTGGGAAACAGGGCGTAGAAGGGCATGAGCAGGTAGACCAAGTAGGGCGAATGACAGAGCAAGAAGCTCTGGCTGCCCGTTGGCAACATGATGGTCGTCCTGAAGGGATGGCCCTTGTAGGAGTTGAACATCACGTTGTTGAAGATCCCCAAGTCGAAGGCACCAGTGCCAAAACGGTGGTGATTGAGCACTGTCAGGTAACCGGTGTAGAGCGCGTACCCGCCGGCGGCGCTCAAGACGATGGCCCAAGGCAGCCAAGGGACGAGCCGATGCGTGCCTTCTCGGAGCCTGCTCAGGCGATCGAGCAGGCCTTTGCTTTGTTTGAACGCCGCATAGAAGCAGGCCTCGGTCACGAAACCGAAAATCCCCAAGAGCACGAGGAAAGTCAGGGGCCGATGCCGGAAGTGGTCGGTCGACAGCAGGAAGGGCAGTAGCGAGATAGGAATGATCGGGAGCAAACGATCGGCGATGCGGCGCAGAGCCTCGTCCTGTTTGCGCCACGCAGCTCCGACGAAAAGTAGACTGAGCGTGACGGAAAGCAGGGCCCAGGCCATGAGCATGTTGTCCCGCCTTTGAGTTTCCCACGCGTTCTGAGCCAGAAGCATGACATTCGGTCCACTGCCCCAATAGGCCGCGCCGTTGGCGGCAAACAGTAGCTCGACCATCAAGAGGCAATAGCTTTGGGCCAAGCCGGGTAAGGACGAGAACTCGGGGAGTCGAGGCAGCCGGCGGGCGGTCCGAAAAGAGTGACCCTGGGATGTCTCTTGGGACTGGGCAAGTTCGGTCATGGCGCCCGACTTTAGACACAGCTGCTTGGTGCTGACCAGCTTGGCCGGGGGCCGGCGATGGCGAAGAGGAGGGGTGAAGGAAGCTTCAGTCTTCGAAAGGATAACAACTGACGGCGAAGCGATTGTTTTCTAGGTCGCGCGCATAGGTCGAGTAGGCGCTCCGCGATTCGATCGTCCCACCAGCTTCGACGATGGCGGCTTCGGTGGCCTCGCGTTGCTCGGCCGTTACGCAAAAGGCGAGCAAAAACCAGCCAGGAGCGACCTTGGCCGGCGGACGCTCTTGGCTGGGATCGCTCGTTTCTTCGATCATGAGCACACTCTTCGTGCCTCTTTCCGAATGCAGGGCGCACCAAATGGAGCGTAGGCTGCCATCGGCTCGGCGCTGCTCTTTTACGCGCCGCAAATCGAGGGCCTGTTGGTAAAACTGGGCGAGGCGCTCGACGTGTCGAGCCCCGAGGGCGACATGGTGCAAAAGCGAACCTTCTTGGCTGGGCATCAGCTGCAACGTCCGCCGACCAGGCGCACCTCGCGTGCTCCCAGTCTGTCCTTGATGTGCGCTTCGTGGCTGACGACCACGACGATGGTGCCCCGCTCACGTTCTTCGAGCACGACTCGGTCCAGCATTTGCGCTGAAGAGAGATCGAGCCCCGTCCAAGGTTCGTCGAGCAGCAGCAAACTCGGTTGGTGGATGAGCGCTCGCGCCAGAGCGACGCGCTGGGTTTGACCGCGGCTCAGCGTTGAGACGGGGCGTTCGGCAAAATTGCCCAAACCGACCCGCTCGGCGACCAGGGCGTAACGAGCAGGGTCGACCCCCTGTAGCTGCGCTTGCAGTTCGATATTTTGGCGCCCGGAGAGCTCGCCATAACAATGGGAGGCGTGGGATACCCAGCCGAGCTCGGCGCGCACCCGGGGGCGACTTAGGTTCTCGCCAGCGTTCGAATGGTAGCTGACCCAGCCGCGGGAAGGCCGCAACAAGGTTCCAATGATGCTCAAAAGCGTGCTCTTTCCCGCGCCATTCCTTCCGCTCAATAGAGTGAGTTCTCCGCTCTTGACCATAAGATGGGCGCCTCTGAGCGCCGGGGTCGGACCAAAGAGCTTGGTTAAATTATGGGCTTCGACGCGGGCGATGGCGTCCGGTCGGCAGGTCTTTTCGCCGGCTTGTGCTGCTCCTTGCATGCGTGGTCCTTCTACCATACCCGAAAACGGCTTAATTTTGTGCTTTTACAACCAGACGACATTCTTTGTTGCGCAGAAATGCTAGGGTGCCTGGTGGATGAACTCCTCCATTCTCGCCGTGGCCCCTGACCGATTGGAGCGACTTGCCGCCCTACGTGTGGCCGTCAATTCAGCCATCGAGGGCAAGGAAGATGTTGTCGAGTTGGCGCTCACGGCACTCTTGGCTCGCGGCCACGTGCTTTTAGAAGACGTGCCGGGCGTCGGAAAAACCACCCTGGCCCGTTCTTTGGCTCAGGCAGTGGGCGGAGAGATGAAGCGTGTCCAATTTACCAGTGACATGCTGCCCAGCGATGTCTTGGGCGTGCCGGTGTTCGACCAAGAACTCAACGACTTCAAACTGCGGCGCGGGCCCATCTTTTCGAATGTCTTTTTGGCCGATGAGATCAATCGCGCCAGTCCGCGTACTCAGTCGGCGTTGCTCGAAGCGATGAACGAGGGACAGGTCTCCATAGACGGACAGAGCCTAGCTTTGCCCGAGCCATTTTTCGTGGTCGCGACCCAGAACCCTCATGATTTTGCGGGGACTTTCCCCTTGCCCGAGTCGCAGCTCGACCGTTTCATGATGCGCATCGAAATCGGCTATCCCCCCGCGGAAGTCGAAACGAGGCTGATGCTCAATCCCCAGCTTGATCGAGCGGCGGGGGTGCCTCAAGTCCTCGACCCCCATCAGTTGCTCGATCTTCAAGGAGCGGTGGACCGCGTTCGTATTGAGCAATCCTTGGGCAATTATCTGCAAGCGATAGTGATTGCCACGCGCACGAGCCCGGCCCTCTCGATGGGGGCTTCGACCCGCGCAGGGATGAGTCTATCGCGCGCGGCGCGGGCTCACGCTTTGTTGGATGGCCGCGACCACTGCATTCCTGACGACATTCACCGCCTGGCGGTACCGCTTCTCGGGCATCGCGTCCGTCTGGGGGCTCATGCCGAGGGTTACGTGCCAAGCCGCGAAGAAGCCGAAGGTGTGCTCAAGGACGTGATCAATCGCGTTCCCGCCCCGCTTTGAGGGACGGTGATGGACCCTCGCACGACGAAGAAAAGCTGGAGCGAGGCCATTTGGGCCTTCTTGCGTAAGTTTCGTCCACCGCGCCGTCTCAAGCTCACCCGCGAAGGCAAGTACTTCATTTTGGTCACCTTTGGTGTCGGCTTCGTCGGGATCTTGACCGCTAACAATTTGCTCTACGTTTTGCTTGGCATCTTGCTTTCGTTGATCGTCGTCTCGGGCATGATGAGCGAGGCCAGTTTGCGTGGCCTGCGCGTGACGAGAAAGCTGCCCTTGCGAGCTCAAGTGGGACGACCCCATCTCGTGGAGATCGAGGTGCACAACGACAAGAAACGCATGCCCTCCTATGCAATTGAGGTCGAGGACTTGCGGGCTGGACAGCCCGCCGACAAGCGTTGCTTCTTTCTCAAGGTGAGCCCGGGCTCGTCTCAAGTTGCCGCCTATCGACGTATTCCGGGCCGTCGAGGACTCGACCAACACGTTGGCTTTCGAATCGCTACGCGCTTTCCTTTTGGTTTTTTCGAAAAATCTCGTGAACTCAGCCGAGCGGGGGATCTCATCATCTATCCGGCGGTCGACGCCGTTTCCCTTCCTCGGTCCCAGGGAAGGCGTCAGAATCTGTCCGAGGGCAGCTCCATGTTTCGCGGCGTTGGAGACGAAATCCTCGGTTTACGTCCCATGCGCGACGGGGACGATCCGCGGGATATCTACTGGAAGAAGAGCACGGCGGCTGGTCCGAAGGTTGTGCTTGAGCGCGCGACCGAAGTGCAGAGCCGCGCTCAGCTTCATCTGGATAACGTCTACGCCGGAGAAAAACCCACGAGTGATCGAGTGCAGCTTTTTGAAAGGCAGGTGCGCGACGTCGCCTCGCATGCGGTGGCTCACCTGCGTCGAGGCGAACCTGTGACGATCACGGCTACCAGCGGGGCCACGAGTGCGGCTCATCCTGCTGAGGGGGCGGATACGACTTTGCGCTTTTTGGCCTTGATTGAACTGGCCAGTGACGCGGCATGCGGCCCTAGCCAGGCGCTCGGCCAGGTGCATCTGGCGCGGGACGCTGGCCGGTCGAGGAAGGTTCAACCTAGTTTGGTCATGGCGCCGGTTCAGCTGTCTCGGCCCGCGCAGCTCTCGGACTTGCCGCAGCCCCAGGCACACCAAAAACCCCCAGTCGGCTCTCAAGAGGCACCAGCGCCAGAGCTTTCCGCGTTTCCCCGGACGGGAGACAAAGGGGGGCGTGCATGAGATTCGGGCTGGTGCATCGCATCATGACCGATGCCCTGGCGGCGCTCGGCGTGCTGGCTCTTGTTACGAGCGGCAAGCTGAACCTCTACGCCTCGGTGCTCGTCGTGGTGGGGCTGTTCGGCGGTATCTTTGTTCCTGTGCATTATCGCCAACAAGCGCCCTTCAAGCTCCTGTCGGTGATTGGGCCCTTGGCGATATTGGGCGTTCAGCTGCTGCGTTTGTTTCTCGGCAGCGATCCGATCCCGATCGTGATTGAGTTCGCAGCTGGTCTACAAGTCATCCGCCTCGCCACGCGCAGAGGTGCCGCACACGATCATCAAGTTATACTGCTTTCTCTACTCCATCTGATCGCAGGGACCGTGCTCGGGGGAGGACTCACCTACGCCGTGGCTTTGCTCGGCTTTTTGATCTTCACCCCAGGTGCTTTGGTGCTCAGTCACCTGCGCCGCGAGGTTGAGGGAAACTACCGCCAGGGTGCTCGCGACCGTACGGGGATGCCAGTGGATGTGCCTCGGATTTTGCGGAGTCGGCGGGTGATAGGTAAGGGGTTTTTGCTCTTCACCTGCAGTCTGGCTTTGCCGGTCTTTTTGATGAGTGCCCTGCTTTTTATGCTGTTTCCGCGGGTGGGCTTTGCTTGGCTCTCGTTGCCCAGCATCGAACCCTCGCGGGTGGTGGGGTTTTCCGATCGCGTGAATCTGGGCGGGGTGGGGACGATTCGAACCGATCCGACTTTGGTCATGCGGGTCAAACCGAGTGATCAACCGGAGGAACCACCCATGCGTCGCAACTTGTACCTGCGAGGCGCCGTCTTCGACACTTACGAAAACGGCTCCTGGACGCGGCGACGCGTGGTGGACCAACATCCGGTGGTGGAGTTTAGGCGCGAGGTCGTTTTGCGTCGTCCCCCGCGAGCGACTGATCGCTCGATGCTGATTCGTCTCGAACGCATCGAGCCTCAGGTGGTTTTCGTTCCCGGAGAAGCCGTTTCGCTCGTGATCTTGTCTGGTCAGCGACGTTTGGGAGGAGGAGATTCGATTGTCTCCATGGATGGGACTGGCCAGCTTCAGTACTCGAGCCTGGAGCGAGAAGGGCTTTCCTATCAGGTCTACTTACCCAAGACCGGTCTGATTGTGCCCGAGCGCGAGCATCCGCGCGAGTTGCATCGCTACCTGCAGATCCCGGACAATATCTCGCCCCGTATCGAGGGTTTGTCGCATGAAATAGCGGGCAATCGCACTTCTCCAGCGGAAATCGCCCTTGCTCTCGAACGCGCCCTGCGTCGAGACTACCAATACGATCTGAGCTCGCCTTCGGGCGGCGCGGATGATCCGCTCGATCACTTTCTCTTCGAGTCCAAGCGAGGTCATTGCGAGTTTTATTCGACGGCCATGGCTTTGATGTTGCGTCATCTCAAGGTGCCTTCGCGCAATGTCACGGGCTTCGTGGGCGGTACCTACAATCGATTTGGTGACTTTTATGCGGTGCGTCAGGGGGACGCCCATTCGTGGGTGGAGGCCTATCTACCCGAGCGCGGTTGGGTTCGATTCGATCCGACGCCTCCCTCGAGCGCTTCCCCCCAGGCCCGCACTCAGGGCGCAGTTGCTTTGCTGCGCGAGATCTTGGAGGCGGCGTCTCAGAGCTGGGAGCAGAATGTCGAAGGTTTCGACATGGCTAAGCAGATTGGGATCTTACAAAGCATCAGGCGAGCACTTTCATATTTGAGGTCTGGATCCAGTTCGTCGACGGGCGCTTCGGCTCCTTTGAGCTCGACCCGTTGGCTCTTCATTGTGGCGGGGATCGTAATGATCGCGACAGCTGCCTGGTTTGCCTGGAAGAAACGAAAGGCCCTTCCTGCTGTTTCTGTGCGCCGCCACGCACCCCAAGCGGCGCAGGCACTCCAACTGTATCAAAAGCTGGACCGCACCTTGGAGCAGGTGGGTTTGACGCGTCCTCTTTCGACGCCCCCTCTCACGCACGCGCAGGCGCTGGTTCAAGCGGGCCATCCCGTCGGCCCCGAGGTAGAGGATTTGACTCGGCTGTATCTTTCGGTTCGTTTCGGAACCGGCGAGTTGAGTGCGCAGGAGGCCCACCAATTTGCTCTTCGCATCGAGCGGATTAGGCAGCTAGCGCTTTCGCTTCAGGCTGCTTCGAACACGACGTCCAGCGCCGCCTGAGGGGTCGCTGGTCCACGTAGCGACAACTTCATCGCCACATTTTCGTCGTAGGGTGCGCACGCCACCAGGTGGGGAGCGAGGGCTCGACGTGCGGAGCTGCTGGTGAGGCCGTCGTCGACCCAAGCGCGTACCTCGATGTCATGGGCGGTGAAGAAGTCGCAGCCGATATCGACCGAGACGCCGGTTTCGAGGTCGCTGCCCTCACCGTACCAGTAGGTCGCGCCGACGACCTCTTGGTCGCTATCTACAAGTTGAACCACCACGCGTGCCGGTCCCAAAAGGGCGGAGGCCTGTAGTTTGACGCGGGCAATTGCGGTGCCGGCCACCCCCGCGGTTTCTGCAACGAGGGAGAGCCAGCTGTTTCTTGAAACTGTGGCTTCGTGGTTCATATCCGTTGTCAAAGCAGTAACTATGCCAACGGAAGGAATATTCCTTCGAAACTGAGCCTTCAGGATTCAAGTCGATGAGATCCAAGAACAAATTTTCTTTGTTGAATGGCGTTGCGGGGCTGACTTGGGGTGTAGGTGCTGGTCATACTGGGTCGAAGATGCCCGATCATCATGGTCGGGTGGGGCGCTTCGATCACAGGTGGCGCAATTCGGCGTTTGGCTCAAGCTCGCTTGCTTGAGCTAGCTATCCACTTGGGGTTGTCGATTGCCCAGAGTTTGTCCACAGCCCCTTCCCTATGGCCGAGAGGCAGGGGTGTTTTTGACCAAGAGGGTCGAAAGCCACCCACGCGCCTCGGCACAGGATCCTCCCGATTGCGCCTGGGGATCGAAGGGGGCGCTGGCCCAAATGAGGCGTGCACCAGAGCGGGTCAATGCCAGTTGAGGTCCGGTGGGACCACGGGGGGCCAGGCAGATAGTTTGTTCGACTTCTGGAAGGGGGGCCCTGTCTTGGGCCCTGTCGCCTTGGGCCGCGTCGTCCAGCGCCGTGTCGCCGGTCGATATTGCCTTCTTCTTTTCTACGAGCTGCCAAAGCTCCTCTGCGTCTTGCGGCGTGTCCATGACGAGGCTCCACGCGACGGCGATCTCAGAGTTCCGCTGGTAGGAGACGATGCGGTCGCCGCCCCATCCGGCCGCGGCCTTCCGAGCTTCCTCGGGCGAGCCCCATTCTTCCAGAGCCAAACGCAGACTTTGTTCACCCCAAACGTCGTGCAGAACGAGCTTGAAGTGGGCACCTGCCTCTACTCCGCTCGAGGGAGGAGGTGCTGGGACTTCTACTTCGAGCGGAGCTTCCTGTTCGTCGTACTTGTCCAGATGCAGGACTTGTTCGGTGCTGATCGGTGGTTTCGAAAACACACGATTGACCTCAGCAAACCCGCCCCGGCGCCTGAGAGCGTGCACGAAGTTCAGCCCGTCCAGGTAGGGGGCATACAGTGACCGAATGATGAGATCGGGCGCCTGAGTCTGAGGAGGCTGGGAAAAAAACTGAGCTTCGATACTGCCGGGAGGCAGGTCGAGCGCCGTCTTTCCAGCAGGAAGCACACCGTCGAGCATAGCACTGGTGGCGTCACCTTCGGCCAAACAGGAAAGCGCGGACGACTTATCCGAGTCGTCGGGATGGTTGGTGACGATTTCGTCGAGGTCAAAGTACTGATCTTGCAGAGCGTGCACCAGTTCGTGGAGCAAGGTGATGCGGCGAGTTTCTTCGGGAAGACCTTCGCGTACCATCATCAGTTTGAGACGGGGCTCATACAGACCAGCCAGGTTTTCTTTGAGGAGGCTGATCATCGTGGCTTCGAAGTCAAAGTTGGGCTCCACCAAGCCTAGGCCCACGAGCATTTGCTCGGTTCCGCGCAATACGGTGGGAGGACGCTCAAAGCTGAGGGTTTGTTTTAGGTGCTGCTCCAGATCGGAGGCGGCGATACGGAGACCGTCGACGTGGGCCTTCTTTTTGAGTCCTCGCACCTGCTGCACGCGGGAAAGCGCCTCGTCAAAACTGACTTTCTCGCCCGGGGGCGTGGGCAGGGTTTTCGGCGCGGTATCGTCCTTGGGTGGTGTCTTTTCCTCTTTGGGGGAGGGGGCCTCGGCGTGAGGCGTGCTCTTGTTGCAGCCATTGCAGCCGATGAGCCAGGCGCAAAGCAGAGCGCTCTTGCCCAGTGAACTACGATGAAGCGGTCGGTGGGTCATGAAGGGATGCGTGCCGCTTTGCGCAAGGCCTCGATTTGAGCTTTGCGATCCTTGTGGTCAAAAATGGCGGCTCCCGAGACCAGGACGTTGGCGCCAGCGCTGACTGCTTGGGCGACGGTGGAGGGGCTGATCCCACCATCGATTTCGATATCGAAACTGAGTCTGCGCTTTTGACGTCGCTCGGCTAGATTTTCTATCTTGGTGAGTACTGACGATATGAAGCTCTGCCCGCCGAAGCCAGGATTGACGCTCATGACGAGGACTTGATCTACCAGATCGAGTACATGCTCGATGGCCGTGATCGGAGTTTGTGGGTTAATGGTGATACAAGGTGCGGCCCCACGCGAGCGAATATGGCTCAAGGTGCGGTGTGAGTGGTGATCGGCTTCGATGTGAATGCCCAAAATATCCGCTCCGGCGTCGATGAACTGGTCGACGTATCGATCGGGCTGTTCGATCATGAGGTGGACATCGAGGGGCGTTTGGGTCGAGGCTTTTGCCGCTTTGACCACTGGGGGACCCCAGGTGATATTGGGAACAAAATGCCCGTCCATGACGTCGATGTGGATGAGATCGCATCCAGCCTCGACTACCTCTCTGATTTCGCTCCCGAGACAGCCGAGATCGGCGCTCAATATGGAGGGGGCGATCTTGATCGAGGAACTCATGGCTGGGTCGATACACGAGCCGGTGCGCTTCGGCCACCGAAGGGCTGATACGGCAGAATCTATCCCCATTTTGAACAAACCTTGAAGGCTTTTAATGAAGCGGTACCCTCCTCTCAGAGATGATCACGCGCCCCTTAGGAAAAAACGATTATCACCACATTGTCCAAGTCATCGATCGTTGGTGGGGCGGCCCAACCAGCGCGTTGGCTCACCCCATCTTCTTTTATGAGTTGGGTTCCTTGGCCCGAGTTGTCGAGCACGACGGCATCATGGTTGGATTTCTTTTTGGCTTTGTGGCCCCCGGGCCGCCCAAGACGGGTTACGTTCACCTGGTCGGAATTCACCCTGACTATCGCCGCCGCGGTGTCGGCAAGGTGCTCTATCAGAGCTTTGAAGAAGAAGCGCGAGCGGCCGGGTGTCGTCGCCTCAAGGCCATCACCAGCGTGGGCAATGAGGGCAGTGTTGCCTTCCATGAAGCCCAAGGTTGGACGAGCACCGAGGTAGAGGACTATTCGGGGCCGGCCCGCCCCCGTATGGTCTTCAGCAAGAGCCTCTAGGGTCATTCGGCTGCCACTACGCCCATTATCGAGCACAAAGGAGAGCGATCCGTGAACGAATCATCCAACAGTCCCGGCTTTGATGAATCGAGTAGCGGGCGCTTTGCATCCGCGTCGTCCGATGCTCCGACTTCGACGCGCTCCTCCTTCGGAGCTGTCGATCCCGCGGTTCTTTCTCCAGGAAACCTAAGAAACATCGGTCTCTTTGGTGCTCTCCCCGATCCCGCTCTCGACCACCTAGCCGAGCATCTCCAGGTGATTGATCTCGACCCTGGCACCTACGTTTTTCGTGAAGGGGACCAGGGGAACTGCATGTATGTGGTCCTGCAGGGAGACATCGAAGTGCTCAAGAAGTCCAAGGGAGGTACCGACACCCGCGTGGCTGTTTTGGGACCGGGGGACTGGTTTGGCGAGATGGCTGTGATTGACGTCCAGGCGCGCTCGGCCACGGTGCTTTCTGCCTCGCCCAGTCGTTTGATCCAACTCTCGGCTCCCGATCTCGATCGACTCTACCGATTCGATGTGAAGTCCTATGCGCTCATCGTGCTCAACATTGCGCGAGAGATGAGTCGACGTTTGCGCGTGGCGGATGGCATCTTGGCCGATCTGATCGCGAATGTCGTGGACGGGTACGCCAAGAGCCACACCAAGGCTCCCTGCTGAACGTCTGGGCTGAACGTTAGTTGCAGTACTCCTGAGCCGTCCCGCCGCCTGCGGCCGAGCTACCCCCCGAGTTGGTTCCTCCTGTGGTGGTGAGCGAACCTCCGGCTCCCGAGTTACTGGGGCCTGCGCCACCGGAACCCACGCCACCGGAACCCACGCCACCGGAACCGGTTTCTTGGTTGATGCAAGTTTGGGCGGGAGCACCGCCTGCGGCCATGCCGGGGCTATCGAATGGGCCTTGGTCTCCAGTGGTGTCCCAGCCACCCGTTGTGGCTGCGCCTTCACTCGCCGTACTGTCAAAATCGTTGGAAGGATCGCCTGCCTCATTTGATTTTGAAGACGGAAGATCAATGCCGCCGCCCAAGGCGCAGCCTGAGCCACTTGCGATCAGGACGAGCAATAAGCTTGCCCCGAGAGATCTGGCCCAGTTCTTCTTCAAGGGTGGGACCCTCCACAAGGCAAGGCCCTATTCGTTGAGCCGCCACTTCCGTCCTGGGTCTCAGTCGTGTTGCCAGCGCCGCCTTCGCCTCCAGCACCACCCCAGGCTTCCGAGGTTTCTTCGGCGACAGAGCAGGAGCCGTCGTCGCCATCGGCATCGGGGGTTGCGGCCCCCGTCAGCCCGGTGCTGGAATCGCCGTCGACGGCGACGTCTCCGGTGGTCGAGCTGGATGTCCCAGCCGTTGTAGATTCGTCGCCGCTGCCGCCGAAGGGGAGATCGGGGTTGTGCCCGAGGCTGCAGGACGCAACCACCAGGAGCGGCACCAGGCCGATCCAAATTTTAAGACGCGTCTTGCTCTTCATGACTGAGCGCGCTCCAAGCCCAGGAAGAGCCAGGGGGACATGCCTCGTCGAAGGAGCCCGCTCACGGTCGACCCCGTCCTTTGGCATCTTCGTTTCTGGCCTCACCGGGCTGTCCTCCAGCACCACCAACGCCGCCCATCTCTCCACCTGAGTCGGTTCCGCTCCGACCGCCCTCGCCTTCCATGCCACCGGTCGCCCCGTCGCCGTCTCCGGTGAAACCGGGAATTCCGGTCGTCCCGCTCGAACTCGTGGGACTTTCGTTGTCCACTTCATCGCTCGTTCGCCCGACGCTGGGCAGGTCAGGGCCCGGGCTCAGGGTGCAGCTGAGGGGCACCGAAAAGACGAGACTCAAAGCGATGATGGCTCGCATCCACGCGCGCCTCATCCAACGAGCCCGCGGCGTCGGGTTCGAATGGCTGGGGCGGTTCTGCTTTGACTTCAGTTGCATGGGGTAGGGCTTGCGCACTTCAATCCAAGCATGGAGTGTGCCACAGCTCTTTCTACGGGCACAAGTTGCAGCTCAGCTCTCTGCTCGGCCTTGGCCCACGAGTCGAAACCCATCAGCGTGGAATTTTGTGTAGCTATTAGAAAATGAGTGGGAAATTTGAGGGTATCGCCGGATCAGCTCGTTTTAAGGTCCTGAGCTGTCGTGGCACACCTGGCACAAGGCACGACTTGCCTGCCGGCTGACTCATCTGAGCGCGGAGGGGCCACCTCGCTCAGCCGGGTCAGGTGTTCCTTAGTGCGCGGGCGCGAGCCAGCATGTCGAGCGTGCTTTCGGCGCGCCCCTGCTCCAGCTCTTCGCCCAAAGCCGAAAGTGCCTTGCCGAGGTGGGAGAGGGAGATCCCAATGGGTCGTGCGTTGGTCTCAAAGATATCGCCCCACATGGCTTCTGCTCCGCCGGCTACCCGCGTGGCTGAGGCAAAACCCGGCCCAGCTGCCTGCATCGCTTCGTGCTCATGAGCGTATACCGAGAGCGCACTAGCAATGACCTGAGGCAAGTGACTCGTCCATGCTACTGAGGCATCGTGCACGTCGGCATCGAGCTGCACGACCTCGGCGCCGGTGGCGGTGACTAATTGCTCTACTCCTTCGAGCGCGTCGGGGGAGGAAGAGTCGGGGCACAAGATCCAGCGGCGTCCCACGAAGAGGTCACTCGAGGCATGGACGAGACCTCCCACGGGGTGACCTGCCATGGGATGGCCTGCGACATAACGACTGCGTCCCGGATGATGGGCGATGGAGTGACAAATAGCCGCTTTGGTGGAGCCGCAGTCGGTGACGTATCCCGGCGTTTTGTCCAAAACGTGGGGGAGCACTTTGACGATTGCTCGAACTGGAACGCAGAGCACGACTAAGTCGGACTCGGCGAGGGCTTGTTGTTGGTCGTCTTCCTCGATGGCCCAAGCGTCAAAGGGATCGTCCTTCACCCCGGGAGCAGGACCACTCAGATCGATGGCCACGACGCGCTCACAGTAGCCGCTCTTTTTTGCGGAAAGGGCGATTGAGCCGCCGATCAAGCCGGCGCCGTAAATGGTCAACTGAGAGAGGGTCATGAGGAAGAAAGGAGATCAGCGACTCGTCGCCGGAGGGGGGGGCTCCAGTTGTTCGAAGTAGGTCCGTTCGTTCTTACGGAGCAGCGGGATCATTAGCATGCTGCCGACCACATTAGGCAAGGCCATGCAAAGGATGAGCATGTCGGAGAAATCAAGGACGGCTCCCAAGTTGGCGACGCTGCCGATGAAGACGAAAGCGACAAAGATGATCCGAAAGACGGGCAGGGTCTTGGTACCCAAACCGAAGTGGTCCATCAGATATATCCACCCACGCTCGCCATAATAACACCACGAAATCATTGTAGAATATGCGAAAAGAAGGACGCAGAAGCTGAGCACAACGGGGAACCAAGGAATCACCGTCGCGAAGGCCGCGCTGGTCAGGGCCGCGCCCTGGTTAGGGAGGTTGGGGTCTTGCCAGACACCCGAAACAATCACGACCAGCGCGGTCATGGTGCAGACGATCACTGTGTCGATGAAGGGCTCCAACATCGCCACCAGGCCCTCGCGAACGGGTTGGTCCGTTTTCGCGGCGGCGTGGGCAATCGCCGAAGACCCCAGCCCGGCTTCGTTCGAGAAGGAAGCCCGTTGGACGCCCCACACAAGAACTCCCATGGATCCGCCGAAAACGGCGTTCTTCGAAAACGCACGCTCGAAAATCAGAGCGAAAGCGTCTGGAACTTGGGCTGCGTTGGCGCCCAAAACCGCGAGGGCGGCAATTACGTAGGTGCCGACCATTAGGGGCACGATTTTCGAGGTGGCCGCCCCGATGCGCTTGATGCCGCCCAAGATGACCAGGGCGACCAAGGTGGCGAGGATCAGCCCAAAGCCGATGCTGTGGCTAGCCTTGATCGAAGGAAAGGCGCTGCGAAGGGTCTCGAAAGCCTGATTGGCCTGGAACATGTTGCCGCCCCCCATAGAGCCGCCCATGATCATGAAGGCATAGGTAATGGCCAAGGTTTTGCCAACTTTTGCCAGCACTCCGCCTCGGTTTTTGAGTCCCAAGTCGAGGTAGTACATGGGCCCTCCCGATACAGAACCATCCTGGTTATGCTTACGGTACAGCTGGGCGAGGCTGCAGCTCGAGAACTTGGTCGACATGCCGAAGAAGGCGGTGACGATCATCCAGAAGACTGCCCCCGGTCCGCCTAATTTGATGGCGATGGCGACTCCCGCGATATTGCCTAAGCCCACCGTGGCACTCAGAGCGCTGGTGAGAGCTCTGAAGTGAGAAATTTCCCCGTCGTTGGCATCGCTGTCGTATTTGCCACGCACGATGGCGATGGCGTGACGAAAGCCGCGTAGGTTCACAAATCGGTACGCGACGGTAAATGCGATCCCGCTCAGGGCGAGCAGTGCCACCACGAAAGGAACGGGCACCGTCTTCATTTTTGCGGGCGTATTGGTCTCGCGGTCGTGTGGTGCCTCCTCCACCTGAAAGGTATCCCCAGCGATATTGAAGAAGAGCGCTTCGGCGATGAGGGAGTTGAACTGTCCCAAGGCTTCGTCAAAGGCCTGGGCAAGGGAGTGGTTCTTCGCTCCCACTTGGACCTGCTGGTCGGCCTCGGGCCCTTGTTCTTCTGCGTAGACCGTTCCTGTGGCAAGCAAGGGCAGGAGGACGAAGGCGAGAAGAAGCAGTGTTGGGCAGGGAAAAGAAGGCGAGCCTGTTTTATGTGCTTTCATAAGCGTGGATCGTTGAGTCAGCGGCGAGTGGGGTCCGAGAGCGCCTGGGTGTTTGCCTATCGAGTCGCCGCGACTCTATCGTCAAAACTGTTCAAGAATAAGGGTGCTTTCGTGGCCAGACCTGAGTCGTCTGCTTCCATGCTTTCGTTGTTTCGTTTTGAGAAAACTCACCTTTCGCTGCCAGGGGTCGATCTAGGTCAGGGATGCGGCGTCATCTCGGACGCGTGCGCTCAAAGGATCCGAGTGTCCACAATCTGCGCAATACTGTGGGACTTTCCTCTTGCTTGGGCTATCGTCCGTCTCCGTGGCTGCTTGTCCTATTCCTATTGGTGAGACGCTCTCCGGCAAGTACCGGGTAGAGCGCGTATTGGGCGAAGGTGGTATGGGAGTCGTTGTCGCCGCCCATCATCTTGAGCTCGACCAACCGGTAGCGATCAAGTTCCTTCTCGAAAGTCTCGCTGACAAAGAAGAAGGGGCGGAGCGTTTTCGTCGCGAAGCTCGCGCAGCAGCGAAGATTCACAGCGACCACGTCGTGCGTGTGTTGGACGTCGGTGTCATGGCGGACGGCGTCCGTTACATGGTGATGGAATATTTGGAGGGCCGTGATTTGGCAGAAGAGCTCGCCGCGCGAGGACCCTTCTCCCTAGGGGCGGCCTGTGGCTATATTCTGGAAGCTATCGACGCCGTGGGACACGGGCACGCGGCCGGTATCGTTCATCGCGATCTGAAGCCCGCCAACTTGTTTCTCGCCACGCGACCAGATGGGTCTCAGCGCATCAAAGTGCTTGATTTCGGCATTTCGAAGAGCGTGGGGGCGTCTACTGGCGAGCAGCTCAGCCTGACCAAGACCGCCGCTTGGATTGGGTCGCCGCTGTATATGGCTCCCGAGCAAATGCAGTCGGCTCGGGATGTGGACGCGCGAGCGGACGTGTGGTCGCTGGGCGCGATTCTCTACGAACTCATCTGTGGCTCACCTCCTTACGAGGCCGAGTCTTTGCCTCAGCTCTGCAATTTACTCATCACTACCGACGCCCCCTCCATTCAGACGAAGAACCCAGGGGTTCCAGATGATTTGGCTGAAGGGATCATGAAGTGCCTGGTGCGTGACAAGGAGAAACGCCTCGCCGACGTGGGCGAGTTGGCCAAGATTGTGGTGCGTTACGCCACTACGATCACGGGCTCGGGTATGAGTCGCGTCTATTCTGATAACGCCTTCGCTAACTCGGGGGTCCCAACGATCTCGGCCCGATCTCCAGGGGTGTCCGCCCAGCTCCACGGCTCTAAAGCAGCCGGCATGGGGACTTCCGGGTCCGGTGTCATTCCAGTGAGCTTTCAATCGGAGGGTAGGCTCTCTTCCTTCAATCCAACCATCTCTCAGGCTTCCGGCCCGAGTCTGGCTATGGACGGCGGTGGTGGGGTGGTGGACGTCACCTTGGAAAGCGAGGGGGCGACCCACTCGGCCTGGGGCGCGACGGACGAGGGAAGCGGCAAGAAGAAGTCCAGCCCTCTCATCTGGATCGTGGCTGCTCTCGCCGTGGTGCTTGGCGTGGGTTACTTGCTGCTCGATCTAGGAAAGACCGGCGCCGATCGCGCCCAGAAGGGCGATCTGATCGAGGAGCATGAGCAGGCCGCACCCGGGGCTCTCGACGCCAATGCCCTCGTTCCCGAACCCCGCACTGCCGACGAATCTGAGTCGGAGGGCTCAGATTCTGAGGACGCCGTCGGGGATTCTCCGTCCAAGAATGGTGGTGAGGTGGCTGATTCACCCAGCGCACCGCCGCCTGCCCCCCGGCCGAAACCCGTTGTTAGACGGCCTGCTGTTCGTCCTGCTCCACGGCCGGTCGTCAAGGCACCGGCACCGGCACCGGAACCGGCTCCAACTCCGGCACCAGTTTCAAAGCCAGCGGACGAGTTTTCAGATTTCGGCGGACGACGCTAGATCGATCTCTCAGGTCTATTTCTTCTCACACGACAGGCATCTAAGGTTCGCCTGAAATGGTACGCGAATCTTCGACAAGACAGACCCTCCTGCGACTGAAACCTCGCGCCCTGAGTTGGATGCTGGTTTCCCTCTTGCTCTTTGCTCCGACACAGAGCTGGGCCCAGTCCGCAAGCGAAAAGGCGGCGGCCGAAGCGCTCTTTGACCAGGGCGTACAATTGCTCAAAAAGGGTAGGTATTCCGAAGCGTGCAAGAAGCTAGAGCGGAGTCAGGCTGTCGAGCCAGGGATTGGGACTCTCCTGTACTTAGGCGAATGTTATAAGAAGCTCGGCAAAACGGCGAGCGCTTGGGCTACCTTTCGCGAAGCTGCTTCCAAGGCGCAGGCGGCCGGCGAGGAGGAGCGCGCCCGTGCTGGGTCGAGTCGAGCGGACGCTCTTGAGCCCGAGCTCAGCTATGTGAGCTTCGAAGTGGCGCCAGAAACGGCGGAGCTCGACGGGCTCAAGGTCGTTCAAGGCAAAAACGAGGTGAGTCCTGCTCTTTTCGGGACGAAGGTTCCTGTCGACCCCGGGGAGCTCAAGGTCGAAGCTCGGGCCCCCGGTCACGAGCCCTTCGAAATCTCCATTCGTATCCAAAAAGGTCCGGCCGAGACCACGATTAGCGTTCCGGTACTTCCTGCCCTTCCCGAGTCAGAGCGGAATGACGACCAGAAGAGCACCAGTCAGGTTGCGATCACGAATCCAACGGTGACTCAACCATTGGAGGACGATCGCAATCCTGGCGCGACGCAGCGGGGTCTGGGTGTCGGCCTCGGTGTGGTCGGCGTACTGGCCGCGGGGGCGGGCGGCGTCTTTGGCGTTCTGGCGATCAAGAAAGACAGCGCAGCTGACGACGTTTGCGACGAAAAACTCTGTAATCCCGGATCAAGTGGTTACGATGACTCCAAGAACGCTCGACTGTACGGCAACATATCCACAGTGGCGATCGCGGCCGGCGCCACCTTGGCGGTGGGTGGACTGGTGCTGTACCTCACCGCCCCAGACAAGAAAGAGACGGCCCTGACGCTGCAGCCTTCCTTGGGCGGAGCGCAGTTTTCCTTCGGAGGTGTGTTCTAATCATGAGCTCCTCTTTCCACTTTCGTCCCTCTCTTCCTTCTAGGAGCACATCGTCTATGAAAGTTTCCTTCTCTCCTCGCCGTACTTGGCCGCGTTGGGTGACCCTTTCGGTTTTCTTGGCTGGACCAGGCTGCACCCTGATTGCCAACATCGAAAAGCGTGAGGACGATGGGTCTTTTGCTGAATACGATACGGTTGACCAAGAGACAGAATTGCCCACCACCGAGCTCTGCGTTGAGTATTGCGACGAGGTGATGGAAAACTGTAGCGGTGATGATGAGGTGTATAAGTCTCGCATCACCTGCATTAATACCTGCAACGCTTTGCCGGCTGGTGAAGAAGAAGAGCCCATTGGCAATACGGTTCAATGTCGTCTGGGTCGTGCCCGAGCTGCGGCGAGTTCTCCGGAAGAAGAGTGTGCGGCAGCGGGCCCTAGCGGTGGTGACGGCGCTTGTGGCAGCTCCTGCGACGCGTGGTGTCATCTCCTGGAAAGCGAATGTCCCGAGGACTATGCGGGAATCTGGGATTGCCCTACGGCCTGCTCCACTATCCCCAAGTCAGGCGGTTTCAATATCGATGACAACTACTACGAGGATACGATCGAGTGCAGGTTGATCCATCTAGGAGCCGTCGGCGACGAGAAGCAAAAATCGGTGCACTGCGGTCATGGTCGTTACCTTCCGGCCGAAACCTGTGTCGGTGACCTCGAGGAGGAACCCACCTGTTCGCAATACTGCGACGTGATCATGATCAATTGCGAAACTGATCCGGACGACAAGGCTCCCTCCCCACAAGTCTACGCTTCGAGGGATGAGTGTATGGCAGCTTGTGAGGTGTTTCCTGTCGGGAAGAAGACGGACAAGACCGAAAACACCTTGGGTTGTCGCATCTATCACTCCAAGAACTCGGCGGGGGTGCCTGCCACCCATTGTCCCCACGGCGGACCGACCGGTGATGGCCATTGTGGCGTCTACGATTCTGACGAGCTCGGCTACACAGGAAACTGTGAGTCTTACTGCCAGCTCTTTGCGGCGGCATGTCCGGATGAGTTCGAGGACGATGGTTATGACGACATCGAGGCTTGCGCCAAGGAATGTTTCGACGATTTCGAAGACGATGGAGCGAAGAACGATACTGGCTATTCTCTGCTCAACGCCAAAGAAGAGGACACGATCCAGTGCCGAGCCTTCAATGCCGTCAAACGCCTTTCAGGAGAGGACGTGAGCTGCGAGAAGATTGCACTGTCGGGCAGCTGCGACTGAGATCAATCTGGGTCGACAGCTCACGGACAATCGGGTAAGGGCAGCCCATGCTCGATCCTCGATATGTGGCCGAAAATTTGGAAGAAGTGAAAACGCGCCTGCTTTCTCGTTCACCCGAGTGGGGCGCGGCACTTTCCGAGCTTTCCGAGTTCGTCGAGCAGCGTCGGGCTCTCATTGGTGAGACCGAGCAACTGGCGGCGCGTCGCAATGCGGCGAACAAAGAGATGTCCGCCCTGGCCAAAGGCGGAGACAAAGAAGCCTTCGCCGCCCGTCGCGAAGAGCTCAAACAGCTTTCGGATCAGATCAAGGGGCTCGAGACCCAGTTGAGCAAAGTGGTGGGTGAACTCGAACACCGCCTGCAACGGATCCCCAATCTTCCTCATCCCGATGTTCCCGTTGGTACGAGCGAAGAAGACAATCGAGTTGTGCGATCTTGGGGAACCAAGCCCGAACTCGCGTTTGAGCCCAAGCCTCACTACGAGCTCTGCGAGGGTCTCCTCGATTTTGAGCGAGCCTCCAAACTCAGTGGAGCGCGCTTCGCGACCCTGTGGGGTGCGGCGGCACGCATGGAGCGTGCCCTGGGTCAGTTCATGATCAACGTGCATACGGAGCAGCACGGTTATACCGAGGTGGCCGTACCCTATTTGGTGCGTGCCCAGGCCCTATTTGGAACATCGAATCTACCGAAATTCGAGGCAGATCTCTTTAAGATCCCCTCTCAGAACGAGGACGGCGAGCCCCTCTATTTGATCCCCACAGCCGAAGTCCCGGTGACCAACCTGCATGCGGAAGAAATCCTGGAGCCCGGCACGTTGCCACGCGCCTACACGGCCCTGACCCCTTGCTTTCGCAGCGAAGCGGGGAGCTACGGCAAGGATGTACGGGGTCTCTTTCGTCAGCACCAGTTCCACAAGGTTGAGCTGGTCCGGTTTTCCGAACCGGAAAACAGTTTGGAGCAACTCGAGCTTCTGACGAGTCACGCGGAGATGATTCTGCAGATGTTAGGTTTGCACTATCGTGTGGTTGAGCTCTGCACCGGCGATATGGGTTTCGGATCGCTACGGACCTACGATCTCGAGGTGTGGCTGCCGTCTCAAGGGCGCTACCGCGAGATCTCGAGTTGCAGTTGTTTCGGCGATTTTCAGGCGCGCCGCGCCTCCATCCGCTACCGCAAGGCCGCCAAAGAGAAGCCGCGTTTCGCGCATACCATCAATGGTTCGGGCATTGCGGTGGGTCGCGCGCTCATTGCTGTCTTTGAACAGTATCAGAACGAAGACGGCAGTGTGACGGTCCCGGCTGCTTTGCGACCTCTGGTCGGCTGTGACGTTATCTCAGGCTGAAGGGGCGTACTTCAGGCGATCAATGCTCGAAGGTCGAGTTTGTCAGCTTGGGTGGGGGGGCAGAAGTAGGCTCCACCTGTCCTCGGCCGACTGAAGCTAAAAAGTGCATCGACGAGGCCATCCTCCGCTCCGATCATTCGCCTGAGGATGGCCGAATACGCGTCTAAATTCCGGCCATAGGCGACAAAGACGAGACCGCTTTCGGCGCCTCGTTGGTAGGGCATGGAGCGCCGCAAGATAAAGGCATCAGGGTCGAAGCTTTCTTGAGCTGTTCGTTTGACGTGAGCGTTTTCGGGGGCTGAGTCGAACTCTTCGTTGTCGCTGATGCGGCGTCCGATGATGTTGTCCTGTGTCGAAGTGGGAAGAGAACGAAAGTAATCTAAATCGTGGACGAAGGTTTGTATGGCCACGAAGCTTCCTCCGTCGATGCCCGGGCCGGCCCCCTGAATGAGAGCAACTTCACGTGCCGTATCTTCGGGGTTTTCTGTCCCATCTACATAGCCGCTCAGATCACGTCCATCGCGAAACTTGAAGGCATTTTCACAATCACGGAGCGCGAAGGCTGGGCTCAAGTTGGCGCTGATGAAGTCTCCTCGTTGAATCAAATCGCCGCGGTCGTCGCCCCGGAGCACAACGAGCAAGTCATGTTGGGTGTTGGGGAGGGGAACCTTTCCGCCTTCAATACTGGGAAAACCAGAAAATCCAGAGATTGGCCTTTCTAGTCGGCTCATTAACTCCGGGCCGAATCCAATGACGTCTTCGAGCCAAGAAGACTGGTTTAGGGCCTGAAGCGCAGGGACGAGGACCTCGGGCTGCACTAAGTCGAAGAACATGAAACGCGAATGAGTGGGGACTGGTGCCAAAATGCCGAGCTGAGTCATGGCCCTACGATGGCGCTGGCTGCTTTTCTCGGTCAAGGCCCGGGCCCTATCAAATCACGAGAAAGTGGAAGTAAGAGGGAGGGTGCGGCAGCATCGATTTGCGGTCTGGGTACGCTGAGCTAAGCCCTTGGTATGGAAGCTCCCAGCTGGTCGACTCTGCTCATGATTGGAGCCGGCGCCTTCTTGGCATTCAACATGTATCGCTCCACCATGGGCAAAGCCTCGCCGCAGCAGGTGCGCAAGTTGGTTGCAGAGGGAGCCCTTTTGGTGGACGTCCGCACGCCGGCCGAGTTCGCTGCGGGCCATCTGGAAGGAGCCAAGAACATTCCCGTTCAGGAGCTGGCTCAGCGTGCTTCAGAACTCGGCTCCAAAGACAGCGCCATTGTCGTCTACTGCCGGTCAGGGGCGCGAAGCGGTAGCGCGGCGAGCTACCTCAAGGGCCAGGGTTTTACCCAGATCAGCGATCTGGGGGCGATGTCTCGCTGGCAGTAGGGGCTGCCCAGGCAGAGCCGTTGAGCGAGAGGCACTCGGCAAAAATCAGGTCCTCTCGCGATAATCAGCGTCGCTTCTTACTGGGTGAACGGGGACTCGTCTTGCGCGCGGGTGTTGCCGTCGGAGAGCTGCCTGCCTTGCCGCTTCTTGGGGAACTCTTTCTTACATTGCTGGAGCGACCGTTTTCTGATGCTCGGGAGCCGCTAGTTCGCGGCGCTTTGCCCGAGCGGTCTGGTCGCGAATCGGAGCGATCTGTGCTTGATGAGCGCCCTTTTCCACGGATCCCCTTAGCGTCACGACCTTTTACGGAGCCACGAGAGCCTCGGGCAGAAGTCGTGGTGCGGAAGGTCTTGCGAGGGCCCGGACGCGGGGCGAAGCCGCTGCCAGGTCGTGCGGGCTTTTCTTCGCCCTCGAGAGAGAAGCGCGGGGCGTCCCAGTCGTCGCCGAAGTCGTAGGTTGTGGCCTCTTCGGCGTTCGCGACTTTACCCTCGGTGAGACGTTGGGCGTAGACCGTACGACGCACGATCGAGATATCGATGACTTCGCAGGACAGAAGATCGCCCATCATGATGTGTTCTCCCGATCGGCGACCCACGACCCCGATTTCGTCCTCATCGAGTTCGTATTGATCGCGACCCAGAGATTCGAACGGAATCATCACATCGACACAGGGGCTTTCGATGGTGGCGTAGAGCCCAGCGCCGCTGATGCCAGTGACGCGCGCGTCGAAAACCTCGCCCACGTGCCGCTTCATGTAGATGGCGCGATAGAGGTTGCCTACTTCACGCTCGATTTCCATCGCGGCACGTTCTTTCTTGCTCGACTCGGCGGCGGCCGCTTTGAGATCGTCGATGGCCTCATCGCTGCTGTCGATGCGTCCTCCTCGCAAGATGTGCTTTATTTGCCTGTGAACACGCAAATCGGGGTAGCGACGAATGGGTGAGGTGAAGTGAACGTAGCGTTCTTTGGCCAAGCCGAAGTGGCCGACGTTGTTCGTGTCGTAGATTGCCTGTTTGAGCGAGCGGAGCATCAGCATTTCCAAGATCGGTTTCTTTTCGTGATCTTGGATGTCCTTGAGAAACTTGGATGCTCCCAGGGGCTCACTCAAGGAGCTCACGTCCACCTTGACTCCTATTGTGTCGGTGACGCGCGCTAGGCGGTTGAGCTTTTCTTCATCGGGCTTGCCGTGAACGCGATAGATGGCGGGTGCGCTCCTTTCCACGAGCCAGTTGGCGACCAGTTCGTTGGCGAGCAGCATGAGCTCCTCGATGAGGCCATAGGCGCGCCGCAGACCAGGGCGCGTCGCTCGTTTTTTGACCTCGATGGGCGCGTGCGTGTCCTCGTCGATGACGATGCGTGCTTCGGGAAGATCCAAGTCGAGGGCGCCGGATTGCATGCGCACTTTGCGCAGCTTTTCTGCCAGTTCGCCAAGCACTATCAAGTTGGGTTTGAGGGCCTCAGCGGCTGGCGATTGGGGCGATTCGTCGTCGAGACCAATGGCGCGAGCCACGCCTCCGTAGGTCAACTTGGCGCAGGATCGCATGACGCCTTCGACGATTTCGAACTTCTTTGTGCGGCCGTGTTGATCGAGCTCGGCGATCACGCACATGCAGAAGCGATCTTGTTCGGGCAAGAGCGAGCAAAGGTCACCCGCTAAGGCGCGGGGCAACATCGGGATCGCTCGATCCGGCAAGTAGATGGTGCAGCCTCGAGCACGTGCTTCTTCGTCGAGCGGGGACTCTGGGCGCACGTATTCGCTTACGTCGGCGATGGCGATCCAGACTTGGTAGCCTCGACCTTTTCGCTCGACCCAAACGGCGTCGTCGTGATCGCGAGCGTCTTCGGGGTCGATGGTGGGAAGCGGAACCGAGCGCAGGTCGACGCGACGACCTAGGCGAATGGCGCCGAGTCGAGCGGCCATTTGCTCGGCGTTTTTGAGGGTATCTGCCGAGTGCTCTTCCTTCACCGACTCCCGAATCAGGATCTTCTTAACCTCGGTTTGTGGGTCACCCGCGGGCCCAAGCACTTCTAGAATCTCGCCTTCGGCGAGCTCTTCCGAATAGAGCGGGAAGCGAGTGATTTGAATCACGGCGGCATCACCGTCTTGAGCATGACCCGCATCGCCGCCCAGGGTGATGGGTCCGCGAATTCGGCTATCGTCGGGTTCGAGCCAGGCGGCTTTACGCTTCTTGCGTACGACTCCGGCAATCTTCGGATCGCGTCGTGATTCGACGCGCTCCACTACGCCTTCGAATCCTTTGCGTGACCGGCCGGTCACGCGCACGATAACGGTGTCGCCGTGCATGGCTTCGTAGATGCCATCCGCCGGAATGAAAACGTCGTCTCGATCGGGAGCGGTTACGAAGGCGAAGCCGCGGGGGTGGACGCTGATGCTGCCTTCCCAGCTGTCACGCTCTCGTCCGCTGATGCTGGTTTCTTTTTTGTCTTTTGGGGGTGGACGCCGTGAGTTGCGCGCATTTTCGATGCGATCGCTCCACTTCACTCGTCCACCGGGGAGTAACTTGAGGTGTCCGTCTTCTTCTAACGCGTCTAATATGGCGATCAGTTCCGGATATCGATCCGGCGTGATGCCCATTCGAGAGGAAAGCTCGCGAGGATGCAGCGCTCTCGAAAAACCGCGCAAGACGGATTCTACGTCTCTCTGCGCTATCTTATTTGTCATCTGTCACTCCAAGTACCCCGCTTTTGGGGGTGGGGCTAGCTTTTCGGGGCCGGCTCCGAAAATTTGGTGCCCTGAGCCGGGCTCATTGCTACTCCTTATCCTCATGGAAAAACGGGTCGCTTGGGTCACCACAATCATGCGCGCGCTCATGCTCGTGGCGCTGGGAACGAGTGTCGCGCTTCTGCTCGATTATACGAGTCCTGAACCGGCGTTTTGTGGAGGCGGTTCGGGGTGCGCCGAAGTGCGCGCGAGCGGATATGGTCACCTGCCTTTGGGTCCAGTCATGCTGCCCGTTCCGGCGTTGGGCGTCACCGCTTTTGCCAGTCTGTTCTTCGTGTCCTTCTTCGTTGCGCGAGCGGCTTGGCTTTCCGTGCTGCGCGTGGCGGTTTCATTGGGCGCTTTGTCTGCTCTTGTTTTCATCGCCTTGCAGGCAAAAATGGGGCATTTTTGTGTACTTTGTCTGGTGGTGGACGGGGCGGCCTTGCTTGTCGTCCCCCTTCCTTTCTTGCTTCCGAACAAACCCCAAGGGCGGCCTGCTGGATTTCGATTGACGACCCCGGCGTGGATGGGGCTTTTGGGATTGTCCCTGCTTGCTCCTCTCTTGTTTCCCCGGGTCGTCAAACCCAATCCCGTTCCTCCGGTGATCGTCTCGATGTACCGACCCGGCGAAGTTACCGTTTTGGAGTTCTTCGATTTCCAGTGTCCGCACTGTCGACATCTTTCACCTGAGCTCAAAAAGATTGTCGGCGAGTTTCCTCAGGCCAAGCTGCTCTATGGTTACACGCCACTTCCCGGACACGAAGGCGCCCACATAGCAGCCCGTCTCACTATCTGCGCCGCCGAACAAGATAAGGAAGCGCAGCTGGCTGAGCGTTTTTTCGTTCAGGAAGACTTCAGTGACGATGCGTTGCTCAAGACGGCTCTCGAAGAAATCCCCGACCAGGAGGCCTTGCGCGAGTGCTTGGCATCTTCGCGTCCGGACGATCGCATTCAAAATGACATTGCCGCCATTCGCGCAGCTGGCTTTGTCGGTTTGCCGACTACCTACGTCGGGGGGCTGCGCCTATTGGGCGTTCAAGACACAATGGCCTACCGGGATGCTATTTCCAAAGCGAGTGCAGGCAAGGACCGCTCGGGACTGCCGGGCTGGGCGTACTGGGTGCTCGTCGGTCTTCTTGTTGCCCTTGTGGCTGCCTTTGGCCGTGACAAGACGAACCCCTTAGCGACCGGCGCTTCGTCGTCGACCACTTGAGCGCCCTCGTCCCCCGCGCCCGCCTACGCGGGCGGTGATTCGTTCGTTGCCCGCGTGTTGGGTAGAAAACTTCACTGCCGCTCCGCCTGTTCGTCCTGACTGGGGTCGGTTCGATCCAGCGGGGACGAGCTGGTGGGGGTTTTTTCCGATCAGATCGCCGCGCCCCATACGTTTGAGTGCCGAGCGGAGCAGAGGCCAATTGTTGGGATCGTGATAGCGGAGAAAGGCTTTGTGCAGGGTGCGTTGCTCGGCGGTGCGCGGGCTGTGTACGCTCTCAGAGCCCTTTTTGACGGGTCGCAGAGGGTTCTTCTCTGAGTGATACATCGCTGTGGCGTAGGACATCGGCGAGGGAAGAAAAGCTTGAACTTGGTCAGCCCGGTAGTTGTTCTTCTTGAGCCATAGAGCGAGCTCCAACATATCTTCGTTGCTCGTCCCGGGGTGGGCGGCGATGAAGTAAGGGATCAAAAACTGCTTCTTGCCGGCCTCTTTTGAGTACTTGTCGAAGAGCTCCTTGAAGCGGTCATAGGTTCCGACTCCGGGTTTCATCATCTTCGAAAGTGGTGCATCGGCGATGTGCTCGGGGGCGATTTTGAGGTAGCCGCCTACGTGATGGGTGACGAGCTCTTTGATGTACTCGGGTGATTCGACCGCGAGATCGTAACGCAAGCCTGAGGCGATCGAGATCTTCTTGATGCCCGGGATGTTGCGAGCCTTGCGATAGAGTTCGATGAGAGGTTGATGATTGGTGTCCAGATTCGGGCAAACACCGGGGAACACGCAGCTGGGTTTGCGGCACTTGGCCTCGATTGCGCGGCTCTTACAAGCCAGGCGGTACATATTGGCCGTTGGGCCGCCCATGTCGCTGACCGCACCTGTAAATCCAGGTATTCCTTTGAGACTTTCTACCTCGCGCAGGACTGAATCTTGGGACCGATTTTGCATAATGCGGCCCTCGTGCTCTGTGATGGAGCAGAAGGAGCAGCCACCGAAGCAGCCGCGCATGATCGTTACCGAGAAACGAATCATTTCATAGGCGGGGATCTTCTGCGACTGATGAGCAGGGTGGGGTAGCTTTTGGTAAGGTAGCTCATAGATGCGATCCATCTCGGCAGTGGTCAGCGGAAAGGCCGGTGGGTTGATCCAGACATCGGTATCGCCGTTGCGCTGTACGAGACAGCGTGCGTTGTGGGGATTGGCCTCAAGATGAAACACCCGATTGGCGTGGGCGTAGAGCGCCTTGTCTTTGCGTACATCGTCCCAAGAGGGCAACCGGATCACCGTCTTGTCGCGAGCATGGGCGGCTCGTTTGCCGCGACTCAACTGAGCTACGTTGATAAGCGCCTGGTTGCGACTATCGCTCCCGCAGCTTTGTCCATCGCTCGGCGACCCTTGTGCCCGCATTTCTTCTTCGGTGGCGTAGGGGTTCGTCAAAGGATCGACCGGTCCGACAGGGTCTAAGCGGTCGCTTTGTTCCACTACAAATGCCCCAGGCTCGGCATCGATGGGGCCTGTGGCGCCACAGCGACGGCGCAGAGCCGTGCCGCGAATATCCAGCATATCCCTAGGGTTTTCGCCTTTGGCGATGCGATGAGCGATTTCTACCAGGGCGCGCTCTGCGTTGCCATAGATGAGCAGGTCAGCGCCACTGTCGACCAAGATGGAGCGCCGGACCTTTTCGGACCAATAGTCGTAGTGGGCGAGCCTTCGCAGGCTGGCTTCGATGCCGCCAATGATGACGGGGGTGTCCGGAAAGTACTGTCGGCAGCGCGCGGTGTAGACGATAGTGGCGCGGTCGGGACGTGATCCGGCAAGACCGCCAGGAGTGTAGGCATCGTCGCTGCGTGGCTTGCGATCGCTGGTATAATGATTGACTAATGAATCCATGTTGCCAGCTGCGACTCCGAAAAAGAGGTTTGGCTGGCCGAGTTCTAAGAAGGCGTCCAGGTTGTTCCAGTCGGGCTGGTCCAAAATGCCGACGCGAAACCCTTGCGCCTCGAGCAAACGGCCGATCAAGGCCATGCCGAAGCTCGGATGGTCGACGTAGGCGTCGCCGGTCACCAGTATGATGTCGCAACTGTCCCATCCCAGGGCATCCATTTCGGCCCGGCTGCGGGGCAGAAATGGGGCGATCCCAAAGCGATGGGCCCAGTAGGGTCGATAAGAGAAAAGGGCGGGAGAACGGGCCATGAATCGGGGGCAAGAAGAGGTGGCCGAGGCGGTTGAGCTGCTCTGGCATCGGTTGCCAAGGGGACTGTGACCGGCAAGCGGCGAGAAGCTAGCAGTTTTGTGGCGCGGGGGACGGACGAGCTGGCAAAAAGATGAGCCGAAAGGGGGCTTTCGCCTCAGTTGGGAGCTCGAAGCCTGAACTCGAGACAAAAAAGCAGCGGCGATCCAAGAGGACCGCCGCTGCTTTTTTGCGAGCTACGTCGGCTTACATGCCAGAGAAGAAGGCGATTTCGGTCGGGCTGAGGACGCGATTCCAAACGCGGACTTCGTCGAGATCCATGTCGTTGAAGAGGTCGGCGGTGTCATCGGTATTGACGTCTCGTGCTCCAAAACGAAGGGGCTGGGAGATGCTGGTGATGGTGCCACCTTGAGGGTGAGCCACTTCGCCTACCTTTTGACCGTTGCCGTAGAAGCTCACGGTCGTCCCATCATAGGTCATGGCTACATGGACCCACTCGTTGGGAGGAACATCCCAGCCCGAATCGAGCCAACCCCATGCGTCCGTGGTGTTGATTGCTCCGATTAAACGGCCAGAACTGTTGAAACCCAACTCGTATTGCAGCTCTTTATTGATGAAGGCTTGGGTCTGATAGATCCCGTCCCATTGGACGAGGGCCTCGACCGTGATCGCCGAACCCGTGATATCGATGCTGGGGTCGTCATCGATTTGAACGTAATCGTCGACGCCATCGAAGGAGAGCGCTTGGCCTTTGGCCCCGCCGATCATGACCGGCGGCGTGTCTGTGTCGCCGTTGCCCGGGGATGCGTCGAGCAGGACGCCATCGTTTTCGTTGCCCGAGAGATCGAAAGCCTCGCCTCCCGCGAAGGTCCAGTAGCCCACGAGTCCGTCGAATAGGGAGCCGGCATCGCCTTGCTCGCCCATCTCGCCTTGGGGCCCTTGCTCGCCCATCTCGCCTTGGGGCCCTTGCTCGCCCATCGGTCCGGCTCCTCCAGCACCCCCGGCATCGCCCATCTCGCCGGCATCGCCTTGCTCGCCCATCTCGCCTTGGGGCCCTTGCTCGCCCATCTCGCCGGCGTCGCCTTGCTCGCCCATCTCGCCTTGGGGTCCCGGCTCCCCGTCTTTTCCATCTTTTCCGCCACCACACGCATTGAGCGTGGTGAGTAGAGTCACCAGTCCGACGATATTTTTGCTCATTGATTTCACTTCATGTTCCTTTGCTTCGAGTCGTTCTGGACCCCAACTGGTCAGTCAGTCCATGAGCCATCCCTTGGCTCTAAGTTTTCAGTTGGACTGTGTCTCATCGAGGAGTGCCAACGTCAAGGACGCGTAGATCTGTGTTAGGGTTGGGTTGATGCGTGGTGGGAAACTTGTCGGATCGCTGCTTTGGGGGGCGGTGCTTTTGCCCATGGGCGGATGGGCGTGTGGTGGCATGGCGCGCCCAGGCGAGGGAGAGGCAGGAGAGACGAATCCACATGACCCGGTCCAAGCAGGCTCCTCGGGAGCAAACTCGCTTCAAGACAAGGAGACTTCGGGTGAGACCTCGTCCTTAAGTGAGCCTTTTGGGGAAGGAGCGGGTGTCGACCAGGAATTTCTGGGAGCGTCTTTTGTTCTTCCGATGGAGCCGAAGTCGGACATTGTGGTCGAGACTGTGCTTCTGCCCTTGAGCGATGACGGTACGCCCATTGAGATCAACTCCCCCCTCGTTTTCGCCTTCGACGCTGAGTACCCGACGGAGTTGACGGTGCTGCTGCGCGATATTCTTCTCTTCGGGCAAGAGGCGGGTGATCCCCTTGGGGCGGCAACAGTGGCTCAGGCCCTCCGTATCGACGATGGTTCCGAGGAGCTTTCCCTGCAAGTGGATGAGCAAGGGCGGCTGCTCATCGAGTTGCTGGAACCAGGCCTGTTTCACTACGCGTTTTCTGGAACGGTCCTTCGAGAAGACCCACTTTCGACCAGAGGAGATATCGAGACCCAGGACTTCGTATTGCAGATCCCCATCGAGGTCGTTGTTCCTTCTGGCCTGAGCTTCGAGCTGGCCTCTTGTTTCGACGACCCAGCCATCTTGCCTGGCCGTGGGGCCTGGGGGCGCCAGTTGTTCTTGCTCCCTGAGCCAGCTGAGTCGAGTTCGCTTGTGGGGTCGCGGGGTTTTGTTCCGCTCAATGCGACCGCGGAGCGACCCGCCACCATCGCCATCTACGCCGATGAGACAGCGCGTTTCGAAGGGCCCAACGATGGGCAAGGCGTTCTCGCAGTCGGCGTTCAGGGGCCGCCTCAAACCCTGCGATTGCGCAGCTCTTGGGGCGACTTCGCCGATGTGGATCTCATCGAGCTGGGGGACATTGATCAGATCGAGGTCGACTACCATCTTTGGTACGGGCGCGACTATGAGGAACTCACCCAAGGGGGCAGCTATGAGGTGAGCGACTTCGGGTTGGAGCCCCACGTGAGAGCTTTGCGTGGCGGGATCCCCATCTGTACCCAACCAGAGAGAAGCGAGTATGAGTATGTTTCGCTGTCCAATGAGGTGTGCGCGCCGTCGGGGACAGTTTTTGATACTTTGGGGCCAGGTGAGTGTGATATTTTGGTGAAGGCTCCCGAGTTCAATCGCGGCGCTGGACTGGAGGATGCGCTCACGATCCAACTCACCGAGAGATCTGAGCCATGACTGTAGGGAAGCTGAAGAACCAGCGCCCATCTGTGGCGTTTTCGAGATCGTTGCTCAATGAGGCGGGTCTCGTAGGGCTGCTGATCGCTTACGGGGGGATGATCGAACTTCCTTGCGTTTGATCTCGCGTCTGCTTCTTTTGTGCTACAATAGGAGATGAATCAAAATTTGGAGCAGGAGAGCGGAGGTGCTTCAGAGGAGGGGTACTTTGGAAGCGCTTCGAGCGCTCGAAGTCGCGTTTCACAGGTGGTCGGGTCCACGATGGACGGAGCTCGCCCGGAAATGGCAGACGAGTCCGGATTCGTTGAAGTTCCTTACGAGGTCTTCGTTGAGATCCCCAAAACGGACCTTCACGTGCATTTGGATGGTTCACTGCGTCCCGAGACCATCGTCGATTTGGGTCGAGAACATGGGGTGGCGCTTCCGGCGGACACACCCGAAGGCATACTGGAGGCGGTCGGGGCCGGGTCCAACTTTGGGTCCCTGGTTGAGTACTTGCGTGGCTTCGCTCTGACTTTGAGTGTGATGCAGACCGAAGACGCACTCGAAAGGTGCTCTTTCGAGTTGGCCGAAGACGCGCACCGCGAGAACGTGCGCTACATGGAGGTGCGTTATGCGCCTATGTTGCATACCCAAAAGGGGCTTTCGCCGACCAAGGTCGTGGAGGCTGTGCTCAGCGGTCTGCGCCAGGCACGCGAGCAATATGGCATCAAGTCGAATGTGATTCTGTGCGGGATCCGCAATATTTCCCCTGAGTCGAGCTACGAGATGGCTGAGCTTGCCGTGGCCTACAAGGGGCGTGGAGTGGTCGGTTTCGATCTAGCTGGAGCTGAAGCAAACTTTCCTGCCAAAGATCATCACCGCGCTTTTGAGTTGGTGCACGACAACAATATCAACTGCACGATTCATGCTGGCGAGGCCTACGGGCATACCTCGATTCACCAAGCGCTCCATGACTGCGGGGCACATCGCATCGGTCATGGTTGTCGACTGCGCGAAAACGGTGACCTGCTCCACTATGTCAACGACCATCGGATCCCTTTGGAGTGTTGCCCATCGAGCAACGTGCAGACGGGCGCCGTGGCGAGCCTCAAGTCCCACCCACTCAAGTTATACTTCGATCTTGGAGTACGAGTGACGATCAATACCGATAACCGACTCATCACTAAGACTTCTGTGTCCGAAGAGCTCTATCGTGTTCACAAGGAGATGCGAGTGCCCTTTTTGGACATCAAGAAGATGGTGACCGCCGGATTCAAGTCGGCCTTTTTGCCCTTTCACGACAAACAAGCTGCCCTGCGTCGAGCGACGAAAGAGTTGGCGCGGTTCGATGACGTGGGATGCAAGCTCGACCCGGTCGGAGACACTAAAACTTGAGGTCGGCGCGAACGTCTTGGACCGTTGCCTCGCCGAGCATGCGGATAGCGGCTTCGATTTCGTCTGAGGGCGTCGTCGGGAGCTTGATCAAGAAGCGTACGTAGAGATCGCCCGTCTGCTGTCCTCGAGTCACACCCTTGCCGCGCAAACGCAGTACTTGGCCGCTTTGGGTGTGGGCAGGCACTTTGAGTTGAACACTGCCCGTGATGGTCGGCACTTCGACCTTGGCGCCTAAGTAGGCTTCACTCACGGTGATTGGCACGTCCACAGTAAGGTCCTGACCGTCTCGACTGAAAAAGGGATGGGCTTTGACGCGGACCACCAAGATTAGATCGCCGGGTGGTATCCCGGGCGCGGCCTGACCCCCGGCTCCTTTGACCCGGAGCTTGTCTCCATCGCGTGCCCCAGCTGGGATCCGCACCTTGACCGTGCGACCGCCTTGAATCGAGAGTTCGAGCTCGGCGCCGCGCACGGCAGAGACGAACTCGACTGTGACTTCGCTTTCTAAATCGGGACTCCTGCGACTCCGTCGGCGTGAGCCGCGACCGCCGCCAAAGAGATCGCCAAAGATGTCTCCGATGCCCGCCCCACGAGCGCTATTGAAGATGTCCTCGAAGCCGCTTCCTCCGCCGAATCCGCCTGCTCCCGGATTGAAACCCTCGCGCAGCCCCACCTCGCCGTATTGGTCGTAGAGCCTGCGCTTCTTTGGATCCGAAAGGGCGTTGTAGGCCGCTGTCACTCGTTTGAAGCGTTCTTCGGCGGCGGGGTTGTTCTGGTTGCGATCCGGATGCAATTTGGCCGCGAGCTTGCGGTACGCTTTTTTTACTTCGTCGTCGCTCGCGGACTTGGAAACTCCAAGCTCCTGATACAAATCGGCCACGGGGCGAACATAGCAGCCTTCAGGCAGAATCGTGACTGAAGGCGGGTGAAAATCAGCGTTGCCTGTCGGGACAGGTGGCGCTGAAGATGAGCGTATCTCGAGCCAAGATGCCCGGTTGGTCGCTGTAGTCGGCGTAGCTCTGGATGGAAGAGAAGCCTTCGTAAAAGAGAGCGGCCTCGACTTCTTTGGGGAACCACTGGCGCAGAGTCAGAGGTACGATGAAGGGATCTCGACTCTTGGCGGCGCGAAACTCGCTTTCGACGAGCAGTACCTGACGTGCCGCATCGTATTCGAAGCGCTCGGTCTGGTGGATCCATTCCCCGGTGTCGGGATGCTTGAAGCGGGGGACGGGATGGAGTTCATCGGGATCGGCTTCGACTTCTTCGGGGCTTGGGATGGGGACGTCGAATATGAGTCGTCCGCCGGGCTCGAGGTGATCTGCTGCGTTGCGCAGAAAGGCGCCCATATCACGGTAGCTTTCAAGATGGGCCACTACGTTGAAGGTGGCCAGCACGAGGGGAAACCGCTCTTTGAGCCGCACTTTGCGCATGTCGCCCCGTTTGAGTTCGACGCGCTGTCGGACTTTACGAGGGGCTCGACTCAGGCGCCTTTCGAGGCGCTCCAACATCGAAGGCGAAGCGTCCACGGCTACCACCTGCCGTCCCGCCCGAGCCAAGGGCACGGTGACGCGACCGCTTCCAGCGCCCCACTCTAGGATACGACCCTCGGGGGTAAGCTCAGCGGCTCGCCTCAAGAAGAAGTCGATGTCGTACTTACGTGCCTTGAAAGCAAGATCGTAGAGGCTGACCTCGTTGTAGTGATCTAGGGACCGCGCTGAATGATCGTGCGCCATGCATGACAACTGTGGTTAGGGCTCGTTTTCACCCCGAGTAACGCTCTGCAATTGACGACGCCTTGCATCCAAGAAAGCACTGCAAGCTCATAAAGAGAACTACGGTGACTTGGAGGCACCGCAGTTCTTAGAAAGCACCGAGGTTCTTAGAAACCAGAGTCACGCTCTTGGATGTACTCGGCGACAGCTTCGCTGGAGGGACGATGCCAATGCACCTTACCTTTGGCGATTTCGCGCAGAGAGATCACGGAAGCCTTGTTCTTGGAGTTCACGAGAGCGGGCTCGCCCTTCATCAACTCACGAGCGCGCTTGGCGGCGAGCACCACCAGGGCAAAACGGTTGTCTTCTTTTTCTAAGCAATCTTCTACGGTAACGCGCGCCATAATTCTTTTGTCCAAACGGTTTGGGGAGACCGAAAGTAATCCAGGGCGCGAGGCGGCGCAAATTTGATTCGACGCGGAGGAGGGCTTGGGCCTGAAGAAAAGCCGGTTTGCTAAACAGATGTGAGGTAGCCTCGCCGCTTGTTGAAACGCTCTTTTGGGGGTCGGCCCATGGGCCTGGACCTAAAGATGATCAAAAATCAAGGCTTTTCTACAGTCGCTTTGGGGAAGGCGATCGAGCTAAAATTCCCTGCAACCGAGCCAATTCGATCAGCGATTTCGAGGTGGGCGGAAAACAAAACGAGTTGACAGCGAGCCCCAGACGCACAATTTGGCCAGCCTTGTGAGCAACTCTCTCGTCATAGTCGAGTCCCCGGCCAAGGCGCGCACCATCTCGAACTTTCTTGGAAAGAATTATGTGGTCGAGTCGTCCATTGGTCATATTCGCGATCTACCGCGATCGGCCAGCGACATCCCCGCTCAGTACAAGAAGGAGCCGTGGGCTCGCCTAGGCGTCAATACAGAGGACCGTTTTACACCCCTTTATATTGTCGATCCCCAGAAGAAAGAGCACATCGCTCGGCTGAAGAAGCTCACCAAAGAGGCCGAGGAGGTCCTCCTCGCGACGGATGAAGATCGCGAAGGAGAATCTATCGCGTGGCATTTGCTCGAAGTGCTCAAACCCAAAGTGCCCGTCAAACGCATGGTCTTTCATGAGATCACCGAGCGCGCGATTCAAGAGGCGATAGCCCAGCCCCGCGAACTCGACCGGCGTCTGGTTGACGCGCAGGAAGCGCGCCGGATTTTGGACCGTCTTTACGGCTATGAGGTGTCCCCGGTCTTGTGGAAGAAGGTGATGCCGCGTCTTTCGGCGGGGCGCGTTCAATCGGTCGCCACTCGCATGGTCGTCGAACGCGAACGCGAACGCATGGCGTTTGTTTCGGCTTCGTACTGGGATCTCGAGGCCGAGCTCGAGGTCGAAACCGGCACACCGAAGCAGTTTTCGGCTCAGTTGCTGAGTCTGGACGGCAAGCGCATTGCGAGCGGCAAGGACTTCGACGATCGAGGCCAACTCAAGAAGCCCGAGGTCGTGCAGCTCGACGAGGAGCAGGCTCGGTCCTTGGCCACGCGCCTGGGCGACGCGACCGTTACCGTCACCGATGTCGAGCGTAAGCCCAATCGACGCTCTCCTGCCGCACCCTTCATGACCTCGACCCTTCAGCAGGAGGCTGGCAGGAAGCTACGCTTTTCGTCGGCACGCACCATGCGGGCCGCTCAGCGACTCTACGAAAACGGGTTCATCACCTATATGCGTACCGACAGCACTACCCTGTCGGAAACCGCGCTCAGTGCTGCGCGCAACTGTATTTTCGAGCTCTACGGCAAGGACTATCTTCCGGAGCAACCTCGGCTTTACAAGAAGAAGGTTAAAAACGCACAAGAAGCGCACGAGGCTATCCGTCCGGCTGGTGATGCCTTCCGTCACCCGGACGAAGTTGCCTCCCAGGTGGCTCCTGATGAGGCCAAAGTCTACGAGTTGGTTTGGAAGCGCACTGTGGCTTCTCAGATGGCGGATGCGCGTGGTGAGAGCGTCAATGTGCGCTTGATCGCCAGCGGGGACGACAAGGCCGAGTTCTCGGTTCATGGCAACACGATTGTGTTTCCTGGCTTCTTGCGGGCTTATGTCGAAGGCAGCGATGACCCCAGTGCTGAGTTAGAAAACCGTGAGCGACCCCTGCCGCCTTTGAAAGAAGGGCAAGTGGTACAAATGCTAACGCTCGAGCCGAGTGGTCACGAAACTCAACCGCCTGCTCGCTACACCGAAGCGTCTTTGGTGCGCCATCTCGAAGAGCTTGGGGTGGGTCGCCCGAGTACCTACGCATCGATCATCGGGACGATTTTGGATCGCGGTTATGTTTGGAAGCGGGGCAATGCACTGGTTCCGTCCTTCCGCGCGTTTGCGGTAGTAGCTGTCATGGAGCAGCACTTCGGCGATTTGGTGGATTACGCCTTCACCGCGCGCATGGAGGATCAACTCGACGAGATTGCGGCTGGCAAAAAGCAGGTCATACCTTGGCTCGAAGCGTTCTACTTCGGCAACGAGGAAAAGAAGCGCGCTTTGGATGTGGGACTCAAGGCGCTGGTGGCCAACAATCTAGGCGAGATCGATGCTCGAGCCATCAACACTCTGCCCATTGGCGAGGACGCGATGGGCGTGCCTATTGTGGCTCGCGTGGGGCGTTACGGTGCCTACCTGCAGCGCGGCGAAGACACGGCCAGCATTCCCGATGATTTGGCTCCCGACGAATTGACCCTGGGCAAGTCGATCGAGCTGCTTTCGATGCCGAGCGGAGATCGATTGCTCGGCAACCATCCAGAGACGGGTCTTGCTGTCTACGCGAAGAACGGTCGCTATGGTGCCTTCGTCCAGATGGGCGAAATGGAGAAGGGCTCGACCGAGAAGCCCCAAACTTCGTCTTTGCTTAAGAGTCAGAACGCCGAGACGATCAGCTTGGAGGAGGCGGTGGCGCTTCTGAATTTGCCGCGCCTAGTCGGAACCGACCCCAACGATGGTGAGGAAATCTTCGCTCTGTTGGGACGCTACGGCCCGTATATCAAGAAGGCTAAAGACAGTCGGTCCATCGACTCGGAAGAGCAAATCTTTACCATCACGGTCGAGGAGGCTTTGGTGGTCTTTGCTCAACCTCGCCGCCGTGCTGGCCAACGTAAAGCGGCTGAACCCCTCAAAGAATTGGGGACCGATCCGGTGAGCGAGCAGGTGATCACTCTCCGCGAAGGACGCTTCGGGCACTACGTCACCGACGGCGAAACAAACGCCTCCCTGCGTAAGGAGGACGATCCCAATTCGATTACGCCAGAGCGAGCCCAAGAGCTCCTGCAGCTCCGACGTGAGGCTGGTCCATCGAAGAAGAAGGCCAAGAAGAAGGCTACGAAGAAGAAGGCCACCAAGAAGGCAGCCACCAAGAAGGCAGCCACCAAGAAGACGGCCACCAAGAAGACGGCCACCAAGAAGACGGCCACCAAGAAGACGGCTGCCAAGAAGACGGCTGCCAAGAAGACGGCTGCCAAGAAGAGCTCCTCAACCGACTCGGAAAGCTAGGCACCGACTCTCGCCTCTGAGGGAGGTTTCCCCTGCGTTCGCGGATGCCTGCGTAGGGTCTTGTCCGCGCACCTAGCCTAAACCGAGGTGCTGGGTGCTTTGCGCCAGCGAGTGATGCGACGTGGCCAGGGGCAGCTCGCGAAGGGCTGTCCCGATAAAAGAGCTGATCGGGCCGAGGTGCGTGCCAAAGTCTGGGTGAAGGTGTTGAGCCACTCAGGGAGTTCTACGCCTTCGATCTGCAAGCCGACGGGTTTTTTTTCTTCGTTGGGGGCACTGATGTGCAGCAAGCCTTCCAAGCATTGGTCGTCGAAGAACCAGCGTCCGCGGTAGGTGATCGTCGTCTCGCTCGAATGCTCGGCCGAGAAGCGCAACTCCACACGTCCGCCGTTTTCGGTGACGGCGGGTTGGGCCAGAGCGCTGCTGGGGAGGGCGCCAGTGGGTAGGGGCGGATCGCTAGATTCGGTCACGGTAGGATAAGTGCTTTCAGGTCAACGTTTTGTCCGCGGAGCGCTTCGAGTTGGAGGTCGCTCAGCTGGGTGATCCCAACTAAGCCGAGGTCGATGAGCTGATCAACTGTGGATCGAGGCACGGCTCGTCCCTCGGCCGTTCCTTGCACTTCGACGATGTCGTGGCCCCGGGTCGCGACCAAGTTGAGATCGACCTGAGCGATGGAGTCCTCGGCGTAACAAAGGTCGAGCGCTAGTTCGTCTGCTACATAGCCCACGCTGATTGCCGCGATCTGGTCCACCAGCGCCGGTTGGTTGAGGCGCCCTTCTTTGGTGAGGCGGTCTAGGGCCAGGCAAAGGGCGATGAAACCACCGGTGATCGAGGCGGTACGGGTGCCGCCGTCGGCTTCGAGAACGTCACAGTCGATGGTGATGGTGCGTTCGCCTAGGGCTTTTACGTCGATGGCAGCACGCAAACTGCGGCCGATCAGGCGCTGAATTTCGCGGGTGCGGCCACCCAACGGGCGTTCTCGTCCGTCCCGTCGCTCGCGGCGATTGGGATTGGAGCGCGGATGCATTTGGTATTCGGCGGTCAACCAGCCTTTGCCTTTGCCCTTCATCCAATCGGGGACGTTGTCTTCGATCGACGCAGTGCAAAGTACTCGGGTGTTTCCACTACTATAGAGTACCGAACCTTCGGCCATGGTGTGGAACCCACACTGGATTTCTACGGGACGGATACGGTCGAGAGGCAGGTCGTTTCGGCGCTTGTTCATGACGATCACCACGGGCTGGAGTTTGCGCAGTTGATGCCCCGGTTTTAGGGCACAATCAACCCGCGACGCACAGCTAGCAGAAGAGCGCCGACGTGCACTGCGTGCACCATGCGGTCCACGATTGCGTCGAGTTCATTCAAAGGAAGCAGGCAGACGCGCACGTCTTCGGTACTGTCGAGCTGGGGAGCCGAAGCGCGCCTTGCCTTCTGAGCGATGAAGATGTGCGCCCACTGACTATGGCGAGCTGGTTCGGGGCGGATCTGCCAGAGGGATTGAATATCGTCCGAGCTGAAGCCGGTTTCTTCGGCGAGTTCGCGTGCTGCGGCTTGTTTGGGGGTTTCGCCCGCATCGATGACTCCTGCGGGGAGTTCGAGTGATAGATCGCCGTGGCCGTGGCGGTATTGTTCGACAAGAACGAGTTCGTTTTCTTCGGTCACGGCGACGGTGGCTGCCCAACTACGACTTTCGAGAAGGTGAAAGTCTTCGATGAGATGACCGTTGGGTAACTGGACCTTTTGGGTGCGGACTCGAAGAAAGGTGCCGTCGAAACTGAGATGTTCGTCGATCACCTGCCAGGGCTTGAGGCTCATGAAAAGCACCTTACAGCCGCTTGCAATAACATGGAACGGCCTTTCTTAGGCCTCACCCCTGTCGGTGCGAGGGCTCGACCCAGGAAAGGCCAGCGTTCGACGATGTTTATCGTGTGTAGTTTGTTACCGTTTGCTGAGACATGTGCACGTCTCGGTAGCTCACTTGAAGCGAGCGCAAAGTCACGATCCAACAATCGCTTGGTAGCGGTTGGCGATGTGCTCCGCGATCGCCAAACTCGAAGTAGCGGCGGGCGAGGGTGCGTTCACGACGTGCAGGGAGCCAGGAGCATCGACGAAGAGAAAGTCGTCAATCAAACGACCAGCTGCATCGACCGCCTGAGCGCGAATGCCGGCCTGATGGGGGATCAGGTGTTGCTCGCTGATGGCTGGGACGAGTCGGGCCACGGACTGGGCGAACCTTTTGCGACTCAGCGAGCGTTTGACTTCCGATAGGCCCATCTTTCGATGTCGGTGGGCGAGACGCCAAAATCCAGGAAAACTGAGGGTTTCACTGAGATCGGAGGGGTTGATTGAGCCTTTTTGATAACACTCGCGACCCAAGTTGAGCACTGCGTTTGGGCCGCACTCGACTTCGCCATCGACCTCCCTAGTGAGGTGGACCCCCAAGAAGGGGAACTCGGGATTGGGAACGGGGTAGATGAGGTGGCGTACCCAGGCGGAGGCTTCTTCGTTTAGGCGGTAGTACTCGCCCCGGAAGGGGACGATTTGCATATCGAGCCGGGCGCCGCTGAGACGCGCGAGTCGATCTGAGTGCAGCCCTCCACAGGTGATGAGAAAGCGACTCTCGATGGCACCTTGATTGGTGACAATGCGCAGATGACCATCGATTTGTTGAAGTTCGAGCACTTCGGTTTGCAGGCGCAGATCGGCGCTGTATCCCTCGACCCGCTCGAGCAGCCGCTGTGCTACCGCAGGATAATTAGTGATGCCCGCGTCGGGCACATGGAGGGCGGAAATCCCGGCAGCGTGAGGTTCTATTTCGCTTAGCTGATGAGAGTCCAAACGTTGAACGCGTACGTCATTGGTGAGGGCTCGGCGGGCCAGAGCTTCGAGGCGCGGTAGCTCGTCTTCTTCGGTGGCGACGATGACTTTGCCACAAAGCTCATGGGGTAGATCTTCTTGGCGGCAGAACTCAACCATCTGAGCGTGCCCCGTGCGACACAAGCGCGCCTTTTGTGAACCGGGCCGGTAGTAGATCCCCGTATGCAGGACACCCGAGTTGTGACCCGTTTGGTGGCCAGCAATGCGGCCTTCTTTTTCGACCAGACAAAGCCGTAGATCGGGCTGCTTGCGGAGCAGGGTGTAGGCCGTGGCGAGACCCACGATGCCTCCGCCTACGATCGTCAGATCGAAAATCTGGGGTGGACGAAAGGGGGCGCGTTGGGTCATGAGGGGGCGAGAGCTTCGACGCGGATTCGGACTGACTTGCTGGTGGGGGTGCGACTGCGCTCAGCGTAACTATCCGCGAAGATCAGGGGATTTGCCTCGGGGAAGTAGGCCACGGCCGTGCCGAGGGGGACATCATAGGGGAGGGCAAAAAAGCCTTCCAAGCAGCGAGTCTGGTCGCGAAAGTAGCTGGTGATGCGGATCTTGGTTTGGGCCGCAAGTCCGCGAGCGCGCATGTCCTGGGGATGGAGAAGCAATACCTTGCGCTGCTTGCGGATGCCTCGGTAGCGGTCGCTGTCGGAGTAGACCGTTGTATTGAATTGGTCGTGACTTCGGAGGGTCATCAAGACTAGTTCGTCTTCTTCGAGCTTGAGGCGTCTTACGGGATCGGCCACAAAGAGAGCCTTGCCGTGAGCGGTCGAAAACTGGCGCTCACGAGGCCCGTTGGGGAGCTCGAAGCCGCTTTCTTCTCTGAGTCGCTCGTTGTAGCCTTCAAAACCCGGAAGCAAATGGGCGATTTCGTTTCGGACTAGGTCATAGTTTTGGGCCCAGGCATGCCAGGGCAGCTGGGAGGCTTTTAGGTAGCGCTCATCCCGCTCGCCCAGGGTCGAAAACAGGGTTTGCGCCATCTCACAGGTGATACGGGCTTCACTGCGCAGTTGCATGCTCGCAGGAGCAAGCTTGCCTACGGACGCGTGAACGACGCCCATAGAATTTTCGACGCTCACGACTTGTGGGCCCGAGGCTGAGAGGTCTCTTTCGCTTCGACCTAGGCAGGGCAAGATGATGGAGGTGCCGTTAGGAACAAGATGCGAGCGATTCAGTTTAGTCGAGACGTGAACGAGAAGTGAGCACTTGCTGAGAGCGCCCAAGGTGAGTTCGGTGTCCGGGCAGGCGCTGCCAAAGTTGCCCCCCATCGAGAAGAAGGCGCGGACGCGGCCTTCGTTCATGGCGAAGATGGTGCCGACTGAGTCCAGGCCGCGTTCTTTAGGAAAGGGAAGCCCTGTCCAGGCTTCCAGGCGCTCTCGCGTTGGTCCCGGTAGCTCAGGGGCAATGCCCATGGTGCGATCCCCTTGCACGTTGGAGTGCCCGCGCACCGGGCACGCGCCGGCACCGGGCCGTCCCACGTTACCGCGAAGTAAGAGAAAATTGCTGACCTCGCAGATGGTCGACACGGCGTTTTCATGTTGAGTGATCCCCATCGCCCAACACGCAATGATCGCCCGACTGTCGATCACGAGGCGCGCGAGATGATCGATCTGCTCGAAAGACACCCCGCTGAGGTTTTCTAGCTCGGCGTAGTCGGCTTCCTGAGCGGCCTGCTCGAGCTGCTCGATCGAAGTGGTGTGTTTCGCGACGAATGCGCGATCGATGGCCTCAGGGTGGGTTTTTTCGAGCTCGAAGAGGCGCTTGTTCAGGGCCCGGAAGAGCGCTTGGTCTCCCCCGACCGCTACCCGGACGAAGTGGTCGCTGATGGATACGGGGCCTTCGACCAAATCACTCGGCTCCTGAGGGTGGGCAAAGGCCTGAAGGCCGGCCTCGACCAGCGGATTGACGCTTACGATGCAAGCGCCGCCTTTTTTTGCTGAACGCAGGGCGCTGAGCATGCGGGGGTGATTGGTGCCTGGGTTTTGTCCGATCACGAAAATAAGATCAGCTGCATCGAAGTCGCTGAGGCGCACGGTGCCTTTGCCAATGCCCAAAGTCGTCTTGAGCGCGACCCCACTCGATTCGTGGCAAAGGTTCGAACAGTCGGGTAGGTTGTTCGTGCCCCACAACCTCACCATCAGCTGATAGAGAAACGCGGCCTCGTTGCTGGTGCGACCCGAGGTGTAGAAGGCAGCTTGGTCGGGGTGGTCCAAGGTCGCAAGTTGCTGCGCGATGATTTGGTAGGCCTGCTCGTAGGTGATGGCTTCGTAGTGGTCTTGCCCTTCTCGACGCAACAAGGGGTGGGTCAAACGTCCAGCGAAGTTGAGTTCCTGATCCGATTTGGTTCGGAGCTCTGTGACGCTGTGCTCGGCGAAGTAGGCGGGGCCGATCTGGTGCTGAGTCGCTTCGTCCAAAATTGCTTTGGCACCGTTTTCGCAAAATTCGAACAGGGAGCGCTCGTTTGGGTCGGGCCAGGCGCAGCCGGGACAGTCGAATCCCGACTTCTGATTGGCCCCGGTCAGTACCGAGAGAGCCCTAGCGACGCCGGTTTGGGCTCGGGCATGTTGGTAGGTTACTGTGAGAGCTTTGAGACCGGCAGCTGAGCTGGGTGGGGCGCATTGATCGGGAGGGTTGTCAGACATGGCTGCTCGGCACTAGGGGCTCGGGTTGAGTGTATAGGTTGAGGCGTGAGGCGGAAGAAAAGCCAAAGAGTTGGACGCCAGCTTCTTGGGCCAACTGGACGGCAAGGCTCGAGACTCCGCCGATGGCGGCTACGATGCCGATGCGAGCGGCGAGCGCCTTCTGAATCATCTCGAATGAGGCGCGCCCAGAAAGAATCAGGCTGAGAGACTCGAGCTCGATTTGTTGATCGAGAGCCCAACCGATGGACTTGTCGACGGCGTTGTGACGCCCGACGTCTTCCCGGGTGACGAGCAGTCGTCCTTCGGAATCGGCCAGGGCTGCCGCGTGGAGGGTCCCGCACTGCGCGAAACCCGGTTGTCCGCTCCGTAGGGCCTGGACTGCTGCCATCAGGACCTGGGGGTCGAAGCTTTTGGCCTGAGGCAAGGCTGGGGCGACTTCGAGCGCTTGGGCGATGGACTTCTTTCCGCACACCCCACAGCTCGAACTTACGTAGAGATGACGAACGAAGCGTGAAGGATCGAAGCTCGTTTCTTCGTGCAGGGTGACTTGCATGACCTGGTCTTCGGCCCCAGCGAGGTCGCAGGGGGCTATCCTCAGGATATGCGCCGGTTGTGAGATCCCTTCTGTGAGCAAGTAACCCCGGACGAGGTCCTCGTCGTGCCCCGGAGTGCGCATCAGCACCGAAATAGCGAAACCGTTGATGCGGATTTCAAGGGGTTGTTCTTCGGCGACCCAGTCGAGCTCAGGTGTATGACGCTCCTGACCTAAGAAGCGCACTCGGGCGACCTGTCTCACCAAGGTGTGTTCTTGTGAGTTTTCAAGTGGCGCCGGTCTTTCGAGATTTAAAAGAGGCTCCACGAGCGAGCGAGAAGGGAAGGTGGGGCTGGTCATGCGCGCAGGGGAGTTCTACTGTTGAGCTCGATGAACGTGAAGCGGTACCTGATTTCTGTGGGGGCTTTGAGCTTCGGCCTTTCGAGCTTGGGCTGCAAAAGCGAGGGCGAAAAGAAGTGCGAAAAGCTCCTTAATTCCAGCGAAGTGAGCTTGCTTTCGATGTCACCTACGGACGAAGAGAGCGTTACTTCTACCCTGGAGTCTATTCGGGAGGCCCTCAGCGCCTGCGAAGCAGTGAAGAGCCCCGAAGTTCCAGAAATCAAAAAGGGACTCAAGCGGGTGACGACTCATCTGAAGCGCTTGCAAGCTGGAGAGGTCAAGGCGCCCAAACCACCGAGTCAGGAAGAACTCGTTCGGCTCGAGAAGGAAGGCGACCCCGAGTGTCCCGCTGGGCAAGCGTATCTTCATCCACTTCTTGGCAAAAAGGTCCAGTGTCGCGGACCGCGGATGATCGAGCACAGTTACGCCCAAGTCTTGGCCTATTTTGAGAAGCATCACATCGCGACCATGGTCAAAGATGCGATGGTGCGCGGCACCCAGCAAGGGGTGACTCATAGCTTTCTGTTCAACAACAAGGAAGGCAAGGAAGGACCGATTTGTTTGTTGATTGAAGCGCCTTCGGATCAAAAGGAAGTGGAGTTGGTCGCCTTCGCGACCAATATCGCCCCTTCTCGTCTCGATTTGAGCAAGCCGATCGAGATCGAGGGTAAGTCGGTACCGGTGAGTGTGTCGCGGGAAGGTGAAGCGCTCCAGGTGCAGCTCGGCGACTGTGAGGCGAGTGAGCCGATGCTTCCTACTGCCGCCCCGGGGGCGAAGGAGGTTGCACCTGCCCAAGAAGGCGAGCCTCAAGCGAGCTCGGGCGCCGACTCTGCAACGAAATGAAACGAGTGAAACGAGTGAAACGAGTGTGCGAAACGTTCTGCAACGTTGAGTCTCCTTGTTTTCGCCGAGAAAAAAACGCCAGAATGGGCCGAAATTGAAGAAAACGCGCCGAGCGACGTCGACATGCGGCGAGCGAGGCGACTGAACGATTGGCCTGAGGGGTGCGGCACGGCTCTTGCTCTATCCTGGGCATGTCTACGCAAGCCCAAGTACAAGGATTCTTTGACCCCGATACCTGGACGGTGAGTTACGTCGTATCGGACCCCGAGACCCAGGATGCGGTCATTATCGATCCGGTGTTGAGTTACGATGTGCTCCGCTCACAGACTTCTCATCAAAGCTTGAAAGAGCTCTGCGCCTTTGTCGACGCCGAAGGTCTGACCGTGCGGGGGGTGCTCGAAACTCACGCTCATGCTGACCACATATCCGGCGCTCGTTACCTGGCGGAAAAATATGGAGCACCCGTCGGGATCGGACGAGGTATCACCCTGGTGCAAGAGACGTTTCGCGACTTCTTCAATCTGGACTCCGAAGTAGCAGTTGATGGTCGTCAGTTCGACATTTTGCTCGACCACGAGATGCCGGTTCAGTTCGGATCGATTCGGGTGCGTCCTCTTTCCACGCCTGGTCATACTCCGGCTTGTATGAGCTATGTCATCAAAGACGCTGTCTTTACGGGCGATGCGCTTTTTATGGAGGACTACGGAACGGGTCGAACAGACTTTCCCGCCGGATCGGCAAAGACGCTCTATCACTCGGTGACCGAGGTGCTCTATCGGCTACCGGACCAGACGCGGGTCTTCGTGGGTCATGACTACATGCCTCACGGTCGGCAGCTACGTTATCAAAGCACCATATTGGCCGAGAAGGAGCACAACGTGCAGCTCCCGGCCATGCGCAACGAGGTTGATTTCGTGCGCTTTAGAAACGAACGGGACGCCAGTTTGAGCCCCCCTAAACTGATCTTTCAGAGTATCCAGATCAACGTCTTTGGTGGGTACCTTCCCGAGGAGGAGAGCAATCACCGCCGCTATTTGAAGATCCCCATCAACGGTCGTGTCCCGACCAATCTCGCGGGCGTTCCTGTCGAACGCGCCTCTTAATCCCAAAACAATCTGCCTTGAGGTGTAGTGAAATGAGTATTTTATCTAATCTGTTTTCGAACCCCGCCGCTTACCAAGAGATCGGTCCCGAGCAGCTCTCGAACTTGAAGCCGGGGACACGGTTGATCGATGTCCGCCAACCCGAAGAGTTCGCGGGTGAGCTAAGTCATCTCCCCGGCGCCGAACTCGTACCCCTCTCGACGCTGCAGACCGCGGCGCAATCGTGGGAGCGCGATGCCTCTTATCTGGTCATCTGTCGTTCGGGAGGACGATCGAGCGCGGCTTGTGACGTACTCTGCAAGATGGGGTTTTCTGATGTCACCAACTTGCGGGGCGGCATGACGGGTGTGCGCGCGGCGGGTTGAAGTCTTCTACTTTGAGTTCTTCCATGAACAGTGCCCGCTCACCGCTCGCCTCGTCCGCTCGTAGGCGAGCGCTATCGCCTCTTCTTTTCGATCTCAAGAGAGCCAGCCGGTCTTCCTTGGTTTCGGACATGGGGGCGGGGGTCGCAAGCGCAGTACTCCTGGTGCCGCAGGGCATGGCCTACGCCCTGCTCGCGGGGCTCCCTCCTGTGGTGGGGTTATACGCAGCCTTGGTGGCGCCCCTATGTTACGGGCTCTTAGGCAGTAGTCGGCAGTTGAGCGTCGGTCCTGTGGCGATGGATTCGCTTTTGGTTGCTGCGACTCTCGGGAGCATCGCCTCCGTCGGACAAGGGCTTTACCTGGAGGCGGCGATCACCCTTTCGGTGATGGTCGGAACCCTGCAGCTGTTGATGGGATTGCTGCGTATGGGTTTCTTCGTCAATTTTCTCTCCCATCCTGTGATCAGCGGCTTTACTTCGGCCACCGCACTCCTCATCGCTTTGAGTCAGCTCAGGCCTCTGTCCGGTCTTGAGCTACACAATGCTCCGAATTTGGGGGGCTATTTGCTGCAATTGCCCACGCTCAAGTGGTCCCTCGAACCTCAGCTGGTGCTGCTTGGCGCCTTGGGCGTTATTGCCCTGTGGCTCAGCAAGAAGTGGCTGCCGCGTTTTGTTGCCCCCCTTTCCGTGATCGCGCTTTTGACGGCGCTTGTGCATGGTCTTGGTTGGGGCTCGCGGGTACCGCTCGTGGGGCAAGTTCCCGAGGGCCTACCGAGCTGGGCATGGAGCCGCGTTTCTTGGTCGCTCATGCGAGAGCTGCTTCCGGGGGCATTGACTTTAGCGACCTTGGGTTTTGTCGAGTCCATTTCGATTGCGAAATCTTACGCCCTGAAAGAAAAGGTGACCGTCTCGGATAACCGCGAGTTGGTGGCTTTGGGCTGGGCGAACCTGATGTCCGGCTTCTTGGGCGCCTATCCGGTTGCTGGCGGGTTCTCTCGTACGGCCGTCAATCATGCTTCGGGAGCCCGCACTCAGCTCTCGACCTTAATCGCCTCGGCGTTTGTCCTGATGGCGCTTCTGCTGCTTGCTCCCGTCCTGAGTCTCGTACCGACGGTGGCCCTGGCTGCGATCATCCTGAGCTCGGTCACGAGTCTGATTGATCTGGGGGAGTTCCGTCGGCTCCAGAAGGTGAAACCTACCGATCGCTGGCTTTTGGGCGTGACCTTCTTGGCTACTTTGATCTGGGGCATGGTGCCGGGTGTTGCTACCGGGGTCGTGGCCAGTCTGATGTGGCAGGTGGCGCGCAGTGCTCGGCCACATCTGGCGGTTTTGGGGCGGGTTCCGGGAACCCATCTCTTTCGCAATGTGCGTCGTCATCGTGGACTCCACACCTACCGGGGGGTGCTGATTGTGCGCATGGACGCTGAGTTTTACTTTGGCAATGTCCAGTTTCTTCGGGATGCGTTGTTGGATTTAGAGTATCAGCTGGGCGAAGAACTCGAGGCTCTGGTCTTTGATGCGTCGGCCGTCAACGATATCGACTCTTCGGCAGAGCTCGCCTTGCGTCAATTGAACGAAGAGTACTCGACTCGCGGCGTGCAGTTTTATGTGACGGGACTCAAAGGCCCGGTGCTCGATGTGCTGCGGAGTTCGGGTTTGGCTCAAGAGTTGGGCAATCGTGGGCGTTGCATGAGCGTGCACGAGGCGGTGATCAGTCTCAATGCGACGCCCCATCGACTTACCTCGGGAACCGAAGGACAAATCCCACCGCTCGGCGCCTCGACTGCTCAGGAGAGCGAGCTGATGGAGCCGGATGGTTCGAACCGCAGTCGGCGCTGTTCGGGGCTTTGAGCCACCAACGCGTAAGCTACCTTTCTTTATTGAATCTCTCAGCCGTCGCGGTTGTTGTCGTCTGCTTGGTGAGTATGGTGGGATTTATGATCAAACGAATCGTGACGCATCCCGGCAGCGCTCACAAGGACGACTTCTTGGCTACTTGTCTTTTGATTTCAAAGTACGGTGCCCCAGTCGAACGTCGCGATCCCAAACCGGAAGAACTTACCGATAGCAGCGTTGCTCTGGTCGATATTGGTGGAAGCGACGATGCCGAGCTATCCAACTTTGATCACCACCAGTACCCGCGCGACCACGCGCCCAGTTGCGCTCTGAGCTTGGTGCTTCGAGGGATGGGGCTCTACGAGGACGCTCTACAAGTGTGTGATTGGTTAGAAACTGCTGAATGGTTCGATTCGCGCGGTCCCCATCAAACGGCAGAGTGGTTGGGGGTGACCCGCGAGGCAGTGGCGCGCCTCAATTCGCCTATTGATATTACCTTGCTACGTCGCTTCGCCGGTCAGGCGGAACTCAGCTCGCCTCAGACTCTTTATGAGGTCATGCGCTATATCGGCGACGACCTGCGCGAACACATCGAGTCTTCGCGGCGCCGTCTGGAGCAGGTGCGCGAACAAGCGGCGGTCTGGTCAATCACCTTGGGTCGAGAAGCCGGCCGAGCGCTTTATTTGGCGCGCAGCGAAACTTTGCCCGACGAACCCTCTGCATTGCTCGCGCGCTATGCTCGACAACTGCAGGGCGGAGACCAGATTTTCGCCCTGGTTTATCCGGATCGGCGCGGAGACGGCTATGGGATTGCGCGTTTCTTGGACCATCCGAGTCTCGACTTCTCTCAAGTGTCGCAAGAGGTAGATGTTCACTTCGCTCACACCAGCGGTTTTATGTGTAAAACCTCGGCAACGGACCCGTCGCGATTACGTCAATTGATCGAGAAGTCCTACAGCAGGGATTGAGAGACTCTTCGCATGCACTAGAGTACATCTCACAACCAGCAGAAGCTTCGTCGTAGCTCACCCAGGGCGAGTGCGGCAATCGTCGAAGGCCTCGCTTCGCTCGAGGATCTTGTCGGAAGCGACTAGAATTCGCTCTGGTTTCGCTTCGATGTCGACTGCCAAAGCGCGCATATTGTGCATCGAAAAGAGGCCTTCCTGAACGCACAATCCGCTATCGTTTTGCCCGTGCTCGCTGTTACAAATACTCCATGGCACAGGTGCAAAATCTAGAAAAATACGTCGGCCTCCGAGTCGACGGAGGTCAGCCTGAAATTGACCGCGAAGCGCTTCATCGCAGCATCGTCGTCAAGCTGGCGGCTCAGGGCTATGCAGTACCAAGCGCAGAAGAAGAGGAAAGTGTGCTCGAGCTCGCTGGCGACCTCTTTCAACGCTACGCGGAGCAGAGTCGGCTTCTCAGCGGGCATCTTTCGCCTCCTGATCAGCGCATTCAGGACTTTTTAGATGATATTTTAGGCTCCACCAAGGAGCGCCCCGTGCTGCCCCATCAGACCTTGGTGGTTGATCGTTATGGTTTGTCGCGGCATCTGTCCTTGCCCGAAAACGCGGATGACTACCACAACGATCAGGTTTCGAGCTACCGCATCAACAACGGTGTGCTTCACAATCCTCTCAATGACCGCCGCACGACCAAGGGAGTCTTTCATGTGGCCGACGTGGGGCTTCCCGTGCCGAGCGACAAGGTTGCAGTCCCCCTCGTCGCCTATGCCCGTTTGCTTGAGGCCGCGCTCAATCCGCCTGCCGATCTCAAAGTTTTGCCCTTTACTTCGGCCTGGGATGCTCCGGTCGAGACAATGGTGTCATTGCTATTGCGCCCCTTGGTCGCCCCCGAGGTCCCCGGAGTGCGTCCAGAAAAGCGTCTCGAGATCCGCTTCTTTGCTCCGGGTGGATTGGTGTCCAACCTCGACTTCGTCGAGAGCATTTTTGGCAATGCAGGCGACCCCCACCTCCCCGAAAACGATGCGGCTCTCGATGTTGAGCATTGGACGGGGCATACCGGTTGTGTGATTTTGGCTCCGCATTTGCGCTCGATGTACAAGAAGGACTTGGGGCTGCCCCACGTGGATGATGCGACAGAGCTCCAAAAAGAGCAGGGCATGTGCTGGGTCGAACCCCACGAGCGCTACAACAGCGGCAAGCCCTTTAAGATCACGATGCGAGACGAGCGCGGCATCATGGTTACGATCTTGGCTGACAATTACTTCGGCTATTGCAAAAAAGAGGTCAAAACTCAGATTGGTCTTTCGGCGAATCTGTACGGTTTGGCCGAGGAAGAGCATGCGGGAGGGGCGCTTGCCTTTTCGACGTATAGCCTCGGTTCACACTTCCTTCCGGATGCGCGTTTCATTGGGGCTGAGCATCGGTTTTCTGAGGCGGTCAAGTTGCTGGGCGACAGCGTCACCGTGCACGAAGAAGGATACGCGAGCGACAAACGGTTCCCTCATATTCATATTTTGCCCGAGGACATGGAAATCGATTTGGCCAAGCAGCAGGCCACCTGGGTCAGCCGCGGTCACAGCCAGTCGCTTCGGGTACTGCCGGGTCATGTCTACATGCACCCAAGTGGCTATAAGGTGCGCCTGCAATCCGTGGGAGACAGCTGGCGTCTCATCGGTACGGTGGCGGAGGGCACTTTCTGTCACAAGCCATGCACAGTATCTGGAGGAGGCAAGAGCGAGATTTCTAAGAGCCTCAACGATGCGGTCATCGTTGGCCCGATCTATATCGGCGAGTACGAGCGCGACATGGATTGGGTCGAGCAGATCATCGAGCGTGATTATTCAGAATGTTTGGTTTCTGAACTTCGGTCGAGTCATGGCAAAGATCCGGGTCGGCCGCTGCTTTCCAAAGAGCGTTCTTTGGGTTCTGTCGTGAAACTGCTCACAAAGAACACTCAGGTTTACACCGAGGAGCACAATCAGTTCGTGGGCGCGATCCCCAATCATGTGCGAGCTATCGTCTTTGCCATCAAGCAGTTTTATCGACCCTCCTGGGGAAGCGAGTGGCGCAAGCGTTTCACCGTGGACATCGTCAACGGTGCGCCGGGTCATGAGCTCAAGTTGGACGGTCGTAAGCTGATTGGTTCGTACTTGCGAATCGGTCTGTGGAAGAACGGCGCTTGGCGCACCTACAAACTACGCCAAGACTTCATCGCCTCGGACAAGGTACAGATGGAGGACGACATCACGGCGAGCACAGTAGTGCCCGCAGGTCAGGTCAAGGGGTTGCCCGCTGAGTACTCGGCACATCCCAGCTTGAAGATCGCCGAAAACTGCGAGTATCGACTGTTTCAGCGTCCCGACGAAGCAGTTCATCCGGGTTTCGATAAACAGACCGAAATCGACATGTCCGATCCGGGGCTCTTTGCGTCCAACTTTCAGCCTCTTTCGGCCGAAGAAATGCGGGACCTCACCGAGCAAGTTCATCTTTTCGGCGCTTTCACCGAGCCGATGCGTGAGCACATGCTCGAGGCTGCCGAAAGCGAGAACAGCAATGTTTGTTCGGCCAAGCCGCGGCTCGTCGGGGGCGTACCCACCAAGAACCCCCGTTACCTTCAGGTGCGTCCCGATATGGCTCATCCCGAAGGACGTTACTTGGCCGAACTCGGCGCTCGTTTGTATCGCAAGATCTCTATCGACGAGCCCTGCGTCTTCCCCGTGATTTCGGTGTTGAGCGGTCGTCGTAACAATCCACCAGACGAAATCGACGGCAAGAAGATTCGTCCACTGTGTGTCTTCAATCCGATCCACTACCAAGAACTGCCCGAGCTGTTCATGGATTACGTGTGTTCGGTGACGGGGAAGTCGCCCAGTACGACGGGAGCGGGTTCGGAAGGTGCGCTGACTAAGGGACCGTTCAACGCTATTTATGCAACGGCCGATTTGAACAATGCCTTGGTATCGATGATCCTCACGGGTTACGGCGGCTTCAGCACAGCGGCAGGGTGGATTGGTCCGAACTGCCGCGTGGATCACGACATCAGTCTCTTGATTCCCGAAATATGGTGTCGCCTCTTCCCGCGTGAACGGGATCCGAGCAGCATGATCGAAAAGGGCGAGCTCGAGAAAGTCGAAGACTTCGAGTACGAGGGCAAGACGGTTCTGGCGAGTCGGCTGGGCTACCGCATTACCCAGCGTTTCGTGCATACCTACTTTGGTCGAGTCTTCGACAATCCTGTCGCCGTCTTCACCGAAGAGTTGCTGAGACCGGAAACCCAGGACATGGGGGTCTTCGTCGATGGGGTGAACAACTTGGTGGAAGCCCAGCAGAAGTCGGCTCTGGCTTACTTCAAAGATGGCAGCATCGATCAGGCCTGTCCTCCGTTGAAGGCTGTGCTGCACGTGATGGCCTACGGCAATTACGAGGGCAAGACGATCACCGACCCAGAAGTGCGGGCCCTCTTCACCCGTGAAGCTCTGCTTTCGAGTGATTGGTACAAGGCGCGTTTGCTTATCAAACAAGAGCGGGAAGTCGCCTTGTGGACGCGTCATGTGGCTTCGTTGCAAGAATTCCTAGGACGCCCGGGTTACGGTTACGAAGCCCGTCGCCTCGAGATCGCCGAGCGCCTTGAAGCCGCTCAGCAAGAGCTCGAGCGGGTCAGTGGCAGTGCCTACCTGGATGAACTAGTCGGGACCTTGGGGGCCGATCCCATCTTGGCGCGCAATATTCCTGAGGTATTTGAGGAAGAACCGCTCCCCGGTGGGGAACTTCACGCGATGAACTAGAATACATCTCACAACCAGTAGAAGCTCTGCCGACGCTCGCCCCAAAGGAGTGAGGCAAGCGTCGGCGGAGCCTTTTCCTTGTGGTATGTACGAGTGTCTTGTTGCGCGCATCTCGCCACCCTTTGGGTTATGAGATGCGCTGTAGTGCTGTGACCATTTAAATTTGAGGGCTTCTTGGTCTGTCAGCGTTGAGAGACGGCTCGGTTTTCCGGAAGGGTCGCGGCACAAATGGGAAGAGAAAAGTGCGGAGACAGAGAGGGGCGAAACCGCTCATTTCTGAGTGGTCGCAGTGCTAGGGGCGAATGCTCAGCGGTCGTCGAGCGCGGCGACCGCCTTCTTGCTCCCTAGTAGCAGGCGTGATAGCCGGGCACCCGTGAGCTCATTGGGTAGTGCCGAGCCATGGGTCCGGGGTGCACGAACCCGACGCTATCCCGCGTCATCGGCGCACCTGTAGGCCTCCCGCGAGGGCCATGATGGAACTTGGTCGCGAGCCTGTAGTGATGATGATGACCTCTGCCTATCGACCTTTCGTTTTGCCTCCTGGGCTTTCCGTGACAGCGCTCCTTTGTACGAGCGCTGTCTCTTCCCCCTTGTGGGCGCAACAGGCTCCGATTTCGGGTGCAGGAGAGCCGCAGGCTGCCTCTTCGCCTAGGAGCGAGCCGCCGGTGGAGCCAGTGCCTCAAGTGCAATTGCCACACTTGATCGAAAAATACCCCGCGGAGCTGCCCGCTGGCGTGCTGCCGCCGACCGAGTCTCCAAGGGCGGCCCTTTTGATCGTGGTGGAGGCTGACGGCAGCGTGGGCGAAGTGGAGCTCAAAAACCCCCAAGGGGCGCCCTTTGATGATGAAGCCTTGCGCGCGGTGCGGCGTTGGAAGTTCGAGCCGGCGCGCCGCGGTGATCGAGCTCTGGCGAGTCGGATTTTGGTGGAGGTCGACTTTGTTGCTCAGCTGGGTCAGGCCCCCGAAGTAGAGCCCTCTACGAGCCCGGACTCAAAAGGCGAGCCCATCGTAGAGGAAGACCACGTCGATCACGACCACAGCCATACGGACGCTCACTTGGTGATCACGGTGCATGGCGAGCGACCCTTGCGTACCGAGCGTCGTGCGGCGAGCGACTTCTTTTTGCATCGAGAAATCATCGCAGCTGCGCCCCATCAGGGTGGGGTAGATGCCCTCGCATCCGTACCCGGTTTGATCGCGGGGCGGGGCGAAGGTGCCGCTGTCGCCCACTCATATTCGTTGCGAGGCTTTCATGCCGAACACGGTCAAGATATTGAGTTCAAGGTGGGGGGGCTGCCCATCAACTTGCCTTCACATATTCATGGTCAGGGGTATGCCGACCTCAACTTTTTGATTGGTGAACTCGTCGACGAAGTGAACGTCACTGAGGGCTTGAGCGACCCGGCACAAGGTGACTTTGCCGTCGCTGGCTCGGTCGACATCGGTTTGGGGGTAGATGATGAGCACCGAGGTCTTACCGTGAGTTCGTCATATGGGTCTTTTGGAACCTGGCGCGAAGCCTTGGTTTGGGCTCCCAAGGAAGCCGAACGTCAGAGCGTAGGGGCGGTGCAGTTTTCGCGCACCCAAGGCTACGGCGACAATCGAAAGGCCCAGTTGGGCAGTGCCCTTTTGCAGCATAGTTTTGGTCATGGAGCGCTGCGCTTTCGCGCGATTGGCTTGGCGCATACCGCAGGAGGCGAGCGCCCGGGTGTGGTGCGCAAGAGCGACATGGACGCGGGAGACCTTTGTTACGGCTGCACCTATGGCGACGCGAGCGCGCTCAACCAAAGAGCGACCAACCAGCGCGTCATGGCTGGGCTCTTCGCGGACTATCGGGGCAAAGAGCACGCTTCGGGTAGTTTTGGATTTTGGCTAGGGCAAGACAGGTTTTCGAGTTGGGTGAACCTGACTGGTTATGCTGGTGGGTTTCGAAACGCCCAGGGTGATAGGGTGAGCGACCTATCCGAGCAGCGCAATCGCACCGAGAGTCTGGGGCTGATCGGTCGCTACCGCACCGAGGCTCTTGATGTGGGGCCGCACATTCACGGCACGATCGAAGTCGGTAGTGACGCACGTCTCGATGCCATTTCTCAGGAAAAGAAGCTGATCGATGCGGTGGACGAAAACGCCGCCTGGTCCCAAGGTGTGGACGCCCGTGGCACGCAAATGCAGCTTTCGATGTGGGGCGATGCCGATGTACAGCTGGGCAAGCGCCTCGATGCTCGAGCTGGAGTGCGAGCCACGATGATGAGCTACGAGCTGGGTGATGAGCTGGGGGAAGGACGTTTTAGACGCGAGGACGAGCGCTTTTACGACACGGCGCAGGACCTTTTCGTTGGCCCTCGTGCGAGTCTCGAGTATCGCGTCAGTCCTCGTCTCAAGTTCAGCACGTCCTATGGCCATGGCTATCGATCGCCCAATATTCGTCTGTTAGAAGATGATGAGCAAGCCGAGTTCTCGGTGGTGCGGAGCGGGGACTTGGGTTTGGTGTATCGACCCGATGAGCGCGTTCTCGTTACTGGCGCTGGGTATTTGGCCTATGTGGGCAGTGATTTGGTTTTCGAGCCTCACGCTGGTGGTCTGGTCGAGACGGGGGCGACGCGTCGGGCGGGGGTGATGTTGCAGGCGGTACTGCGGCCCGTTTCAGGTCTTTTGGCCAGTTTTTCGCTCACCTATGTCGATGCGCGCGTCTTGGGGCACGAAGAAGAAAAGGCTCATCAGCATGAAAGCGAAGAGGAGCACGCAGCTCACGGTCATGGTGGAGAACCGGGCGACCGACTCCAGGGGATAGCGCCTCTGACGATGCGCCTGGACGCCAATTATCGCGAGTCGATCAAAAAGTGGGGCGCCCACGAACTCGTCGCCGTGTGGGGGCTGGGTTTTACTTATCGCTCTCCCAAACCGCTGGGTGAAGATCAGTGGGGCACGAGTTGGGCTTTGCTGGATGCCTCGGCTGGCTTGAACTGGGGTCCGGTGGATCTGAGCCTGTCGGTTTTCAACTTGCTCAATCACGAATACGGCACAGAAGAATACCTGAGCGCATCGCTCTGGGATCTGAGCGATGCGGCCCCCTCCGAAGACCACCACGTTTCGGTCGGACCGCCTCTTTCGCTCATGGCGAAGTTGGCGTTGACCCTCTGAGAAGGGCCGCCGCTGTCCTATTTCAGTTTCGCGGGTGACTCTGTCCAGGGCACCATCGGGACATCGCTTGTCTAGACTGGTTCCCGGTTGTGCTGCCACGAGAGCCGCTGTTGCCACGGGAGGGAGCCGCTGTTGGTCCCGGGATCAACGCAGATCTTGCTTAGGCACGCGAGCGAGTGACTTTTGGTGGACCGGTAACCTTGCGGACCCGTGGATTTGAGTCCTGCTCCGGGGACAAGGAGGGGGATAGTCGAGTACCGACTCGACCTTGAGGACGATTAGACTAACGAAGTGCGTCGATCGTCCCCAGCAGACTCCTCGTACGTCCTGCCCGTCTTTTCTCGCTCGGTTCCTGTGATGAACTCGATTTTCCGCAGTGATTGGAGCGATTCGCGCAGGAGAGCCCTCGACCAAGGATAACAGCGCGGGAGAGGCATCCCCCCCCCCGCGTCTTCCCCAGCTCAAAAATCGCAGCGATCGGCGACGCCGCGTACGTATTCTGATCCTCGGTGCGCTCCATCGAATGAGCAACAATCGTTGTACCGTTCGCAGAGGTGGTCACAGTAGCAAGTCTGCCCACTTGCTTGACCACCACAGGCGAAGGTGCAGATGTGCGAGGGCGCGTCTCCTTCACAGGCCATTGAAGGACCACTGGGCAGTTCGTTGCAGCTCTCGTGCACTCGCCGGAATGCTTGGATTTCTTTGATGGCGACTCCCCAGTCTCCGGTGTTGGGTTTGAGATCGAAGCCGTGCATGTCAAGTTGCACGTAGCGCCCAAAGGCATCTTCGTTGTCTCGCAAGTCGACGACTTGTGTGTCTCCTGAACCGCTCACGCGATCAATGGTGAAGTAGCTGTTTCCGTCTTCACTCACGAGCACGCTGAAGTCATCCGAGTAGGTCGTACCCCAGGTGATCTCGAGATGACTGAGCATACGCAGCTCGCCCAAGTCCAAAGTCAGCTTGGTGCCCGGCGTCATCGGCGCCATCCAGCGCGTATCGACACTGCCGTCGACGGCGTAATCGTCGGGGAACTGGAAGAAGGCGGGAGCGTCTACACTCGAAGCATAGAGAGGATCGACGCGCCAGGTTTGCCCACCCGGGATGGGGCGCAGATACCCGCAATCGTACTCCTTGAAGCTGAAACCGAGGGCTGCTCCTGTGGCAGAGAGCGGTGTTGTCCCCGCGAAGTTCCGCCAACCGATCGCCACGTCGTCCCCGTCGATCGCAGCTCCCCAGAGGGAGGCGAGGGTAGGAAAGCCGGCATTGTTCACGTCGCGAGGGAAGAGACCGTCGGCGAGGCCACCTTGCAGTCGCCAGTGAGTGCCGCGACGGAAGGTCATGGGCAGGCCTGGACGAGTGGCGATGACGGCGTTGCTGCCCGAGATCGCCACGTCATAGGCGCCTTGGTTTAGGGTGCAGGCACGAGTTACGCCATCATCCCAGTCAGCGGGGCCTCCCCTCATCAGATCGATGAAGAAGGTATTTTGGCTATCACCGACAACGAGCGAGTTGCCACTGAGGTCGAGTTTGGCGTCGGATCGAAATGACTCTCCTCCGGGGGGATGCACGCGGACCGAAAAGTGCCACCGACCTGTACTGCTTGAGCGAGCGAACATCTTGATATAAAGGACTCCGTCCTTCCTGACCAAGACTGCGAGGCGGTTCAGTGATAGCGCGACTGGGCCGACGTAGCTTTCGTTTGTCCCAAGTAAGTAGGTGGCTATCTGCTTCCAGTCTGAGCCGCTGGCCCGATAGAGGGCGAGCTTTTGGTTGCTCACCACTACGAGTTCGTTTTTGCTCAGATCGAGGCCGAGCACTCTGTCGGTGTCGGTGAAGGTGCTTGGGCGCAAGATCTGAACGTTCGAGGTCGGACTGCAGGTCAGTCTCGTGAAGTCGGGTGCGGTGCTGCCGTCGGACGGCCCCACTGTGCAGCTAACGCAGTTGGGTAGCTCTCCGTTGGGGCCGAGGTCACCACAGCTTTCGAACTCCCCATCTGCTGCTCGGCCGGCGACCAACACGGCATCGCGGTAGTTGCCCGGTCCAAAAGGAAACTCTTGAACTTTGGCCGCTAGGTAGTTTTCGCTCAGACCGATGATGCGCCCGAAGAAGCTTCCTGGGTAGGGCGTTTCGACACGGTAGGAGCGGAGAGGTTGATTGTCCCGAAACAGGTGAGCTGAGCCATCATGATCATTGGCGTCGTTGCCGTCGAAGTCGGCTCCATAAAAGGTGTAGCCATTGAGCTGCGCAATATCGCGGCCGGCTTCGCTGAAGCTGCTTTCGGCGATGTTCACGCCCGGTTTGGGCATCAGTTTCACCTCTTGTGTTTGCTGAGCAAACGAACCTTGTTCGTCGATTTCGGCTGAGCACGAGGCGGCCAAGAGTGAGAGTGTCGCAACAGATGCTATCTTTGTTCTATTCATATTGATGTCCCTTTCCCCTGTGTCGATGGAGGACAAACTGCTTGTCCCTGCAGCGACGCAGTTGGGTTAGAGACGCAACTCCAGCTGATCTTCACACCTTACAAACAAAAGGAGCGCCACTGGCGCTCCCGCTTTGTCTTGGCGCGATCGCTTCAGCGACGCGTACGTTCAAGCGCCGTTCTTCCGCCGGGGTTCTGGTTTTTGGCGCTTGTGGCTACCCCGGTCTTCGGATCTACTTGAGTCTCAGAACTGCATTTTAAAGGCGAGGCCTTGGCCGGTGGACAGAGGAGCGAGGCCGACTTGGTAGGTGGGTTTAAAGCCGTAGTTGCGGCGGTCGAGCTCGCGTTTGAGCTTCCTGCGCTTCTTGATGGACGACCCCAACCAAACCCCACCCACCGTGGCCAAGGTCGCCCCGACCACGAGCCCGGTGCCGCCGATGATCAACAAGGCTTTGCCGCCACAGTTCGTGCCAGAGTCATAACCCCAGTACGAGTCGTCGGTGCAGACTGCTTCGAAAACTGCCCCGTACAAGGTGAACACGGCTCCACCGATAGCCAGGCCGCCGCCCACGGCGAGAGTCGCGATGGGACCCCCGAGACTGGTTTCGTCGAGTTTGTTTTCGAGCTCGCGCTGAGACAGGGTGCTGTAGTCTTCGGCTCGCGCCTCAGTTGTTGAAAAGCAAAGCACCAGGGTCGCCACGAGCACGAGCAGCAGGCGCGCGCCGTGGTGAGCAAGTAGCGAGCCGCCTCGCGAGGTAGGCGTGAGGTATCTGGACTGATTCGAGGTCGCAGCGAACATGTTAGCTTCTTATGCGATGGCGGGAAGTTGTCAACGTTGTCTCACGGGGGCCTTGATCTGCTTGAGTTTCGGAGTTGATGCTGGGTGTGTTTCGCAGTCGGCTTCGGGCGCCGCTTCTCCCAAGAAGGCGGCTTTTTGATTCGTTCTTGTCTCGTTCGCTGAGCACGCTCATACTTGCTTATGGCCACCGGATACTGGGTCGTGCGTCTTGATGTCGACGACATGGATCGTTTTAAGGACTATCTAAGCGCAACCCCAGAGGTGCTGGGCAAATACGGGGGGCGTTTTTTGGCTCGGGGAGGGCAATTCGAAGCCGTCGAAGGGGCTAACCGGAGCCGCAACTCGATTGTCGAGTTCCCTTCTTATCAGGCGGCTGTCGACTGTTATCATTCGGTTGAATACCAGGCCGCTAGGCAAATGCGCGTTGGAGCTGCCTCGATGGATTTGTTGATTCTCGAAGGAGTTTGATCCCCGGGCCCCAAACCCGCGCTCGGCTAGAAGACCAAGCTAAAAGTGAGTTCGGGATAGACATCGTCTTGGCGAACGAACACGGCTTCATTCACAAAGTGCTCATAGGCAGCACCACCCCCGATGAGAAGGTGCTGACCGATCATGAAGTACACGCCGGCGCGTGCCCCAACCGAATCGGTGTCGGGGTAACCATCCCCTAGAAAGTAGTGCCGATAAAATCCGCCCACATAGGGCTGCACCGTGGGGACGAAGTGAAAGACGTAGCGCAGTCCTGGCGTGAGGGTGGCGACAAAGGGAGAGCCGCCCAGCCAGAAGGTGGAATCGAGTTCGACGAGCACGCCGTCCCAGGGGAAGACCCCGAGTCCCGCCGAAAGAATCGTCCAAGACTCGTTTGAGGTTGAGGTCCAGCCAAAACCAGCACCGAAGCGAATCCGGCCCTGACGGTAGAGCCACGGGGTCACACGCTCGGGCTCTTGAGGAAGACTGCTGCTTTCGTATTCATTCGTGGCGGCCTCTGGGTTGGGGGGCGTCTCGCCGAGCGGTACGGTAGGAGAAGTTTGTGTGGCACTCGACGTCGCTTCTGGGTCGAGCTCAGCCGCTGGCCCCGCGGAGGCATCATCAGAAGTCTCGATCTCGGCTGGCTCTGACTCGCTTAAATCACTGGGGAGATCGGTTTCGTTCGAAGTTTCGACTTCGCTTGGGGAGTCGTTTTTTGTTTCTTTGGCCGCGTCGTTTTCGACGGGCGGTACCGTCTGTTGGTCGTCTGGGATGACTTCTCGGTCACGATTCGTATCGCCTTTTGGGGCGTCAAGAACCTGTCCCTGGGCCAGACCCGCTGAGGTCCAAGTAAGGGGAAGGATCAGAAGAGCTGAGCAGCGCAAACTCATGATGGGCGTGAGCATAGCAAGGCGACCACGAGAAGAGAGCTTCGTTAAGTCACCCACCGATCTTTTTGGCTCGTGAGGACCGATGAGGGCGATTTCGCATGCGCCGGGTAAAAGGAGGTTGGGGGATCGGTGCATGGGTTGGTAACATGGCTACCCAATGCAGGGATGGGACGCTGTGAGTCAAAGAGGAAGAACGGGCCTGGTGATCATGGCGCTGCTTTTCGGCGGCGTGGGCTGTGGCCCTACGGTGGTGAAACAAGTGCCCAATACCACGCGGGCCGATCTCGTCTGGAAGCGGGCTGGCGACGATCAGACCCGTGGCGCGCACTTGGCCTGTTTGGAGTTTTCGACGGCTGTTTCCGAGACAGGGCGCAACAAGGTGGGCCTAGCTGGGAGCGAGCCGACAAGTGGCGTGCGCGTAGAGCTCTCAGCCGAGCAAACAACACAGATCGCACAGATCTACTCGGTTTCTGACATTCTGCAGTTCGGACACGCGGGCTTGTTTCGTCTGTGCGAGGCGCGCGCCAACGGGTTCATTACAGACGCGCAATGGGCCACGCTCTACAGGGCCACCTATAAGGGCATTCGCCATTTGTTGGAGCTGCAGGTGGATACCAACGGCTTGGCCCTGATGCGCGAATGGGGCGACAAGACGGCAGTTTTGGACGAGCTGTACGCGAGCTTTGAGCAGACCAATATTAACTTTCAATCCAAACTCAGACTTGTCGAAAACCGAGCTCTGCGGGCCTTTTCCAACGATGAGAGCGGATATGATTTGATCGTATGGGAGCTCGACGCCTTGCAGAGTCGCGCGCGCAGCGATTACGTTGGTGGGCCGAGTGGCGTTGGTGAAGAGGATGTCGAGGAGGGGTCGACGTTGACCATGGCGCCGGATACGGTCGTGGTGGCTGCGCCCGTTTCGGCTACACCTTTGAGGGCATCCACTGGGGTAACCGGAGGAGCGAAGGTGACGGGGCGGATCCCTTTGGTGCCGAGCTCGGATATTTCGGAAGGCGAGCGTGCCCGGGTGGAGCAGAAACGCGCCGAACGAGCGCGCCGTGTCGAACAGTTTTGGGCTCAACCCGAAGTCGCCAGTTTACGTTCTGCTTTGCAGACCTTGGCGGGACGACTCGTCCGGCAGCGCAGAAAGATCACTCAACTCAGCGGCGAACTCGATGGCTTGATGACCGCGATGGAAGTGATTTCTCGACGGGGTAGGCAGGTGGACCAAGTGGAAGCCGGAGCCGATGCTATCCAGTCCACTGAAACCGACGGTAGCGACCGGCGCGAACCGGTGCCTCCGTGGGGCGGTTCCGGGTCGCGGTCGAAGAAGCACATTGAGCCTCGGCCAGAGCCGCCAGTGCGGCGCGCGGCCCCGACACCTCAGCCTCAGACGCCGCCTCAGCCTAAGTCGGGACTGGATTGAGGGCTTCTCCCGAGCCTGTGCGTTCGTTCACCCCCAAAAAATCGTACTTCCCTCCCGTTGACAGGCCCCCAGCAGAGGTTACGTTGCGCGCTGTTAGCACTCGACTGTTCTGAGTGCTAACGAGAAAAGGCAACAAATACAGTTACTTAGTAACAGAGCTTTTTCGCTCTGGCGACAGCTCGCTCACCGGCCTTGAGACCGGTGTTGCGGTGCGAGGCAACTAAGCAGCTGTAGCGTCAAAAACGACCAGGGCATCGAGCCCTTATTTAAAGACCAATACCACCAGGAGTATTCGAACGTGGCTAGCAAGATTCGTCCCCTTCAAGATCGAGTAATCGTCAAGCGTGTCGCCGAAGAGGCAAAGACCAAGGGCGGCATCATCATCCCCGACACCGCAAAAGAGAAGCCCATCGAGGGTGAAGTGATTGCGGTTGGCCCCGGCAAAGTCGAAGACGGCAAGCGCATCGAGCTGTCCGTTAAGTCCGGCGATCGAGTTCTATTTGGCAAGTACGCCGGCACCGAGGTCAAGCTCGACGGCGAAGAGCACCTCATCTTGCGCGAGGACGACATCCTCGGCGTGATCGAGGCCTAATCCTTTTCTCACGGTAGCTATCAATAGGAGTAACAAAGAACATGGCTGCAAAAGAAATTGCTTTTGACGAATCGGCACGAAACAAGATTCTGTCTGGCGTGAACGCTCTGGCGAACGCCGTTAAGGTCACCCTGGGCCCCAAGGGTCGCAACGTAGTGATCGAGAAGAGCTTCGGCACCCCCACCGTCACCAAGGACGGCGTGACCGTGGCCAAAGAAATCGAGCTTGAGGACAAGTTCGAGAACATGGGCGCTCAGATGGTGCGCGAGGTGGCGAGCAAGACCTCCGACGTGGCTGGTGACGGCACCACCACCGCCACCGTTTTGGCTCAGGCGATCTTCCGCGAGGGTTCTAAGCTGGTATCGGCTGGCCACAACCCCATGGAAATCAAGCGCGGCATTGAACTGGCTGTTGCCGATCTGGTCAAAGAGCTCGCCAAGTTGGCCAAGCCCACTCAAGATCCCAACGAGATCGCACAGGTCGGTACTGTTTCGGCCAACGGCGACGAGACGATCGGTAAGCTGCTCTCCGAGGCAATGGAGAAGGTCGGCAAGGAAGGCGTCATCACCGTTGAAGAAGCCAAGAGCCTCGAAACGAGCCTCGACGTCGTCGAAGGTATGCAGTTCGACCGCGGTTACTTGAGCCCCTACTTCTGCACCGATACCGAGCGCATGGAAGCGGTCCTCGAAGACCCCTACATTCTGCTCAGCGAGAAGAAGATCACCAATATGAAGGATCTTCTTCCCGTGCTCGAGGCGATTGCCCGTCAACAGAAGCCCTTGCTCATCGTTGCCGAGGACATCGAGGGCGAAGCACTCGCTACCCTCGTCGTTAACCGTCTCCGTGGCACCTTGACCTGCGCTGCAGTCAAGGCTCCGGGTTTCGGCGATCGTCGCAAGGAAATGCTCAAGGACATCGCCGTGCTCACCGGTGGTCAGGTGATCTCCGAGGAGCTCGGCCTCAAGCTCGAGAATGTCACCATCAGCGACCTCGGTCAGGCCAAGAAGGTCAAGATCGACAAAGACACCACCACCATTGTGGACGGTGGCGGTGGCGCCGAGCTGCTTCAGGGTCGTCAGGCCGAGATTCGCGCTCAGATCGAGAACACCACCAGCGACTACGACCGCGAGAAGCTCCAGGAGCGTCTGGCTAAGTTGGTCGGCGGTGTTGCCGTCATCAAGGTCGGTGCTGCTACCGAGACCGAGATGAAGGAGAAAAAGGCTCGCGTCGAAGACGCACTGCACGCTACCCGTGCAGCCGTTGAAGAAGGCATCGTGCCTGGCGGCGGCGTTGCTCTTCTCCGTGCTCAGTCAGTTCTCGACGGGATGAAGGTTTCGGACGCTGAGGCTGTCGGCGTGCGCATCATTCGTCGTGCCATCGAAGAACCTCTCCGCCAGATCGTCGGCAACGCCGGTCTTGAGGGTTCGATCGTCGTGAACAAGGTCCGCGAGGGCACTGGCAACTTCGGTTACAACGCACGCGCTGACGAATATGGTGACCTTGTCGCCATGGGCGTCATCGACCCGGCTAAGGTTGTACGCACGGCTCTGCAGAACGCATCTTCTGTTGCTGGCCTCATGCTCACCACCGAAGCCATGGTGGCCGAGAAGCCCAAAGAAGAGAAGCCGGCCGCTGGCGGTCATAGCCACGGTGACTTCTAGAGCTTGTGAGGGGGCCGCGCCCCCTCTGTCGCCCGAAGTGCTGCGGTTTCATTGAGCTGCAGCGGGCTCCTCCTCCCCACGTTTCGCCGAAAATGCGGAATTCCGCGGTTCGTTTGCTTCGCAAACATCGTGGGCTTGTTGGGAGGAGGAAGGGCTCAAGACGAAAAGGCCTCTGCTCCGGCGGGGGCCTTTCTTTTGAACGCACAAAAGAAAGTGCCGCCTTTGGTCCCGGATACCGGCACGTCGATGAGCCCAGACGGAGCACCAGTTCGGTGCCTACCTACCTCCTGAGTGGCCGCTTCGACCCGCTCGATCCCCCCGCCTGGGCCGATTGCTTCGCCGAGTCACTCACCAAGGGACAACCTCATTCAAGTGCCCTGGGCCGGACACAGCACACTGCGTTACCTGGGCTGGGAAGAGGGTGGATGTGGTAGACGCGTCTTTTCGAGTTTTCTAAGCGGAGACGTCGAGCTCGACTGTGTAGCTTCCCAACCTGCTGTCGATCTAGGCCGCGAAAAACAGGAAACCCAACAAATGCTCGAAGCGTGGTAGCCTCACTCCAGCAGCTTGTCCATGAAGCGAAGGAAGTAGTCGTGTAGTTCTTGGCTGCTTTTTGCCCCATTTTCTACTTCCCGTATCACAGTGAGTCGTCGCAAGAAGAGGAGCTCCTTGTTGTCGGCTTCACTGGTGCGCAGCGCTTTGACCTCGGGGCCGCGCTTGTTCGCCGGCAGGTACGACCGAAGGCCCTCACACTGCCAGCATACGCCCTCTTTCTTGACGAGAGCGCATCTGTCCTCAAATGTATCCATCATCCGCGCACGGCCCGATGCGAGTCGGTGCCGAAACGTGGAAACAGAGAGGTTCACTATGGAAGCCGCTTCCTCGTTCGTAAACTCGAAGACTTCGCGAAGAAGGATGGCTGCCGCTTCGACCGGCGGCAGTGATCGCCCAATACACGAGAAGCAATAGGCGATGTGCTCGCGGTACTCGTAGCTGAATCCAGGTCGAGCCGCGATCGCTCCCATCTGGTCCATGAGTTCCGATGAGTCGATATGGGTCCGAGCCCCAAGACTTTGCGCGTTAGCCGGCCACTGCTTGCGAGCCCGCAGGTGGTCTAGGCACTTGCGGGTAGCGATGGAGAACAGCCAGGTTCGAAACGCGGCGTCACCTCGGAAGCTGGCGATGTTTTGGTGTGCGGCGAGCAAGGTTTCCTGCACCAAGTCCTTTGCGTCCTCTGGGTGGGCCACCATGCGGTAGGCGAATGAGTGAAGGGCGGCGAGATGAGGAGACACCAGTGACGAAAAGGAGGCGTTGCTTGAGTGGGGAGGAGCTGGCTCAGACATGATAGATTGGTGGCACTCTTCTTAGTGATTTCCAGTGGTTGGCAGGTTTTGGGTCGAACATCCGTCTACATAGAAATGACTGAAACCACATTTGTCCATGCCCTGCCCATTACTTCCATCGCGGCGGCTCTGCTCGCGATTGTCATGTTTCCACTGACGCTGAGCGTCTCGATGCGACGTTTGGCCCTCGGTCGGGAAAAGGGCGATGTCACAGCTTTTGTTTTTGGGGACGGAAACGACATAATTCTTCGACGTCGTATCCGAGCATTCGGAAACTTCATCGAGTACGCCCCAACCTGCGTTGTGATGCTTGGGCTTACGGAACTTGGAGGAGCTTCGGCTGTTTTCCTATGGGGGATCTGCACCACGCTTGTGGCAGGTCGAATGTTGCACGCCCTGGGAATGCTCTACGCGGATTCTCCTGCGCCTCGGGGATTGGCGATGTTCATGACGTATGTGACCTTCCTTGGTCCTGCGTTTTGGCTGCTCTTCCACTACGTTTGGTGACTTCATGCGTCTTGAGTCATTGGCTAACACTTCGCCATTGTAGCGCGGTCCGATGTCTCCGCAGATCCCATGGTCGAGCAGGACAATGCAGCATTCATCGGTATCGATTGGTGCGACAATCATCCGAAGGACCGAATCGAGAAGAAACGCCGCGCTTCTCGGCACGATTCCCATGACGAGTTTGTCTGAAAACTGGGCTGTGATTAAGGTGCAGCCATGGCCTTCCGTACTTGGACCGTCCTTCCTCACCAACCCATTGAGAAGCTGAGCGACCGCCTTTGGACTGTGAGCGGTACGATGCCAAAGGGGAACATTCGACGCATGACTTTGCTGCGTTTGAGCGACGGCCGGGTTCTCGTTCACAATGCCATTGCCTTGGGTGAAGCCGAGATGAAAGAAGTCGAAGCCTGGGGCGAGGTAGCCGGGCTCATCGTGCCGAACGGATTTCATCGCCAGGATGCCTTCATCTACAAGAAGCGCTATCCAAGGGCGGCGGTGTACGCACCCCAGGGGTCTGTGAAGGCGGTCGGCAAGTTGGTCAGCGTAGACGGGGATTTCACGCAGATTCCTTCAGATCAGACGATTCGTTTTGAGCACTTGGCAGGAATGAAGAAGAAAGAAGGCGTGCTGACCATTGATGATGCGGACGGACGCACTCTGATCTTCAACGATGCCCTGCTCAATATGTCATCCCAGGGAATTTTGGCAGATCTCTTCATGAGCCCTGTCGGTACTCTTTCGGTTCCCCGTTTTGCTCGAATGATGTGGCTCAATGATCGTAACGATTTTGTCGATCAGATGACGCGACTTTCTTGTGATCTGAACAGGATAATAGTCGGGCATGGCCAGACTGTAGAGGAAGACGCCACTTCGCGCTTCGCCGAGGCGATCGACCGCCTGCGCTGATTGTCCTCTGTTAGCGAATGATCTCTTTCAGTTCACAGTCAGCTAACCAATCAAAAATGTTGATCCACATAACTTGAATTTCTGGGATACTCGACCATTCCGAATCGAAGGTGATCCATTCGTCGCCGAAGAGAAAGGCGCGGCCTAGGCCACGCTCGGCGGTGACGCCCACGGGTATAGCCGGATCATTGATGGTCATGATGACTTCGTCGTCCGCTAGGCAGGTGACGCGTCGTCCTCCAACGAAGGTGATGCTGGTCAGTCCCTGGGTGATGGGGTGGTCGACAAAGTCGGTGACGGGTCCACCGAGTACCGCGCTCGTGTCGAAACCTAGGTCGAGAGGCAAAAGGAGCTGATTTTGTGTGAGTAGGGCGTCGTCTGTATCGCCATAGCCACTGAGGGCGATCAAGCTCCCGCCCCCATTGACCCAGGCTGCCAGGTCTTCTGGAGACACCCCGACTTCGAAGTCGGGGCCCAAGAAGTCGAGCAGAACCACATCATATTTGGCGAGTTCGTCAGCGGTGATCGCAGCCAGGGCTCCGTTAGAGTCGAAACGGTCGACGACAGGTCCGCGTTCGGCGATCCAAGATCCAAAGTTGGCAGCCGAGTACCACCCCGGGTCGCCCAAGATCGCCACGGTGCAAACGTCGCTGCCTCCTCCCGTTTCATCGATGTCGGTGCTACCACCGTTCGTTTGAGCTCCTGCGGTGAGGTCTAGGCCAGGGTTGGTGTCGGTTGTGCTCGTACTTGTCGAAGTCGTAGCCTCGGTTGTTGAACCCGCTTCGGTGCTTGAGGAAGCGTCAGTCGTCCTCCCCGCGCTGCTGGTCGTCTCATTACCGGCAGTCGCGCTTGCCCCGTCCTGGGGGACTTCTTCAGCGGAGCAGGCGAGCAGTGTGGTCAGACCGAGGGCGGCGGGACCGCAAACCGTCAAATGGAAACGAAACATTCCCGAACTTTAGCCCCAATGTGAGCGCAAACAATTCAATCTCACCTCCACGTACTTCTCCATGAGTCCTGCTCTGTTCTGACTCCATTTTTGAACTCAACGTGCCTTGTGGCGCGCCCGTGCGACTTGGCTCTCGTGGCTTCCTTGGCCCAGAGCACCGCGCCCGTGATACCTAGGGCTGAGGCTTGAGGTATTTTGCGAAAGTGCTTGGATAACTTGAAGGGGTAGAAATTATGCAGCGTGATCGTTTGGTAAAGAGCTTGCATCACTTGGGCCTGAAAGACGTCAACTACAAGGTGTTGAAGTTGCTTCCTCTGGTTTACGTCGCGTGGGCCAACGGAAGAGTCGCACCCGAGCAAGAAAAACGCATTGTGGATCTAGCTCATCGGCACTTCGCCATCGGTGAGCTCGGTGAGGCGGTGCTGCGGGCTTGGCTGAAGGAACGACCCTCTCAAGAGTACCTCCACGAGGGCCTGCAGGAGCTGTTGCTTCTTTCTTATGCTCCGGACGATTGGGGCTTCGACGTTGACGAACTACCTGGTCTTCTCGCTCACGCCGAGGCCATCGGTAGAACAACGGCCAAAGCGATGGATGATCCGCAAGCACTTGAGCCCAGTGAGCAAGAGGCGCTCAGCACCATCGCTCAGGAGCTGAATATCGACAACGGTGAAAGCTGGGCAGCTCTGCTTTCCGAGATCGAGGGCGAAAAGTAGTCCTATTGAGGTCACGCGACTTCGGGGCGGCCCCTGGGGGACGACTGCGATGACGACGACCCCAATCGTTATCCCGGCAATGTCGAAGTGGGCGAGGGGGGACCACCACGATGCGGACTGTGGTCGTATGACCTAAGGAGCACGCGACCGAGACGGCGAATTTGACGCCGAATGCTGCAACTCGGGCGGGGGGGATGGCTCGTGCGGCGCTGGTTTCGGGTGGTGGCTGACTCACTCGTGGACGTGCGGCTGATTTACTCGGGGGGATCGCAGACGCCGCCCCCATCCAAAAGGGTGTGCGGGCAGTGGGTCTTGGCGTCCTTGCCGTCCTTGTCGGCCGCGAAGCCTAAGTGGGTAATGCGACACTTGAGCTGCTTTTCGTCGTATTGGCTACAGGAGTCGAGACAGTCCGCTTCATCAGCGTAACCACCTTCTTCTCCGAAGCGGCAGATCTCACTCGCATCGTTGCAGAATCCGTAACAAGGATCGAGGGCCTCGCAGACTCCACCCCCATCTTCCAGGGTGGCGGGGCAGTGGGTTTCGGGATCTTCGTCGGCACTCAGCAGCTCGACGAGTCGGCACTCGAGGGCCGAAACAGGAAGGCCTTTGCAGACGCTCAGGCATTCGTTGCGATCTTTGTAACCTAAGTCGGTTCCGTAGGGACAGAGCTCCTCTGAGTCATCACAGAGCTGCAGGCAGAAGGAACTGGGCTCGTCGCCGGTGTCGGTGTCTCCGTCACCGCCGGTGTCTCCATCACCTGGAGAGCCACCGAGGTTGTCCTGCGCGTCTTTGAATTGGTCGTCATTGTAGACGAAACCATCGAAGTCGACCGAGCAGGCTCCGCACAGGGCGAGGGTCCAGGCGGTGCCCATAGCGATCAAGGGCGGTCGACGGCGGTTTTTGAGGATGGGATCGTGGTTGGGCATGGAGAGATCGTGTTGAGACTTCATTAGTAGCTACCTCGCAAGAAGAGTGCTCCACCGCCGCTGGTGATTCCAGGGGTCAAGGCAAGCTGTGGAGCCGGCGCCTGGGCGCTTTCCTCGCCCTCGGATGAGCCGCCGACGAGCACCAGCATCACTCCAGTGGCTGCCAGCACGCCACCGCTGATGAGTAGAATATTAGCCGTGCGAGCGAGGTTCTGAGCCGATTTCTTCTTGTCTTCATCGGCCTCGGGACAAATCGTGCCGATGCAGCCCTCTTTTGCGGTGTCTTCTTTGCCTTGGACGCCCAGGCCGGCAATTAGGCCTCCTCCGGCAACCAAGGCGCCCAGGCCCAAAGTCCCATAACCGACCCACTGCATGGTGCTCGGTCCCCGCTGGGGGGCAGGGGCCACAGGCTCTTCGGTGGCGGTTTGTTCTTGGGGAGAAGCATCGCCCGCGAGAAAAGTTTGTGTTTCTGCGAAGTCGAAATGAAAGGAATCCTTCTTGCCTGGAGTGAGCAGGGGTTCCCAGGTGAGGCTGTGATCGCCGCTCTTGGCGGTGATCATGAAGTCACCGGCGCGCAAACCGAGCTTGGCTTCACCGCGACTCAGCTCGTAGGCCTGGGCAGGGGCCGAGGAGCCCTTGCGTGAGACGGCGAGCTGGGCCTCTGGGTCGGAAGACGAGATAGTGACCCAGGACATGTTGCCCTCGAGCAGCAGGAGCTCGCGCTCGATATCGGCGCGTTCTTTTGGATCGATATCATCGCCGCCTTGCTCCAGGTAAAGCCGATAGTGCTCCAGGGCCTCTCCGTCGCGCTCCAGTTTCAAGGCGCAGTAGCCGAGGTTGCCTCGCACCTTCCAACTGCCACCACTTTTGTCCAAGGCGAGTCGAAACTGCTGCCAGGCATCCTGATAATTGGGAGGCGTCTCTTGCAACAAGTTGACCCCATTTGAGAAATGGAGACGCGCGATCTTGAGCTCTTCCTCTGAGACCGAACTGACTTCTCCCATATCCTTGGACGCGCCCATAGCGCTGGTTTCGCTTTGCGGAGAAGCGGTGCCTTCTTGCGCGCCCGCCAGGCTAGGCAACAAAAGACTTGTTGCGACCAGGCCGACAAGAAGTCCTCGAGTGAGTCGCCGAGGGAAGGGCACACAGGTAGTGGACAAAACAGAGGGTGTGGACTTCAAGGGGGCTCCTTCAACCAGAATAGGACTGGTTTTAGATTTCGTTTCGTGAGACTCAGAGCAGCGGGTCGATGCGAGAACAAAATGTGGCAAAGTCGCAAACTCACGCCTCCACCACCCGATTTACATAGCTGACAACCACAATGGCCGTCCAGAAGCGCAAGGGGCTCCTGTGCTTTCGATTGGGGACAGACTATCCTGGTGTAGTGGGAGAAGCGAGGCCTCGCTCAATCGCAGCTAAGGGGCGAGGGGCGCTGACGTAAAGGATTTGTGAGAGCCAAGGACGGGGAGAGAGATGTCGAATCGTTTTCGTAAGCATGTAGCTCAGATATTGGGCACCACCGTCGGGCTGAGTGTTGGCTGCGGAGGAGCCGCGCGAGAAGAGCGCATGCGCAAGGATCTGACCGACAATATCTGTCCAGAGGGTTTCGGCTCGGGGGCCACGATTCAAGGGCTTTCCCCGGCTAGTCCCGTGGACGCCCTAGCTTGGCGCTCCTTGCCCTGGTTCCCCATGACCAAGCCCGACGATCAGAGTGACGAGGAGTGGGCAGCTTACTTGAAGAGTCAGATCGAGCAGGGCATCAGCGAGATGAGAGTCGTGGAAACGGCCGGCGCGTGTTCGGAAGTAGCGGCCTGTCCGGAACAACCTCTGCCTGAAGAGCCAGGATTGAGTTACGGCGCCTTCTCGCAGGTTCCGCCGGACAACTATCATTTGGTCGCCTACCGCGGCGATGAGGCCCAGCTGTATTATTCTGCTGATGAAGTTCGCGCTTTCTTAGGCACCATCGATACCCCGGAGGAAGCCAAGCTGTTGCTCTTGTTCGATGGTTACCGCATGGATTGTGATGGGGATGACAACTACAAGAAAGAGGGCGACGATTACGTCTTCTACGTGGAGACAGGGCATACCTGTGGCAGCAACGTCAAAGGGCATTTGGTCCGTGTGAGTGCCGATGGAACCCTGAAAACGCAGGAGACGCACGTTGTCGAAAAGGGGGACAAGAACTGCGTGGTGGGACGTCTTCCGGCGGGACAGCTGCTCGATGCCGAGCGGGCAATCGGGAGGATGCAGGCTCAAGGCGCCGGCTCTACGAGTGAGCCCGCTAGGGTGGGTGCTGCCGATCAGGCGATCATGCGCGCGATGGGTGAGTACTTCGCGCAAAATGCCTATTTGGAGGCGGCATCGATTGCTGCCTTTGAGGAGTTGGCGGACGAACTTCAGGAGCTTTCTGCCTCTGCCCGTTTGGTGAATTGGGCTCGTCGGGCCGCCCGAGAGGAGCGCCGTCATACCCTTCATTGTAGGGCCCTGGCTCGTAAGTTTGGAGCTGCAGTCCAGGTCCCGACTCTCAGGCGAGCCGAGCGTCGTTCGGTTCTTCAGATCGCCCTCGACAATGCGCGTGAAGGTCTCACGCGGGAAGCTTTCGGGGCCCTGTTGGCAGAGCACCAGACGAGGCGAGCGAAAGATCCGGAGGTGCGGGCGGTCATGAGCTCGATCGCTGACGACGAAATGAGCCACGCCGAGTTTTCTTTGGCCTTGCATGCCGAGCTCATGCATCGACTCAGCCCCGCGGAGCGGGCGTTGGTCGAAGGTGCGCGCCGGGCGGCGGTGGAGGATCTAAGCGTGCAGCCCATGGGCGATGTGCTGGACGATCCTGCCCTGTGTGCAGTCCTTGGGCTGCCCCCGCGCGCTGCCGCGCAAGAGATGTTCCAGCAGCTCTTTTCTGCCACCGAGATCTTTCAGGCGTAGTCTCGAGCAGGTGAGCTTCAATACGCCCCTTCATTTTGAAGCCCCCGCGCCGAGTTTGGTTTGGGGTCTCTTTGGGATCGCCTCCGGCGGATATGCTCTGGTGTGGTCCGTCGCTACACGGAGATCAGCGCGGATATTGCCTTTGAAGCGCCGACTCAAATGGACTGCGGCTACGGCTTTGGTGGCGTCCGTAGGCGGTTGGTTCTTTCAAGAAACGCCCCTGTTCGAGAGCTTGACAGCTTCCTTGGCCGAGCTGCTGGTGGCGTTGGCCTTCTTGGGCGTGCTCTTGCTCACGCCCGTAGCGGTCCTCATCTTGGGTGCTCTCGGTCTTTCTTTGGCGGTGCCCTTCTTTTTGTCCCGGCTGTTTGGTGTGCGCCTGCTGATCTATCCGCTGCACCTTTTGACCTGGGCTTACGCATGGTTTTGCCTGGCGGTGAATTTTGCTCTGCGCAGCTAGGGTCTTGCTCTGCGCAGCTAATCTAGGGCGAAACTACGGTGACGTTGTTCGTTTCTGCTGGAGTTGGTGCTTCCGAGGTATGAGATCAGAATCTTGAAACGCGGAAGCGCGCTGCTACGGCGATAAATGATGAAAGTCGTAGATGAGTCCGATGATGATCGAAGCTTTGCAGAGAGCGAAGCTGTAATCGTCACGGCCTTTCTCTTCGTACGTCCAGGTCAAGAAGAAGCCTTTCGACGGTTCGAAGAACTGGCCCTTGGTCTGTTGTCCGATCACGAAGGTCAGGTGCTCGGTGCGGCGCGCTTGAGCTCAGTCGCTCAAAAAGACAAGGCGTACGAGCAACATGTTCTCCGCTTTGCGACTCTGGACCACTTTGAGCGTTATCGCTCCGACCCCCGTCACACGGCCTGGGCCGAGCTGAGGAAGCGCGTCATCGAAAAGACAGAAGTTCACTGGGGTACCGACGTTTCGGGACTCTTTCATAAAAGAAACAACGATGGAGAAGATTCCCCAAAAATGGGCAGAGCACGTCGTTGAAAGTCTGCTTTGATCCCACCAACTCACGGCGCTATGTTGCATCTTCGGACGAAGGAGGAGGGGTCGAAACAGCAGTCGACCTCTCGAATGAGAGACAAACCTTGCCTAAATATGGTGACGAAAACGAGGGCTTTTCCATTGATGCTTCTGGATCCCTACTTGTGGTGAGTGGATGGGGCTTTTGGAGTGTCGAACTCTCTACACGCTTCGAGAGCGTTGCGAACGATGTTCTGTCCTCTTGCACGGCTGAGCGTTTGATCTTGAGCCTGGGTGGTCTGCGTCCCCTGCGTGGGGAGGGTCAGGAGGCGTTTCGCTCGGTGATCACTCATGCCCTCGCCCGGGGAATTTTTGAAGTGGAGTTCCGTAGCGTTTCTGCTCTTACCAAACTTCAAATGCTGCGCCTCTGTCGTGAGCTAGGCGCCCTCGAAAAAGCCCGCTTCTCCTGAAGTTGGGCTTCGCCGACGCTAGTGTACGGCTTCTCCGGGGCGACGTGCCTGTTCGGTGGGAACGTCCACTGGCAAGTCGCGCAGGTCGTCCATTGAACCACCGAGACGTACGGAGACGAAGGCCCCGATGAGCGAAACGAAGAGGCTAGCGTAGATCCCCCAACAATACTCGAGGCCCGTTGCGAAGTACTGATGCTCGGTAGGAGGTCGGAGCAACATCAAAGTAGTTTCTCCTGCGGTCATGAGCGCAAACAGAGTGCAAATGATCCTGATGCCGTACATCTGGTTGAGGGTGCGCCGACTCAGCACTAAGGGGATCAAAAGAAACCAACCCACAGCTCCGCCCCACAACCAGGGAGCGTTGCTGACCGCCAGATCGAAACCACTGAGCATGATTTCGTCGGGGCGCATCAGGCTAACCCAAGGCATCGTGAACAGCGCCATGCCGAGCAGAGCGACCAAGGGCAGACTGCCCCGTCCGCGTCTGAAGTAGTGCAAGGGTAGATTCTGGTCTTCTGGGGGGTCCACCTGTCCCGTAGCCGCCTCGGCTTGGCCCTCCAAAGAAAGCGGCAATTGATGCAAAGGAACCAGGGGGAGATCGCAATCGGGGCACTTGGGGCCTTCGTCCTGTGCGAAAAGCTCGCGACAAAATGGACACGACAACAGCTCTCCCATACCTATCTTTGTGCCATGGTCGAGGCCGAAAGGCACCGAAAAAAGTGCTAAGCTCAACGCCCCATGAAGAAAGCGGAGGCCGACGAGCAACATCAAAAGTCGATCGAGCGCACTGCAGCACTATTTGGCCTCGAAGTCTCGAGTCCTCGCTTCGTGCAGGCCATTACTCATCCCAGTTTCTCTCACGAAAGTCCTGGCGAGCCGGACAATCAACGGTTGGAATTTTTGGGTGATGCCATTTTGGACTTCGTAGTGAGCGAAGACCTCTTTGAGCGCTTTGACAATTACGATGAAGGCCAGTTGACGCGCGCCCGAGCGCAAGTGGTCAGTACGACCGCCCTGGCACGTTTCGCTCGCGCACATGAACTGGGTGCAGCCCTGCGCTTCGGTAAAGGAGCCGGTCAAGGGAGCTTGGACGAGAGCGACAATGTGCTCGCGGATGCAGTTGAGGCTCTCATCGCCGCGACCTACCGGGATCAGGGCATCGTGGGTGCCAGAAGGGTGTGCGCATTGGTCGTCGATTTCGGAATGCGTTTGTCCGCCGAGCCAGAGTCGCGTGATACCAAGAGCGAGCTCCAAGAAAGGGTACAGGCAATTGGACTCAAAGCCCCGATCTACAAGGTGGTCGGGAGCCAAGGCCCGGCGCATGAAGTGGTCTTTGAAGTCGAGGTGAGCGTGGGTGGGCAGGCCCTTTCACGCGGCAGTGGACGCTCCAAGCGTCTTGCAGAAAGGGCGGCCGCTGAACTTGCTCTTAAAGAAAAGAAGTACGAAGAACTAGCGCGCGAAGGCGGCTGAGTTCAGGTTTCCCGTACACGGTTGAGAACAGCAGTCATGATCGAATCGAAAACGACGCGTCGCACTTTTGCTCTAGCCCTTCTGGTAGCGGGGCTTTTCACTACGGGTGTTGCCTTTGCGGGGAGCTATCTGAGTCGCTCGGCGGTGCTGGTCGGGGGGGCCGAACTCGAAGCCAAGATGCTGCAGCGTCGACTTTATGACAAAGAGCTTGCGCGCATGAACCATCGCTTGGCTTTGGCTCGCGTTGAGGCAGGGCGAGTGATGCTTGTGCCCAAAGAGGTCAAGAACGCTCATCCCCATCTTTTGCTCAGTCTCGAATCTTATGAGCGTGCGGCCGACGGTGCCACCCGGGGCGACCACGAGGACTTTCTCGTTTCTCTCGCCCGTGCTCGAGAGGAGCGGCGCATTTTTAAGGCTGTGCTCAAGCAAGAAGGCTGGGATTTGCCCCAACTTTGAAGGCGTGCCCTTTCTTTTGCTTGGCGGCTAGGGCTCTTTGAAAAGCGCGCTTTCTTTGCGGCGTAAACGTCCAAGTAGAACGTCTTTGCGATTTTTTACCCGCTTGTTCGACAGCTTCTCGAGCAAGGCGCTCAGAGCCTCTTCTCTTGCTTGCTCTTGCAGCAGGTGGGCTGCGCGCTTGCGGTCCGCTTCGGTGCTGGGCTGGGCCGGTAGACTGCCGCGGCGCCAAATGAGGGCAAAGCGCTTGTCTTCAGGCACGGGTTCCATGAGCAGTTCGCCTTCTTTGAGCGGGAGTGCTGCCTCGTAGAGGGCGACGTCGGCACTGACTTGAGGGATATCGGTTGATCCATCCGGCCAAACGAATCCTAAGTCACCGCCTCGCTCGTGGGTGGCCTTGTCAATCGAGTACTTGCGACACAGCTGGCGAAACTGCGCCACATCGAGCGGCTGTTTGACTTGAGCCAGCACTTGCTTGGCGTCCTCTTCGGTGCGGACCAAGAGGCGAAAGATGCGGATCCGCAGTGGCTTTTCGAAGTCACGAGAACGCTCCTTCATGAAGCGGGCGATCGCCTCTTCGCTGGGTGGGGGGATGTCCGCTTCGATTTCGGCGACCAAACCGAGATGCAGCAGGTCATCGATGAGGTGCCTCATGGCGGGCGCTTGGGCGAGCTTCCTTTGTTCGACTTCTCGATCGAGCAACCAGCGGGGAACGAAGAAGCGCTCGATGCATGCCTTCTCTCCAAGATCCTTCCCATATCGCTTGCACTGCTTTTGGGCGCGACGAATGTCTGCGTCCGCTACCTTCTTGCCGCCGACTTGAACGCGTAGAGCAGGCTCAGAAACCTCTTCGGCCATCAGGGCTCTTCCCTGAGGAGCCAAGAGAGTCAGAAGAAGGACACCGACTTGGCTCAGGCGAGGTGAGCGATACAGGTACGAAAGGAAGGCCACGGCTTGAGGGGACTGTTATCATTCCCCTGTCGGCGCGCCAACCAAGCTGACCTTCGCGCTCAACCAACGAGAGCCGAGGTGGCGGGTGCAGAGCGTGGTCGACTTTCCCGTTCGGGCGCGAGAGCGTTCTTGGTACCCGTGGTAGAGAGCCGTACCTTGACGGGACCGCTGGGACGAGCGTTCTCTTGCTTGAGGAGTTTTGTTTCGACGAACTCGATCTGTGCCGCCTCGAGCCGCTGCCTCGTGATACTGTGCGCGTGCTCACCAGCATCGATTCCAATGGCGAAACGTCCCATATCGGCGGAGACTTTGAGGGTTGTACCGCTGCCCATATAGGGGTCCAAAACGAGATCTCCTGGGTCGGTGCAGGCTTCGATCCAGCGGCGCATGAGGGCTTCGGGTTTCTGAGTCGGGTAACCAGTGCGTTCTTTGGCGACGGGGGCCACGATGGGCATTTCCCATACGTCACCCAAGGGTACCCCGCGGGAGGGTTCTTCGGTGGTACTCGAGCGGAGTCGCCGCCCCTGCTGTGAGACGACAGCCCTTTGCTTGCGGTCGCCCCAGGTCTTTTGGGTGGAGGCAGAGAGCGGCTCGTAGAGTTGGTTGAAGCGGGGCGGATGGCCGGGCTCTTTGACGTAGCGCAACATCACGTCATGCACCCTTTGGAAGTTCTTCGTCTTGGAAGGCCAACGGCGATAGCGCCAAATCACCTCACTGGCGAAGCTGTCTATGCCAAAGAGTTCATCACAGATCACTTTGATATAGTGGCTTGTCTTTGGATCGACGTGAATGACCACGCAGCCCTCGTCACTGAGCAGTGTGTGGATCACGTTCAGACGATCTTTGATAGCAGCAAGATAGTGCGACAAGGACTGCCAGCGGTCATCGAAGGCGACGAGTTCTTGTCTTTCGATGCCGGTCTCGGTCTTCTTGCGCTCAACTCGGTTGTGCTTGCGTCCCGTAAAGAAAGGGGGATCCAGATAGGCAAGGGTGATCGAGCCGGGGCGCTGCTGGGCCAGACATCGAAGTACCTCGAGGTTGTCTCCTTCGATCAACTCGCAGGGCTTCGGTGGGCCTTTTGGGTTGGCGTCTACGGTCGTAGTCAGGGAGAAATGACTGCTTTTCGGTGAATTCGAGCTGACATGGAGTTGAAGTCGCGGGGCCGCGTCACGCATTCCCACATTGTAATCCAATGTAGGATAAGGTGAGCAAGTATCTGGTGTTTCGGGCGGGGGAGTTGTAAATAACAACTGGTGAGGCAGGCGTTTTCGTACCGGGCATGGTCCTTTCTGCTCCTCCTTTCGAGCCTGGCTTGTGAGAAGGAAACGCAAGAAGAAGCGCCTGGAGCGGTGGCACTGGGCTTCGTTGCGGCTATGCGCCGCGTGCATGGCGATCTGGAGGCTTCTAAGCGCGCCTACGACTACCTTTGGGAGCCAGCCCGCAAGAACCTCAAGGAGCGTGCTCGTCGCGCATCGGCCCTGTCAGGGCGTGAACTGCATCCGGGAGAACTCATCGTGCCTTCTTGGTTTGCCCTCCACTTGATTCCCGAGTCTTTCGAGCAACGCATCGACGGCAAGTGGGCTCAGGTGATCATCTTTGATGCGGCGGGAGAATCGAGTACCGCACGGCTGGTCGAAGAAGAAGGCAAATGGAAGGTGGCTTTGGAACTGCCGCCACTGTCGCCCATCCGTGTTCGCGAAGAGAGTGATTGAAGCGAAAGTGTGAGACCTCCTGGAAAGTGCTCTCACGAAAAAAGGACGGCTGCCCGAAGGCGACCGTCCTTTTTTGACCGAAGATCGGCTTGGTTTAGTTGCTGAAGAAGATCGCTTCGATCTCGTCTTTAACCGCTTCTTCGTTTTGCTCGCGGGCGATCGCGATTTCTTTCACGATCAGAGTGCGAGCGGTATCGAGCATGCGGCGCTCGCCGAAAGAGAGCTGCTTGCTCGTCTTGAGGCGGTAGAGGTCGCGAAGAACTTCGGCCACATCATAGATGGAGCCGGTTTTGATCTTGTCCATAAAACCGCGGTAACGGCGGTTCCAGGTCTGGGTGTCAAAACCGATGGTGCGCTCTTCGAGAATATCAAAGATCTCACGGATTTCCTGCTCGCTGATCACCTGACGGAGACCCACTGCATCGGCGTTGGAAACCGGAACCATGATCTTGCGGTCGGTGTCGAGGATCCTGAGCACGTAAAATTTCTGGGGGTTTCCTGCGATCTCTCGCTCGTCGATGCTCACGACTTCGGCCACACCCTGTGCGGGGTAAACAGCCTTGTCTCCGACCTGGAATTCGATTTCTGCCTGCATGTTTTCTCCTTCGTGGCGGGCTGACGAACATTCGCTCACCTGCCACAATACTTGTGTCTTTGTGCAAGAAACGCTCTTTGGTGTTCTCGCGAGTGCTACCTGGGTTGCTGTCTTGCCTGTAAAAACAGCAGACTGTGGCAGCCTAAGATGGTTTGGTTCTTTGATTTAAATCTGAAAGATGGTGTTCGCTTGCTCTGTCGATGGCTTGCGGTCCATGAGGGACTTTTTTGCTATCGTCGACCTTTTGGACTTCATCCCTACAGGATCGAAGCAGCCGAACTCCCTATTTTATTCCCGCTGGATGGGATTTGGTGCTTCCCGTCGGGTCCTTCTCTTCTTCACTCTTCAGTTTACCTCTGTTCGATGCAGGGGCTTGGGTTCATCCCGCATTCAAATATTCTTCGGATAGCCTTTCCGATCACCCAAAGGTGCCGAAAACCGCCGGATTCAGAGCTGCAGAGCTAGTGGAACCGACCCACTCGATGTCCCAGTACTACTCCCCTGAGGTTTTCACCCTTGAGTGCCCGCTCAGCCGAGTTAACTGCAAATTTCGAGTCCATAATCCAGTCTGACGAAGCGCTGCCAAATTTATTGGGCAGAACTCGCCAGGCGCCCAACTCTAGTATTACGTTGTAATACTGTCAAGTTTCTCTTCGCTGATTATCGTCTCAGCCTAAATGGGCTGCGCCGTTGAGGTGGGCGCACCTTCTGAGCACTGAGCCTGTGTCCATCACTAAAAGAGCTCTGCGAAAGTGAGTCACTGTTGTTCGGTTTTCGGGCTTCACCCTTACTTGATCGCCACCGAGACGTGGGAGTGATGCTCCGTCCAACGTGACCCCTGAAACTGGTGTCGTTGCTTTACACTAGAGTGAGCTTCTTGGGGTTCACGTTGGAGAGCTCTTCTTTGCCCAACAAGAGAGCGACAAGGAGAAGGAAGCTCCGCTGGCTCATCTTTCGCCAACTGAAAGGGGCGAGTGCCTCGCGCGAGGGGGAAGCGGGCAGTTGGTCGATATCGGTTATTCGTTCCGTCGGCTTGGTGCCAATCAGGAGGGACAGAAGTCTTGCTCGAAGAAATCGAGGACCAGGATGTACTGGAGCAGCTGCATGCGATCGTGAGCGAGATTCGGCGCATGAAGCTCAGCTTTGACGGCATCGGGACTCTCGATCAACCGCTTGTGAGCCACAAACCCGAAGCCATCGATTATGCCTGTCGAGAGGCCGGGGCAGTCATGAAGCACCGCGCGAAGAACGCTAACGCTGAACAGCCACGAGCGACCTCAGAGACAACTACTGTGATGTTTCCGTGCATCCCAAGCGGCGAACACCGAGCCCCAGATCAGCTTTGATGCCGAAGGAGTTTGGTGGCCCTCGACCAGGCGCGACAGATCGATTCTTCCTCGCGAGGGGTGGATATCCCCCACCAGCCTGGGCATTGAGTCGCTGTCCGGAGCGCGGGGGACGACAAGCAGGGGATGACGCTCATCTTGGACGACCTGAGTTGGCCAGGGTCGACAGCAGGCCGAAACGGACGCCTCGGTCGGAGACGATCAGTTCTGCAGCGCCTGTTTGCTCCACGATGAGGTGGCACAAGAGGGCTCCGGCGCCGATTACGTCGGCGCGTCCTTTGCTGAGTCCGGGGAGCTTGAGACGTTCGGCGACTGGCATGAAGAACAGCCGCTCGCTGAGTTCGGCTAGGTCGGCGGCTGAAATCGTCGAACCATGGATCCGAGCCGAATCATAGCTGCCCATCTTCATCAAGATAGCCGAAAGGGTGGTCACCGTTCCAGCCACGCCCACCAGGCGGAGACCGTGCGCTTTTGAGCAGTCGAAGAGCTGAAGTTGTTTTTCGATTTCATCGCGTACAGCTTGATACTGGACAGCGGTGGGTGGGTCGTTCAAGCCGATTCGTTCGGTGAGGCGAACGCTTCCCACATTGAGGCTGATCGAAGAATCGATTTCTCCGCTGGTTCGGTCACCGATGATGAGCTCTGTCGAGCCGCCGCCAATGTCGAAAACGCAGGTGGTACCCGTTAGGTCGAGGCCCAGGAGCGCGCCTTGGAAGGTCAGCTCGGCTTCTCGGGCTCCCGAGATCACTTCCAAGGGAAATCCCAAGATTTGCCCGGCTTGCTCGAGGAAGTTGGCGCCGCCTACCGCATCTCGGAGGGCGCTCGTCCCCACCGCGGCGGCTTGCTCGACCTTCTGCGCGGTCATCTTTTCGCGGTAGCTAGCAAGGCAGTCCAAGGTGCGCTGCTGAGCATCTGGATGAAGGCGCCCGGTCTGGTCGACTCCTTGGCCTAGACGGGTCACGGTGGCGTATTGCTCCACAACGCTGAGGCTGCCGTCGGACTGGGGCTGAGCGATGGTGAGCAGCACGCTGTTGGTGCCTACGTCGATAGCTGCGAGGCGAGAGGTCATTGAGGCTCTTGGGTTTTCGGTCGAAGGTGAGTCTTCGGGCATCACTTGGGGGATGCGGTCGGGTCCGACGCGAGGGAATTGAGGTTGAGCATCTCGGCGACATCAGGTTGGACAACCAATTCCACCCGGCGGTTTAAGGTGCGTCCTTCGTCGCTTTCATTGGGCGCGACCGGATCGGTCGAACCGTAGCCAGCGGCGCTCCAGTTTTCTTCCGGGAGTCCGCCTCCGCCGTCATCGGCCGGTGTGGTGATCAAGGTGAGCACCGAGCGAGCGCGCATTGCTGAAAGCCCCCAATTGTCCTTGAATCGGCCACCTTTCAGGGGTCGGTCGTCGGTGTGCCCAGCAACCTGAAACTCACGTTTGCTTAGCTCGGCATCTGCCGCGATGACTGAGGCTACGTTGAGTACGATTTCTTCGCCCTCTTTGCGCAACTTATCTTGTCCCGAGTCGAAGAGCACATCACCGGGCAACTGGATGACCATACGATTGTCCCGCACGTCAACCTTGAGTCCTAGGCGTGTCAGTTCGTTGAGCTTGCGTTTGAGTCGATCGAACTTTTGGCGGATGGCATCGAGTCGAGACATGCGTTGCTCGTACTCGGCCAGCGCCTTCTTCTGGGATTCAAGATCGGCTGCGAGAGAGTCGAGGTTGAGTCCCCGCTCCGCTAACTTGACGCGCAGTGCTTCGATCTCTTCGAGGGCATCGGCGTAGTCGGCTTCGGCCTTGGCGCGCGCACCCTGTTCGCCGGCTAACTTGCCGCGGAGCTCGTTGGTCTCGCGCACCTTCTGGTCCCACTCTTCTTGGGAGTAGCCACAGCCAGAAAAAATCGTGCACGCACACAAAAGAAAATATTTTTGTGTGTGGATGAGGGTGGACAAAACTTGTGAGGGACCTCGCATCTTTTTTCCGTTGTCAATCCCCGGAGGGAGCGAAAGGGGTACCCCCGCTAGCGCGGGGGGTTGATACTCGTCAAGGAGCTGAAATCAGCTTGTTTGCCGTTTCGACTCTCAACTTCTTCCCTGGGCTGATTTCCTGCGTCTGGCCCCCCTGGGTCATTTTCGGACCCTGATAGTTTGAGTAAGTATGAAAGATTTGCGTAGCTGGAAGCCTCTAAAACTGCCTGTCCAGAGCAATCGCTTCGCATTTTTTTCGTTGACACATCACACTAGGTGGCAATATACGTCTTGCAACATACCCTAGGGGTGGACACCACGTTTCGGTCCGCCCTCCCATCCGTTCAGGGAGAAAAATCATGGCTGCAAAGAAATCTAAGAAGAAGGTCGCCAAGAAGGCACCTGCCAAGAAGGCACCCGCCAAGAAGGCACCTGCCAAGAAGGCACCCGCCAAGAAGGCACCCGCCAAGAAGGCACCCGCTAAGAAGGCTGCCAAAAAGACGGCAAAGAAGACCACTGCCAAGAAGGCTCCTGCAAAGAAGACGACGGCCAAGAAGGTGGTGAAGAAAGCCGCTAAAAAGGCACCCGCCAAAAAAGCTGCCAAGAAGGTAGTGAAGAAGGCCGCTAAAAAGGCACCCGCCAAGAAAGCTGCCAAGAAGGTAGTGAAGAAGGCCGCTAAGAAGGCACCTGCCAAGAAGGTAGTGAAGAAGGTTGCTAAGAAGGCACCTGCTAAGAAGGCACCTGCTAAGAAGGCTGCCAAGAAGACGGCAAAGAAGGGCAAGTAAGCCCTCCCTTCGCCCCGCTCCTGGGGTAGCTCAATTCATTGACGGAATTGGGCTGATTTGGGCGCTCAGGCTGTTACCGACAGCTTCGAGCGCCCTTGATGCATTTGGGGCTGTGATGAGTTATCCCGCACGGGCCTTCGGGCGCTTTTTCGAACCATGAAACTATTTTCGTCTTTGAGTTACTTTGCCCGCTCCAGCGCTGCGTTGGGGTTTTGTTTATTGAGCTTGGCCTGTGCCGGCGCAAAACCTAAAGAGGCCGGCTGGCCTCCAGTGGCGAAGAAGTGGTTTGATCGTGCGGAACATTCGTACCAGACGGGTGACTTGGAAGACGCTGAGATGGCGATTGAAAACGCCTTGTCATCTTTGCCTAACGAAACCGACGTAAAGCTTTTGGCGGCACAGATTGCGATGGCCGACCTTGAGTTCGATAGGGCCATCCAAGTCCTGTCAGGTATCGAGACGTCGGCGGCCTCTGGTCTACGTGGTCGGTGTCACTGGTACTTGGGCAATCTCGAGAAGACGGCATTTGAGCTCGAGAAGGTAGCGGCTGATCCTGAGGTCAAGGATGGTTGGGCCAAGAACACTCTTCTCTTGGCGCGTTCGGGGCGCGGGCGTACGCCCTTCGATATCAGCGGAGGTCTGCTCGCCGCGGTAGAGATGCCCAGAACGGGTAACAGTTCAATGTTTGTGCCTCTTGAGGTCAACGGAGAGCCCGCCCTGGCGATGGTCGCGACCGATCGAGTCGAAACAGTGATTGACGGCAGCGCGCCGAGCTGGGTTTCGCTCCGTTTTGGTGGAGTACTCGAGGTGAGCGACGTGCCTGTCGTTGCCCAGGACCTGTCGGGGCTGTCCAAAGAAATGGGGGTTCCTGTCAAGATCTTGCTTGGGGTTCACTTCCTGCGTCGCGCGCGCGCGACGGTCGATCTGCTCGGTCAGCAGTTTGTTGTGCGCAGTTATGAGCCGCCGCCTCCCCCGGCGGCTACGACTGTAAACCCGATCTTCTATCGAGGAGGGGCGATGGTCTTGCCCGGTGCTTTTGGCACCGAGCTTGATGCACCCAGTACCTCACTCTTTGTGAATACTTCGATGATCTTTCCTCTCGCCCTCGACGAAGCTGGGTGGAAAAAGGCGGGACAAGATCCCAAAAATTTCATGAGTGTTCCCGGTCGAGCCAACCTAAAGCACGGTATGGTTCCGATGCTGCGTTTGGGCGCCTTTGAAGTAGCTCAGGTGCCTGGTGTTCTGGGCGCTCCCATTGCGACGATCGAAAAGGAAGTCGGAGTCGATCTGGACGGAGCAGCTGGTTCGGGCCTGTTTTCGACCTTTCGTATGACCTTTGCCGATCAAGGCCGAGTATTGTGGCTCGAAGATCTACCTCCCGATCTAAGGCAACAAATGGTTCCCCAAGGCGAAGCTGCTCCGGGCCCGGGGACGAGGGTACCAGCTACGGCAGGTCCGGCTGCGAGCCCTCCTTCTTCGACTCAACCCAAGCAGCCACCGAGCGCTGCTGCCCAACCGGCTCAACCGACAGCCCAGCCCGCTCCATGAAGCTAGCGATCTACGCAGGAAGTTTTGACCCCATGACCTTTGGTCACGTGGATGTCGTTCAGCGAGCTGCCAAGCTGTTTCCGGAAGTCCATGTGGCCGTCGGTCGCCATCCGACCCGCAACCCGCTCTTCACGGTCGACGAGCGTGTGGCTTTCATCGAAGAAGTATGTGGTCCTATGGAAAACGTGCATACAGCTTCGTTTGATGGTCTTTTGGTCGACTACGCACGAGAGATTGGCGCGGGAGTGATCGTGCGCGGGCTACGGGTCGGTGGTGACTTCGAGTACGAGCTGCAGATCGCGCAAGCCAATGCGGATCTGGCAAGCGAGCTCGAGACAATCTTCTTGCCAACGCGCGCGAACTACGCCTTCGTGAGTGCTTCTCTGGTGCGCGAGATCGCTCGCCACGGCGGGGATGTGAGTCGTTATGCGCCTGAGCCTGTCTGCAGGGCGCTTTCCAAGAAGTTCACCTGAGAGTCGGCTGGCGAGCTTTCAAGCAACCCGAAGAGCTCGGCTGCAGTGGGGGGCGGCATGGACCTACGCCGTCTTGAGAGCCGAGCTGATCTGGCCCCCCTGAATAAAAAGGGAGCGCTCCTTTTGGAGGCTCCCTTATCTAGGGGGACGGAGTCTGAGACTTCAGACGCGTTCGACCAGGGTGGCTACGGCTTCGCCGCCGCCGATGCACAGGGTCGCCAGGCCCGTCTGGGCGTTCTTCTTGGACATCGCCCCGAGCAGGGTTGCAAGGATGCGTGCCCCTGAGGCCCCGATGGGATGCCCCAGAGCCACCGCGCCTCCGTGTACGTTGACCAGGCTGGGATCGAGGCCGGCCAACTTGGAGCAGGCCATGGTGACGCAGCTGAAGGCCTCGTTGATTTCCCAGAGGCCGACATCCTTGGCGCTCATTTTCGCGCGACTCAGGGTGGCTTCGATTGCTTTGGCGGGGGCGGTGGTGAACCATTCAGGAGCCTGAGCGCCCACGCCTGTGGCAACAATGCGCGCAATAGGAGACAGGCCGTGGGCTTTGACCGCCGCGCCGCTGGCGAGCACGACTGCAGCCGCTCCATCGTTGATGGACGAAGCGTTGGCAGCAGTGATGGTGCCTTCCTTGTCGAAGGCGGGGCGCAACTTGCCAAACTTGTCGAGCTGACCGCGTCCGGGTTCTTCGTCTTCGTCCACGATGACGGGGTCACCTTTGCGCTGCGGGACCGAGACGGAGGCGATTTCTGCTTCGAAGGCGCCACTCTTCTGGGCGGCCAGGGCACGTTCGTAGCTTTGCTTGGCAAACTCGTCTTGGGCGTCGCGGGAGCAGTCGTACTCTTTGGCGCACATTTCGCCGAGCTTGCCCATGTGAAAGTTTTGGTAGGGGTCCCACAGACCGTCGTGGATCATGCCGTCGATCAGTTGGCCATTGCCCATGCGCACGCCGTTTCGTACGTGCATGTAGTGGGGGGCGTTCGACATCGACTCCATACCGCCAGCGAGTACGATTTGTGCGTCCCCGGAGCGTAGGGTGCGATGCCCTAAAATCACCGCTTGCAAACCCGAACCACAAACTTTGCTCACGGTAGTCGTGGGTGCGGTGTCGGGTAGACCAGCGGCGAGGGAGGCTTGGCGTGCCGGTGCCTGACCGATGCCGGCCGAAAGCACGTTGCCCAAAAAGACTTCGTCGATCACTTCAGGGCCGACCTGGGCCGCAGAAAGAGCCGCCTTGATGGCCGTTGCGCCGAGCTGGGGAGCACTCACCGAGGCTAGGCAGCCCATGAAGGCGCCGATGGGGGTGCGTTTTGCAGAAAGAATATAGGTGTCTTGATCGTTGATGGTCATGTTCTCTTCATCCCCTCGCTTGAACAAAGCGAGTTAAAAAAATAGGGGTTGCTCTAGGTTCTAGTGCTGCGACCGTTTAAGTTTGAGCGCTTCTTGGTCTATCAGCGTTGAGGGACGGCTCGGTGTTCAGGAAGGGTCGCGGCACAAATGGGAAGAGAAAAGTGCGGAGACCGAGAGGGGCGAGCGCGGTTTCGAAGCCGACCTCACTATCTTGGGGAGAGCTTCGAAACCGCTCATTTCTAAATGGTCGTAGCACTAGAGCCCCAGGTTCTCTTTGATGCGGGCCACGGGTTCTTCGGCGTTGAACGAAAAGGGGTGACCCATGAGTTGTTCCACGGCAGTTTGGTAGCGCACGGTCGACTCCACACGGATTTGGTCGGGGATGTCCGGAACGGGCCCATCCCCTTGGAATCCTTGGTCGGCCAAAAAGCGTCGCAAGTATTCTTTGTCGAAACTTTCGGGAGCCAGACCTTGGTCAAAGCGCTCTTGATAGGTGTTTTTGAACCAATAACGCGAGCTATCGGGCGTGTGGATTTCGTCCATGACGACGATTTCGCCCTCGGCGGTTTTGCCGAACTCGTACTTGGTATCTACCAAGATCAGACCACGTTCGTCGGCGACGCGTTGACCTTCCCGAAACAGAACGGCCGAGAGCTCTGCGGCTCGATCGAAGTCGGCGGGATCCATGCCCGTCAACTTGAGGATCTCTTCCCGTGAGGCAGAGATATCATGGTCGCCCTGGGCCGCCTTGGTGCTCGGCGTGAGGATGGCTTGGTGCAAAGCCTGATGCTGCTTGAGGCCTTCAGGCAAACGGTGACCACAGAACTCCCTCGCCCCCTTCTTGTAGTGCACCCAAATGCTCGTTGAAGTAGTGCCCGTCAGATACGAGCGCATGACCATCTCGACGGGCAGAGGCGTGCACTCTTTGGCGATCATCACGTTGGGGTCGGGCACTTCGATCACATGATTGGGCACGAGGTGCTTCGTCTGTTCGAACCACCAGGCAGCCACTCCGTTGAGCAACTGCCCCTTCAGGGGCAAGACCCCAAGCTTACGGTCGAAGGCGCTGATGCGGTCGGTGACGACGATGATGCGCCGTCCGTCTCCGGGCATAAAGCAGTCGCGCACCTTGCCTTCGTACTTTTCGCCGAGGGTCGGCAAATCGATGTTGAGGAGCGGATGCGAAAGGGCGTGATAGAGCTCGTCGTGGGCCACGTGGCGACAGTACCACTTGCCCCCGGGCTTTCTAGACGCTGACCGGTGGCTCTGGGAGGGCTACGACTTGCACAACTCAGGTTTCAGCTATGCTCGGCCGAAAATGACGCACATCGCTTTTGGTACTCCACGAAAACTCCCCAAAGCGCCTCGCCTCAAGGGGCGCGTGGCGGTTTTGGACATTGCCTTTGCTGGCACGGCGGGGGGCGGGTTTGACAAGGTGACGCGTCCTTTGATTGAGGGCCTGGGCGAGCGTCTAGCTGTTTGGGTTGATCACCACGATCACGAGCGTCATGCCGAGTTCTTCGCCGACCCTCGCTTTGTTCTTGCCACCAAGGCCCAGCACGGCGCCTGCCCCGAAATGATCACCCCGGAGCTGGTGCGGCGCATTGGTCCTGTCGAAAGCGTCCTTTGCCACTGTGATTTTGACGGCATGGCGAGCGCGGCTAAGTGGCTTCGGGGTGGGGAAGAGCCTTATGTCGGTTGCGATACCGATGCTCACGCTATTGATACCCGAACCGGCCAAGCTTCCGAATGGGGGGTGCTTTTCGACCGCGCGGTGCGGGCTCGTCCTCGCGATCTGAGCTTGCACGAGAAGATCGTCCGCCTTCTGGCCGGAGGCCTCAAAGACAAGGCTCTGCTCGACGAGGCACGAAGGGCCGCCGATGAGCTCATCCCAATCGAAAAAGAAACAAAGCGAGCGGCCCAAGCCTTCAAACGTTACCCTCGTCGCGGAGGGGGCGGTGTGGCCGTCGTGAATATCGAAAAAGGCTATCGAGTGGTCGACAAGACCAGCTTGTTACTTCTTGGACAAGAACTCGAGACTGTGAGCATTGTGGTGGACCAGCAGACGGTCACCGTAGCCGCTGCTTTTGATAGCGGTCTCAACTTTCTTGAGCTCTTTGGGCTCGATGGAGGAATGCCCACGCGCGTCTCCGTGAGCCGCTCGAAGTTAAACGATGTGCTTGATCAACTTCAGGTTGACGCTCTTTGAGCCCACCAAACCAAGCGCACGCTTTTTGCGCTTGGGCTCGAAAAGAGGAGGAGGAGGGGGCCCCGACTGGCGTCCACGAAACTTGAGAGGCGCGTGGGACTTTTGTTCACACTTTCTTGAGGCTTCTCTGGGTCGAGGTGAATGTCCCACTGATTGATACACACCTGTTCAAACGTGAGGGGTGTAGGTGGGCAAGTGTCCTTTTCGCCCCTTCTCTTGCTCTAGGTTTCGAACATGAAACAGCGACGTTTCGCCCACCGCGCGACGAAGCATGGCTCTGATTCTATCAGCATGAGCTTTCTGTGAGGACGTGTGACCTGCGCGTTTACCTGAACGCCCGAGACGTCGTGAACTGAGAGCTCTTACTCCTGCGTGACGACACTGTCCTACAGATCGTCCCCCTGGTGGGGAGATCATGGGGGTGTGGTGTTGATCTTTTGTTGCTGCAAATGCTAGCTGGACAACATGCTTGCCAGAGTGGGGACTCTTCGGGGAAGGAGCCGACTCGGTTGAAGCTCATCTCAACGATGAGAGGTAGGCAAAAGTAGGGACCCAGTTATGAGTGAAAAGAGAGAGGGAGGGGAGATATGAGTAACGATCTAGCGGCCGTAGTACTGGACTTCGAGCCGGAGCAAGAAGCTGAGTTCGCTCAGGCGACCGGTTGTGAGCAGGTGGATGTATCGCGTGGCGAGGTGGCTCTCTGTTTGATCATGAACCACCGCACCAAGGCGATGCGCGTCATTGACTTTCGCGCAGGTAGTCAGGCAAACAAGTTCGACTTGTTGCGGGATGCCGCGCTCAAGCACGGGATGGAGCGCGCGTTTACGGTGGTCGAGCGCGAAGAGTCGTCGACTTGGGCTCGTATGGGGTTCCAAAAAGAGGGGAACATTCCCGGTTTCTATAAGCGGAGCGACGCCTACATTTTGGGTCTCGACATCGAGCCGCCGCCAGCGGCGCGCTCGGGCACCCGCATCAAGATTTCTGGGACTTCAGGTAAGTCGGCGGCCGATCGAGCCGATCGCGCTTATCAGGCGAGCCGCAAGTTCGCCAAAGGCGCTCCAGAGAGCCTTCCCAAGGTCAATGTCGCTTTGGCGCGTGAGCAAGATATCGACAAGGCTTTCTCCAATGCGGACAAGACGGGACGCACCCTTACCGGGATGGAGAACTTTGGCCGTGACGTCCAAAAGAACCTTCATCTGTGCACAGCGCGCGGTGGGTTTTCGCTTCTGGTCGGAGTGGAGGCGCAACCCTGTTTCGACAATGCCTTTGTAGAGGCCCTCTGTGCCCCCCGCGGCGACAAAGAAACTTGGCTGACGGCGGCGGCTTTGGACAAGATCTGCGCTCAGTTGGTCTCCGAGGGGATTGTCTCGGCATTCGCTCTGTCTCCAGCAGAGTCGGTGGAGCTCTCGGCCGCCTACCTCAGAGCCGGGTTCCGGCGCACGGGTTTGCTTCCGAATCACCTGCGCATCGCCGGCCAAAAGGCGGACGCTGTCCTGTGGTCACGACGCTTGGCCGATCCTGCGTGAGTGGGCGTGGGTGGGGTCAAAAGTCCCGCGCTCAATGAGATGCAGTATAGGACGCCGGTTTGGGACGACGTTCGCGCTTTTCTTTCGTAAATGGGTTTGATGAAGAAGCCGCCGCCTGATTCGTTGGGCGGCGGCTTGCTTTTGTTGAGCGGGCTTCTGCCTTTGGCTTGAGCTTTGGCCGCGCCTTCCTAGGATGCGCCAATGCTGAAAAGGCGAGGTTTTCGAGGCCATTGGGGTCGGGCTTTGATTTCAACTGGAGTCCTGCTTTTGGGGGCCAGCCCTGCCCTTGCGCAAGCTCCGGCCAAGCCTCTCCCGTCGCACGTTCGGGCCAAGCCGACGTCCACCAGTATCGCGGTCAAAGCCGATGCCCGTTTGCCCGAAGGGACCGCGCGTTTCGGAGTGAAACTCGCGTTTTGGGGGCGTGGGGTTCTCGTGTCCAGCTGCGTCAAGTTCTGCAAGAGCTCGGCATACGAAGAGCGGGTCGTCGTTCCGGACGAAGCCGTTTCTCTTGCGCGTTCTGTCGAGACCCTGACCTTGGGTGACGGAACCAAGGCACTCTTGGTCAGTTATGGCGGCGAAGGCAAACATTATTCGCTCGTAGTTTTGGGGGCCGAAAGGGGCCAGGACCAGAAACCCTCGGCGCCGCCGCAGATCGTATTTCGAGGGTGGAGCGAGCCCCAAAAAGCCCGGCTATCGCTGCACAAGAAGGGCGACACGGTTGATCTCTATGTGCTGGGGCCGGATCAACCGCTTTTGTGTGGCCGTGCGTTGCCCGAGTCCGCTCAACGTTTGGACGCGGCCCGTGGGCGTTTTGGAGCGGTTCGATTGCCTCCGCTGGGAGCAGCCGAGCGCAAGGCCGCTCAGCCTCTCGCGAGCGCCCCCTTTGTCGCGGGTGCAAAGGACGCGTTGCTTCACCTTGGTTTTGCGACGAGCTTAGGCTCGCTCAGTGACGGTCGTGTCGATATCTCGTGGGATAGGCCCTACGGTGTAGAGCAACTGCCGACCTCGCCTCTGGCTCCAGATATGGATTGGGTGGTTGAGCTGAAGGAGCCGCTTAAAGAAGACGCTATCCTGTATTTGGCGAGTGAGAAGCAGGTGTGGGAGCTGACCCTCTCGCCACACGCTGGCAAGCGATATGTGGTAGCGATCCCGGAGGGGCTTTCCTGTGCGACTTGGGTGCAAGGGGCCTCAGCCACGCCCATCGTAGAAGTGTGGGGTCGAGTCAAAAGCAAAACGCGCGTTCAGTTGCCAGCTTTGATCGCGGCCTTGGACAACGCTGACCCAGGTTGGGCGCCCGCCTCGATTGTACCAAGGGGTGAAGCCGGGGAGCTCGCACTCAAGAGGGCGTTTCCCCGACTCTCGCCTCGTGGTCGAGAGCGCGCGCTTCAGGTGGCGCTCTCGAGTCCATGGGGGGCGACGACCTTGGCGGTCGCGCTCGATGTGGGGTCCGAGGAAGTGGCGGAGCGCGCTGAAGAAGCTCTGCTGCGCGGGGGAAGAGCCGAGGCCGATGCGATCGCCCAGCGCCTTAAGCGGGCCAAGGCTTCTTCGGTTCAACGCCTTTCGGCGACTCTATTTCGCCTCGATCCGGCGCTGGGAGCGCGGAAGATCATTCAAGGGCTCGGTCACGTGAGCCGTGCGCGTCGTGAGGCCTACCGCGAAAACTTCGTACGCTTGTTCGCCGCGAACGAGTCGCGCGCTCCGTTCGAAACCCTGCTCTTCGAAAAGGGACAGTTTTCAGACCTGGGCATCCGAGCGCAGGTCAACGTAGTTCGCTCACTGAGTACCAGTTTTGATCTGACGCCGATCAAGAGCCAGGTGCTCGAGCTGGCTCGTCAGGCCGACTTTGAGGCAGCTTATCTTTTGGTTCGGCCTCTTGCAGCTCGCAGCACCCACCTGGAAAGTGGGCCAATCGTGCGTGGGTGGTTGAGCGGGGACGCTCCCCGAAATCTCTCTTCCTCTCAAAGAGCTGCCCTTCGCGTGCATGTGATTGAGGCTTTGCTGGAAACTGATGCAAAAGCGCTACCGACGGGTTTGATTGCAGGCCTGCTCAAGAGTGAAAACATGCGGGTGCGTCGTTCGGCTGGAAGTTACCTCAAGCGTCATCCTGATGCTGAGGCAGCGGCAGATTTGTCTCGGATTCTTAAAAAAGAAAAATGGCCTGATGTGCGCATTGAGGCCGCCGAAGCGCTCGGTCAGTTGATCGGTACCTCAACAACCAAGCTAGATGCTCAACAACGGGCCGAGCTTCATGCCTTTTTGATTCGTCGCCTGAGGCGAGAGGAAGAACCCCTCGTGCGTCGCGCGCTTGTCCGTGGACTCGTTGCGTATTCCTCGGAAGAAACGCGCCGTGCTCTGAGGAAGAGCCTGCGCAAAGACGATTCCTACGAGGTGCGACGAGAAGCGGCTTTGGCACTGGGGCGACTGTGTGACCAAGATTCCGCTTCCGAACTTACCGAGCTCGCTCTGAAGCTGGTTTCTGGCGAGGTGGACGAAGGTGCCATCGCTTTGAGTTTGGCGGCCATCAGCGCTCTGGCTCACCTGGCGCCCGGGGATCTCGAGACACGTTTGGCTCCTTTGCTGTCGAAACAGGTAGCTGGGCCGGTGCGTGCGCGGATTGTCGCGCAACTGACCGCTGTGGGGCCCACCTGCAGCGAAGCGCGTCCACAGGACTAGAGCTCTCCGCGAAGATACAGCTCGATCACCCCGCCCTCTTTACGCCGGCTCACCTGTGCTATCCTTGAAGTCAGGATAGGAATGGACTGTCGTCATCAAGGGAGCGCGTGTGAGTAATTTGGAATCGATGGTTGCGACGATTGGAGCGATGCAGGACTTTGACCGGTATCGCGACTTGTCATGGGAAGGCTCGTTCGAAGAGTATTTGAAGATCGTAAAGAACGAACCTCGCGTGACGCGCAACGCCTTTCAGCGCTTGTATGACATGGTTCTGTCTCACGGGAGCGAGGAGTACATCGACAACAAGAAGAAGATTGTGCGTTACAACTTCTTCCAAGACCCGGAGGGCGGGGGAAGGGACGCCGTCTTTGGTCTTGATATCCCGCTGATGCGCCTGATGAATGTGCTCAAGGCGGCGGCCCAAGGGTATGGCCCAGAAAAGCGCGTCATTCTTCTTCACGGTCCCGTGGGATCCAGCAAGTCGACCATCGCACGGTTGCTCAAGAAGGGAATGGAAAATTACTCGGCCACTCCGCAAGGAGCCCTGTACACTTTCCGTTGGGTCAACCTCGAGAAGTACGGCCTGGCGGGCAAGGATACCGATACCTTCGATTCGCCCATGCACGAAGAGCCCTTGCGGCTCATTCCTCCCGAGTGGCGGGAGTCGGCTATCGAGGAGCTGGCTCTGTCCAACGAAAAGTTCCGCGTCCGGGTGCAAGGTGAGCTTGACCCGGCGAGTCGCTTCATCTTCCACGAGTTGATGCAGAAACACCACGGCGATTGGTCAAAGGTCATCGCCGAACATGTGGTGGTGAGTCGTCTGGTACTCAGCGAAAAAGATCGTATCGGTATCGGCACCTTCCAACCCAAGGACGAGAAGAACCAAGACTCCACCGAGCTAACGGGAGACATCAATTACCGTAAGATCGCCGAATACGGTTCCGATTCGGATCCGCGCGCCTTCAATTTTGATGGCGAGTTCAACATTGCCAATCGTGGCATTGTTGAGTTTGTGGAGGTGCTCAAACTCGACGTGGCCTTCCTTTACGATTTGTTAGGAGCTTCCCAAGAGCACCGCATCAAGCCGAAGAAGTTCGCCCAGACCGACATTGATGAGGTGATCATCGGCCACACGAACGAGGCTGAGTACAATCGCCTGCTCAACAACGAGTTCATGGAGGCTTTGCGCGACCGCACCATCAAGATCGACATCCCGTACATCACCAAGTTAAGTGACGAAAAGCGCATCTACGAGAAGGACTTCGATCAAACCAAGGTGCGCGGCAAACACGTGGCGCCCCATACCCTCGAAGTGGCGGCGATGTGGGCTGTTTTGACCCGTCTGGAAGAGCCCAAGAAGCACAATTTGGAGCTCATTCAGAAGCTGCATCTGTACGACGGACGCGTACTGCCGGGTTACACTCAAGATACCGTCAAAGAGCTGCGTAAAGAGGTGGTCCGTGAGGGAATGGAGGGCGCGAGCCCCCGGTACGTTCAGGACAAGATTTCCAACGCCTTGGTGAGCGATGAGGGGGACGGAACGATCAATCCGTTTATGGTGCTCAACGAACTCGAAAAGGGCCTCCGCGGTCATTCGCTCATCACCAACGAAGAGCAACGCAAGCGCTTCAGAGAGCTGATCGGGGTGGTGAAGCAAGAGTACGAGCAGATCGTCAAAAACGAGGTGCAGCGTGCCATCAGCGCTGACGAGGATGCTATCGCCAAGCTGGCTGCCAACTACATCGACAATATCAAGGCCTACACGCTCAAGGAGCGCGTCAAGAACAAGTATACGGGTCAAGATGAGCAGCCTGATGAACGCTTGATGCGTTCGATCGAAGAGAAGATCGAGATCCCGGACAACCGCAAGGAGGACTTCCGCCGCGAGATCATGAACTTTATTGGAGCCAAGGCGGTCGAAGGCGAAGAGTTCGATTGGCAGACGAATGATCGCCTGCGTCGTGCTCTAGAAATGAAACTCTTCGAAGATCAGAAGGACAGTATCAAGCTGAAGACTTTGGTCAGCGCGGTGGTCGATCGCGAGACTCAAGAGAAGATCGACATCATCAAAGCGCGTCTGATCAAGTACTACGGTTACAACGAAGTGAGCGCCACGGACGTACTCAACTATGTGGCCAGCATCTACGCGCGCGGGGACGCCACCTGATTTCGGGTTCGAGGAGGGGCAGAGCGCTCCTCCTCGCTTTTTTAAACTTTTCGTTCGTAGAAGGTCGCTTCGGCCAGTTCGGAGCGACGACCACAAAAGAAATCGCTAGGTGCGCAGCCGAGGTACTTTCGAAACACCCGATGACACTGGGCGTAGCTGCCGAAATGTTCGGCGGCAGCTCGGGTCATCGAATCCCCCGAGTCGACACTGCGGATGAATCGCATGAGTCGCAAGCGAGCCCGAACTTCGACAAATTTGACCCCCAAGTCGGAAGAAAAAGTGCGGCTCAGTTCTGCTGGATCCAATCCGAGGTGCTGAGCGAGCGCCCCCGCTTGGGGGGGATCGGCATCCCCGTAGAGCGAAGTCAGGAGCTTTCGTGATACCACGCTGCCGGGAGTCGTGTGGGAGAGCGCCCATTCGAAGAGGTCACCGGTGGTGCTCTCGTGGGCGTCGGGGTTGTTTCGGTTACCCAAGAGATGGAGAGCTTCGAGAAGTGCGCCTAACTTTTCGTCCGGCAGCTTAAGAGTGCTGGTTGTTGCGGTTAAGATGCCTTTAGAAAAGCGTGCGGCGAGCTCGGGGGTGGCGGCTACGACAAAGAGATCGAGATCGTCACTGCAGTCGAGCATGACGTGGTCTTGCGCAGGCTTGAGAAACAAGACGTCTCCTTGTTTCATCAGGACTTCCTTTCGTCCTACGCCCATTTTGGCCCAACCCCGAAATACCAGGTTGAGTTCGGGCTCCGCATGAAAGTGACGTGGGCGTCGGTAGGCCGGCTGGTGTCGCCAGATTTGAGCGCGGCGACCGGTCAGCATTGGAAAGGGCTGAAACAGGGCCTCGGACATATTCCTAACCGTAGTTCACACTCTGGGTCGGGTCGAAACGATTTCTCAAAAAAGGAGAAGCGAGGGTGCGGGCCTGGAGCTAGTTAGTGACCTGTGCGACCCCTAGTTAAACGATTCAGGTTTTTTCCCCTTCTTATCCTCGTTGGCTGCAGCAATCAGGAGGGTCTATCGCCCTTGGATGAGCCGCCTTCTTCCCAGGGAACCGGTTCGGGTGGTAGCGCTTCCGATATGGAAACCGGCGCCGGAGGCACGGATGCCGTTCCTTCTGGCTTGGGGGGGAGCACTACTGCTCCTGGTACTACGCCTGATGCTGAAGATTTTACCCTGCTGTTTCGAGACGATTTCGACACGTTGGATAGTTCACGTTGGCAGCTGATGACCCACTCTTGGGAGGGGAACTTGGCTATTTTTTCGGACGAATCGGCTACGGTGGAAGATGGGTTTCTCAACTTAACCTTGCTTCAGGCCCCCGAGGGGACGACGAGTAACGGCGGCGAGAAACAGTTTCTTGGAGCCGAAGTCCGCTCTGTCGATACCCTGACCTACGGACGAGTTCGTGCTCGGGTGCGGTTCGCGTCGGGTTCGGCCGTCGTCTCGTCCTTGGTCACAATCTACACTCCCTGGCCTGCCGACAACTGGAACGAACTCGACATCGAAACCCTCGGGCAAGATCCAACTCATGTGCAGTTCAATGCCATGGTCTATACGGGCGAGCTGCCGGCGCCCTCTACGCCCGTCTCACCCACGCAACATCCCGAGCTGGTCGACCTGGGCGTAAATATCAGTGAAGATTTCCACGAGTACATGATCGAGTGGACTCCTGAGGGCGCTTGGTTCTGGGTGGATGATGTCCTTCAACATACCTGGACTTCTAAGATCGATCTCATGAACCTGCCCCAAAACGTGCTCCTTACGATTTGGGCGTCGGGGAGCCAGGAATGGGCGGGAGCCGTCACAGAAGACACCGCGGGGGCGACCTCGACCTACGATTGGGTCGAGTTTTACGAGTACACGCCATAAACTGCGTGAGTATTGACTCGCAACGTGGGCCGCGGTTTAGCTAGAAGGCTTGCTCGTAGTCGGCTTCCTTGAATCCGACGAGATGTACCGCGCCCTTCTTGCTATCTCCGATCACGAGAGGGCGTTTGATGAGCTTTCCATGAGCGGCGAGTTCGCTGAGCGCCTCGGCCTCGCTCATCGTGGACAACTTGCTCTTGTAGTCGCCTTGGCGATAGAGCTGCCCCGAGGTGTTGAATAGTTGAGCGATACGCAAACCGCTCGCTTTGAATATCTTCGCGAGGGTGCTCTTGCTTGGAGGCTTGTCGACGATGTCGATGAGTTTGAATTCGATGTTCTTTGCCTCAAGCCACTTGATGGCCTTCTTGCAGGTGCCGCAGGCGGGATAATGATAGACGGTGATCATGGGTGGTTCTTGTTGCTCAGCTAGAAGCTCGTCTCAAGGGCTCGGGGGAAGGCGAAGGAGCGGACTATTTTTCATTCTGGAGAGAAAACCTTAGCGAAGCTGAATTGATGCAGTAGCGCTGCCCGGTAGGGGCTGGACCGTCAGGAAATTTGTGCCCCAGATGGGCATCGCAGGTCGCACAGCGGACCTCGACCCGGCGCATGCCGTGGCTCAAGTCTTCTATCTCTTTGATCTTCGCCGCTGGAAGGGGCTGAAAGTAGCTCGGCCAGCCGCTGCCTGAGTCGTACTTGTGCTCCGAGGAAAAGAGCGGCACATCGCAGCAAATGCAGGCGTAGGTGCCGGGGCGCTTCTCGTCATAATAAAGGCCCGAAAACGCGCGTTCGGTTCCGCACTTTCGTGTGATGGCGTATTGCTCCTCGGTCAGCTTGCTGCGGTATTCGTCGTCGTGAGTTGGATCAGGCAGATCGTGTCCCATGGGCGGAGGTTGCCCTTGAAGGAGGCGAAGGACTAGCTTTTCAACGGAAAGTCGATGCACTTTCTTGTTCCTTTGCGTGTTCCAGACTGGCACACTCAGAGCTGGAGAGGACTGGCACAGCTGTGCCGCCCCGTCACGGGCTTCAGATCCTCACCCCGAGTTGTCCCATTTGTCTTGGAGTATTCATGAGTTGTCGATTTACGTTTCGGTCCTTGTCCGCTTCCCCCCTTGCCTTGAGCTTGGCCGTGCTGGCGACCACTTGGTCGGCTGCAGCGGTCGCTCAGGATGAATCTTCAGAAGAGGTGACCCTGGAGGACGCACCAGACGACGAGCCTGCCGAAGGAGGCGTCGACCTGGGAGAAGATGAGCCGTCCGAGGGCGAGCTCGGGGAAGAAGGCGCTTTGGGCGAAGAGGCGTCGGGCGAAGTGGCCGCCCCGGAAGACGAGGGGGCTGTGGGTGAAGAGGGTGCCAAGAAGAAGGGCAATGTTCAGCTACTCATCGGCGCTCGTTATCGCGCCATGGTGATCCCCAAGAGTCTCATCAATATGTTTGGTGTTGATGGTGGCCGCAGCATCTTCCGGCACGGTGTGGGTGGCGAGCTGGGCGGCTACTTTGGCAAGACGGCCGACGGCTTCATGGTACTCGGAAGTGTGTGGTGGCTCGGTTACGGGCTTAAGCCGACCCCTTTCAAGGGCAAAAACGATGACGATTCCGCATGGGAGGTCATCGAAAGCAAGATGGGCGCTCTGTATTTGACCGTTGATGCCATGTGGGACCACAAGATCATCGACCGCTTGAGCTTCAACGTCGGTGCTGGTTTCGGCGTCGGCATCGTGACGGGTAAGCTTTACCGCAACGAGGCTTACCGCGATCCGAACGATCCAAGTGCTGAGTTCTTACCCGATTCGAAGAAGGGTTGGCCGGGGCTGAGTCGTTGCCAAGGAGAATTTGATGGGGCGGCCGGAGCGTTCGCCGGTGATTGTCCCCAGGGCGGCAATTACGGCGAAGCCGACCGCTGGCCCGTTTATCCTTGGATCAACTTTCAGTTAGGTCTTCGTTATCAGCCCATTGATGAATTCGTAGGCCGATTCGACATGGGTCTTGGTTCGTCCGGCATCTGGTTCGGTTTGGGCGCGGATTACTCCCTCTTCTTGTGAACACTGAGCTTCCCTCAGAACTTCCGGTTGTGAGTCCTTTTGGAGCTCGCTACCGGCTCGAGCGCCTTCTGGGTCGAGGTGGTGGGGGTGAGGTGTGGGCTGCGAGCGATATCGTTACTGCTGAGTCGGTGGCGATCAAGGCCCTGCACCCCGGCTATCATGCCGCCGACGCGGAGGCCCTCATCCGTGAGACCACGACGCTTTCTGGTTTAGAGGGATTGGGCTTTCCTCGTGTGCTCGAGCTGGGACGTGCGGCAGATGGGCGTCTCTTTTTGGTGCGCGATTTGGTCGAGGGCGAGAGCTTTGCCAAAGTAGCCCACGATGACGGGAGACGAGCGCTCTCGCTCCTTTGTGCCGCGGCAGATGTTTTGACCGTGGTTCACCGTGCTGGGCTGCTTCATGGGGACGTCAAACCCGAAAACATGATTGTGCGTGGGGGGGGCGACATTGCTTTTGTCGACCTCGGTTTGGCGACGGCTTTGCGGGAAGGGGGAGGCGAACTTTTGGGGCTGACGCCCCACTACGCTGCGCCCGAAGTTCTCGCGGGAGGGGCCGTTTCTGTTCAGTCCGAAGTGTTCTCTCTTGGGATCATCCTTAAAGAACTGCTCGAAGATGGCGCGGATGCAGAGCTATCGACGGGCCAATCTGATCGTCTTGCGCAAGTCGCCTGGAAGGCCACCCAATCGCAGGCGAACTTGCGTTACCCCTCGGTGGACGAGTGGGGTCAAGCGTTGCGCATTGCCCTGTCCGGCGACGCTGCTTTGCGTAATCCTCAGGGGCCTCCGTGGCCCGTTGTCGGCATTTCTTCGAGTGCCTATGCCCTCAAACGGAAGCTCGAAGAGGCTCCCGAGGGGACGACTTTGCTGGTCGGGGGCGCTCCGGGCTCGGGTTATTCGACTTTGATGAGGCGTATTGCCTGGCAGGAAGCCGTCTCGGGCCGCTCCTGTACGTTGCTTGACGAACAAACGTTGCTCAGTGACTTCGCCCGAGAGCAGATAGGTGCCTTGGCTGCACCGGGTTTGCTGATACTCGATGGTGCTGCGACGCATCTGAAAGACCTACTCGACCAAGCTTTGCAGCGAGGGGGGCGGCTGATCCGCAGGGCGAGCCCCGACGAAGCCCCTGACTTCGTCATCCCGGACCTAGACCTTTCTGTCGTTAAGACTCTGCTCAAGGGTGCCTTGCCCGGCATGCCAGAAGAAGTCGCGCCCTATATCGTTGAAAGGGTAGGAGCCCGTCCCGGTCCTCTGCGCCGCTTCGTTTCCGAAGCACAAGGACTGCCCGTCATGTCCCAAGCGGACGTGGATCAAATCCTGTCAGGAACAGGGTTCGGAGAGGGATCGGCCGAGCAGATCGTCGAAGCCTGCCTAGAGCGCGGACACTTTTTGCGCGCGCGCGAGCGAATAGGGGAGCTCGACCCCCAGAGCGCCTATGGGGCTTGGTTGATCGCTCGTTATGAATTGGCCGCGGGTTCTTCCGAGAGAGCCGCGCAGTTGTGCCAGGACGCGATCCACAAGAGCGATGGTGTTGAACTCAAAGAACGACTCCTCGCTACTCAGGCTCGCGCCCTTTTGGGCACGGGAGATTATCAGGGGGCTTTATCGCTACTCGAACCTGTCGAGGGCTGGCATCTGCTCGCTCAGGCAGAGGGTTATGCCTATAGCGGTTTGGCGCTGACGCTTCTGGCACGTCACGAGGATGCCAATACGGCCTTACAAAGGGCTTTGGTGGCCGCCGAGGCGTCCAAGAAGCCACGCCTCATCGCGTTGGTGAGCTCATCATTTGCGACCGCGAAATGGCGAGCCGGCGATGTGAGCGCCGCCATTGCTTATTATCAGGCAGCGATCGAAGCGGCCCGACAAATCGGTGATTCGGGCATGCTTGCTTCGTCCCAGATCAATCTTGCAGGATTGATGAAGGAAAGGGGTGATCTCGCCGTTTCGATCGAACTGTTGGAGGGAGCGGTGGATGCAGCGCGGCGTGCGGGTCGCACGACTTCCGTCCATCAAGCCCTACTCAATTTGACCAATAGCGATCTGTATCTCGGTCGTTTGGAGCGGGCCCGCATGCAAATGGCTCAGGTGGGCTCGGCTTTGGATTTGCCGCCTGCCCTAGCGGCTCAGTGGCATGGTTTACGGGCCGAGCTCTTGGCTCGCGAAGACGAGATTGAAGAAGCCCTGCGCGAGTTTGCTGCCTGCCGTCTCGCTTGGGAAGATCTGGGTCGCCGTTCTGATGCGGCGGAGGCGGCTTTGGAGGCTTGTTTGGTCGCGGCTTCGACGCGGTCGACGGCGACCGGATCAGGATTCGTCGCCTCACCTCGCTTGCTTCAGGATTTGCTCGACCACGGGTCTCGTCTCCTGGGAGACGAAGAAAACGCGCTGTATGCCTTGGCCGAAGCACGTACTCTCGACTTCTGCGGCCAGGGTTCTGAGGCCGAAGAGCGGGTCGAGCAGGCGCGTAAGTTGGCCGAGGCGACTGACAAGAAAGAGTGGATGTGGCGCGCTTGTGCTTTGCAGGCCCGTATCTTTGACGAGGCGGGACGCAGAACTCGTGCCGCCCGTGTGACGGAAGAGGCCATTGAGGTGCTCGAGGAGATAGGAGCACGTTTGCCCCAAGATCTCCGTGAGGTCTATTGGAGCGAACCGCGTCGACGTGCGCTACGCGCCCGGGGGCGCTCGGAAGGATCGTTTCGGCCCGCAGCGGCCGGGCCGGTGGTGCACCACGAACTCGGATCGGCCGGACCTGGATTTGCTGCCGGCACCGGTACTGACGCGGTTTCTCGGCTGACGATGACGCCTCTCGAGCGTCGTCTCGCGCGCGTTTTGGCTATCAATAGTGATCTGGCCGGGGAAGTCGATCTGGGACGACTGTCCACCAAGATCATCGCCCACGCTTGTGAGCTCTTGGCGGCAGAACGTGGCTATCTCTTGCTCGGCGAACGTGCGGACGACTTGCGCATCTTTGCCACGCGCGGGGGTCAGGGCTCGGGTCATCAAGAGTTTTCCCGCAGTATCGCTCAAGAGGTGCTGACCACAGGTCGGCCCCTTGTAAGCGTGGACGCTCCTCGGGATCAGCGCATTCAAGCCTTTCAGTCCGTGCACTTGGCCGCCGTTTCGGCTGTGGCATGCGTGCCCATCTTGGCTCCAAACGGAAATCCCATTGGGGCGATCTATATCGAGACCCGCACGGGAGCCCGTCCCTCCTTTGGCGATGAAGTCCCCACCTTGCAGGCCTTCGCCGATCAGGCGGCCATTGCTTTAGAAAACGCCCGTCTGCTGAGCGAACTGCAAACCAAGAGCGCCGCCCTCGAAGAAAAGAACGCGCGTTTGGCCGAGACGCGTGCTCGCCTGAAGGAACTCCTGGGCAAGCGTACCGCTCGGCTGCGTGAAGTTAAAAAAGAGCTCAAGACCACCCGCGCTCAACTCCTGTCTCATGCCAGTTATGGCCAAATGGTTGGGCAGAGCGAGAAGATGAGGAAGGTCTATTCGCTCATCGAGCGCGTCAAAGACACCAACGTGCCCGTCCTGATCACCGGAGAAAGCGGCACGGGCAAAGAAATCGCCGCGCGCGCTATCTTCGAGGGCTCCACGCGGGCCAGCGGACGCATGCTGGCTGTCAACTGCGGGGCCGTGCCCGAGTCCATCCTAGAAAGCGAACTCTTTGGGCACACTCGGGGGGCCTTTACCGGCGCGGACCGCGACCGCAAGGGCCTCTTTCGAGACGCCGATGGTGGCGTGCTCTTTCTGGACGAAATCGGTGAAACTCCCCTCAAGATGCAGGCCAGTCTGTTGCGCGTCCTCCAAGAAGGAAAGGTCCGTCCGGTGGGCGGGTCTCAAGAGGTTTCGGTTGATGTGCGCGTGATCTTCGCGACCAATCGCGATCTGAACGCGGCGGTCGAGCGGGGGGACTTCCGACAAGATCTGCTCTACCGCATTCAGGTCGTCGAGCTTGCTCTGCCTGCCCTGCGCGAGCGTAAGGAAGACATTCCTTTGCTTTGTGATCACTTCCTGCAGCGATTCGCTCAACGTTTTGGGAGCGAAAAAAAGACGATCTCGCGTGAGGCGATGGAGCAGCTCATTCATTACCCCTTCCCTGGGAACATCCGCCAGCTCGAAAACATGCTGCTCAGCGCTTGGGTGCTCAGCGAAGACGAGGTGATCGAACCCGGCGACCTGCGCCTCGACCCTATCCCGACCTCACCCACGCGAAACTCGACCAGTCACGAGGTAGTGCGACCTCGTGTCGCGCCTTCTTCACAGCATCGGAGTACCACTTCTCCGCGCAAAGGCACCCTAAGTGAACACGAAAGAGGCGAGCGCAAGCGTATCGTTCAAGCCTTAGAAGAGACGGGGTGGAACCGGGTCAAAGCCGCAAAACTCTTGGACATGCCGCGCCGCACGTTTTACCGCCGTCTCAAAGACTACGGCATCCAGTAACGAATCGGTCCCCCTAGCTGTTGGGTGACTCCCCCTAACTGTTGGGTGATGTCGTCTCTTTTAAATGTGGGTTATTGATGAGAGTCGGGAGCCGTCCAGGCGGGATGGAGAGGAGGCCCCACCGGCCGAAAGTTCGATGTCGTTTGTTGCAACAGCGGGGTGGCAAAGGGCGGGCGAATGTCGCCTCCTCCTTTTGGAGCCCAGGCGGGGCTTCTCGCTCTACGAAGGATGCTTAGCGAAGCATTCCCTACCGGCGAATAGTTCAACTCTTAGGGCACTGGAAAAAGACGTTGTGGTTGATGCTTACCTTGTGGTTGGCCAGAGGACAGCGGAGCCCGAACCTTCGAACCCCTCATCAATACAGGAGAAGTTCACTCAGAGTTCGGTCTCGTTCGTTGACAGTTTCCACTGAAACCGCGTACCGTTCGACCCGACACAACCCTTAATCTCAAGGGCTTCATTTGGGAGGAAAATTGATGTTGCGTTCCTCGCGCGCCAGTTTCGCGCTGATTCGTTCACTTTTATTGGGTGCCACCGTTGTATCCACCACGGTACTGAGTGCCTCTGTCCTCGTTGGCTGCGAAGACGATAGCAAACCAGAGTATTGGCTCGGCAAACTCGACGACCCCAAGTGGCGTCCCAACGCCGTCAAGCGTCTGACTCAGTTCCTTGACGATGCCCTGAGTCGCGCCGAGGGCAAGGTCGATGATCCTAACGTCAAAGCGTTGAAGGACCAGTTGGTCGCTCCGCTCAGTGAAGTCTACGTGAGCAGTTACGGAGATCTCGACACCAAGACTCGCGTCACTTTGATCAAGCTTCTCGCCGACTTCCGTGACGAGCGCGCTGTGCCTGCCCTCAAGAAAGCCTTTGAAGAGTTCGCCAAACGTCCTCGTGAGACGAAGGACGAGCAGGACATCAAGTGGGCGATTCGTGCCTACGGTGATATGGGCAGCAAAGAGCTGGCAGGTCCGGTTCTCGCCGCGTTTGAAGCGCTCAAGGCCCACACCCAGCTCGGTGGCATCACCTACAAAGATTACTCCAAGGGCATGGTCAAGTCTCCCGCGGCCGAGTGGGAGAGCGCCCTCATCGCCAAGCTCGACGGGAAGATCAAGCATCCCAACAGTGGTAAGAACCCCCAGCAGAAGCGCGACCTCATCGATCCCTATCGCGACGAGCTCTTCTGGCAGGTGACCGCCGCTCAGGTCTTAGGCGAGGTCAAGAGCACCAAGGCTGTTGAACCGCTCATCAAGATCATTCTCGATCCTTCAAAGAGCGACGTCGCTACAACGGCACTGCTCGCCTTGGTCAAGATCGGCAAGCCTGCTGTTGACCGCGCGATCAAGGTGCTCGACGAGAAAGACCCCTTGGTCGACTTTGCCAAAAAGAAGATCCAAGAAGTCACTGAGGCCAAGAAGCCGCCCGAGGGAAACCCGGCTCTTTCGACGGCTGCGGCGATCGTGGGCATGTGTGGTCGTTCCGACGGCATCGATCCCATCGTGAGTGCTCTGGACGGTAAACTCGAAGACGAGCAGAAGGCCTTGCTTGCTCGTGAGCTGCCCAAGATGCCCGCCACGGATAAATCGAAAGAAGCCTTCAAGAAGGCTTTCGAAAGCATTTCGCTCGATTCGACCGTTCAGGGGACTCCCGCTCTGATGATCCTCGCCGAGTCAGCCGCTTCCTTCTACGACCCGGACATGGTCGACTGGATGTTGGAGCGCGCGCAAAACACCAAGGGCGGCGGGGAAGCTAAGCAGGGTCTCCAGCAGACCTTGGCGACCTCGGCCATCAAGGTGGCGAAAGCCGATCAGTGGGCCAAGGTGGCCAAGGCGGCCAAGCGCTACAAGGTGGCAGACGAACTCAAGGCTGTTGAACCTATCGTCAAGGCTTGTGGTGATAAGGTCGACTGCTACCTCAAAGAGGTCGAAAAGTCCGAGAACCAGACGAAGAAGAAGCAGATGGCCGCCATCAAGGCTGCCTATATGGTCGGCGTTTTGGGTAAGGACAAAGAGCGCGACGCCCTCGTGGAACGCCTCACCTCTCTCGAAAACGGTGCAGTGCATTACACCGCCCTGGCCGCCATTGATCATCTCAGTCCCAAGGCTGCCCCCGGAGTCGTCAAGACCCTCGAGGAGTACATCGAGAAGAACGAGAAGTCGGCCGATGCTGGCAAACTCGCCAAGAACGCCCCTCTCAAGCAGGTGGCTTCGCGCATCTCTGTGCGCTGATTTGAGTCCCTCAGGCTTCTGAAGCGAAAAAAAGGCGTCTCCTTCGGGGGACGTTTTTTTTGGTTTGGCCTACCTTGTTTGGCGGGTTCTCCTGTCAGTTGATGGCGGGGGTTTGCAGTGCGTAAGGTAGAGGAATACCTCTTTTGCGCCTGGAGCAGGGGGCACGCTGAGCTTCCTGCAGGGCAGCGCAGTCAGGGGCAGTCCCCAGAGGCCGGGCTTCTGGCTGGCTGACTCGGCAACGTCTCAGGTGATGGGGACTAGCGTTGAGCTAGTGTGTCTATCAGTTCTCGATGCAAGTCGGGGGCGGCGGCAACCGCTCCTGATTTTTGAGTTACTTCGCCGCGATAGTCGATGAGCTCCCCTCGCGCGTTCGAAAACTCACCCCCCAAAGCGCGAATGAGCGCCTCGGGGGCGCAAGTATCCCAGAGACAGCCTGCGTATTTTCGCGCGTAGTAGACGTCAGCTCTTCCATCAGCCACGGCGGCTCCCTTGAGCCCAGCGCTGCCGATAGAGATGACTTCTTTGGGGCTCAAAAACTCGATCTCATCGTTGGTCAGCCGACCGCTCTTGCTCCGCGAAGCGATCAGCGTGGCGTCCTTCAGGGGCTTCGAAGTGAGGGGAGGAAGGCGCCTCTCCTGTCCTTCGGCGTCGATCAACACGGCTCCGAACTCGGGTTCGGCGGCCCAAATTTGTTTGAGGGCTGGCGCATGGAGCACCCCTCGGGTGGGGCGGTCTCCTTCTACTAGTCCAATCATGACGACGAACTGTCCATTTTTGGCTACGAACTCCCGGGTTCCGTCCACTGGGTCGACGAAGAAGACGCGTTCGGCGTCGCGGTAGTTGGCCCATTTTTCCGAGGGACTCTCTTCGTCCACAATGGGGATGTCCGGAAAGGCCGCACCTAACTTTTCACAAATAAGAGCGTCCGCTTTGCGGTCCGCCAGGGTCACAGGATCACTCGGCCCTTTGTAGTCGACCGCAAATGGAGTCTGGTAGACTTCCATGACCAGCTCCGCGGCCTCGGCGGCGATGGCCATCATCGTCTTGAGGAGCTTGGACGGTTCGTTCAACGTGGGACCTCCAAGTGGGACAAACGGGATTCGAGCGAACTGAGTTTAGCCTCAGACAGATACGGCAAGTCGCCGCGGGTATCGCGCACGAGCTGGTCGAGTTGCCCAGCAGTGCGTGGACCAAGAACAGCACTGTGAACCCGGTCGTTGCTGAGCACGAAACGCAGGGCGGCGCTGCGTAGGCTGGTGACGTCTCCAGAAACCATCGGCCTGACGCCATCCAACTGACGCACGCGAGTAGCTAAGGTCCCTTCGGGCCAGCGCTCACTGCGATGATCAGTGCTGCGAAACGACTTGTTCGGGCCCCACTGACCCGTCAATAGTCCATAAAAGAGCACTGAGTGAGCAAGCACGCCGGTGTCCTTTTGTTCGAGCAGCTCACTGACAGCACGCAAGGGCTGCACCCAAAGAACATTGTAGGCGAAGCTCAAGATCGGCGCGTCGGCGTCTAGGGCGGCGCGTGCGACTTCTTCGCTACCGACGCTGACTCCCCAGCTGAGCAGGTCTCCGTTTTTGGCCATCTCCTTCATCGTCTCGATGGCTTTCCCGTCTTTGAGCGCAGTTTCGGACGGGTTGTGTAGTAGGGCGATGAGGCGTGCCTCCGTGCCGAGTCGTCGTGTTGACTCCTCGAGTGAGCGACGCAAGTAATCCGGATCAAAGCGTTTCTTGGCGACACTGCCGCTACGGTCTGTGCCCCATTTGGTGATGATCGTGACTTCCTTGTCCTTCGCTACGGTGGCGCCGAGTTCGCTTTCCATCGAGCCGAGGCCATAACTTTGGGAGGTCTCGAAGAGAGTGATCCCCATGGCCCGCGCCCGCTCGATCACGGCCTTGGCCTGACCGGCAAAGGTGGAGCCATAGGCATCGCCCGATAGGCCCCAAGTGCCCAAAGAAAGCTCAGAAACTTCGATATTCGTGGCGCCGAGCGTCCGCTTTCGCATGGCCCCGCCTATACCATAGGCGGTAGTCAGAGGCCCTGATTGGTGCCTTGGATATCAAATTGGCGATTTTGCGCCTCTGTTGGCTCGACAAGGCCCGGGGAGCATGAAACACAGGGCGCCCCATGCGCACCGACCCCTACGCTCACTGCCCTCGTCTGCCCGAGGATGGCCCCATTGACCCTCGGCGTGTCTTTTTGGATTGCGATAGCTTCGCGACTCCCGAGGCTCCTGTTGAGCTCGAAATCGGTCCTGGCCGCGGCTGGTTCACCTTAGAGCGACTCGAAGTCGACCCGAGCGTGCGCGTCATCGGTTGCGAGATCCGGCGCAAGTGGGCGACCATTGTCGATGAACGCCTCAAAAAGCGGGGCCTTGCTCACCGGGGTCGCGTCTTTGCCGAAGACATCAAGCTTGTTCTACCGCGCTTCGCCGAGCGCAGTGTTTCCATTGCCTATCTCCATTTTCCGGATCCGTGGTGGAAGAAGCGCCACAACAAGCGACTTGTGCTCACTTCCGAGCTTCTGGAGGAATTGCGTCGCGTTCTGATCGTGGGGGGCGAACTTTTGATCCAAACGGATGTATTTGACCGCGCAGCAGAATACGAAGCCGTTGTGGATGCGTGTCCGCATTTCGAACCCTTCGAACAAAGGGCTCGGGTTTCCGATCACCCCCATCAGGCCCGTTCGCCACGGGAGCGTAAAGCGATAGAAAACGGCCTTCCTATTGCGCGTCTGCGGTACAAAAACCAAGGCTGAGTTTGCCCGTTGCCACTTGGGCGGACGATCCGGTACCTTGACTGAGTGAAATCAAAGGCGCGCCAATTCCGGACAACCGTTCTACTTCGGGCGGCTACAATTTTTTGCGGTGTTTCGACTTTCGCTTGTCAGAACTACAGCGATCAGTTGCAGCGCGCGCAGAGCTACTACGAGCGCAATCAATACGAGATGGCATTGGCCGTCGTGCGCGATCTAGAAGCTAATCAAGATTCTCTCTCGCAGCCTGACTCGCTTCGTTATTGTTACGTACGGGGGATGACGGACTACCGCCTGGGATACAAAGACGACGCTCGCTATTGGCTCGGTCTTGCCAAAGCGTCTTTGAGCAAATCACCCGTTGCCCTGAAGGAAGACGAGATCAAGCGTCTGGAAGAATCCCTCGCCGAACTCAACCGACCCGTATACGGCATCGAAGAACCATCAGAGGAAGGAGCCGATCCCAAAACCTCGCCGAGCGAACCAGCCGCGCAAGCGAACTCAGGCGGGACAAAGACGAGCCCTCCCGCTCCAGTCGGCGCTTCGGCGTCCTCCCACTGATTGTGGGGCGATAGTGTTGGGCTGTCCCGGTCGCTTTGCTTGGCCCAGTTTCCTCGCGTTGCCTTTACGGCATTTGGGTCTCGGACTGACCCTTTCTGTTTCGGCGTGCGCACCGTCCCTGTCGCCACGCTCGAGCAACAAGATTCAACATCTGCAAGTTGATTCACCCACTACGGTTGTGAGTGCTGATCGCGTCACCGATGTTGAAACGCTGCTCGTGGAGGCACAGCTTGAGCTCGAAAGTGGGCGTTATGCAAAGGCAGCAGAAAGCTTTCAGCTGGTGGTCAAAGTCGCCCAAAAGCCGGACGAACGACTGCGGGGTTTGTGGGGATGGGGCACTGCAATTGATGCTGCTGGTCATCCCAATAAAGCATTAGGTATTTATGACCGCTACGTGGCGGAAGCTCCAAAGGGCGCCAAGCGAGACGAGATCTTGGTTCGCCAGGTGCGCGTGTTGACCTTTTTAGAGGAATATCAGCGGGCAGCATCCCTGGCTGGGCAAGTTTCTACCAAGCAGTCCTCCTTGGCTCAAATTGCCATGCTTTCGAGCATGGCCCTCTTCGCCCTGAGCCAGGAGCGTGAGGCGGACGCCGAGCTGGCGATTGGTCGCGCTCGCTCCATCGTCGAAGAAGAAGGTTTCGACCGTCTAGGCGTGCTGCCTCGGGATGTGGCGGCACTCTACTTCGCCCTCGGAGAGCTGCGTCGCAAAAAGGCCGAAGCGGTCGTTTTCGATCCTACGCCTCAAGACTTTCGGGCGGCGCTCGAAGAGCGCTGTCAGTGGATACTGGATGCGCAATCTGCCTATTCACAAGCAATGCGCGCCAAGGACGCCCATTGGTCAGCTATGGCAGGTTTTTCTGTCGGCCGGCTCTATCAGGATCTTCATCAAGAGCTCACAAACATGCCTCGTCCGAGCACAGCGACGAGCGTGCAAAAGCGTGAGCTGTTTGATGGAGCACTTCGATTACGTTACTCGATCCTGCTGACGAAAGCGGCGTCGATGCTGCGTGCGACCCTTGGCCTTCGCAACAAGGATCAGGCCCAGGGGGTTTGGGTGCACCGGGTAGAGGATGCTCTGTCCGAAATCGAAGCGGCCGAGCAGGCCGAAGAGCATGCCATCGCATCCTTGCCCTACAGTCGACAGCAGCTGCAGCAGGCACTCGATGACCTAGCGGCTCGTGCAAAATCACAGGTGGGTCAAAATTGACCGCAGGGCCTGAGTGCTTCGCTCGCTGCTCCCCGCATTCAGATTCGTTATAAATAGCGTGTATTTTCAAATAATTGCCGCATATGTACGCTTGGGTATGAAAGATGCTTGACTCAGCCGAAACCTGGGGCTAACCCACCGCTCCCCGGGAGACCCCGAAAACTGGGGAATCAACCAAACGCCAGACCGTGCAGCCTCTTTTGACCAGTGAGTCGTGCTTCGACTCAAAGCCCGCTCTTCGGGCAAGTAGCACCGGACGCCCTTCGGGTCGTTCTGTGGGGGCTAAGATCTGCGCGCACGCTGGTGTAGCTCAATTGGTAGAGCACCGGTTTTGTAAACCGAAGGTTAGGGGTTCAAGTCCCCTCGCCAGCTCCGCTCGCTTTGCGAGCTCCGCTGTTCCTTTTGAGGGGGCAGCGCCCCCTCCGTCGTCGGAAGTGAATTCCGACTCCTCCTCCCCACGTACCACCAGAAAATCCGGCGCCTCCTACTTAGTCGGCGGCGGTTTTCCGCGCGCGTCGCTTCGCTCGCGTGGCTCAGTCGCCGGCGGTGACGCGGCGCCTCGTGGCTTCGCCACATCGGTGCGGTCGCTGTGTGTTGAGGGTGTGGCTAAAGACGGTGCTCGTGGGCTCGTTCGCTTTGCGAATATCGCAGGAGAGAGCTCAGTTGCGTCGGGCTCTGCCGCAGGCGCCTTGGCGCCGAGGACCGTCGCCGGCCCCGGCGACGAAGGAACAGTGAATCGAAGCAAATTTTTCCGAAGGAGCGAAGGAGATTCGGCCCTCACTTGTGAGTCGGCCGAAATCTCCGTAGCGGCGCCTTCGGCGAGAAAAACGAAGGTGGGTTGCCCGAGTGGCCAAAGGGAGCAGGCTGTAAACCTGCCGGCGTATGCCTACGTTGGTTCAAATCCAACACCCACCACCGCTGCAAGCGATTGCGGCACTGTCGCGCGTAAGCACGACATCATTGCGGGAGTAACTCAGTTGGTAGAGTGTCAGCCTTCCAAGCTGAATGTCGCGAGTTCGAACCTCGTCTCCCGCTCCGTGAGTCCTTGGGGTTCACATCACACCGCCCTCATAGCTCAGTAGGTAGAGCGCGTCCTTGGTAAGGACGAGGTCACCAGTTCAAATCTGGTTGAGGGCTCTCAATATTAACTCTAGTCACTTAACTTTCTTTTCTCGAACTCGAGCACTGCTCTGTACGGCGAAGATCTCAACGACTTCAAACATCTATCAAGGTAATCATGGCCAAAGAGAAATTTGAACGAACTAAACCCCACTTGAACGTCGGGACCATCGGCCACATCGACCACGGCAAGACCACCCTGACGGCTGCCCTGGTTAAGGTGCAGGCGAACGATGGCTTGGCTAGCGAGA
>JBNKYC010000050.1:0-10342 GCA_050300635.1 Polyangiaceae bacterium
AACGCCCCGCCGTTGTGCCGCGGCCTGAGGCCTTCCCAGAATAGCAAGACCGGCGCTCATCCCCAAAGGGGAGGAGAGAGCGCCGAAAGACAACCTTTTTGCATGGAAGCAGCCTAAACAGCGGCCGTCGGTCACAAACGGCTCGTTATGTACGAACGTCTGCCAGCTCACAGATCGCAACGGAGAGGCAGCGGTTTGCTTCGCACTCTCAATGCCCATTCGGCCCCAGTTTGGCCCCCTATCGGCTCGCAGGACAAGCCGATCGCCTCCGCGAAAAACACGCGCGGATCACAAACTATCCGGAAAAGCCCCATCTTGCCGACAAGACTCGCACGACACAATCCAAAACCCACGAAGCAAGGATCCAACGCCTGCACCGCTGTCCGGTCGCAACAACGCATTGAACAAGCCTCGAAAAACGCCAGCGTCCGAAGCCTGCGCGTCTTGGCGCTGCGCCGCATCCGGCAAGACCATCAACCGGCACAGCTCTCAACATCAACAACGTGCGCGCGACTCCTTCACGGCTCGGCAACACCTCTCCTTCGAAGTGATAACTCACAAACGAAAACCCGAGAAGGCGGTTCAAGTTCGAGCCGACCACCTTTCGAGAACGACGCGCACACAACAACCTCTCGTCTCAGCCCTTCCTGACTAACAAGAGAACCACACCGCCAAAATCGAATCCCCAGCGCGCGCAACGACCTTTCACGCCTCGACGCTCGTAAACGCCTTACAGACCGCTACTTCCAGAACCCGACAACACAGCACAAACCCAGCCGCCCCGCGAGACATGCTTTCCCTCGAAACACCAACGATGAATCGCTAACACGAACACCAAACCCCAGCATTCTGCTCCCAGCCAGTCTTGGCAAAACGCCCCCGCCGGCAGGCCTTTCAGCCACCAGGACCTCTCTGCGGAGCAACAAGCGCGATCGCTTTCAGCCCAAGCACACGTCCTCTGCAGAGCAACTCATCCAAATACAAGCGTGAAAGATACCCACTCAAACGGAGTGTCGCTTCACTCAATCAATCACTCCTCAGATCTACATAACATCTCGCGATTCGGCTGCCGCATCAAACGTTAGCCGAAGAAACAATAGGCCCGCTTCCCCGCAGGGGAAAGAGCGGGCCGTCGACCTAGCGTCGAAGCAAAAAACCTCGCAGTATGCGGTCAGCCGCAATCGCTCGTTATACCCGCCCCGCCGAAGCCCCTTTGGCGAAGGGCGGTGGTCAAAATACTTTCGCCCGGATTGTCTCACGAAAAGAAAACGCATCGGTCTCGAGCGCGCATCCGGCGACGAGACTTCGCCACCAGTCCCGGCAGCCATGCGCAGTGAGAAATCAGCTGCAGCGCGCAAGAGACTCGAACGCCCTGAGCCTGAGCGGTGAAATCAAAACGACGCAAGTAGTCTTGAGACCTCACGAAAACGCTCCGGTCTCTGCGCGGGAAGTCGCAAAAGAAGCCGTACGAAGTTTACACCGTTAACATTCAAGCATCACACCTCCCGCGCGCGATGAAGAGCCGCGAATGAAGCGGCGCTCGCAAACCGGCTCGACCCAAAGCGTCGACAGTCTTGAAAACGCCTGGACCCGAAGTGCGTGGCAACCCAATGAACACTTTCAAAGTCCTTTTCGACAGGTCAAACCTATCTGCCCGGCAACGCCACTCCATCCGAACGTCGCCTCGCAATACGGCTGAGTTTTGCCGAATGAAAAGGCGGTGAGTTTGCCACGCACGAGAGCACCATCGAGCAAACCGAAGGACTCAGCAGCCTCGAAAACGCATCGCTCCAAAGCGCGCGGCAGCGAAAACAACAACGCTCTTCAAGAGCCATCAATCAGCAGAGACTCAACGACTCGGCATAACCCAACCATCGAACAACGCGTCAACTCAGCAAAGTCTGGCGAGCAAAATGGCTAGCTCGTCAAAGCGCGCGATCTAATCTGCGCCGCGTTCAAACTCGGGCCGGTATAACGACTCGCCGTTCTCCTGCCGCGCCAGTCCCCTTCAGGTTACACCGACCGGCCGCCACGACCAAAGGGAGTGAAGTGGCGGCGGCCGAACGATGACCTCGCCTCGAAGCGGAAGCCTTAACGGTCGCGGTCAGGAGCAACGGCCTGTTGGGCGGTCACGTCGAAGCGACTCGTTCTCAGTACACATATGGAACGAGCTCAAGATAGGTCGAACCAGTCACATACAACACGATGTATTGCTCGCAGGTGCGCCATCGCTCTACCTATTCGCCCCCACCGCGAGCGAGTAGCGAACCCCTTGAGATTGCTCGACGGTACTTGGCGATTCGTCTGCTCCATCGAAATCGCTGGAACCATTGCTGGATAGGGTCGAATAGGCCAACCTCTCGGTGCGTTGGAGCATCAATGAACTTCCGAGCACATCTTCTGGGGTTAGCGGCGTTGTCTTGCGGCTCACCGATCGCGATCGAGAGCCCCAGGGCTCCTAGCGAGGTATCGAAAGTTCCGGCGGATCAGAGTGAGCAAGCAGCGCGGGTACCTCCAGACCGCGCGAATGCAACGGGGGTACCCACGGACGGATCCGTTGCGGAACAGCTCTCATCGCCTGTCGTGGACGAGGACTTGGAGGCAGAAAGCTCAGCCGAGGCCCCCTGGAGTTCTGGTTGTAGAACTGGCGAACAAGTCGCGAACTCCTACGAACTGACGGCGCAGTGGATGACTAGCGGCCCGCTAGCGGTGGTCAAGGTCCAGGTGGATGACAAGCTGAACGTTCGGGCGTCTGCGTCACATGGCGCGCCAGTGGTCGGTCAGCTGCGATACAACTCCACGGGCGTGCGGCCCACTGGAAACGTTTGCAAGGTCCAAGGCGTGAGTTGGTACGAAGTCGAACTCGAGGGCACTACGGGATGGGTGAATGGAGGATTCGTTGCTCAAGTCACAACAATTCACGACTTCACTTCGGAGTACAGAGAGTTTGCTCCCGATTCGGCCAATTCTCCTGAAGAGTTCGCAACCGTGTTGGTTGAGAATTTCAATCGAAGGTATTCCGACCAGCTTGAGGGCGAATACCGAAGCCAAACGCTAGGAACTCAGAAGTTGAGCAGTTCCAGAGCCCTTGTGACGGTCTACTCCTGCTGCGAGCTTGACGACTCGATCGCCGGGAAGCAGGTGGAGATAGAAATCCTCAAGGAGCCAGCCGGTTGGATCTTGCGGCGGGTTCAGGGTCGATACGTTTGCTATCGAAGCGTCCACGGACAGTTATGTAGCTAGCAGTCTATTGAACTACTCACCTCCAGATCCGCCCAACGCCTCGCCGTTCTGCTGCGCGCGAGGCGCTCCAGGATACGACGACCGGCCGCCACGACCAAAGGGAGTGAAACAGCGGCGGCCGAGCACCCACTCAGGGCTGAAACGGATGCCTGGACATCCCGCGTCAGCAGAAACGGCTTGTTGGGCGTCGCAATCAAGGGGCTGCCCTCCAATTGGTGCCGGGCGACCTAGTCCACTAACGTGTATGAAGACGCGACCGCGAGGAGCGTCCGAATTTCTTGCTCGAAAGAGGGAGAGAGCCGAACGACAACATGCAGGACCTTCTCCGACTCCGCATCTCGAGCGAGTTTCAACCACCATCCGATATCGAGTTCGCACCAGGGGCCGGTCTCATCGTTGGTCCTGGTGAGCCTGTCCTGCAAAGACTGGATCTCATCGGGAACCAATTCGGTTTCAACACGCCGGGCAATCCACTCAAGCACGGGGTTGATGTTCTGGGGACGAATCCATGAAGAAACAACGCTGGTTCTTTTTCCGATGACTTCTTCCAAAAGTTCACCACCGCACCAGCTGTCGTACTCGAATAATGATGGGTGTCCGATCAGGCGCACGGAGAGTCGCCGCCACTCTCGAATCCAAGGGTGAGCTATTCCGGTGGCGAGGTCGACCAGGCGCTGAGCCCGATCTGGGCCGGCCTCCGACCCGTCAAAGAAAGCGTCGCCCACAGCGAAGAGTAGGACGCCGAGAAAGAACTCTTGCTTTGGACACCTGTCGTCCTGCGCCAGTTCAAGCACAAGGGGGTCGAGACTTTCAATTCCTGAAATCGCAAGCTCGGGGTCTTGGTCCGGCCACGGCGTGTCTGACTGAAACGCCCACGCTCTCAGTTCCTTGGGTGAGGGGTTCCACGGATCCAACATGGTAGGGCAAGGAAAGCTCAGCATTCCTATCCGAGCAACTCAAAAACCGCCAATTGCACCAGCGCACCAAGGTGACGTAAAGTTCGGCGGACGCCCAACGCCCTGCCATTCTGCTGCAGCGCGATGAGCAGCAGGCTACACCGAGCGGCCGGCACGACCAAAGGGAGTGAAAGAGCGGCGGCCGGACGAATGCTTCACCAGCGAAGCGAACGCTCAAACGGCCGCTGCCAGCAGCAATGGCCTGTTGGGCGCCTGCTTCTACCATGCCAATCGTGTGGTCGTTTGGGTCTTGGCTCCCCACGGAACCAGTGCAGCCGGAGCACAGCGGCACGACGCAATTCAACATCGCCAAATGACGTCCGTCGGGTAGGCGTAGACATAAAGCTTGATTCGTTTGCCACAACAGAGGTGAGCGTCCTGGTTCGGAGAGTTTGGACGCTTGAACATTGCCTACCATCGGCGTTGTGCACTTTGGGGGATTGGACGAGGAGAGCGCTCCTGGGTATGAGATGGAAAGCATGTTCGACGACAGCTATGCGACGAATCCAGGAGGCTTGGGACTCAACCCTTTCTTACGTCTGAGGTACCGACCGCTCTGGCCTCTCGTTTGGCTGAGCCTACTGACGATTTCCGTGCTGCTTGCTTCGAAATCTCATTGGGGATGGTGGGTAGCGGTCGGGGTTTTTGTCGTATTGAACGGACTGTACTGGTACGTCGCCTGGATGCATTTCGCGCAGGGAAATGTGAACGAAGCTATTCTGATCAGTGTTGAGCCTCCACTCATGGCGGTAGCCGTAGACATGTCCACAAACTTCACCCCGCACGTCGGCTTGAAGGTCATTTCCTATCCGAAGAAGACACTCAATGGCCGGCCCCTGAAGCAAGGAAGTCGTCATGCATGTGCGACGCTTTATTCTGGTGAAAGTGAGAGAGGGAATCACTGGGAGGATTGCGATCCAATACCTTTGGAATGTGGCACCTGGAATCGTGCGCGCATCAGCGCACACATTCAGAAAGTCACCAACGACGAGTGGCAGGAACTGGACGAACGGGTCAAACGACTAGCTCGGCCATACAAGCCTGGACTCTATCCCATGTGGGGCATCGATGATTCGAGCAAGCCGGTCCATTGACAACCACTCAGGGGAATGGCCCCGCACCTCGTCGTCGATTAGTCAATTCTGACTCCCACAACGGCTGTGCGCCCAACGCCCTGCAATTCTGCTGCCGCGCAAGGTCTCACCAGAATAAGCCAACCGGCCGCCACGACCAAAGGGAGTGAAATAGCGGCGGCCGAACACAGCGCCGGCAGCGAAGCGACAGCGTGTCCATCCGCGGTCAGCAGCAATTGCTTGTTGTGCGGCACTTGCAGGAGAATCGAGGAGCATCTGATGACGCGTTGACGTTGGTATCTCGGCACGCGACAGTGGACGTGCTGACAGGCAGCCAACGGTCCGCGTGCAGGGATTGTCCCACCTGAAAGATACGAATGATGAACGGTCGCAAGGCCCCTTCGACCCGACATGCGGACACCGGGTGAATGAAGAGGTCAACATGTCGATTCGATCCATTCCCGTCCGTCCTTCCCTGGAACTGGATAAGAAGCAGGCTAAGCGTTTACTGCGCGCTGCGAAGAACGGAGATGCTCCTGCATTGCAGCGCATCGCCGCAAGTCACCCCCGCTTCACCCAGCTCACGCCGAAAGACGCAACTGAACTCAACCTCGCTGATGTGCAGCTAGTGCTTGCGCGGGAGTATGGGCTACCGAGCTGGCCGCGTTACAAACAACTGGTCGACGATCTGCGAGCAGATTCCGCGGAACGAGCTGCGGTGCTCGTCCGCACCCTCTGCAGCAATGAGGTTTGTCGCGGAGAGCGGCTGCTCGAGCGAGAGCCGGAGCTTTCGACGTTTGATTTCTACTCGGCGTGCGCTTCCGGGGAGATTGAGTTCGTTCGAGAAGCGTTGGCGCGAGATAGCGAACTTGCGTTGCGGCCGGGGGGTCCACAAAACTGGCATCCTCTGACCTACGTCTGCTTTTCTCGCCTTTGGCGAAGAGACCCGAATCGTCAGCACGGCTTGCTTTCAATAGCAAAGCTTCTTCTTGCCGGCGGAGCGAATCCCAACAGCCACTACGTTGTCGACTATGACGGGCGGAAGCACTTTCAGACGTGCCTGTATGCAGCCGCGGGGATCTCAAACAACGACGCTTTGACTCGGCTGCTGCTTGAAGCCGGAGCCGATGTCAATGAACTGGTCACCGAGGAAGCGCGAGCAAGTGAGCGACCAACAACCGTCACTCGACTCGGCAGTCTCTACCCAATGGAAGCTCTATACCATGCCTGTGAGTTCAAGGACGTGACGTGCCTCGAACTCCTTCTCGAACGAAAGCCTGATGCCGCGACGGTCTCGTACTGCCTCGGTCGTGCGCTCGACTTTCGCGCAGAGGATGCGGCAGAGCTGTTCCTGGTACATGGAGCAGATCCGTCGATGGTTGTGCCATGGAATCGTCGTCGTTCCCATCTACACAAGGCTGTGATGCAAGGACGAACGGCAAATTTGGTCAGGAGAATGCTTGAAGCCGGAGCGAATCCAAGCCTTCTGGATGAAGACGGGTTCAGTCCTCATCAACATGCCGTGCGACGCGGAGAGGACGAACTGGCCCAGTTGCTCGAAGAGTTCGGTGCTGATCGCGCGAAGCTCACCCCCGACGACATCCTACTGGGAAAATCGATTCGCGGAGCTCCGGGCCCCGAGCAAGAAGCTCGTGCGAATCCCGATCCCGACCTGCTGGTTCGAGCGGCGCGTCGAGGTGACTTAGAGGAAGTCTCTCGGCTCCTTGAGGCGGGGGTAGACGTGAACGCAGCACAGGATCTACCGCCGCTGCATGCCGCCTGTTACGCCGGACAACTGGAGGCCGCGCAACTCATTTTCAGTCGAGGGGCAAGCCTCACACAGACGAACGCCTACGGGGGAACTCCGCTTGGCACGTGCATTTACGGCTCGGTCGACTGCTTCGACGAAGAAGGGGGACCAGGAGCATGTCCACCCGACGAGGTACCACTACGCGGGTACGCGGAACTAGCAGATTGGCTGATTGAGCAGGGTGCCGGACTGCCCGCCTCGATATGGGGAGGAAGCGAAGCGGTCCAAGAAGTCTTGCGTTCGCACGGGGTTCCTGACGTTCCGTAGGAGTAGCTGCGGTCTGCAAGGTTCCTCTACGTCGGATGGTTGCTGTCCGCACAACGCCTTGCCGTTCTGCTGCGCGCGAGGCGCTTCAGGATACGACGACGGGCCGCCACGACCAAAGGGAGTGAAAGAGCGGCGGCCCAGCACCTACTCAGTGGTGAAACGGCAGCCTGCACAACCCGCGTCAGCAGCAACGGCTTGTTGGGCAGTGGTCCACTCGTCTACTACGAGGCAAACCCAAATACATCCCGGTATTCCGTTTCAGATTTTGCGGTCACAGCTCGATACCATGTTGGGGTCAGCTGAAGATCGTCGAGGACCGCCCTACCGGGATGCTTCTTGCTGTTGCTGCGGGTAGCGACCACAACCACTAGTGGCTGAGCCTTGCGAACCAGATCTGGATGATAGTTCTCGGCGGAACCATGATGAGGTAGTGTTAATGTATGCACCGAGGGGAGGAATCCCCCAAAGTGCTGGAAGAATGCCTCACGAACACTTACATCTTTCAACACCGCGTCACCCGTACCCAACCATGCGTGCCTGGGTGAGCTGGCGTCCTCGTGGATGAGCCATCTTCGTCGCCAGTATACGTGTGACTTCTGGGGGCCTCTCCCCGAGTACAAGCATAGGGAGGTTCGGTTGAAGTCGGTGAAGACGCCAGCATAGGCCTCCTTGAGACGTTTGCGAAACGAGCTATCCCCGATTAACCTGGTCCAGGTCGCCTTTTCTCGACCTTTGTGCAGCTTTTTTCGATCAGATGCACTGAGCAACTGGCGTATGTTCCGATAGAACGTCTTGAGTTTCTTCTCCGACGGGTGCTCAACGAATGTAAGAAAGTACCAAATCGCACACCCTGAAGATAGTCGAAGACCTTGGGTGTGCTCGACGACTTGGACATGGGCTGATACAGCTTCGGATTCTTCGTCAGGATCGCCTGCTTCAAAGGCCGAAAGATCAGGTACCAACCCCATCTTCAGGGTGACGCCACTTGCATTGGTCAGATCATTTGACCTCTCGCGGAGATTCGGGAGTGGTGGAAACTCGGGCGGTGGCCGATTATCGGCAGGGTCGTCTGGACGATAGCCTCTGATCTGAATGACGCGCTGTGCCCCTCGATTTCGTAGCCACCCGGCTGGATCCCCAAGAAAGTCCCAGAGGGTGGTGCTCGAATTCGGACCATCGATCGAATCCAACACCAGCAGCAGTCGCTCCTCAAATGAAAGGTAGGGGATAATCACTGTATCGACTTCGGCGCGAGCCAGTAGCCGATCAAGGCCCCCAACGTGGTCAGCGTGGAAGTGGGAGAGAAAAAGCGCATCGATCACTTTGTTCCCATCGTCTTCCCCAAGGAACTCGTCGATTCGGTGGGCGATACCTTTTCCTCCACAATCGTAGACGTATCTAAAAGTCCCTCCTCCAACGCTTACCTGCGCAGTGTGGAAGAAGCCGTGTCCGACCGCGCGCTGACATCGAGAGTGACTGAGCATCAAGTTCATCGAGGGAGTTCCAAGATCATGTTGTCCATCTGTCCAACGACCCGCCAATCCGCTGCGCCGGCCGCTATCAGGTTACACTGAACGGCCACTTCGACCAAAGAGAGGGAATGAGTAGCGGCCGGGACGACACTCCTCACTGTCGTAGCTCCCATGGGATCTATAGGCTTGTCCGATTCAGCGGGCACCGTACGCTTGTGGGGTGAAATCGAGCGCCCGTCAGACAGAACCAATGGAGGTTTGGATATACTTGGATGAAACGTCAATTGGGAGTTGGCGAGGGGCAGGGGCTATGGTCATCCCCAATCCGATGCCGCACATCGCGGTGGACCAAGCCCTAGAAGCACTTGCGAGGGATGACGATGAAAAAGGGGAAGCGGTCCAGAAAATGGATCAGAGGACGTTGTCTCGTGGCTACTTTCACGCGTGTGAGGATAGTGCCAACGCGCACAGCTATTGGACAAATGCCCTCAACCGGCACTTCAATGGCGTCTTCATCTACTCTATTCGAGAGGACGATGGGCGTGGCGATGCGGAGGCCTTCTTTGAACACCTCTCGACAACCCTCCTCTCAAGCCTTCCCAGGCGCAGCAGAGTGCACGCCCTCTTCGAACGGCGGAACGGCTTTGGTCCAGATGCCGCAGGTGAACTTGTATCAGAATTGTATAGGAGACTTGACTGGGTCGCATACGAACTACCGCAAGTGAACATTCACTATCCCTGCGTTGAAGCTTCGATAGGCACGAAGGTTGATCCGGGTCTCCAAGCTGTGGATTTCCTTCTATGGGCGACCCTTCAGAAACTAGTGAACCCAGGATCGAAGAAGGCCGTGTGGCGAGATCGGATCAACATGCGCTGGACCGCTGATTGCCCTGACGCTGGAGAGGGTACCAGATATGGTCAATTCTGGGGACGCCTTTGTACGTCAGCTCTCGCACTGGGCGGAAGAGGTGTGTATGAGAGTGAAGCGATCCAACGTCCGCTACCGCCGCTTGGTGTGATGGAACTCTACTGGAGAGTGGAAACGGCTGTTCGAAGAGCTGCAAGAACGGAGTTCCCGGTTCATGCCAAACATCTGAGCCCTTTTGTTCAAGATGTGGTTCGAACGATTCTCGGTAAGCCAACTCGAGAAGATATCAAGAATGTTGCCAGGGCATTCTTGCGACTGTTTGATACACTACCGCTGCACACTGATTCGCAAAATGCTCCCGAGTTTGAGGAGCTCTACGATGCGAAGCGCTTCGCTGCGCTCATGATTCGTGAGGCCAAGAACGGTGACCGAGACTTGCTAGATCGCATCCTGGCTGGTCGAGAAGAACGTGTTGTCTAGACGGTTCTGTGCATTGAGGATCGCATCTGCCCAACATCTCGCGATTCGGCTGCCGCATCAAACGTTAGCTGAAGAAACAATAGGCCCGCTTCCCCGCAGGGGAAAGAGCGGGCCGTCGACCCAGCGTCAAAGCAAAAACCTCACAGTATGCGGTCAGCCGCAATCGCTCGTTA
>JBNKYC010000051.1:0-78048 GCA_050300635.1 Polyangiaceae bacterium
CTTAGAAATGAGCGGTTTCGAAGCTCTCCCCAAGAAAGTGAGGTCGGCTTCGCAACCGCGCTCGGCCCTCTCTGTCTCCGCACTTTTCTCTTCCCATTTGTGCTGCGACCCTTCCTGAAAACCGAGCCGTCTCAACGCTGACAGACCAAGAAGCGCTCAAATTGAAACGGTCGCAGCACTAGCACCGGAGCTGGGCGACGGCCTTGGCTACGTCCGGCGCGTTGACTTCGGCTCCGCTCGCCTTGAGGGTCTTCATGGCGAGACCCATAGCCGGTCCTTGATTGGGAGCAGCTTTGATCTCGGCGCTCACGCCCTGAAGAGCCGCGAGGATCTGATCCACCGAAAGGGCCTGGGGTAGGAAGCGCTCCAGGGCAGTGATTTCTTCGACCAACTTACTTTTTGTTGCTTCGTCCGGCGTAACGTCGTGAGCCTCCCGGTTAGATTTGATGAGCTTTTTGAGGATGGCCTGGACCTCCCCATCACTGAGCTGCTCATCCTCCGCACGAGAGACGGCTGTATCGATTTCACCTAAAGCGACGCGGAAGATTTCTTTCTCTACCGTGCTTTTGGCTTTCATCGCTGCAAACATGGCTTTTTTGATTTCGGCGGCGAGACTCATGGTTGGCTCTTAACAGTTGTGGGGGGGCGCGACAAACGACATGAGCTGGCCGCTTGGATCAAGAGAGCGATGAACGCCTATCGAGTGAAATTTGAAGAGGCGTCTAGCCCTCTGCTCTACTGTCGGCTCGATCGACCTCGTCGCGGCGGTGACTTGCACGAAGCAGGAGTGTTCCCACGGTCATGGGCGCAAGCTCTGTCTTGTTGAGCTGGTGCTGGGGACTGAAGGCGAACCTGCCGTCTCGCGCCTCGACCAAACCATAGAGCGCTTCGACTGCGTCGCTGGGCGAATCGTCTTCAAAGACACCTATTAACAATCCACCCTCCAAATCGAGAAGGAGAGTTCGCTGACCGGTTTCTAGAGTCAGGCGTCCGGTCCAGTGCTCGAGCTCGGCCATGCTGAGCAGGGTAGGCAGGGAAATCTCGCTGAGATTTCCACTGAGCGGAGCTGTCGTATCGCGTGCGGACGCCGAAGCTGGTGGCGCTTGTACCCTTTGTGTCATGCTGGGGGGAACGATGCTCTCGGTAGGAGAACTGGCGTAATAAACGCCTTCGTTCACTGAGAGTGATTCCTCGGTGGTTGGGCTGCTCGGATAGGCCCGTTGCTCCACTTTCATGAGTCGGCGTTCGAGGCGTTCGACCGCACGAGTGCAGGTAACCAAGCTCTGCGTATGGCGCTCTTGCGCTTCAACCATGCGGTCGAGGATGTCTGCGAGGGCGCGCTGCTGGACTCGGTCTTGCACTCTCAAAAGGGCGTCGCGTTCACCTTGCCGTTGGACGCTGAGCTCAAGGGCGTCCAATTGGTTGACGATGTGGTCCAGTCGAGCTCTCAGGGTGTGGGCACGTCGTGTTCGGCTCCATTCCAGTTCGCTTTCGTCTTCGCCCGAAGAAGAGGAGGGGAAGGTTGATAGCGAAGGAGCCGGGATCGAAGGAGCCGGGATCGATGGCGCTTTTGCCTGCTCTGAAGGGAGGGCGCCAGGTCGAAGAGTGTCGAAGTAGGTTCGCTCAGACGTAGGTGTTTCGTCGTGGGGTTCAAGAGCGGCGGGATGGACAATCGTCGGTGGCTCGTCTCGGCCGAAATGTGTCGCCGTGTTTTCGGGGGGCGACTCTTCTTGACCTGGCTCAATCGAGGGAGACTTTGAGAAGGAGGCCGACCTTGGTCCACGGAAGTCTCCCTCGTCTTCGTCCTGTTCGTCTTGTCGCGGGGTGAGATAGCCCACGAGCCACTTGTTCCAGATGGCCTGACGCCAATCTCTCGTCCCACTGGCCAAACGTCGTGCTTCTCGGAGGCTATAGGCTTTCATCGATCCTTCAGGAGGGTACTTCCGCTTATGCCCTCAGGGCAAACTTTCCCTTGGGACGGCGGGCGTTTTGGTCCGAGCTGCGCGCCCGAGCTAGCACCAGGAGGCTTCGTGGTTGGGGTGACGGAGCAGCTCCTCGATGTTAGCGGCCAAAACGCGATAGCCGACGTTTCCGTAGAGTTGCTGCCGACCCTCGTTTAAACGCCAGGTTGGGCTGCCTGCCACGCGGGCCTCTTGGGCGTTTCGACTGTCGGAAAGTAGGGCTGCTAAGGCGCGTCCACTTTCGATTTCTGGCTCGAGTGCGGAGCGAGCCACTCCGACTTTGTCCAGTACGGAGCCGATCACGGCGACCTGACCGATGTCCTGGGCATCGAAAAAGAACCCCTTTCTGAGCGCCTGAGCTGCGCGTTGACCTTCAGCTGCTCCGAGCGCGAGTTCTGTGGCCTTGACATAGAGATGAGCGTTGGCCGAGGTGGCCGGTCGCACCTCGTTCCAGATCAGGGGACTGACTTGCTGATCGAGGTAGCGGCTGGCGACGGCGCGGACGTGATCACCGAAGCCAGCATACCCCCCCTTGTTGTTCCATCCCTTTCCGATTCGCGTTTCCGTATCGCAAAACAGGTCGAGGTAACGACAGGAAAGTTCGATTTGGTTTCCGAAATGAGCCTGGAGCTCGGCATTTTTGAGCTCAGCAATGAGTGCCCAAACGCAGAGCAGGTCTGAGTAGTATTCGACGTCGAGATGAGGAGCGCCCTCGGTCATGAGATCATCCTTTCGTATGCCGGTCTGATCATGAACCTGGTCGTGTTGGGGAGCAATGAGCTGGACCGATAGTTCTTCCTTTGGGAAAGGAGAATGAGCAGGCCCAACTTCGAGGAGAGGTGGATCCAGAAGCGGACCCTGCGTTCTTGGCTCGCTACATTTTTTCGATGGGAAGTGGATTGAGCGCGCTGGCCAATACCGGGGCCAGTCGTGGCGACGTCGACCGCACGTTGGAGCTTACATCGGTGTTTATCCTGGGCCCATCGATACTGAGATGGCGAAGAGTATTCCGTACGAGAAGTCTCAACCTAGCTCGGTGGCGCGGGCGATTGCAGAAGCCCTACTTTCTGGTGAGGAGGACGTGTTTCCCGATCCGATGGCGCAACAATTGTTTGCTGGGTGGAAGGCGGACGCCAAAGCGCTCGAACGCAATCTCGCCCAACCCTCCGGGCCGGCGGCTTGAGCGACTCGGCGCGCTTGAGCTACAGCTACGCTCTTCCGTGATCTAGGCCCCAGACTTTCGTCTGGGGCCTGATTTTTCAAACCTGGTCGAGAGCTTGTTTAAGGTCGTAGATGAGATCTTCCGTGTCTTCGATTCCGACGGAAAGCCGAATGAGCGCGGGAGAGATATCGATGGCCTTGAGCTGCTCGTCACTGAGTTCAAAATAACTCATCAACGCAGGTTGCTCGATGAGACTTTCGACCCCACCTAAAGACGGTGCGATGCGCGGGATCTTTGTCAGATCGCAAACCTTCGAAGCTGCAGCTTTGTCGCCGCGGACGGCAAAACTGACGACTCCACCGAAGCCGTCCATCTGTTCCTTCGCGATGACATGGGAAGGATGGCTTTCTAGTCCTGCGTAGAAGACCTTCTCTACCTTCGGGTGGGATTCAAGCATCTCGGCGATGGCCTGGGACGATTGGTTTGACTGACGAACTCTCAGACCCAAGGTCTTCAGGCCGCGGGCGATGAGAAATGCGGCGTGGGGGTCCAGTGTTGCTCCCGTGATGTCTCGAGCTTCTTTGGCCAAGCTGATCAAGTGACTCGGCCCTGCCACGAGGCCGCCCAAGACGTCGTTGTGACCACTGAAATATTTGGTCGCGCTGTGGACGACCAGGTCGATTCCAAATTCGTGAGGGCGGCAATTGACTGGCGTCGCGAAGGTCGAATCAACCATGGTGCGCGTGCGGCGGTTCTTCGCTTTGACGCGCTGGGCCAGTTTGCGTAGATCGACGCAATAGTTAAATGGATTGGTGGGCGACTCTGTGATGACCAAGCGGGTATTGTCGCGGATCGCGGCTTCCATCGCGTCGAGGTCACCAGGGGGTACGACGTCGTGCTCGACTCCGTATCGTCCAAGCCACGTCGTTACGAACTGACGCGTGCGACGGTAACAGTCACGAAACAGGACGACATGGTCTCCTTGTTTCAGGAGTGCCAGCAGAGTCGAGGTGATGGCGGCCATTCCGGTCGAAAACGCACTTGCGTTGTCGGTGCCTTCCAGTGCAGCCACCCGCAGCTCAAGCTCGCGGACGGTGGGGTTTCCATAGCGGCCGTACTCTTCCCGTTCGGGATCAGAGTCTTCCCCGCGCATGTACTGCTCTAGGTCCGCGGTGCTCCGAAAGGTGTAGGTTGCCGTTTGCGCGACCCCTGGAGCTAGCGCGTTGTAGGGACGCTCGGGATTGATGCCCGCGTGAACGGCGTCAGTTGAATGACCGAAACCTGGCTTGTTCTCTGTCATGAAAGTTCTTTCTTGATCCGTTCCACGACCACTTGGCTGATCTCAGAGGGGGCAAATTCTTCTACCGCTTTGGGGTCCGCCGCGCTGCGAGCCTTGAGTTCGACCTTGCCCTTGGCCAAACCGCGGTCCCCTACTGTGATTCGGTAGGGCAATCCGATCAAGTCAGCGTCTTTGAACTTTACGCCAGGGCGCAAATCGCGATCATCCACCAGCGGTTCGATGCCAGCGGCGAGGAGTTCTCCTTCGATTTGAGCCACAGCAGCCTCCACATCGGGGCCGTCTCCGAGCTGGCAGAGATGAACCTTGTACGGTGCGGCAGCCAGCGGCCAGGAGAGACCGTTCTTGTCGTGATGCTGCTCGACGATCGCTGCCACCAAACGCGAAACTCCGATGCCGTAACAACCCATGACCAAAGTTTGTTTGTCGCCCTTCTCGTCGAGGAAGGTCGCGTTCATCTTTGAGCTGTAGTGGGTGCCGAGGACGAAGATGTGCCCCGCCTCAATGCCGCGGAACTGCGCCACTTCCCCACCGCACTGGGGGCAGGGGTCAGTTGTGGTCATGAGACGCAGGGGTGCAACCTGGGCCTCGAAATCGCGTCCGAGCTGAACGTGAATCAGGTGGTGATCGGTTTCGTTCGCCCCGGTGATGGCGTCCTGCACCAGAGCCGCATCGGGGTCGATGAACACCGGTCCCTTGAAGCCGACCGGGCCGGCGAAACCTACGGCGGCTCCCGTGGCCTTCCTGACGTCTTCGGGCGATGCCAAGTGCACTTCGGCTACGCCTGCAACGCGGGCGAGCTTGATGGGGTTGATCTCGTGGTCTCCCCGCACAACAGCAAGAACGAGTTGTTCACCGGCTACGTAAACTAGGCTCTTGAGAAACTGCTTGGTATCGCTCTTGAGAAACGCGGCGACACTGTCGATGCCCCCCTTTCCAGGCGTGTGGATCTTCTCCAGGGCGGCGACTTCTCCAGCCTTTTTGGCAGCGGGAACGGGAGGCGACGCCACCTCCAGGTTTTCTGCGAACTCGCAGGTTTTGCAGGCCATGATGAAGTCTTCGCCGCTTTGGACCAGCACCTGAAACTCGGCGCTCTTGCTGCCTCCCATGGCTCCGGAATCGGCGCCGACCATGCGGTAGTCCAGCCCGAGTCGGTCGAAGATCTTGCGGTAGGCTACCCGCATGGTCTCATAGCTCTCATGGGCCTTTTCTTCGTTCACGTCGAAGGAGTAAGCGTCCTTCATGAGAAACTCGCGACCCCGCAGCAGGCCACCACGCGGGCGCGCTTCGTCACGGAACTTGGTTTGGACTTGGTAGAGGTTCTTGGGCAAATCCCGGTAGCTCTTGATCTCGCGCCGTGCGAGGTCCGTAATGATTTCTTCGTGGGTCGGGCCAAGGTGGTAGTCGCCGCCCTTGCGGTCCTTCAGGCGCAGGAGCGCGTCTCCGAAGGTGTCCCAACGACCGCTTTCGCGGTAGTAGTCCGCCGGAAGTAGTGCCGGAAGCAGTAGTTCTTGGGCGCCCGCTCGATCCATTTCTTCCCGCACAATGGTTTCGATATTGCGGAGTACTCGAAGTCCGAGGGGGAGGAAGCTGTAGATCCCTGCGCCGACTTGTCGCATGTAGCCGGCTCGGGTCAACAAAATGTGACTCTGGGCTGTGGCGTCCGAGGGCGCTTCTTTGAGGGTGGGGAGCAGGGCTTTTGCGTAGCGCATGGTCGGCGCTGGTTACCACGCTCGACACGAAGCCAACAACCCGGCGACAAAAGCCTAATTTAGCTAGGACTTGGGACGCAAATGTGGCTTTGGCTATTGCTGGGCTCTACCATTTGCGCTCCGAGCTGACATCATCGGCACCGATGAAGAAGGATGCTGACAAGGCAGCCCCGACCCTGCTCGAGGCCATGCACACCGCCCAGACAATTGCGTGGGGCCCCCTTTTGTTTCAGGCGGCGCGCGTGATGAAAAAGCGGGGTATCCTCAAAGCCCTGCGTCGAGGAGACCCGCAGGGGATGAGCGTCGCTGAGCTAGCAACGCAGACCGAAACGAGTGAATACGGAGTCACTGTTCTTCTGGAGGCAGGTTTGGCTGCACGCTTGATCGAGAAAGAGGGAGATAAGTTTCGGGGAACCCGGGCTGGTTTTCTATTGGAGCGGGATGAGATGGCGCGAGTCAACATGAACTTCGTCCATGATGTTTGCTACCGAGCGGCAGAACACCTGGAGTCGTCTATTGAGGAGGGGCGAGCAACAGGGCTTAAAGAATTGGGGGATTGGCCTACTGTCTATGAAGGGCTTCAGGAGCTCCCCGAGCCGGCCAAGACGAGTTGGTTCGAGTTCGATCATTATTATTCTGATGACAGTTTTCCTCTCATCCTTGATCGAGTTTTTGCGTCGAAACCGAAGCGCATCATGGATGTGGGGGGAAACACGGGGAAGTTTTCGCTCCAAGCTTTGCGACGCGACGCAGAGGTGAAGATGACCGTTGTGGATCTGCCTGTGCAAATCGCAAAGTGCCGCGAAAACGTGGGCGCCGCAGGCTTTGCCGACCGCATGAGCTACGCTCCAACCAACGTTCTTTCTCTTGATGCTGAGTTTCCCGAGGGCGCCGATGTTATCTGGATGAGTCAGTTCTTGTGCTGCTTCAGTGAACCCGAAGTGGTGCACATCCTTTCCGTTGCGAAGCGCGCCATGGGAGCGAATACGCGCCTCTTGATCATGGACAATCTCTGGGATTGCCAGAAAAACGAGATCGCCTCACTTTGCTTGCAAGCGACGAGCCTCTATTTCACCGTGGTCGCCAACGGAAACAGTCGCATGTATGACCGCGGAACCTTAGTGAAATGCATCGAACGTGCTGGGTTGCGCGTCACTTCAGAGACTCATGAAATCGGCTGGGGACATTCGATACTCGAATGCGGCAAGTAACCACTTCCTCGCCCATCCTCCAGGAGGGCACTGATGTTGTGCTTTTCATTTGGGCCAAACCTCGGGCCAGCCGAAGTCGAGTGGTGGGGCTGCGGGAGGGGCGCATTGAAGTGCAACTGGCGGCTCCTCCTGTGGATGGTGCCGCCAACAGCGCCTTGGTCCAGTTTTTGAGTAAGGCCCTTTCGCTCAGCAAGTCGCGCATCCGGCTCGAAAAGGGAGAAACCGCTCGCAGCAAGCAGCTCAGGATCAGTGGGGTGAGCGCGAGTGAGGTTGAGGTTCGACTTGGTTTGTCTAACCTGGGCGAGGGGTAGAGTGGCTCGCCAGGGTGAGCTCGTTTTGAACCCGCGGAGAAAATGTATGACAAGCGTTTTGGTTCTCTTGGCCGATGGAACGGAAGAGCTCGAAGCCGTCACGGTGATCGATGTCCTGCGTAGGGCTGAGATTGATGTCGTGGTGGCGGGCCTGACCGCGGAAGCTGTGACCGCTTCCCGTGGGGTCCGCCTGATCCCCGACACCTCGCTCGATGCGCTTGAAATCGAAAGCTTCGATGCCCTGGTTCTTCCGGGGGGCAATGGGGGAACGGAAGCTTTCAAGTCGAGCCCATTGGTCGTCGACTGGGTAAAGAAGGCCGCCACCCGTTCCATGATCTTGGCGGCCATTTGCGCGGCTCCTTCCGTGCTTTTGGAGGCGGGAGTCTTAAGGGGAAAGAAGGTAACGAGTTACCCCGGAGCGCTGGATCCTGAGGCGTCGGAATACACTTACTTGGAGGAAGCAGTGGTAGAAGACGACCGTCTCATCACCTCTCGCGGACCGGGCACTGCCCTCGATTTCGCCCTCACCCTGGTCGAGCGACTCGCTGGTTCGGCGCGCCGCGCTCAAGTGGAGGCTCCTTTACTTCGAACATGAAGCCGCGAGCGGCTTGCTCTTTAGGCTTCGGGTCGCCACCCTAAGGCCATGCCGCGCAGTACCCTTGGTCTGGCTCCTTCCTTGGAGACCTACTTGAGTCAACATTCTCCCCAGCATCCGGTGCTGGAAGAGCTCGCTCGGGTTACCGCTCCGATGGAAGGGGCGGGCATGCAGATTGCTCCCAATCAGGCGAGTTTTATGGCCTGGTTAGTGGGTACTCTCGGGGCGCGGCGTTGCATCGAAGTTGGCGTTTTCACCGGCTACAGTTCGCTCGTCACCGCTCTGGCTTTGCCGGACGATGGATCCATATTGGCCTGTGATGTGAGCGAAGAGTGGACGGCGATCGCCCGTGATCATTGGGCCAAGGCCAAGGTGGATCACAAGATAGAGCTGGTTTTGGCTCCGGCAATCGAGACCTTGCAAAGTCGTCTTACCCAAGGGAAAGGGGGGAGTTTCGACTTCGCGTTCATCGATGCGGATAAGGAACAATACCTTGAGTACTATCGTCTTTGTTTGGAGCTCTTGCGGCCATCAGGAGTCGTGGTCTTCGACAATACCTTGTGGGGCGGCAGTGTGGCTTCGCCCGAAGATGTGCGAGAAACGACATGTGCTATCCGCAGGCTGAATGACGCTGTCCTTGAAGATCCTCGTGTGACGAGTTCTCTCGTGCCTGTGGGTGATGGTCTTCTTCTCGTGACGAAGAAGTAAAGAGAGAAGGGCAGCTCTCGCCCGAGTCGTTTTTTGCCTATCTCAGAGCTCTTCAAAAAAAGAAGTCGTCGCATTGTGTCGGGAGCGACGTGATTGCCAACGCAGACCTCTGCCCTGGGGGCGCAGCCAGGACACAGGTGCCCAGAACCAACTTGGCAGGCGCCCCTCTCAGACCAGATGACCGTCCACTGGGGCGAGCGGGGAAGGTACATCCTGCTCGCCTAGGGTCTGTCGCAGGTTGATCTCGATCATGCGCGAAATGGTAGACAGGGGTAGGTCATTGAGATCTTCGCCGAAAGGATCTTCGAGTTCGTCACCGACGGCATCGAGACCGAGAAACGTATAGGCGACGAGCACCACTATGAGGGGGGTCAGATAATGCAGGGTGTCGACGAGCCCGAAGGGCAGGGCGAAGACGTAGAGAGCTACGATTCGGTGAATGAGGATTGTGTACGAGTGAGGGATAGGCGTGGCGCGGATCCGTTCACAACCTCCTTGGATGTCACTCAGCTTGTTGACCAGCTCGCTCAGGCGCACGAAACGGTATTCGCTGAGGTCGCCCGATTCGAAGGAAAGTCGACAGTTTTTTTGCATGAGCAACAGAATCGAATCGGGGATGTTCAGCTTGGAGAGCACCTCTTTCAGTTCGTCAGCGGCGAGAAAAGCGCCGAGCTCCTCGGCCGCTGGCTGGCCACGCAAGCTGAGGCGTAAGCTGTGGACGAAGGCGATAGCGCGGTAGATTTGGTCGCGCTGACTCTTGCTGGGCGTGCTCGGACTCTTGATCGCGCCGGGTGTGAGTTCTGTGAGATGAATCACTTCACGAGCCCAGGTTCGAGAGGTATTGACGAGAGCGCCCCAAAGTTTGCGTCCCTCCCAAAAGCGGTCGTAGCTCGTATTGTTGCGAAAGCCGAGAAAGATGCCCAGAGCCAGACCCGAAAGCGAAAGAACGGGAGGCGAGAGCAAGCTGCTGAGCGGGCCTTTTTCGTGGAGGAAGGTCAAAGCCAGTGAAAGCGAGAAGACGGCAAGGAGGCGATAGCGAATGCGCGGCAGTTCGCTTCCGCGCAGACTAAATACCAGGTGCAACCAGCTCGGCCTTTCGTTGAAGGACAGCATGGGCGCTTGATAGCGAATGCTGTACATTTGAGGTAGGGCAGAATCATGGCATCCTCATGGGCGACTTTAGATGATCCCGAGTTTTCTGCTGTTCAAGCGTATCGAATCGCGCTTGCGGCGCCCCTATTAGTCCTCAAAGCGCCTTCTGGGATCTTGGCCTGCGGCTACTTGAGTTTGGCGACGATGGACAAGCTCGACGAAGTCGGTGCGATCGTCACCGGCGTCCGGAGCTTCGAAGACATGCTCAGCGCGTCCGTGGTCGCGGTCTCCCAAGCTGCCGCCCTTCGTGGCCTGCGAGAAGGCATGACGGGCAGAGCGGCTCTGCGTCTTCTCTTGTAACGGGCGGTAAGTTGGTTTGCAGTGCGAGGCAAAACGAAAGAGCCCAGACTGATTGCCTGGGCTCCTTGGAAGTTGGCGAGTATGACTCTCGCGGCCCCCGAGGCCGTCTTTCTTTTATTGTGCGACGGCTGGCTTGAAGTTGAGGAACAAGACGCCCGGAGACGGCAGATCGAAGACCTGGCTGTAGCTGCTTCCGCAGATCGCCTGTCCCACGGGCTCGGCCGGCGACTCCATCGTGTCGCGTAGTTCTTGCCAGTCTGCATCAGTCATGGCGTCCATCTTGGGGCGCCCCTTCGATTCCCAAACGGCGTAGGCATTGCCTCGAGTATCATCCACGCGATAGGCGGTGACGTCGTAGGTGACGTCGGGATCCAATCCTTGCACGCTCACTGCGATGCTGTGTGCTTCGGTGTCGGAGTAGTAGGTATCATCGTCGGGACCGTTGCCTGGATTCTGGCCGTTGTAGACGAGCACTTGGACGCCACCCGCCTTATCGCGGGCTGCCATCCCGCCGACGTTACTACCCGCAATGTCCGTGCTCAGCTGCTCTCCACCCATCTGACTGAGGAAGTGGTAGGAATTGTAAGCCGGCTTCTTGATGCCCTGGCGTGAAATCAGACCCATGCAACCGATGAACGGTTCGTCGTTGCGGTAGTCTTCCATGACTTCTTCGAAGACGTCAGATAAAACCCACCAGGAGTAGCTGATGGGCCAACGCCGACCTTCTTGAGCCACGCGACGGGAGATGTCTGCGTAGGTCTGGACGGCAAAAGCCGCGCCTTGATCCATGTCGGCTGGTTCGTCGTACAAACCGAACTCCCAAGTGGGGCCGAACTCGGTCACTGTAGCGCGGACGTTGTTGAAGCCGAACTGGTCGAGCAGGTCGAGGGCTTCGAAGTAGCCGTCGACAGATGCTCCAACGAAGCTCCAGCTGTGGTAGGCGAAAAAACCCAGATGTTGCTGAGTGTCTTTGACATGGGTCAAGAACTGAACCCCGGCTTCGGGAAGGAGCTTGGGCTGGCTAGTGACGGGACCGCCAACCGGGGCGTTGGGCATGACCGAATGGACCGCTGCGACCGAGGTGTCGTAGAGCTCCATGTAGCCCGCCATTCCGCCCGTCCAGAATTTGCCGTTGCAGCATTCTGGCTCGTTCCAGACCTCCCACTCCCACTGAGAGACGGTATCCATGCCGTAACGCTCTAGGTAGTGAGCGGCGAAGCCGGCGACGAGGGTTTCCCACTTGGCGTAGTCCTTGGGGGGGGAGATCCCCATACCCCAGTCGAAAACTGTAGCGCTCGGATCTGACGCCAGAGCCGAGGGCATCGGTCCCAGCTCGATGATCGGAATCAGGCCCTGATCATTGAGGAAGTCGAAGATGAGATCTGACTTGCTAAAGTCCAACACCGGATTACCGCTTTCGTCTTCGCCATAGATGCCGATATCGTCATGGAAAAGACCGTGCGAGCGGATACGTCGCATGTCCAAGTTCGCCACCCCATCGAGAGTGTGTTCTTTGAGGACGGCGCCGTTGTTGCCGAATTCGTCGTTTTCTCTCAAGTACAGACCCAAGTGGCCTGTCCCCTGACTGTTCCAAAAGTGGGGAAGTTTGCCCCAGGACTCGGCATGGTTCACCGTGATCGTGTGTTGTGCTCCTGAGACGTCGTCGACAGGGAGAGCTCCGGAACATTCGACGGTGCTTGGCACCATGACTGCGCCACCTGTGGAGGTATCTTCGCCGGTGCCGTAGCCATATCCGTAGCCGTTGTTGCCCGCTCCACCGCTGCCGCTGCCGGTCGTGGTCGAAGCCGATGAGTCGGTGGTGGTCGATGAACTTTCGGTCGTTGTCCCCGCGCTCGTCTGTCCATCGGTTGTGCCTCCTCCGACGGGATCAGGACTCGAGCAGGCTACGGGAACATAGAGGGCGAGCGCCGCTAGTATGAAAACGGAGCCGCGAGTAGGGTGGGAGCGGAAATTTGAAGCAAAAAGGTTGCGCATCATCAGGTCAATCAGCGAGTCGGGGAAGGAATGGCAGGGGAAAATCCCGGATAACGGCAAGCTAGGGCAGCCCAGTTGAAAGTCTAGGGACGAATCTCCCCAAGACTTCTCATTTGAAGATCTTTGAGAGTGCTCGACGATTCCTCTTAAACGTCGCTGTGAAAATCGGTGGAGCCCGCACAACTTTGTTGTGGGTGGAGTTCATCTTGTCAGCCGAAAGGGGGCCCGAAGCTGACAGACTGCCAGCGGGAAGAAAGCTCTTTGGGTTGAAGTCAGCTAGGATGAGTCCATGAGGTTTTTCGCAGGGGTTTTCCTCGGTCTTCTTTCTGTTTCTTGCTCTTCGCACACATGCACCCTGATCGGCTGCATGACCCATGTTGATCTGCTCCTTTCAAAACCTCTGGAGGAAGAGGGTCAGTATGAGATCTTAGTTGAGACCGACGGCGAGAAAATGAGGTGTTCGGTTTCGGTTCCGGCGACGAACGAAGATGATTGCGATGATCGGCTAGGAGTGCGTCGTGAAGAGATCACAACCCGAGAGGGGAATGCCGTCTCGGGTCGCTCCGGGGATACCATCGAAAGCGTGGGAGTGATCGGAGTGTTCGAGTCGCTCAAGGTGAGCATCAAGCGCGAAGACTCGATGCTCGTCGATGTGACCCTTGAACCCGAGTATGAGGACGAAGAGCTCAACGGGCCTGGTTGCGGGACGTGTCCACGAGCCGAGCATCAGCTCCAAATGGAGTGAAGTGCCTGAGCGCCGACTGGAGCAGGCCCCTTACAGCCGCTTGCAATAACATGGAACGGTTTTTCCTAGGTCTCACCCCTGTCGGGGCGAGGGCTCGACCTTAGGAAAAGCCTGCGTTTGACATGTTTAGCGTGTGTAGTTTGTTACCGTTTGCTGGGACATGCTATTGCAAGTCCCAGCGAAAGTAGCTTCCTAGCTTGCTTGCCAGCTCAGGCCCAAGTTCTTCGTGTTTGAAATAGACGAAGGCCTCGTCGACATCGAGTGCTTTGATCTTCTTAGCCCATTCTTCGATTTGGCCCGCCTCGTAATGAGTTTTCCTTAGGCGTAGGTAGAGCTGACGGCCGGTTTTGAGCAAGGGAGGGTTTTTATTGTCGTCGTCGAGGTCTCCACCCACTAGAGCCACATCATGCTCGCGGAGCAGCGAGTAGACCGATTCATCGAACCAGGAAGAGTGACGAAACTCGAATGCGAGGCGGGGGCGACGGAGATGTTCAGCACCGGCGCGACACTCCTTGTCCGTAGCAACGAAGAAGTCCTTCAAGAATTGGGCGAGCAGCGGGACGCTTGCCTTCAGGGTGGGTGGGCATTGAAGCAGGACGGGTCCGAGGTGAGTCCCGAACTGGGCGAGACCCCGAACAAGGTAACTCAACAACTCCGAGGTATCGGCTAGTTTTTTGAAGTGGGTGATGTGCCGGGATGCTTTGACTGAAAAAAGAAAGTCGTCCCCGACCGCGCTAATCCACCCGTCGATCACGCTGCTTTGGGGCATGCGATAGAAGGTATTGTTGATCTCGACCGTGCTGAGCTTTTTGGCATAGTAGCTAAGCATGTTTTTTACGGCGATCTTCTCTGGATAGAAGGTGCCTTTCCACTCGGGGTAGCTAAAGCCACTCGTTCCCGCGTAGAGCTTCATCCCTTCCGCTTCTTTCTCTCAAGGTAGTCCACCACCACCTGCCTTTGGTTCTCTCTTTCGTCCTGCGACCTGGACCGTTTCGATCAGCTCAAAGAGCGCGAACTGAGAACGAGCGCCCCGTCGCTGGACGCCGAGATGATTTCATTTGCCTTTTCGTTACTGAAACGTAGGAGCTTCACGAGCTGGACCAGTGCGGACTTTTCATCAGCCGTGACCTCACCGTCCGCTTCTGTGAGTAGGGCAGCGTTGGAAAGCAACAGTTCTCGGTCTTCTTCGTTCATGTCGTCGATAGGAATATCCTTTTCGATTTCACGTCGCGTCTTGGCCCACTCAAGAAGAGTGTCTGTTTCTTCGTCCGAAGCGTCGAAACCAACGAGCAGCCCTTCGACGATACTCGCCTCAGAGTCTTCCATCTTTCCGTCAGCCCAAGCGACCGCAATCAGGGATTTGACGATATTTTTCTCGGCGGGAGTCATGGCAAGATCATGATACGCCCACTTGAGGCCGAAAGAAGCGCTCGCTTCAATAATTTCGTTTTCTTGGGAACAATCAGTCCGATCTGCTGGTTGTCCGCGCGTCCCGGGGCCTTACTTTTGGCGCGCTCATCTAGACATCGTGCCAAAGGAAGGACAAAGCCTGGGCCAGGAGTTCGGTTTTTTTGCCCCATCCTTATGGACGAGAGGGCCGGTTTTCCATTAACTGCGGGGCCCACGATTGGCGAGCTTGATTTCGTCGAGACCGTGGGAGTTTTCCTCACCGATAAAGCTAGTTTTCGTTAGAAGGACCTATGCAAGACGTTCGTGCACTCAACGATATGGTGTCTCAGGAGAGCGCCTTTTTGGATGATCTCATGTCCGAGATTGGGAAGGTCGTCGTAGGCCAAACCTACATGATCGAACGTATCCTGATGGGACTGTTGACCGGGGGTCACGTTCTGCTCGAGGGCGTGCCCGGGTTGGCCAAAACTTTGACCGTGCGCACGATTTGCGACGCCATTTCGGCCCAGTTTTCTCGAATCCAGTTTACTCCCGATTTGTTGCCAGCCGACGTGATCGGTACCCGTATCTACAACCAGAAGAGCGGCGAGTTTACGAGCAAGCTGGGCCCGGTGTTTGCCAATCTCGTGCTGGCCGATGAAATCAACCGCGCCCCGGCTAAGGTGCAGAGCGCCCTGCTCGAAGCTATGGCCGAACGGCAAGTGACCATTGGGGACCAGAGCTTTCCGCTCCCCGATCCATTTGTTGTGATGGCTACGCAAAACCCCATCGAACAAGAGGGAACTTATCCGCTTCCCGAGGCGCAGATGGACCGCTTCATGCTCATGATCAAGGTTGGTTATCCATCCCGTGACGAAGAGCTCAAAGTGATGGAGCGGATGACGTCGTCTTCCAAAGCCAGCGCATCACCGGTGATTCAGCCGGAGCAGCTGCTTTCTGCCCGCAAGGTAGTCAAGGACATCTACGTAGATGACCGCGTGAAAAACTATATCGTCGATGTGGTTTTCGCGACGCGTCAACCTGAAGAGCAAGGTATGAAGGACTTGGGGCCGCTCATTGAGTACGGGGCCAGTCCTCGCGCCAGCATCGCTCTGAACTTGGCATCCCGCGCTCACGCCTTCTTGCGGCGTCGCGGCTACGTGACGCCTGAAGACGTCAAGGCGGTGGGACCGGACGTCTTGCGCCATCGTATGGTGCTCAGTTACGAGGCCGAAGCCGAAGAAGTCACCGCCGAAGACGTCGTCAAGCGCGTGTTCGAGGTCGTAGAAGTTCCCTAATTTTTTCGGAAAGGTTCTGCCTTGATTCCCAAGGAACTCCTCGCGGCTCTTCGTAAGATCGAGATCACATCGACTCGGCTTGCCAACGAGCAGCAGCTGTCCGGCAACTATAAGTCGGTGATTAAAGGTCAGGGGCTGGCCTTTGTCGAAGTGCGTCAATACCAACAAGGGGACGACGTGCGTGCAATTGATTGGAACGTCAGCGCGCGCATGACGGAACCCTACATCAAGGTCTTCGCGGAAGAGCGTGAGATGACAGTGATGTTGGTGGTTGACGTTTCGGCTTCGGGCTTGTTCGGTAGTGGAGCGATGAACAAGCGGCGCCTCGCTACGGAAGTGGCCGCGGTTTGCGCGTTTTCGGCCGTTGCCCACAATGACCGGGTGGGACTCATCGCGATGAGCGACGAGGTCGAAAAAGTGGTTCCTCCGCAAAAGGGTCGCAAGCATGGGATGCGGGTGTTGCGCGAGATCTTGGAGACGGTGCCCGAGCGCACGGGTACCGATCTGAACGCTGGGTTAGAGACTTTGATGCACGTCGCCAAACGCCGCACAGTGACCTTTGTGCTCAGCGACTTTTTTGCGACGGGTTACGAGCGCACCTTGGCCCTGGCTGCGGCCAAACACGACCTGATTCCCGTCGTGCTCACCGATCCGCGCGATGATGAACTTCCCGACGTCGGCTTGGCGCGTTTCGAAGACTTTGAAACGGGTGAGGACTTGCTCATTGATACCTCGAGTCGCTCGGTGCGTGAACACTATAAAAAGACCGTGGCCGAGCGGCGCGAGCACCAGAAACGCGCATTCACGAAGCTGGGGTTAGATTCGGCCGTTGTGTCCACTGACAAACCCTACATGCCAGCCCTGCGCGAGTTGTTTGCTCGACGTGCGAGAAAGGCCTACCGATGAGGAGCTGGGTGTTTGGGGCGGCCGTGGTGTTTTGCCCACTTTCTGTTTTGGCCCAGGCTCCGATCGATCCGGGGAGCAGTCTCGTTCAGGCGTCCGAGCCAAAGAGTGCGACCTCGAGCGACTCGGACCCAGGCGATGCACAAGCGCCGAGCGATGCACAAGCGCCGAGTATGCCCGCGGCGCCAAGCGTGCCGGTGGCACCGACTGCCGTCGTCCCATCGGCTCCAAGCCCAAGCGACGGGGGCGGATGTTCTGACGATTGGCCTTCCGATCGAAAGCGCCCGAAAGTCATCGAACGTTTTCCGAAAAGGGGAACCTCGGGGCATGTTTCTTGGCTCGAAATCGAAGTGGAGCATTTACCCGGCGAAATTGTGTTTCCCGCTGGGCTCGAAACCATGCAACTGATGTCGGGGGAGCTCACCGAAGAGAGAGACAGACTGACGCGCGCCCATTTTCGCCTTCCGGACCCCAAGAGTGCAGTGCAGCCTCGCTTGCTCCGTCCCGATGCGGGGGCGACGGAGCGAGTCAAGACAGAGCTGAGCTTCCCCTTGGTTCCGTTGCCTAACGAAGCTGGGCGTTTCGAGCTCACCTTGCCTCGTTTGCCTATCGCCGTCTCACGTGCGAGCGGTCAGGTGCACACCATTTGCACCCAACCTCATGTGATTACGGTGGAAGATCCCCTTGCCTCGGATGCTTCGCCCACTCAAAAGCCTAACCCAGAGCCTCGGTCGCAAATCGAAGTCTGGAGTCGGATGCGCGACGCCGTCCTGATGGCCTTGTGGCTAGTGCCTTTGCTCCTTGTACTGGCCTGGCTTCTGTACCGCCATCGAGCTCGCTTCATGAAGAAGCCCGTTCCACCACCACCCATTCCTCCTTGGGAAAAGGCGAGAGGACAGCTGCAGCATCTCAGTTTGCAGGGACTGCTGGAGAAGGGTGAGTTCGAAGCCTACTTGGATGGCGTCACCGATACCTTGCGCGAGTACCTGGGGGGGCGCTACGGCTTCGACGGGTTGGAGTGCACGACTCGGGAGCTCTTGCGGCAGCTGTCGACACGCGCGAGCGACTTTCCGGAAGAGCAGAGCGTTCGGACGATTTTGCAACGAGCTGACCTCGTCAAGTTTGCTCGTCGCAGTCCCACTGAAGAAGAGTGTTCGGACGCACTGCTCGTGACGCGTCGTATCATTGATCGAACGACCCCGGCGCCCAGTTTGGATCCACGTGGCCCCGGGCGCAGCGCTGAGACGGAGGGGCAGAAATGACTAAAGAAGGTCGAAGTTTCGATGCGACTCGATTCGCCCTCTTGATTGCCTTTTTGGTGCTCGCTTGTCTCCTTTCGGCCGTTTATCCTCTGAGCCGTTTCGGGAGCGAGTGGCTTGAGGTCAAGTGGGAGCAACCGTATTGGCTGCTCGGCTTGGTCCCGCTGCCTTTCGTCTTGTGGCGAGCTACTTGGGGTAGGGACGCGCGCACCGCGCGACTGCGCATGGGAACGATCCAGCCCTTCATTTCCGGTCCTCGCGGTCTGCGCGCTCGCCTCCAGGATTTGCCCGGTGCGGTGCGTGTCGTTGGTGTTGCTTGCTGTGTTCTGGCGTTGGCACGACCGGTGAGCGTAATTCGCCCGAGCGTGACGGAGGAGGAAGGGATCGATCTGGTGGTAGCTCTCGATCTCTCGGCATCCATGCAAGCCATCATGGAAAACCTCCCCCCGGATTTGAAACGCTACGTCGACGAGAAGGAAGGGGGCGTGCCACCCAATCGTTTGGACGCTGCCAAGGCTGTTTTGCGCGACTTCATTGCCCGCCGCCAATCTGATCGCATTGGCGCGGTCGTCTTTGCCAAAAACGCCTACGTCGTCTCGCCACCGACTCTCGACTATCAGTTGCTCGATGTTTTGGTGGCTCGCATGCAATTGAACTCCATCGATCCTGCTGGAACGGCGATTGGCGATGCGCTGGGTACAGCAGTGGCTCGTCTGCGACGCAGCACGGCGAAGAGCCGAGCTGTCGTGCTGCTGACCGACGGTGACAACCAGGGGGGGACGATTGCCCCCGAATACGCCGCAGGCTTGGCTAAGGACCGAGGCATCAAACTTTTTACGATCCAGATCGGCGAGGGGGATAACGCCAAGGTTTTCGACGGTTTCAACTTGTTCGGACAGCCGCATTTTCAGTCGGTTGCCTATCCAACGAACCCAGATCTCTTGCAGAAGTTGGCAGACTTGACGGGAGGCTCGATGTACGTGGCCAAGGACGCGAAGAAGCTGCAGCAGAGCTTTCATGATCTGCTCAATCAGCTCGAAAAGACTCAGTTTGAAGCGGCTCAGGCGACCTATGAAGATCTCTTTCGGTTCCTTCTGTTGCCCGGGGTGATTCTCATCTTTGTCGAAGCGTTGCTTTCGGTGACCTTGCTTAGGAGGTTCCCATGAGATTTGCGGCCGACATCTGGTTGTGGGGTGTTCTGTTTTCGCTTCTCTTGGCAGGCATATTTGTTGGCCAAGGTCTGCGCCTGACGCGTGCGAAACGCGTATTTGGTCAGGAAGAAAGAGTGAACGATCTGCTCACCAGTCGGACGGGGGGGCGGCGTGCCTTTTCGGCAATCGTGACCTGCTTGGCGGTCGCGATTGCTTTTGTGGCGGCAGCTCAGCCGCAATATGGGAGGGGCACAAGAGTACTGCCTGCGACGAACCTGGACGTGGTTCTTGTCCTTGATTTTAGCAAGAGCATGTACGCGCGTGACGTTTCTCCTTCGCGCATTGGTCGAGCCAAAGTCGAAGTGGCTCGCTTGGTTCGTGAGCTCACCGGCGCTCGCTTTGGTGCAGTGGCCTTCGCAGGAGAAAGCATTTCCTTTCCCCTAACGAGTGACGGCGCCGCCATCGCCCAATTCTTCCGAGGGCTGGAACCCAATGACATGCCCCTGGGAGGGACGGCGATCGCGAGAGCGTTGGAAACCGGGCGCCAGCTTCTTGAGCGCGACCCCCTCAGCAAAAACCATGAGAGGGTCATCATCCTCGTGACCGATGGTGAAGACCTCGAGGGAGATCCCGTGGAGGTGGCTCGTGGGATTCGCTCCAGCGGCATGCGTGTTGAAGTCGTTCAGGTTGGGGGGCAGGCCCCCGAGCCCATCCCCCAAATTGCTGAGGATGGTTCGATGCAGGGACTTCGACGTGATGCGCAAGGCCAGATCTTGACGACTTCGCTGTCGGTAGAGGGAGAAGCGCAGCTTGCTTCGGTTGCCACCGAGGGCGGGGGTCAAGTCGTGCGGGCAGCCGCCGGTCAGGTTGGCTTGGACGAAATGACCGCTCGCCTGCGGAAGCTCATGACGGAGGAACTGTCTGAGCGGGTCGAAACTGTCTACGCCGATGTCTTCCATTATCCGCTGGCATTGGCCGTGGTTTTGCTCATGCTTGAAGTTTGGGTCGGCACGGCCAAGCGCCGAGTGATTGTTCCTCCGCCTCCCCGCGGCAAGCAAAAGAAGCGGCGCCTGCGGCGCCTGCAGGGCAGCGCCGCTCTTTTGGCCTTGATGGGCTTGGGTTGCGATGACATTGATCACCTCTTCGAGCGCAAAGCACCGGCCGTAGAAGAAGCGATCAAGTTCATTGCCCAACAGAATCACGACGAAGCGACCGAGAAGCTGATCGACTACCTTGAGACGGGGCCTTGTGAGGAGGGGGTGATTGGGGTTGGTGATCGGGCCCGCAATTACCAGGATGCTGCATTTGATCTGGCCCTTGCTCTTTCGGCTCCGTCTCAACCCGAAAAAAAAGGATTGGCGGCTGATCCTTCGGCGGCTCTGGCCCAGGGACAAATACCGGGTTTGAGCCCGGACCCTCAGGCTAGCTCCCCGGGAGCCTCGCCTTCCGCTCCCTCTGATCCGGAAGGTGGATTGAAGATGGATTGTGCGCTCCGACTCTTGGCCCCGATCGGACCGAACGACGAACTTCCCGCGGCGCTGCGCGCTCGTAGCTATTATCTCGCTGGCAATCTCGAGTTGTCTCGAGCTCGCTTTGAGCCCGCTGTTTCCTTCTTTGATCAAGCTTTGCTTCTGGCCCCAGGAGTGAAGGAAGGGGACCCCATTGGTGCTCAGATAGCCTACAATCGAGCACTCGCTTTGCGTCTCCTCAAGGAAGAGGAAGAGAAAAAGAAGCAGGAGCAGCAGAACTCAGATCAAAACGAAGACGATTCGGAGCAGGACGACGGCGAATCAGAAGAGAAAGAATCCGAGGACGGTTCTGAGCAGGAGCAGGAGCAGGAAGAGCAAGACTCGGACGACGAAGAGCAAAAGCAAGACTCGGACAACGAAGAGCAGAAAGAGCAAGACTCGGACGGCGAAGAGCAGGAGCAGGACGATTCTTCGAAGGATTCCGCTTCGGACGACGAATCAAAAGAGGAAGAACAAGAGCAGAATTCGGCCTCCGATAAGGAAGACGAAGAACAAAAGAAGGAAGCTCCCACTCAGCCTCCCCCGTCTTCTCAGAAACCTCAGCAGGCTCAGTCTAATGAGGAACAAGCCCGGGACGAAAGGATGCTCGATATGTTGGAACAAGCTCCAACCCTGCAACAGCATGATGCCGAACGTCGCAAGGGGCAGGCGGTTCGTGGCCGCGCGACCATGGAGGATAAGTAAAAATGTCGGGCGCCCGTGCCTGGATGCGCCCGCGACTCGCTCCAGGTTTGTGGTTGTGGAGCGTCGTCCTCGTTCTTCTGGTCCAGCTCTGTGTGAGCGAAGCTGAAGCGGCGGGCGTCAAGACCGAAGTGAGTGCCCGACAAGTTGCGGTGGGGCAACCCTTCACCGTGCAGATTTCGGCGACTCAGGAAGAGGGTCAAGCGCAGCCGAGTGCTCCCGAGCTGAAGGTCAAGGGAGGGGCCGAGGTTCAGGGCCCATCGATTTCGACCCAATCGATGGTGCGGATGCACAACTTCAGCTTCAGCTCCGAAAAGAACGTTGTGGCCCGCTATCAGATCGTCCCCAAAAAAAAGGGAAGACTGACGATCGGTCCGGGTTCGTTTCAAGTAGGAAACCGCCGCGTGCGGGGCGAGGTGATCGTGGTGGAGGTGGTTTCGCCCGACCAACTTCCAAGTCCTCGCCGTCGTCGTTCCCTTTTCGGGAGCGATCCCTTCGACCCCTTTGGCAATGACCCTTTCGACGATTTCTTTCGTCGTCACTCTCGCCGACCTCGCATCGCTCCCGCTCCCCCTGAGTACCAGGTGGAGAAGGCCCGCGATCCAATCGCCTTCCTGGTTACGCGTTTGAGTCGTCAAACGGCGGTGGTGGGCGAGCCCGTCGTCGTCACTATCCTGGGGTATGGATCCCAGGGCGATTTCGCCGAAGCTATGCCCCCGACCGAACCTTCGTTGGGAGATTTTCTTTCCTATCGTGCGCTCGATAACCCACAGTCAGAGCCGCCCTATCAGCTCGAGATCGGCGAGCGTACTTATGTGGTTCGCAAGCTGCGTGAGTATGTGCTCATTCCGCTCAAGACTGGGACGTTGAGCATCGGCAGTCTCAAGACGGTGCTCCAAAACAATCGCCACGCCTATCCGGCGCGAGGAAGTGATCGCGGATTGAGTGTGCAATCACCTCCCGCCAGCCTTCTGGTCACTCAGCCTCCTGAAAAAGGGCGCCCTGATGGCTATTTGTTGGGTGATGTGGGCAAGTATGAAATGAAGGTCGAACTGTCCCAGCGTGAGGTTGTGCGCGGCGAGTTTCTTGAGCTGGTTGTCAGAATACGAGGAGAGGGACAGATCCCGACTCAGGTACAGTTGCCCGAACAAAATGGTGTAGTTTGGGAGGCCCCTAGCATGGAAGGGGGCCCGGAAATTCAAAATGGCAAACTCCAGGGCATACGGACGATCAAGTACGCTCTGCAGTTGACTCAGGAGGGGACTGTTGACTTGGGCGAAGTCACGCTGCCGGTTTTTGACCACCAGCGTCGTCGTTATCAGACCCTGCGAGCGGCTCTGGGATCTGTTGAGGTTAAACGGCCCCAGCAAATCAAACCGGTGCAGCCTGATACTGCGACGGACGATGCTCCCAAGACCCTGGAAGTCGCCGTTGGTCGAACGAAAGGTGTGAGTTTCTCTCCTCGCTGGCAGGCTTTAGCTTACAGTAAAGACGGAGCGGTCCAGTTTCCAGCATGGGCGTGGTGGTCGATGGGGGGAGCTCCCCTGTTGGTTTACGTCGGCGGGGCTCTGCAAGGGGGGCTCCTTCGTCTCGCTCGCAGGCGCCTTCAATCCGGCCGAGGACAGGCGAAGCAGGATCTGAAATTGGGGGCGGAAGCTCTCAAAAAAGGAGATGCGGACGGCGCTATGCGTCTTGCGGAGCGTGCACTGTTTGAAGCGTTGTTTCTGGCCACCGGACTGAGAGCCCGAGGTTTGATGCGTCATGAGGTGTCTGAGAAGCTGGTTTCTACCGGGTTACGCGAAGATCTCGCTGCCAGCGCTCAGGAGCATTTGAAACTCCTTGAAGCTTGTCGCTATGGATCCCGGGAGCATGACCCCGAGAAATTATTTAGAGCTGTGAGTGAGCTTGTGGGGAGCCTGCCCAACAAGAACAAGGGGGCCGGAACATGATGCTCGTGGTTCGTACCCAGAAGAAAGCCTTTTGGTTGATCGGGATATTGGCTCCTCTCTTCTTGTGTTTCCCTGCTCAGGCAGAAGATGGTTCTACTACCCTGATTCGCAAGAGCGCCGAAGCCTTGGAGTCGGGAAGAGTCTCAGAAGCAATTGGTCTTCTTGAGGGCGCCGCGGACCGCGGGATGCGGCACCCCGAGTTGAGCTTCAATCGTGCTCTTGCCTATCAAAAACGGATCGGTACTGCCCAAGAACGCGCTGGTGATCGAGGGCAGGCGGCAGCCGGCTTTGCTGAGGTGCTTTCTCTTCGACCCGAGGATGTTGAAGCGGAGCGGGGACTTGAGGAGGCTCAGCTCGCGGTGGCTCGCCGCAACTCAAAGCGAAAGAAGGAAGGGGCGGCTCAGGTGAGCGCGCCCCTTGGGCTCGTTGAGCGCGCCTTGTTGGCTATTCCACCACAGCTGCTGTTTTGGCTCGGCCTGGCGGGGAGTCTGACGTGGACTTTGAGCCTCGTGTTGCGGCGCTTCAGGTCCGAAGGTTTACGGCTGCCGGCGACGGTGGGCAGTGGCCTTGGTGCATTTCTACTCGTCACGAGTGCTGGTCTTTACTTCTTACGCGCGTCTTTATTTGCAGAGGCGAGAATGGCAGTGATCGTAGCTCCCAGTGCTCATCTTGTGGACGAGGCAGGGCGTGCGCAACCCGGACGCGGGGCTCTGGCTGAGTCGACGCTGGTTTTTGTTGGACCTGCGCAGCGGGGGCTCGTGCCCATGGTTGGACTAGCGAACCAGGACTTTCTCAGCGTGGCCCAGCTTCGTTTCGTCTCTGACAAGCCCCTTTAAGTGGAGGCTATTCGATTGCGGGCTCTCATTTGTCGGGGAGTGCGCTAGGTTGGACCCATGTGGGTCCAGCGTTCTGCCATTCGACCTGTTCCGTCTTACGCCAAAGTCGGACGAGTAGCTTTGGAGAACTTGAGGAATGAGCTTCTGGCCGGGGCCGACAAGTCGCCTCTGGCTTTTGACGAGATCTTTGAGGATTTTGAGGCTCGGCAGCCCATACTTGCTGACCACGTTGGGGAGGTGCTCAGCCGCCCCTTGCAGGATGCATCGGTTGCGCTTGGCTATTTTTTGAGCGTTTCGATTTGGGCGGCTTTTGACCAAACCCTCGGCACCAGCATGGATCCGATTTCGGTCGATGAGCTTCGCTCCACCACGGAGCTTTTCGCTTTGGACCAAGACCTGCGTGGCGAAACTTCCGGAGAGGGGCTTGATACTGATGATGTGGTTGCGATGGAGCAGCCCGCTCTGGTCGAGTTCGTACACGAGAGCATCCAAGCGACGCTGCGTGCCCAAAATGGTCAGCTCGACTCGGAAGAAATGGGCGAGGTGTATCGGATGTTGCTGATTCAGATTTTGGCTCTTTCCTATGCTGTACGCTCCCCGGCAGGTTTTCCTTTGACGAAGAGCGAGGTTCTCGCCTAGTTCATCGTCGTGATGCCTCTTACCGTTCTCTACTTTGCAGGCCTGCGTGACTTGGTTCCCGTCGATCGGGAGCAAATCGAAGTGAAGCCAGGTGCGCGCGTTTCTGACGCTCTCGTTCGGCTCAAGGCTCTCCACTCGGCCCTGCAATTCGAAGGCGTACGCTGTGCCGTGAACGAGGAGTTCGTACAACTGGATCAACCTCTGCAAGCCGGCGATATTCTGGCGCTCATTCCTCCGGTTTCGGGTGGATGAATGGCGACCAAGAAGAAGTCGAGCCCTTCTCGCGTGCGTTTGAAGGCTTCGCCGGGATGTCGACTCGGTCTCGATGAAAACGGCCTCGGGCCGCGCCTTGGCCCCATGATAGTTACGGCGGCTCAGGCACAGGTCAGCGAGGAGGGGGCTCGTCGCTTTTATCGAAAGTTGCCTAAGTCGATCCACGCAGACTTGGATGATTCCAAGGGGATCGTTTCCTGTCACGACTACTCAATCGCCGAGGCCTGGGCGCGAGTTATCGTAGAGCGAAAAACAGGGGAACCGTGTTCCTCGCCCAATGAGCTACTTGGGCAGTTGGCAGGGGTTTCGGTCGAGTCGCTCCTTCCGCTTTGTCCACCGAGCACAGCGGAGCAGTGTTGGAACATCGAAGGAGAATCTTTTGTTAGTAGTGAGGAGCAGTGTGCTCGTGTGCAAAAGCATTTGCTCAGGTTTGAGGAAATGGGGATCGCCATTGAGAATGTCCGTTCCGAGGTGGTCTGCACGGGAAAGTTGAATCTGCTCAAGTCGCAAGGGGTTCATCGTTTCGCAGCCGACTTGCACGCGATGGAGCGACTCATCATTGGTATGCAGGCCGAGAAAGCGGCTATGGTTGAGGCTGTGTGCGGCAAAGTGGGCGGCATCGGCAAGTACGAACCATTTTTTGGACCCCTGGCGGGCCGTCTTCATACGGCACTCGAGGAAGGCCAAGCCAAGAGCTCCTACTACTTTCCTGGCCTGGGCACGATTCACTTCGTGCGTGATGCGGACGGCAGCGATCCTTTAGTGATGTTGGCCTCCATGGTCGGCAAATTTCTGCGCGAACTGCTCATGGGCCGTGTGGCCCGGTTTTACGCCGACGTGGTGTCGGAACCGGAGAGCATGCCGAGTGGATATCATGATCCCATAACTCAGCGCTTTGTCGCGCAGACGGAGAAGAAGAGAAAGAAGCTGAAGATCGTGAGTGACTGTTTCGAGCGTCGCCCAGCAAACAGGCCCTGAGATTGTGGTGTGGGCAGCCGGTGAGGATATCCCGGTGGGATCGTCCCGGTGGGATCGTCCAAGGTTGATGTGCACAGCGAGGGGTGGGGACATCCCGGCGGAGACATCCAAGGTTAATGTTGGGATCGTCCAAGGTTGATGTGCGCGGTGAGGGTTGGCTCGAACTGGCGCGCGGAACTGGCGCAGCGTTCCGTGGCAGAGCAGGGCCGATATGAGCCATCTTGTGTCAGATTGAGTCGAATCGAACGGACGTGAACTAGGTGCGCGTTGGCGCCCCCGCCTGATCGAACGAAAGGGTACACATCATCGATGGGCTGAGCGTTTCAATTCTTAGACGCTTGGTCTAAGAATAAGAGCGTTTCGTGATTCTCACCGTTTTCTTGCTGCGGGTGGAGCTGTGCCCCGCCCCTATTCCTCGCCGATGAGCTTTCTTGTCCCACCTAGCTTGCCGCTCCGTTGGAGGAGACATCGCCTCCGCCCCTGGCTGTGGCTTTTTGTCGGCTTTGTGGTGTTGCCGTACGTCTTGAACGGTTGCGGCTTGGGGCACAGTCCCGATTTGCCGTCGGTGGAGGAAAAGGACTCGGGGGATTCAAGCTTCTGGGGTGAATCGGGCTTTGACGGGACCCCCTTCGAGTGGACGAACCATCCACACGGCATGGGTGACGGTGACACCTCTGGTCCAGGGGTGGGTGGTAGCCCGGGCGGAGCCGGAGGTGACCTGGGCGGAGCCGGTGGAGAGGGTGGTGAAAGCAGTATGGGAGGCCGTGCTGGTTGGGGCCGCAGCTGGGATGACGATGAGCAGTAGTTCACGGGCCGTTTCGTGTGACAACGGCGCAACCGGCTCAACGACCGACGACCGGACCGAGGTTGATTTTGAGAGCGGCAACTGCGCAGCTCAACGACCGAGGTTGACTTGAGAGTTAGCTTGCCTCGTCGATGGGGCGGGGCTCGCGTCTATTGGGCGATGCATTCGCGTTGCATTGTGTCCCAGATGGCGGCAGCTGCGGCTTCCGAACCAGCAGAAGTCGGGTTGAGACCGCCGGGCTCCACGTAGTCGTCGTAGTGTCCGACAAAGGACTCGCGGAGATCGACCCAATGGCACGGCACAGGGCTGCTTTCGCAGGCTGCCACGAGTAGCGGTCGCAGCACGTCCATCTTTTCTTTTATCGTTTCTGGGACTGGGTCTGGATAGCCGACGAAAACGACGTCTTCGACACCGTTTTCACTCATGCGGGTCAAGAGACCCTCGAACACATCCACCGAATCCACAATGGCCGGACATTGATCCAATGGGGGGTCGCAGACCCCGAGCAGCACGTCTCCGCCTCCCCCATTCATGATCACGACTCGAGCAGGCGCTTCTGCGATAGCTCCTTCGAACTGACCCGATATCCCTTCGCCCATCACCACGAACGTGTTTTCTGTTATGAGTGAATAGTCCCGGTAGCGATAACCTTCTGACAGGGCGCCAGCCAGGCGTGCGTGCGCTTCGAGATAGGCAGTAATTTGATGGCTGGCTGCCAGGAAAGAGTCTCCAAGAACGACGACCTCGTTGGCGTCGAGATGAGACGCCGCACAGGCGGGGGAGCCGTCGGCACTCGAGTCGTCCGCTCCACCTCCACTTTCGGAGGCGGACGCCGCAAGGCGACAGGACCCGCCTTCGCAGCGGTGGTGCGGGGAGATGTCAGCGCAGCGAGCGTCGGTTTGGCAGCTCAGCTCACAGACTTTTTCGCTCGGTGAGGCGCACAGAGGGTCTTCGTCGCTACTCCAGAGATAGCTGAGCGGTACGCACTCGGCATCAGCAAGATCGCTGCACGAGGAACGAGCTTCGCATCGTTGCGTGCAAATTCCGCAAATACACTCAAGGCCGGTGCCGCATGAGTTCGTGTCAGGGGAGCACACGCGGAGAAAGTGGGTTTCTCCACCTGTGTCAGGGCCGGCTGTTTCACACCCTACGGCCACCAAAACCGTCGGCAGAAGCATGGAGAAGGGGATCCTTGCCGGAGCAAACCTAAACAGTGTCCGTAGAAGGGAAACGCACGAGGGAATCATTCAGATTCTTCTTCGATAACACGTTGTCCGGCGTAAATCACAGCCCGGCGGTATTGATTAGGTTGCTCGTGGTTTCGATTGTGAGTGAGAACTCGGCTTCTCAGATCGCTGAGCTCATGACGGATCCTCGCGAGTGTGCTGGTGACTTCTTCTTCAAGGGGGTGACCCGGCCAAACGTCGATAGTATAAGTGCTTCCCCCGCTCGCCTCTGGGTTCTGCTCTTCATCTTGATTGAGTCGATGAAGGATCGTGGTGACCAGAGCCTTGTAGTGGTCGAAAATCGCGGCCTCCCATCCGACCGACGCGCCCACAGGCACGACGAGTGCGCGAGCTTCGTAGGTGGTCTGGCCTTCACGCTGTCCGAGCTGAATGCGTCCGGTTTCAGCCAACCTCGTCAGTGGAGCTTCGAGCAGACCCTCTTCGCTCTGGGCGTGGTGGGCGATCTCTTTTTGCGTAAGTGGCCCTTCGCGGAACATGAGCGCCACGAGTAAATCATCCAGGCCGTCGGCATTTTGCGTGCTCCGGGATGCGAGGAGTTCGTTATCTGAAGCTGCCCGATATTGGGGCGAGTTGCCTTCTTTCGAAAGGATGACGAGCTGACTCTCACAAAGATCGCGAAGTACCGACTTTACCTGAGCCTCGTCGTCGAGAGAAAATCGGAGCAGAACGGCTTCGCGTGTAACGGGGCCGTTCGTCTTGATGTACTCAAGAACGACCTCCCAGAGCGAACGTCCTCGTTCGGTGGAACTCTCGCTCAGGCGCTGAATCTTGCGTCGATAGGTTCGAAGGCCTAGGCCGAACATATCCGCGCTCACCTTACGACTCACTCCTTGGCGCTCGAGTTCTCGGACAAGATCTAGGAAGACCTGGTTGGCTACTTGAGCGAGCGGAGCCCTTCCTCCTCCCAAGGTCGCGAGTTGTGCAATCAAAACCGTGGTTTGGTGAACGATTGCTTGGATGAGTAGTTCGACCGTCATGAGCTTCGGCTCAACACAGAAGTGTACACCCTTGTACCACTGGATCGGGGAGGACAAATTTGTCCTTTTGGGCGGAAGGGTGTTGAGTATTCAGTCGAGCTTGTCCAAATGTACGATACGCGACCCCTTCGACTCAACTTGTTGCGGGCTGAAACAAAGGTGGTTGAGCGGAGAGAATGGGGTCATGTTGACGGGGGACGGTACGTCTCGAGCCAACGTTGCATCTGTCGGTGGTCGACCAAACCAGCCTGTTGATGCCTCACCTTTCCGTCCAACAAGACCGCGAAGTTAGGGATACCGGAGACCTGATATTCAGCGGCGAGGCGCGGGTTTCTCTCGGTATCTACCTTGAGCACGAGAGCTTGCCCTGCCATCTCGGCCGCGACTTTCTGCACGTGAGGTGCGGCCATTCTGCAGGGGGCGCACCACCCCGCCCAGAAGTCGACGAGGATGGGAACACGAGCCTCGCGGACGATCGACTGAAAATCGGCTTCGTCCACACTGAGAGGCTGGTCGAGCGGTTCGAGGAAGGCTCCGCAGCTTCCGCACTTGCCACGATGAGCCAAATGGCGCGGAGGAATCCTATTTTTTTGTCCGCAATTTGAGCACGTTCGAATCATTGGGCGATGCCTCCCTATCAACCTTGATTACTTTTATTCGGTTACTTTGATTCGCCTGTCAACGCACTGTCAGTGCGCCTTTGCCGTTCGAAAGGTAACTGGAGGACTACGTCCGAGGTTGATGTTGCCAGGTCGACGCTTCAACGGTTTGCTGATCTCGTATGTGAGGGGGGCCCTTATGTTGGTGTCGGAAGCTAGTCTATGGCTGCTTGGGCCTTGCGATTCTTGAGTGAGCGCCGACACCGAGTGCGAGGCGCTTCGATTTGTTCGGCGCAGTAGAGGATAAAAAGGAGTTTGATGTGAGTCGGTTTGGTGCCGTCAGCGTCCGTGACCTTTGCCGATGATCTGTGGCCAGGCTACCTCGACACTCCAATCGGTGCCGACGTGCGGTGGATGGTGGCACGAGCTCGCGCAAAGGTTTCGTGAGGGAGCCTGACGAATGGCTCCTTTTTCCCCCGGATTTTCGGCGTGGAGCGAACCGGGCCCGTGACAGACTTCGCATTGTACCGACTTGAGGCCATCAACCTCGGTCAGTGATGAACCGCCTGGTTGTTCGTAGCCAGTGACATGGCACGACACGCAGTCGAGGTTGAACTCCTTGTGGGCCACTTCCAAGGTTGAATAGGCACGCGCGTGTGGTGTTTTGTTCCAGAACGCCCGTTCTTCGATGTGGCAGTTGCCGCACGTTTCCACCCCAACGTAGCTGGCCTCGTCTTCTTGTGCGGGGGGGGGCTTTCTGTCAGCGAAAACCTCCTTGTTGTGTTCGTTGACGCGCCGATAGTAGGCGTCCATCCGTGAGGTCACCCGAGAGCTTTGGCCGAGGCCTTCTCTGACGAGAACCAGATCGTACAGAAAGTATGAGCCCTTGGATGGAACCGAGGTTGGTTTGAGCCGTCGCAGTTGGGCGCGGAGCTTGTCGAGTTCTTGCTGCTGTTTGACAATGTCAGGCTTTTTTACCTGGCTATCTGGGGCCTCCCAGCGCTCGATGCGGCGAGAGAGTTCGTCAATGCGGCGACCAAGGTTGGTTTTCTTTTCGTGAATGGAAAGTCCGGTACCGTCGATGAAGCTCATGCTTCCGTCGCGTACGTGGAGATCGATCACGGACACCGCTTGGAGATGGTTGGGGGCCTGTACCACTAAGGTCTGATTGATGACTTCGGGCGCGAAAGGGGGATCGTTGTTTTCGCCTTGGTCGTAGGGTTTGCCCAGAATCGCCAGCTGGAGAGGCAGAGTGAGCTGAGCGATTTTCTCGATCCAGCGCAATGCTGCACCGCGTGGGGCCGAAATGAGGGCGATATTGAGGTCCGTTCCTTGGAGTTGTTTCAGCTCTTTGATGAGCGTCGATTCTGGCTCCTTCCATGCGACTTTCGCCTCGCCGGTGGGGCTCTTGGGGAGACTGATCCCGATCAATCCTACGTTCACTCCGCCGCGCGTGATTTGGGTCGAGGCAATGATTCCTGGCGCCTTTTCCAGGTTAGCGGCGATAGCTAGGGCACCCGTTTTCTTCTTGAGGTCGACGAAGGTGCTCTCGCCGGGTGCCCAATCGTTGGCTCCCGGCGACCAGGCGAACAGCCCCAGATCGGAAAGCGACTGCGCCATTGCCTCGGCCTTGTACAGTTGCTGATCTTTTTTGCTGGCTTCCAAATGAGGGTTTTCGAAGAACATCGGTCCAGCGCCGAGAACCAATGAATGAGGAGCGTTCTTTCTTTGGCTTTCGATATAGGCCGCCGCGTGGTCGATGCCTCCTAACATATCCTTCACACAGCCGCAGGGTTCGATTGCACCTGCGGCGCCCGATAGGGCATAGATGCGCAGAGTTGGAAGCTCGGATTTTTCTTCGGGCGAAGCAGAGGGCTTGTCCTTTTTACAGCCTACAGTCGCCGCGGAGGCCGCGAGGAACATAGAAAGCCAAAGGGTAAAGGCGGGTTTGCCCCATCGACCTGGAGAGAGAAACTTATTCATGGTCCTAAAAAGCCGCCCCGGCGAAGGGGAGGAGGGATTTCATGTCTCGGTCATCAAACCTCAATTGGAGGCCGATAAAGTAGTCGCGCCGATCATTGCTCAGGATGTCATCGACACCTCCTAAGAGCCACATCCGGTGCAAGAATTCGTAACCCAGGTAGACGCGGTAGCGGGGCAGAGGTGCCTCCCCAAAACCGAAGAGGTCCTGGCGAATTTCGAGGCGGTCGTCAAAGAGAACGGTATCGAGGCCGACACCTCCAGTCGATTCTTTGATACCGAAGCGTCCCCAGAAAGGCCCGATACGTTGAGCGAACTGAAACGAAAACCGAAAGTCGTTCGTCGTCCGCGTGCGGACTTCGCGGTACTGGGGAGGATCATTGGGATTGGTGGAGCTCACGTCGAGCTGCTCCACGAAAGTATAACCTCGTGGATCCGAGATCACTTCGAAGCTGTAGTACTTGTCCTCTCGCGGTTGCAGACGAATCTCCACGAAACTCTTTATCGTTCCCGTCAAGAACTGATAGTCCGACCTCAAGTTGACGACTGTACGCAGGCGACCAATCCCGCCGACGAAGTCACCGATGCCCTCTGCAATACCCTCGACTTCGTTAATGAGCCGTTCGTCTTTGGAGAGGCGCCCCAAGGTTCCTTCACCTTTTTCAAGCCGATCGGTTACCCTTTCGATATCGGATAGAGACTTTTCCAGATTTTCGCTGGCGCGGTTGATGCGTTCGACGGTCTGTTGCACTTCGCCGGAGGGAACCTCTGGGTCGTTGGACTTTTTGACGTACGAGCGAACGTCGCGTGTCGTATCGCGCACATTGGCTAGTATCCGCTGGACCTCTGGGTCGGCGCGTTGAGTGATGGCATCGACTCTGGTTAGGATGCTGTGGATGGAGCCCCTGTTCTCTCGGACAGTTTGATTGAGCGCATCAGTGGCTTCAGCGAGATTGTGCAAGATCTCTTTCATGTCTTGCTCCCCCTGCTGGGTGCCGATCGAGTTGGCCAATGAGGATGAGACTTGCTTCAGGTCACGTGCGATATCTCTGACCTCAAGAAGAATGTCGTCCGTCGTCGCCCCCTCGCTGAGAACCCGGATTTGATCTCCGTCGGTGAGACGATCTCGACCTTCGGTTCCCGGAGCGAGGACCACCACATACTCACCGAGTAGACTTGAGCTGACCTTCGAGAGAGTGCCATCGATGTAGAGGGGCACTTCAGGGTCGACGAGGATGTCGATGCGGGCTTTGGTACCCGCGAGGGAAATGTTTTCTACCGTCCCTACTGGAATACCCGCGATCTTGACTCTTGAGTGCTTGACGACTCCCGAAGCGTCATCCATCAGAGCATAGACCCTGTAGCCCTCATCTGAGCCGGCCCCATGGGTCACAAAGCTGTGGATGTAGAAGCCGGCTCCGGCCGTAACGACCGTAAAGGCCCCTACTTTTGCGGCTTGAGAGATTCTAAGCATCCGAGCGGACACTACCAGCGCTCTGCGGTGAGCGCACATTTTTGAGGAAAAGGGGGCGCGAAAAGACCCAACGCGGAGCTTGGCCCCTTCTTCCAAGGCCTCCTACTATTCAAGCATGCTGCTGCGACTCCTCCCTAGGCCCTACCGGCTTATCCTGGTGCCCGTCTTGCTTTTCCTGGGTGCCTGTCAGAGCCAGAAACCTTCGGAACTCCCTCCCAAGGACGCCAAACCTTTGCGTTCCTCCGCCGGGGAGGCAGCCCCAAGCTCTCAGGAAGGGCGAGCGGTGGACGAGCCAAAGAGCGAGCCGTGGGAGGAGACGACGTTTTCCCCGCGCCCTGGTTCGGCGCCGGACCCTCGCCTGCAGGCCGCGGAAGAAGCGTGCGGGGTGGGGGATGCGAGTCTTCATGAAGTGGCAACTTGGCTGGCGCAACACTTCTCCGAGCACGAGAAGGCGACCTCGATCGATTTCGCTAACTTTCATATGCGACGACGTGGACTCCCCTACGTCATGCCCAGGCTTTGGTCCGCACAGATGAGTGAGGTGGACGGCGCCCTCGTCGCCGAATCAGTGGGAAAATGGGCCCACCTGCGCTCCTCCCTGGGTGAGTACCGTTGCGGAGTCGGGGCGGCTCAGCTTCGAGACGGAACTTTTGGTGTGATCGTTATTCAAGCCGACGTCCTCGCCGATATCCAGCCACTGCCCACACAAGTTGATGCCGGGATCTGGCTTGAACTCGACGCGCAATTGCTTGTTTCAGGCACCGACGCAACGGTGTTGTTACTCCCTCCTGAAGGACTTCCCCGTAAGTTGCGAACAAAGCTCGAGGGCACGCGTGTACGCGCTCGATTCCCCATCGAGACCGACGGAACCTGGATGGTGCAACTCATGGCCACCGTCAGCGGAGGACCTCGTCCCGTGGCTCAAATGAGCGTTACTGCTGGCCAACGTCGACCTCATGCGCCGGACGCGCATGCCGTCCCCGGTGAAAACGGAATTGACGAAAGCGCACCTAGAGAGAGTGCTCTTTTTGCAGCTATCAATACGGCTCGCGTGGATCAGGGGCTGCCCCCCCTCAAGCGAAACCGTAGGTTGGACGCGATCGCGCGAGCTCACTCCGAGGCGATGATGAGGCAGGGGCGCATCAGCCATGACACTGGCTTGGGCGATCCTGCCTACCGGGTCGAATTAGCTGGTCTCCGTCCTAAGGCCACCGGCGAAAACGTTGCCCTGGCGGGAACGGTGATTCGTCTACATCGGGCTCTGTGGAACAGCCCTTCTCATCGGGAAAATATGCTGCTCCTCCGCTGGGACGAGGTCGGCGTTGCGATCGTGGAAGGGGGAGACCACTCGCTTTATGCGACGCAGCTGTACGTTGACGACGATTGATGCCGCAGCTAGTGCTGCGACCGTTTCAATTTGAGCGCTTCTTGGTCTGTCAGCGTTGAGAGACGGCTCGGTTTTCAGGAAGGGTCGCAGCACAAATGGGAAGAGAAAAGTGCGGAGACAGAGAGGGCCGAGTACGGTTTCGAAGCCGACCTCACTTTCTTGGGGAGAGCTTCGAAACCACTCATTTCTAAGTGGTCGTAGCACTAGTTCGGTGCAGCCACGGATTCAGTATTCAAAGTGATGCTGGACTTGTTATTCCCAAGCTTCGTCCTCGTTCGACGCGGTGTCGCTTGGACCACCTTCAATCACAAAGTCCACACGTCGGTTGCGCGCACGACCTTCGTCGGTATCGTTGCTCGCGACGGGACGATCAGGTCCGTAACCTTCAGAGGTCAGCCGACTACTATCGATTCCGATGCTGATCAGATACCCACGCACGGACGCGGCTCGCTGCTTACTTAGCTTGACGTTGTACTCGTGAGTCCCGTGATTGTCCGTATGGCCCTGGATTTGGATTTTGATCTCCTTGCGCGACTTCATCAACGTCGCGACCTCGTTGAGAATCGGGAAGGAGACAGGCTTGATAGTTGCTTTCCCGAAGTCGAATTCGATCGGTTTGAGTAGTGCCACCATACCGTCTGAAGTGACCTTGGTCAGGGTCGGGCAGCCGTTCTTTTCGGCATCGTCGTTGGGAGGACCAGGCTCTTCGGGGCACTTGTCGACCTTGTCGAGCACTAGATCTTGATCGGCGTCCTCTTCGGGACAACCGTCTTCGTCCTGGATCCCGTCTTTGTCTTCGGGTTCGTCGGGGCACTTGTCTTTGGCATCGATGATGCCGTCGCCGTCCCGGTCAGCCGGGGCAGGACAGCCGTCAGTCGGATTGGGTTCCTTGCCGTCTTCTTTGACCGTCGGACAGGCGTCGATGTCATCCGGATATCCATCGCCATCCGTGTCTACGTCATGTAAGTCAGCGCGGTCGACGATTTGTACGACCTGAGGAGGGGCAGCGGGTTCCTCGTCCTTGAGGAGAAAGTAACGCCCGATCGAAACGAGGGCGCGGAAATCGGCCGCTCCGTAGCCGTTGCTGAGCCGAGTGCCCGCACCGACGTTCATGTAAGTCTTCTTGTCCTTACTGACCGCAAATCGGCCCTGAGCGAGCCACTCCAGGGTTGTGTGACGACCATCCATGAAAGTACGTTCGTCGTTCTGGTTGGCGAGCCCAGTTGAGCCCCAAAGCTCGATCCCTAGGCGCACTCTGTTGTCACGCAAAGGGTAGTAGGCGCCGAAAGCGTAACGGAGCTCACTGCTGACGTAGAGACCATCTGTACCGCCTATGGATCGTGATGGGCGAAAGTGCGGTCCGATATGCCCTGCGATGAGTAGCTTTCCGAAGGTGTGTTCGGCTGCCGCGGCCGCTAGAGCGGTACTCTGACGATCACCCCCGAAACCCAGGCGAGAGCCTGTTGCGAGGGTGAATGCTCCGATGATCCCCAAACGAGTGCGGCCGTCGTTGGAATCCCAAGCGTCGAGTCGCGCGTCGATGCGCACGTCGTTCATCGCCGCGTAATAATCAGTGAGTCCGGCGGTATCAGCTTCTTCGGGTTCGTTGCCCGGAATCTGCAAGGGAGTGAAGGGGATGTGCAGATTGATGCCGACGATGCCAAGGAGCTGCAGGCCGCCGGTTATGTACACGGGGAACTGGGCGACCATTGGCGCGGGGCCTTTTGCACGTAACCCTTTCTTGAGGTGCCCGTCGCGGAGGGGATTGAGCGAGAAGCCCAGGGCAGCATTGGCATAGAAGCGGGTTTCGTTTCCTCCTTGGTAGGGACGATGGACCATGAAACCGTCGTCCGGAGCGCCCGATAGCTGAGCTCGATCCAGGGTAAATGTATCGTCCTGGGCGGTCGCGGTCGAGCTGGCCAGCCAGGTGGCTAGCAGCGTGGACGCTCCCCAGAGACGCTTCATATTTCCGAGAACACCACGTCCTTTGGTCCGACCTGATTGTTGGTTCAACTCATCGCGGGTGAGTTGCCTGCATTGCTCAATTGTTCCCACGGGCAAACGCTAACCCGGAGCCGACAAAAAGGACAACTGATTCCATGAGGCGAGAGCGACTTTCCAGCTCCTTTTTTGCTCCCCACGCCGCTCCCTCGCGGTGGCCATTCTGAGCATCCCTCCCGCGTGAGTCGTTCGACCGACTTCCATAAGCTCAGATGGGGGAGAGAAGCTCCTCCCCCATCTACTGGATCGCTACCCCAAGACTCACATTCGCGAAGGTCTGAGTGTCGGCTCCTTTGGAGGGAGGGAGGAAAGTCATCCGTGCCGCTCCGAGAAGAACCAGCTGACCGATGTCCAGGTGGACCCCTATCTCGGGTACAGCTGCCAGATGCCACTGACTGTCGGAAAACGCGGAATAGCCGGTCACGAGGCGCCGGCTGGCCAAGGCTGCCCCAGCGCCGAGCGCTACGTAGGGCTCCAGTTTTTCACCGCGATGAAAGGCGTAGAAGGCCTTGGCCAGCAAAGGGGTGAAGGAAAGCTGCTTGGTGTGAGTACCGGTGATGACGAGCTCGTCATACGCGGTCGTGCCATCCTTCTTCTGGGACAAACCATCGAAAGCGGCTCCCACGCCGACAGCCAGTTGTTGGGTGAGATAATACCGAAACGAGACGGCAAAACCTTGGAGGCCAACGTTGGAGACGAAGTCGGCTGTTTTCCCGAAGGGGATCGTCAAATCCAACATCACGTCGAAGCTCATCTTAGGCAGAGGCTTTTCTTTAGGTACCAGGTTCTTGTCGCTCGCACCGTGGTAGCCCCCATCGTCCAGCTCGATCTTTTCGGGAGCAGGTGACTCCTTCTGCTTGGTGGAGCCTTCTGTTTTCTTGGTAGAGGACGCCTTCGAAGCGGGGAGGGGAGCGGTTTGCTTTGCGGGAGCGTCGACCGCAGGCGCACCTCCCGCGGCGGTTTCTCCCTGCATGGGTGAAGCGGGCTCCTTTGTCGGGGCGTCCTCTGGAGTCGCTTGCGAATCCGGGGGGTTCCCGCTCGCTAGTGTATCGCTTGATGGGGGAGCCTCTTCGTCCTTGGTGGACTCAGCTTGATGGGGCTGCTCGGAAGTTGCTTTATCCGTGTTGCTTTTGGGTGCATCTGAACCAGCAGAGGGGGGGGCTTCCGATGGCGGTTTCTGTGGCGTCGGCGTTTCGGTAGGGACCTGGGCCCCGGCGTTGCAAACGAGAAGGAAAATGGCCGCCCCCAGCAAGGGTGAGGTTGGCGTCCGGGATTTCGTCATTCTTCTTCCTCCTTGCCGATGGACTGGGCGAAGGCCACGTCGATTCCGTCGAGCCAGGCTCCTACTTCGATGCGGTCGTCCGAGGAAGGTCCGCTTCCCCCTGCGCCCCCTGCGCCTCCGCCACTGCTCGGTACTCCCAGAGCCGACCCTGCCGCCCAGCGTTGGTCGATGCTGGCCATCCAGACGGCTTTCAACTCTTTTTCCCTCGACTTGTTGAGGTCCACTAGGATCACCACAAGAGAGCCCACCGGGGCTAAGACCTCATCGGAGGTCAAGGGCTCGATACAGCCTTTGCTCGTTTTGGTGTCAATGCAGAAGGTTTCGCTCAGATCCCAGAAGTCGCTGGCGACGATACCAGGTAGGAGCAAAAGATCGGCCTTTTCGGCCTTGTCGTCACCCAATCGCGTTATACTTCGTTCTTCCAGGTTTTGATGAATGCGTGCGAGGAGCTTCAGATCCTGCCCGTGGTCGATTTCGGCGCACTTAGGCTCATCGACGGCGCGCGGCTGCGGATCGTTCGATTCGCTTTCACTTTGCACACAAAGCTCCTCAAGCGCCGTGCCAGTGATGTACGACTCGTAGTCGCCCAGGTGGAAGCCCTTGGAGCTGACGGTAATGACCCCATCAGTTTCATCAGGAAACGGAGGGTCGGCGGTGCAGGCCCCGAGTGCAACCAGGGGACTTGCGATGATCAAGCCAAATACGAGTCTCACAGGCGTTAGCTACAGCTGCTCCCGGTGAAGGTCAAACAGCTTCAACATCGGGTTTTTGCTTTTTGGTCGGACTCCCCTAATGGTGGAAGGGAATGGAAGAGTTGCTGTTCATTTTCGACTGTGACGGTGTTCTGGTCGACTCCGAGGCTTTGTCCTCGGAGGTCTTGAGCCGTGAAATGGTCGAGCTCGGAATTCCCATGAGCCCCCAGGAAGCCCACCGGCGCTTTCTGGGGCGGAGTCTTCCGGATTGTTTGCGGATGGTGGAAGAGATCCTGGGTCGACCCTTGTCGGGGGATTTTTTGCCCCGACTTCAAGAAAGAACTTTGGCGGCTTTCGCCGGAAAGTTGAAGCCGGTCCCCCAGGTCGAAGAGGCTTTGGCCGCCATGGAGCAGCTTCGACTTCGGCGATGTGTGGCTTCGAACGGGGGGCTCGGGAAAATGAAGCACTCATTGGCACTGACGGGGCTCTTGCGATTCTTTCCTACCCAGGGCGCTGATTCGGTGCTCTTTAGTGCCGAACAGGTCGAAAGGGGTAAGCCGGCTCCAGATCTATTTCTGTTCGCAGCTGAACGGATGAACGTGCCGGTCTCGAACTGCATTGTTATCGAGGATAGTCTAGCGGGTGTTTGTGCCGCGGTGGCTGCTTCGATGCGGGTCATGGCGTACCGCCCTCCGGAAATACCGGTCGAGCCGGAGCTCCTTACGCAGCCCTTAGTCCAGACCTTCTCCTCGATGGGACAACTCAAGGCCTTCATTCAAGGCTCTGAATCGGGTCTCGGCTTTCAATTTTAAGCACTCCCCCGTCCGTGCTAACTCTCTTCCAGGATGAGCTCTTTTCAGATGACGCCATGGGACAAGTTCGCCTCGGCAATGAGGAAGGGCCCAGTTCAAGTCGGGCTCCTACTGGGCGGTCTGTCCCTTCTGACATCGGGGTTGGCGCAGGCTGCAGCTCCTGGATCGGGAGCGACCTTCGACGAATCGAGCGTGAACTACGATCCGGGCCCTACCGAGCGTCGCGGTGGGTTTACGATGGGGCTCTCCAATTCAATCGGATTTGGCTCCTACCGCGGTTACCCGCTTGAGGTGGCGGCCCTCAACGATCCTAATGGTCGAGAAATGACTGGCCCAGCCATGGCGACTCAGCTCAGCCTTTGGTTGGGGGCCACGATGAGGGACTTCCTCACGTTCGGCGTGGGCGCGTCCATGATGAGCGCCCAAGGTCGCCAGATAGGGGGACAGTTTGCCTTCTTGGTTCACCTCGAAGCCTACCCATTTTTCTACAAGGGAGGGGGCTATCGTGATTTCGGCTTGTCTTTCGACGGCGGACTTGGCGCGGGTGTGATCTTGGACCGCGAGGACGGCAAGCCGGGCGATGAAGTGGCCAACGGAGGAAGTCTTTCCACCCTGGGATTAGGCGCTTTCTGGGAGCCTGTGCGCTTTTGGCATTTTTCACTCGGACCGACGGTGAATTACGTCTACGCGTTCAGTCAAACGATGGAAGCACATCAGGGTACCCTGGGGATTCGTTTTGTCTTTTACGGTTCTCAACCCAAGAAGAAGGCGACCACGGCCGCTCGGCCGTCGCTGATACATTTCTGATGAGCAGTGTTCCTACTGGAAGAATCAAACGCGCCTTCGATATTGCGAAGGTGGGTGCTCGAGCGGGAGTGGCCTGGGCAGCTTCGCGAGGAGCGGATGCGGCGGCAAAACGCTCGGCCGAAGTGCTCGGCAACTTGCGTGGGCTTGCGGCCAAGGTGGGACAGACGGCTTCGTATGTCGATGGCATCATTCCGGCGGAGCAACGCGACGTTTATGAAAAGGCCCTAAAAACCTTACAGAAGGCTACTCCCCCGTCTTCGTTCCGAAGTGTAAGTTCGATGATTGAAGTCGACCTGGGCGCACCGATCGAAAGCCTTTTTTCTTCTTTCGAGGAGACCCCGACGGCCAGCGCGTCAATCGGTCAGGTGCACCGGGCTTCTCTCAAGGATGGCACAGTGGTTGCTGTGAAAGTCCAACATGAAGGGATCGATGAGGCGGTCGAAGCTGACCTGAAGAACATCGGCATGCTTGAGGGCGTTATCAGTCTCGCGGGACCGAGGGGGCTTCGGGCCAAACCGATTTTCGAGGAGGTCATGCGGCGGTTTCGGGCGGAACTCGATTATCGCATCGAAGCTAAACAGCAGTCGGCTTTTCGTTCACTTCACGAAGCAGACGAACTCATTTTCGTGCCGCGCGTTTTTGAGCAACTGACCTCCAAACGGGTTTTGGTGAGCGAGTGGGTCGAGGGGATGACGATGGAGCAGGCGGCGAGTCAGCCTGAAGCCCAGCGCTGTCGTTATGCTCAAGCGCTTTGGCGATTCGTCTTTCGTGGCAACCTTGTAGGTGGCGCGTTCAATGCCGATCCGCATCCAGGAAACTACATTTTCCATCCTGACGGGCGAGTCCACTTCCTCGATTTTGGCTGTGTTCAGCCCATTACCGACGAAACGCGTCGCCATGCTGTGATGGCTCATCAAGCGGCTCTGGACGATAGGCTAGAGGATTTTGACGACGCGATTTCCAAGATGCTCCACACACGAGGCGGCGCGTTCGGAGAGGCTTCTCGGGTGTACACACGCCGCCTGTTCGAACCCCTGCTTCAGGAAGATTTTACGATGACGCGTCAATATGCAGCTGAGCTCATCCAGGAAGCTCAGGCGATGAAGAAGTCGATGGGAACCAAGGATGGAAGCTTTGTGAATCCGCCGCCCCAGCTCGCTTTGATGAATCGCCTTCAGTTTGGATTCTACTCGGTGTTGGCCCAACTTGATGTCGAGGTGAGCTATCGAGACGTCGAACGAGGATTCTTGGACGAAGCGATGAGACAGCAGCGCGGCGCCTTGATGCTCGACTAAAATACATCTCACAATCAGAGGTAGAGCACCGCCGCTGCTCACCCGGGAAACCGTGCCCCGACGCTCACAGTTTCGAAAAGATGAGCGTGGCGTTGGTGCCACCAAAGCCGAAACTGTTGTTCATCACCGCTTTGAGTGGCTTTTCTTGCGCGGTCAGGGGTACCAGGTTGATTCCGCTTGCTTCTTCGATGGGGTTCTCAAGGTTGAGCGTGGGGGGAAGGATGCCCGAGGTCAGTGCTTTGAGGCAGAGGACCGATTCGAGAGCGCCGGCTGCTCCCAGGAGGTGTCCTGTCATCGACTTCGTTGAGGAGACGGCAAGACCGCTTGTAGCGTGGTTGCCGAACACGGCTCGCATCGCGAGGATTTCGTTGATGTCTCCGACGCCGGTCGAGGTTGCGTGAGCGTTGACGTATCCGATGTCTTCGGGATTGAGACCGGCGTTCTTGAGGGCCATACGCATCGAACGCTGAGCGCCTTCGCCTTCGGGCGCAGGCGATGTCATATGATAGGCATCTGCCGTCGTCCCGTATCCGACGACCTCGGCGAGAATGGGGGCGCCACGCTTTTTGGCGGCCTCGTACTCTTCGATCAGGATCATGCCGGCACCTTCTCCCATAACAAAGCCATCTCGGCCCGCGTCCCACGGCCGACTTGCTTTTTCAGGGGAATCGTTGCGTGTCGAAAGCGCCCGCATTTGGGCAAATCCGGCAATGCCCAGGCCAGTCACGCAGGCCTCGGCGCCGCCCGTTAGGCAAGCATCGAGCTCTCCCAGACGGATCGCTCGCGTGGCCTCGCCGAGGGCGTGGGCCCCAGAAGCGCAGGCACTTGTCGTGGTGAAGCTCGACCCCTTGTAGCCGTAGCGCATGCTGAGCTGGCCCGGCGCTAGGTTCGAAATCACTGCGGGAATGAAGTAGGGAGAGATGCGTTTGGGCCCTTTGAGCTCAAGGGTGCGTCCCATTTTTTCAAGGACGGGTAAGCCGCCTAGACCGACGCCGATGATCGTTCCGACCGTCTCTTTTTGCTCGTCATTCGGCTCGAACCCCGCCATCTTGATGGCTTCGTCGGCGGCCGCGATGGCATAGTGGATGAAGGTATCGCCTTCCTTGATGCGCTTCTTCTCGATGAAGTTCTCGGGGTTGAAGCCCTTCGTTTCGCCCGCGATTTTCACGGAATAGTCGCTGGCGTCAAAGTGGGTAATCGTGCCGATGCCGCTGTTGCCGGCCCGGATGTTTTCCCAGGTGGAGGTGACGTCGAGTCCACAAGGGCTGACCGTTCCGATTCCTGTAACAACTACTCTGCGCATGGTTTCTTCGAATACCTAGTGAATGAATTGCGTCCCGGCCCCATCCGCTCCAGCGGGCTGGTGGCTTTGGATGAGGTCTGAGGCCCCTTCTGAGGCCCAGGCGGAAAAAAGCAGGAAAGGCTTCCGGACAGAAGAGGCTGAACTCAAAAAAGTGCGTAGTGCAATAAAATAGGCGTTTTTCGACGCTGCTCTTCTTTGGGATGCTGGATCTGGGCTAGCAAAAACCGAAGCTTGTGGACTAGTTTCTCAAGGGTTGCGCATTTTCTTGGGCTAACCTGCCTCCGTCGAATACGCTCAGGCCGCAATAGACGAGTGATCCATGGCCAGCCCCCAGTGTACAGAAGTCAAAGAACGTCCAGGCGAAGAGAGCTCTGATGAGTGCGTTTTGTCGGCGACGCGACCAGCCTCCGAGGATTTGGTTGGTTTTTCCCTTCGGCCGGCCGAGCCCCAAACGGTGGGTGGGCGTTACGAAGTACAGGGATGTTTGGGGGAAGGCGGGACGGCTGTTGTACATCTTGCTCGAGACACGAAAAGCGGCGAGCTGGTCGTCATTAAGATCATGAAGCCCGAGATTGCCGCTACCCCTGAGCTCAGGGAGCGCTTTCTCTTCGAGGCTCATGCTCTACAGCGAGTGGACCATCCTTCGGTCGTTCAAATTCTCGATATCTCTGACTCGGACGAGGCTTACTCAATCGATGAGCCGCCGTTTCTCGTTCTCGAAGCGCTTCCCGGGGAGTCCCTTGGTGATTATCTCAAACGCCACGAGTCAATGCCGATTGAAATGGCCGTGACGCTGATGCGTGAGGCCGCGGTTGCCCTTTCGGCGGTACACAAAGCCGAGCTCATTCACCGCGACATCAAACCGGACAATATCTACCTTGTCGGATCCATTGACGCCCCTTGCAGCGTGAAGGTTCTTGACTTCGGTATGGCCCACGCTTTGGACGAAGGCCACGACGAAGAATCAACGAGCATCTTGGGGACGGCTCAGTACATGGCTCCAGAACAAATTTTGGTCGAACCTATCGATGCCCGTACGGATATCTACGGTTTAGGAGTGGTTCTTTTTCGTGCACTTACCGGTTACCTTCCCTTTGACGACGTCAAGAACAAGCACCACCTGCTGAGGCACCAACTGTTTTCGCCGGTACCCCCTGCCAGTTGGCTCAAGGAGGAAATCAGCCCTGCTCTCGAGCGACTGATTCATCGCTGTACCCGCAAGTCGCCCCAGGCGCGCTACGAAACTATGGACGAGCTGGTGCGGGCTTTCGACGACGCCTTGGAGGCAGGGGCTCAATCAGGAGCTTTCGTTCAAGACAGCGCCCCGAAAGACCCGTTTGGAGAGATTTCGGAGATCGACCCCGATATCTATGTTCCGATGACGAAAAAGGGTCGCAAGGCCGCAGAAGTGCTTGCTGTCGAGTTCGGTATTTATTCGCGCCCTCAGCGTAGTTGGCCCCCAGACGCAGGCTCCTGCTGATTACGCGGAGCAGCTCGGTTGTTTTCACGCCACCTCCCGGAGTCAGCCTACGCACAGCCCCACCGAGGCTTGGCGAGAATCGTGTTTGTCTCGGACGGTCGCAGAGGGGACTTGGCACAAGTAGAGAGCAAACAATTCGTCGTCGTCGCTGAACTGTTCGGTGACTAGGTAACCTGCCTTTTCGGCTAAGTCACGAAAACGCTTCGGGCTGTACTTGTAGCTGTTTTCGGTGTGAATCGACTCTCCTCGTCGAAACTCGATTCGTTGACCCTCGATGTGGACCACCTGATCCTCTCGACTATCGAGATGCATTTCGATGCGCGAACATGTTCGGTTGTAGACGGCTCGATGCTCGAATTTCGTTGGATCGAGGTCTGTTTCTAGTTCGTTTTTGATACGACTGAGCAAGTTTAAGTTGAACTCGGCTGTAACGCCGGCAGCATCGTCGTAGGCTCGTTCTAATATATCGCTGTTTTTCTCACGGTCGACGCCGATAAAAAGAAAGTCTCCTTCAGCGAGCCAGTTTCCCAAGCGACGCAGAAACGGTACCGCTTCGCTGGGGGTGAAGTTACTGATCGTCGATCCAGGAAAGAAGACGAGCTTGGGGGCTGTTTGCGTAGGTGGTTCCGTCGAGCTGGACGGGGGCTCTTCGAAGAAGTGGGTCGGAAGCTCTATCTCTTCCGTGAAATCGGCAACCAAGGGATGAATGCGCAACTGAGGGTAGGCTTGCTCGAGTTCGCGAGCCGAGGCCTCGATCGCGCTTTCGCTGATGTCGATGAGGGTCATCGAGCGTGGGGTGTCGAGGGCATCGAGCAGGAGGCGGATCTTCTCACCTGCTCCTGATCCTGGTTCGAGGACATGTGCTCCCGGTCCGATACGGCTGGCGACCGTGGCGCAACATCGCTTCAGGAGACTCGTTTCTGTGCGAGTGACATAGTACTCTGGCGTACGACAGATTTCTTCGAAGAGTTCCGAACCGCGGGCATCGTAGAAGTACTTGCAAGGAAGCGTCTTGGGCTGCGCGCTTAGGCCCGCTATGATGTCACGTTTGAACTGCTCGGCAGCGTTCACATCTATTTGGGTGACTCTATCCCGTTTTTGAGATCGTACCCTGTTAGAGGAACCCGCTTTGTCCGAGCCGCTGGGGCTGGGCTTGGTTTTTCTGATGATGGTGTTCATGGTCGAGTTCCTCCCCTTGCTAGGCGTGCCCCAGAAAACTGCCATTTGGCGTGGCTGGGGAAAAAGTTTCGATAGCTTGTTCGCACATGGCCGGTCGGGGTGGCGCAGGACCCTCCTCTGAGAACCATTTGGTTGTGCATGAACTTCCCGTTGTATTCACCGACCGCTCCCTTTTCTGGACGAAAACCAGGATAGGGAAGGTACGGACTCTGAGTCCATTCCCACACCCCTCCCAATTCCAAGCCGATGGTCGAACCTCCGTCGGCCCGAGGGGAAGGGCCGCTGGGATGGAGTGCCTCGAGGTCCAACTTGATTGGTTTCGGGGAAACCTGATTCATTGCAACTTCCCACTCTTGTTCTGTGGGGAGACGCGCGTTCAAAAAGCGTGCGATGGCCTCAGCTTCGAAGAAGCTGAGGTGACAAGCAGGAGCACTCGGGTCGACAGGTACGCGCCCATGGAGGGTGAATTGTGAGTAATTTCCGTCTGAGACTTTCCAGTAGAGGGGCGCTTTTAGGGCGCGCTCAGTACAATGACTCCAGCCATCCGAGAGCCAAAGCAGGGGGCTCTGATAGCCACCTTCTTCGATAAAAGCGATGACCTCACCGTTGGTGATAGGACGATGAGCAAGCTCGAAATCGCCGAGTAGGACGCGGTGTCGCGGCTTCTCGTTGTCGAAGCAGAAGTCGGTACCTTCGTGTCCGATCTCGTGGACCCCTCCGGCGAAGCCCAAAAACCGTACGGAATCGAAAGGCCGCTCAGGCACGGTCTTTTTACCTGGTCGGTAGACGGGGTCGAGAGGATTTTGAGAAAGAACGTGTTTGATGTCAGTGACAATCAGTTCCTGATGCTGCTGCTCGTGCTGCAATCCCAATTCGGTGATGGTGAGCACCTCGTCGCTCGGGGCCTCCAAGAGAAGGGCCATTTTCTCGTCCACGCGTTTTCGGTAGTCCAGAACCTCTTGGGTACCGGGACGCGTAATGAGACCCCGCTTTGCGCGAGGATACTGCTCTCCGACCGAGTGATAGTAAGAATTGAACAACTGTTCATAGGCTGGGTGCACCGGGCGGTAGTTTTCGAGATGCTCCTTGAGCACGAAGGTCTCGAAAAACCAACTCGTATGGGCCAGGTGCCATTTGCTTGGGCTGACATCCGGCATGGACTGGGCCGTTTGGTCCTCGTTGGACAGGGGGCGGCAGAGCTCTTCGCTCATCGCCCGCACCGCGCAATAGGTTTTTAGTGGCTCTCTTCTGAACACTGCGTGTCGTCCCCTGATCTGGTTCGTCAATTCTGTTTGGAAACGCTGTCCCCTTGTGATCCCAGCAGGCGCCTCTGCTTTCGGCAATGGTTTTGCCGTTCAGTAAAGGATGGTGCATTGAGCTCGTGGGTTGGCGGTGAGTCGTCGTACCCACGCGTGACCGAACCCGCTTGGAGCAGCAACACTATGTCTCCTTGTATTATCTCGGAATAGATGTTGAATATGTGAATCAGTTTCACAAAATTTAGTATAATCGGTTCGTGCTAGATAATTTGGATGAGCTCCGCACTTTCCTCAGCGTGGCCCAACGGGGGAGTATTTCCGGGGCCGCCCGTCATTTGGGACTTTCTGTTAATGCAACGAGTCGAAGGTTAGCGCAGCTCGAGGAGCGCCTCGGGGTTCGACTGGCGGAAAGGTCCACTCGCTCCTTGTCGCTGACAGAAGAAGGGCTTCTGTTTCTGCCTCGCTGTGAAAATATCGTTGGCGAAGCTGAAGAGGCAGCTGATGAGCTGCGTCCGGCGTCGTTGGGACTCAGCGGGCTTGTCCGTCTCGCCACCCACCCCGAGTTGTTGCAACTGGGGCTGCTCCAGCGCATCGCGCGGCTGCTTCGCGAGCATCCGAGCCTGCGCATCGCCGTCATGGCTCGCAACAGCGTGGAGGAGATTAGCCCAGAAGCGTACGATCTGGTGGTCTGGCCTGGTGAGGTCAACTTGCAGTCCGTTGTCGCCCAGAAGGTCGTGAGTGTACGTTGGGTCTTGTGTTGTTCGCCCGAGTATGCCCAGCGTTTTGGGCTTCCCAACTGCCCGCAGCAACTCAGCGAGCATAGTTGTCTGCGAGCGATTCGAGATAGACGAGAAGTGCGTTGGCTGCTGCTCGGCCCTGGGGATGAACCCACCGAGGTTGAAATTGGCGGGGGATTCGAATCGGATGACACCGAGACCTTGCGCTGTGCCGTGTACGCGGGCATCGGTATTGGCGTTCGCCCTCTGGGGAGCGTGGAAAGAGACGTGGTGGAGGGGCGTTTGGTCCGCGTGCTTCCAGACTACAGCTTTCGAGAGTTCAATATTCACCTTGTATCGACTCCGAGTCGACTTCGTCTTTCCCGTGTAAAAGCAGTGGAGAAACTCGTTCGTGCCACCCTCGCCGAGTTGGCCTAGCGGAGGCAGCGATCCGTTTCTGCGCGAATCGAGAGCGTATCCTTGCTCCTTCGCCGACAATCAAGAAGGATACTCCCATGGAAGGCGGGGACTCGGACTCGAGCAAGAAGGGCCAACACCCTGGCTCAACCTCTTCTCAGGAGACGATCCCAGGAGAACAAGGTCCACAGTCGAAGCGTTTTGAGTCGCGCGGAGTGTACGGGTCGACCGCGAACCGTCATTCTCGACGGTCTCCCCTTCCGCCGGATGACTTGTTCGATAGCGCGCTACCCCCTGGAGACGAAGCTCCTCCTCCCAGCGGCCATGAGCGTGCTGAGCCCGAACTGGAAAGCCGTCCCTCCGTCAGCTTGGGGCCGCTTGCTTTGCTCGGATTCGGCCCTGAGTCGTCCGCCCACGAGCGGGCTCAACTCGGCAATCACCGCAAGAGTGTTCTGACTTCAGTCGCGGCCCTTGTGATCATCATCGCTGGCCTCAAAGTGGCGCGGCCCGTCCTGGTTCCGTTTACCGTTAGCGTGTTCTTTGCGACGCTAGCGGCCCCGCTCGTCTTTTACCTTCGGCGTAAACGATGGCCCGTCGAAGTGGCTGTCACAGTGGTGGTGTTCGCGGGGATTCTGCTGTTTGGAGGGCTTTTTGGCCTAGTCGCAGGAACCGTGAATGCTTTCGTTCGCGCCGCTCCCGAGTATCAACAAAGGCTGGCTAGCCTGGTGATCACGATCTCGGTGACTTTGGACAAGTGGGGCGTCGATGCGTCGCCGGAAGGCTTCTACTCTTTGATACAGCCGGGGGCTATCGTGGGGTTCGTTGGCGATACCCTCTCCGGCGTAGCAGACATGCTTTCCGACACCTTCTTGGTGCTGCTCATGACTGTGTTCGTCTTGTTTGAAGCAGTGGTCCTGCCGGACAAGATCAGAGCTGCGCTCAATGACCCTCACGCCGACTTGAGTCGAGGGCTTAGGGTGGTCGCTCGTATCAAGGCCTATGTGGTCGTGAAGACGTCGACCAGCTTGGCTACAGGACTCATCATCTGGCTGCTTCTCAAGATCTTCGGGGTCGATTTTGCGCTCTTGTGGGGGCTCCTCGCCTTCTTGCTTAACTTCATCCCCAATATCGGTTCGGTGTTGGCTGCGATTCCCGCCATCCTTCTGGCGCTTCTGCAGCAAGGTGTGGGCGGAGCCTTAGCCACGGCGATCATCTTCCTCCTCGTCAACATGATCATCGGGAGCATTCTGGAGCCACGGGTGATGGGGCGCAGTATGAATCTGAGCCCTCTCGTCGTCTTTGTCTCTTTGGTGTTTTGGGGCTGGCTCTGGGGCGGGATTGGCATGCTGTTGAGCGTGCCGCTGACGATGGCCATCCGCATCATGTTAGACGGCAATGAGACTGCGCGTCCCTTCGCGATTCTCATGGCCGGAGCGGCGACTGAGCCGGACAAAAGCGTTTTGGCGTCGAAGGAATAACGCGCGAATATTTCACAGAAATGGGCGAAATTCTTGCAGGGGTGGACGTCTGGCTACTTCGATAGTCGGGTACCCTTTGGCTGTGGATTGTTGCCGCCATGACACATTCTCGAAACACGATAGGCCTTGTCCCCTCGGCTGTCGTGTCGTTGGCATCCGGTTGTCATTGCAAGCCAGCTGGTCTACTCGCGTAGCGGGTTTTCTGCGGTCCGATGTACCGGCAGTCCCTATTAAAAAGATCTAGGACTCGACAATCATGAAGCGCAACAAAATTGGTCTCATTGGTGCAGGTAATATTGGTGGTGAACTCGCGAATCTCGCGATGACCAAGCAGCTGGGCGATGTCGTCCTTTTCGACATTCCCGCGAAGGAAGAGTTTGCCAAAGGCAAGGCTCTGGATCTGGAGCAAGCAAGTACGCAGAGCGGCTCGGATGCCAACGTCATCGGCACCTCCAACTGGGAAGACGTCGCGGGCGCTGATGTACTGATCATCACTGCTGGCGTTCCCCGTAAGCCCGGTCAGAGCCGCGATGACTTGGTTGGTATCAATCTGCCGATCATTCGCAACGTTGCCGAGAACGCAAAGAAGTACTGCCCGGGTGCCTTCTCGATCATCATCTCTAACCCGCTCGACGCCATGGTCTACGAGTATCAGCGTGTCACTGGGTTCAAGCCGGCCATGGTCGCTGGGATGGCAGGGGTGCTGGACAGCGCTCGATTCACCTTGTTCTTGTCTCGTGCCGCTCAGTGCAGCGTGAAGGACGTACGCGCGATGGTTCTCGGTGGGCACGGCGACGACATGGTCCCAGTGCTCTCAAACTGCACCGTCACGGGTGTGCCGATCACTCAGTTCATCGACAAAGAGACGTTGGACGGGATTGTGGCTCGTACGCGCACCGGTGGTGGCGAGATCGTCAAACTGATGGGAACGAGCGCCTACTACGCGCCGGCGGCATCGGCTATCAGCATGGCTGAAGCTTACCTCAACGACGAGAAGCGCATCCTCCCCGCAGCGGCTCAGCTCAACGGTGAGTACGGCTACAGTGACTTCTTTATGGGAGTTCCCACCATTATCGGAGGTGGTGGCATCGAGAAGATCATCGAAATCGAGCTCAACGATGCTGAAAAAGAAATGCTCAAGAAGAGCGTTCAAAGCGTCCAGAGCGTTGTGGACGTTGTGAAGAAGTCCAGCTGAGCCCCCCGAAAAAGCAGCACAATCGATATAGAACTAGGAACGAACTGATGAATATTCACGAGTACCAGGGCAAGCAGGTGTTTGCTCGCTACGGCATTCCGATTTCCAAGGGCATCCCGGCCTTCTCTGTTGATGAGGCAGAAGCCGCAGCGAAGAAGATCATTGAAGAAACCGGCAGTGAGGTTTGTGTCGTCAAGGCTCAGATCCACGCTGGTGGTCGCGGCAAGGGCGGTGGCGTCAAGGTCGTCAAAGGCGTGCCGGCTGCTCGCGAGACGGCGGAGAAGATCCTCGGCATGCAGTTGATCACCCATCAAACGGGGCCCGAAGGGCAAAAGGTCCGTCGGCTTTACATTGAGCAAGGTCAAGACATCAAGCGAGAGCTCTATGTGGGCATGGTGGTCGATCGCGATGCGCGTCGAGTCGCCCTCATGGCATCGACGGAGGGTGGCGTAGAGATCGAGGAGGTCGCCGAGAAGTCGCCCGAGAAGATCATCACAGAGCACATCGACCCCTTGCTCGGTCTGACTGCATTTCAGGCGCGCAAAATTGCATTTGCGCTGAAGGTCGGCGAAGGCACACCCGAGCCAAAAAAGACGATCGGTCAATTTGTCAAAGTGCTCATGGCGCTAGGTGAGTGCTTCGTAAAAGAAGATTGTTCTCTTTGCGAAGTGAACCCGATGGTCATCACGGGTGAGGGCAAAGTCGTGGCTCTCGATGCGAAGATCAACTTCGATTCGAACGCCGAGGCCCGCCATCCCGAGTGGAAAGACCTCATGGACACCGATGAGGAAGACGCCGTCGAACTCGAGGCAAAAGAAGTCGGTCTTTCGTACGTTTCGCTCGATGGCAACATTGGCTGTTTGGTCAATGGTGCGGGGTTGGCGATGAGCACCATGGACATCATCAAGCACTATGGCGGAGAGCCCGCCAACTTTCTTGATGTGGGCGGCGGAGCCACCAAAGAAATGGTGACCAAAGCTTTCAAGATGATTCTTTCTTCCGACAAGGTGAAGGGGATTTTCGTGAACATCTTCGGCGGCATCATGAAGTGTGACGTAGTGGCCGAAGGCGTAGTCGCTGCCACTAAGGAACTTGGGTTGACCGTGCCTTTGGTGGTTCGCCTCGAAGGGACCAACGTGGAGAAGGGCAAAGAAATCCTTCGTAATTCTGGGCTCAAGATTGAACCCGCCGACAGTATGGGAGACGGCGCGAAGAAGATCGTCGCCGCGGTGAAGTAATCCCGGGAACTACGGAAGAAAGAAGAGAAGTAACAATATGTCTGTACTCGTAGGACCTGATACCAAGGTTGTTTTTCAAGGAATCACCGGCTCAGCTGGTTCGTTCCACGCGTCTCAGTGCATCAAATACGGCACGAATGTCGTGGCTGGATGTACCCCCAATCGCGGTGGTGAGACTTTCAAAGCAGAGGGCCCAAACGGCGCTGTATCGGTACCCGTATTCGATACCGTAGCCGATGCTGTGGCAAAGACTGGCGCGAACACGAGCTGCATTTTCGTTCCTCCCCTTGGGGCTGCGGATGCGATTTTGGAAGCCATTGATGCCGGGTGCGACCTCGTCGTGTGCATCACCGAAGGCATTCCGGTGATGGACATGATCCGCGTGCGCCGTGCTCTGGAAACCTCAACGGCGAAGCTGATCGGGCCCAACTGCCCGGGCATCATTACTCCTGGTTCGTGCAAGATCGGCATCATGCCGGGACACATTCACAAGCCCGGCAAGATCGGCGTTGTTTCCAAGAGCGGTACCCTCACTTACGAAGCCGTCGGTCAGCTGACGGCACTGGGGCTGGGTCAGTCGACGTGTATCGGCATCGGGGGCGATCCTGTCGCTGGTCTCGATTTCGTCGATTGCCTCAAGCTCTTCAACGAGGATCCTGGAACCGAGGCGGTCATCATGATGGGTGAGATCGGTGGCAACGCCGAGCAGAACGCTGCCGCCTGGATTAAAGAAAACATGAAGAAGCCCGTTGCTGGTTTTATCGCTGGTGTGACGGCTCCTCCCGGCAAGCGTATGGGTCACGCCGGGGCAATCATTAGCGGTGGCAAAGGTACCGCCGACGAGAAGATCGCTGCTCTTGAAGCGGCAGGCGTCAAGGTAGCTCCCACTCCCGCAGAGATGGGTGTGACTCTTAAAAGCCTACTCTGAAAGTACCCCTTTGGGGCACTTTCGACGGGGATCGTTGCTTTGCAGCGGTCCCCGTTTTGCGTGGTTCACTTTGATTTAGTAGCGGAGCGCTCCTGCGCAGACCTTTGGCATGCCCTGCTCGCAGCCCAGTGTGCTGTAGGCTTCGGCGCACTCGACCGCAGTTGGAAGAAAGGAGGTGAACTCTTCGCAGGGCTCTGTGTGAGCGAGAGTTTCGAGGCACGCCTCAGTTGAGAACTCGAGGCCACAGAAGAATCTAAATTCGCACATCTCCCTGTGGATATCTTCGCAAAGTTCGGTCGGCAGGCTGCGGTCAGCGATCGTGGCGGGAGCGCAGTCCAAGGGCAGCTCTTCACAAGAATCCGACTTCACGGCCGTTCGGATGGCTTGCTCGCATGAGCCCAAAGGGGCGTCCTTTCGACAGATGAGCCAGCCTAGATCGAGCTCGCATTGCTCGCGACTGGTGAAGGCACCGCAGGCGTCGATCGCGTCGCAGTAGGCGAATTTCCAGTCATCGCAGGTACCTTCCCCCGTCGGGGAACGCTTTGCGGTGCTTTTGCTTTCTTCCTTTTGAAAGCTCTCCCGCTCTTGGTCTTCGAGTAGGGTGGACGGAGCACAGGCGAGAGTCAGGCTCAGGGCGCAGAGTAACTGCATGGGGGCGAGCGAAAAGGTCACCTCCTTTGCTTAACGAAGGGAGCTGAGCTGGGCCAAGTATTGTCGGAGCGCATATAGGAGGGCGAGGGGGGCGGATTGCTGCTTGGCTCCCCGAAAATCCCAGCTATAAGGCCCCCGAAATGGCAGCTCAAAGAACTCTCGCAATCATCAAGCCTGACGTCGTCGCTCTCCGGAAGCAGGGTGTCGTTCTCCAGCGTATCCTGGACGAAGGATTCAAGGTCCTGGGTATGCGCCAGGTGCAGTTGAGCCAGAAAGACGCCGAGGGCTTTTATGCGGTCCACCGGGAGCGTCCTTTCTTCGCCAGCTTGGTCGAGTTCATGGTGAGTGGTCCGGTGGTTGTGCTTGCTTTGGAGCGAGACAATGCGGTGGCTCATTGGCGTGATGTGATTGGGGCAACCAACCCAGCAGATGCGGCTGAGGGCACGATCAGGAAACAATTTGGTGCAAGTGTCGGCGAAAATGCCGCACATGGTTCCGATTCTGAAGAAAACGGTCGCATTGAATGTGACTACTTCTTTCCTGGAACCGAACTGCTGGCCTAAACTTCCGCGTGTCGCGGACTGCAAGTCGAGAAACTGTCGTTGAAGCCCTCGCGGTCGCGGGGCAATTGAGGGAATGTCTCGCCGCGGCCCGAAACTTGGAGCATTTACTGGCTTCGCGCAGCGTGGGGCCACAAATGTTGGGGCAAATTCTCCCTGATGTGGCCCGTTCCCTGGATGCCTTTCCCGATGCGGTGGGGCGTTCGATCGTCAGTGCGCGCCATTTCGGTTTCGAGCTAAGCCCAGAAGAGGAAAGCGGTCTTGCGGGCTCGGGCCTCAGGCGGCTCTCGGACTTGTCAGCGACTTTGCGCTCTCTCGAAGGCGGTCCCATCTTGGCTAGGTCGCGACTGGCGGTTGAGCATCAGTTGGCTCAGGTCATGCCGTCGCTGGTGACTTCGGTGGCGCATATAGAGATGTTGCTTGAGGTCTGCCAGTCGGGGCCTAGCGAAATGAGCGTCTTCGAGCTTTTGACTTCGATGCCTGATCGGGGCACGGAACGACCGTATCGACCCATCAGCGTTGCTCGAGACGGGCTTGGCACTCTCGTCTACCTTTCGCCTCGTGTGGCCCTTCGCCTTCTTTCAGCCTGGCTGAGCGCTAGTATCGAGGGCGCCCCCGGGGAGCAGGGTCTGGTGGTTGCAACTGGGGCCAGTACCGTGATGTTTTCGCTCGTACCCCATGTTGATTCCGATCTCGTCATTCGTTTGCCTTTGTTTTCCGCGGATCATCACACCTCGTTGGTGCTTGGCGCAGCCCTGAGGCCTTTGGGCGGTTTTCTTCTAGAAAAGTCCCTGCATTTGCCAGTCCGCTCCCTCTAGGGTGAGTGCGGACCTTGCCGAAGCAGGCTGCGCCGGGTATTCGGGCAGACATGGATCAGACGGAACTGCAGAGCCTCATCGAGCGCGCTTTTGAGCAACGCGAACTGCTCAAAGAGGATAAAACTCAACTTGCCGTAAAAGAGACCTTGAGTCTTCTCGATCAGGGCAAAATCCGCGTCGCCTCTCAAAACGCACCGGGAGATTGGACGACTCACGCTTGGATTAAGCAGGCTGTGCTTCTCTATTTCGGGGTGCAAAAGATGGAGAAGATAAAGGTCGGGCCTTTTGAGTTCTTCGATAAGGTGCCCCTGAAGCAGGATCTGGATCAAGCAGGCGTTCGAGTGGTTCCTCCCGGTACGGTGCGCTTTGGGTCCCATGTCGAAGCGGGCGCCGTTGTCATGCCAGGCTACGTCAATATTGGCGCCTACGTGGGATCGGGGACGATGGTGGATACCTGGGCGACAGTTGGCTCTTGTGCCCAGGTTGGCAAGAACTGCCACCTGTCGGGGGGAGTAGGTATCGGAGGGGTACTTGAGCCCCCCGGAGCCCAGCCTGTGATCATCGAGGATGGGTGTTTTATCGGCAGTCGCTGCATCATCGTCGAGGGCATGATGGTTGAGGCCGAGGCTGTCATTGGTGCAGGTGTGACCCTGACGGCGTCGACCAAGATCATTGATGTGACCGGGCCCGAGCCTGTCGAAGTGAAGATGAGGATCCCCGCTCGAAGCGTGGTTATCCCTGGGATGCGTGCGAAGAAGTTTCCCGCTGGCGAATATCAGGTGCCTTGTGCGTTGATCATTGGCAAGCGTAAGGAGAGCACCGACAAGAAGACGAGCCTCAACGAAGCGCTCCGAGATTTCGGCGTCTCTGTGTGACGTCTGAGAAGTCATTATGTTGAAGAGGAGGAGGAGCCGATTGCACCGAGAGGGTAGGCTCTTCCTTTTTCTTATTGGCAGACCTCTCTGTGTTCTTTTGCTCATCGGTCTGTCGGGGTGTCGGAGCAATGCGAAGAAGCAGGGCTCAACCGTGCGCAGCGTCCGTGAGCGTGTCCCCGCTCAAACCACTGAAGTTGAGCTGACTCCTGAGTTCTTGACTCGAGCTCAGAGTGCTCTGCTTGAGCGAGTCGGGAGTCAGGCCCGCCTTCTCGAAATGCGCGCTGAAGGCAGGAGCCTCTCCTACGTGGTGCTTTTGGGCGGCAAACTCAAACAGGTCGACTACGTCGAAGAAGTACCCTTGCGGTCAGCGGAGGGACGTGAAGGGGCCCTCCCTCCGACCAGCGTGGGTAAGATTTATGGTCCGGACGTAGTTCCCTCCTCGGGTGAGGGCCCCGTCGAAGAGAACTTATTTGATCTCAAAGACGTGCGGCTTTCGGGTATAGCTCGTTCCTTCGAAGTCGCCTTGCGCGCGGTTGATCCCGAACATGGGACAATCAACGAAGTGGTTGTTCGTCGCTTTTTGCCGTTCTCCACCGCCGTCCGAGCGCGTATTTATGTGAAGAGTCCCAAGATGAGTGGTTCGATTGATACGAATGAGAGAGGGATCCCTTTGAAGAAAAGATAGAGGGAGCTCCTTCTGTGGTGGATGCGAGTAAGAAAGTAGAGTGAGATGACGTTTGATACTCAGAGCATGATCGAGCAAGCGTTTCGTCGGTTCGACGAAATGAATTCCCGAGATCCAAAACAGATTGAGGTTGACGGAACGCGTCGCCCTCGCGAGCTTTCGCTTGCGCTCTCGCTCTATTCTTGGGTGAAGCGCGTGCAGCCTCAGGCGGGGCCGGCTCTTCTTCTTGCATCCCGCTGCCAGCATCTGATGCGGTTTTCGATGCCTCGGAGCGAGTATCCTGAAGGGCGTGTTGGTTACCTGAAGTGGCGCAAGGAGCTCAGTCGTAAACATGCAGATCTTGCCACGAAGGAGCTCTTCGATGTCGGCTTTGATCAGGCGGTGATCGACCAGGTGCGTAAGATCAACTTGAAGCAAGAGCTCAAGACTGATCCTGACTGTCAGGCGATGGAAGATGCTCTTTGCCTCAGCTTTTTGGAGCAGGAGTACCCAGTTTTTTGTGACAAGCACGGTGACGAGAAAGTTATCGACATTGTTCGAAAGACCTGGCGCAAGATGAGTGAGCGCGGGCACAAGTTGGCCTTAGAGCTCCCCCTCGAAGGTCGAGCTAAGGACTTGGTGGAAAAGGCCCTTTCGGCCTGAACTCATTCGACATGAGCGCTATCTCTGTAAGTGGGCTCTTTATCTACCCCATCAAGAGCTGTGGGCCAGTTGCTCGAAAACAGGCTCGGCTTGTTCCAGGAGGTCTCGAGTTCGATCGACGTTACATGGTGATCGATGAAGGGGGCCGATTCGTGACCGCGAGAACCCAGCCTTCGTTACTGCGCGTTTCTGTGGAGCTCGAGGACCAGGATGGGAGCATCGTTGCACGACGTCCCGGGAGCTCGGAGGGGCTCGTTCTACCCCTCGATGGGCAGTGGGCGTGCGATGATTCTTTGGTCGAAACTAGAGTCTGGAGGGATCGACCTCTGGCGAGAGTGCATCCTTCCGGATCAGCTTGGTTTAGCGAGTACTTGGGCAAGCCCGTTCGGCTCGTCTTCATGCCCCCTTCACAGCTGCGACAAGTGAATCGGGATCACGCACAAGAAGGGGATGTGGTTTCTTTCGCTGATGGGTTTCCCCTGCTTCTCACCAGTGAGGAGTCTCTCGCCGAGCTCAACTCTGGGATCGACGTGGAGCTCGGTATGCACCGCTTTCGTCCCAATGTGGTTGTACGGGGTGCGCCCGCTTATGCGGAAGACTACTGGGCTCGACTTCGCTTGGGCGAAGTCACTTTCGATGCCCCGAAGTTGTGTGATCGATGTGTGATGACGACGATCGACCCGGTTACGCTTGAGAAGGGAGCAGAACCTCTTCAGGCATTGGCTTTGTCACGACGCTGGAACGGCGCTGTGTGGTTCGGCTCCAACTTGGTACCCCGAAAGAGCGGTACCTTGTGCATTTTCGATCGGGTGGAAGTCATCGAGTCTCGAGCTCACCCAAGCGGGAAGCTCTGAGCACATCGCACTGGGGGAGGTTTGGACCCAAAGGGGCCGACTGACCGTTCGTTTTTGCCCTATGACATTCGTGTCGTACTCACGCGTGCATTTGCGCATTCGGCTCGAAATCCAATTGAAGAAGATAGCGTACTTTGTTTCGATGCCTTTCGGTAAAGCCATCGATTATTCAATAGATAGAGGGTTGGACCTCAGCTGGAGCTCTCAAATGAGGTCTTTCTTTGTGCTGGCACGGGCGTTGCTGCTCTGTATTGCGTGAAAAAGCAATCCTTGAAACACGCGGAGGTAGAACCCTTCGTACTCGAGCCGGTGTCGGCGGAGCGAGGGCTGGTTCAAGCGCGGCGTGACGATGGCAGCGCGCACCTCGAGCAGTTGATCAACGAGGCTCTCGCAGATTTCGATCTCGAAACCCCATCGAGTTCTCGTCTCAAAGCCCGGTCGCTCATTGCGCCTGTGAGCTTGCCGAGATCGTGGGCCAAGAAGGCCGGTTAGGTTAGAGACCGTGGTGACGGGAGAGGTGCCCTGGTGTCAAAAAGAAAGGCCCACTCGAGACGAGTGAACCTTTCTTTTTGAGTTCGAGCTCGTCCTACTTGGCCCGAGCCACGATGGTAAGCGGCTCACGACTGTCGCCCACTCGGCTCAGGGAGTAGGTCTTTGAGCTCAGCAGCTCTTTTAGAGCGGCTTCCACGTGGGGACGTACCAGCTCGAAGCTGGCGTCGTCGTTGCGCAGATACAGACGGTCTGGGAAGCGAAAGAGTATTTCTTGAGTCCCGAAGGAACCTGGGGTGTCGAGCCCGGCCTTGTCCACTAGTTGGGCTGCTTTGAGTGCCCGACTCAAACCGTCTTGCACCAGAGGTGTGCCTTCGGGAAGGTCGCGCTTGCGTGAGTACAAGAGGCCGGGTCGACCTTCCCCTTGGTCCAGGGCGTAGTCCGAGGCGTGCCCGACGAGCAAGACGCCAATGCCCTGGGGCACGTGGGTGTAGTCGGCCACGTCGAACACCATCTCGCCAAGGGCATCCTCTTGAATCCACTTGTGGAAGAGAGGAATGAAGGGCTCGAGTGACTTTTCGAGCCCCGCCTCGGCGTACAGCTTGATCTGAACTTTTCGTGCGTCCATTTTGCTTTGATCCTTCGAGTATTGCTTATTCGGCTGCAGAGGTTCGGTTAGCCGCCAACATCTTCTGATGGCATTCGTGGGACGCCTCGACGAAGAGCTGTGCCTCCTCAATTAGTTCGCGCGCTGCATCGAGTGAATCGTTGCGTGGGCCTTCCTCATGAATTCGGAAGAGGTATTGGGCGAACTTGGGACCGGCGTATTTGTCGAGGAACAGTTGAGTGCCTTCGACGAGATGCTTCTTGAACTCGCTGACGACTTCCTTGGGCTCTTCTGAGATGTTCGGATTGTATTCGCGGGCCAAGGCACGGGCAGCCTGAAGCATCGCGTTGTAACCGAGCTGTGCCGCTTTTTTCGCGTCTTTGTCGTCCAAGGAAAGCTGAGCTTCGAAGATCTCGCGCTCTGCCGCACTCAGACCCATCTCCACTCCGCTGACCACTTCGCCAGCGCACTCGCCCACGCCGATATCGCCAATCGTATATTCACGAGGGTCCCCCCAATCGGCGTAGAAAGAAGCGTCATCTTCGTAGGACGGTACCTTCGTCAACGGGTCGATCAGTTTCTTGACCTCTCGTTTGCCGATCCGATCGATCCACTCACGGAACTTTTCGCCCTCGGCTCGGGTGGCCGAAAACTCGTTCGTCAGGGTCTCGACAGCCGCCGGGACGTTCTTTGACGGAACAGCTCCGATGGGTAGGCCGTAGCTGCCAGCGTTGTTCGTCCATTCACCCCCAACGACGAGCTGGAAGTGAGGAACACGACGACCACCGACGCTGCGGCTCACGCCCAAGAAGCCAATGTCGGCGACGTGGTGCTGACCGCAGCTGTTGAAGCAACCAGAACACTTGATGTGTAGGTCCTCTACGCCAGGCTTGTGCTCGCGTACGACTGCGAGTCGTTTGCGGAGCTCACCGGCGAGACCCCTCGAAGCGGAAATGCCCAGTTTGCAGGTATCGGTACCCGGGCACGAGGTGATGTCGCTGATGGTTTCAGCTCCCGGCTCAGCGAGCCCAATGGCGGTGAGTCGTTTGAAGACCTCAGGTAAGCTTCCGTTCGGAATCCACCGGACGATGACGTTCTGGTCGGCTGTAAAGCGAACCGAGCCCGCACCGAATTCTCCAGAGATATCAGCGAGAGCTCGACCCTGGAGCGGAGTGAAGTCACCGAGCGGCAGTTTCACCAGCACAACGGAGTAGCCGGCTTGTGCTTGGGCGCGAACGTTGTGTTTGGCCCAAGCTGCAAACTCGTTTGGGAGGCTATCCGTGAGCAACTCGCTTCCCGGGCAATTGGGAGTTTCGTCAGTAGACTGAAGCTGACTCAGGAAGTCCGTCCAGCGGGGATCGGGGCGGAGGTTCTTGCGTTCTTCCTCGACTACTCGGCGGAACTCGTCGATGCCAAGCTTCTTCACGACGAATTTGATACGCGCGCGTGAGCGATTCGCTTTTTCTCCGAGTCGGCCAAAGATGCGACACACAGCTTGCGCCAGGGGAAAGAGCTCTTCCTCGGGGACGAACTCTGAGTAGGTGGGAGCATTGTACGGGACGGCTCCCAAGCCACCTCCGACCACAACTTTGAAACCGCGCTTACCATCTTTGACCCGAGCGATGGCGCCCAGATCGTGGAAGTTGGTCAAGCCACAGGGCTTTTCTTCGCAGCCGCTAAAAGCGACCTTGAACTTTCGTCCGAAGTCCATCGTATCGTCGTGGCCGAGTAAGAACTCCATGATCGCCTGGGCGTAGGGCGTCACGTCAAAGGTCTCGTCATTGCAGACCCCAGAGTACTGACAGGCTGTGACATTACGCACTGAGTTTCCGCAGGCTTCGCGGGTCGTGATTCCGACGGCGGCGAGGCGGCGCATCAGGTCGGGAGTGTCGTCGATGTGAATGAAGTGCAGCTGAATGTCCTGACGAGTGGTTACGTGCAGAATTTGATCCGAATACTCTTCAGCCAGATCGCAGTGCACCTCAAGCTGCTCTTTGTTCAAGCGCCCATAGGGGATCTTGACCCGCATCATGCCAGGGGCATCCCAGACGGTGTCGGGTCCTTTGGTGAGACCCTCAGACGGAAAGGCGAGGGTCCTGCTCTCGATCCCATCATGTCGCTGGCCATTGTCGTAACGTTGACCGTAGGCGCCTCGGCGCAGACGAGTTTCGGCGAAGATCTTGTCTTCGATCTTTCCTTGCTTCTTCAGATCGATTTGGGTCTGAAAGACGTCGATCTCTTTGTCCCAATCCTCGCGTACAGTTCCTGCGAGCTTTTCTTTCCAGCTGGTCATGGCTTGCTTGCCTTTCGATTGCGTGTCGCTCGTCGTCGACCCTGTGGCTCGGGACGGCAACTTCGTTTGGGTAATACCCGGTATTTCCGGTGAGACAAGTGCGACAATTATCTCTGAAAGCGCTTTCACGCTGGAAAACGCCATCAACCTTGGAGAGTTCCGCTGCGTTTTTCCGAAGTTCCCATCAACCTTGGAGAGTTCTCGAACTGGGGCTAGACGGAGTATTATTAGAAAACACTGAACAAAAGGACGTAAATAAACTAAGCAAATTCAATGGCTTGACAAAATAGCGCGACAAATTTCCACATTTTGTCCCCAAAAACTGGTCAGGTTTTCAGTGTTTTGTGTACAGATGAGGACATGGAAACACTGAACAAAAAACTCCTCATGACACTTCTCGACCTGGCCCAGTCCGATGTCCCCGCAAGCGTGCAGGGACTGGCCCTCGAACTTGGCCTTTCGCGTCGAGAAGTCGCCGAAGACCTCAATCTGCTCGCAGAGGAGGGGCTCGTCCGGGCTGAGACCTGTCGCCTGACCTTCGTGGGACTTATGCATGCCACAGGTTTGCGAGCTGCCCTTCGGCGAGCCAACAGCGAGGATTGTCGAGCGGCGTGATGAGGCCACGAGTCCATTTGGTCCTGGCGCGTGATGTGAGCTAGACGTCGCAGCCGTTTGACTTGTCTCTTTGTCGCAGTCGGTGCTTATCTGCTCGCTGTGAACACTCGGGGGCACGCTCGGCGACTTCTAAGCAAACTGACCCGCCTGGCTTCCAAGCGTGGGGACCGCGTCAATACCTTCCGACGCAACGCAGAAATGTTGGTCGATCAAACGACGACCCTTCTACGCCATCAGCTGAGCGACGGCTATCAACCTTCCGCCTTCGACGGAGAGCCGCGATTTTCGCTGGTCACGGTTAACTTCTCGACCACCTACTACTTCAAGTTGATGCTTCTCACCTTGGTCGAGCAGCAGGATTTGGAGCTGTTGACGGATATTGTTGTCGTGGACAACGACAATCGAGATGGCGGCCGGGAGTTTCTTCGGACTCTCGAGCGACGGCTGGCTAAACTGCACCTGGTCGAAAATCGTTTCTTCCCGAGCCACGCGCGTGGCATGCGCATCGCTATTGATTGGTTAGCAAAAGACGATGCTCATCGTAGCGCCGAACAAAGGTCAAATGTCTTTCTGTTCTGCGATACGGATGTTGTTTTCCGACGAGAAGACACCTTGCGAGCTCTTGCGTCCCGCTTTACGGAGAGCAAGATCGGTTTTGCGGGCGAAATGCGTGAAGGTTTGTATCCGCTCCCCGAAGCTCAAGCTTCGTTTATTGCCGTTCGTCGAGACATCTATCATCGCCCCGACGTTGTACCCATGTTGCATCATGGGGCCCCTGCCTATCCACTGCAGTGCAGCTTGCGCCGCGCAAATATCGACCTCGCCGACTTCCCCAGCAATTTCGGTGGTTACATCCTGCACAGAGGACGTTCGGGTGTTGCTGCAACTCGAACCTATCGAAGGCATGACGCGCACGCGACAGCGGTGACCTATCGACCCCACTTCATGGGAGTCCCGGGTGGAAGACAGGTGTGGGAAAGCATCGAGAAGAAGCATCAAGCTCTGCTTGATCCGCGCGCCGAGCCAGAACTAGTGGAGTACCTCGCCGCCGCGCTTTCGTGAGCCTTTCTCAATCCACGGTTTTAAGTGCTTTGAGGAATTCTTCCGGTTCGACGAAGTCGGTGAAACGCTGCGCTTCTTTGCCATTCGAATCAAAGAGCACCACGGTGGGAAGTCCCACTACTCCGAGGGTTCTCATACTTTTTACGACGCTGGGATCTTCATCATCTGTGGCGTCGACCTTGACCGCGTGAAAGCGTCCCGCTTCACGGCTGACTTCCGAATTGGCGAAAGTGATCTTGTCGAGCTCCTTACAGGCGCCGCACCATGCTGCGGTGAAGTCGACGATAAGCGGTTGCTGATTCTCGAGAGCCGCTAGCTGCCCCAGCTCGAGCGACTGATAATTCCAGTTCAACTCGCTTTCTGGTTTGGTCAGGGCGGCCACGAGCACGAAGGCGGCGCTGGTCGAAATGAAGGTGCCTAGACCTTTTAAGACCTTATCCTTTACGTCGACACTACTAAATTCACGGTGAATCGCGCCCAACAGTACACCGACCAGGATGAGCGAAGAACAGATGGTCAACGTGAGGGCGCTGGGCTCGATCCACTCACTGAGAGCTGGGAAGGCCGTCGCCAAGTAGTAGAGGGCCACGACCGATAGAACGATAGCCAGGACGCTCTTGACGTGCATCATCCAACGACCGCTTTTGGGGAGCCGGATGGCGAAGGTGCCGACGAGCAAGAAGGGAAGCCCTAGACCGAGCGAAAACGCAAGCATCGAAAGTGCTCCCGCCGTCGCGCTCTGGGTCTTGGCGATGTAGGTCAAAATCCCTGTAAGTACCGGCCCCGTGCAAGGTGCTGCTATCAACCCACACACGAGTCCCAAACCGAAAGCTCCTTTGGGGCCTACTCCGCCGACCTCCGCAAGACGATTGGTCAGTGAATTCGGTAGTGCGAGCTCAAACGCCCCCAGCATGCTGGCCGACATAGCGAAGAACAAAAGCGCGATTGCTGTGAGTACCCAGGGGTTCTGCAGAGCCGAGCCGAAGAGTGACCCCGTCATGCCAGCGACGACCCCAAGGGGCGTAAACATAGAAACGATGCCCAATACGAAGGCGCTGCTGAGGCCTAGCCCGTGCCAATGACTCTTCACTTGTTTGGCGCCAAATACGCTCACTGTGATGGCGATCATTGGATAGACACAGGGAGTCAAACTCACGAGCAGCCCACCTAGGAGCGCGACTCCTGCCGCATAGAGCGGGCCATGAGCGAGAGCCGACTCGAACTCACTTGGGGCTGACCAGGCCAACTGAGGAAACAACACAACGAGGGCTACGCCGAAGAACCCGAAGAGGTTTCTTTTGAAGGCTCGACTTTGAATTGAGTGAAGCATGGGAGACAGCTGCGACTACGCAGTGGTCTTTTTAAGCAACATACGCGCATGTGCAATCTCGCCCTTGAGGCTGAGGTTCTTTGCGCGGGGAGTGTCCTCGACCCGTTCCAGGAAGCGCTCCAAGTAGCGGGCAGCAGCTTCAAAGTCGCCGAGAAGAAAGCAGAGCTCGCCCAGGATCCACTGAGAGTAGCCTTTTTGAGGACGCTGATTCTCCAAGGCTGCCCTCAACTGCTTCAGGTCAGGGACTTCGCCCCCGCCTTCGGCCTGAGCTAGTGCCAATTGAGCTTGGTAGAGCGGTGCATCGCTTCCACCATAGCGCGTCGCCTGGCTAAACGCTTCCACGGATTGATCGAGGTGGCCGCTGAATCGAAGCAAAGCTCCAAGGTGACCAAAGTGAAAAGGACGCCGACTGTCGGGACAAACTTTCGCTGCCACCCGAATATGCTCCAGAGCATCCTCCACTCGGCCTAGGCCCAGAGCCGCTCTGGCGGCGTCCTGGCGGGCGATGTCTCCGAGTTCTCCCAGATCGACCATACACAGGGCCAGGTCATAGGCTTCCTCGTGATCTTCTGCCTCCATGGCGCAAAGGTAGAGTTGGCGAAGAAGAAGGGCTTCCAATTCATCGTCTCCCTCCTCATCGTTTTCTAGGGTTTCGAGGCCTCTTTCCGCGAGTTCTCTCTTTTCTGAGAGTCGTGTTGCGCCCAGCGCAGCCAAAAGTAGGTCGCTTGCCCCTGGTCCGGGAGGTTCCTCCTCGGAACGACGGCGTCCGGAGGCTAGCCCTGGTCCAGACTCGGCGAGAGACAAAGTTTTTGATTTTGGCGGCAGGGGGCCCGAATCGGTCACGATAAAATGGTAGCAACTGCGCACCCAGCGTCCAAAAAAGCTCCATGCTTTCTGCTTGTGGTGGGACAGATAAGTTCCATACTCCTTGCGCTCAGCGCCATTCAAATGGCTGCCGCCGCTCGTAGCGGCGCCCCTTCGAGATATTTGAACCGTGCTCATATCCTCAAAATTCTTGCCCAAATCCGCTACTTTCCGCCTTGCCTTTTTGGGGGGTGCCGTCTTGTTCACCATTGCCTGCGGCCGTCCGGCGACCGAGAAGGAATGCCGGGAAATATTGCGCAGTGCTGCTCTGTTGGAGCTCAAAGAGCGGCTGGGTAACGAACAGCTCATCGAAGAAGAGCTGCAGGCCATCGAGACTTCGATGGAGCCCGCCATGATGGACAAATGCGTGGGCAAACGCATCACCGAGGACAAACTGGCCTGTATTCGTGGGGCCAAGTCCTCCGACGAGTTATTCGGAAGCTGTTTCTGATGGAAACACGATGGTTTTCCCCTAGGCGGGCGACGAGACACCTTTGGCAAAGGGGGGGCATCGCGTTTTGCCTCCTTGTTTTGTTGAGTGCCCCGGGCTGTGGACGAAACCTTTCCGGCGCGGAGTGTGACATGCTGTTGGAACGGTACACTGAGAAGCAAATTGACCAAGCTCGCCCGTCAGCCAGCGGCCGAGAGCGCATGCAGCTTTTGCGGTCCGTCCGCGTGAAGGCTCGGCTCGACCCTGATTTCGCGAGCTGCGTCGATCAGCTCAATCGTTCTCAGTTCGAGTGCGCCATGGCTGCGCACAATGCCGACCAGATGGAACGCTGCCTACTTTGAGTGAGCTCGCTTGGCGTGAGACGAAAGGGCGCTCCGGTACTTGTGACCTACGTCTAATGCAACATCATTTGACTGACCATCAGCGTTAGCTGGTCGGAGTCGAGATTGTCTTTCGTAAAGGTCCCGGCGACCCTCATGCCTTCTAGCGTCTCGCCCATGAGGCCTTCTGTTTGGCCGCTCAAGATGATGATCGGGGTTTCGCCGTTGAGTTGAGGCAGGGAATTGGCCAGCTTGAGTCCGTGGCCGTCGGGTAGGGAAAGATCAAGCAGCACCAAAGCGTAGCGGTTGAGACAGACCTCTCTCTCGGCATCGCCGAGGGACCGCACCCAGTGCACGTCGTGCTGGGAAAGCAGCCGCCGAACGCGAAGAGCATCAACTGTATCGTCTTCGACAAGCAATACAGGGCGCTTTTCGGAGCGGGGCTGTTGTTCGCCTTCGCGAGATACGGGCAGGGTAGCGGTAAACTTCGCGCCTCGTCCCAGTTTGCTTTCCACAGTGATTTCGCCTCCTACACGTTCGGCAAATCGTCGAGCTGTGACGAGACCCACTCCCGAGCCATCGCCTCGATTGGGCTCCAATCGACGGAAGAGTTCGAAAATGCGCTGATGATCGGTGGGGGCGATGCCCCTTCCGTTGTCAATCACCGTCAGGCGGAGGCGGTCCTTTTCGACCTGGCATATGATGTCGATTTGAGGCTCCGCTTCGCTTGTTCCGTGTACGAGGGCATTTTGCGCCAAGTTGTGGAGCACACCTGCCAGAATGCGGGTCGGTACTTTGAAGTTCCCTTGTTCGCAGACCCAGTGCACACGAACGTTCTTGGCCCGGCACGCTTCGGCGAAGGGGGCGAGTAAGTCTTCAAACCAGGGGCGAAGATCGACACTCTCTTCCTGGGGAGGCTGCTCACCACTTCGAGTCATTTCGGCTAAGCTGTGGATCTTTCGTTTCATGCCGTCCAACGAAAGAAGAGCCTCGTTGGTATGCTTTTCCATGGCGCCATAGTTGCGACTCGCCAGGGAGCGGCTCAGAAGCTTGAGGGCGCCGTCAAAGGCGTTCATGGGCCGCTTGAAGTCATCGGCGACGAGAGCGAGCAACTCTTCGAGTTGTTCGGATTGGGCGGTGAGCTTGTGATTGAGCGCGACTAATTGGGCGCTCATGACGCGTGCCGTTTCGACCGTATTCTTGATCCGGGTTACATCGACGAAAGTGATGAGGAGCCCGCGTAGAGTTCCCTTCAAGGTTTGATAGGGGCATATCCTCATCATGACCCACGCTCCGGAGCGATCGCGCACTTCACGCTCGATCGGGTTCGAGGTTTCGAGGACCTTTTGCAGATCGCTGACGAAACTGGTGTCAAAATCTGACGCGAGGTTTGTGATGGGTCGACCGTGATCCGAAAGCTGTAGCGGAATGACTCGACTGATCAGAGGAGTAAACTTGCGCACCTTCAGATGCGCATCCAAGTAGAGAGTTGCGACACCCGTGCTGGCGAGCAGGTTGTCGAGATCAGCTGTGAGAGTCTGTAGTTCTGTGTTCTTTGCTTGGTACTCGGTATTGACGGCGCTGAGCTCCTCATTGACCGATTGAAGCTCCTCGTTGGTGCTCTGCAGTTCCTCGTTGGCAGCGATGAGTTCTTCGTTCGTGGACTGCTGCTCTTCGTTGGTGCTCTGCAGTTCTTCGATCGTGGCTTGCAGGCTTTCTTTGGTCTGTCGAAGTTCTTGTTCGAGGCGTTTCTCGCGCTCCTTCAAGCTCGAATCGACTTCTTGCGGGGATTCGTCTCGTCCCTTCCAGCGATGTGAACGTAAGACCAGGAGTGCGTGTTGAGAGTGCAGAGTCGAATGGGGGCGAGAACTGAGACGATGTAGGTAGACCGACCAGTCTTCGTTTTTCGTACTTCCGATTCGGGGCGCAACGTACGACGCAGAGTCGTTGCCATTTTTTAGTTGTTGTTGTCCTGCACTGACCGCCGTCACGAGCTCGCTCGACAGAAGTCGAGACAGCTCGACGGTAGGCCGCCCTTTGGGTAGGCGGAAAACCGAAAGTGGATCGGTGAGGACATCGACCAAGCGACCATGTTCGTCAATGATAGCGGCGCTTTGTCCCTCCAGTTCGAAGGAGGCCTCCAATACCTGTCGAAGCAAGTTCAGTTGGCTGCGCTGGGAGCTGTCAGTGGGTGTAGTTCGGGAGGGCGCGGTGACAACGGTGAGCGGCTCTTCGACCCCGCTGGGGCGAAGAGGAAGCGTCCTTGGTAGCGAACCTTCGCGACGGAAGACCTTGTGTTTGACGCTCAAGCAAATCAAGCCAGACTCAATCGCTGCTGGGGATTCCGGTGTGCCGAGGAAGAGCACCCCTCTTTCCGGCTTGAGGGCAAGAAACAAGGTGGTCAGCGCTCGTTCTTGGGATGTCGGTTCGAGATAGATGAGCAGGTTGCGGCAACTCACCAGATCGGAGCGGGCAAAAGGCGGATCGGTGACGAGGTTGTGTCGTGCGAAAACGACGCAGGTTCTCAGTTCGGGGCGGACGCAGTAGCTGTTCCCCCTTTGTTCGAAGTAGCGACTGAGTAGCGGAACAGGAACATCCGCCACTTCGCTCATTGAGTAGGCACCGAGCGAGGCTCTCTGCAGAGCCTTGACGTCGAGATCCGTCGCGAAGATCTTGAGCTCGCGCTCGACTCCCAGTTCACGCATGGTCTCGAACATGAGTATTGCGATGGAGTAGACTTCGTGTCCTGCGGAACAGGCCGGGACCCAAATACGCAGGGGCTGACCCTCCTCGCCATCGAGAATGAGGCGCTTGAAGGCCTTAGTACGGAGTTCGTTGAATGCTTCTGGGTCGCGGAAGAAACGAGTGACTCCAATGAGAAGATCCTCTTGCAAGGCGGTCTGCTCCTCTTCACTAGATTCAAGTAGCTCTTGGTAGTCGCTCAACTCAGCGATACCGGCCATGGCCATTCGCCGCTTGATACGTCGGCTGAGCATTTTCGTTCGGAAGTAGCCCAGATTCGTGCCGGAACGCTTGCTGAGCAGCTCGACGATGGGTTTGTAGTCCTCCGCTTCTTCCTCGGGGAGGTCATCGGCGGCCAGAGGCGGCGGCAAGGTGTTGTTGAGCACCTCAACCAGTCGCTCGGCGAGTTCCTTAGGGGAGCCGTTTTGGTCGACCAGGCCTGTTTGTATCGCACTGACGGGCATGCCGTTGAACTTTGAGGTCGAAGGCGTTTGGCAGAAGACAATGCCACCTGCTTCTTTGATTGCCCGAATTCCGCGCGAACCGTCGCTCCCCGTTCCCGAAAACACGACGGCGATACTCCGCCCCGGATAGCTATGGCCCACCGAGTTGAAGAAGAGGTCGATGGGAAGATTCAGAGCTCGCCCCGGTGTTCGGTCCTGGGTTTCGATCAGCAGTCTCTTCCCTGACACGACGACGTTAGTCCCCGGAGAGATGATGTAGACGTGGTTCTTCTCGATCACGCATTCTTTTGTCGCCGGGATCACCCGCATGTTGGTGTGTTTTGCCAAGAGCTCCGGGAGTAAGCTCTTGAAGTCCGGAGACAGGTGTACAACCACAACGAAGGGGACGTTGGGCAAAGGGGGGAGAGAGCCGAAGAACTCCTCAAGGGCCTCCAAGCCGCCCGCAGACGCTCCCAGACAAACTAGACACTCGGAATCATCGCTCCTAGGACGGCTCAAGTCGGTGTCTCCCTTGGGGCGCTGAGGTTCTTCTTCCGTCATCAGTGCGGAGGGTAATTCGAGCGGGCAAGGAAACCAACCCTTAGGAGCCAGCTGTCCAGCGAGCCAATTGGGCCAGCACCCGGGGAATGTCCGGCCGGGCGTCAAAGAGCGCCAGCATGGGATCTAGCGTAGACACCAGTCGCTCTGGGACGCTGTTGATCGTAAATGCTCCGGGATCGAGGGCGAGGTGCATTTCGTGCCAGTGCAGAGGCGTGGAAACCCGTGCTCCGGGATAGGCCCGCACCGAGTAGGGGGCCACTATCGTTCGGGAGCGCCCTGTTTGTCCCGTGTCGATGTAGACTTTGTTTTCCCGTTTTTCGATGCGCCTCTGCATGCTTGCAATGTCACTGTGACGTCCGAGAAGAAGTCGTCCTAGGAGTTCACACAGGATCTTAGCGCTTTCAAACGTGATCCCAGCTCCGACAGGAATCAACACATGAATTCCGCGCTGCCCGCTCGTTTTGGGAAAGCCCAATAGCCCCAGGTCGTCGAGAATCTCTTTCAGTGAAAGTGCGAGTCGGACTCCATCCGAAAACGGGCGCTCTCCCAGATCGAAGTCGACGGTAATGAAGTCACAACAATCCGGCGTGTCCTGTCGATAAGAAAGTATGTGCAAGGGAATGCAACCCAGGTTGGCGATGAAGAGCAGGGTATCGACATGGTCGATCAGGAATGCAGATTTACGTCGCCCTTTCGCCTTTTGTTTTTCTTCGTCGTAGAGCTCAACCGTTCGGACCCAATCCGGCGCCTTATCTGGTGCGCGCCACTGATAAAAGCTCTTTCCTGTTATTCCGTCAGGGTAGCGCACCAATACCACTGGCCGCCCCTCAAGATAGCGGAGCATCGCGGGGGCGACTTCCGCATAGTAGCGGAGCACGTCGCCCTTCGTGTAACCCTCATCGGGAAAGAAGGTTTTTTCGAGATTGGTGAGCCGAACTCGAGCGCTGCGCAGCGGGTCCTCGGCGAATCCGTCCGACTCGACCTGTTGCGAGCTCAGGATGGTTTCAAGTCTACTGTCTTCTTCTTGGTCGGGACCACTTCCCACGTGGGTCGCTTTGCATGCTTGAGGTGACTTTGACTCGTGTAGCCCTTGAAACGATGCGGCGCGCAGATGTCCACGATTGGACAGGCCTTGGTAGCGTACCTTCGCAACCAGCTCGGGTTCCACGAAGACCGCCTTGAGTTCGCTAGGGAGCTCAAGGGCGGGTGTGGCTCTTTTGAGTTGCTCGAGGGCTTTGTAGAGGTAGACGCGTTGATTGTTGGAAAACCCCGTGCCCACCCGCCCCAGGTAGATGAGCTTGTCGCCTAAGTACTGAGCAACCAGCAGAGCCTTGAATTCGTTTCGGGCACTGAGCGAGAATCCGACGATGACAAAGTCATCATCCACCTTGCGCTTCATCTTGATCCAATCGCCGCGGGCGTGGGGGCCAAAGAAGTAAGGGGCGTCTCTTCTCTTGACTACCATGCCCTCCAACTGTTGCTGCCTGCACAACTCCCACAGCGCATCTCCTCTTTCTACGATATGGTCCAGGACGGTCACGAAGCCGCTTCCGCGAACGACTTCTTTCAAGAGCTGTTTTCGTTCTTCGAGAGGCACAGCGCTCAGGTCGTGCTCCTCCAATGACAGGAGATCGAATACAAAATACACGACAGGAACACGGCTCTGAGCCGCTTCCAGATCGGCGGCTCGTGTTGCCTGAATGCGTGGAGCCAACAGACCAAAGTTGGGACGCCCGTTTTCGTCGAAGGTGACGATTTCGCCGTCGAAAACCGCTCTTTGAACGGGCAATTTCGATATCGCTCGTGCGATATCATCGTAGTTGCGCGTGCAGGCCCTTCCCGAGCGATAATGAAGGACGCTGCTGGCTCGCTCTTTGCTCGCCAAGATACGGACACCGTCCATCTTGAGCTCGTAGAGGTGTCTTGGGGAAGATAGGGGAGCCTCTCCGCTCTGCACGACCATCGGGGAAAGAGGGGGGCGAAGCTGCTGTCCCTGCTGAGGAGGAAACAGCTCGTGGAGCCGTTGTGCTCGCTCACCCAGGTGCTTGACGATGCGATTCTTGTCTGCCAGCTCTTCGATGCTCAGGCCACTGAGAACGCTGCGGGGGCTTTCCGACATGAGGTTGCGGGTGTCGTGCGCATGTTCGTCCTTCTTCTTGATGAGCAGCCACTCTGCGGCCTTGTCTTGTGATCGCGCTAGACCTTGGGCAGTCTTGCGCCGCCCCGTCGCGATGAGCGCGAACCTGCCCTTGGCTTTGAACCCCTGCAATACGAAGTCGAGCTTGCCTCGTTCCAAACTAGCGATTCCGTCCGCCTCGACGAAAGAAAACCGTCCGGTATCCCACACAATCATCGACCCGGCGCCGTAGTTGCCCTTCGGGATCACGTCCTCAAAATGGAGATACTCCAGGGGGTGGTCTTCAGTATGGACGGCCAGGTGTTTTACGTCTGGGCGTAGCTGAATGCCCTTAGGGATTGCAAAACTTTGGAGTCGGCCAGCCACTTCGAGACGCAAATCGAAGTGCATCCGAGTCGCCGCATGCTGATGGATGACAAAGCGTCCCTCCCAGGTCGTACCAGGCGATCTGGGCCGATGTTCAGCGCCAAACGGCTCGTTCGTCTCAGCCGGGTTTCGCTTGTTTCGGTACTTCCCCAGCGGATCGGCCATGGCCTGTTTATCGTGGACGAAAATCGTCGTCCAAGGAAATATTACACCGAAAAGTTTGGTTCACTTCGTGCGGCTCAAGCTAACATGCGATCTCTATGGCCGCTCGAGCAATTGCTAGTGGGACTATTTCATTTGGTCTCGTATCGATCCCCGTGAAGTTATATACGGCCGCCTCAAGCGAGCAGGTTCGTTTCAATATGCTGCACGAAAAATGCGGGTCTCGCATCAAGCAGCAGCTCTACTGCCCGGTTGACGACGAAATCGTGCCGCGCCGAGAAACGGTCAAGGGCTACGAATACGGCGATAAGGTCTACGTTCGTTTTGACGAAGAAGAACTCAAGGCGCTTGAGGCACATCGTGACAGCAGCATCAACATTGTCGAGTTCGTGCCGCTTTCTACCTTTGACCTGATTCAAGTCGAAAAGTCGTATTACCTGGGGCCAGACAAGGGGGGAGACAAGGCCTACCGTCTGCTCAATGAAGCCATGAAGTCGGCCGGAAAGGTCGCTGTGGGCAGCTGGGCAGCGAAAGGTAAGGAGCAGCTCGTGGTCATCCGCCCCTATCAAGACGGCCTGCTCTTTCATCAGCTCTACTACGGGGACGAGGTGCGTGCTTTTGAGGACGTTGATACGGGGGCCACCTTCGAGTTTCATGAAGCAGAGAAAACTTTGGCGCTTCAACTCATTGAGCAGCTCTCCAAACCCAGTTTTGATCCTACGAAGTACGAGGATTCTTACAGGAAGCGCGTTCTTTCTGCTGTTGAACGAAAGGTAGCTGGTCAAAAGATACAGGCTGCTCCCGATGTGCCAAAAGCCCAGATCATCGACCTTTTTGAGGCTTTGAAGCAGAGTCTCACGACAGAGGAGGAGGGAACTCAAGAGTCGTCCCGACCCTTGCCGCCAAAAAAGGCAGTAGAAAAGCCCAAGCGTTCACGTAAAACCGGCTCTGCCTGATGCGCGCAGCCGCGGCCGCCGCGGCCTCCTCTCGACCATGAAACTCATCATCCAGATCCCTTGTTATAACGAAGAGTCGAGCCTTCCCGTGGCGTTTTCGGCGCTGCCGAAGACGATCGAAGGCGTTGACGAGGTCGAAGTGCTGATCATCGATGACGGAAGCACTGATCGGACCATCGAAGTAGCTCGTGAGCTGGGCGTGCACCATATTGTTGGCTTCACCAAGAACATGGGATTGGCGCGGGGGTTCATGCTTGGGCTCAAGAGCTGTCTCGAACGGGGCGCAGACATCATCGTCAATACGGATGCCGACAATCAGTACTGCGCGGCAGATATCGGCAAACTCATCGAGCCCATCCTCAGAGGCGAAGCCGATTTCGTGATTGGTGCACGACCGATCGGGGCAATACAGCATTTTTCACTAGTGAAGAAACTGCTTCAAAGGTTGGGAAGCGGGGTGGTCAAGCTGGTGAGCGGTACTCAGGTGGATGACGCCCCCAGCGGCTTTCGAGCGCTGTCTCGAGAAGCGGCCCTGAGTGTCAACGTGTTCTCCAAGTACACCTATACCTTGGAGACCATTATCCAAGCCGGGCAAAAGAATCTGCGTGTGGCTTCAGTCCCTGTGCGCGTGAATCCGGATCTGCGGCCATCTCGTCTGGTCAGCAGCATTACGGGTTACGTGCGCAAGTCGATGACCACCATTGTTCGGATGTTCGTGGTCTATCGTCCGTTTCGCTTCTTCATGCTGCTCGGAGCGCTCATATTTTTTGCTGGGTTCGTCATCGGCGCGCGCTTCGTCTATCTCTTCTTGCTCGGTGACGGGGCCGGCAAAATTCAGTCACTGATTTTGGCGGCGGTCCTTCTGATGATGGGGTTCCATACGATTCTGTTGGGATTCGTTACGGACCTTTTGGCGGTGAATCGCAAGCTGCTGGAGGAGCTCCAGTTGGCGGAGCGCAAGCGGCAGTCCGCCATTTCGCATGCCCAAGTTCTCGCCTTGAGCAGCGCTCAGAACTCCGGTGAAGGAATAACACCAAGGTCGTGAGTGCTAGCGGGCTAGAAAGCTAAAAACTTGCCGATTTGAGCTGAGGCAAACTACAGCTGGAGCAGAGCCGGATTCGACCGGTTTCCCCGAGGCGAAGGCGGTTTCATGCAGACAGTTTCACGTAGCGCAACCATGGTTGTGATCGAGTTTTCCGCGGCGTGGCCGCGTTGGCTCAAGCCCGCAAGTGGCGGAGATATGGCCGTGGTAGCTCAGCACTACGAGGGGCATCCGAGCTCCCTTGTCACTCAGGTCGCGTCAAGAACGACCCGCCTGGAGGCCGTCGGCTGGTCCATGGAAAACATCGTTCTGGTTTCCAATGGTCGTGTGGATGCAGACGCCATTGCTGCGCGATCTATCTTGGCTCGAGGACTGCTTTCTCGTCTGCGTTTGCTTGGGCGAGGTCAACTGACTTTGACCGTGGACGAAAGATTGGGGCGTCGGGCGGGCGCGGACTTGCGCACATTGGCGTCCAGTTTAGAGCGATCACTTCGGGGCGCTCCCGTCACTCTTTCTGCCCGCATTGGGGAGCGCTCCTGGCATTGCCATGAGCAGCTTTCTGATAGTGTGGTGGCCCGTCGCGGGAAGCTGGGCCGCCTTGCCGCAAGCTGAATGTAGGCGGGACAAGTAGGGCAATTTCGTGCCATAAGGCGCGCGTGACTGGTTCTGATATTCGGTCAGCGCAAGATCTTCAGTGGCCGGAGTTATGTTCGGCCATTTCTGCCTATGCGGTAAGCGAGCAGGGAAGACTCTGCGCTCTTGAGCTCAAGCCTGCCGAAGACGCCGAGACCGCCCAGACCAGACAAGCTGTCATGGCTGAGGTGATGCTGCTCGCCGAATCGGGTTTTCTTCTCCCCGCCGGGGAATTCAAGTCCGTGACCGAGTCACTTCTGCGCGTCGAGCGGGGGGGGCTGATCTCGGGCAGCGAATTTGCCGAGGTGAGACGGTGCTTGCGTGTTGCTCAAGAGCTCGACCGCTTCGGTGGAGAGCACCAAGAGCAAGCTCCTTTGCTTGGTCGAATGTTCGTTGTCGATCCCGACCTCGTTGCTTTGCGTCGGGAGCTTGATCTGACATTGGACGATCAGGGCGACGTGCTTGACGAAGCGTCGGTCGAGTTGGCGCAAGCTCGTCGCGAGGTCCGAAAGGTGCGCGACGAAATCAAATCGAAAATGACTGAGCTCATCACTCGCTACCGTGAGGCGCTTCAGGATGGCTATTTCGCGGAACGGGACGGGCGTTATGTGCTTCCTGTGCGCACGGACGCTCCCTATCGCGTGGATGGCGTTGTTCTGGGTACGAGCGGCAGTGGCTCGACGCTTTACGTGGAGCCTCAAGAGCTAGGGCGTCTTGGCAATCGACTGCGCCTCGCAGAAGGCGAAGTGGAGCGTATCGTCGCGATCATACTGGGCAGACTGTGTGAGTCTCTTCTTCCGATGTGTTCGGAAGTGCGGTGGGCGGAAGAAATTTGTACGCGGGCCGACTTGCTTCATGCCTGTGCCGCTTTTTCTCAACGTATCGGCGCAAGAGTTGTCGCTTTCGACGAACCAGGAAAACTGTCGGCCCTAGCGGCTCGGCACCCCCTCTTGTGTCTCCAGCTAGAAACGGTCGTCCCAAGCGATCTCGCCATTGGACCCGAGCAAGCCTTGGTCCTCTCGGGTCCCAATGCGGGAGGCAAAACGGTCGCATTGAAGACCTTGGGCCTTTTGGCTCTCATGCAGTCTACCGGACTTCCCGTTCCCGCTGCGGTCGAATCGAAAATAGGTTATTTTGACGAGGTGCTCTGCGACATTGGCGATGATCAGTCGCTTTCTATGTCGCTGTCTACCTTTAGTGGTCACGTTCAGCGTGTGGTGGGCATCATCGAGGATGCCGGCCATGGGAGCCTCGTACTCTTTGACGAGCTCATGGGAGGAACAGATCCTGACGAAGGCGCTGTCTTGGCGATCGCTACGATTGAAGCGTTGGTCAAAGTGGGGGCTTCGGTCTGTGTAACCACTCACTACGAGGCCTTGAAGGAGCAGGCAGCCGAATCGTCCCTGATGGAAAACGGGGCCGTTGGGTTTGACTTCGACAGAATGGAGCCAACCTATGTGGTCACCATGGGGCGGCCGGGAGCCTCGAGTGCTCTCATCGTCGCCGGCAAGTACGGCCTCCCTTCGCGTATCGTCGAAAGGGCAGAGGGATTGTTGCCCGAAACTGTCGCCCGAGAAAGAGAGACCCGACTTGCGGTGGAGCAGTTCGCCGTCAAAATTCAAAACGAACGAAACGAACTGGCTCGGCTGCAGCGCGAGCACGACGAGCTTGTTCGTCGATTGGATGCGCAGCTGGAGCGCGAGAAGAAGAAACAACAGCAGGAACTGACTCGCGAGGGCGACGCTCTCCGGACGGAGCTCAAAGCAGCCCGTGCAGAAGTTCGCCGGATTCAGGCGTCGCTCAAGTCTGCAGGAAAGGGTGAGCTCAACCGTCTCCAGTCGGATCTCGATCGAGCCGCCCGGGTCGACGCTGTCGGCGGAGAACTGCATCGCAAGGTGCGAGCCCCGAAGCCGAGTGCCGCGAGCGTAGATGCCTCACGCATATCCGTTGGCGCGCAGGTGACTGTCGCTGGTTTTTCGATCCAAGGAGAAGTCCTTGAACTTCCCAAGAAGGGAATGGTGCGGGTGATGCTTGGCGTAATGAGGATGAACGTTGCGCTTGCTGATATCGTTGCAGTTAAGGCTTCTTCCGTGCAGGCGTCGATACAGAACGCTGGACCAAAGAAGCGCAAGTCGAACAAGTTGACGCTCGATGCGGAGACTCCTGAGAGTCTAGTCAAGAGCGCAGAAATCACTCTCGATTTGAGAGGTCAACGTGTCGAGGACGGGCTCTTGGCGGTAGACCGCTTCGTGGACGAATTGATTCAGCACCACGAGTTGGGGGGTTTTGTTTTGCATGGCCACGGCACCGGAGCGATGAAGGAAGCCGTGAGACAGCACCTGCGAGGGCACCATTTGGTCAGTCGCTCTCGTCCTTGTGATCGGGACGAAGGGGGAGATGCGCACACTATTTTTTGGCTGACTCGCTAGGATGCGGTGTGATGGCGCAGCACCAGGCTGCCGCAACCTGCCACCCGAGTTGTTGCAAGGCTCGCGCGCAGTCGTCGACGGTGTGTCCAGTGGTGATGACATCGTCCACGAGCACGAGAGCCGGGGCAGCCTGATTGGGTTGGGGTGAGCGCCTGGCTACGAAGGCTCCATGAGTGTTTGCTTTCCTTGCTTCGGGTGAAAGCTGCGCTTGTTGTGCGGTGACGTGCGTTCGTCTGAGTATTGTGAAGTCGATGGGGATGTTGGTTTCACGGGCAAGAGTGCGAGCCAATAGCGCGGCTTGATTGTATCCCCGCTCAGCCAGACGGAGCGGATGCAGCGGGACAGGGACCAAGCAGAGAGGGGTGTGTGGTGGAGCCACTACTCGGGCCAGAGCTGCACCCAGGTGCGTCGCCCAGAGCGATGAATCGCGGAATTTCAGCTCGCCGATCGCGATTTTCAAGAAGCCCTCGTAGGGACCAAGCCCTAGACAAGGAAGCCCTGTCGCTGTGTGTTGGGTGTAGGGCCGTGTCTCTTTGCACTGGGAACAAAGGTGCTCGAAGCTCTGGGCTCCGCAGAGGGGGCAGGCTCCTATCAAGAACCGCGCGAGTACGCCTTGGTAGAACATGTTCGTTTATCGGTCACTGACGCCGGACCGTTGCAAACGAAATGAGTTGTTCTGGTTGCGACTTCGTCCGCTAGTGCTGCGACCGTTTCAATTTGAGCGCTTCTTGGTCAGTCAGCGTTGAGAGACGGCTCGGTTTTCAGGAAGGGTCGCAGCACAAATGGGAAGAGAAAAGTGCGGAGACAGAGAGGGCCGAGCGCGGTTGCGAAGCCGACCTCACTTTCTTGGGGAGAGCTTCGAAACCGCTCATTTCT
>JBNKYC010000052.1:0-63504 GCA_050300635.1 Polyangiaceae bacterium
GCTCGTCAGAAAACTTTCCTCGACCCGAGCTCCGGTCTTTCGAAACTGCCGATTTCAAGGCTTCAAGATTTTGATCTCTCATGGAGTCGATCTTGAATCGATCCTCCTTGACTTACCCGACGTGAGCCGGCGAGGAGATACCCCTGGCTAGCCGCCAAGTCCATTTTAGCAGCCGGGGTGTCTGTGCGCGGGGTGGGGGTTCGGAACCTGACCATTGGTCACAACTTCCCGAATTTCTTGGCAGCGCTCAGGGCAGCGGCAGCAGCGAGGACGCGATCAAAGCCACGCGCAAGGACTATCGACCCTGGCGGTCCTCCTGATGACTTACCCGTGTAGCCCCCAAGGTGGGCGACCAGAGTAACGAATTGGAGCGCAGTGAGCGAAGCTCCTGGACGATAAGCACACCGTTTCGTGAGAAGGATTGCAGCATCGATTTCTTCCTGCGAGGCGAGCTTTTGAGCAGAGATGTCTGGGGTGGAGCGCGATATTTGTTTGAAACCTTCGATTCGAGATGCCACTGCGGCAAGGATCGTAGCCCATCGCTTGAAGTTCTCCGCACTGCGGAGCTGGCTATTTTCCACATTGCAGGCACCCGTCTTCCAGGTCTTGTGGAACTCTTCGACGCGCCAGCGCATGCAATAACCCTGGACGACCAGCTCGGCATCCCGTGGAGTCCTTACAGCATGGGTCGTCAGGAGGAACCACTCCAAGCGTTCACATTCGTTGGGAGGGCGTGATTCCCTCACGTGGACGACCCAGAAAGTCGCCTTGGTGATTGGACGGCCCGGCTCCACCATCGCTGACCACAAACACCAAGCACTTCCCCATCCGGACTGATCCCCAGAGCCGTCATCGCTTGTAGGCCGCGCACGTAAACCTTCCCTGGACCGCCAATTTGTCCCAGCCCTTCTTTGCTCCCACTCCGATCCGTGATGCCAACACTGCTTTGATCCACCGCAACGAACACAAAGGAAGAGCTTTTGCTTCGCTTCCAGCTTGTCTTGTGAGAGCTCTTGGCAAGCGCCTCAACGCTGATCTGCTGGTTTCTCAAGAACCGGAATGCCCCTTCTTGCTCTGCAGAGTCAGTTGCTACTTGGGTTACTGCACCCCCTGGATTCTGTGCGGCAGCCGTAGCCAGCATGACCACACGCTTCACCCGACGGGGATCACCTAGCTCCGCGTCTCCAAACGCTCTCTCCGCCCATCTCGTTACATCCGGCATATTCTGGAAACCGCACTCGGCCCCCGAAAATTCCAGACTTTCGAGACTTCTGATCAATCTTGGCTGCCTCGCACACGTAGCTATTCTACATCAACGCGGAACACCGAGGTCAGGTGTTTGTGGCGCGCAAGTCGAGTTCGGACCCCAATCGGCGTCGCTTGCGCGGCACACTAACGTCTTATCTTTCCATGGGCATCTGCGCCTGGGTTGGGCGAGGCTCGTGCGGCACTACATCGGGCTGATTTGTCCTCGCGGCTCGGACTTGTTCCAAAAGATATTCGGCATCCTGCGCCACCCCGCAAAACCGTCCTGAGCCCCAGGTGTGGAGCCAGGGCAGACCCAAGAAGTAAAGGCCTGGGACAGCTGACACGCCTCGCGCATGGACCGGATGCCCTTGTTCGTCGAGCACGGGAGCTTCGATGAAGGAAAAGTTGGCGGCAAAGCCGATGCTCCACACGATGCTCGTGATGTTTGATTCGTTTAGGCTCAGTCGAGCGACCTCTTCTTTGGGCTCCCAGAGCGGCTTGTACAGTTCGCCCGGAGGCGCCTCAATGCCACGTTCTTCGATGAAAGCGTCAATGCTCTTGTTGATTCGGTGATAGGTGTCATCGGCTGCGTCGAGGCAAGCGCGCAAGTTGGGCGCAATGAGCAGGTCATCATCCTGAAAGTCGACCGCGGATCCGTAGAGCGAGAGCCCATCAAGCGCGAACTTGCGTAGATCGATGTCGTGGCCCCCGTCGCGGCCGGTGACGTAGTGGTTTGTCTTAGTACGGGCAGCGGTTGGATCCGGCATCTGATCGATAGGGATGTCGTAGTGACCCATGTCCTCAAGCCATTCGACTACATCGCGTCCCCTATAGCGGCGGGCGACGCGTGGTGCATCGCCTACGGCTAGGTGTACTTTTCTCCCGGCGAGCATCAAGTCCTCGACGATCTGGCAACCAGATTGACCGCTGCCGACCACGAGTACCTCACCGGGTGGAAGCTGCTCAGGGTTCTTGTAAGCTTGAGAATGGATCTGCGTGATGTTTTTGGGGAGCTTGGTCGCAAAAGCTGGTAGTTTCGGAGTGTGGTATCCGCCGACGGCGACGACCACCTGGCCCGCCGTGATAACGCCGGCGCTGGTTTCGATACGAAAGCCTTCGTCCGTTTTTGCCAGGCGCTCGACGCCGACCCCCGTGACCAAGGGTGGTCCGAAGCTTTCGGCGTAGCCTTTTAAAAAGCTAACTATTTCGTCCTTGACCATGAATCCGTTCGGGGAGCCCCCCTGGTACTGATACCCGGGAAGTCGGCACTGGTAGTTGGGGGTGACGAGGCAAAAGCTGTCCCAACGCTCTTTGTCCCACGAATGAGCTACATCGTTCTTCTCGATCACGATGTGTTCGATCCCCTCTTGTTTCAGGAGGTAGCTGATGGAGAGCCCGGCCTGTCCGCCTCCGATGACGCACACTTCGTAGTGTTTGGGGCTGGGTTTGGCGCGTGAGCTGCTGCGGGCCCCGGCTTTGGGCTCCACATTTATAATGAGCACCTTGCCTTCGCGTAGGTGATTGGGGAGGCGCTTCTGGGCCTCTTCGATCTTGCCCATCTGGTCGAGCGCCGAGCTACAGGTATACCCATAACGTTGCCTCACTCGCTCAGAAGCGACGTTGAGCGCCTCGCGGGCGCGGTCGACAAATTCGCTAACCGAATAGCTTTGACCGCTTTGAAAATAGGTCGAGATAGTGGTGGAAGGGGAGTAACAATCGATTACAGCGCCGTCGGGCCAGCGCACGGAAAAGGTCATCTCTGGCATGTTTTTCGTCTTTCTTTCTTGAAAACTGTGTTGGTCCGATTCGAGATCAAATGGCCCAACGAACAGGAGCTGCTCTAAAGCCGGTCAAAGGAGACGACATATCGAGCAGGGTGGTTTGGTCTTGCCCTTGTCGGAGCTGAAACCAAGGAGCTTTGGTGATGGTTCCTATGGCGGAACAGGCAACGCCGAGAGCGTCGAAGCGTCGACAAACCTCGGTGGTGTCATCAGGGGCAACGCTCAGCACGTAGCCGTAACTGGGAAAGGCCATGAGCCAGCGCAGTGGATCGATACCATCAGGGGCACAAATCGCCTCGAGGTCCACGGTCGCGCCCACGCTCGATGCCTCCAAAAGCATGGCGACCGTTCCGCAGATACCGGCGTTGCTGATGTCTTTGCCGGCACGTACGAGTTCATCCTGAGCAAGCAGGGAAAGCAGTTCTATCTGTGACCGGAGCTTGCTTGGGTGTGCTGTGGTTGCGGCGTTGAAAGCAGTTGGTCCTCGAAAGCTTCCTCGTAGGTCGACCGCGCATAAGAGGGTATCTCCGGGGCGTGCTCCCGAGCTTTTGATTATTTTTTCTGCGCGACCGAGTACGGCCGCTGAGACTACGGATTGACCCTGGGTTCGACAGGTGTGACCTCCTACGACCGGTACAGAAAACGCCTCGCTTGCCGCCTGCATGCCTTCGTAGATGCGCTCATCGTCTTCGCCGCCGAGATACAACACATCCACCACTGCCCAGGGTCGGCCGCCCATGGCAGCGATGTCCGCTATGTTGACCATCACTGCTGACCAGCCTGCAAACCATGGATCGGCCGCAACGAAGTCGGCTCGCATGCCATCTGCCGCCAGGAGCAAGTAGGAGCCGTCTGGCTGAGGGATCGCGGCAGCGTCATCGCCGTTTTCGACCACGGCCTGATTGGCGGTCCAGGGCAACTTCACCTGACGGGGAAAGGTGCGGGCAGCCAGCTGAATATCTCGCTTCAGCGCTAGTTCGAGACGCTGCCCCAGATCGAGGGTGAGCGAAAAAACACGTCCAGGTTCGAGTCGCATCGTGTTACCTCAGGCAGCGCGGTGTCCGGTTTGAGAAGCGACAATGGGGCCTGTGGCCAAGCTCGCGGGATAGGCGCTCAGTTGTGCCTCCATCAGCGCATGAGGACGCCCGCAGACATCTACTTCACCACGCACGAAGAACGCATGTCGTTCGAAGTATTTGACGTTTTTCTCCTGTACCGTTGCATAAAACCGCTCACAACCCCGGGCATGCGCCTGGCTTACGGCGCAAGTAATCAGAGCTGTGCCGATGGCCCCAATCCGTCGATGACTGAAACTCACGCCCAGGCGCCCGCCGAAATAGACGCCGGGCTCCGGAGAATAGATGCGTACGACGCCCACGACGTCCTGATCGACTCCTGCAATTTGAGCGAGAGCAACGATCGGGATCGCCCCCTCATCGTGCTCGTCTCTATCGCTGCCCGAAAACAGTGCCTGCTCGGCGGAGAAAATCTCCTCACGCACCCGATAGTAGGCATCAACTTGCCAAGCCGTGCTCGCGACAACGGCGCTGATGCCTTTGGGCAAAAAGGGGCGAATGGGACGACCCCAAGGGTGTTCTGAATCAAGCACTTTGCACCTCCGGTAGGCGACGTTCTCTGGATTTTAGACTCGTGCATGCGCCGCACCGCCCACAGCCCGCTTTGATGTCCGAGCTGAGGAGTTGATAGTCGTTCAGGAGTGCGCCGACGCGATCGAGGAGTCGATGCATGAAAGCCGAGTCAGGCTGGCTATGACTTTCCAGCGGGGTTCCGCTGATCGGAACGAAGGGAACAACGAATGGATAGACGCCAATCTCCACGAGTCGCTTGCTGGTATTGATGATGTCCTCCTCGCTGTCGCCCAGCCCAGCCAGGATGTAGGTCGAGACCTGTCCTCTGCCAAAAACACCCACCGCGGCCTCGAAGGCTTCGAAGTAGCGCTGGACAGAGACTTCTGCCTTGCCAGGCATGATGCGTTGACGCACTTCTTCAGTGACGGCTTCGAGATGAATCCCGATTGAATCGGCTCCCACCGCTTTGAGTCTCGAGAACCACGCAAAATCCTCTGGCGGCTCACACTGCACTTGGATCGGAAGATCAACGCGCTCTTTGACTGCAAAAACCGCCTCAGACAGGACCCGTGCGCCCCGATCTGGAGTGCGGGGTGTTCCTGTGGTCATGACGAAGTGCTTGACCCCGTCGAGGCGGACCGCGGCCTCGGCTACCTCGGCGAGTTGCTCGGGAGTCTTTTCGGCTATCGTTCGCTTTGCAGCAAGAGATTGACCGATTGCGCAAAACTGACACGAAGTTGAGCGATGACCGTAGCGAGTGCAGGTCTGCAAAACGGTCGTTGCCAGCACGTCCCCTGCGTGAAGGGTTGCAATTTGGTGATACGGGATGCCCTGCTTCGTGCTGTGTTCGTAAAAACGCGGCGTCTTGGGAAAACTGAGCTCGGCTACCGGGGTGCCAGATTTTTCGAGCAAAGCGCCCGTCTTGTTGATGTGCGCAGCATAGGGCGACGACGACGATGCGTGAGTAAAGATCGGCACCATGACCGTTTGGTGAAAGAGCGTTACCGCCTTGTGATCAGAAGGACCGGCGCCCCCCCGTCGACTCAGACCAGGGTCGCGTTCATCGACCCAACGCATGCCTCGCGCCTGCAGGTCAGCGAGCAGTTCAGGAGTTGAGGCTGGTGGAGTGATCGGTGGAGTAGGTTGGGGCTTCAGCAGCGGGAGCGGGTGTTTCATCAGGACTACCTTGGGAAAGGGGGGGGACTGCGGAATGTAGAGAGATGGGATCTTTGCGAAAAACCGAAGGTTCGTGGCGGCGAGCGTCCACATGCAGAGCCAGGAGTTCGGGGCGACTGTAGTGACCCACGCTATCCATCATGCGCTTGCGTTTCAGGATGAGTGTGGGGTCGAGTTCAGCTAAGACCATGCCTTCGCCGTCGGTGAGAGGCTCGCCCAGCAGTTTGCCTTCGGGGGAAACGATCGCGGTAAAACACCCGCCCTGGAGTGCCTTTTCGTGTCCAGCTCCGCCGACCTGCACTACCTGTTCATCGCTCAGATAGCCGGTGGAGTTGACAACGAAGCAGCCTGATTCCAGGGCATGGTGGCGAATGGTGACTTCGATCTGGTCTCTAAAAACCGAACCCACCATCGAACCCGGAAACATCGAGACGTGTATCTCTTCGTGCTGGGTCATCATCGTATAGCGAGCCAGAGGGTTGTAGTGCTCCCAACAAGCCAAGGCCCCAATGGTGCCGACCTTGGTTTGGGTGGTCACGAGACCTGAACCATCGCCCTGCCCCCACACCATCCGCTCGTGATACGTCGGTGTGATCTTGCGTCTGGAGCGAACGAGCTGACCCGTCGCATCAAAGATCAACTGCGTATTGTAGAGCGTGCCATGGTCTCTTTCGTTGATTCCAATGGCCACGACAGTGCCGGTTTTTTTCGCGGCTGCTGCGATGAGATCCGTCGTGGGGCCGGGTACGACCACTGACTCCTCGTATAGGCGCAGGTGCTCCTTGCCCATCTTGTACGGGGGCACAATAAACGAAAAGTAGGGATAGTACGGGATGCACGTCTCGGGAAAGACGACCAGCTCGGCGCCTTGTGCGGCGGCATCCCCTATCAAACTGCATATCTTTTCAGTCGTTTTCTCTCGACTAAAAAGTACAGGACTCAGCTGAACGGCGGCAGCGACGATGGTTCGGTCAAAACTCATGGCAAACTTCGTTACATCGTCCAGGTGTTGATGATGAAGGCGTTGGACTTTCGATGTAACAAGATCAGATCCAAAACATCGAGCGGGTTGATCGGGCGGATCCCTTCGATGAGCGACGCTTCGCCGTGTCCGTAGAGAGCTTGCAAAGCGAAACGGCAGGCATACACTTTTCCGCCCTCGCCCATGAACTTGATGAGTTGCGAGTTAATCGCCATATGCCCGGGAAAGGCCTCATCGCCGAGCTTGGGAAACCCGCGCTGAACGCCAAGGGTCACGCCCGGGCCATAGAGGAGTACCGATGTATCAAAACCTTTGCGCTTGAGCCGCGTGGCTTGAAGAAGGTTGACGAGGCCGATTGAGCCCTCAAATGCCACGGTGTGAAAAGTGACGAGCGCCTTTTCGCCTGCGTCGGCTTTGACGTCCTCGAAGACTTTCTCCTCGTAATCGACGAGGTAATCACCAGACTTGTGGGGGGGGATGTCTACATTCGGCATTAAAATTCTCCTTGGTGTTGGGGGAGCACCTCGTGTGCTCTCTCACCATTGAGCGAGAACCATGCCAGAGCTGAAGAACGCGGAGCTTTCGCCGTTGATCCGCTATTTCTGTATCAGTGCAAACAGACAGAAACACACGAGATCTTGTGACTCACCAGCTCTTGCGACAACGCTCGCAAGATCTGGTGTTTGAACCTTTCCGGTTCGTTTCAAGAAGGCCGTTCGATGCCGAACTGCTTCATTCGGTAGGCGAGGGTGCTCGGCGAAAGTCCCAATAGTTTTGCGGCCCCGTCGTCGCCTGCCACGCGCCAGTCGGCTTGTTCGAGTGCTCGTCTGAGATTGTCCGCTTCAAAGCGACGCATTTGACCTGCGCTGAGTATTTTCGCATCGACCTCATTCGGCTCGAGTGGCTTCGGCGAGGAAGAAACAGCGGTAGCGAGATATTTTTCGAGCTGCAGGCCCACACGCTGCTTTTCTGCAGCGCCAAGAACGACGGCCCGCTCGATGACATTTTGCAACTCGCGCACGTTTCCGGGAAAGCGGTAACTCAACAGCGCCGCCTCGTCGTCAGAGCTGAGCTGTTTACGCGGCACATTGAGACGCCGAGCGGTGGTTTCGACCATTTGTCGAGCCATGGGAAGGATGTCTTCTTCACGCTGTCGGAGCGGGGGAACGGTAATTGGAAGAACACTGAGACGATAATAGAGATCGCGGCGAAAGGTGCCCCGCTCGACTTCTTCTTCCAAAGAGCGGTTCGTGGCGGCGATCACACGTACATCGACCTTCTTGGTTCGATCATCTCCAACGGTTTCGTAAGTTCGCTCTTGCAGTACGCGCAGCAGCTTACTCTGCAGGTTGAGGGGGATTTCGCCGACTTCGTCGAGAAAGAGCGTTCCTCCTTCGGCCAGGGCAAAACGCCCCTTTCGGTCGCGAATAGCGCCGCTGAACGCGCCACGTACGTGGCCAAAAAATTCACTCTCAAAAAGCTCTTCAGGGATCCCAGCGCAGTTGACCTTCACGAGCGGGCCGCTTCTGCGCTGAGAAAAATCATGCACTGCGGTGGCGACTAATTCTTTGCCCACACCGGACTCTCCAAAGACAAGCACCGGTGAATCGGATTGCGCCACTGCCGCGGCCTGTTCGAGCACGTGTTTCATGCCCGGGCTCTCGGCGATGACCTCTCCGTGTTGCAACGCCTGACGAACTTCGGCGCGTAGATAGTCGCGTTCTTGTTCGGCTACGTTCTTGAGGTGTTCCAGTTCTTCGTTGACCCGTGCGTTCGCCACGGCCAAAGCAGCGTGGTCGGCATAGACCCTGAGCCACTTCAAGTCTTCTTCATCGAGGGTTTGCCGGCTGAACAAGGCGAGAACGCCCAGAACCTGACCTTTTACGGTCAGCGGTTGTGCGGCAAAGCTCTCGATCTGTTCCTGCTCGGCCCATTCTGGGTGCACTAGCCAATCGCTTACCCCTCTGTGAAGTAGAGCTGGAGTGTTTTGTCGGGCAACGCGTCCTACTTTCCCAAAGGAGAGTGGCATTTTTCCGTGGGATCCGTCCGTGCGGTTCCAGCGGAGGTTCGGATCGACCATGGACGAGCCGATGCTCGCACGGAGCTCCAAGAAGGGCTCTTCGCCTTGGTCTTCCGCTATCAACCAAACTCGGGCAAGTGCGACCCCCGGCGTCATTCCTAGCCCTTGTACGACCTGCTTGAGGACCGCGTCTGGAGAACGGGCGGCCGCTAAGGAAAGAGCCAAAGATTGTAAGGCTGCCAGATGCATGGGCCCCGAGTATGGTCCCGGACTTGTTTCGAGAGTTTTTCGATCTTGGTGCTCGTCTGAACAGCCTAACTCCTTGCCCGAAATCTGGCTTCATCCCAGGGTGCAGCCACGGCAGCGCAGGTCGGCGCAGTGGTGGGTCGCGCAGAGAACGCGACGTTCTAGAGGATCAGACGCACCCCACCGAGGTTTTCCACGCGATGGGGAAACGTGTTCCCGGGGGTACCGATGAACATCTGGTTCTTCGGTACCTCGAAGTAGTGCGAGAGCGCGTCGATGAGGGCAGGACCAAAGGTGCCCTTCACGGCGACGAAGTCGATGCGCAACTCCGGGTAGAGTCGATCGATCGTGTGCAAGTGCTCTCCCAGACGCGGAGGGATTTTGTTTTCGTCTTCGTAGACGTGAACGACCTTGAGTAGATTCGTCTGCTCGTTCTGAAGCACATAGAGGGCCGCCCGATTCAGTTCGGCCGGGTCGTCGGACTTGGTGAAATAGACCATCGGTTTCTCGTTGATGCGATGCATCAGCGAGAAGATGCTGTTATTGACCCGGTCGCTCAGCGCCTGAACCGTGTCGACCACTGAGCTGAACGCCATCAAAAGGCCTCGCAGGATAGGAATTCGCAAGAACATGATTCCTACGGAGGCAGCGACCGCAATGAAATAGCCTGCGAAAACTTCAACGTTGAAGGGATCGAGCAAGACGTTGCCGACCAAGCCGACGAGCACCGCTGCGAGCGCGACGAGGACTGCCGGCCAAGAAGCGCGTACTTCGCGGGGGAGACTTGCCCGGCGAACCTTAAGCAGCATGTTGCCTATGGCGAATAGGGTCATCACCGAAAGGAAAGACAGTGTGTAGACGCCTGCCAAGGTCGAGATATCGCCCCCGGTCGCGAACAGGATGGTTACGCACACCAGGAAGAACAAGATGAGGATGTAGTGATTGGTACCACGAAAGCGGTTCGTCTTTAGAAGAAACTGGGGCAGGCATCGGTCGAGCGCCATGCGGCGCATGAGCCCCGTGACACCGACGAAACTAGTCAACACGGCTCCCGAAAGAACGAGCACAGCGTCGATGCTGACGAGTGTTCCCAGGCTAGCGCCGAAAGATTCATTGCCCATCTTGGCTAGTAGATCGGGCGGTACGTTCTGAATGTCCGCGAGGGGCAAGAGGCCGAGCGAAAGCAGGCTGATCAGTGGGTTGAAAACGGCCACCGCGATCCACATGTTGCGTAGGGTCTTGGGGAAGACGCCCTGCTTTTGTTCTTCGATGAAGTTGGCCGAACTCTCAAAGCCACTGATGCCGAGCATTGCGGCCGCGAAACCGAACACGAGCGAATGAACGAGGCCGTTGGGATCAGGCATGTGCCAGTTTTCGATCAGGAGGCCCGGGTGCCGCACTACCGCCGTCCCCGCAGCCACCGTGAGCAAGGTCAACGTCGCCATGTGAACCATGAAGATGAGCAGTGCAACGATGGCTGATTCACCGATGCCCCAGATAGTGAGCAAGGCGAACAGACCCATCAGACCGATGGTTGCCCAAAAAACTGGAAGCGTGTGGATCAGATGATGCGCATAGTGCATCGCTTCTCCAGCGCTGATGACCGCCGTCGCGACATAGGACAAAATGGTCAGACAGGCGGCTCCCGCGGCAACTTTCTTATTCGTGGTGTTGAGCAAAACGGTGTAGCACCCGCCATTGAGGGGCAAAGCGCTGCCTACTTCGGCGTAGACTTTGCGGAACAAGTAAAGGATGCCCGCGACGATGAGCAGTACCAAAGGTGCGAGCACTCCCGCTTGCGCAGCGCACAAGGCCGAAACGTAGAGGCAACTCGAGGTGATATCGTTGCCGCAGATGGCTGTGGCGCTCCAAGGTCCGAGACTGCCCTTTTCGGACTGGTCCAAACGCTCGATGGGGGAGTTGCTTACTTCGAGTTCGTCGATGCGCGAGGCACGGCCCCAGCCGGCGAACTCGAAAGCCACCTGTGACGCCGATGGGGGAGGTGCGCTTGTCTTGCTCATGTCATCCGAGGATACGACACAATGGGCGGTCCACGCCAAACAGATGCGAATGGCGCTTTCTTGAACGATCATCCTGAAAGGTCAGGTGACTGGAGGCAGTTGGAATATCTATCGATGAAGGTCGAGGACCGGAGTTGGTGTTTCGACCTAGAGCACGTCGCGATCGGTAGATCCCCTCTCTTTTTAGGACCTGTGGGTCTTTAGATAGAGTGCCTCGACCTCTTTTCGAGCCCATTCGGTACGACGCAAGAATTTTAAACTCGATTTGATGCTCGGGTCATGTGTAAAGCAACGGATCTTGACCCGACTCGCTAAACCATCCCACCCATACCGAGCGAGCAACTCTTCGAGTTGGGCCGCCAGGGTCACACCGTGCAATGGGTTCTTGGGCTGTTCCTGCGACATGGACTTGTTTAGCATCGTGCGTAGAAACTTCATCCTAATGACTCTTGTGCTGTGCAGCAGCGGCCAGCGGGCGTTCGGCTGCCGAACTCGTGTTGATCGTGAGCGAACGAGTTTGCACTGATGGCGAAAAGCTGCCCCGTCGTTGTGTTCATTTTCGTGATCCATCCTGCTCCACAACGAGATTAGGTTCACGTGAGTTTTCGGGGTGCCGGCGTGGCGGTTGGACGACATCGAGCGCGGTTGGGTTTTCTCAAGATCCCCATCGTCCGCGCGTCGAGCGTTGGCTAGGGGAATAAAAGAGGAGAGCCCTCATGCCCAAGCCGATCAGTCGGCTCGATGTGCGTCGGTAAAAGACGGACTTAAAATCACGGCTAAGGCAATTTGCTGCACGGATGCGTTGTCTTTCAGACTTTGTGATTGGACGTCCGCGACGACATCCTTGTCTTCTTCGTGTAGGTCTCGTGCAAGTACAAACTCGGCCAACCGTGCGCTGTAGCATTGGTGAGCGGCGGGCTCTTCGGCCAAGAGATTCACCAACTCTTCCGCGCCCGTGAACATTTTCTTGCCATCACTGAAGGTGAAGGCCCTCGTGGAGTCGATAGGTATCCCATTTTCGAGCTCACGCTCTCGTCCGATTGCATCGAAATTCTCAAAGGCAAAGCCCAAGGGGTCGATCAACTTGGCGTGACAAGCTGCGCACGCCGGATCCGAGGTCAGTTGCTCAACCCACATTCGCTCGGTCGTCCCAGGTTGACGTTCGGGGGGACGCTCGGTCGTCCCAGGTTGACGTTCGGGGGGACGCTGCCGAACGTCAATGATATCGGTTGGCGATCTGCAGAGTACGCGAGAGATGATGTAGTAACCCCTGTGAATTGGATCCGTCTGACTCAAGTTCGCATTTGCTGAGATGCTCTTTTCGATACGCGCATATCGATCTCTCAACGCTGCGGCGTCCGGGATGAACCCAAGACAACCTACACTGGCTCGTCCAGTGAAGCACCTCCCGCGTATCGCACTACTATTTCGAATGGTCCCAAAGCGGTACGACGTGAACCACCGAGTCGTCGACCCGGGCGCTTGAAATCCTCCAAAACAAACCCAATACCGCACCCAATCGATGTAAGTCTCATCCCCAAAACAAACTACTGCCTTGGGGGCAGAGCCGGTACCGGTCGCAAGACGAATCAGACGCCGCGGAGGGCCGGCGGGCCACATGTTGCGCGATGCACGCGGCACATGGCCCATGTTCCTTCTGGAAAGCGGACATGGCGCGCACCTTGTCGCCATTTGAGGAAGGCGTCGCGATAGGCTTGTAAGAAGACCTTCCATCGAGTGATGGCCTCGCGAAGCTTTTTTGTACAGTGAATTGCAAAGCGCGGGTCGCGCCTTTTGAGGACTTCCTTGCTTCCGGCGCTCTTGCTCGTGGCTTGAGCCAGCACCTCCTTCGCACCTAAGAAGTCGCGTCCCTCTGCTTCTGTTTTGGCGCGCGCAGCGTGCACGCGCCGAGACAGCTCCAAGAAGAATCGTTCGCTCACTTTGCGTTCGCTGAGGTGCCTGAATTGCGAGGGAATTGTATACTGAAGAACTGTTCGTTCAGGCATGCTTCCGTCTGTGCGGAAGAAGCCGGATGGGCGCTTGATGGTTTTCTTTTCGCAAAGCTTAGCAGTGATGACCCCCGGCCACTCTCGCGGGCTTCGAACGAGGCCGGCCGCGGTTGGGTTGGCCACGACGTAGGTCATCTTGTCCAAAACGTCCCACTCATCACCCAGCTCCGCGGCGGAGGTTTGTCCAACCGACCAAAGGTTCTCAGTGCGCCCCAAAGAAGCATTGATCGCGATGGCAACGTTGCGGTGGAACTGATGTAGAAACTCCGGCAGCCGTCCCTCCACATCCGTCACCACTGTATGTACGTGATTCGACATCGCACAAAAAGCATGTAACTCCACTCCCGAGCGCTCGGCGGCAATACCCAGGCAATACTCGATGATTTGGTTGGTCAATCTCGAGGGGCGCAGCAAAAATCGCCTCTCGATACAGCGTCGGGTCAAAAGATAGGTCACGCCGGGTCGGACATTTCGAGGGTGCATACCCGAGTGTCGGCCCCAGACGGCTTCCGTTGCGTGAATCAAATCAACCCTGGTTGGTATTTCGAGCATCAAGAGCGTGAATCAAATCAACCCGGGTTGGTATTTCGAGCTTCCTCAATCAAATCAACCCTGGTTGGTTCTTCGAGTTTGGTTTACCCCCAAAAACGCACTTAAAAAACGCCGACATGGCCGGCACTGTAGGCGAGACGATCGACATATCGACCCTAGCTGACGGCTACTATCATTTGACGGCAGCTCTGGCTGGCGCCGGATCGGATGCCGCAGCCGTCACAACACACGAACAAACCGTCTATTTCCTTAAAAAGTCGGGACGAGTTGACTTCCTGAGCCACGCCGAATGGGCCCACGAATCCAAGGTTTCTGAGGGTGTACTGGTGGAGGAAGCGCCATGATGCCGTTCAAGTCTGCGCTGATTGCATTGGCAACGTTCTTGTCGTGCTTCTTTGTCTCTACCCAATCCCACGCCTCTTTCTCAGGATGTGCGGACATCAAGATCACCTTTAGAAACTTGGGAGGCAACTACTGCGACGACACAAGCACAAGCTCAAATTGCCACGGTTACTGGTACCTGAAGTCAAAAGAGTACAACAAGGATCGGCCGATCTCGGGCGTTCGCGTCGTCCTCAAAGATTTCTTGGGAGCGGTGATCGACGACGATGTTTCAGATTCAAACGGGCATGTGACCCTCTGCGCAATCTATGACGCCGAGCACAGGATAGAATGGTACTCAGAGAGTGATGACGGGCGCATCAAAGTCTACGACGATGACGGAAGTCGTCATCGCTTCTACACAGGGTCCGGCTTTCACTTCACCAATGGCGCGACGGTGAGCTACAAGTTCACGTGGGGCACGAGTTCCACTGCCAACCCCAACGCTCACGCCTACTACGCCGCCCGCATGCTTTGGAACCACTCCCTCGATTCATCTGGTCGACTCGCAGGCGTGTACACGGGGGTCAAGATTTACACAGAGAGTTCCAAGTGTCCGACCTCATGTGCTGACCGTCATCAAATCTGGTTGAACCCTGGCTCGGCTAAGGCATTCCAAAGTCGGGTCTTGCATGAGATGGGTCACACCGTTGCTGACCTGGCGAGCCGCAATAGCTACATCGGGCCAAACAGTAAGCATAAATCGACGGGGCTTGGTGACCCCTGGAGCAATACGTCGATCGAGGCCAAAGGTGTCGCCATGAATGAAGCCTATGGTACTTTCGTCGGCTCTACGGCACTCATGAAGGCCTACACTGACGTCCCTCTGCAGTGCTCGACTACCGGTGCCTGCAGCAACACAAACGACACCAACATGGAAAGCACGCCTACTTGCAACAGCGATAATGTCAAACGTCATGCTCAGGTCATCAAATATCTGTGGGACGTATGGGATTCGGGCGATGGCGTGGACGAACCATTCTATCGATTTCCTGATGCTATGCATCAGTTCTCGAATGGTCGAGGGAAACACGAGAAGAGTGAGCATTACAAGTGCATCCTCTCGTCGTGCTGGGTAGATGACAAAAATCAACGCGCATTGGATGACTTTCAGTACAACTTCGAGTCAAAAACAGGAACGGACACGAGCTCGGCCGTCTCAAGAAACTGCCTCTAGGAAACAATGCGAAAAGGTTTTTTTAGAGCGATGGTCTGGGCGGCACTTGGTGCCGCCCTATTTTTCGCTGGTCGACTGCTCAAGACGATTGGGAAAGTTCAGGTTGATGAACGAAATAGCGCGCCACAGCACCAACCCGCCAGAACCGGAAACCCGGAAGAGAGAAAACATACCTCAACCGTTTTCCGCGACCCTGCACCAAACAACAGGGTGAACGAGGATGCTCGCTCCCCCGAAAGCGAATCCGAATATTTCCCCCGAGCCGCAGACGAATGGCAAGGATATCGCGTATCACGTCGAGATCTCAAACCTTGTAGGACGACAAGTGTATGCCGACGGGGGCTTGCGTGTCGGCAAGGCAAATGCGGAGCCTGCAGCACTTCTTCCGACTGTCTCACGGGCGAAACATGCGTACTCGATCACTGCATCAATAGCGAAAAGGTCGAATGCTCCCATCGTGGGGATTGCGGCGATATCGGTCCCTGTATACTCATTGGTTCAACCAGCGGCCGCCGAGGCAACGAAACGCTTCAATCAGTATGTATGCCAGAAACTGGGAAGAATCCCTATCACGAACCCCCGCCAGATTTGGACGAAGAGACGGACGACTCTGCGCCCAACAACAACCCGGAGGTCCAAAGCGACCTGCGCGGAGCCTTTTCGGAACATTTCCCTGATCGCATTCAACGTTCAGGTCAGCTCGGCCCCCGCGAAAGAATAACGAAAACGTTCACGCTCACCTTCAATCCACCATGTCTATATCCGCTCACCACCATCAAAGCTGGGGTTCTCTCCTCATCTTCGCTTTCCCCCTCTTTCTTGATAGCTGCTCAAAAAAGGAACCCGATCCTTGCGCGACCACTTGGTGCGGCGAATGTCCCTCAGCTGTCGAGGTCACGTACATCGATCGAAATACCGGACTACCGATCGGTACCTATAAATCCATCCACGATCTGACTATCGAAGGTGCAGACGGCTACTGTGGCGATCTGGGAAGCTGTGACGTCTACGCGACGGACCGACAACCGGACACCCTCTATCAGTTCGACATTGTCTACCAAGGAACGGTGATCGATTCATTTTCCACAACGCCGGCCATGGAACACACCGGCATTTGTTGCAACTGCGGCTACGCCACACGGGTGGTGGAAGTCGAAGTGGACGGCGAGCTATTTCACCAAGGAAGCACCAACCATGGCGGTTCTGGAGGGCTTGGCGGTTCTACTGGCTCTCCTTCTAGATGATCCGCTTCCGGGTTGCGACTTCGAGCTTCGTCACGGCAGTGTCACCTTGAGCGTCGAAAAGGTTGTTGCGGCGCAGAATCAACCCAACCCGGGTTGGGTTTTCGAGCACCTCCGCCGCCGTGAGACTGAAGAGCGCGGAATCAACCCAACCCGGGTTGGTATTTCGAGCATCAAGAGCGCGACCTCTTCCGTCGCCGTGAGACTGAAGGAAGCTTGAACCACTCAAGCTATGCGTCGATCGGCTACATCTCTTTTGGGTTGGCAAAACGCATCGTGCCCTTAGCTTTGATCGATTGGTCTCCGCTCACAAAGGTTCCCTGGTAGGTGGCTTCAAAGTCTGGAGCGCCTCCGGTGAGGACGATCTCGCATGAGCCGCTCCCCTCCTCCGCTCGATAGGCGCCCCCAACGTTGACGACAAGGCTCACTGGCGCAAAGAGGGTTTTTCCGTCGACCACCGGCGACTGTCCGCACTCGTAGGTACCTGCAGCGTACGGTAGTCCAAGAAAGTTGAGTGACGCGGCCACTTCGGGTTTTCCTATTTTGCCAGCGAAGTTGCCGTACATTTGTTCACCAGCCCGTTGATCCCCCGCCCCCTGGGATTGCAAGACACCCTTGATGCCTGTTGCCGTTAAATCGTTCCCCTCGGTTACTTCGATGGTGGCACCAGCACCATCGGGGAGCTCAACTCCGTCGTCTCCAGCCAAGACTCCGCCATTGGGCACATTGAAACACCCCGTGGCCTCGAAGGTTTCTTTCTGATCGACACTCAATAAATGAGCTTCGAACGAGCCCCTTATGAAACCTTCAACGCTCTCGACGTGTAAAGTGCACGAGCCTTCCTCGCCGAAGGTCGAGGGGAACGCCGTTGCGACAAGCAGTTCGATAGACGTCTCCCCCGCAATTTCGCCGCAGTCATAGTCGCCCGGTTTTTTGGGAAGAACCAGTCTCCATCGTTCAAGCTCGCCTACTGTCACCGTTAGATGAGTATCAGAGGTAGCTATCACCAAAGGACCGCTCGTGTACTTATGAAGTTCCCCCTCCACGGTTCCTACAATCGCAAAGTCGTCGTCGGCCAGAGGACAACCGTTTGCCGGTTCGCCTGAAGTTCCTGTTGTTGTCGATAAGGCCTCACCTTCCGAGGAGCTCGTTGTTACCTCTTCTCGAGAGTCGGAGTCGCCCGTTCCCCTACCGCCCATGGCGATTTCCGTGGACCCACCACCCAGCGCAGTACCCGCATCTCCGCCTCCCATCGTAGTTGCCGATGAATCGGATGTATCACCCTCACTCGAGCAACTGACTATGGGTAGGCTCACACTGAGGGGGAAGATGGAGGAGATAAATAGTTTTTGGCGCAAATTCATGACTAGATTGGTGGTAATCTTTTGATGGGTGCATAGTCAAGTGGCTAGGGTGTGTCACAGCGGAACGCGAAGAATTAGGCTGAAAAGGCCATCGACGCCTCCGAACCGAATGGCGAGACATACAACCGGGAGGTTTGTTCGGTGAGAGGAGGCAGGGTACCTTGCAGGTGCAGTTCAGGAGGGTGTGTTGGATGAGGATGAGAGGTTTTGTCTTGGCGGCGGTGGCTGGCTGCGCGGCGGTGGTCGCCTGCGGTGACCAGTCGGGTGGTTCGGGTAGCGAGGGAGACGGCGGTGCTGGCGGCGTCGTCGAATCGGGCTTCGCGGATCTGCCATCATCTGGGGAGGAACAGTCGGGCCGCGATGGCGAGGGCGACGGCGATGCGAGTGGTTTCGAGGCAACATCTGGCGACGGAGACGGCACGAGCGGTGGTGGTACCGGCGACGGGGACACCGGGGGCGCTGGCGATCTGGGCCTAGACGAGGTCGAGACTCGATCAGGTTCTCGCATCGTCGCCCAGTTTTGGCGCGTCGGGGCGGAGCGAGACCTTGCCAATATGCGCGACAAGGAGCTGGATACGGTGTGCGGCTTTGCCGAGACGAGCGATGGGCGACTGCGCTGTGTTCCCTACGCAGAACCGACAGAGGCCGGGGTGCGGGTGATGTTCACGGATGAGTCTTGCTCTCAACCTATCGGCACCTTGGGCGAGACCGAGTGCGCGATGAGCCGCTACGCCAGGTTTTCGATGGCGCTTGAGGCCAACGGCCCTTGCGGTGGGGGCTATGTACGCGCCTTTGAAGTGGGAGAGGAGGAAGCGATGCCGGAGACTCTCTACCAGCTGAACTACGATGGCGACTGCGCTCCTGTCGTCGCCTCAGAAGGTACGGCGTGGGAGCTGAATGAACTCACGCCGGAAGAGCTGGTCGAAGGCGAGATCGAGATCATCGAGCGCGGTGATGAGCTGGGGGTGCGCATGGTAGTGACAGAGGACGGCTTTCGTCACCCGCTGGGGGCGTGGGATCTCGCGCGCGATCATGAGTGTTCATCGATGGCGATTGGGCCTACCAAGCGAGCGGGCGAACAGACTCAGGTCTGCTTGGGCCAGCTTGCTTACTCGACTGAGACGGGTGTCTATGGATTCGCAGATGACGAGTGCAGCGTCCCGTCGGCCGCCGTCACTCATTGCGATCCCGTCGAGTACGCCCTCTATTACGGGACCAGTGAGGGGTGTCAGAACATTCGGCTCCACGCTGTCGGCGACGAGCTCAAGAGAGAGGACGTTCACCAGTTGAGCAGTGGGACGTGTGAGGCAGGAGGCGGAGAGTACTATCAGGAATTCTTCACGCTTGGCGACGAGGTGTCGCCGAGCGAAGTACCCGAAGCCGAGTTGGCGCTCAGGAGCGACGCTCGCGTGCAGCCGCTCAGCCTGCGCAACCAAGACACGTGGATCTACTCGTCCGGTGGTTGGTTCGATACCGAATTCGGCACGCGTTGTTCACCTTGGCCGATAGGTGATGCGATCTACTGTCTTCCCGTCGATACGATTTACTTTTCTACAGCAAGCCTGTTCGCTGATTCTGACTGTAGCGTCCCGGTCCATAGCCAAGCGCGTCGGGACTGCGGCGCATGGGGCGACCCGATCCTAATGGGTTTTTACGCCGAGCCGGACGCCTGCGGAGGGCAGGATTCGTTCGAGAGCCTCTACGAAGCCAAACCTTTCGAGGGAGAGCTGCTCTACCAGTTTGTTGACGAAACAACCTGCGCCGAAACCGAGATTTATCCTGACAGTGAGTACTTCGTTCGTGGGCAGAAACTCGATCCGGCAGAAGTGCTGGTCGAGCTCGCTCTAGACCCTTGAGAGGGGAGGGGGCCGTCGTGGGTGACGCTTTCGACTCTTTGCTGGATCAGCACCCACGTGGTCCGCGGCGGGTGGACTCCCTGGTGGTGGATTCCCTTGTGGTCAATTGTTCTGGCTTCTATGATCGGCGGATGCGGAACTCAGCGCCCGGTCTGAAGACAACAAGCCTTCTCCTCCTGCTCGGCACCCTGGCATCGGCCTGTGGCTCTTCAGGAAGCGACGGTTCTTCCGCAAGCGAGGGGACGACAGGCGCGGATGGCTCGGGTGGTGAAGCGGTCGGAGGATCCGACTCGTCGACGATGAGTTGGAACTTGGGCCCCTTCGGTTCGCGGATTCAGGGCGAATTGAGTCGCCTGGTTCCTGTCGAAGGGGGTGTTGTTGTCGCCACTTATCCCGCCGGTTACGCTCTTCTCGCGTTCATGGTGTCGAGCGATGGTGAGGTGAAGTGGGCTCACTCCTATCCAGGTGCAGACATCCCCATCGACATCATGAACCTTGGAGATCGGGTGCGCGTACTCGCGACGGATGGCGTGATCCTCGATCTCGCAGTCCTGGACGGCTCGGTAGAGCGTGCGGTGCAGCTCACGCCTGCTGCGGACTATCGCGGAACGATGGCCCAAGACGGCGACCTCTTGCTCACCAGTTCGAGCGCCACCGCACGTCTGGATAGCGATCTCGCTGTGACTTGGGCCAACAAACTTCGTGGCGGGGACTTGATTGAGGTGGGTGAGACCATCTACGTCCAACACGGAGCAGGTCTCGCTCGACTGAGCGCGGAGGGGGAACTGGACTGGCAGCAGACCCCTATTTATGCTGGCGGCTCAGAATCGCCTATTGGGCTCCGTGAGCTGCCGAGCGGGGAGATCCTCGTCGCGAGCGCCGTCAACGATTTGGCTGCCCCCCAAGCGGGCGCGTGGGCGGCGCTCTACGACAGCAGCGGTGATGTGAAATGGCTTCGTTCTTACATGGTCGGCGTCAAGGTGGATGGTCCGGCCGGGGGCACCGTAGCTCCCCTCCAGTACGGGACTGGCGCGAGTCTCGCGCCCGCAGGTACTGAAACGTGGCTCGGCTATGTGGGGACCTCGGGCGGTTTGGGATCGAATGTCATCGCCTCAGTTTCCTTGAAGCTTTCAGCTGATGGCTCAACTGCTCTCGCTTTTTTGCGCGCCACCGCAATCGGCTCGGAAGGGAACACCAGCTGGGGATTCAGCAAGAACACCTTGTACAAGAACCTCGACGGAGAGGGGTGCGACGATCCACCCATTGAAGTCAAAGCCAAAGAGCAAGAGTTCTCCTTCCCTGATTCAGCCTCTCCGCCCGCTCAGCCGGTCGAGGTGGACCTGGTGGTGACCCCGCTTTCAATCACGAGCGAGAGTACCGACGTTTCAGCGGAGCTTCTCTGTCCAGAGGCACAAGGGGGATAAGGCAAACACCTCCGGAAGGTTTCCGACGCCTCTTTTGCGTCGGTCGAACAACGGCGCCCTAACCCATGCCGAGCAGTTCGGGCTTTCGGTAGGTCAGCGCCAGTACGATGCAAGCCCGCAAGGCTGCTTTTGGTAGTGGCTGGTCGGTTCGGAAGAGGATTGCTCGGCTTCCTTCGAATTCTAAACCGGTGAGAGAAAGCGAGCGGTATCGCTCCACCAAGTTGGTCTGACAATGTACATACATCGCGCAGTGTTTCGGCTGGCGCTCCTTCCAATGTAGGCGAACGGGCGTGCCGGACTTGCTTTCTGCTGTAAAATAGCTGGGTTCACCCCAGCGCAGACTTTCCTCGAGCCGCCCGACCCCAGGAGTCTTATCAGCTGTCTCAAAGAGTAGACGACGTACCTGCAAGAGTCGCTCCTGTGGACCACGAGGAACGGCCGCAAATACCTCTGCGACATTCAAACTCGAAAACGGTGGCTTCGCCCCTGCGCTTTTCGCGACCATGTGGGGACGGTACCACAGGAAGAAAACGTAGGCGGGTTCCCGTGGTTCCTCGCAGTCACTGTCCCCTAGCCGCGCGGACCGATACCCGGCGTTGTCTTAGCGGATCTCACGGTGCAACGATCCATCTTCCACCTGGTGCACCTCTGGGCGGACGGCGACGACGCCTCTCTCTTCAACGTTACTCTGCAGGACGGGGGGCAGCAGTTTCTCAAAGCAAGTCCGGGTTCAGGCACCGTCGATGGGGTGGAAGTGGCGTGCAGTCGGTTTTTGATGAGCAACGAGGGTCGTGCCAATGTTTGGGGTTACGGCAACGCCGATGGGAACACGACTTGTTACACCGGGGGTATCGACACCCACGATGCGACGAACTGGCGGGTGCATGACAATCATTTCGAAGGGATCTACTGCGATACCGAGGCGGGGCGTCCCGGTCACGGAAAGAAGGCCGGCGATCGCGACGAGCAGACCTACGCTGGGGGCCTCGCCGAACATGCCATTCACATGTGGAACTCAACTTCAGGCACAGGGCACGTCATCGAACGCAATCGCATCATTGATTGCGCTCGAGGGATCGGTCTTGGCTTGTCGGAGACGGTGTACGGAACCAGTATCAAGAACAACGTCGTGTCGAGTTCGTTTCCGGCGAGTCGCGAGCACGATGTGGCCATTATCGTCGAGCGAGGAGTCGACACTTCGGTGCTCTTCAACACCGTCTACTACGCGCACGAAGACGCCTACGCTAACTCGATTGAGATCCGTTGGGGAGAAACGTCGAATGTCGAAGTCTGGGGCAATTTCACGACTGGCGCGATCCGAATGCGAGACGGCGCGGAAGCCACGCTGCAGGGCAATGTGAGCGACGCCGAGTCGACTGAGTTTCGCGACGCGGGTTCAGATGACTTTCGCTGGGCAGACTGTGCGGGGGCCGAATCAGCGAGCCCTCACCCGGACGTTCTCGTCGATTTCGAAGGTGACGCCCGAGGGGATCCGTCGACGGTAGGCGCCTACGACTGTGGACAGTGAAGCCAGTGTGGACCAAGCGGTTCGGGACGCCACTTTTCGCCTTACGCTCGGCGACTCATTGGGCTTTTGAATAAAGCCCGTGCCGAAGTGAACGAGACTCGTGCTGTATCCCCTCGGCTTCGAGTGGGCGGGGAATACACTCTCTCGACATCGATTCTGCTCAGCTGGCTTCAGGGGTTGCGGAAGGGGCGTATCGACGTCCACCTCGAGACCGTCGTCGATGCTGCGGAGCGACTCATGGAGATGGTGCAGCAGGATAAGCTCGACATCGCCGTGTTGTACTCGCCTCTTCGTCGGAAAGGGGTGAGAAGCACCCTTGTGATGCACAAGGAGCTGGTTTGTGTGTCGACGCAAGCAGGGTGTCGCAGGGTGGAGACGGAAAACTACGTCTACGTTGACTGGGGACCGGACTTTGCTGCCCAACACAAACACGCTCTGCCAGAGCTTGAGGGAGCAACCACTCGCATCGGGCTGGGGCCCCTGGCCTTGCGCTATCTCGTCCGCGTTGGCGGAAGCGGCTACTTTCGAACCCGCGCTGTCGACGTCGAAGGATGGATCTAGAAGCAGGTAGGAGAGCTCTTTCGCCCCAAGAACGGGTAAGTTGGGCTAGTTGGCGAAAAAGTGGTCACGTTCGGTGCCGCTGCCTCGTCGAGCAAGGGAAAGGACAGTTTCCCCATGAAAGTACTCATCGTGGGCGCTGGATACGCCGGTATTCATGCTGCCCTCCGTATCGCTCGCCGAGCTCCAAAGGCCCAGATCACCTTGGTCGGTCTCTCTCCGCGTTTCGAAGAGCGTATCCGTCTGCACGAACATGCAGTCGGCAAATCCCCGTGGGCAGTCTCTCTTCCTCGACTGCTCAAGAACCGATCGATTCGATTCATCGTCGGAAAAGTAGAAAGGATCGAACGACAAGAGCGTACTGCCTGGATTCGTGAACTACCCATGGACGATACAACGCCTCTGTCTCGCCTCGATTGGGACCAACTCGTCTTGGCGTTGGGTTCCGTCCCCAAACGCGCCCCGATTCGCGCAAAGAACGTCTTTCATCTTTCGGCACAAGAGGCCCAAACGATGAGCGAACGACTCTTTGCCATGAAGAAAACGGGCGGGCGCGTCGTGGTCGTGGGCGGTGGGCTCACGGGGATCGAGGCGGCCACAGAAATAGCGGAAACCTACCCCAAACTGGAGGTGCATCTCGTCAGTCGAGGGTCCCTCGGGGCCGAGTTTTCTCGCCGGGCGAGTCAAGTTCTTCGACAGCGCTGCGCGGTGCTCAACATCCGAATTCACTCGGACCTGACGGTCACTCGGGTAGGACAAGATACTCTGCGCACCGAAGAAAAAGACATCCAGTTCGATCTCTGCGTTTGGGCGACGGGGTTTGTCGGCCCAAAGCTTCCAGAAGGGCTCGCTCTGGATGTCGACTCACAGGGCCGTCTCCAAGTGCTCAGCACTCTTCAAAGCGTTCAAGACGAATGCGTCTTCGTGGCAGGAGATCTCGCTGCACATCCGCATTCACCCCATATCGTAGCCGGCTGCAAGAGCGCCATTCCTTCCGGGGCTCGCGCCGGCGAAAACGTTGTTGCCCAAATGGTAGGGCGCCGATTGCGCCCATTTCGATTCTGGGCGCCCGTTTTTTGTGTGAGTTTGGGTAGGAGAGCAGGGCTGATTCAATGCGCCGCGCCCGACGGAACCATGACGGGTAGAGTGATTCGTGGCCGCTGGGGAGCGCTGATTAAGGAGCTCATTTGTAGGAGCACTCGTCTCATGTTTGCTTTTGAGCGATGGGGGGTTAACCACGAAGCGATGTTCGAACGTGCCCCGAAACAACTTCCTCTTCTAACAGAGACAGTCACATGAACTCATCTCTCCTGGAGGCCTTCGAGGCAGAGCGGCGTCCTCTTTTTGCCATTGCCTATCGAATTCTTGGTTCGGCAAGCGAAGCGGAAGATATCCTGCAAGATGCCTATGAAAAGCTGCAAAGCGTCTCAGTAGCTGAAGTAGACAATCCTGCGGCCTATCTGACGAGAGTTGTCACCCGACTGTGCATTGACGAGAAAAGAAGCGCTCGCTCTCGTCGCGAAGTCTACCTTGGTCCGTGGCTCCCCGAGCCCCTGCTCACTACAAGCGAAAGCGACCCCCTAGAAAGGGCAGAGCTCGTCTCACAAGCCTTTCTCTTTCTGATCCAACAACTAACACCGGAAATGCGGGCGGCTTTTTTGTTGAAAGAATTGTTCGATTACCGTTACGAGGAGATTGGACAAGTGCTTGAAAAGAGCGATGCGGCTTGTCGAAAGCTAGTGCAACGAGCCAAAGAGACACTTGTCGACAGACGCCCCAGCACGATGGTGAACAAGCAGGCTCATCAAACACTCCTGCAGCGACTGATTGTTGGCCTCAACGAAGAAAACGTAAGCGCCGTAGAATGCCTGCTTCGCGAGGATGTTGTTTCTCGAGCCGACGGGGCGGGGATTAAGGGCGTGGCTCGAAAGCCGATTCTCGGTGCCCATGCTGTTGCGCGTTATTTGTGCAAAATCGCCGAAGAGGCGCCCGAAGGGGTCCGACTCGAAGTGAGGGAGGTCAATGCATGGCCAGCCCTTCTGATCTTCGTCTCCCACGAATTAACCTCGGTTTTGCAGTTGGAAACAGATGACTCGCTCATTCGACAGATCTTTATCACCGTAAGTCCTCTTAAACTGCAAGCACTCAGGGCGCAGCTGAAGAGACTTCACTAGGATGGCCCCTGGTGACGTATTCGTGCTAACCGAAGCCAGCGCTTTGGGGGCTGAGTCTCGTTGGACCGATGCTCAAGAATCAGTCGTGTCGAAACCGAGAAAGTGCCGTGGAAAACGCTTCAAGTTGCGCTGGACCCAAGGGGGTTTCGGTCTTGATGATGACGGTCATGGGGGGAGCGTGTTCAAAACTCCGAATCGTCGTCAGCCAGTGGTCCGACATGCGGAACGTCGCGCTCTTTCCCTCGTGTGGATCAATCTCGCGTGCCTGATCGAGGGCAATGAGAAGGCGAGCGCCTACGCGCTCTCCTTCACTTTGTGAGGCTTCGCCATGTGCGGCAACAACGAGCCCGTCGGCATCGACTACACAAACCATGTCCGCCAAAATCGCGGCACAGGCATTTTGGGCGAACTGTTCCCAAGATGCGAAAGAGGAGACGGTCAAAGCTTGCAACGCGGACGTTTCATCCGCACTCATCTGATCTTCAGAAGGTGTTTGTTCGGCACTGAAACGGAAGTTTCGAGTGCTTCGCCTGAAGTTGGCGCATCCTTGTATGCGGTCCGCAGATTCGTCCACGGCGCGCGTCGCGTCCGCCATCGCGTCTGACAGTTCTGCTGCGAGGCGGGAGGCACCGTTCAGATTATAGTAGTCGTTGCTGGACTCGCTCATTTTCCGATTCCTTGTCTGTTGTGCGTTCTTCGATGCGCGCGCAAATTTCACGAGCTAACAGGTCAAATCTCTTTGCTTCTGGTGATAGCGGCCCGCCGAGATAGGCGAGGGGAACCCCTTCTTCGCTTGCGCGACCAAAGACGGACTTTCTGGGGATCGTTGTGTCGAAAATTCCCTCTAAGTTCTTCCATGAGGCGATCATTACGTTCATCGAATGGTCATCAAATTTGGCAACCATAGTCGGGAGGATCCCGAGGAGATAAAGATCGGGGTTGGTCGTTTGTCGGGTCTTGGAGATGACTCTAAGCACTTGCTCCACGCTGCGCAAAGCCAAGGGTTCAGCTTGAAGCGGAACGAGTACGGATGTCGCGGCATCTAATGCCGCGCGCGTGGGCAATCCCAGTCCAGAAGGTGTGTCGATGATGATGTACTCAAAAGGCCCGGCCACTTGATCAATGAACTCTTTAAGTTGTCCCGGGGTAGATAATTCGAGTTCAAATTCGCATACATCTGCTGCATCCAGACGACCTCGACTGAGCAGCGAGAGGTGCGGGTGCTTGGTCTGTGTGAGCGCATCGCCGGCAGTTAGTTCTCCGGTAAGCATCTCAGCTAGCCCAGCGTGGGCGCCGTCGTCTTGTCGCAGGGCATGACCGATGGCGCCTTGCGGGTCGACATCGACAAGCAGTGTGAAGTGTCCTTTGTTCGCCAACGCCAACGCCAGGTTGAGTGCGGTCGTTGTCTTGCCACACCCCCCTTTTTGGCTCGTAATTGCTATAATTTCAGTCATATTTACTCCCCACGCGCGCGCGAACCGATTCCCATGTCTTGCAATCTTTTGATGTTAGCTTCGACCTTGCGGTCGTCAGGTTTCAGCGCCTGAGCGGTTTCAAACTCATCGAGGGCCGCCGCGTAGTCCCTCATGAGAAGAGCGTCTACACCTGCTTCCCAATGTTGCCCAAACATTCGAGCTACTGGATCGCCTTCTTCGGAATCGTCGCCAGTAGCTTCCTCCGAGAAGACGGCCGTTGAATTTTGTTGTTCATTGAGTTGAGGTTCAAGGTTGGTTTTTTGCCCCGCGGATTCTTCACGACTCGATCGAGGAACTTGACTTGTCGACGCCTCGTCGACATTTCTGTTTGCCTCATCAAAAACGCGAGCTGCTTCCATCAAAAGAGCGTCAACACTGTGATGGAGATTCTTTTCTCCCAAGGCACCGTCTGCACTTTCACATGCGATGGCGAGGTCGTTTTCAAAACAGATCGCCGAAAAAGCTTCGGCTCCACTGAGCTCGCCGAAACGTGCGCACCAGGGCTCTCCCTTGGATAGAACGATGTGACCGACTCGACCGTCCGCAGAGGTGGCGACAATCTTGACCGAGTGCCGACCCATACCAGAAAGTTGGAGATAATCAGGGACGGAAAAAGGCGCTCCGCTTTGCGGCTTTTTGAGCCTCCCTTGCACGGCTTCGCGGAGTTTTTCGAGGGCAACAGGTTTTTCGAGAGCCAGGAGGTCTCTGTGCCTTGGGATCTGAGCACCAAAGGCTTTGAGGTATGCTGAGACAAAAATGATCGGGATAGAAAGTCCTCGTTTGCCCAGTTCCCCAAGCAGTTCGATTCCAAGTCGATCAGGCAAGTCGATGTCGGACACGATCACGTCGGGAGAGTCCCGATCGATTTCACGGAGAGCGTCGTCGACGCTTCCCGCTTCGCGCACCTGAGCACCGGCCATCTTTGATAGCCCTCGCCGCATTGATGAGCGCAGAGTGGCCTCATCGTCGATTACAAGAATCTTGCTCACCGCATTTCTCCTTAGGGCAGCTGATAGATCCCCTCCATGACGTCGATCCCGCACTGCAATTGCTCACACCAGGAGATGAAGCTATCAATCATCTCCTTACCCTCGAAATAGGCGCCGTGCTGAGGTGCGATGATTTCGATATCCAGAGACCGAACCATCTGGGCCCATGCGCGCATCGCCTTGTTGCAGGTCATGTAACGACGATGGAACCCTTCCATGCTTGGAATGTGTGCCTCGAAATCGTCCACTTTGCGGTACTCGACGCCGACTGACGCACCCAAATCACCAGAATAGAGGATCTTCGAGATCGGATCATAGACTTGGTGATTCCCGCAGGAATGGAGAAAGTGAGCAGGTATGATGAGGAGTTCAGCGCCGTCCAGATCCAGCTTCATTCCTTGATCAGGAATCCCCCTCAGGCGCTTTTCAACAAGACGGTCCAAACCAAAGTGGGGGATAAATCGCAACCATAGCTCAGATGCGTAGGCGTCCGCGTCGGTGGTCATGAGCCAACCATTGGCGGCTGCGACTATGTCCGGGTCTTGGTGGGAAAGGAACAGAACTTTAAGTTCGGTCTTTCCCAGAACGCTTTGGGTTTCTGAAAAAACTCGATTGTAAACCTTGTGTCCACCTGGGTCGAGAACCATGCCGCTGTCACCGTGTACAATGACGTGCTGATTGGCTTGAACGGCAAGGCCTCCGCTAAAGTCCTCGAGGAGAACGTTCTTGTGATTTCCGTTATCGTAGAGATATATTGATGCCATGGCCGTTTCCTTACAGAATCTTCTGAATGTCCTTCGCCGCTCTTGAGACGTCGAGGAAGATGAGGCCGAGTTTGGCCTCCGGCGACGTCAAGCAAAGCAACATGGTTCCTTCCGACGCGCGTACCATTAAAATATAACCGTTTTCACCGCGAATGAGCACTTGCTGGAGCGAGCCGCGCTCCAGTTCCGTTGCTGCGCGCGTTCCTAGACTGAGCAAGGTGGAGCTCATTCCAGCCACCCGTACTTCTTCGATGTGCTGTGGTAGTGCGCTAGCAATCATTAGACCGTCCTCAGAGATGAGGGCGCTCGCCTCGATATCGGGTGTTCCTGACTGCAAAGCTCGTAAGAGGTGGTTCAGTTGGTCTGTTCTTGACATGATTCCTTGTTCTTTCGCTTCTTCGACTCGGTGACTGCGTCTATCCGCACGGCACCGTCACATCGACTGCTGTCCCAAAGCCCAGGACAGAGTCGATGGATAGTTTTCCACCGGCATCTTCAATGACACGTTTACACAGCGCGAGACCGATGCCGCTGCCACTCGACTTTGTTGAAAAGAACAGCTCCGTCACGCGTCGAAGCGTTTCAGGAGCCATCCCTTTTCCCGTGTCGACCACCCGCAATTCGAAACGGTTGGTACTGTCGTCATGCCAGGCATTGACGGTGATGGTGTCGCCGGTCCTGCATGCCTGAATGGAGTTGGTCACGAAATTGAGAATCAGGGCACGAACGACACCCGAATCGAGACGCAAGAGAGGCATGTCCGAAATACGCAGTCGGAGATACTGCCCCGCGTTGGCCGCGCGATGAACCATCACTGTTCCGGCTTCTCGACAGGCAAAATCGACGGCTTGTGGACGTTCAGCGCACAGGGGACGTTCGAGTGCGCCGATCCCATCGAAGCTCAGCTTCATACGGCGAATCTCGCTCAGGATGGCGTGAAGTTGTTCCCGAATGTCTGGGCTTTCAGTTTCTTCTAAGAGCACTTCGGTTGCGACCGAGATGGCGGCAAGGGGATTTTTTAACTCGTGAAGAAGCGAGGGCAGGGCTTCGCCAATTGTGGCGATACGCAGCAATCGATTTCTTTCTTCTTGGAGTTTGAGGAGTTGAGATGTCTCACGTATGCACAGGACAAGATACTTTTTGCCGGCTACTGTGAGCGCGCGACTCGTAAAGCTTCCGGTGGTGCATGAACCGTCTGTAAGCTGGAGCTCACAAACTTGCTCGCCCTTTTCTATCCGTTCCAAAGGGAGGCGCGGCAGTTCACTTGCTGCGCCTGCGCATTCATTTTCGGTTTTGCGAAGGAAGGTATCCAGAGGGGGATACTTGAGGACATCTTCTCTCTCTCCAAAAAGAGCGTTTGCAGCTCGGTTGGATTGAACGACGCGATCCTGCTCGTCGACGACCAACACAGCCGACGGAAGATGATTCAACGCGGCCAAAGTGAGTTCAGTGGAAGGGGGGAGGTGACTTTCTGCATGCGCTCGAAGGGTAAGGAGTTCGGGCGAGTTTGGGGGAAAGTGCTGTGTCATCTCACGTGCCACTATCTGCTCTGGAACTGAGATCACCGAGGGGCCGCACGCTTCTTTGCGCGGCGCCGGAAGTGTTAGGGGAAAAGGGGACATGGGGGATACCGTCCGCTGATGGACTTAGTACCGTGGGCCGGAGCGGGTAGCTTCAGTTCTGTGAAAACATTGCAGTGATGCCCGGCTTATCTTCTTGGAGCGCACGATTTCGGGCCTAAGCATGCAATCAACAAGTACAACCGCCTCCATTCGGAACAGCAGAATCGACGCTGGACCGTACCCCATGGTGGCGCCAACGCGTCAGTTAACCTTGCTGGTGCGCGGGGCGTGCAATCTATTCGTCGGCTATGGAACTTTCTTGTTTCCAATTCGCGCTGAGCAGTTCGGGATGTCCGGATGCGCAGTAAGCTCAAGTGCGACTGTCGCCCAATCTTATGCGTCCGCGCCGTTTGTGAGAATGATGGGACTGGGAAGGTCTTGAAGCGGAGCGAGAGTAGGTGAGTCTGGTATGATGACTTTGCAGCACCTACAGCTGGTTACGCCGCTCTTGTTGCGGCGTTTCGTTCGGCTTCGTCGCTTTGCCACTCGACCTCTTTGGATTCACGCAAAGCGGTCTTTCTGGCTTCCTCGGACCAGGCATAGGTCCCAAAGATGAAGTCCCATAGGGGTGAACTGATCCCCATGTTCAGGTGGAAGAGCTTGTAGTGGTGTACGGCGTGCGCGCGCCTGAGCAACTTGCCGACGCGCGTCTTGGGGTTTCTGAAGTGATGGGTATAGTAGTGGGTCCAGTCGTAAAACAGGTAGCCTAGGCACGTTCCCCCGAAGAGGACGAAAGCGTTGGTAGGTGATAGCAGTAGCCAGTAGACGGCGAACACGACCGCGGCGATGGGGAAGCTCATGAGCGGAGGGGCGACCAAGCGCCACTTGTCGTTGGGGAATTCGTGATGCAGTCCGTGCATCAGAAAGAGTCGAATCTTGGCGTTTCGGTCGTCTCCCGGATCGAAGTGGAAGACGAAGCGATGGAGACCGTATTCCAGGAGGGTGAAGGCTAAGACCCCCGCGAAGAAGAGCATCCCGGAGGAGACGACGTGGTCCGTTTGAACAAGTGCGAGGTAGGCCCCGTAGAAGACCGCCCAGCCAAACCAAACACCCGGCAAAATGGGGTGAGAGCTTGCCAAAATGTGCTCGACGAAACCGTTCTTGTAGACGCGGATGCGATTGATTTTTCGGTTTTCGGGGCTTGGCGCCCCGATCGAGCCATCCCACCTATCAATGGTGCGGTGAAACTCGTCAGTGAAATCGAAGAGGGCCATTTCAGTTCCTTGGGGTGTACCGAGGGGGCATCGAAGTTGGACTGCGAAACTTTTACGTTTGGTGCGAAAAGGCTGCGGAGATGGAATTTGTTCCGGCGTCGCTAGATTTGGCCACCTGCGGTGGCTGCTCCACCAGGTTCGACGTCCATCTGTTCCGGGGCGTCAGCTCTTCGCTCCGCTGCATCGCAGTCGAAAGGCGCTCGTCCTACTTGCTCAGTTCCTAGGCGTGGAACGAACAGGGCAAGGATGTGTTGCTGGAAGAAGAACCACCACATACTGCGATGGCACAAGCGTGGATCGATTTCGTGGGCGATTTGAGCATGGGCTGCGGCAGCTTTGGCCCAATGTAGATTCGCTTGGTCATGGTGCACGGTGTGGTAGCCGTTCCCGAAGAGCAGGAAGTTGAGCAGTTTTCCCGTGAAGTTGCGTGAGTGATTCCGCTTGGACCAGGGGTCAGTGTGAACGTGTTGGCTGTAGTTGAAGAGCATCACCGTCCAAAGGGCGAAAAACGCGGGGATGCCTAGGGCGAGGAGGTACGTTTTCGTTCCCAAACTTGGGCCATGAAGGTAAATGGCGAGCCCCAGGAGCGCCGCGTGACTGCCGTAGGTCACGAAATACTGCACCAAGATACGGCGATAGAGCGGTCGATTCTTAGCTTTTGCTTGAGCGATGAAATCCTTGATCCAGAACCCTTGATGGTAGGCCGAGACGAAGAAGTACGTGCCCGCCACGAGGGCGTTGTGCTTGTTCGTGTAGCGCCAAGTGATGGTCGCATCACCGTGCTTGTTGACGTAGCGGTGATGATTCAGATTGTGCGTCGGTGTCCACGCGAAGACGGGGTATCCGTAGAACACCGAGATGAGGTGAGAAAAGAGCTGATTCTGCCAGCGCGTGTTCATCGTCGGGCAGTGCATGTGGTTGTGAGCGATGACCGCGCAGCTTACAGCGAAATACATACTCGCGGGGAGTAAGTAGAGGCTCAGTTGGGGCCAGAGATAGTGCGCGAGGACGAGTCCAGGCGTAAGCAGGAATGTCCACAATAGGGTACGGTAGTCGGCTGGGTTTTGGACGAGCATGAGACCTCTTTTTTTGGTGAAGGCGCACCGACCGCGCGTTCTGCGTATTGGATGCTTGGAGGGCGGATTTTCGTCAACGCGGAACAAACTTCGCGCCCGCCCCATCGTCGGACGACGCGCAAACGTTTCGCGAAATGGGGACCGAACAGGTCGCTGAGACGGTCTTTTTCCTGATTGGGCAAGTTGGTCGACAGGAGTACCCACGACGAATATGTTCCCGGCACTGCTGGCCACGCAGCGCCGCCTGCGTTGCGGGGCTAGATGATGACCTTGGCGCAGTACGGACCGAGGACTCCCAACAAATGAAACCTACATTACTTCGTCTTTCCCTTCTTCTATTCGCTGCCGGTGCGGTGCCCCTGGCCTGCAACGGCGATGGGGGGGCGTCGGGACCCCAATCTGCAACCACCAGCGCGGCGGAGGACTGCTCCAGTTCTTCGTGCGATGATCTCTGTAAGACTGACGTTGATTGCGTAGCGGAAGACAAGCCAGTCTGTGATGGTTTCGCGGGCTGCGTGGAGTGTGTTCTCGACGATCACTGCTCCGAAGGTGAGCAATGTGAAGACCACGCGTGCGTGACTCCTCAAGCTTGTTCGTCCGTCGAAGACTGTACAGAAGAGCACGCGCCTGTTTGCAACTTCGTGCTTGGACAATGTGTCGAGTGCGTGCTTGGGGTCGATTGTGGTGACAGTCACATTTGCAATCAGGGGAGCTGCGAAGAAGTCAAGAGCTGCATCAATTCTCTCGACTGTGACACGGGCACCGTCTGTGATCGCGATTTGGGGTATTGCTCGGAATGCGTCTCAGACACCGACTGCGAAGAGACTCATACCTGCGTAGCGCACGAATGCATCTCGCGGTGCGATTCCGACAAGGATTGCACCGCCGCTGGCGAGCTATGCAACGGGGAGGTCGGCTATTGCGTTGAGTGTGTGGAGAATATTGATTGTCCCGAACTCTATCACTGCGCTGAGGGGAGCTGCAATGTGGACGTCTGCATCGCGGGCGAGTCTTCTTGCAACGAAGGGCTCAACTCCCGCGAAGTCTGTGATCCGTTTGGATCACAGACTTACGTCGACCCTTGCTCCGACGCATCGACTTGTGTGGAAGATGGCAAGGTAGCCATCTGCGCTCCCTGGACTTGCCCTCCAGGTACAGCTGCCTGTGATGTTGATGGTACTTCGCTGGTGACTTGCGACGAAGACGGACTCGGCGCGACGGTCACGACCGATTGCTCGGAGTCAGGCGGGATTTGCGAGAACAATGCTTGCGTCGAGGTGGTCTGTGACGCAGGAAAGAGGTTCTGCAGCGGAGCAACCGTGATGCAATGCAGCGACTCGGGGACCTCGTTCACGTCAGTTGACGTTTGCTCCGCGGGCTATTTCTGTGATGCAGAGAGCCAAGGGTGTAGCCCGAACGTATGCGCGCCGAATACGACGCTATGCAAAGGAAATGTGGTCAGGACGTGCAAAGCGGACGGTTCGGGCTACCTGAAGGAGGACGTCGATTGTGAGGGTTCTGATCAGGTTTGCTCGAGTGGCAGCTGTCACGACAAAATTTGTGAGCGTGGCACGGACTATTGCAAATCGGGTGATGCCTACCGTTGCGTCGACAACGGTGCTCGCGAAACCCTCATCGATAGCTGCAACGACACGAGCGAGTACTGCGAGGGAGGTTTGTGTAAGCCCAATGTGTGCATTCCGGGACAAGCGGCCTGCGATGGGGAAGTCACGGGTATCTGCCGTGATGATGGTTCTGGTATCGATTCTTCGGAAGGTACGGATTGTTCCAAGCTGACTGACAAGGTGTGTTGGGGCGGTGCCTGTCTGGATCAAGTGTGCGATTCGAGCCAGCAGTGGTTGTGTGAAGGCCAAGAGCGCCGCAGTTGTATCAACAACGGCTCTTTAACTCAGCATTATGACACGTGTACGAGCAGTCGATACTGTGACGATTCCCAAGGCTCGGCCGTGTGCGAGCAGCGGATCTGCACCGCAAATTCACCGGTCTGCGACGGCAATCGTGCAACGACCTGCAACGACAACGGCTCTGGATACGCGAGCGGTGGCACGACCTGCGAAGCCGACGAAACCTGCGTTTCGGGAACATGCTTACCCGTTATCTGCACGCCCAATGCGTACTACTGCGAGGGAGGCAATGTTCAAAGGTGCGGTGCAGATGGGACTACTTCACAGCTCAAGGACACCTGTCGTGCGAGCGAGTATTGTGAGGAAGGGGTATCCTATTGTCAGACGGATACTTGTACGGCTGGACAGCCGACTTGCGATGGGGAACTGGTGGCGACCTGTGCCGCCGATGGTTCGGGACCTCTCGCCGACGGTGTTGGCTGCGGGGATGGCGAGACCTGCGCCGGTGGAGTCTGCAAGGCGATTTACTGCACTCCTGGCACACAGTATTGTGAGGATAACTATCGCCGCACCTGTAACTCGACCGGCACCGGGTATAGTTCGTCCTCAACATGTTCGAGCACTATGTACTGCTCGCAAGATACGGCTACGACCACTTCTTGTCGCTACGACATCTGCTCACCTTCTAACGCTACATGTGACGGTGAAACCTTGGCCACCTGCGGCGCGGATGGCGGCAGCTATCTTTCCCCTGGTGTCGACTGCAGCGCAAGTGACCAACTGTGTGATGGTTCGGGGTGCGTGGACAGTCTTGAGCTCACCCTTGGAGCCTCGACCACCGCGACAAGCACTTGCAGCAACTATCGCCTCGGGAATCGCTACGCGTTCTCCTCGGCTCGAAGCCTGACCGAAATCGAACAGTACCTAAACATCACAGGAACAATTCAGCTCTCTTGGGTCGTCTATGAGCTGGACTCGATCTCGTATAACGGTACCTACTCGCGCGTTTTCGAAAAGCTGACGACCAGCACAGGGATGGGCTTTCACAGCAGCGGCCCGATCGACGTTGAGCTGGATGTCGACAAACATTACCTGATCGGCGTTCGTCCGGCGGGTTCCTGCTCTGCCTACTATGGGGGCGGGGGCAAGACGTATCTTGCCTCGGGGGGCTACACATACGGTAGCGCGTACGAATACGATACGGGGGCTCTTGGTACGAGCTGGTATCTCAGCGGAGCTAACTCCGTCTCCTATTATCAACGCTTGACCTTCGAGTGATCGGAGGCCTGCAGGTAGAGCGCTGGCAGGGCGCGGGTGTTGGTCTTTCGTTTTGGATGTGTCCCCCTGACGCGTGCGCGCTTCGGGGGCCACATCTGTTCAGGTGCGCTGTGAGCTAAGGGTCGACTAACTGGTCGTGTACGGTTGGTCGACCGGGTCCCGCCTTCACCTACAGGCCGCTACCTAAATTGGCGACTAGGAATCATATGGGCTCGAAACAGATGAGTCCACGTTATCCTGGGCCAAGGTAGCAATGAAACTGACAAATGTTCTGGCCAAGTCCGCGCTATTTTTGGTGCTCGCTTGTGGAGAGAAAGACAGCGACGCCGATGGTCTTCACGATACTGACGGAGACGGTATCTCTGATGAGGACGAAGGCGGCAAAGACGTCAACACCGATGGCGATGACTATCCCGACTATCGTGACCTCGACTCAGACGGAGACGGTATCTCCGATGAGAAGGAGGCGGGGGATGATGACCTCGAAACCCCTCCCGTTGATACCGACAGTGACGGGACTCCGGACTATCTCGACACAGATAGTGATGGGGACGGGATATTGGACCGCATTGAGGCAAGCGGAGGCGAGGTCAAGGATACCGACGAGGATGGAATACCCGATTTTCTCGATGAAGATGCCGACGGCGATGGAACCCCAGACGCAGAACAAGGGACAGGTGATGCCGACGGAGATGGCGTGCCCGACTATCTCGATGACGACGTCGACGGCGATTGCATCAAGAACGAAGATGAATTCGACGGCGATAGCGACGACGATGGGGCTCCCGACTTTCGTGACGAGGACAGCGATGGCGACTTCGTCCTCGATGGAGACGAGGACAAGAACTGCAACGGAAAGGTCGATGATGGGGAGAGTGATCCTCGTTCCACGGATAGCGACGAGGATGGGACCCCGGATCTGATCGAGGTCATTGCGGGAAGCGATCCGGCAGATCCCGACGACACGATCCCCGAAGGGGACTTCTACTTCGTTTTGCCCTACCAGGGACCTGGCGACGAAGGGAAGCTTTCCTTCTCGACCAGCGTGCGCAAAGCGGACGTCTTCATCTCGATGGATACGACCGGCTCCTTCGGTGAGGAAATCGACGCGGTCAATAGTGCTTTGAGCGACACGATTGTCCCCGGGATAGAAGAGATCATTGACGATGTCGCCTTTGGTGTGGGGCGCTTCGAGGACATGCCCCTCGACCCCTATGGGCTTTCTGACGATCTGCCCTACGAGCTACTTCAGTCGGTGACCACCGATCTGGACAAGGTCCAGGAGGGGCTTTCCGAGCTCAAACCCACCGGCGGTGGTCTCGACATTGCCGAGTCGGGCTACGAGGCCCTCTATCAGTGGGCCAGCGGTGCGGGTTTGCCTGAGTTCGGCTTTGCCCCCTTCGCGCCCAAGGGGATCGGTGGGGTTGGATTCCGCGGTGACTCTCTGCCCATCATCGTCCACATTACCGATGCCATCAGCCACGAGGGCTCCGACTACGCAGACGAGGTTCCCGGCGCGCATGGATCGGCGGCGGCCTTCCTCGCGCTTCAGAGCATTGGTGCTCGTGTCATCGGTGTGGATAGCCTTGAAAACGCCAACACAGACGACGATCCACGAGCCCAGCTCGAAGAGCTTGCGACGGAAACCAAGGCACTGATCCCCCCAGACAAAGACTCGGGAAAGTGCCTCATGGGAGTCGACAACGCTCCTATCGCACCGAAGAAGGTCGACGGAAGAGAGCTCTGCCCGGTCGTCTTCGATGTTGCGCCCGATGGCTCGGGGCTGGGGGACTTGATCGTCGATGCCGTGGCCCAACTCGCGACCCTGGGAACGCTCGATATCTCCACCCGGGCGCGTGGTGGGACAGAGGGTCTGGGAGACGCAAAGGTCGTTGCCAACCATACGACCGCTGATTTCATTCAGTCGATCACACCCGTCGATCCGCCGCCCAAGGGCGCCACCATCGACAAGAAAGTGGTGCGCAACGTCACTCCGGGCAGCACCGTGGAGTTTGACCTCGAGGCGTTCAACGACTTTCAGCCATCGAAAAAGGTGGACCAACTCTTTGAGGCACAAATCGACGTGCTCGGTGACGAAGTGACCGTCCTCGACGTGCGCAACGTCTACATCATCGTGCCCCGCTACGTTCCCGAACCAGTAATCATCAGGTGATCCCAGTGACCAAGTCTTCTTTTCATCAATCAGCCCGCTCCAAAAGCTCCAAGCTCATCGCGACCGTGGCCATGGGGTCTCTTCTGTGGCCGGGTGTGAGCCTTGGACACAGTGTTGCTCAGGTTCAGACCGCCAAGCGACTCGCCGAGTCCACCATTGTGTTTCTCGATCCTCAGGGCAACCCGACGGGTGGCTCGGGCGTGGGGTCCAACACGACCGCCCAGGTTGGGGATATTCTCACCTTCGTCCTGCAGTTTACCCCGGTGCCCAACGGCGCGACGCGTGGAGCGGGGGGCTACATCACCGAATACGTGCCCGACAATATGGAGGTCGTCGGGGCGCGCTTCATTGATCGCAACGGCAATACGATTCGTCCGCAACGCGGACCGCAGATGGACGATGGTTGGGGCCCACGAGGCGATCACGGTTATGATCTGGTGGGGGACGGCCTAGAAGAGGGCAACATGTCCGCTCTGTATGCGGACACGGGGATCTTTTTCAGTCGCGATCCACGCACGGCGCGCCTTCCTGTCGACGACTTCGTCCGCTTAGAAAACGGTATCGTCTTGCGAGGCGATCCCACCGGAGCTGGGGGCTTGAGGGACGTGCTCGGACACAGCGGAACGCAGTACTACGCCCACAATCTGTGGGATGCGATCCAGGTCGAGGCCTTCGGGATTGGCAATAGCTTCTTGTCCGACGCCAATGGCCAGGGCAACGCTCCGCATCTCTTTGGTTCAGCCGTGGCCGGACCTCAGACCTATTATTCATTCGACGTAGGAGGTATCCCGCAGTGTTCCGACGGGATTTCCAATGTGAGGATGGATTGGTGGACTTTCCGGCCGATCCCGATTGTGTGAGCGAAACAGACAACGACGAAGGAAACGCCGCCTTTGCTGACGCTGCCCCGGCTTGTTCTGACGGAGTGGACAATGATGAGGACGAGAAGGTGGACTTTCCGGACGACCCTGATTGTTCAAGCTACCTGGACAACGACGAAACGGATGCCGAAGACGCTCCCACAGGTCCGTGGGAGCGGATCGCCTATTGGGGCTCAGAGATTGGGACTGGAAACGCGGCCACCTCAGAGAACGCTTCTGCCGACTTTGTTCGTCTGGGCGTACCCACTTCATTGGGCTGGGAGTTGTCATCGGAAAACCCATTGCCCAGCGGAACGAATGCCGTGCGCTTTGCCGTAGGAGAGCTCATCGTTGGTCAAGAATACTTTGCCGAGATCTCTATGCGTGTTTTGGGCCTCCCCCTCGACACAACGATGGACGCCGACATCAACTGCGCAGAAGTTTTTGGCGGGGATGCGGCCCAACCCCAAAAGGGTCAGGATAATGCCTGGCGCTATTTCGTTCCTTCTCCAGCGTGCGTTCAGCTCGACCTGGTTTTCGATCTGACTGTGGACAAACTGTCCAGCATCGCGGGAGAGACGATCACCTATACGCTGCGTACCAAGAATCTCTCCACGGAGACGAAGGAAGATGTCGTCATCACCAACGAATTTGATGACAAGGTCGACTTCGTTGACGTGCTGGCCGGCACCCCAACCCCTACCGAAAATGCGGGCATGCTGACCTGGCCCACCATCGATCTCGAACCGGGCGAGGAGGTGATCTACCAGTGGGAAGTCACTGTCCGTGGGAACAAGGAGTCGACCCTCAGCAAAGCAGTGTACACGTCCCCGGATATTCCCGCCGGGTTCGAAACCCGTGCTCTGACCGTGGTCGAACCTCTGCCCCAGATCTCGCCCACGGCTACGGTGAGTACGAATCCAGCGACTAGCCCCGTCCAAGCCAGCGCCAGTGACGTGGTGCACTATGTGCTCACCCTCACCAACGACGGGACGGGCGACGCCGGGGGCGGTGGCTTCGTGCGGATCATGCTCCCCGCGGGCTTTACGATGTGCGATGCGTCGAGTTGCGGAAGCGACGTCTCCTTTGAAGGCGGCACGATGTCCGCGCCGACGCCTGCGGGCACCACCTATGAATTCAGCCCTTCTACCCTCGCACCTGGCGAGAGCCTGACTTTGGAGTTTGATGCCGAGGTAGGGGCTGGAGTGAGCCCTGGCACCTACACCATCAGCCTGCAGTCGCAGTTTGCCAGTGGTAAGGATATTGAAAATCAGTGGCTCAACCTTGCTCCTCTGCTGGTCGATCAGGAGCAAACTCTCGTGCCCACCATGAATGATGCCTTGGCGGGGGACACGACGGTGACCGGATCGGCACCGGCCAATTCCACGGTGCGCGTCTTCGTCAATGGCACGCAGGTGGACGAAGTCACCGCAGACGGTAGCGGTAGCTATTCGGCGACTGTTCCTGCGCTTTACACCGGGCAACGTATCACCGCGACGGCTCAGTCCTCGGATGAGGCAGAAAGTCCGCGCTTGATGCCGGAGATCGTGGTGGCCGGATTAAGCGACGGGACCGGCGGAGAAACCATGCGCCCGGCTTGCTCGGATGGTCTCGACAACAACGATGACGGGAAGGTCGATTATCCCAACGATCCCAGTTGCTCATCCTTCCTTGATGACAGCGAAGATGGGAGTACTGAGTGTTCCGACGGGGTGGACAACGATGGAGACGGCGAAATCGACACCGACGATGAGGACTGCGCGTCGGGCGAGGGGTCGAGCGAAAGTTCGCCTCCTGCCTGCGCCAATGGGCAAGACGACGATGGGGACGGCCTCGCGGACTATCCAGCCGACCCAGGGTGTGAGAGTGCCCGTGACAATTCAGAAGTTGACAGCAAGGTGGACACGTCCGCTGGCGGCGCTGGCTCAGACAGTGGGACGACGGGCACCGATACGACCGGGGGCGAAATCGAGGGTATGGGAGGAGTCATCGATTTGGGCGGAGTTGAACCTGGCGATGAGGTGACCGGTGACAAGGGAGGTTGTGGTTGTCACGCCGTCGGCCGGGTAGAAAAGCCGGGATCGAGTTCCCATATCTGGTTCCTGCTCTCCGGTGGGTTGCTTCTTGTCCTGAGGCGTTTGCGTTCGCGTCTTGGGAGCGTTCAGCGAGACTGATCAGTCTCTTCCAGAGCGAAGCGTCGGCGCAAGAGCGCAGCGATTGCTTTGGTGGGAGCCAGGGCTAGTGCTTGCTGAGCAAAGTGCTCGGCTTTCTCTTGACGGCCGGCGCGTCGATTCAGATCGGCCGATACCGCCGCCCAGAGATAGGAACCCGCTAGCCAGGTCGGGGGACGGTGCTCCCGAAGCACCATCAACCCCGCCTCGGCTCCTTTTTGGTAGCCCACCGCAACCGCCCGATTCATCCGAAAGATGGCAGATGGCGACGTCTTCTCCAATAGTTCATAGCAGCTGGCGATGCGTCCCCAATTCGTCGATTCGAACGACTCGGCCAGGCAATGCTCAGCTGCGACACCGGCTTCGGCGTGATAGCGAGAGAAAGTATCGCCCCTCGAGGCACGACGGAGCCAGGCCAGTCCCTCGTACATTCGAGATCGATCGAAGAGCTTCCTGTCCTGCTCCTCGAGCAAGAGCAGCCCCAAGTTGGAATCTTCACGCGCGCTCATCTTACAGAGATGCAAGTGCATCAGCGCAACGAGCGCACAAGTCTCGGGCGTATTTCCAGCCGGGTGATTCGCGCTAAGCTCTGCCAAGCGCAGAGCCTCTTGGCAGAGCTCAGCGCGAATCGTAAGGGTGGGATGGGTAGAGAGATATCCCTCGGTGAAGATGAGGTAAAGGATCCTCAGGACTGCAGGAAGTCGCTCCGAAAGCCGATCTTCCCTCAACTCATTGTTCGAGAAGCTGGACGTTCGCAGCTTCGTACGTGCTCGCTCCAGCCTTTTGTAGACATTCTCTTCGCTCGTAAACAATCGCAGCGCGATCTCACGCCCGTCGAATCCACAGACTATTTTGAGCGCTAGGACAATCTGAGAATCATCAGGAATCCCGAGGTCACAACAGATAAATAGCAAACGCAGCAGTTCGTCGTCGCTGCGGCCTAGGGCGAACTCGTCTTCCGGGCCTTCGAGGGGAGTCTCTTCTAGGATTCGTTTCCGTCGAGTCGAGTTGCGCAGCTCGGTGAGTAAGCGATTGAGGGCAACCGTGAAGACCCACGCGGACGGATTGTCCGGTAGCGGACCACGACTCCACGAAGTGAGCGCGGTCATCAAAGCCGACTGCGCCGCGTCTTCAATCGCATCAATGTGCTGCACTCCAACGCGGCGCGAAAGGGAAGCAACGAGCTTGCCATATTCGCGCCGGAAGAAGTGTTCGACTAATTCATTGGCGCTCAAGACGTGTGGATCTCGCGGACTTCCACGCAGGAACGCGGACTGACCACACCCGGGCACTTTCGAGTGATCTCCTTGGCCTCTTCGAGACTGGCGGCCGAGATGATCATGAAGCCGCCGACGACCTCTTTGGCCTCCATGAAGGGGCCATCCGTGTCGCCTTTTTCGGCCATGACAGCCCCACCGCCCAGACGTCCGCCCAGATCGACAATCTTGTCTTTGAATTGCTCTCGCCAAGCGTTGTATGCGGCATACATCTCCTGCATTTCAGAAGGGGACGGCTGTTTCGATTTGGCGGGAGACTCACAGCCTTCACCGCGGGGACTACGCTGAATACAAAGATAGTTGGGCATTTTTTCCTTTCTGTTGAGTCAACTCGACTTGGCTGACACCCCATGACGCCTGGTGGCTTCGCTTCCTGACACTCCGCTCGACATTTTCTGAACTTTTGTAGCATCGACAAGAGCACCCGAAATCAGTTCAGTCGGATTCGAGTTGCACTTCAAAAAGCTGCGCTACTTGCCGTACCCGGGCGAGCCCCAAAAAGAGCCCCTGGTCGAAGCGTACGGAATCGGCGAGCAACTCCTCCGCATCTCGCTGGTGATGAGCCATCGTCGATTCGAGAAGGATGCTCGACGCGCAGGCGGCGACTTGGGCGGGGGCAATCGCTCCGTTCCCTCCGAAAACGGCGTTCACCCCCTCCTTCCGACGCACAAAACTGACGCGGGTCGGTCGCGCCGCTGATAGCGCGCCCGCGATGACTCCCAGAGGATCTGGATCCGTTGAATCAATGAATGCCACGGCATGTTCGACGAACTGGTTCCCTTCGTCGACGAGAAGGCGCGCATAACGAAGCGACGGCATCACTAACTCGGGTACGACGAGTGTTGTTTCGTGATTGTCATCCCCGGTGCTTCGAACAAGGAGCCTGAAGTCGGGCCATGAGGTCATGTGGGGTGGAATCGGCGTAGAACCAGCGTTCATCACGGCGCGAGGCTAACACCGCCCCGCTTCGAGCCCCAGCCCTTGGGCTTGGCGGATTTCGAATTGCCCTTGACGAGTAGCGTGCGAGGGGTACCCTAAACTCATAATGAAGCTGTAACGCCTCCGCGACTGCCGCCCGTCCCGCCCAATGCCCATGGCTCAACTCATTTTCGAAGTTGGGTTTCGTGATTTTCGTGGCAACGACGTATCTAGCTATTTTTAGCTACCTTGCTTCGTGAGGCGGACGAGAGGTGCGAGCCTCGTCTTTTCTTTCGGAGACGACGGTTGACCTCGGCAGCACGCGTTTCGACCAACGAGCGAATTCCTTTCGTTCGTCCGCGATCTTTGACGGGCCGTCTTTCAAACGAATTGACGCGTCGTCTATCGCCCGATCAGTGCCGCGCGAAACGGCACACATCACGAACAGCCCACAACAAGGCCGTTCGAACACGGACCCGTTGTTTTTCGGCACGGACCTCTGATCCGCCCTACGGCGGGCTGGGTTTCCTTTGTGCTGAAATCCAAGGGAACGCCTTTTTGATTTTTGGAGAATCAACATGACTAAAAAAAAGACCACAGATCTCAGACTCGGTACTCAGTCTTCCCCGCTCGTCGTTCCTGGCGGTTTGGGGGTGCTACTGCCCCTTGTGCTGTCGAAGTCTCGTGATGGGAGCAAGAGCCCACCTGAACAAACGAACTCGGCTGCGAAAAAGGGTCCGAAAGTTCATCGGAACTCCCGAGCGTCCAATCAGAACGCCAAGCCGGCTCCGACCATTCGACACGCACCCCCCGCGTTTCGGCGCACGTTCGTACGTTCCGGAAAGTAGCCACCGAGCTAAATGAATTCGCCTCGACCAGAAACGGCGCTCCCCTTGCGGGGCGCCGTTTCTTTCCCAACTAACTAGTCCGAGCACCTCTGGTAGGCTTTGCCCGATGAAGCTCTCCAGCGACGCAGAGGTCGCAGCAATGTATGACCAGATCACCGACTCCTACTGCCAAATGATGGATGAGGAGATCCGTCTGCCTCTCTACGAGATTTGGCTTCGTGCGTTGGCCCGTTCCATTGCGGACATCCCTGGCCCGGTTCTCGACACTTCTTGCGGAACGGGGCACCTCTTGGCACGCTACCATGAAGAGTTCGATTCAAAGCGCGACCTGAAGGGAATCGATCTGGCAGAGAACATGGTCACGGCGGCGCAGGAACGTTTGGGTGAACACGCTCAACTCGCGTTGGGTGATATGCGCGACCTTTCGGTTTACCCCGATGGTTCGGTGGCGGCTATCGTTAGCTTCTTTGCTATCCATCACCTTGCAGCGGAGGCGCTGCTGCCGACCTTTCAGGGGTGGCGCAGGGTGCTCAAAGCAGGAGGTTGCCTTCTGCTGGGCAGCTGGGAGGGGGAGAGTCCCATTGATTACGGCGACTCAGCCGACCTCGTCGCAGTTCGTCATAGTCAGGCTTGGATGACCAGCTCTCTTGAGCAAGCGGAGTTTGAGGTCGAGTCTTGCGAGCTGCGCTACGAGGAAGAAGTAGGCATGAGTTCGATCTATCTCCTGGCGAAAACTCGTCCCGCCTGAATCGTCTGTCCAGGCTGTTGTCACAGTAGAAATATTCATCGCTTATAGGTTCGTTTCCTCCCCTTTCGGGGTACGACCGGTTCAGGTACTGTTCGTGAGAATCTGGCACGCTCCTGGGCGTGCGTCTGGATGGGGAAAAATGAAAAAGTCGTTTCTAGCGCCACTTCTCTTGGGTTTCTTGGCATGTAGCGAAACTTCGCCCAAAAACGGCGATTCCGACGCAATGAGCACTGGAGGTGCCTCCTTGGGGTCGGGGGGTGAGTCCACGGCAAGCAGCGGAGGCTCGACGAATGGCTCTGGCGGTGGCGTCGGAGCCGGTGCATCCGAGAATAGTTCTGGAGGAAACGGGGCAGGAGGGAACGCGTCCGGCAGCGGCGGAGATGAGCCCGGCACTGGTGGCGACGTGTCCGGCAGCGGCGGAGCGAATGCCGCTTGCGAGATGGTCGTCGGTTCGATGGAAGCTCCACCCAATTCCGATGCGCAAATCAAGATCGATCCTGGGGAGACCTTCCAGACGACCGAAGGGTGGGGCACGTCACTGTGTTGGTTCGCAAACGTGATCGGCGGATGGTCCGAACAGAAGAGAACCGAAGTGGCAGACCTTCTTTTTGATGAAGAAAAGGGTCTTGGGCTGAACGTCCTGCGTTACAACATCGGAGGCGGCGAGACGCCGAATCACGATCATATGGGGACTGGTAAGGAGATGCCGGGCTTCAAAGCGACCGAAGAGAGCGAATATGATTTTTCGGCCGATTCTCGTCAGATCCAGATGCTTCAGGATGCGATCGCACGGATCCCCTCGGACGATCTCATTATCGAGGCCTTCTCGAACACTCCCCCCTACTGGATGACCCAGAGCGGTTGCGCAGCTGGTTCGCAGGGGGGCGGAGACAATTTGAAGGCAGATTATTACGACGATTTTGCCGATTACCTCAGCGACGTCACCTTGTATTTTCGCGACGATTTGGGCATCAACTTTCGTACCGTCGAGCCTTTGAACGAACCGAACGGCAACTGGTGGACGGAGGGCAACGGCCAGGAGGGGTGTCATTTCGACCGTCCGTCTCAAGCAAAGATCATCCAAGAGCTACGGGCGAGTCTCGACGAGCGTGGTCTGACCAAAGTCGAAGTGAGCGCGCCGGACGAGACGAGCATCGACGATACGGTTGCCTCGTACAAATCATATGACGCGACGACGAAGGGTATCGTCCAGCAGATCAATACTCACGCCTACCACGGCGCTCAACGCGCGGAGCTCCGAGCCCTGGCAACTCAGGACGGCAAACGGCTCTGGTCCTCGGAGATTGACGGTAGCGGTGCCCCCGCTCCCTTCGATCAGCATCTTCACGGTCACGACGACATGATCTCGGGTCTCGACCTCGCTCAGAGGATCGTCAGGGATCTACGCGGCATGCAGATCGACGCCTTTGTCTTTTGGCAAGCGGTGGAGAGTGAGCAAGCGCAGATTAATCTCAAGAAGAACTGGGGCTTGCTTCACGGCCAGTTCGAGGGAAACAGCGAGGAGTACTTCGTGACCAAGAAGTACCACGTCATGCGCCAGTATTCGGCGTTCATTCGTCCGGGCGATGTCATGATCGGTAGCGACGACGACGATTCGGTGGCGTTCATGAACGCCGCCGAGGGCAAACTGGTCATTGTTAAACGCAATGCCTCGACGACGGAGTCCACGGTCAACTTCGATCTTACAGGGTTTTCGCGCCTTCAACTCTCGGGTATTCGACGCACCATGGGAGGGCAAGCCGGATCGGAGGACTTCAAGGAGCTCGATCTCATTCCGATCACCCAGGGACAACTGGTCGCGACCATCGCGCCGCAGTCAGTGACCACTTTCGTGTTCGACTGCGTTGCCACTGACTGAGTTGGCGATGCAGCGCGTGGTTGCATCGTCGCTGACTCAGTGGACGGTGCAGTGTTCGAGCGCGCTGTGGCTTGTTTTAGAAGCCTGTGCCGTAGCCAAGCAGCCCTAGGAGTCTTGTGTTTCAAGGGCTGAGGTGTCAGCCGGCGCGGGGGATTTAGTCGAGCTGGTAGTCGAGCGCTAGGATTTGTCCGGACTGTTTCACCGTGTAAAAAATCGTCAGGATATCCTCCTTTCGGAGTCGTGCTGCATCAATGAGAGGATCCGAAAAAAAGCGTCCAGGGTCCTCGTCGAGCAGGGTCCAGTCTTCGTAATCAGCGCTGCGACTGGATCCATAAATGCGCAAGTCCGGAAGAATCGCATAAGCGTTCCCGTTGGACGAGAGAGCCAACTTGCCACGAAAGTTCTCGATGACGCTCGCGCCGATCGCGATGCGTTTCCACTCTTGACCCGGGGCGAGGTAATAATGAAAGAACTCACTCTTGGAACGCGCCCTGGTGAAGTCTCCTTCGTTCGGCTCCCCATCGGGAAGGTGGGATAAGAGCACGTGGACACCACCCTCGTGATCGACGGTCATGTGCTCTTGGTTGATGAGTCCGCGATCTTGATCGATCACGACGGCCCGTGCTTCGGCCGAAGTTGCGACGAGGGGCCCTTGAGCGATAGTGGCGATGAGGTCACCCGACGTATTATGCAGTGTGGCTCCAGCGTCTTCGGAGTAGGCATAGAATAGATCGTGGTTGGTCCTGGCGTCGGGTGTTGCGCGGTCGCACCAAGCGAAATGGAGTCGGCTGCCTGTGGAATCAAAAGCGATGCCGTGAAAGTACGGATTTTCGTCCACACTCGCTCCGTCGACATAGTTCCCGATCTCGTTCCAAGCCCCATTGGCCGTCGTATATTCGAAGAGGCGTGCTGTACCGTTTCCGCTTGCACCGATCCTCATGCTCAAGAGCAGGGATTGACCGTCCGGAGCGCTCACAAAGCGAGGGTAGGTCACCGAGTTGAGATTGCCCGAGGTCAGTACCGAGGTCACGGCGCCGAAGTCGCTCATAGTCCAGGTCGAAAAATCTTTATCCAACAGTCCGATCGTTGAGCGCCGGTAGTGCAAAGGATCGTCGTGGTGGTCGAAGGCCAAGTGCAGGGTCTTGTCATCGGGGGCGATTCCGATCGAGATGGTGTTGTGAGCGTCGTTGGCCTGGTTCGTGTAGTCGTTCAACTCAAGAGTGTCCCACGAGCCGTCGGGCAGAGATCGGGCGGCCAGCACTACATGACGTGAGGTGTTCCAAAACGCGGCGTATTGGACCCCCCCGTGAGTGACGATGCCGTCCTGTTGGAACGCTTCGCCGTTGAGGTAACCTCCATAGGAGACAACCGTGAGTCCGTCGTTCGTGACGATTGATTCGCCGAGTTTTTTGATGGTCGCCTTGGGCGCCGCGCCACCACTGCCCGAAGGAGCTCCGCCGCTCGCGGCGTGTCCGCCTGTGGCACTCCCACCCGCGCTACTCCCACCAGCTGCACTCCCTCCTGTCGCCACACCGTCACCCTCCGAACCCCCTGAGCCGAGGTTGGGATTCGTTTGACCACCGCTTGCGCTCCCACCCGAGGCGCCGGGTTGAGATGCGCCTCCAGAACCGAGGGTCGTAGTCGACCCGGTATCGTTCGAAGTATCGCTGCAGGAGGCAAGGAAGAGCGCGCCAAGAGCGCCAGCGAGGAGGGAACCAAAGCCGCAATGTCTATGCACACCCTAGGATAGTGCCAGTAGCTCTGCAGAGCCGGAGTACTGCCTCAGCAAGGTCACTTTTTATACGAGAGATGCGATGTGGTTGAAGTGTTCGAGCGGGGCTCGAACGTTTTTCGGGGCCAGCGTCTGGCGGGATGCTTTTACGGGAATCGGCATCGGGGTGGATTACGAGAGGAGTGTTAGTGAGAGTGTGTGCTGTGCGTGCATAGCTTGTCCTACCAGCACCCTATGACACGGTGTCGAAGCTGAGGTAGGTTGGACGACTGCGGAAGGGGGCAAGATGAGAATTCGACAAAACCACGGTAGACAGTCGAACCGTCTGGTCTCGCGCTGGGGTGGGGTGGCCGCGCTGAGCGTCCTGGGTACGCTTGCCTGTGCCCCTTCCAATTCGGAAGTCCTGGTGGGAAAGGGCGCAGAGACGGGTGAGGGTGATACGAGCGTCGAATCAGAAGCGAACATTGCTGGTGGCGTTTCACGCTTTCGTCGTCTGACCCACGCCCAGTGGGAGAGTACCGTCCGGGACTTGTTTCAATTCGACGAAGTGGTCGACCTTTCCTCCTCTTTTCGCTCTGACCCAACCCAGAGCGGTTATCTCTTCGAAGGCAACGGAGATGCTCTCGAAGTCGATCAAGCCCTATGGGCCAGCTATCAGACTGCAGCGATCGAGATCGCCGAGAGCGTTGCCGCCGACGATGAAGCCTTGGCTCGAATCCTTCCCCCCGGCTTCGACGAAGAAGCGACGACGGATGAAGTGCGCCACTTCATTGAGGAGTTTGGCGCACGTGCGCATCGCCGTCCTCTCAGTGACGAGCAAGTCGATGCTTACCTGACTCTCTATGAGCAAGGCACGGCCTCCTACGAGCAGGTCGTGGGCTACCGCGGTGGGGTGCGCCTTTTGATTGAAGCGCTGCTTCAGTCGCCCTACTTCAACTATCGCGTCGAAGAAAGCACCGGCGCGCCCGGAGCGAACATCGCCCTCGATGGTTACGAACGGGCGAATCGTCTGTCCTACTTTCTTTGGGGAACGATGCCCGACAACGAGCTTTTCGATGCTGCGGCTCGAGGCGATCTCGACACTCAGGAGGGAGTGCGGACTCAGGCGCTGAGACTCATTTTCGATGAGCGCGCGGCCAGTGTTTTCCGAGACTTCTTCGAGCACGTGCTCGAGGTAGAACGCTACGAGACGATAGCCCCGTCTGGCTCCGTTTTTCCCGATGTTAGCGAGGATCTGGGACAATCAGCGCTCGCCGAAACGGAGCACTTCATCGCTCGTGAAATGTTCGAAAACGCGGGCAGTCTGCGCGATTTTCTTCTATCGAGTCAGACGTACGTCAACGCCGAGTTGGCGGCCATCTACGGCCTCGAAGGGATGTTTGACGATACCTTTCAGGAAGTGACTCTGGACTCGAGCGAGCGCAGGGGCGTTCTGACTCAAGTCGGCTTCCTTGCATCTCATGCCACGAGTCGAGACCCTGATCCGATCCACCGCGGAGTCTTTTTGGCCCGGCGTATCAACTGTATTCGCGTCACCGCGCCTCCCGATAACGTACCTCCGTTGCCGCCGAGCGATCCCGAAAAATCAAATCGCCAGCTCGTGGCAGAACACACCGAGAGCTCTCCCGTCTGCGCTCAATGCCATAGCGAGGTGATCAACCCCTTCGGCTTCGCTTACGAAAACTACGATGCTGTGGGGGGGTATCGCGTTACGGATGGATCGCATGAGGTCGATGCTTCGTCCGTCGTGCCGCTCGCACAAGGCGACGTGGCTATCAACGGTGCAGTCGAACTCGCCGAAGCCATGGCAGAAAGCCAAGATGTGCACGAATGCCTCTCGGGGCACTTGATCGCCTACGCGCTGGGCCGTCCGAGTTCGTCGGACGACGAGGTCCTGGTCTCTGAGCTAGGAACCCTATCTTTCGAAAACACGGTATCGTTCGCTGATCTGATGGTGGAAACGTCAGTGGCATTGGTATCTCTCTACCGCGCACCGGAGGCCGAGCGATGAACCACAAGCCTCCTTCCCGATTCCCAGCGAAAGTCACGCCCAGTCGTGGCATGAGTCGCCGTGTGGTGCTCCAAGGCATTGGTGGCGCCACCTTGGCTCTTCCCTTTCTCGAATCCCTGGTGCCCAAATCGGTGAGCGCGCAAAGCGCGATCGTCGACCCTTTCGCAATTTTCGTCCGTCAGGCCAACGGAGTGGCAGCGGCCCAAGAAACGATCGAGGTGGGGTCGGAGCCCGAGCGGTTTTGGCCACGAGAATTCGGCGCATTGACGGAGCAAGGTGTCAAAGGTCGTGCGCTCGAAGAACTATCCGCTCATCTCTCTCGTCTTTTGGTCGTGAAGAATGTCCATATCGTTGCCTATCCCTACGGAGACGGGCATGCCAACGGCGCGCTTCAGGGTCTGACGGCGCGTGGCCCAGTCGAAGAAGCACTCGGAGGAGACTCAGAGGCGGACGGTGAGTCGGTCGACAATCGTATTGCTCGCGAACTCAACCCTGATGGTCGCGATTCGATGTTTCTCTACGCGGGGGAAAACAGCGGCTGGCTCGGGGGCGCTTGTATTTCTTACCGTGGCTCAGCCAACCGGCGTGCCGCTCTGAACAACCCTTGGGACGCGTACCAGACCATGATCGGAGGCACCTCTGGTCTTGAGCAAGAGGCCATCGATCGACTGGTCAAGCGCAATCAAAGCGTCAACGATTTAGTCCGCGGGCAGTTGCAGTCGTTTTTGAAACGCAGCGATCTCAGCGCGCGGGATCGAGAACGTCTCGACTTGCATTTATCCAGCGTGCGCGATCTGGAAACGAAGCTCACTTGTGATCTCTCCCTTGAGCGCGAAATGACTCTTGAGGGACTTTCCGGAATTCACTCGAGCACCGACGGTGACGAGGTGCTTCGTTCGGCGGAGGCGCATCTTGAGGTTGCGGCTCTCGCTGTCGCTTGTGGCTTCACTCGCTCGGTGGCGCTACAGATTGGCAACGGCAATGATGGCCTCACTCGTTATCGCAGCGATGACGGTTCCATGATGGAAAACTATCATTATGTCTCGCACCGAAGGTTGAGTCATGATGCTGAGGGAAGCGTGATCCCCAACTCGGATGTTTTGCACAGCATGGTCGACCGACAGTTCGCTCGACTTTTTGCCGGACTCCTCGACCGACTCAACGAGTACGACCTCGGAGACGGGATGACCTTGCTCGATCACGGGGTGGCAGTTTGGTACAACGACTTAGGCAATGGTCCTGCCCACGGGCCCAACTCCTGCCCCTACGTCCTCGCCGGCAGTTGCGGCGGGTATTTCAAGCAGGGGCAGCACCTCGATCTTACCGAGGATGATCCGAATCGAAGCGTTTGGGACCAACCCCGCACTCACGCGCGAGTCTTGAACACCATCGCCTCGGCAGTCGGCTGCAGGAGTGAGGGAAAGGACTTCTGCGACGATATCGGTGACCCGGAACTCGATCGCTCTCCCCACCCCGCCCTCAAAGCCTAAGTCATCGGCAATGGTGGTCTATGGCCACGTTCAGGATGAAGCAACACACCGCTACTTCGCACGGGGAGTTGATCGGTCCCGGGGGAAGCAAAGGCTCATTGTCGTTCCCCCGCCTTGGGGGCACTCCACTTTCAGGGTGCCTTTGTGTTTTTGCATGATCGAATAAGTGATCGACAGCCCCAGTCCTGTGCCCTCGCCGACTCCCTTCGTGGTGAAAAAGGGTTCGAAGATCCGCGCTTGGTGTTCGGGTGCAATGCCGGTACCCGTGTCGCTGACGGAAAGACAGTAGTATCCGTCACTTTGCGTGACAGACACGGCGACAGTTCCTTCACCCTCGATGGCTTCGATCGCGTTGGCGATTAGGTTGAGCAAAGCCTGGTTGAGTAAACCTGGATAGCATTCGAGTTGGTCATGTGAATCAATCGAGACATCGACCATGATCCGGTCTTCCAAACGGTGCTTCAGAATGGTGAGGACGGATTCGACTGATTCGCGGACGCCGACATGTTTCAGTTCGCCCTCATCAAGGCGCGAAAAAGTCTTGAGCTGCCGGACCAACTGAGCAATGCGCTGAAGACCAAAGTCGAGTTCATTGAGTCGATCTTCGGCCGTCACCCACGCGCCCACGTCGTGAAGGTTGACTTGGTGTTTCAGCTCTTCTTCGACTTGTGTCAGTTTGCGACGCACCGTCGATAGGTGAGAGAGAATGAAGGCGAGTGGGTTATTGATTTCGTGAGCGATTCCCGCGACGAGCTCACCCAGAGAGGCCATTTTTGCTGACTGCACCAGCTGAGCCTGGGTCGCCTTGAGCAGGTGATTGGCTTCATCAGCTTGATCTTTGGCTTTTTGGATGGCCTCTTCTGCCCGCTTACGCTCAGAGATGTCGGTGGCGACCGAGCACACGGCATAGGGCGCACCTTCGTCGTCGATGAGAGGCACTTTAAGGGATAGGTGGACCAAGTCGATTCCATCGAGGACGAGCCTTTCTTCGACCTCGAGAGGTGAACCTCGAGATAGAGCCCGCTCGTCACTCTGGAGTAGTATGTGAGCTATTTCTTTGGGTAAAAAATCTTGTCCATCGCTTCCCAATATTTCTTTGGACTTCACTCCGAAGACTTCTTCGAAACGTCGATTGACGAACAAGAACTGATTTCGGTCCCCTCGTAGATAAATGGATGCGGTCGTTGCGTCCAAAATCGTGCGGAGTTGATGATGAGCGCGCTCCACGTCCGCGCTCTTCTTGCTCATGGCTTCTCCGAGACCCAGGAGCCGTGCGCTATCATGATAGGCGCGCAGAGTGAGTTCGTAGGGAGATAACGCTTCGCTGAAAAATTCTGCAGCTTCAGACCAAGAAACAGGGGCTCTGCCGTGACTCACCTCCTCGACGGCGCGGTGATGAAGCAGGGCAAATTCCAGCAAGTTCAGTTGCATCAGAAGCCCGCGGCGACCCAACTCGTAGGCTTCGACCAATGCCGTTTCTCCGGCTCCCTGCACGAACCGGGAAAAGGTCTTTTCGTAGTCGCGATTGAGTTTTGCTCTTGCTTCGGAATCTGATTTTTTCGTCATGATGCCCACTTCCGCAAAATGACCGAAGTGCCTTGAGCCGGAGACGAGCGGATCTCGAATTCGTCCACCATGCGGCGAGCCCCCGATAGACCGAGTCCAAGTCCCCCAGCGGAGGAGTAGCCATCTTTGAAAGCCAATTCGAAATCGACAATGCCGGGGCCGTGGTCTGAAGCCGTTACCGAAATTCCGCGCCTTTTTGCGTGCTCGAACGCTTCGACGCACAGGTGTCCCTCGCGTGCATGGAGCAATATGTTCTGGGCAACTTCAGTTGCCGCTATCGCTAGCGCCTCGATCGCGCTGGTATTCATTTTCTGTGCAGAACCCACGGAGCGCACAGCCTTCCGTACGAGCACGACATCTACATCGTGCCGGACCGCAATGGTTTTGCCGAAACCGGGACAAACGTGACACCCAACTGGGCTAGGCACGCTAGTCATCATTGCTCCCTTCTCAAGAAACGCACGACGAACACGAGGGCGTCGTCAGTCCCTCGAGCGTGATGGGTCAAAATATCTTGAGCTAGGTCCTGCGCTGGGACATAGGGTCTGACTGCATTTTCAAAACCGCTGACCACGCCATCGGTCGCAAACACCAGCACGTCGCCGTCCTCCACAACCATGCTGCTCACTCGAATGCTTGGTATCTGGTAACCGACTACACCGCCACGCTGAGCGACCGCCTTATGATCGCCGACTTGTGTTGATGCGCTTTTGAATAGTCGAGCTTCCACGTTGCCGATTCCGCACCATTGCAATTGGCTTTCGACTTGGAGGAAACGTGCCGCGCTGAGCACAGCACCGCGGGTGCCTCGAGCTTCGTGGTGGCATCGTGGAATGAGCTGTTCAAGGGGCTCGCCCGCGTGGCTGCACAACGTGTCTGCGATGACTTCTGATGCACGAGCTGCTTCAGGTCCGTGCCCGAGTCCGTCGAGGGTCGCTAGAAGTACCCCCCCAGGGAAGGGGGCAAAGACATGCGCGTCACCGGATTCGCCCTCCAGGGCTACTCCGTCGGCTCCCAATTCGAGTGTCCACTCTCCGAGGTCGAGATGATTCACTCGACCCACCTCGTCAAAGTGACCGTCGTTCCGCCCCCCTGAGTTGCGCTCAGCTCGAGGTCGTCCATGAGACGACGCGCGCCGGGCAAACCCATGCCGAGGCTTCCCCCTGTCGAAAAGCCGTCCGTCATTGCGAGGCTGGGGTCGGGGATACCTGGACCTTGATCGACGGCAATGATTCGAATGCCGACTCGACCGAAGTCTTGCAAGCGGAGGAGCTGGATCTTTCCTTTTATGGCGTATTCGATGATGTTGCGCGCGACTTCGGAAATGGCAGTGGCAATTAGCGTACACTCTGTAGCAGAAAAACCGATCTCTTTGGCCATGGCGCGCCCCTGTTGACGCACATGGACGATGTCGGCTTCGCATTCGACGGGCATCACCGAGGGGGTGCTCACGTGGGATCCTTGTCCTTTCGAAGCAGTTCCAGTCCTTCCTCTAAGTCGAGGGCCGTCTCCACACTCTCTAGTGAAAGTCCCAGTTGGACCATGGCAAACGCAACATCGGGTTGGATGCCCACGACCACGGTGCGAGCACCTCGGAGCTTCGCTGTATAGGCGATGGTACGCAGGGTGCGGGTGGCAAATGAGTCGAGGACGTCCAGCGCGGTGACGTCTACAACTACGCCGCGAGCGCGCATCTTGCCGATATCGTCGGCCAACCTGTCACGCAGCTGTGCCAAATCATTGTCCGACAGTGCAGCTTGAATCGAAGCGATCAAGTAGCTGCCTTGCTTGAGAATGGGGACAGGCAAGGTCTTTATTCCTTCACGGTTGAAGTGTCGTTTTCGATCTCGACGAGTCGAAGTCCCAAAAGACGTTCCGCCTCTTCCATGCCCCCTTGGAGATCACCGACGGTATGCAGCTTGGACAGATCGATTCCAAGGACAACCAAGGCCTGAGCCACATCTGAGGACAGTCCAGAAATAATGACTTTGGCTCCCATCAGTCGAGCTGCTTCGACCGTCTGCATGAGGTGATTGGCGACTTTGGAGTCGATGGTTGCGACCCCGGTGACGTCCATGACCACGACCTTGGCTCGGCTGGAGCGGACCGCTCGGAGCAAACTTTCGGTGATGAGACGGGCCCTTTGTGTGTCGATGACGCCAATGATGGGCAAAATCAGGAGGCGATTCCTGATTTGCAGAACAGGAGTCGATAGTTCGCGGATGGCCTCCTGTTGGGTGCGCATGGTGCGTTCGCGCGCATGGATATATGCGTCGACAGCGACACCAATGTCCAAGAAGACGAGCTTGGTCAAAGAAAGAAAAGTCGGGAGGAGCTTTTCGGGTTCATCCGCAAAGACCTTTTGTACTTCGCGTGCGACGGCTCTCAGGTAAAAGTTGTAAGCGCCCAAGTACCATTTGGGTGCTAAGTTGACCCGCTCGTGAACCGCACCGATGCGCAGGCGATTGGCGAAGTAGTCGGCATCGTATTTGCCCCGCGTGAGTTGCAGAAAGTAGTCGCTTTGAAGTCGTTTGACCCGCTCCAGCGTCCGACTGTCGCGGAAGAAATCCTTGGTCTCCTCGAAGGACAGAAAGTGACGATACAGGGCCTCGATGACCGGCTGTGCATATCTCTCGGCCGAAGCATGCAAGTGTTGGAGTCGCGTCTCGTCTTCCTCTGCGAACTCGAGAAACTCTTTGCGTCGTTTGACCTCTTGTTCGGAAATTCTCATCTCTTGAGATAAGGTGTGAAAACCATTCGAGCTTTGATCTTGTTTCATGGTCGACTCTCCGCCGTCTGGGGCTGATTCAGTTGAGGTCTGTGGGCTCGTTGAGGTCTGTGGACTCGTTGAGGTCTGTGGACTCGTTGAGCTCGGCGATCACTAGAGGGCTTGCTGCTTCCGCGACTGAGTGGTCGGGACTGCTCATCAAGTCTTCTTCTTCGGGATTCAGTGCGATTCTGACGGCTTTGAGCAGTCGTTCCGGATTGAAGGGCTTCTCGATGAAGCGATATTCCTTGGCGGAATAGTCCGTCGACTTGGGAGCTTCTTCGGAATATCCGGACATGAAGAGCACGCGCGTGTCGGGACGTTTGGCCGTGATCTCTTTGAACAGGGCAGCCCCATCCATTTCTGGCATGACGACGTCGGTCAATAGCAGATCAAGTCGACCCGAAAATTCTTCGCACACTTTTCGCGCCTCGGAGGGAGAGGCTGCCTCGAGGATCCGGTAGCCGCCGTTTCTGAGGACACTCGCGGCAACTCGTCTTACCGCATCGTTATCCTCAACGACTAAGATGGTTTCGTGAGTGGCGGCGCGACGCCGGGGGGGGTGAGAGATGCGTGAGGGTGTCGGCTTACCTTCTTTGATGGGTAGATAGACATGGAAGGTCGTTCCTTGGTTGGGGGCGCTGTCCACCGCAATATCACCCCCGAGCTGCCGTACGATTCCGTAGACGGTCGAAAGGCCCAAACCCGTTCCTTTTCCCACCTCTTTGGTGGAGAAAAACGGTTCAAAGATGCGCTCCTTGACCTCCTGGGGCATCCCCGTGCCCGTGTCTTGCACCGAGAGGCAAACGTGGGGCAGAGGTGAATCGTCGCCGCGATTGACTTGTCTCGTCGTGATGCGAAGCGTGCCTCCGTCCTTCATCGCGTCGCGCGCATTCACGGCGAGATTGACCAGCACTTGTTCTAAGTGGGTATCATTCGCGCGCACTGTTCCTAGTCCGCTCGTGAGTTGGAGATCGATCTGAATGTTTTCGCTCACCAAACGCGCCAGCATTTTTGCTACGTCTTGTACAATGGCATTAACGTCCAGTAATGTGGCTCGAGTGGGGCGTCGACGACTGAAGGTCAGCAATTGCCGAGTGAGGGCGGCTGCTCGCTCAGAAGCTTTGAGCATTTCCCTCGCCTGTTCGATGCGTGGGTCATCTGGAGCGAAGCTGTCCTTGATGAGCTCTCCATAGCTCGTGATGACCACCAAGAGATTGTTGAAGTCATGAGCGACCCCGCCGGCAAGGCGACCCACGGCCTCCATCTTTTGGGATTGGAGAAGCTCTTGTTCGAGCTCTCGGCGTCGAGTGATGTCTCGTGAGATCCCCACCAAACCTACAGGTTGACGGTTCGTCCCCAGGATGGGGGTCTTGGTCTCCGAAAACCATCTGGTTTTTCCCTGACTCGATTCCTCCCGCACCTTGCCGAGGAGGATCGACCCCTTGGACAGGCATTGTCGCTCTTGTTCTTCAATGTGGTCGGCTTCTTTCTTGTCCCAGAGGAGGTCAGAAAGCCGAGCTCCGATGAGTTCTTTGCTACTCCTTCCGTACCAGTGAGCAAAGGTCTTGTTCGTACGAATGAATCGAAGCTCTTCGTCCTTGAAGTAGATGGCATCAGGACTGTGGTTCATCAGATCGTCGAGGAGTTGCTTTTCGTGAGCTAGCTCTTGGCTGAGACGAAATTGCGCGGCCGCGTGACCCACCTTGAGCTTGACGTCGTCTTCGTCCCAAGGCTTGGTGACGTAGGCAAAAATTTGGCCGTTGTTGACTGCACGCACCACTGCGTTGAGGTCCGCGTATCCAGTCACCAAAATGCGTTCAGCATTGTACGACTGGTTGACGCGCGCAACGAGTTCGTCCCCGGCCATTTGAGGCATTCGTTGATCGCTAACAACCACGGCAATGTCGTGTTCGCGATCCATGAGATTGAGGGCTTGCTCGCCGGAGCCGGCTTTGAATACGACGAATTGATCACTCAAGATGTCTTCGAGGGCGACGAGGATTTGTGGTTCGTCATCAACGAGCAGTACGCGTTCTTTGGCGGGTAGTGACATGTTGGGATTGGTTTGATGCGGGGGGGGAAAGAGTTGCCTTCACTACTGCACACTAGTCAGAGGCAACCCTCAATCTCGTCCGCGGAAGAGCTATTCTTCCGGCCCAATGCTCAAAACGAGTGCGGGGCCTTAAGTGCACGCCTGTCCAAGAGAGTGAAAGGATCGTCGCCTTTGAAATGTGCGGCGAATTGCTTCAGGTCCATATTGTTGACCTTTTCCGAAGCCGGGTTTCGCACTCTGCGCAACATCAGCGCCGAGTCTCGAATGTTGGTCGATTGTGAAGTGGGAGCGGGAAAAACGAAGTTCTGTGTTGTGCAAGAATTGCGCGTCCTAGACCGAGACAATCCTTGAGTTCGACGACGGACCGCTTGGGTCATCGAACCGCTGACGGATCAAGGGCGACATCGCTGCTTGGGTCGAAGGCTGCTTAATCGTAAAAATGCGATATAAGGAAGCGCGGCCTCGGTAAGAGGTGCGCATCATCCAGGAAGTACCTCATGACGCAAAAGCTGCACGCCGTTCTCGCGACCCACGTTCGGTCCCTCACCAAGCAGTTTGATGAGATTGCTGCCGAGCGACGGCAGCAGCTTTCCGTGGTTGTCGATGCCGCGCGCCGCCGTGTGTCCGCGAGCCAGCCCATTCATCTCAACTTTGTGTGCACTCACAATTCGCGCCGAAGTCAGCTTGCTCAGGTGTGGGCTACCGTCGCGTCCTACGTCTACGATGTGCCATTGGTTCATAGCTTTTCTGGAGGGACCGAGATCACTGCCTTCAATCCGCGCGCTGTTTTGGCATTGAGCAGAGCCGGGTTTTCTATTGTGGAGCGGTCTGAGGGGGCTGACTCCGAAAACCCTCATTACTTCGTCGGTTTCTCGGACGAACGACCTCCCATCGAGTGTTTTTCCAAGAGCTACGACGACCCAGCTAATCCTCGGGGGGATTTTTTTGCAATCATGACCTGTGGTCATGCTGACCGAAATTGTCCTCTGATCCCCGACGCAACGAGGATCGCACTCTTTTACGACGACCCCAAGATCGCCGACGATACTGAATTTGAAACGGCGCGTTACAACGAGCGAAGCGACCAAATTGGTCGAGAGCTACTTTGGGCGTTTCGGCAAGTGAGGGGCACATGAAACTCCGGCACAAGGTCCAGGGGGTCTCGTGCCCCGTCGAGCGTGACGATTCGCCTGACACCCGGCCCGTCGAGGGGCCTTTAGCCGATGCTGACTTAGCCCACATGACCAAAGCGCTGGGGCATCCCGCTCGCGTGCGCATCCTACGACTACTTGCGCATCGCGACACCTGTGTGTGCGGTGAAATTGTCTCCGAAGTTGATCTGGCGCAGTCGACTGTCTCTCAACATCTCAAAGTCCTCAAAGATGCTGGCCTTATCCGAGGCACGATCGATGGGCCACGTGTTTGTTACTACGCCGATTCGAAAAACCTACGGCGCCTGAAAGCTCTCGTTATGGGGCTTTGATTCTGCATCATCCATCTTAAACAAGGTCGAAAGAAACATGGGAATCTTCGAACGTTTTCTCTCTGCGTGGGTGGTCTTAGCCATCGGAGTGGGTGCCGGATTGGGGCTCGTTGTTCCTGAGTTCTTCCAAATGGTGGCGTCGATAGAATTGGCTCATGTCAACCTCGTCGTGGCGGTGCTGATTTGGCTCATGGTCTACCCCATGATGCTCAAGGTTGAGCCCTCGTGCCTCAAAGACGTGGGGAAGAAGCCGCGCGGGCTCGTCCTCACCCTGCTCGTCAACTGGCTGATCAAACCCTTTACAATGGCCGCTCTCGGTGTGCTCTTCTTTCGTGGGGTCTTCGCGGGCCTCGTGCCCGAAGATGACGCCCAACAGTACATCGCCGGCATGATTCTCCTTGGAGTCGCTCCTTGCACAGCGATGGTTTTCGTTTGGAGCCACCTCACCCGGGGTGATGCGAATTACACCTTGGTTCAGGTATCCGTGAATGACTTGATCCTTGTTTTCGCCTTCGCACCGATCGCCGGTTTTTTGCTTGGGGTGACCGATCTCGAAGTCCCCTGGTTCACGCTTTTGGCCTCTGTGGTGGTCTTCGTGGTTGTGCCCCTTTCGCTGGGTATTTTGACCCAAAAGGTACTGCTCGGGCAAGGTGGGCGCAAAAAGCTCGAAAGTTTTGCCGACCGTCTCAAGCCGAGTTCTGCGGTCGGTTTGCTGCTCACCGTCGTCTTGTTGTTTGGGTTTCAAGCAGAAACCATCGTCGCGCAGCCGGTTCGTGTATTGCTCATCGCTGTGCCCTTGCTCATTCAAAGCTATGGCATTTTCGCCATCGCCTACGGTCTGGCGTGGTTTCTCAAGCTTCCTTTCACGGTGGCGGCTCCTGCAGCCATGATCGGAACTTCGAACTTTTTCGAACTAGCAGTGGCCGTCGCCATTAGTCTATTTGGTCTCGGTTCTGGCGCAGCATTGGCGACGGTGGTCGGCGTACTCATCGAGGTGCCGGTGATGCTTTCGCTCGTCGCTTTTGCCAATCGTACCAAGGGCTGGTTTTCGGGACCAGCGGCCACTTCCGCGTCATAGAAATAGACGGGCGGTTCAGCGCTTAGTCTATTTTCAGCGTCGTCCACATCCGAGCCGCTATGAAAACGAATACGACAAGTTGTTGTTTGGGTACGGGGACTAACTACATGCTCCGGGTGGGTTTGGGCTTCCTTCGCCTTCTCGGTGGTTCTGCCTGAGGAGGTGACGAGAACTAATCGGTTTCCGGCGGGGAACAGACGTGCGCGGCGGAGCGCACTGTGCCATACCTCGGTCAGCGTGACGTAGTCGCGATGGGGATTTTATCTCGTCAATTTTTCTCTGGAGGAAGAAGAAAATGCCCACGAAGAAGCTTGTTGTGATTGGCGGAGTGGCTGGTGGTGCATCTGCCGCTGCTCGTGCTCGCCGACTGGATGAAGACTGCGAGATCATCGTCTTCGATCGCGGACCTTTCGTGTCGTTCGCGAACTGCGGCTTGCCCTACTACGTTGGTGACATCATCGTCGACGAGAACAAGCTACTCGTTGCCTCCCCGGAGCTCTTCCGTGATCGCTTCGCTATCGACGTGCGGGTGCGTCACGACATCCTATCCATCGACCGAGCCCGCAAAGTCGTCACCGTGCACGACCTCGATCAGGACAAAATCTACGAGGAACGGTTCGACACCTTGGTTCTGTCTCCGGGTGCAAGTGCCGTGCGCCCGCCGTTTCCCGGCTCCGACCTCGACGGCGTCTTCGTCCTGCGGACTATTCCCGACAGCCGGAAGATCCGCGAGTTTCTCGCCGGCGGCGATAAGAAACACGCCGTGGTCGTGGGAGGCGGATTCATTGGCTTGGAAATGGCCGAAAACCTCGCGCATCGAGAGCTTGGCGTCACCATCGTCGAGCGCGACGGGCAAGTTCTTCCTCCGCTCGATCCGGAAATGGCGGCTCTTCTCCAAGACCGACTGACCGAAAAGGGCGTCGAGGTCTTGGTGGGATCGAGTGTCCGTGGACTACGTCGTTTGGACAACGGTCGCCTGGAAGTGCATCTGGACTCGGGCGCGACGTTCGAGACCGACCTCGTATTCTTGGGCGTCGGAGTGCGTCCTGAAACGAAGCTCGCCGTCGATGCAGGGATCGAACTCGGACAAACGGGCGGTATCCAGGTGGATGACCAGATGCGCACCAGCGATCCAAACATCTTTGCGGTGGGAGATGCGGTCGAAAAAGTGGATGTGGTGACAGGGCAGAAGACGCTCATGCCTCTGGCCGGCCCCGCCAACCGCCAGGGACGCATCGCTGCAGACGTGATCTTCGGCCGGGATAGTCGTTTCCGCGGAGTTCAGGGCACTGCCGTGTGCGGCTGTTTCGGACTCACTGCCGCTTGCACGGGAGCCAGTGAAAAAGGACTGGCGAAGGCCGGAATCCACGACTACCGGTCCAGCTATCTGCACCCCGGTCATCACGTCGGCTATTACCCCGGCGCAAAGAGGATTCACCTCAAGCTCATTTGGTCCAAAACAGACGGGCGCGTCTACGGCGCGCAAGCCGTCGCCGAAGAAGGTGCAGTCAGGCGTATCGACGTCATTTCTGTTGCCATCCAAAGAGGTCTGACCGTCTATGACTTGGAAGAGCTCGAGCTTTGTTACGCGCCCCAGTACGGAGCTGCCAAAGACCCCGTCAACTTGGCGGGCTTCGTGGCTGCCAATACCTTGCGGGGGGACATGCCCACGGCATCGTGGTGTGATGTCCTCGATCGTATCGACGCCAAAGAGACCTCGGACGATGTCGCTCGAGTGCTGCTGGACGTACGCTCGGTGAAGGAGCACGAAGAGGAGACCGTGCCAGGTTCGATCAACGTTCCCCTCGAACAACTTCGCGCGCGGCACGGCGAACTGCCCAAGGGAAAGCCCATCGAACTGTACTGCGCTGCAGGACAACGCGCGTACTACGCTACCCGCATGCTGATGCAGCTCGGCTACGAAATCTACAATCTGCCGGGAGGTATTCAGACCTACCGCATGATTCGCGAAGGTCGCAAAAGCGCGTCTTGCCGTTCGGCCTCGTCGTCCTGAACGCCCCTGCGCCCCGACCCAACAACGAGAGCATGAGCTGAACGCGGTGAGTGTGACAAAAGTCCGGAACAATCTTTCGTCAGTTCGGACTTCCTCCGCGTTCTGCTTCGAATAGCTCGCTTCAATGGGGCCGTCGCTGAATCGGGACGGAAGGGCAATCGTGAACCAACGCATCACATACAACTCGCGCTCGCTTCAATGGGGCCGTCGCTGAATCGCGACGGAAGGCAGCATGCCTCCGGCGATTACCGTCCGCGAAGAAGGTGCTTCAATGGGGCCGTCGCTGAATCGCGACGGAAGGCTTGACGTCCACACATCCATCCCGGCAGAGGTGGTGCTTCAATGGGGCCGTCGCTGAATCGCGACGGAAGGAGGGAATGACGATGTCGACCTGAGTCGCGTCAGATTGCTTCAATGGGGCCGTCGCTGAATCGCGACGGAAGGACAGCGAATCTTGCCATCGATCTTGTCGGGGCTGTCGCTTCAATGGGGCCGTCGCTGAATCGCGACGGAAGGATCTTCGCTCCGCCCGCCAGGTTCCCTTCGATGGCCTGCTTCAATGGGGCCGTCGCTGAATCGCGACGGAAGGAAGTGGGGGGAGCGTATGCGAAATTGCGTCGTCATCAGGCTTCAATGGGGCCGTCGCTGAATCGCGACGGAAGGAGCGATCGATGGTGTCGTGAGCGGATGGGGGACGACCAGCTTCAATGGGGCCGTCGCTGAATCGCGACGGAAGGGACTAGGTGGGTCTATATGGACCCAGTTTTCATATGGCTTCAATGGGGCCGTCGCTGAATCGCGACGGAAGGGACCATGTTGGTTC
>JBNKYC010000053.1:0-2416 GCA_050300635.1 Polyangiaceae bacterium
CGTCAGTGTCCGAAACCTTAAAGTCTTGGCGTTGCTTTTCCTCCGGCAAGCCCTTCAACCGGCACAGCCTTCAACATCAGCAACGTGCGCGCGACTCCTTCACGGCTCGGCAACGCCTCCCCTTCGAAGTGATGACTCACAAACGAAAACCCGAGAAGGCGGTTCAAGTTCGAGCCGACCACCTTTCGAGAACGACGCGCACACCACAACCTCTCTTCTCAGCCCTTCCTGACTAACAAGAGAACCACACCGCCAAAATCGAACCCCCCGCGCACGCGACGACCTTTCACGCCTCGACGCTCGTAAACGCCTTACAGACCTCTGCTTCCAGAACCCGACAACACAGCACAAACCTAGCCGCCCCGCGAGACATGCTTTCCCTCGAAGCACCAACAATGAATCGCTAACACGAACACCGAACCCTAACATTCTGATCCCAGCCAGTCTTGGCTAAACGCCCGCGCCGGCAGGCCTTTCAGCCACCAGGACATCTCTGCGGAGCAACAAGCGCGATCGCTTTCAGCCTCAGAATACGTCCGCTGCAAAGCAACTCATCCAAATACAAGCGTGAAAGACATCCACTCAAGCGGACTGTCGCTTCACTCAATCAATCACTCCTCAGATCTACATAACGCCTTGCCGTTGTGCCGCGGCCTGAAGCCTCAGCAGGATACGACGACCGGCGCTCACCCCCAACGGGGGAAGAGCGAGCGCCGAACGATCACCTTTCAGCGAAGCATAGGCCTCGACAGTGGCCGTCGGTCACAAACGGCTTGTTAGCGGGCTGTTTCATCCAGTGGCCGCACGGCTCTGAAGCCACTTTTGAAGTGAACTCTGTGACTCGCCAGAACCTTGACCTAACAGAAGGCCATCGACGCTGATGTCCTCGTCTACATCATCCCAGTGAATGCCTTCGCCGCGACCAATGATCCGCCAGTTTTCACGCTCAGTTCGAGAAGCAGCAGCCAGACGCGGATACCAATCAATGGGGACGGACAGAACCCGCCCGTCAACCAAGTGGACCGTCAACGAATCTTCGCTGACGTCAACCTGAGCGGCAAAGGGCTTGCGTGCATCAATCGGAAAAGTAGTCATTCCAGGAGCTCAACAATGTATCTAAGTTAGAAGTAATTATAGCCGCGATTCGACGGATTTCCATGGCCGAAAACCCTCCGCTTTCCTGCAGCCGCACCGGCAGAAGCCAAAACTTGGCGACGCTACCGTCTCTTTCAATATGAATGTGGGGCGGTTCGCCAGCATCGCCCGAGTAGAAAAAGAAGCGGTAAGGTCCGCTGCGCAAAACCGTCGGCATTACGGGACGAGATTAGACGGGAATCGGTGTGGGTGAAAGCTTAACTGTCTGGACCGACGCCAAACCCAACCAGCGAGCCTTGAGTCCACGCGAATACGAACTCAAGTATATTGCTCACGCTTGGGTCCTGCGTTTTGAAAAATTCGGTGCGACCACGTGTGGGACACGTGCAAGTCTCTCCGTCGGCTATGAGTAGCGCCCAGCCAGGGCCGGCTGGGGAAGATGGTGTTCACTCCACAGAAACGAAGCGGCCGGGCTTTTGCGATAACTTCCAGCTCATCGACGAGCACGTTCAAACGAAGACCACTGAATGGACAGTAAAAGAAAAATACTGACCCAATCGCGACATAACGCGCCAGCTGAGATGCGTCGCCATGAACGGTCGTAAATCTTTCGAGCTTCAACTCTTGAGCGAGGCTCCTCGCCATCGCCACAAGTGAAGACTGAATTTCAATTCCGATGATAGCCGCGCCGGTAAGCAGTCGGACCAGCAGACCGACCCGGCCGATTCCGAAGCCCACATCGACGAACACATCTGAGGACTTGATGCCAGCCTCGTCCACAGCAGCAATGATGGCGTCGACCGGACAGGGTAGATAGGGTGCGCATCCCTTCGGTAGCTCGGGTCCATCTTCCACATGGGCCTCCAGGCCGAATACTCGATCCACCCACGCATCCCGATCAAGTGGGTGAACGCTCATCAAAGCAGAGCGAAAAGCCGCCGGGCCCACCTTCTGCGCGAGCAAAAAAGCTCTTGTTCCATCAGCTTTCCAGATGTCATCAGGTGCCACGTTCAGATGGTACCGCGGTCAGGTGCAGTAACAATCGGCACTAGGATCAGAGCTTTACTTTGACTACTCCGGAAAACAGATTGAAGTTTCTCCGTCCCGCTAACACCTCGCCGTTGTGCCGCGGCCTGAAGCCTTCCCAGAATAGCAAGACCGGCGCTCATCCCCAACGGGGAGGAGAGAGCGCCGAAAGACAACCTTTTTGCATGGAAACAGCCTAAACAGTGGCCGTCGGTCACAAACGGCTCGTTATGTACGAATGTCTGCCAGCTCACAGGTCGCAACGGAGAGGCAGCGGTTTGCTTATCTCTCTCGA
>JBNKYC010000054.1:0-7844 GCA_050300635.1 Polyangiaceae bacterium
TCCACACACCTATCTCAAAACGGCGATCAATGCCGCGCTGCGTGGCGCCGAAGTCCCGCTGCCCCACGAAACGCGCTGAGCGCCACGCCTGAACGCTCAAACGAAAGCGTCGGTCAAGACGCGAGCCGGCGAGCACTTACGCTTCTACAACCCACGACGCCTTCACTCCAGCCTTGGATACATGAGCCAGATCAACTACGAACAAGAAGCCTCGCTGCCCCGAGCAGCATGACCTGACAATTCAACTGTCCGCCGAGGCGGAGCCATTCCACCCATGGCGAAAACGCCCGGACGCTGATCAACTTGCCAAGATGCTGGCGCAGGACCTCGGTTGCCCCCCTAAGGATCACCCCTGACCTCTACCCGTAGACGTTACCCAACTCGGTCAATAGCTTAATTCCAGCGAGTTTCTAAGTAGGAGACCAGAGCAGACTTCTCTCCAACGTCTAGAGCGTCATCAAAGACGACAAATTCTGCGATTGATCCGTTGAGAGGCGCCCCCCCGCTATACGAGTTGCCCAAGTACGGTTGAAAACTCGGAGCTGCAGAATTCGGATTGGAAATCGTTCCAAGGACATCCGGCTCATCATCAACACTTACAGCAAGTTCGGTTCCAGATTTCGTTAAGACTAGAGTATGCCATCCGGGAGCCAAGGTGACGTTCGACGTCAAGATAGCTCCGAAGCTGCCTGAACCATTCCCTAATCGAAGCTGGATCTTCCCGTTGTAGACGAAGGCGTTCAATCCTACGTGAGCGGCACCGCCATCAAAGGTGATCCAGAGAATGGCCCCGTGAACAACATTATCAAGGAGAAACCGCATCGCCATGGTCGCGGCGCTTGTACCATCGTGCAGAACAGACCAATCCTGTGGCGGCCAGGAAAAGACCATTCGATTCGTTCCGGAAAAATGCGGGGCCGCTGCAGTGCCTAGTGGTTCAACGTCGGGTTCGTTCCCCGGTATTCCTGCAACCTTTCCGGAAATCGACCCGCGGTTCGGGATGGAATAATAGTGCTCGGACTTGACAGTTGCTGACGAATCGTCGCCGCGAATCCAAGCCCGAACCTGACCTAGGGAGTACACAAGCTGAGTTCCTGGAACTGCGCCTTGGAAGTCAGGTGTGGTTGCCAGTCTCCAAGACTCGCCGCCATCGTTCGACAACAACATGGACATGTCGTGAGCCTGAACGGCGGAGCAACCTCGCCACGTAGAACCCGCTAAAGTGCAACCGAGATTCCCATCTCCGTCGAACGGCCACCGGGACATGTACGCGTCGTATTCATTGCTCGCCTCACCGGGCAGTGGCACCGTATCAAACTCGTTTGTGTAGGACATGTAACTTAGGTAGAGGTTCCCTACGTCGTCCAAGGACATCTTGTGATACCAAACGTGATACCTGCTGCGATTAGGATCGACGAGAAATTTGGCTTTGTCCCATAGCGGTGCTTCCGCTGGTTTTCGTAAGTAAGTGAGCTGCATTCCGTAGTTGCTTCGGCCTAGAATTGTTCCGGCGAATCGAGAAACAAGATGCATGGTGTCGGTCTGATCCGTGAGCAGCGCCACGTAGGTGTATCCCCCCTGGTCACAGGTGTACGTCCAATGCGAATCAACCTCTGAAACCGGACCCCACGCATCGCCTCGATACGGAATAGTCGATGTGGTGTAACGCAGCTCTCGGTGGTGAGCTGGAATCACGTAGGTTAAGAATCCAGAACTATCCACGGTGAGCGAAGGGACCAGATGCGTGGGGTCTTGCACCGTATTGCGAGGAGTCGAACATCCAGTCCACGACCCAGCGTCGTGACCGAGGGCTATTTGGTGCGTCCAGGTTTGCCCGGCGCTTTGACGCCACTGTCCGGTGCCGTGTTCGTAGACGGCTAGCATCTGAGCGACGCCTTCATCGACGCGTCCGCAGCGCGCCCCGTTCTCACTGATCATAGGTGGGACTCTGCAGTCCGGCATTTCTATTTCTCCGGAACAATCCTCATCCCGGGAGCAAGCGGCTCCGAATGTCTTGGCGAATGAAACAAAAGTTAGCAGCTGTTCGGTTTGAGGGTCCCTCAAAGTGACACTTGTTTTTCCTCCGCCCGAGTGAGCTGAATTCACATATGCCGTAGTGATCCCAGAGCGCACTGGGTTCAATGCAACAGCACCGTTCTGACAAATATAGCCCTGGGCGTTCTTCTTGGGTGCAACGATAGCGAGCTCCTGCTCTTTCTGGAGTGCGCTATCCGTTAGGACAAGCACAGGAGGTTCGCTCCGATCATTGTGTCCGTCGCGGGCCTCTAGATGGGCACCTTCGTAGGCATTTATGTTTACTTTGCACACCTCCCACGCCCAGTCGTCGGATGCACTACCCGAGGAGTCAAAGCAGTCCAGGTCGTCAGCAGCGCAAAGGTCGCCTTCTCTATGATGGAGTAGGAATGGTGGGTAAACGCTACCATTGCTTACGTGAACCAAGGTGTAGGCATCCCCCTGGTCGTCGAAGACGATTTTCTCGTCGCGGGATTGCCCTGACCGAATACTGTAGGAACCAGCAAGGACATTTGGAAGAGCGGATTCAAGCGACCGTCGAATCCCATCGTTGGATTCGGACCAGGTACTACCACTGAGTACCTGCAGTTTGAGTTGAGAGGCCTGCGCCGTCGATGTCCCAACGTACGAGTTCCACTGGTTGTTCCGCCGCTGGTCGCCCTGATTGTTCGGGTGAGTGCGTCTAATGTAGGCGACTCCCAGAGGGTCTATCGACACTGGCAGGGGAACGAAGTGAGGGTTGTACTCTTGCGCTTCCCGCTCCTTCTCAAATCCTGGTTGATGAACGATTGGGGCCACTCCCGGCTCGTTCTCAGGAAGCTCCGAAACTTCAACCCGTTCCACAAGCGCCGGACCGCTTCGTGCTTGGGCGGCCAACTGCGCTGAAGCGGGATGCTGCGATGCCAGCACGTAGATTTGATCGACCACGGCTCCACCACCCAGGACGTCTAGAACAACAGTCTGGAGGCCTGCTGATGGGACTTGAATCTCGGAGGCTTTATGCCATCGATAGTCCAACGTGAGGGGGCCATCCAAGTCGTAGATGGACCCCAACATGCGGATTCGAACTACTGGTGTACTTGTCGTTGCTTCGGCTCGTCTAGCTCGGATCCAGACGTCGTATTCACCCGGTGAACCTATTTCGATAGTGCGACCCATCGAGGCGTTACCGCCGGATTGTTCGATAGGTGTTGAAACGATTGCATCGCCCACCGCCTCGCTGACTGACTCGCCAACTTGCGTCGCCAGTGCGAACCCCATCTGAGAAGGGGTGCCGCTCAATTGCCGGCGATTCCAGTCTTCTGCCTCGATTAAGATCCCGTCGCTTTCGTTGTCCACACTGAGAGGAGCCAGAATAATGTGGTCGAACAAGAACGGCGATTGGCCGGCCGAGACCTCCAATGCTTCCGTCAAGTGGACGCCGATGGGCTGTCCGATTGAGTCCGAATTCGTCCAGGTTTCCCCCACCTCAAACTCGACGCTAGGGCCAGTACCTTGAAAAAGCCGTGCCTCTGCGACCTCGGCCGAGTAAGTGGCATTCCGATGGAACCAAGGTGCGTAGTAACCGGCAGAGTCAATGCGATAGAAGGCGGTTGGCGCAGTGGATCCTTGGGCCGACCCCTCTGCAAACGCTGCCCCCTCGCTATCAATGCGCCATTGATCACCGACGCCGGAAGTCTGCTTCCAAATGTGCTTTGCTGGTAGCGACACCACTGGCTTGATAGGTGCATTGAATCGTGGGTCGCTCGATTCTAGACCGTTCAAGGTACTCCACGAGACCGACCATCCTTGGGAATTCGCGTCTGACGCACTGATGTTTCCTGCCCCCTCGCTATCCTGAATGATCGTCAGAAAACCATTGGAGCTTGGATTGTGGACTGCGCCGACTCCACGCAACTGTCCGTTGTAACCACTTGCCACGCCGGTTAGCGATGGAAAATACAAGGGAACTCCCGCCAGCCCGCAGGAACTCGTATCGACAAACGTAGATATACGCTTCGAGTCGATCTGCTCCCAAACTCCCGAGCCGGCTCCGACACAAGATGCTGCCGTCCCGAGTTGACCCGCGGGCACGACTTGTCGCCGACCGACCCAATTTATCCTCCATTCCCACGCCTGAGCCTGGTTCCACGTGAGGTTGAAACGGTTAGCCTTGACCTGAAACCCGCTTGCCGACGCGTTGTGAACGGTGCCTAGTCCGGCCCCCCAAGCCAACCCGGCACTCCCTTCGAGACTGATCGCGTAAGCCGGCGTCCCGTCGAAGTCGCATGCTGACGTATCAACGTTCACAAGGAGCGTATGACCACTCGGATCCGATGGATCGACTACCCAGTCTGACGGTGACGTCGAGTCCGCACACAATTGCTTTTCCTTGGGCTTTCCAGGAATTGCTTGCCAATTGACCTGCCATTTGCCACTTGTCGCCGCGCCCGGTGTAGTGGGATCAAGAGGGCGAGCAATGAGCTTGAATTGGGTGGCGCTTGCTTCTAGTAGCGACCAAGTAGAGACAAGCTCCTCGTGACCGCTTATCCCACCAATCGAGGTAAAGTACTGCGGCGTGTTAGCAAAACCACAGTGAGAAGTGTCAACGGTCTGGACAATTGTTCCCGAAAAGTCGGCCCGCCAACAGTCAGTATCCTCGGTCGATGCACAAGTCGCAAAAGAAGTGGTTGCGCCACAGGCGCAGACCCCACGATAGGTCAAACCATGGAGTCGATTCGGCGGGGCTTGCTGCGAGCGTCCATCGAATCGCGATAGCTCGCTCACATCCTGGATTCGGCAGTAACTCGTTCCACTGACATGATAGTGAGTTCCTTCCACCAGGAATACGCCGTCTCCCGCCTCGTCCTCACTGGAAATGGATTGAGTTCTTTCTTCCGTCGTTGCCTTGTCCTCCTCTGAACAAGCAAGGCCGGCTGCCAGGCCAATGACACCGAGACGCACCCTTGCAAGGTTAAAAACATTTTTCATGATAGTTATTCATAAGTTAGCATGTTCTTTGCAAACAGGTCAAGGCAAAGCTCGCGCCGTGGGCTTGTGGCACTCAACTCCGCGACGATGTGCGATAGGGGATTGCCGGCATGCAGATAGCTTTGAATCTGCTGCAAACGATTTGGAACATCGCGAGAGCGGGGAAGCCATTCGATCTGAGTCGGTTTCGCTGATGAAGGCACCCGACACCCCAGTGAGCTTCACTCGGTCTGCCACTCCCGCTGGAGCCAAGCCCCCTCCCTCGACGACGGTGAGGCCTGGCTCTTTGCTCAGCTCCTGGAACGCTTGTTTGAGGGCTGGGCTGCAACCGAGCCTCTTGTGCATCCCGAAGACCTGCGTGTCTTCATGTCTGTAAGCGAGCATCGAAAAGCGCGTAAATTCGATCATGTCATGCACGTGATCGTTGGTGAAGCAATCGGACAAAGCGCGCGGTTGTTGGGCCGCAATGGGTATCGGTCGGTAGCCTGATTCCGAGCGTACAATAGAGGAATACCCGCTCTGATTTGGACGATCAGCGGGCACTCCAAGCGTCATGGCGACGCCTGGTTTCTCCCACGTGCGCTCGGGGAGGGCCAAGAAATCACCCAGCTAGCAGGTGTCATTTGCGCGAGGTGTGGGGCTTCGTTCTGGCTCAGCTCCGGATGCTACCGCGGGCAAGTCTACTGCTCCGACGACTGCAGGAAAGACGCTCGAAGAGACTCCCTGCGCGAGGCAGGCGCCCGCTACCAGCCGTCGCGAGAGGGGCGGCGGGGTCACGCTGACCGACTAGCTCGCTACCGCGCCAAGGTCGAGAAAGTGACGCATCACACTTCTGAGCGACTGCCGCGCCCCTTACCCCAGATCGCAGATGGTCAGTCGCCGAGCGCGGTGCTCCGCGGATCACGGACTGTCTGGGAGATGGTGATTCATGCAGCAGCCGATCTGGGTAGCGATCGAGCCGAAGGGGGACCGGGTGCAGGTCCTGGTGAGCGAGGCAGAGCGCGGGACCGTGCTCAAAGCGCGGCTGCCGATGCCGAAAAGCAAGCACGCGCTGCGGATGCTGCTCGAGGTGCTTTCGCACTGGATGGCCCGACCTTTGGTCGCTGTGCTCGATGCGGACGCCGAGGAAGTCGCGGCCCACCCCGAGCGCTGGGCGGTGTGGCTTTCGGACGTCGATGATCTGGACGTCACAGTCCGCTGGCTGCACCCGAGGCGCCTTGCAGCGAGAGACCGTTACTTCGATGGGCAGGGCGACTTTCATCAGGGAAAGCGACTGATTGGCTTTGCGTCCGGAGGGCAACGATGACTTTGCCGGCGGAGGTTTTGGCCGAGATGCGCCGCTTGGTGCTGGTCGAAGGCTGGCGCCTCAACGCCGTGGCGAGGGAGTTTGAAGCCTGACCATTGGTCACAAGTTTCCGCATTTTTTGGCAGCAGCAAGTGCAGCGGCGGCCGCGAGGACGCGATCAAAGCCTCGGGCAATGACAATCGACCCAGGTGGCCCTCCGGATGACTTGCCGGTGTAGCCTCCCAGGTTCGCCACCAGTGTGACAAATTGTAGCGCAGTAAGCGGAGCTCCTGGACGATAAGCACAGCGCTTAGTAAGAAGTATGGCTGCGTCGATTTCGTCCTGTGACGCCAGTTTTCGAGCAGAGATGTCGGGGGTGGAGCGCGATATTTGTTTTAGGCGTTCTATTCGAGATGCCACTGCCGCAAGTATTGTAGCCCAACGCTTGAAATTCTCCGCGCTGCGGAGCTGACTATTTTCGACGTTGCACGCACCCGTCTTCCAGGTCTTGTGGAACTCCTCCACGCGCCAGCGCATACAGTAGCCCTTGACGACCAACTCGGCGTCCGATGCGTTCTTCACCGGGTGGGTCGTCAAGAGAAACCACTCCAGGCGTTCACATCCGCGAGGAGGGCGCGATTCCCTCACGTGCACAACCCAGTACGTAGCGTTCGTTTGCGGACGTCCTGACTCCCACGACGTGAGACGGAGGAGCACTTTCTTGCTCCGAATAGCCAATTGACGAGCCCGTTCGGGGCGATGTCCAGCGCGTTTTGCTGCACCGGGTCTCAGGTAATGCGAGAGCCTGACCGACACTTTCTCCTTTGAAACAGTTTCTCTTAGCTTTTCCTCTTCGCCCGTCTCTCCGATCGTTCGATCATGGGCGGAACGGACCGTCATCAGAAGACCCTCTTCATGGGCCTTCTTCAGCAAATGCCAGGCATCTCCGGCTCGATCGAGCTGGTACCAGGCTTGGCGCTTTTCGCCTGTGACTCGGAGCTTCTCCACATCGTCGATTACTTGATGCCAAAGAGAAGATTCTCGCTTCTCCAGGTCTCGCTTGTCCTCATGCCTCCCCGGTGACGGTTCCAGACGGCTCCACCAGCGCTGACCACAAACGCCGAGGACCCTCCCATCCGGACTGATCCCTAGACCCGTCATTGCTTGCAGACCGCGAACGTAGACCTTCCCCGGACCGCCGATCTGCCCTAGCCCCTCCTTGGTCCCGGTTCTATCGGTAACGCCAATGGAGCTCTGATCCACTGCGACAAAGACAAACGAAGAACCTTTTCCGCGTCTCCAGCTCGTAGCATGAGCGCTTGATGCAAGCGCCTCAGCGCTCACCTGCTGGTTTCGCAGAAACCGGAAGCCACCCTCTTTCTCCGCAGAATCAGTCACTACTTCTGTGACTGTGCCCCCCGGATTTTGAGCAGCAGCGGCCGCTAAGATGACCGCTCGTTTCACCCGGCGAGGATCACCCAGCTGCGCGTCTCCAAACTCCTCTTCAGCCCATCTCGCTACATCCGTCATGCCCTCGAAAACCGCGCTGAACCGT
>JBNKYC010000055.1:0-216392 GCA_050300635.1 Polyangiaceae bacterium
GAGGGCTCCACAGACACCTAGCCATGGTCGCCCTCCTTCACGCCTTCATCTCCCTCCATCGCGAGGCTTTTTCCCCCTCTGGACTCGGGGCAGAAGTGGACCTGGAATGACTTCCGTCGTGCCGTCGCGCAGGTCCTGATCCGTTGGGTCGGGCACTGCCCCACCTGCAGTCGCGCCTTCGAATGTTTCCCAGGAAGACGGCTGATCAGGTAGTGCTAGTAGGTTGTACCGAGACGCTGCGTATGCATTTGGGCTTCTGCGACTCCAAAGGGTCCAAGAGCTTCAATTTTTGTCGAGTGGAGGGAGCTGGACCGAGACTGCCTTACTGGTCATGCCGAAGTCATTATCCGACTCTTGAAGTCTGTCCAAATCATAGACGAAGTCGAACTGGGTGACTTCGTCGTCGATTTCGAACAGTATGATATCTGTTTCTTGTTGGTTCTTGTACAAGAGACCTCCTTCAATCTTTGGATAAACCGAGAAGCCGTCGACCATGAGTTCGAAGGTGTTGTACCCCAATAGTGCATTGCTTGGAGCGTCGTGCAACTGAACGTTCACGATCAACTCGACGAATTTCTTTCCGAAAGCAGCGTGCCTTCCGCCGTCGTAATCCGAGTCCATGGTCACCAGGGCGCTCAGGACCTTCATCGACCACTGGTCTGAGGAATCGCCACTGAGGGTTTTTGCTTCCAGATCGGTGAGTTCTGGGATATTGAACGGGTAGCTTGGCACGTAGGGGGCGTCGAGCGGGATCCACACGCGCTCGAACTCACCGGCATCATGACGGTCGGTCGGTTGCAGTTGCGCTCCGGCCAAGCTGGCGTCGTCCGGCAGTGCAAAGCGGAAAACGAAATCGCTCTGACCTTCGGGTTCGAGGCGTTTTCGTTCGTCTGCATAGCCGCCAATGCTCGTTCCGTCCGCCAAGAGTAGCCCGAAATCAAGAGCGAACGAGCGCCCTTCGTCTATGCGGTTCGTGGCCGTCCCTCGAATCACAAGCTCATCATCCATCGTAGTGATTTCGTCTACGCAGGTGGCGGTGCGGTGCAGACTCGCTTGCGTGAGTGAGTAGTCGATGGCCTTGTACCGGAAGGGCTGCTCCACAAAATCTGGTACGTCGATGTTTTCCTCATTGATCGTGGGCTCAGGACAAATAGCTTCGTACTCGTCGGAGCTGTCTGCGTCGTGTTGCGCGCTTTCATGGGGAAGTTGGGTGGAGCTTGAATCGTTTGAATCGCTCGATCCGCCAGCCCCCGAACATTGCGCCGATTGAGTGTCGTTCGTGTCTTCTCCACTGTGCATGGCGCAGCCGACGTTCAATAGGGGTTGCAGGCTGAGGGCGGTCAGAAACAAGGATTTTGAGGCAAATTGGTTCATCATGCCGTGTTTTCGGACAGAGTCGGGCGGCGTTGCGAAAAATTTGAATTTTGGGGCCGAAGGAAGCAATGATCGGCCTCGGTCTAGAGGCCGTCCTCGCCTTTCTATTCTGCCGTCAGACCGAGTTGGCTCAGCAGGTCTGACACGCGGCGTAACCTCCCTGAGTTTCCATTCTCGGGGGACGCCGTACACCATTCCCGTTGAACTTGCTGCCCGGCGACAACACGATCGAGTTCTATGATTGGGGGAGCGCCAGCGCTGAGTTCGTCAGCAGTACTTGCGCGTAGGCGGAGGTCCTGCTCCACCGAATTGTGGCGACAAGATCATGAACCAAAACGAATCGGATGTGGATTGCGGTGGCGTGTGCGCTGGCTGCATGGAAGGAGATGATTGTAACTTCAACTCCGACTGTGCCAGCAATTCGTGTGAGTCCAACGTGTGCACAGGACCCGACGAGGAAGCGCGCATTGATCTTGGGGCGCCTGGCAACATGACAACGGTCCAGGACGATCTAGCGAAATGTTAACGTTGAACCAGAACTATCAAGATCCCTTGCTGGGAGTGATCGACGCCAGAGATCATTAGCTAAAAGAGAGAGGGAGAAGCGGCGGAAGGGCTGGGCAACTGCGCATCGACCTCCTGGGTGAATGTTGTTAACATCATCATCGATGTATGTTGCTGGGGCTACCTTTTATGGGCGCGTCATGGTCGTGCCGGGACTGCTGCGGGTCGAACCCGATTCTTGCGTGCAGGGATGGTTCCCCTTGTACTGGATGATATAGCTCGCTTTTCTGAAGCTGGTGTTCCCGCAGAGATACTCGACCGTGCCTGGTGACGCCGTCGCCTTAGGGCTCGAAGGTCCACCAATTGAAGTTGAACCCGCCGCCACCGAAGGTGAAATAGAGGTCATGAAATCCGGAGACGTTTCCTTCGATCATACATGAAACCGTCTGCCACTCTTGTGGTCCTCCGGTGTTGGGGACCGAACACGTTGCCACCACCGGCTCCGTCTCACCATCGAGGCGGATCTCGATGCTGCCACCATCCGAGCTTGACGCGACTCGAGCGGAAAAAGACACCGCCCCCTGGTTGAAGTTCACACCTGAGACCTTGATGAGGTCACCGTCGTCGATAGAGGAAACATCCAGCCCCCCTTCGGAACACACTTCGGTCTTCACTCCGCTCGACCAAGCAATGGTCTCGGCCTCGACTTGTCCGTAGGGATTGAAGGGCGCAATTTGTGTCACGCCACGGTCAGACCACCAAGGAACTTCCTCGATTGTGCCATCTGCATTGTAGGTCAATTCATCCGCACAGATGGAACGTCGTTCGCGATGTTCCGAAGTCTCGGCCCAATTCAGGGCGTAGTTGAAGCCGAACACATAGGAGCGTCCTTTGAAGTCGATGATGCCCGGGTGATTACCAGAAGACGCGTCGTTGGGTCGCATCACATAGCCCTGGGTCGTCCATGGTCCAGTTGGAGAATCGCTCATCGCATAGCCGATCCCTTCTGGGCAGCAGTAGGAAGCAAAAGCGAGGTAATAGTGGTCGCCGCGCCGGTAGAACCAGGGCCCTTCCTCGAATAAGTCGGGGCGCTCAAACTCGATGATTTCCCCCGTGTAGGAAATCATGTCGGCGTTCAGCTTCACGTAGAACAAGCGTTTGTGCCCCCAATACAAGTAGGCCTGTCCATCTTCGTCGACGAAAACACTCGGATCGATGTCATCAATCGAGTCCGGGTTATGAATCAAGGGCGCTCCGATCGCGTCAACGAAGGGACCTGTCGGCTCGTCCGCAACGGCAACGCCGATGTCCATGTGCCCGTTTCTAACAAGGGGGCAGTACAAGTAGAACTTATCATCATGGAGGATGGCTTGCGGTGCCCAGGCGTTGTATCCGTCCGCCCAAGCGAAAGTCTTGGTCGGTTCTTTCACTCCTCCGATGACGCCATGGTCAGTCCAATTGACCATATCCCTCGAGCTGTAGAGGAGCCACTCGTACATCGTAAAGCCCGTTGCATCGTCCTCGTCGTGGGATGTGTAGAGGTAAACAGTGTCACCTACGACCAAGGGCGCAGGATCGGCGGTAAACTTAGTCTGAATGATGGGGTTCGTTGCCACTCGAGGAGTAGGGTCCACTTCGTCCTCTGGATTCGGCGGCTTTGGAGAAGCGCCTCCACTAGCCATGCTGTCGCCCGCTCCACCACTGGCCGCTTGCGTGTCCGCTCCACCAGATCCGACCAGCTCGCCACCGCCCGTACTTGCCGCTCCCCCGCTACCGAAGGTCGCACCACCTGTGGCATTCGGAGAACCGCCGGAAGCACTGCTCCCTCCGTCCGCCCCAACCATCGTACCACCGCCATCGGAGGACGGCCCTCGGGTTTCATCGCGCTGTTCACAGCCAAAAACAGCCATCAAACTCAAAACGAAGTACAATGGGCTGCGGCCGAACCATCCGCGACGCCGACAGTCGCCTCTCGTCACTGGTGCATCCATTCCGTGACCTATCGTGCTTGCTGAATGCAAGGCGCGGGGTTTCGGACTCGAGTTCTCGGGAAAAAAAAGTAATTGAGCTCTCATGGCCGTCCTTTGATTGGCTTCACATAGCTTATACTCGTTGGCATTCTCATTCACACGAGTTGAGGCAATTTTATCGGATGCTCGCGACTAACCCAGCGGCGACTTTTCACCCCCCGAGCCTCATTGCGAACACCTGCGGGTACATCCTTCACGCACCGCAAATATATTGGAAACTTTCATCCCTACTGCCACCTTGCCTCAATTATTTGATGGCTTCCTCCTTTTTTTGAATGATTGGGGCATGAAGCGGTGACTAACGGGACGTTACCTATATCCGCAAAGCGAAGCTTTCCAACGACCTTGGCCCGCTGTTCAAACGCCCATAAGTATTAGCTCGTTTCCGAGACACGGCGGACATGACGACGCGCACCGTCTTGTCCACTCGGTGAGTGCTCACGGAAACGAGCCTTGAACGAAACGCCTTTCGGCAGGGCTATGGAGTTCTTGGAAGACTCCAGCGGTCAGCAAGCTCGCTTCGGTCGAGCTCGTTTGGTCCGAGCATCAGTTCTGTGGTCTTCGTGAGGCGCGTGCGTCGAGGGGCAGAGGTCGTTCGCGTTGGGAAAGTGCGTCGACCTGGGGAACTTTCGACTCGAGGACAAAGCTGTCGCCTGACCTCATGTCGAAGATGAGCCTCACGGTGGTTGGGGGTAACGAGGCGGGCTTCGATCATTCGGGAGGACCTCTTGATCTGACGAGCGCCGTGCGCTGAAGGCTCGCCTCAGAGCAAACCGGGCAAAGCCGCAGGTCGACGCCGGTTACCTCGGCCAGAAGCGTGCGAAAGTCTTGGTCCGGCGTCTAGTCGAACTCGGTAGGTCGTGCCGGAGAGTCCGCGCACCTCCTGAATGCCAGGCGCAACGGTGATGAAAGTCCGCTTCACCTCCGGACGTACGAGCGCGCTCACAGAATCCCCGCTTTCTGGAGTGCCCTCCGCGCCTCCCGCCGATCGCGTTCGGTGGGCTTGCCCGTTGCGGGCTTCCGCCGGGGCTTGGCTGCCCCAGGCTTTGGGGTCCGTCACGGCGTTCGTCCTCTTTCGTGGTCGAAGGGACGGCCCGCCCGCTCATAACCCCTAGCGAAAGGGGGCAGCGGAATAACAAAGTGCCTCTGGTACGGATCCCGAGTTTGTTTTTGAACTCATTCGCGCCGGTCATGGCCCCATCGGGGGTACGGACTTCGTGATGCGCAAGACGAGCAAGATGGAAGTCTGTCCACGGTGCGCCACACCGAGCCGGAGCGTTTACGACCGCAGGTGGGTGACCATCAAGGATGAGCCGCCGCGCCGCACGGCAGTGAGACCTCTGATTCACAAGCGTCGCTTCATGTGTCGCGGTTGCAAGCGTCCCTTTACCGAGCCTGTGCCCACCATGGAGTGTGAAGAGCCACCGTCTTTAGCGTAGCCCCGAGCAGCAAGCTCCGCCGACCTGCGGAGCATGGAGGCCGCCGCGCCCCCGCCGGCGACTATGTGGGAGCCGCCGGAGGCACGGCGGTGGGTGGGGGAGGCGAGTCATCCGGCTGCGCCGGTGCGAGCCGGGGGGCCTCTGCCCCCCAAAAAGAACAGCGCCCCCGGGAGGATTCGAACCTCCGACCTTCGGCTTAGGAAGCCGCTGCTCTATCCAGCTGAGCTACGGGAGCGGGCGGGCGGAAGTTGGCACGGGCTTAGGGACAAGGCAAGATGCTGGGAGCTGGTTGTGCTTCGTCTCGTCGTTCGCCACGATGCAGCCCGTGGAGCTCTCGATCCCTGATACCTTGACCTTCAGTTTTTATGGCCTCGTGGCGTGGGCGCTGTCGGCTGTTTTCGCGGCTTTTAGGATTCTTGCCGGTGAGCACATGAAGAAGGCGCTGTGGATGCGCGGTCTCATGGTGGTTTGGCTTGGTATTCCTGCGGTTCTTTCGATTCGTGGCGTCTTTTGGGATTTCTCGGCTCACCCGCCTTATCTGATGCGTTTGGTCGCGCCGATGGGCTTGCTCGTGGTGGTCTTTTGCCTTTCGCCTTGGGGTAAGGAAACAGCTCGCTTGCTTCCGGAATCCTTGCTCGTCGGCACGCAGGGCTTTCGCTTGCCCCTGGAGCTGGTGCTCTACTTCCTGGCGGGCCATCAGGTGATCGCCTCCGAAATGACCCTGGGGGGATACAACTTCGATATCGTTACAGGAGCGCTCGCCTTTCCCCTATGGTGGAAGATTCGTCGACTCGATGCGCCCCGATGGGCTTTGTGGGCGTGGAACTGTCTCGGCCTGGCCTTGTTGATCAATGTCGTGACCATCGCCGTGTTGGGGTTTCCCGAGCCGTTTGGATGGTTTACTCCGCCCAACGTCGTGGTGGCTTCCTATCCTTGGGTCTGGCTGCCGACCTTCCTTGTTCCCATCGCCCTTTCGAGTCACCTTCTCTTGTTCCGGAAGCTGATGCTTCCGATTCCGAAGCCTAGCCCCAACGTCTAAGCTTTGCTTGTGGTGGCGACCGGGGACTGGGCTCAGGCGCCTAGGCTGATGTGGCCGAGCTTCATCAGACCGACGAGATAGCCCAAGGTGGCTTCCCGTGACAGGGGAGAGAGGTCGATGGCCTCTTCGATGCTGAGGCCGCCTTCAAGTCGAGAAAGAAGAAAGGCCTGTTCGGGTGTGAGCCCTCGCGCCTGCCCGGCGCTCGCGCTGACGATCAGCGTTTTGCCGAGTCCGCCGAGGCGTCGTTCGAATACCCGTCGAAACAGGGTCGCATTGCGCGAAACGAGAGCTTTGACCTCGTCGTTTCTTACCGCTTGGGCGAGTTCGATGGCGGCTTCCGCGCAGTTGACGGCGAGATCAAGGTTGTCGAGCCCTAGCTCTTGGCGGGTCTGCTCGATGAGCTCTTCCAAAGATTGCATGGGGTCTTTGGAATGAAAGGCTGAGCGACGCATGCCCGTTGAAGGCTCGGAGTTGAAGCCCGAATCCACCGTTGGCTGGATACTTTTGGCCCGCCTACTCGAGGTGAGGCTGGGTGTTGAATCTGAACTACGTTCGCTAACGGCCGCTTCGAGCTCATCGGCGAATTCGGCGACACTGTCGAAGCGATCCTCGGGCGACTTCGAGAGGGCACGGAGCAAAACGGCATCAATTCCGGGCGGTATTTCGTCGCGGAGGCTCGACGGGGCAACAGGCACGTCCCGAATCACACGCTGGAGGAGATCCATGACGTCGTCCGAGGTGAAGGGGACGCGACCTGTTAGCATTTCATAAAGAATGACCGCGAGGGCGTACTGGTCCGCTGCGGCGTCCACTGCAGCGGTCTTACCGAGCGCCTGTTCTGGAGACATGTATTCTGGCGTTCCCAGAATATCGAACTCGCCAGTGAGGCGTCGGTCTCTCGTTTCGTTCTCGGCACGTTTGCTGATTCCGAAGTCCAAGAGTTTGGCGAAAAGCCGTCCCCCAGCATCGACGAGAAAGATATTTGCTGGTTTCAGGTCGCGGTGCACGATTCCCGCCGAATGGGCCGCTCCAAGGGCCGAAGCCGCTTGAATGGCTACCCGGACAGCGGGGCCGATGCCCAGCTTGGCGTGCTGGGACATGACGTCATCGAGGGCCCTCCCCTGCAAGAGCTCCATAACCAGGTAGGGGCGCCCTTCTTCCGTGGTGTCGAAGTCGAGCACCTGCACGACATGGGGATGGTGGAGTTGGGAGATGATCTCCGCTTCCCGGGTGAAGCGAGCGAGCGCATGCTCGTCTTCGGCGAGATGGCCTGACATCACCTTGACGGCCACGGGGCGTTTGAGTCTTACGTGCTCCGCGCGAAAGACCGTTCCCATCCCTCCCTCATCCAGCCTGGATTGGATTTTGTACGCGCCCCCGAGGACTTGCCCGATGAGGTGCTCTGGCGGCTTGAGGTCGTACACGTAGTCTCGAACTTTATCTTTGAGTGACTCTTGAGTCGACCCGGCGAGGGACCCACGCCGGTACGATTTGTGGGTGAGTGGAGCCAATGGGGCGCTTTTTGGTACCGGTTGTGCGACTCGACCTACGATTATGGGCTGGGGGCGTAGTCCCGTATTTGAGCCGGTTCTGCCCCTGCTGCAATTTCATCTACAAATGCGGAGGAAATACCTAGACTTAGCTAGCTTAAATTGAAGAAGCTCTCTGCCGTACTACAGGCCGCTCTGGTAGCCTAAGCGAAACATTTTTGGGCCCTGAGTCGACGGCGATTCATGGGGAGGATTGATATGCGAGAAATTGGAAAGAGGAGCCCGCGGGCGATCAAACCTTTGGGCTTGGCCACATCGGCCACTGCTCTGGTCTTGGGATGGGGACCGAGCACCGCCTTTGCTCAGGGAGCTTCTGGTGAGTTAGCTGTGAGCGCGGATGCCGGGGCAGATTCTGCCAGTGCAGAGGCGACTGCTATCAGCGAGACCGGAGAAGATAATGCGGAAGAGACAAGCGCACCTGCGGGGGCACCACCTCCGGCCGGGGAAGCTGCTCCTGCACCGGCGGCAGAACAGGCACCACCTCCGGCCTACGCTGGCCTGCGCGCGCGCTCCGGGTATCACGCCCCGACCTATGGCGGTGCTGAGCAAGGTTACATGTCCCGCTACATTCCCACCGGTAACCAGTGGGAGGTGACGCTCTACGCTGGGATTTTGTTTCCGTCGAAGAAGCACAACCTCAAGGTGGCGGTCCTTCCGGTGGACGAGTACTCGGGTGCGGTTTCTCAGGTGGGTTTTCGGCTCGGCTACTTTCCGCTTTCGTTCGTTGGCGCCGAATTTCAAAGCTTCTTTGGGGGCGGGTCTCTCCGTGAATCGGGCTACAGCGCCACTTTTTATGGCCTGAGCGGGCATCTAGTTGGTCAGCTTCCGCTGGCTTCAGTCGTCCCCTTCTTCACCTTGGGACTTGGTACCCTCGGGGCCTCCAGCGAGCTGATGGGCCACGATAGAGATACCTCGTTCATCTGGGGACTCGGTGTCAAGGCAGCGCTCTCGAAGCGGCTCAACTTGCGCTTCGATTTCCAGGACTCCCTGACTCAGAAACGCGACGTCAAAAACGGAAAGCAGACGCACCACCCGGCCATTCAGTTGGGCGTGAGCTTCGTTTTCGAGCGGGACGTCTCTCGAAGCGAGAAAGTCGACAGTGACTACGATGGACTCTTCGACGCCGACGACAAATGCCCACAGGAAGGAGCGCTGACTGCCGACGGTTGTCCAGCCGCGGTGACTCAAGTCGAGGGTGATGGGGACGCGGATGGCGATGGTATCTTCGATGATCTGGATCAATGTCCCCAGCAGGCGGGGCCGGCACCACAAGGGTGCCCAAACCTGGACCAGGACGCTGACGGTGTTCCCTTGCCGGACGATCTCTGCCCCACCGAAGCCGGACCCGCTCCTTCGGGTTGCCCTAATTCCGACCCGGACGGAGACGGAATCCCGGGGGCAGATGATCAATGTCCCGACAAACCAGAGACCAACAACGGTTATAAGGACGCGGACGGCTGCCCCGACGAGATGCCAGAGGAAGTGAAAAAATTCACGGGCGTGATTCCTGGGATCCAGTTCAAGCAGGGGACGGCCGAGATCGACCAGAGTTCACTTTCGACACTCGATGAAGCGGCCAAGATCTTGACCGATTTTGAGTCCATCCGGATTGAGGTGTCTGGTCACACTTCGAGCGAGGGGACTGAAGAGCGCAACCAAGAACTATCGATCCAGCGGGCTGAGGCTGTTCGTAAGTATTTTCTCGAAAAAGGGATTTCCGAAGACCGCATCACCGCTCGTGGGGCGGGGGCGACGGAGCCTGTCGCCGACAATGCGACCAAAGAGGGCCGAACCAAGAACAGGCGTATTGAATTTCGAGTATTGTCTCAACCTTGATTGATTTCGCATCGACCCGGTGGAAGAACCATCGGGTCGATGATCCAGACGCGCAGCTTCTTCCTTCTCGTCCTGAGTCTTGTCGTGACCGGGTGCGTCCCGCGCGTGCGGGTAGAAACGGCTCATGATCCGTCGGTCCATCTTTCGGAGATGATGGACTTTTCGATGATGCTGCCCAACAAGGCGCTCCCCTCGAAGAACTCGGAGGTCAACCCCTTCATTCTTCAGCGTTTGAGGCAGCTGACCTATCTACATCTTCGCGATCGCGGTTTCAAACCGACCAGTAAGAAAGAGGCTGATTTGCTGGTCGCCGTCTTCGCAACCCGCAAACAAAGAATCGACGTGTATCCCTCGAGTTCGTTCGGCTGGGGGTATGGACCGGGCATGTACGGCTACGGTTATGGTCCAGTTTTTGGTCCGAGCGCTTGGTCGTCTCAGGTGATGCGCACCGACGAGGGGGTGGTGGTGGTGGATCTCATTGATCGCAGGTCCAATGCCGTGGTTTGGCGCGGGACCGCCGTGCGCGTGATCGAACCCGATTTTGACGAGCAGAAGCTCAATGAAATGGTCGAAGCCATTGTCCAAGAAATGCCCATCGTCTCCCAGCCTTGAGCCGGAGCGTACCTTAGCCCGGACGGTCACTATCGAGCGCGTGGTGCCCGGGGGCGCGGGGTTGGCCCGCCTTGACTCAGGGGAGGTTGTCCTGGTTCAGGGGGGACTTCCAGGGGATCGGGTCGAACTTAGCTGTATTCAGTCGCGGGGTGGCGTACTGCGGGCTGAGGTGGGAGTGCTGCTCGAAGCGGGGCCGGGGCGCATTCAACCCACTTGTCCTTTCGCTTCGGAGTGTGGTGGCTGTGATCTGATGGCAGCCGACATCGCCACCCAGCGAGCGATTAAGCTCGACATCCTGCGGGATGCGCTGCGTCGGACAGGGGGGATCGAGTGGCGCACGATCAAGTTTATTTCTTCAGCAGAGCCCTTCGCCTACCGAGAGCGCATTCGGTTGCATCAAAAGGCGGGGCGTCTCGGATTTTTCCGTCCGGGTACCCACGATTTGGTCGAAGTCGAGCAATGTAGAGTTGCCAACCCACGGCTCAACGAGGGGCTGCAGCGTCTTCGAGCCCTCATAGATATCGATCGTCCTGTTTTCGAAGCTCTTGCGTCCATCGAATTGCGTGTGGTCTCCCGCGTCAGGGGGCATGGTTTTCAACCTCTCCTTGTCCAACTGAACCCCATTTCCTCGGGTCCGTCTCATCGAAACCGACGGCGAGGTCATAAGCGATCAGCGCCCAGTACGTTCAAGCTAGGCGAGCAGCAGGGACGCACTCTTGTTGACTCTGTCCAGGCAGCACTGGGGGAGGGGTGTGTCGTTCGCCTAGGTCGAGCCGATGTGGCGCCGGTTGAAGACCCAGCGACCGAACTTGCTTATGTCTTGTCGCGTCCCGGGGGCTTCAGTCAGGTCAACCCCTCGGTGAATCGAGAGCTGATCGATCGAGTGATGGCGCTCGTGCGCGAACACCAATTGAGAACCTTCGTCGACTTGTATTGTGGCAACGGCAACTTCTCGCTTCCTTTGTTGGCCTTGGGCCTCGACGGGGTCGGGGTTGAATTTGATCGTGAGGCGCGCGACATGGCTCAAGCTGCCTATCGCGCCCAAGTCGGCTCTACTTGGGGAGAAGGAAGATTCGTCGCTCAAGACAGCGGTTTTTACGCGAAGGAGGCGAGCAAGCGAGACGAGCACTACGATTTGGTTATCGTGGACCCACCTCGCTCGGGAGCCAAAGCGGTTATCGACTGGGTCAGCCGGGTGTGTGCGAAGTTTTTGATCATGGTCAGCTGCGACCCGGTCACCTTGGCGCGCGATCTCAAAGTTTTAACCCACGCGGGCTTCACGATCGAAGAGATCTCCGTGGCAGATATGTTCCCTCAGACGCATCATGTCGAAAGCCTCGTGATTTTGCGCAAACAAGAGACCTAGATCCGGGAATTTCTTCTCGACATCTCGTGTTTCGTGTCTAGCTTGTTCGCGATGCCAGACCGTTCAGGTTCCAGCCGTCCTCCGTCCAAAGAGCGCGGCAGTTTTCCTCCTTTTTCACCCAAATCTCGCAAAGATGGCGGAGGTTCGATGCGCCCTCCCACCGGCGGGGGAAACAACGGACTGCGGGGGTGGATCTTTCCCCTCGCTCTCTTGTTCTCTTTCATGGTCTGGAACTTCGTTTCTCATGCTGGGGGCCAAGGCAACGAAGTTGCCTATTCCGAGTTCTACCAGAGCGTGACTGACGAACGGATCGAGTCAGTCGAGATCACCGGACTCACGGTAGAGGGGCGTTATAAGACGGGGACGCAAGGGTTTGTCACGCAACTACCACTCATCGAAGATGAAACCCTGTTGCCGCTCTTGAGGGAAAAGGGTGTCAAGATCGAGGTGAAGAACGACGAACCTTCGATGGCGCTCTACACCCTGCTCAACGTAGTCGCTCCCGCGGTCTTGTTCATCGGCTTGCTTGCTTGGATGTCGCGACGCAATTCGAAGATGATGGGCCCCTTTGGCAATGTCATGAAGGGGAAGGCCAAGCGCTTTGAGTTGGACAAAGACGTGGCAGTGACTTTCGGTGATGTTGCTGGACAGGACGGGGCCAAACGTGACTTGGAAGAAGTCGTCAAATTCCTCAAAGAGCCTGAGAAGTACCGTCGTTTGGGAGGGAAGATCCCTCGCGGGGTGCTCCTCGTCGGGCCTCCCGGCACGGGAAAGACTCTGCTTGCGCGCGCTGTGGCAGGAGAGGCTGGCGTGCCGTTCTTCTCGATCAACGGTTCTGAGTTCATCGAGATGTTCGTAGGCATGGGGGCCTCTCGGGTGCGCGAACTCTTCGAGGAAGCCAAAAAGGTGGCGCCGGCGATTATCTTCATCGACGAGATCGATGCCGTCGGTCGTGCTCGGGGCGCTGGACTGGGGGGGGGACACGATGAGCGTGAACAAACCCTCAATCAGCTGTTGGGCGAGATGGATGGGTTTTCTCGAAACGATCATACGATTGTCGTCGCGGCGACCAATCGCCCCGATGTTCTTGATCAAGCCCTGTTGCGACCGGGACGTTTTGATCGGCGGGTGACGATTGATCGTCCCGAGCTCAAGGCGCGTGAGGCGATTTTGAAGGTGCATACCCGCGACAAACCCCTGTCCGGAGACGTGGACCTCAAGGCGTTGGCAGGTGATACGCCGGGGTTTTCGGGGGCCGATCTTTCCAATCTGGCCAACGAAGCGGCTTTGCATGCGACGCGACGGGACGGAGAAGACATCACAGAGGCCGATTTCCGCGCCGCCTACGACAAGATCGTGCTCGGAGACGTGCGGGATTCGAAGCTCGATCCCGAAGAAAAGCGGAGAGTCGCCCTTCACGAGGCTGGGCACGCCATCGTGGCTCACTTTTCGCCTCACGCCGAGCCCTTGCGCAGGGTGACGATCATCCCTCGGGGTATGGCGCTAGGAGTGACCCAGCAAGTCCCCGCCGCAGACCGGCATATGATGACCCGTCCCGAGCTCGAGGCACGCCTGCGTGTTCTCATGGGTGGTTACGCGGCGGAGCGCTCCCAGTTGGGGGATACGAGCTCCGGTGCCGAAAACGATCTGAAACGGGCCTCCGAGATTGCCTTCAGGATGGTCGCCCACTGGGGGATGAGCGAGACGATTGGCCCGGTGTACTACGAGCATCGCACCGAGCACCCCTTCCTAGGTCAACGGATGGCCACCGATGGGGGGACTTCTGACGCTACGGTTCACGCGATCGAAAAAGAGGCGCGGTCTCTTCTCCTTCGCTCGGCTCAAGAAGCCGAAAAGCTTCTTGTCGACCATATAGGCACCCTGGAAGCGCTCCGGGATCACTTGCTCGACAAAGAAAGCATCGAAGCCACCGAGCTGCTCAACCTGCTCGGTCCGAGCGTGAAGGCCACATCCGTAGGCGAGACCGACTCCCTTCACTGAAGGGCGCCCCTTCCTGCCGCAGCTGCCTCACTCCTGTGGCCTAGCTGCGGCAGAGCTTTTGCTGGTTGTGAGATGTACTCTGTCTTTAGGCGCTGGTTGGAGGGATGAACCGTCGTTCGAGTTCGCCAATGAGCGCCCTCAGACTGGCGGGATCCAGAGCCGAGACCACGAGTGTATTGGGTTCTTGCCCCAAGGCTTCGGCGAGAGCAGGTTCGATTCGGTCCGCCTTATTGTAGACCCGGAGCCGGGGGACGTGCTCGAGGCCGAGCTCGTCGATCAACTTGGCTGTTTCTTGCTTGTGCGCTCTTTCTTGCTCGTCCGATGCGTCAATGAGCTCAAGAAGGAGATTGGCATCTGCCGCTTCTTCAAAGGTTGCTCGAAAGGCGGCGAAGAGGTCCTTGGGCATATCGCGGATAAATCCCACTGTATCGCTCAAGATGACGGTGTTTCCTTGGGGGAGAGACAGGCGGCGCGAGCGGGTATCCAGGGTGGCGAACAGTTTGTTTTCGGCCAAGACACCGGCGTTGGTTAGAGTGTTCAGGAGTGTACTCTTGCCGGCATTGGTGTAGCCGATGATCGCAATGACCGGGACGTCATCACCATGACGGCGGCGACGCCGCTGAGCTCTCTGTTTGGTTTGTTCCTTGAGCTGTTTCTCAAGGCGTTCCAGACGTTCTCGGGCTCTCCGGCGTCCGATTTCTAGCTTGGTTTCACCGGGACCTCGTCCGCCGATGCCGCCGGTGAGTCGGCTCAGGCTGTCGTCCTTTTGACCTAGGCGGGGCAGGGTGTACTTGAGCTGCGCGAGCTCCACTTGGAGCTTTCCGTCCTTGCTTTCAGCTCGCTGAGCGAAGATGTCGAGAATCAGCTGAGTGCGATCAACGACGCGCAGGTCGGTGCGACCCGCGATGGTGCTTGCTTGAGTGGGGTTCAAGTTCTGATCGAAAATCAAGGTTTCGACGTCGAGGTCGATGGCTTTGATCAAGACTGTTTCTAGTTTTCCCTTGCCTAGCACGTACTTGGGATCCACTCGGTCACGGAGCTGGATGATCGACTCGACGACTTCTACCCCTGCCGTTTGGGCCAGGGCTTCCAGCTCTGCCATGCGGACCTGCGCGAGGCGCATGGCTCCGGGCTTTTTTTCTCCGACGTGAATCAGCATCGCGCGACCGTCTTTGGCCTCGATGGGGCGATTCTTTTCGAGTCGCGAAAACTCGGACTCGAGGGCCTCAATGAGCTCTCCGAAGTGAGGTTGTGGCCGGCCCCAGGGGACGGGGGCGACCACCTCGTAGCCACGACTCGGTGAACCGTCCTTATTGGCAATTTTCGGGACGTTGTAGGCCCAAGTGAGCGCTCGCGGATCTCCCTCTGGAGTGAGAAGGAGTGCAGCTACGAGATCCAAGCGAAGCCGCGTGAGGTCCGTGAAGTCATCTTGATTGAGCGGCTCGTTGAAGAGGTGAGTATGGATGAGGCGCAAGGCGCGAAATCGACCCCGTGCTGCTCGAAGCCGGCCGATTTCTGGGAGCATGATCCCGCTCGGGCTTCCGACAACCACATAGTCGACGACCCCGGAGCGATGAACTAGAGCACCGACTTGTCGGCCGCTTTCTCGGGATGCTTCAGCCAGGCTGCGGGCGAGCTCGGGTGTGGCGATGGTGTCGGGGGGAACACGGCGTCGGTAGATGCGTTCGAGCGCCTTGTGTGCGGAGGGGGAGAGTCCGTTCGTTTCGCCAAAAATTTCCATGATATTTGAGTTACTTGACCAGAGTGCTTTGCCCCGAGCCGGGCTGATGAGCAGGTGTGGCCGTTGCTCCCTCGGCGGGGAGTCTCCGCCGAGTCATCTCGAGCGCAGAGTGTGGCGTGTAGGTGGCAGCGGGGGTTCAGGCAAGGGGACTGCGGGCGTGCAGGGAGAACAACGAGAGGAGTTTGTAGTCATTGGTACGGGTTTTTCTGGACCGGCCCTCTGGGTGTGCTACGCTGAAAATAGTTTGAATTCAGTAACTTCCTTTCGATCGACTACTCAAGACCAGCAAGAAGCGGATGCTGTTCCGGAGACAAACCAGGTGAGTCGCTCGCTCTGGAGGAAAGCCCATATCCAGTTCAAGCGCTGGTCGAGCCTCGCTGTGGCGGGGGCCGTGCTTTACATCGGGCAAGCCGCCTCGAGCGGATGGGATCCCCCGGCGGAAGGGGCCGGGATGCACGGTTCGAACTCTTTCGGGGGCGCGTCTGGCTTTGGGGTCGGGGGCTCGGGAGCAGAAGGTGTGCCTTTGATGACGGGTGGAGCCTCCGCTCCCCTCTTGTGCGAGGACGATGCGCCGATCGATGTCCTCTTCATCGGCAATAGTTACACTCATTATTATCAAATGCCCGAGCTTTTCTCGGCGATGGCCGAGTCTGCTGGTTGCAGCGTTCGCGTAGATTATGTTGCCCCCGGCGGCTCCAAGCTCAATGAGCATGCGAAGTCGAGCGCCACCTTAAGTGCAATCGGCTCTCGTGATTGGGACGTGGTCGTTCTGCAGAACTTCAGCCAGCTCCCGAGTCAGCCACTTTCCTACGTCAAAGAAAAGACCTTACCGAGCGTGGTCAGCTTGGCGAATGCTGTCTTCGAGAACAATCCCGAGTCCTCGCTTTTTTACTATGTCACGTGGGGGCGGCGAGACGGAGACAAGGATTTTTGCCAAAAATCGAGCGAGGTTTGCTCCTTCATGGGTCACACAGAGGCATTGTATCGGGGCTACTCCCTCTATCGAGAAACCACAGGGGGAGCGTTCGCGGACGTGGGTGGGGCTTTTGCCAATATCTATCGCGAGCGTCGCAAGCCCTTTTCTTTTCGTGAGCTCTATGATGCCGATGGTTCGCACCCGAGCCTGAAGGGATCCTATCTCGCAGCTTCGGTGTTTTTTGCCTCGGTTTTTAAGGCTTCGCCCGAAGGTCTAGCCTACCCACAAGGGTTGAGTCGCGCGTCAGCGGAATACATTCAAAAGGTGGCGGGACGCCTTCCGATTTCTGGAGCTTGATCTAGCCTCGGCCAGGCATGGCCATCTTGACCGAGCTTCCATTTGAGTCCGCCCGCAAACTCTTGGCCGGCTATGATCTCATCTTGATAGATCTGAAGCCGCTCTCAGCAGGGAGCGTCAACTCTAACTTCTTCTTAGAGACCGAGACGGAGGCAGGAGTTCGAAAGTCGCTTTTCGCTCGCATCTACGAAGAACAAGGTGAGGAGGGAGCGCGATTCGAGCTAGAACTCAACTTGCGCCTCTTCGAGGCCCAGATCCCAGTGGCAAGGCCCCTGCGACGCGAGGACGGTGAGCTGCTTTGTGACTTCGGTGGTAAACCCTTTGCTGTCTATGAACGGATTGGCGGAGAAGTCAGCTGCCAGGCGTTGGTGAACGAGGCCCGCTGCTATTCTGTCGGGCAAGCTTTGGCGCAGGTTCACACGGCAGACTTGAGGGGGCTCGAACTCAAACCGAGTCGTTTTGGGGGGCAACAAATCCTCGAACGCCTTGAGACGGTGGAGGAAGCGGGGCGAGCGAGTCTGAACGAAGCAGTCGCGCGCATTCGGAGGGATTGCCTGAGCTTAGCTTTGGAAAGGGACCCCGAGCTTCCTTGCGGGTTGATCCATGGAGATCTGTTTCGTGACAACGTGCTCTTGAACGGCGACGAGGTGAGTGGGCTTCTCGATTTTGAGAGCGCGTCTTTGGGTTCCTATGCCTATGACCTCATGGTGACTCTGCTCGCGTGGTGTTACGGTGCCGAGCTGGAGGAAGACCTCGTGCTGGCCCTGCTCCGAGGCTACTCTTCGGTGCGGACACTGACCCGTGCCGAACGCCGCGGAATTGTGGCCGAGGGCTGTTTTGCCTGTGTACGCTTTGCTGCGACGAGGCTCACTGATTTCTCTCTACGTGTCCCGGAGGGCGAACCCCCCGGGCGGGATTACCGGCGTTTTTTCGAACGTCAGGACGCCCTGCGGTCTGGGAAAATGGAACGATGTCTACAGCGCATCTCATAACCCGCAGGGTGGCGAGATGCATGCAACAAGACAGGTGTACTCTAGCCTGCTTGGGCCAGTGAGCTTCTCGTCTGGACCGCTATCTGATCGGGCTTAGGTTTAAGCGATAGCGAGCCCTTGCTCGGCTGAGCTACAGATCCTATGGCCGGCACATGAGTGTCGCGCGCGGGGGCAGATTGCCCAACTCCGTAGATGAAGCCATGCAGCAGCTGAATGCCAGCGTGGATGTGGATTCGGCTTTGTGGAAGGTCGACATCGCCGGCTCGAAGGCCCACGCTCGCGGCCTGGCCCGCGTTGGCGTTTTGTCGCAAGAGGAGGCCGACGTTCTGGTGAAGGGGCTCGACCAAGTGGCTTCTGAAATCGAAGCCGGAGACTTCGTCTGGGACCCCGCTCGTGAAGACGTGCACATGAACATCGAAGCGCGGCTCACAGAAATCGTTGGCCCTGTGGGTGGCAAGCTCCACACGGGACGTTCGCGCAACGACCAAGTTGCGACTGACTTGCGGCTCTATTGTCGGGAGGTCGTCCAAGAAACCATTTCGGCCGTAGAAGACTTGTGCTCGGCGATTGTCGATAGGGCAGACCAGGAGATCGAGGTCCTCATGCCCACCTACACCCATCTGCAGCGAGCACAGCCAAGTCGCCTTTCTCATCACTTGATGGCTTGGTACGAAATGCTCAAACGTGATCGTTTTCGTCTCGTCGATGCCCTCGACCGAGTGAACGAGTCCCCCCTCGGGGCGGGAGCGGTGGCGGGCAGCGGGTTTCCGCTGGATAGAGATGGGGTGGCTCAAGAGTTGGGCTTTGCGCGGGTCATGCGCAACTCGCTCGATGCGACAGCCAGCCGCGACTTCTTGATGGAGGTAGCATCCGGCTTGACCATCCTTGGGGTTCATTTGAGCCGTATTTCCGAGGAGATCGTCATCTGGAGCACCACCGAGTTCGGCTTCATTCAACTCTCGGACGCTTTTTCGACGAGTTCCAGCATGATGCCTCAAAAGAAGAACCCGGATGTGGCAGAGCTCATCCGCGGCAAGGCGGCTCGATTGATCGGCCACGTGACGGCCCTTTATACCTTAGAAAAGTCTCTCTGCTTTGGATACGGGCGCGAGTTGCAAGAAGACAAGGAGCCCATCTTTCAAGCCGCGCGCGATGCCCTTCAATCCCTGCGGGCGCTGACCGGAGCCATTTCGACGGCAACTTTCGTTCGCTCCCGCCTTGAGGGGGCGCTTGAGCAAGGATACGTCTGCGCTACCGACCTCGCCGACTACCTCGTGCTCCAAGGCGTGCCCTTTCGCGACGCACATCACATCGTTGGTGGCCTCGTTCGACAAGCTGAGCTACGCGGCGTGCAGCTCAATGGTTTGACTCCTGACGAGTTGGGAAAGGCGCATGAAAGTCTCAGGGACCCGGCGGCTGCAGCAGCTCTCGACCCAAAAGCGGCCGTTGAGCGTCGAGCTCTGATTGGCGGACCCGCCAAGGAGCGGGTTGCAGTAGAAATCGCACGAGCCCGTGAGGACCTACAGGCCTTCAGGAAGGGCTAATCTGTGCAGATCTGTTGGTGAGGGAAGGGAGGAGGGCCCTCGTCCCTTCCTTGCTTGCTATAAGCCCTCCAGTCGGCAAGTTTTCCCGCGTCGCGCGGGTTTCCTCGCAGCTGGATGCGTTGCTTTCGGGTTTCTTCACGACAGGTCAAATGCAGGATTTCGACTTGGGCCGTGAAGCGAGCGCAACAGTCGCGATAGAAGTTCGGGTCTCTGCGTTCTTGAGTGAAGGGGGCGACGATAATGCAGTCTCGGTGGGGGAGATTTTGCTGAGCGATCGCATAGAGCGTCTCGTGGATGGGGTCGCGGAAGAGCGTTTTGAATTGGGGTGAGTCTCGATCGTTGGGGTCCAAGCCAGCTGCGATCATACCGGCTCGTACGAGTCCTTCGCTCACTGTGTCGATATCGAGCAGACAGGCGCCGGTTTGCCGGGCAAGCTTCGACGCGAAGGTCGTCTTTCCTACTCCCGCGTTACCGCAGATGATCGTCAAGCGAGGGAGGGACGAGGACCGAGACGCAGGACTCATGACCCCTGATGAAGTTTGAGAAAGCGCGCGGTTTCGCTCAGAGCCGCTTGCCGTGCCTCTTTTTTTGACAGGTAGAGATCATGCATGCCCTCTTCGATGATGCAGGCTTGGACGTTTCGTCCGAGGCGCGGGCTGAGGCCTGCAATGTCCTTTACGTTGAGGACGATGTCCGCCAGGTGGTCTTGAGGTCGAGGGGGATCGGGAGCAAAGTGAGAGGCGCTGGAGCGCATACTGAGAATCGGTAGTTCTAGGTTGAGGCCGGCTGTCGCCTCCGCCTGAGCCCTTTTGATCATACGAAACCAGGCGGGGTACATCGGGAATCCAAACAAAGGCTTGTAGGCGAGGTTGTAGTCCCACTCGCCCTGCTCGCTGATGTGCAAGGTCTTGCCATAACTACCTGGCATCTTTTGAGGAAGCGCACGATAGGGGGCAATTGCTCCCGCTTTGGCGACGATGTTCGCAAGCAGGGCATCGGGACCGCGTAAGTTGAACTTGAGAAAGACGGAGTTGAGCACCAGGTTCGGAATTTGAGAGCGAAGCTTCGAGTGCTTCAAGAAATGCGAGAGGACCAACCCGCCGGTACTGTGCGCTATGGCTCCCCCCATCTTGGGGTGGCGGTCGAGGATGTAGCGAAGGGCCCAGTCTATCTCGGCGAAGTAGTCGCTTATGTCTCTTGCCTGGTTCGCTCGATTTTCAGGATCAAGGGACCGACCATAGCGGCGCAGCTCGAGGGCATAGAAGGCAAAACCCGCGTCTTCAACGGTATCGCAGAGGTGAGTCTGAAAGAAGTAGTCGCAAAAACCGTGTACGTAGAGGACGGCTGGGCGGGCTTTGGCCTCCCTTGAGGGGCGCGCGCGACGGACCAATGTGCCCCAAAGTGCTCCGTCATCTTCCTGAGGGAGCGCGAATCGGAGAGCTTCGAACCCGGGAAGCTCGTCAGCAACAAATTGTCCGGCGCGGGCCTGGGCTGCGATCGTTGGCATAGAGAAGTGAATATTCTGGGGAATGGGCAGGGTGCTTAACTGGAGGCAGGTTTATCTAACCCTGATGAGTCTACCGTTTTTGGTCCTCAAGGACCTTGCCTGGCCAGCCGTCATGGTACCCTAGTTGTGGGATGACGCCCGCGGCGTGGCGCTGCGGTCAAACTACGGAGTTTTTTGTAGGTGCAACTCGACTTTTCGACGCGAGAACTGACCATCAAGCTAGTCTACTACGGTCCGGCGCTCAGTGGGAAGACCACCAATCTGCAGGCGCTGCATGCGGCGGCCTCTGGGGAAGCGAAGGGGCGTCTCATGACTTTGGATACCAAAGATGATCGTACGCTTTTCTTCGATCTCCTCCCCCTGAGCTTTGAGGACAAGAGCGGTCTGTCCGTTCGAATCAAGGTATTTACTGTCCCGGGGCAGGTGATTCATGCCTCCACGCGCCGGCTTGTCGTGCAAGGGGCGGATGGCGTTGCGTTTATTGCCGATTCGCGTCTTTCGGAAACCGAAACCAACACGGAGTCCTTCATCGACTTGCGAGACAACTTGAAGGCGCAGGGGATTCGTCTCGAAGAGATGCCTTTGGTCATTCAGTTCAACAAACAAGACCTCCCTGACGTGCGGAGCGAGGAAGAGGTGGCAAAAATGGCCTCAGGCGGTCGCGAACCGGTTTATTTGGGCGTCGCGACACGGGGCCAAGGAGTGGTCGAGTGTTTTCTTGGCCTGCTCTACACGACTTGGCGCAAGCTTGAGAAGGACAACGGCCTATCGTCCAAGTTTGGTTTCGACGGCAAAGTTTTTATTCAGCATGTCGCGGAGCAGCTCGGAGCGACGGAGCCTCTTGCGGATATTCTTGATCGCGCAGTGGGCGGCAAAGACGCGATTAAAAAGAAGGGGGCCGCCTCGTGAGCTCTGTCGCCCCACGCAGCCTCAATGACATTACGATGGGGCAGAACTTCAACCTGGAGGAGCTACTGGATAGTTCGGCTCTGTCCGAGATGACTCGTTCCTTCGAGAAGCTCTTTGGGGTGTCGATTCGACTCTATTCAAGCTCTGGAACGCTTCTCGCCGACACCACCAGTGTGCCGCGTTATTACTCGCTTTTGGACAAAAGTCGTGAGGGTCGCCGAGCGGTTCAGACAACTATCTCGGCGGTCCGATCCCAAAAGGCAGTTCTCGGCTCGTTTCAGGTTGTCGCCTGCCCTTCTGGGGGCAAGTATCTCGTCTCGGGTCTTGCTCACGAAGGCAAGCTGATTGGACGGGCTATTCTCGGACCTTTTGTGCCTACCACCGCTGAGGGGCCCCCCGACGAGAGTCAACAACTGCTTCCGGAGGAACATCGAGCAGAAGCCAAAGAGGCCTGGGCCGAGCTTCCCCAGTTAGACGACGCTCAGGCCTCGGCTCTGGATGCCCATGTGCGTTCAACACTCGACCTTCTTATTTTTAGCGGCCTCAAGGCATACCTGGCGAGCAGCATGCACATGGCCACGGTGCAGGAAAACTTCCGAGAGTTAAGCGAGAAGAACAAGAAGCTTCAACTTGCCTACGAACGACTCAAGGAGCTCGACCGGCTCAAGAGTAACTTCTTGGCTACCGTTTCCCATGAGCTCCGCACTCCATTGACGAGCATCATTGGCTACAGCGAAATGATGCTCGAGGGGATATCAGGAGAAATCAACCAAGAGCAAAGAGAGTTTCTCAACACGATTCACGAGAAGGGGGAGCAACTTCTCGAGCTCATCAAGAGCCTACTCGACCTTTCCAAGCTCGAAAGCGGTACGATGTGTCTCCGTCGGGGTGATACGGATTGTGGTGCGTTGGTCAATCAGGTGGTTAAGACTCTGGCTCCGGCCGCGATGAAGCGAGAAGTACAGCTCCTTTCTGAGGTGAGCGAACCGTTGCCTTCCTTGTCAGCCGATGCAGACCGTTTGCGTCAGGTACTCAACAACTTGACCGAAAACGCGCTCAAGTTTACGCCCAAGGGCGGTCGGGTTGTGGTTTCCACTCGAAAAGTTGCCTTATCCGAAGAGGAAGAGAGCGGGGTCAGTGGTGTCGTATTGGGGGTGAATCAGCGCCCTGCGATCGAATTGCGGGTGTCTGATACTGGAATAGGGGTCCCTGAAGGAGAACGTGAACGTGTGTTCGACGCTTTCTACCAAGTGGACTCTTCGTCGACGCGTGAGGTAGGGGGTACGGGGCTTGGACTTTCGATTGTAAAACGTCTGGTGGATGCCCACGACGGAACGGTGAGGGTTGAAGCCAATCAACCACAAGGAGCTTCTTTCGTGGTGACCCTTCCGATTCACCATCACACGCGCTGAACACGACTGAAGAAGCGAGTGGGGCTTTTCTGCTCTGGGATGCCTGGTACACACCTTCCGTGGCACTGACCGAAACGCAAGCTCTCGCCATCATCCAGCAGGAGCTGGAGGCCTCGATTCCCCGCCGAAGTAGGCTCGTCCGCGTCGGCATTGGCGATGACTGCGCTGTGCTGCGCCCCACGCAGGGGGAGCCGGTCTGGACCTTGGATTGCTGCAATGAAGGGAGCCACTTTTTGTGGGAGTGGATGAGCCCGGAAGACGTGGCTCATAAGTCGTTCCATGCGGCGATCAGTGACGTTTGCGCCATGGGTGTGCGACCCCACGCGGCGATCGTTCATTTGACCTTGAGCCCAAGGGTTGATTCCCGCTACTTGCGCCGCTTTGCCCGTCGACAGGCCGAGTTGAGTCAGGATACCGGCGTGAGTATCGTGGGCGGTAATCTGAGTGCAGGCGACCACCTGGGGGTGGTGACCAGCGTCTTGGGGTTCGCGCGCCAGAAGGCTCTTCTGCGTTCCGGGGCCCGGCCCGGAGACGAACTGTGGCTAGTTGGGGATGTGGGGTTGGCTTGGGCCGGTCTCAAGCTTCTTGAAGCGGGCAGGGGTGGCTCTCGAGCTGCAGCTGAGCGTACCTGTTTGGGCGCTTTCCGCCGACCCTCCGCTCAGCTTTCGGCCGGGCCCCGTTTGATGACTCGGGCGAGCTCTTGCCTTGATGTGTCCGACGGTCTGAGGCGGGACGCTCGGCGCATCGCGGAAAGCAGCGGTGTGCGTGTCGTGCTCAAGGAAGAGTCCTTGCGCGACATCATTCACGAAGGTCTGCAGAAGGTCTGCCTGCGCTACGACTGGGATCCTCTTGAGCTCATTTTGGATGGCGGTGAAGACTACGCTATTTTGGCTACCGGAGCCGGCCGACTCCGACCCAAGGAAGCTCGCAACATCGGATGTATCGAAGAAGGAGGAGGTTTGGTCATCGAATCCGAGTCCGATCGGCGTCCGTTGATTGATGGGTTCGAGCATCGGTTTTGAGTTCGGTACCGAAGAGAACTCTCGCTCAAGGATGAGCAATCAGCTGCCGGACTCCAACAGGGCGCGGTGTTTTTCTTGCAGCTGGTTGTACTGGCTTTGGCTGAGTCCCAGCGCCGTACAAAGGTTCCGCAGGTTGACCACCTCATCATGGGTGATGACGCCATCAGCTGCGGCCATCCCGAGCAGAGCGTCGAGTACTTCGCACCTGTCCGCAGGATCGAGTTCCTCTCGAAGAGTCCTTGTAAAACGGGGCACGAAGGTGGTGCTGAGTCGAAGTGCGTGACTCATGAGAAGTTGAGCAACGGTGTCGACTTTTCGCGACGAAAATCCGTTGAGCCGGGCCAGTTCCGCCCTGAGATGTGCCTCTTCTTCTGGAACGATATTGCGGTCCGCGTAGGCGACCGCCCCGAGCAAACCCGCGACGGCCGACAGAAGCCGGACGCTGCTCTCGTTCGCTTCGGGGCCCAGCGCGTCACGAATTGCGTCGCGCAGAAGTTCGTCAGTGTCGATGGTTTTTGCTCTTGAAAACAGACCCATGGGGGACAAGTTAATCTGCTCGTTCCCGCATGCAAAACCCCCACGACCGATTGTTGGCTCAACCGACGGTGGGGGCTCTGTTTTCGCCTAGCAGGCGATCCGCTTTTATACCCGGGCTTTCGCTTAGCTGCAGCCCATGCTGTTGCCGCAATTCAGGCACTTGTAACAAGCGCCGTTGCGAACGGTGATGTGCCCGCAACCGTCGCAGACGGGGGCGTCGCCCATCATATCTTCGAGCTGAGCGTCGAGAGCGCCAGTGGCCGTGACGATGCTTTCTTCGCTCGCAGCCGGGCTGTTGCGCAGTTCGTGTGATTGCTCAGCTTCAGGAGCCTTGTTGCTGTCACTCGCGAGTTTTTTGGCGCCCGGATCTTCGATGACCTTGGGTTCTTCTTGAACGGGCTTGACCTGAGCAAAGTCATAACGCTGGAGGTATTCTACGCCGAGGACGCGGAACAAGTAGTCGACGATGGATGTTGCAAACTTGATGTTGGGATGTCCGCCAACAGGTCCGTGAGGCTCGAAGCGAGTGAAGGTGAATTGCTCCACGTAGGTTTCCAAGGGCACGCCGTACTGCAGACCGACCGAGACGGCCATGGCGAAGCAGTTCATCAAAGAGCGGAAAGCAGCACCTTCTTTGTGCATATCGATGAAGATCTCACCGAGGCTACCGTCTTCGTATTCGCCGGTGCGCAGGAAGACTTTATGACCACCGACGAGAGCTTCTTGAGTAAACCCGCGACGTTTCTTGGGTAAACGTACGCGTTCACCATGTGCCAATTGGGGCACTCCCTCGAGGGCCTTGGCCACGGCGCGCTCGATGGCTTCCTTCGAGGCTTCAGAGGGCTCTTCCTTTTCTTTGCCTGAATCAGTCGAAAGAGGCTGCGAGGCTTTGCAGCCGTCGCGGTAGAGAGCGACCGCCTTAAGGCCCAACTTCCAGCCTGCTTCGTAGACCTCGCGGATTTCGTCGACTGTCGCTTCACTGGGAAGGTTAACCGTCTTGCTGATCGCGCCGGAGAGGAAGGGCTGAGTCGCCGCCATCATCTTGATGTGCGACATGGGGGCCAAGAAGCGTCGACCCTTCTTGCCGCAACGGTTTGCGCAATCAAAGACAGGATAGTGCTCTTCGGCGAGATGCGGAGCCCCTTCGATGGTCATCCTTCCGATGATCACCTCGTTGGCTTCGTCGATTTGTGCTTTGGTGAAACCCAGATGCTTGAGCAGGCTGAAGCCAGGCTTGGCCATGGTCTCGGCATTGACTCCTAGTCGTTCGTAGCAATCGGTGCCCAACACCCAGGGCGCGAACGCTAGGGAGAGATCGAAGACGCCCGGAAGAGACTGCTCAATCTTGGATAGGTCTTCGTCTTTGAGGCCCTTTTCTTTGAGCGAAGCGCGCGATACGTGGGGTGCACCTAGGAGCGTGTTTGTTCCTGAAACATAGGCGACGATCTCGCGCGACTGGAGCTCCGAGTAACCAAGACGGCGCAGGGCTTCGGGGACGGATTGATTGACGATCTTGAAGTAGCCACCGCCAGCGAGCTTCTTGAACTTAACCAGCGCGAAGTCGGGTTCGACTCCAGTGGTGTCGCAGTCCATGAGCAGTCCGATGGTCCCCGTGGGGGCCAACACGGTGGCCTGGGCGTTGCGGTAGCCGGACTTTTCGCCCAAGGTAACAGCCTCGTCCCAGTCGTGCGTGGCTGCCGTCCAGAGGTCGCTGGGGCACTCATCGCGGTTAATCGCATAGGCGGCGTCGCGATGCATGCGCATCACGTTGAGCATGGGCTCGCGGTTTTTCTCGTAACCCGGGAAGGGCGTCTTTGAGCCAGCCATGCGCGCACTTTGAGCATAGGCGCGCCCGCAGAGGATGGCTGTGAGCGCGCCTGCCATAGCCCGACCTTTGTCCGAGTCATACCCGATTCCGAGTTGCATCAGCAGAGAACCGAGATTGGCATAACCCAAGCCCAAGGGGCGATAGTCGTGCGAGTTTTGCGCGATTCCTTGGGTGGGATAGCTGGAGAAATCTACGAGGATTTCCTGAGCCGTAAAGAAGACGTCGACGGCGTGACGATAACCTTCAACATCGAAGGTGCCTTGTTCATCGAGGAACTTCGTCAGGTTAAGAGAAGAAAGGTTGCAGGCCGAGTCATCGAGAAACATGTACTCGGAGCACGGGTTTGATGCGTTGATGCGCGCGGTGTTAGGGCAGGTATGCCACTTGTTGATGGTCGTGTCGTACTGCACTCCAGGATCGGCACAGGACCAAGCCGACATGGCCACTTTGTTCCACAGTTTTGCTGCGTCCAGAGTCTCGACGACTTCACCAGTGGTGCGCGCGCGCGTTTGCCAGGTGCCGCCGCTTACGGCAGCTTTCATGAAGTCGTCGCTGACGCGAACCGAGTTGTTCGAGTTCTGACCCGAGATGGTCTTGTAGGCTTCACCATTGAAGTCACTCTCGTAACCTGCAGCGATGAGGGCCTGGGCTTTGCGTTCTTCGCGGCTCTTCCACTCGATGAAGTCCTCGATTTCGGGGTGGTCCATATCGAGGCAAACCATCTTGGCCGCTCTTCGCGTGGTGCCACCGCTCTTGGTCGCGCCGGCTGCGCGATCGAAGACTTCAAGGAAGCTCATGAGACCACTGGAGGTACCGCCGCCGGATAGCTTTTCTTGACGCCCGCGAATGGAGCTAAAGTTGGAGCCCGTTCCAGAACCATACTTGAAGAGTCGGGCCTCGTGCTTGACGAGCTCGTAGATGCCCATCAGGTCGTCGTGTACTTCTTGAATGAAACAGGCGGAGCACTGGGGGTGTTCGTAGGCATTTTGAGTCTGCCCAACCGTGTCTGTGCCCATGTTCCAGGCCCAGTTCCCGCCGGAGCCCTCGATGCCGTATTCGGCGTAGAGACCGCAGTTGAACCAAACCGGTGAGTTGAAGGCTCCGTATTGGTTCACGAGCAGCCATGTGAGCTCTGCCTCGAAGTTGTCCGCTTCTTTCTTATTTGCGAAGTAACCGCCAAACGTTTCGCCTGCCGCCCGAATGGTGTGAGCGACGCGGTGGACCACCTGTCGCACGCTGCGCTCGCTTTCGCTCTTGTCTTCTCCCAGTCCCGCTTTGCGGAAATACTTGGAAACGACGATGTCGGTGGCCAGCTGAGACCAGGCCTTGGGGATTTCCGCCCCCTCCATCTTGAAGACCACTGAGCCATCGGGATTGGTGATGACGCTTTGACGTCGTTCCCAAACGATCTCGTCGAAGGGATGGGTCTTCTCGTCGGAGAAGTAGCGCTTGAAGTTGAGCCCCTTGGGCTTACGGGTGCGCGACTTCTTTGATTCGGGAGCGGGAGCGGCTTCTACTTCGGCAGTTTCTTCCGCATCGGCTGTGCCGGTCTCTGGCTTTTCCGATGATGCCTGAGGGTTCGTGCCGGCCTCGGTTGAGGCTTGCTCGGTGGAAGATTCACTGTTGGTTCCGATTAATGTGGTTTGGGCCATCCCTGGGGTCTCCTGATGTTTGGCGGGGCGGTTGGGTCGAGATTGGAAGGGGGGAGGTGGCGCGCGCTCATCAATTGAGGCGCTTGCTGGTGTCCTGGGGAGGTGCGGACAAACAGCATCTAAGGCAATAAGTGTATGGTTGAGCTAAGTTGAATGCCCGTTCAGGCAGCTACTGCTAAGTCGGTGGAGAATTTCGCTAGTCGTACGGTCAGTAATCGACTGTCGTTTTCGAGTGGGTTTCCTCTCGTTCGGCTTGGGGTTACCCGGGCGAACGCGGTGGGACGAGTCAGATAACCTGACTACATCAGCCCCCGTGTCGACTTGGCTCCCTCCTGAAAGAGACCCCGTTCGAGGCCTCTCTGCGTTGCGAACGAGTTCTCCCTCTAGCCCCAACATGGGGGGCTTTTCAAGAACAAAAACCACAAGCTGTTGGGCTATCGAAGTCGGGTTGCCCTAGTCCTTGGGGTATGGTTCTTGCTGTGCGCCCATGTGGTACGGCGGATTCCATTACTGATCTCTTGGAGATAGCCCACATTGTTCAGGTGGACCTGAACTCAATCGAGTAGTCATTATTTAAGTAGGTCCTTGCCCTACAAATGATCCACAGCTGAACGTCCGACGGGCTGAACGAGATCAGTGGGGAGATCTCTGCCTGAACACAAGTTCGCTACCGATTGTTCAGAGGGGAACCCCAATTTGTTCACGACTTATCCACATCCCGGCCCCATCAACAGTGGTCGGGCTTTGGTCCGAGTGCCCATGAAACGAATTCTATCCCCAGGGCTGGCCGGGAAAGCCACGACCTGACAACAAGTTATCCACAACCTGGGGACAAAGAAGCCCCGCCGACGCGGGCCTCACCCCTCACCCCTCTGGGTAAGCGGTAGCGGAGCTTCTGCTGGTTGTGAGATGTCCTCTAGAGATGCTCAGGAGATTCTTCGCTTTGATGCGCCCCCCAGAGCAGCATCTGCGGGTCCTTGAGCTCACTCGCATCGAGGGCGGCCTCTGAAGCCTGGGGGGCTTCGCACGGCGGGCTTGGCGGTAGAGCTTTTTTGGGGAGCTGCGCCGTAAGGGCACCGGGCAAGGCCGTCGCCCGGGCGCGTATTTGTGGTGCGAGCTCCAGCAGTTGCTCGTATTGGCCTCGGAGCAGTAGTGCGGGGCGAACGATCAGAGCGTCCCCTTCATGTATCTCGGACCAAATCGAAGGCTCAAGACGGGCGACCTCGGCTTGGAGCCGCTTGAGCAGTACGGCCGTTCGCTCCGGAGCGATCTGGGGAAGTTCTGGCCAGCTGATGTAGAGAGTGCTCCATGGGTAGCGAGCATCGTCGATGGCGAGTAGAGGGCGTTGGGCAGAGCTCTTCGCCATCGTCCCAGCTGAGCGGCTTGTGTTGGACGGGGGGAGTTTTTTTAGCTCTTCTTTCAGCAATTCGGCGAGGCGAGAGGGGTCACTTGGAGCAAGGACGGTCACTTGGATGTCGGCCCGAGCCTTCAGCAGCGCTTGGAAAAGAGTCGGGGGGCTCAACTGGAGGAGGCGCGGGGCGCCGAGATAGGCATCGAGCACTTTGACTTGAGAGACCCCAGCGCCCCAGCGCTCGGCGCGACCGTCGACGAGGGCTTCTGCAAGAGAACTGAGGCGGAAGACGGCCGAACGTTGTCGTTGCTCTTCTACGAGGTCCATCGCTACGGAGCGCGCCGGGTAGAAGCTGCCTGTCTTGACGCGAGACAAAAATTCCACGAAGCGTACGATGAACGCCTGCGATCGATCTTTAGGTAGCCAGGCGCAGACCAGATAGTCCGCACAGGACCGGGTCGACACGGGTCCAAGCGCGTCCGTTCCATCAGTGTTCGTTTCGAATTCTGCTTGGAACCAGCTGCGGATCAGGAGACGGTCTTCGGGCGCCCGTGGCGAAGCGGAGCGCAGACCAATGAATACCTGGGTCAGATCGGGACGGGTCGCGGAACAAACGCTCGCCCCAGAAGCAGTCTGCAGCTCGTGTTGCGTGGTTCTTGTCGTTTTGGGGGAAGAGGGCGGAGGGGGCAACGGCGGCGCGGGGAGTTCTTTATCGACCCCCTCCGCCAAAGTGATGGTTCCTTCCGTAGGTGTCCGACTCGAGCCGTTCGCGTTTGGGTCGCGTGGTCCTCTAGCCCACGAACAGCCTCCCAGCACCAAGCTCAAGAGCACGGTACCGTGAAGGCTCTTTCGTCGGCGACTCATGAGGCTTGCGGCAAGAGCCCGAGCCTTTCAAGCATCGGTTCGATCTGGGGCGCTCTGCCCATGAACTCCTCGAAGAGCTCTTGAGGATCGGCGCTGTCGCCGCGACATAGAATCGTGTTCAAGAAAGCCTCTCCTACTTGCTCGCTGAAGAGGCCTTCGCTCTTGAAGCGACTGAACGCGTCGGCGTCGAGGACCTCGGCCCATTTGTAGCTATAATAACCTGCAGCGTAACCCACCGCGTGACTGAAGAGATGTCCAAAGGAAGTGATGAGTGAGTAGTCGCTGGGCAGTGGCACAACCGCGTATTGTTGCAGAATCGCGTTGGCAAATTGATTGACGTCCTGAGCGGAGTTTGGATCAAACTCTTGATGGAGGGCCAGATCCACCGCTGCGAAGCCGAGCTGGCGCATCTGTGCGTTGGCGGCGCGAAAGTTACGGGCCCTCAGCAAGCGTTCAATGAGCTCCTCGGGGAGTGGCTCGTGGGTTTCGTAGTGGGTGGCGAAGCGATGGAGAGCGGCGCTTTCCGTGCACCAGTTTTCCATGATCTGAGAAGGGAGCTCCACGAAGTCTTGAGCCACTCGCGTGCAAGCAAGGCTACGTACGGGAACCTTGCTGAGACAGTGGTGCAGCAAATGCCCAAATTCGTGAAAGACCGTCTCGACGTCTCTAAAACTCAGGAGCGAGGGAACGTCCTTGGTTGGTGGTTGCGCGTTCAAGCAGAAGAGGGCCACATGGGGAGTCGGTGGTGCTGATGCGACTAGGCCGTGCATCCATGCACCGTCACGTTTTGATGCGCGGGGGTAAAGATCGGTATAAAACAGGCCGATTTCGTCGCCGGCACGGTCACGCATGCGGTGGGCGCGGACGCTTTCATGCCACACGGGTAGCTCGGCGTCTTCGATGGAGATGCCGTAAAGGCTCGTGGCAAGGTCGAACGCCCCTTGCAGGACTTTTTCGGCGGAGAAGTAAGGTCTCAGAGCTTCTTCATCGAAGTCGTACAGAGCCTTCCTTTGTTTTTCGGCATAATAACCCACGTCCCAAGGCTGCAGCTCGGGTGCCTCAGGGCCCTCGAGCTGCCTTCGAAAAGAAAGTAGATCCTCGTTTTCCTTCTTGTAGGCCTCTTCGGTTTTTGTTCGCAGATTTTGGACGAAAGCAGAGGCGTCTGCCCCCGTTTTGGCCATGCGATCGTGGGTGACGAGATCGGCGAAATCCGCGAAACCGAGGAGCTGCGCTTTTTGCTTACGGAGACGGAGAATGTCACGCACGAGCGGAAGGTTGTCGAATTTGCCGCAGCCCCTTCGATTGTAGGCCTTCCAGATCGCTTTGCGCAGGTTCGCATCATCGGCATAGGTCAAAACTGGCATGACCGAGGGTGCCTGTAGGGTGAAGCGGTAACCATCCTGGCCTTTGGATTGTGCACTTTCGCGCGCCACAGAGAGGGCGCTTGCCGGGAGACCGCTCACTTGTGACTCATCGACCACGAGTTCGAAAGCGTTACTGCTATCCAGGACGTTCTGAGAAAACTGAGTGGTTTTTTCGCTCAAGGCCTGATCAATGCGTCTGAGTTCGGCCTTCCCCTCTTCGTTGAGCTCGGCGCCGTGTCGCCTGAAGTCGTCGAGGGTTTTTTCAACGAAGCGTGCTTGGATCGGAGTCAAACTGCTCTTGTCGAGGGTTTTCTCGCAGGCACACAGGGCCCGGTACAGTCCCTCGTGGAGAACGATACTCGAATAAAATTGACTGACCGCGGGTAGGATCTTGTTGTAGGCCTCGCGGAGCGCGTCACTCGTGGCGACCGACTCCAGATGCTCGACCATACCCATCGCAACTTCGAGGCGCTCGGTGGATTTTTCGAGAGCCTCGAAGGTCGCCGCGTAAGTGGGGTCCTGGACCGAGGCGATCGAGTCGATGGCCTGCTTTGATTGTTCGATCAGCTCGCTGATCGCGGGTTCGATATGGGAAGCCTGAATCCGGTCGAAGGGCAGGGGCAGATTGGTCTGAAGGAGGGGATTGGATGCCATAAGTGTGTGCCTCTCTCATATCAGACCGTTTCCCTTGCTCCAAAAGGATGCGCTGGGTAAGGCAAGTGCTTCGGCATTGCTCCGGCGCACCCGGTCGCGCTCAATGTTGAAGCAGCGAGATCAGCAGGTTGGCATGAAATACCGATGCCCCTACTTCTGGTGCGCCAACGTAGGAGCCTCCAGACTGGAGCTGTATGCCCACCGACCATTCTGGTGCGACCCATGTGTCCCAGCCCAGCCAGGCGGCGGCGCCTCCACCCCACAGCTGCGCCTGAGGGGTGACTTCGGTGCTCAGCGTGACAGCTGACAATCCAAGGAGAGCCCCTAGGTGAAACCCTTTCTTGCTGTTGGGAAATGCGTCGAAGAATGGCCCGACGTTGACGTGGAAGACCCCCGACTTGGCGCCGTCGAAGCTGCTACCCAGTCCAAGCTGCGCAAGGGCTCCTCCGCCCAGGGCCAAACCCGGAGCAGGAGAGCCCCCGACCAGAGCATGGGCCGCGAGACTGAAGGCAGCTGATCCTGCGGAGCTATCGTTTTGTCGGTCAGCGATCGATGTATGCATGAGTCCGGGACCGACGCCGGCTCGGAAGTAGAAGCCTTCATGAACGAAAGCCGTGCGAGGGGCGGGGGCCGGAGATGTAGGAACACGCAGGTCCATCTTTCGTCCAGCTCGATCGTCGACTTCGTCTGAGGGCGTTGTTTCGACAGAATTTTCGGCCTCTTCTTCTGCCCCGGCGGTAGAAACCAAGGTGGTGGTGAAGAAGAGCGAACCTAAAGCTAAGTAGCGGAGTTTCATCGTCGTCCCTTTCCTGATGCAGCAAGGATAGATCCATTTATCTCCCCTGGCCCATCCGGTGACCGCTTTTTGGTTGGAGGGTCATTTCCTCTTGGTCTGTGCCGTTGTTGTACGTCAGAGGGACAGATTTCGTTCCCTTTTTGTGCCTGCTGGGACTTGCAATAGCATGTCCCAGCAAACGGTAACCAACTACACACGCTAAACATGTCAAACGCAGGCTTTTCCTAGGTCGAGCCCTCGCCCCGACAGGGGTGAGACCGAGGAAGTGCCGTTCCGTGTTATTGCAAGCGGCTGTAAGCTAGACCCTATTTTAGCCCCAGACGCTTTTTGATCGTCGCAATTGCGACTGGACTCTCGTCCACTCCTGCACACGGGCGTCCCAGACGTTGAGCGACGGCTAGCGTCGTGCCCGATCCGCACATGGGATCGAGCACTGCACTGGTGGGCTCGGTGCTGGCGACGATGATCCGCTCAAGCAACGCTTCTGGTTTCTGGGTCGGGTAGCCCGTTGCTTCTGAGTTGAGGGGGGTATTCGCCGTCATTGCTGGACAATCGGTCCACACGCTCCCGATGCGCCTTCCTTGGTCCGCGTAGTAGCGATAAGTCTTTCCGTTGATTGTGCGTTCGCGGTACACGCGCCCGTCGGCGTCCTTGTTCTTGAAGTGCATCTTGGAGCTCGTCTCGGCGTACGGTTCGCGAAGGGCGGGGGAGTCGATGTTATAAATGAACTCTCGGCCCTTGCTGTACACCAAGATGGTCTGGTGGGTGACGCTGAGGGATGTCCTCTTGCGACCGCCGTTGCCTGGCACCCAGATCACCTCACCTCGAAACTGGGGTCTGCCAAAGACCTGGTCGCACATGACCTTCACGTCATGGACTGCGCGATGATCCAGATGGATCCAGATACTGCCGCGCTCACTGAGTGCGCCATGCATCTGATCCAGGCGAGGACGAAACATTTCCAGAAACTTGTCGAGTCCTCCCCAGGCATCCTTGTAGGCGGCGATACCGGAACTGCGTTGCCCCTTGCCTTGCCGAGCTCCCCTTGTTCCTCCTGCATTGTAGGGCGGGTCGACATAGATGAGATCAAAGGGGCCGCGAGCCGCCCGGGCGACCTCGATGCCGGTTAAGCAGTCGCCATGGTGGAGGAAAGGGGGGGCGGGACTGTGAGGCGGGGGGGAGTCTTCAGAAGAAGAAGTAGTTAAAGGGGCCATGGACGCGTCGCAGCTGAGCGGAATGAAGCAAGAAGATCGGGGGCGGTAACGGCCGAATCTTGCCCCGGCTCTTCCTGTTGAAGCGAAGGGAGGGGATCGTCCCGCCCGATTTCTTTCAGAAGGCTTTGGATGTCTCCCTCCAGTTGAGGAAAGGGCTCTAGCCAAGGCCAGCGAGGGCCACCGCCGCTACACCCGGATATGGATTCTTCTGGTTTGCAGGCGATGCGCACGTGGACATGATCCGCGTGAGGGAGGGAGTCGCCGGGTTGAAGCATGACGGTCTGTGCATGCCAGACTAACTCCCAGTCGGTTTCCTTGGCGAGCGCATACTGGATCACACGTGCCTCTAATTCGCGGCTCATGAACAAGAACTGAACGTCGACTTCTGGATCGGTCAGGAGGGTCTTGAACAAGTGCCATTGTCGTTGCACGTCCAGGACGGCGTAGTTTCCGCCAGGAAGTTGAACGAATCCGTCGGCCCCCAAGGGCAGGAAACCAGGGTTGCGCACAGGGATCCCCGTAGGGCTCGTGATATAGAATAGAAAGTCGACGTCGCGACCCGAACGATGAGAGTTATGGCGCTGGATCTTTCCCCCTGTTTCCGCGCTCAAGTCGCCGACAACGAGGGGCGCGCCGCCGGGGAACGCGCGGTCGACTTCGGCAGCGGCCCGTTCGATGGCCGAAACGAGTCTGGGGAGGCCGTGATAGATGGGCGAACGCTTGCGAAAGCGGACATAGCCAGGACCGGCTTGGGGCAGTTCGGCGCTTTCGGTGAGCACGCCATTGTGGGGAACTCCGACGCTTCCCGAGAGTCCGGGTGCGAGCGGAGTGGGGCTACCCATGCAGCCAGCGAGGAATAATGAGAAGAGAGCGAGGGGCAGACGACGAAGGCGCACGGTCATGGGGGAGATACCTTATGTTGGCCTGTCAAGAAACCGGTCAACATGTCGGATAACTCGGAAATGGCCCCGTGGGACTGATAGGCCTCGGCGATTTCCAACTTTGAATTCGAGGACCGGAGATAGCCCAAGGCGCTCAGCGATTGGTAGGCGTTGATCAAAAGGGGCTTACTGATCGCTTCCCGTCGCGCGATGCGGTCTGACAGATAGAGCGACTGGCCGAGCGCGAGGGCACTCTTCGTCAGATCTTTTTCGCTGAGCGGCTCGTTCAGCAACTTGTCGAGGCTCTGGACGGCGACCCAATAGCCTTGCAGGAACGGACTCATGACGGCTTGGTAGAGATAGAGCCATTGTTCACCGGTCCAGTGATGCTCTCCTCCTCCGGCCTGCACAGTAGTCCCCTCCTGAACGAGATGGCCATCCTGAGTCAGGCCTAAGATGGCTTGATCGAAGATTTCGTCAAAGGGGGCATCGGCCCGGAAACGGAACTCGTGTTTGAACAATTTGGAGAGGAATTTGACTCGCTGAACTACGCAGGAAAGCTCAGTTGGAAGCACCTTGCCCTCGGCGTCGCGATTGAGACTGCAGGCGATGAGGCCTCTTTCCACGAAAAAGTGAATGATGATGTTTTTGCTGGTATCGAGCTGGAGCCGCTTGTTTTCGATGAGTCGGTAGCTGCGCTGCCCAGCCTCTCCTTTTTGTTGCCCGATCAGCTGGGCGTCGACGAACATCTGCAGCGCCTCTTGAATCGATTGTTCGCGCAGTCGTTGCCCAGGACCGATCATGGTCGAGGAGATGCGTGCTCCAAGCCGGAGGAGAAAACGCAGCAGTGTCTCGGCAGTGTCGAGGACTTCGCGCTCTTCGATGGGATGTTGGGAAGTCGCGAGCAACGATAGAGCCGTCAAAGCACCGGGGGTGACCGCTGTCACCCGGTTGATCTCGTCCATCACTCGGTTGGCCAGACGGGTGACCACGGCCCGTCGTTTCGCTGGCCGCTGCATATTTTCTGGGGCGATCGAGAGCTCCTCGGCAATGTCCTGCAAAGTCATGATGGAGCCGAATTGCAGATTGATGCGACCGTAGCGGTGGCGGAGAACCTCGCTGGCGCTCAGCAAGTCGGCTGCTTCTTCCTTCTTCTTTTCACCGCCCGTGAGCTCGTGCTGGTAGCTGTCAGCTTCGACCACCCGCTCGTAGCCGATGCTGACAGGAACGAAGTGGACCTTTTGAGAAGGGACCGCCAGCGTTGCATCGACAATCATGTTGAGCAAACCCAGTTTGGGTTCGAGAAGTTTTCCGGTGCGGCTCCGACCCCCTTCCATGAAGAGCTCGATGGGAAATCCGTCGCGAATGAGCCGACGAATGTAGGCATCGACTACCGCTGCATAGAGCCGGTCCCCTTTGAAGGAACGACGGATGAAGAAAGCTCCACAACGCCGAAAAATGGGCCCGACCGGCTGAAAGTTCAAATTGTCCCCGGCGGCGATCAAGGGGACCATGAGGTTACGTTCGTAGAAGAAGTAACTCATCACGAGGTAGTCGATATGGCTCTTGTGACTCGGCAACAGAATCACGGCGCCCTCCCGCGAGGCCTTGCGGACCCGGTCGACGTCGTGCTGATCAAACTCGATTCCGCGATAGAGTCGACTGAAAGCCCATCTCAAACCAACGCCGACCGCCTTGACGATGTCCGCGTTGGGGACCGCTTGCAGCTCCTTGAGCATCTCTCCTGCGGCTTCCAACTTTTGGCGCAGGGCTCCTTCTTCGTCGCCGGCCATGTCGGTGATGACGTTATGTAGGCGAGGAGAGCGAAGAATTTCTGTTCGAACTCGTTCGGCAGCTTTTTCGACCGGGCCGACGACGGCCCGTCTTTCACGTTCGATACGCCTGAGCACCATGTAGGTAATGCGACGTACGAGTGCTCGATCGGTTGAGTCTTGGCTTGATTCAAGGAGAGGACCGACCTCGATTTCGTCTCCCCACCTCAAACTCGCGTGGTTCATGTTGTACGCAAACTGTCCCAGCGCCCGAGTGGGTGTCGGCCAGGCGCGGGGACCAAGGACCATATCCCAGGGGCGAGTCGTCAATTTGTCGGGGGACTTGGACCATACAAAGACGAGTGGGAGGAGAATGATGTTGGCGGCTCCCGATCTTTGCATCGAGAACAACTTGCGAACGAGCGCGTCGCCTTCTCTCATGCCTCGACCGCCCGTTGCTCCAGCGGCCAAATCAAGAACGCCCGGGGGACGCTTGAGGAAGAGAGCTGCGCTCCCTCCGCTCGAGATCGCATCACAAAGCTGTTCTTCGGGGTTGCTCCTTCGGTGAGGGAGAAGCATGTTTTTGAGACCAGTGCCCTTGAGGTTGGGGCCGGCCGGATTCAGTAACCACAGGCCCAGGTCGTTGGCGTAGAGCAGGGGAGGGAGCTGGTGCCGTTTGGTGAGGTAGTCGAGGGCCAAAAAGTCGAGCCAGTTGAGGTTGGGCAGTACGTAGAGGACTGTTCCTCTCTTGCTCAACTCTCGCACCTGCTCCGCCCAGCCTTCTTCCACCTGAATGTGTTCGAATACGCGTCGATACAGCCCGCGTAGGGCAAAATTCGGAACGTAGGGTTGGGAAAGAGTAGGTGTAGACATCGAGGGCTTGGCGCTCTGCGTAATCAAAGTTGCAGTACAGCACAACTGGTTTGACCACCCGGAGGTTGGCCCTGATTTTCGGGGTTTGCAAGGGGCGCATATCGAGAGTCGGCCCGGCTTCGTGTAAGTCTAGGGCATGCCAGAAGCGTCCTTGCGACACCAGAGTAGCCGGGCCTTTCGCTCTTTGGGCCTCGTGACCCGCGCTGCGGCGAGTCTCCTCCTTCTTCTCCTCGGAGCGGGTTGCCGCTGTGAGGGGGACCTCGATATGCGGGCTGTGGTGGAGACCCAAAAAGATCTGCCGTTGCTCGAACCTGAGCCCGCCCCTTTGGATCCACTCAGCCGATGTAAGAGGGAACCGAAGGCAGAGGCGGTGCTTCGGGCGCGGAAGAACTCGGGTTCGGATTCCGTTGATTTGGAGGTCGGGGCCTTTTTGAGCATCGGCGAGAAGTGGGTTGTGATCGGGACGCGCAGTGCCGGGGAAACTACGGCCTTCGTGGCTGTGGGGGGGCCGAATCAATCTTTTGCGGAGGTTGCGCTGGGTCGCCTCTTGGGAGCCGTCGAGTTGCCGGTCGCGGTCCAAGATGGAGATGCCGTGGTCGCGATGCTGCGAGACAGCGATGCTTCGGGGCAGCGGATGCGCCTCTTGCGGCTTGAAGTTGACCAAAAGAAGCCGCAAGTGACTTGGGGGCCAGAGTTCTCGGTACCGCTTGGCGGTTCGGGGACGGCTTCCATTGCTGTCACTTCGGATCACGCGGCCCTCGTGACTTGGGATCAGAACGACCCACGGGGAGGAACCCGGGTGATGGGGATGAGTTTCGATGCGCAAACCTTGAAGGAGTCCTCCAAGATCAAGACCCTATCCGGCTCAAAGGAGGACGCCGAGCAGGCGAGGGTGGTTTCGTCGGGTTCGGAGTTCTTGGTTGCCTACACTCGACTTGTTCCCCCCAAAAATCCTCCTGACGATCAGGCCCTCGTGGTTGAGCCCGATCGGACTCTCGTGGCGCGCCGCGTTGATCGGAGAGCAACGGCACACGACGAGCCCCTGATCATCTCCGAGAGTGGTGAACATGTTCTAGCGAGCGACGTGGCCGCAGAAGCCGAGACCTTCTTCTTTGCCTACAGAGCGACCACGTCGGGACGTTCGATTGACGAAAGCTCGATCACCTGGGCGCGCCTGGCCGCGGACGGCAGTTTGATACGAGGTCAAGTTGCGCATCAGGATCTCGGGCCAGGCGCGCCTCTCTTGTTGCCTCCGACAAAAAAGGGGGCTCCCTGGGTTTTTGCGCGCGGAAAGGACGCCGAGACGCTGCTTTGGGACACTAGGGACGAGTCCGCACCGACTCTCCACATAGAATCGGAACTTGCCGACCAGATCCCGCTCGCCCGATCGGTTGAGTCGCTTATTTCCATGAAGCCTTTGGGCTTGGACTGGGAGTTGGCGCGTTACGACTGTTCGGGCAAGCCGCATTGAGGGCGGCGCAATGCCGCGACCAGTGGCTCGAAAATCGCTAAATTCTTGAAAAGGATGACTCTTTTTCGAGTCGTGGTATGCCCTGCGACCTGTCATGGCCACGCCCCGATTCACCCTTCAACCGGCTCCCGCGAAAAGCGAGGAGGAACGCTCGTCCCTGATGAAGAACCTGGCTTTCGGTAGTGTCTTTACCGAAAACATGGTGCGCATCCGGTACGACGTGGACCAGGGGTGGCATAGCGGGGCGTTGGTGCCATTTGCACCCATCGAGCTGTCTCCAGCCGCCTCGGTTCTTCATTACGGTCAGGCCATCTTTGAGGGCTTCAAAGCCTATCGCCAGAAGGATGGAGGCATCTCCACTTTTCGACCCGAAGCCAACGCATTGCGGTTTCAGTCTTCAGCCGACCGTCTCGCGATGCCTCAGCTTCCCGTCGATCTCTTCGTTGAGGCCGCCGATCTTCTGATCCGACAGGATGCAGCATGGGTACCTCCTGCCGTGGGAGAAAGTCTCTATCTCCGTCCGGTGATGATGGCGACAGAGGCGGCTCTTGGTGTCCGGCCATCAAAGCAGTACCTCTTTCTCCTCTTTGCCTCGCCCGCGGGCGCTTACTTCCGCCAAGGGGTCAAGCCGGTTTCTGTCTGGGTTTCACGTGATTACGTGCGCGCCGCCGTGGGCGGAACAGGCCACACCAAGTGTGCCGGCAACTATGCGGCGAGCCTCGTCGCGCAGCGCCAGGCCCTCGAAAAAGGGTGCGACCAGGTGATTTGGTTGGATGCCAAAGAGCGCGAGCACATCGAGGAGATGGGCGGAATGAACCTCTTCTTTGTCTACCAAGATGGGGATCGCGTGCGCTTGGTGACGCCGAGTTTGACGGGCAGTCTGCTGCCGGGGGTCACGCGCGCGAGTATCTTGCAACTAGCGCAGGATCTTGGCTACGAGGCTGAGGAAACGACGCTTTCCGTTACCCAGTTCGAGGCCGATGTACGTTCCGGCAAGATGACAGAGGTCTTTGCCTGTGGGACCGCGGCCGTGATCACTCCCGTCGGGCAAGTCAAATCGGACTCTGGCAGTTTTAGCATCAATGATGGGCAAACGGGGCCCATTGCGTCGCGTCTGCGCAGTGCGCTCTTGGATCTGCAGCACGGCCATGCGCCGGACCCCCACGGTTGGGTTCACCGAGTTCTGTAGAATACATCTCACGACCTGAAGTAGCTCCGCCGCTGCTCACTCGCGGGAGTGAGGCAAGTATCGGCGGAGCTTCCCTGTTTGTTCGATGTACGTGTGCCTTGTCGCGCGCATCTCGCCACCCTGCGGGCATGGGATGCGATTGAGCTCGATGAGTCGCCGGGCGTTGAATTATGGGCTGTGATCAGTCTGAAGTCGGAAAAAAACAAGCGCACTGGCGGCGTCGAGTGAGCGTGGACTCATTCGATGGTCCTGCGGGGACCAGATCCACCAGGTTCGGTTCCTGTTCGGCACATTGCGGTAACTTCCGATGAGGGCAGGCTTTGACAAAGGAACAGCCTGAGGCGGGAGCAAAAGGATCCGTAGAGGGGACGTCGCCACCGCTGAGGTACGCGGAGGTCATCGGATGCGCGGGGGTTTGCAGGACCTCCTTTGCGCTTCCGGTTTCGATAATGCGGCCCGCGTACATGACTGCGACGCGGTCACCGAGGGCTTCGACGACGTGAGGGCTCTGGGTAGCAATCAGGAACGCTCGCCCTGTGGCCTTTTCTTGCTTCAGGCAGCCAGCCAGGAATCCGCCATCGGTTTCTGCTCCGCCGACTTCCGGGCCATCCCAAAGCAGAAGTTGTGGTTCCAGGATCAGACTTCGGGCCAGATCGATACGTTGGCTTTCTGATGCGCTCAGTCGATCGACGCCCTCCTCTAGCAAAGAAGGGGAGAGCCCCATTCGTTCGAGCCAGTTGCGGAAATCGGCACCTTTGACCTTTCCCAGGTACGCCGCATCCTGGAGGTGGGAAAAAACGCTCTTTCCTGCATCAAGCGCGGAAGCTGCATCGTGAAAAACGAGTTGAATTTGTCGTCGCAAGCGCTGGGCTCGCCGTCCCCTCGACCAGGTAATGTCCCGGTCATTGAATCGAATGCTCCCCTGGGCTGGGGAGAGTAGACCTGCGACGGCGAAGAGCAGGCTCGACTTTCCGGAGCCGGAGGGACCGAGCAGACACAGTGTTTCGCCAGAAAACACGCCGAGACTCGCACCGTCGACGGGATAGCTCGCCCGGTGGGTGCCCCAGTTCGTTCGCTGGCGTCTTTCCAGTACCAATCCCGCGACCGAAAGCAGCGGAAGGTGCTCTGCTTGGTTCTTGGAGCCCTGTACCAACGGCAACGCCGCGTCGACCGCCGAGGCGGTCGGGTCGAGCTCGAGCGCTGTCTTGAATGACAAGTCGAGGGGGGGATAGTGTCGCGCGCTCACGAGCAGCGTCATTCCCTCACGGCACTGTTCCTCAAGCAAATCGACGAGCTGTCCGCGCAGTACTGGATCGGAGAACTCCTCCCAGCCATCAATAAGCAGCAGGCGTGGGCGACGGAGCAGCGCGGCCACGCAAACGAGTCGACGTCGCTCTCCAGCGCTGAGCGTAGAAACGGGGCGATCAAAGATACGATCGAGGTGCATGCCAAGACGGAGCAAGAGGCGGCTAGCGGTCTTTTCACCATCGCTCGGACGTCGATGGTGGCCCAGTAACCTACGAGCGATGAAATCGCGTCGTCGCAGACCTAAAATGCTCCAAACACTATCTGTGGGCAGTGCGGCGAGTCGTGAGTCCTGGGGGACGAGAGCGAGTTGAGGGTCGAGGTGAGCCTCGCCCCTCAACTCGACTTGCGGTCGTTTGATGCCGGATAAAGCCTCGAAAAGTATAGACTTTCCTGAACTTGTCGGCCCGACGATCAACAGCGTTTCCCCGGTCTCGGCACTGCAAGAGAGGGGTGAGGTCTCAAAGCCGTCTGGGGTGCGTACACCGAAGTCGTGCAGGACGAGAGGGGCGGCGTCGAGATCGGACACGCAGATGTTTAACACGCTTCTCGGATCTGGGCATGAGCTCTCCGAGGGGAAAGTGATTTGAGTCCGCGTTGTCGTAGGATGTGGGGACACGCAAACGCTCCTTGTGTTGACGAATGACGAGCAACGAAGGTGAGGCGACATGGTGCGAAATCCCTTAAAATAGCTGTATCGTTCGCCCTGTTGGTTCGGCTTCGCTCGACTGACGCTGGTTGAGTTTTGAGCTTTGCCCACTTGGATTCGGATGTCCTCGGAGCTTCAGAAGACGATTTATGGCAAGACCGAACGCTCTGCTTGGGTCATTGGGATGTTTTTTTGAGTTCATTTTTTGGAAAGGTGTCCGAGTGCTCTGCTGAGCGATATCGGTGAGTAGAGAGCCATGTGGAGCAGATGGGGGTGTGTAATTGTTGAGTAATATTAATATTTTATGGCGCTATTGGGGAGAGGTGCGGTTTGGTTAGTGGTTTGTTGGGAAGGGGCAAGTAGGACTTGTTTGTTTCTTCAAGCCGAGCCGCATCGTCATACGAAACACTCACCTCCTTCGTTCAAGGGTTAAGCGACGGACCTATCTCGCCGTCCTTCGCGGTGAACCCATGCTCCTGTCGTTCAATCAAATTATGGGAGGCGTGCTTGACGCCAGGTAAGTCGAAGGAGCAAAGTACTCATCACGGACCCAGGAGAGACATCGGGTTCATGAACGAAGGAAAGGAAACAATGGCTGCAAAGAAGTCCAAGAAGAAGGTCGCAAAGAAGTCTGTTGCTAAGAAGGCACCCGCCAAGAAGGCAACGAAGAAGGTAGCCAAGAAGACGGCAGCCAAGAAGGCACCTGCCAAGAAGGCGACCGCCAAGAAGGCACCTGCCAAGAAGGCACCTGCCAAGAAGGCGACCGCCAAGAAGGCACCTGCCAAGAAGGCGACCGCCAAGAAGGCACCTGCCAAGAAGGCACCTGCCAAGAAGGCGACCGCCAAGAAGGCATCTGCCAAGAAGGCGACCGCCAAGAAGGCACCTGCCAAGAAGGCACCTGCCAAGAAGGCACCTGCCAAGAAGGCACCTGCCAAGAAGGCGACCGCCAAGAAGGCACCTGCTAGGAAAAAGGTGGCCAAGAAGAAGGCTGCCAAGAAGTAACCGATCTGCCGATTTTCCAGGTTCAACCCGCGAGGCCCGGCGTTCCCCGGGTCTCGATAAAAAACCAGGAAATCCAGCTAAATTGAGCGTTCCAGTGATGGGGCGCTTTTTTTATTTGCGGTCATTTTCGCGGTACAGTTTAACGTCTCCGAAAGCGTCGCCTGCTGCCGCTACTCCCCCTTCTAATTGTGATAGATCAATGACCCGCTCGAAAATAACGACAACCCAACTCCTCTCCCGCAAAGGCGGTGAGAAAATCGCCGTGGCGACGGCCTACGATGCAACGATGGCCAAGCTTCTCGATGAGGGAGGAGTCGATATATTGATGGTCGGTGATTCGCTCGGCATGGTGGTGCAGGGACGCGATGATACTTTGAGCGTCACCATGGATGATATGATCTACCACTGCTCTTGTGTGACTCGGGTACGGCCGTCGGCCCATGTTGTTTGCGATCTCCCGTTTATGAGTTATCAGCTTTCGGCCGAGCAGGCACTGGAGTCCGCGGGCCGCCTTGTTAAAGAAGGTGGGGCGGAAGGCGTGAAGTTGGAGGGCGGGCGCTCTCTCGCTCCGTCGGTTGAGAGGATCGTGCGCGCCGGGATCCCTGTTATGGGTCATGTGGGCTTGACGCCCCAGTCGGTTCACCAACTGGGCGGCTTTCGTATTCAAGGAAAGACCGAGTCCGATGCCGAGTGCCTGCTTGACGATGTCGAGGCGCTCGCTGAAGCTGGTGCGTATGCGATCGTGATAGAAGGTGTGCCCACCGAGGTCGCCGCCTTATTGACCACGCGCGTTCGAGTGCCCACGATTGGCATCGGTGCAGGGGCAGAAACCGACGGGCAAGTGCTTGTTTCTTATGACTTTTTGGGTCTATATCGGGCGCTCTCGCCGCGGTTCGTTCGGCGTTATCGAGAGCTGGGAGACGAGATCGTCGAAGCAACGCAAACCTACGTAAATGACGTGAAGAGAGGAGCCTTCCCCTCCAAGGAGCACTCCTTTTCGATGAAAGAAGGCGAAGACCTCACCCGACTCTACGGAGGCTCGAGGTCGTGAGTTTGCTTCGTTTTTCCGGGCTCTTGCCTCTACGCCGGCATCTTGACGCTCGCCGGGCTGAAGGAAAGTCGGTGGGGGTGGTACCGACCATGGGCGCGCTACACGAGGGGCATCTATCTTTGGTGCGTGAAGTTCGAAAGCAGAGCGATATTGTAGTCGTGACCATATTCGTCAACCCAACCCAGTTTGGGCCTGGTGAAGATCTGGACCGTTATCCTCGTACCTTGGAAAGGGATGCTGAGCTTGTGGAGCAAGCTGGCGCAGACCTCGTTTTCGCACCGAGTGTTGAGGAGATGTATCCGCCAGACGAACAGACACGAGTGTCGGTGTCTGGTGTAAGTGAGGGGCTTTGTGGCGCACACCGTCCCGGACATTTCGTTGGCGTCGCGACCGTAGTTGCCAAGCTCTTTTGCGCGGTGGGCGCGGGCACCTACATATTTGGTCGGAAAGACTACCAACAGTTGCGAGTCATTGAGAAAATGGCGCGCGATCTTCTGTTTCCGGTGCGGGTGATCTCTTCCGCGATTGTTCGGGACGAGGACGGACTGGCTCTCAGCTCACGAAACGCCTATTTGAACTCTGAGGAGAGAAAGCTCGCGCCCGCTCTCTTTCGAGCTCTTTCTGCGGCCAAATTGGCGTACGAGGAGGGGGAGCGTCGACCGAAGAATTTGGTTGAGCGTGCTCGAGATACGATTCGGGGGGCGGCGACTCCGACTCTCGGTTTTGAGATCGAATATCTTGAGTTGCGCGACGCCGAGTCGTTGTCGAGTGAGATTGCAGACGACAAGGGACTCGTTTCGCCCGTTGAGAGGCCAGTTGTGTTATTGGTGGCCGCACGTTTGGGGACCACGCGCCTCATCGATAACGTTGAGCTCTAGGCCTGTTGCTTGCCTCGCACATTTGGTCGATAAGTTTCCCCAATGACAAACCCTATCTTCAAGTCGCCCAGCTTTGTCGTCTTGGAAGGGGTGGACGGTTCTGGGACGACGACCCAGGTGGAGCTCCTCGCCGAAAGCCTCCGAGCGCGAGGCAATCGCGTCCACGTGACTCGCGAACCGACGACAGGACCCGTCGGGCGGTTCCTCCGCACTGCCCTCGAGAAGAAGTTAGTGGACGAAACTGGACAAGCTTTGCGTTTGGACTGGGCCGCGATGGCTCTTCTCTTTGCGGCCGACCGAGTTGATCATCTGAAGCGCGAGGTCGAACCCAAGCTCGCGGAGGGATACGTCGTCTTGAGCGATCGTTTTGATCTCTCGAGTCTTTTGTATCAGTCTCTCACGTCCCCACTTGGCGCCGAAGCTCTTCCTTGGTTGAAAAACATCAATGCTCAAGTGCGTCGGCCGGATCTCACTCTTGTTTTGGATCTCCCGGCGGAGATGGCGGCTCAGCGACGCGCCTTGCGGGGAGGCGAGCCCGAACTCTATGAGCAAAGCGAACTACAGAGCCGCCTGGTCGAAGGTTATAGAGCCGCCCCGACGCTTCTCGCTCAGGACCGGATCCACGTGCTTCGTGCTACCGGTTCAATCGCGGAGGTTGCTTCTCAAGTATTGAATAAAATTGAAGAAATTTCTCATCACCTGTAACGATCTCGACGTTTTTATCGTCAACGGGGGCTAGAAGTTGCCCCATTTTGCGGCTCCGCCACATACTGAAGAGGATGAACCTCTTTGTGATCAGGTGCACTCTCTTCGGAGCTTCAGCGATCTTGTGTCTCGCTTGTGGAGGCTCGAATTTAGAGGCTAAGGCGGGCTCACGGGCGCTGATTACCGATAGTCCACGACTCGGCCCTCACGAGAGCAGTCATGCTCCGCCTCTAGAAAGTGTTCCTATTCCCATCACACAACTCGAGCGGGAAGATGTGCTCAAGACCGTGGATGCCGGACTGGGCCGTTTTTTGCAGAAGTTCGAAATGGAGGCGAGTCTTACCGAAAGTGGTGCCTTTTCTGGGTTTCGGATTGTTCGTATCCACGACGAAAAGGCTTTCCAAGGGCTCGGGATCGGTCCGGGAGACATTGTGACCAGCGTCAATCAGCGTCCCATCGAACGTCCCGCCGAAGCCTACGAGGCTTTCGTCAGTCTACGGTCCGCGGAGCGACTCGACATCGACTACCTCAGGGGCGGACGGTTGATGCATCTCAGCCTTCCTATCGTGGGAGAACCGCCATCGCAGCTGGCCAAAACCCAGTCGAAGGCTAGAGATAAGGGGCCTTCGAAGAAGGTCGCCCCCGCCGCATCTCAATCAGCTGTCACCAAGCGCAAGAAGTAGACAGGGCGCCTCAGTCGTAGGGTTCCGGGCGTTCGTGAATCGCGCTGGAAGCCGATTTCGCACGTGCTCCGTCTAGCTGAAATCGCGCGACTGCGTCCATCATGCGCAGGAAGCGTCCGCGGTTGAGCTGAGTTCCCGAGGTGAGCCAATCTGTGTGCATGGATGGTTTTTGGTCGTCGTGAAAATGACCGAGAGTATCGAGATGGTCCGCTTCTTCTGACCAGATCAGCTTGCCCCAGATCATGCTCAGCGAAGGCACGATGCCGTCGTTGTTTTCTTCGGTGGGTGGCTTGCCGAAGGCCTCGGTCATGACCGTCAAGTCTTTTGAGCCGGGGTGAGGGTAACCATACCGCTCGTGATGCTGGCTCGTGATTTGATAGAGCGTCGTATAAAGCGCTGCAGTCATGGCCATGTATGGGCCACGTACCCGCCGTGCCGCCTTGAGTGTGGAGGGAGAGGGGGCGGATGCGACAACGCAGCCGTATCGGACATGTTCGGCGTTTTCGACCGCGGCATTGAAGAGATCCATCGCCTCGGGGGTGGTTTGAATGATGGCCCCCTGGTCGGTGCGCACCTTGCTCAAGTAGTCGGTGATTTCTCGACGGCCGTCTTTGTCGACAAAGCGTAGGATTCCGTCTGTTGCTCGGGAAAAGAGCTTTAGGTCACCGCCCAGAAGCGAATCGATGTTTCCCACAGCGGAAAGTACCCGCGAGAGAATCGAAAGGGATGGCGCACCGAGTCGTAAGGAAACCGCCGTCAGAACCGAGAGCGCATAGAGCATGCGAGCACCAGAGACCGTGGCGAAGTAACTCGCTAAAGGCGTCCCATAGTGGGGAGTGTTCATCGTGACCAGCGTCGCGACACGCGAACGAAAAGTGAGCAGCTCGCGGCTGACGCCCACATTCACCGTGGGAGCCAGAGCGAGGCGAGCGTCTAGACCTCCAGTCGAGTGGGCCAAAATGTGAATAGGCCCTTCGCTTCCGGCGGTATGCAGGATCGTCTGTTTGAGGACACGTGAGCGCTCCCGCAGGGAAGAGGTGGGGGGGGAAGGCACGTCATAGAAGTTCACTTCGAACCCGGCGTTGAGAAAATGCGGGGCGAGGGCCGCCTTGACGTGCTGAAAGTAGTCGTACCCTGCAAGCTGACCGAAGCCGAACATGCCGGGAACACAGTAGACATGGTGACGAGGACGCGCGCTCACGGCGATGAGACCTCTTGGGGCAAACCCTTATCCTTCATCCTCTAGGTCGCCGTCGCCTTCGGCTTCTGGTGAACCGCCTTCGGCTCTTGGCCGCCCCTCAACCGGTAGGAGCTCATCCGGTGCGCCAGCTTCCAGCACGTCCGACTCGTCGTCGAGAGGAGCCTCCGCCAGCTCTTTCTGACTGGGCTCCCTGCTTTCGCTTTCGGAGCTTCGAGCCGACCGCATGATTAGATTTTTTTCGATGGCGAAGTCGAAACCGACCGTGATCTGCGCGAACTCGGGATGGGTCTCGCTCGTCGTTCGTACGCGATGCACTGCGACTCTGGCCTCACCCTCGGGAGCCCAAATGTTGTTTCCAGAAGGAAGGGCCAAGAGCATACTTCCAGCGCCATCTCGATCGGCAAAGCCGCAACGGTAGGTTTGGGTTGAAGTAGAGAGTGCGACAACGATGACATCGCGTTCGTCTTCGCTCGGGCGCCACGAGAAATCGAGCACATTGGTCGGAGCTAACTCGCTTGCGCCCGAAAAAGGTTGTCCCGATACGATCACTTCGGTCGGATACTTGGGACTCAACTGCCGAGAACGCATTTCGGTAGGAGCAGCGCCGTCGCCGAGCTCCACTCCCGACCCCGCGAGGAGATATTGGGCGTCTTCGGGGAGGTCGCCCGAGAGTCTGTCGCGACTCGAATAAACAACCCCCCGCAGAAGGTCATAAGCTGAAGGGAAGGCATGGGGGGCGAGTTGGTGGAAGCCGCGTGGTGTGAGCAGTCTTACGTCGTCGGCCGAGAGCAGCTCCGCGTCCCCATCAGAAGCCTGCCCCGTCCAATCCAAGGAGTCGAATTGTAGGTCGCCCGTTGCACAACTCCCTGGAGGAGGGAAACTGGGCCAAAGGCCCGCCAAGTTGAGCAGGCCCTGGGCATCCTGATCGGCAGGAATGCGAACAAAGGCCGCCAGGGCATCACCATGTGGTTGGTTGTCGTACATTTCGACGCTTCTCACCTGAACCACCGCGTGGACCGAGCCAGCGTTTACGTCGCTATCAAAATTTTCCGTCTGAACCGAACAGCCCAAAGAGCTGAGGGCCAAAGCAACGAGCCACCCCGTAGGAATGCCCCCTGAGCGACTTCGCGTCGGATCGTTGGAAAATAAACTAATCATTTCAATCGGGTGCCGTCCCGCACCAGGGTGACCTCCTGGTGGGATGATGCTCCGACGGCCAGATAGAGGCCGAGTTCAGAGCATCTCCCTGAGCGTAGGAGGAGAAGGTAGCTCGGGCAAGGAATCGGGCGCTCGATATGTGCTCTCTTATCCATTAGGTTTCCGGCCCCATGGCGCTGCGCATCACCCACCTATTGAAATGGCCCACGGCTTCTGCCGCGTTTGTGTTTTCGGCCTTTCTCTCTGGCTGTCTTCCCAAGATCGGTGACGACTGCATTACGGATCGCGATTGCTCCGCTCAAGGGGATCGGACGTGCGACAACACCCAAGATGGCGGGTACTGTACGATAGTCGATTGTGATGCGACGCTCTGTCCCGAGAAGGAGAGCCTTTGTGTCTCGTTCAATACGAGCCGTTCGAACCAGGGGGCATGTCGCAATCCATCTCAACCTTCCCCCCATCGTCGCAATTTCTGCATGGCAATTTGTAAGTCGTCGGATGACTGCCGAGGGGGCTACGCCTGCGTTGACCTGAGAGAAGCAAATATCTGGTCAGCTACGGTCGTGTCCAAAGATCCCCAAGGCGGCAAGGTCTGCATGCTGGCCCAGTCGCACCCCGACATTCCGGAGGACCGCGCTGACGATTTTTGTTCTGTTACCGAAGGCGCGGGTGGGGCAGGCGGAGCCGGTCCGAACTAATCTCTTCTTCGATCCACGACTAAGGTGTAAATAGCAGAGGAAAGTAAGCGATCGCCGCATAGTACATGACGTAGCGGGGGATCCTGAGCAGACAGGGCCACCACACCATACGAAATGGTAAGTGCATTAAACCCGCTGTCCAGCAGGTGATCGAAAAGGGAATGGGAGTCAGTGCTCCGAGTACGATAGCCCAAGAGCCATACTTGTGGATGCGTTCTTGGCTTTGGTCTCTGAATGAGCGGAAGAGAAGATCCATCTTCGTGCGGGACAGAACAAGACCGCAACCGTAACCCAGGTAGCCAGCTAAGGTGCTCACAACTCCCAAGCCACTGATAACCCAGAGCCAGTCTTGGTGATAACTACTGCTGGCCACCAGAACCAAGAGCGAATCAGGGGGGAGAGGGCTGATGAACGAATCGGTGATGAAGAGAGCCCCCGTGACGCCCCAGATGCCGAACTCATCGAAGACGTAGTTGGTGACCAACTCCAGCTCTTCGTTGAATTGGCTCACCAAAACTGCCGCGATGGCGCCCATGGCCAAGAGGGAGAGCCCCAGGCGTAGTAGGTTCTTCTTCATGACTCGGATCAGGTCACGATTGGAGCTCTGTGCAGCGGAGCCTAGGTGGGGGGAGGCGGTCATCGCGGGCTCATACCTTTCGCTTTGTTGATGTCTGCGCAAGGCTTTTCGGACGGGCATTCGTCGATTTCTCCTTTTGCGGATTCTTCGATCGCCCTGCTAGGATCTGCTTGTGTTCAGTTTACCGCCCCTTCCGCGAACACTCGCGGCCTGTCGCCGCGATCTCGAATCAGAAAAGGACCAAGTTCGGGTATCGGTGGCTCGCGATTTAGGCAGGCGCGCAAGTGATGCGGAGCGACAAGAACAGATAGAGCTATTACACCTTTGTCTAGATGATCGCGCTGCCGCCGTACGGAAACAGGCGCTGGTTTCTGTAGCTGACATCGAGGGGTGCGAGTTGCGAGATCGGTTACTCAGCGCCCTATGTGATGCGGAACTCGAGGTGCGGCAACTTGCCGTTGTGGCCTTGGGAGAAGTCGCTCGCTCGGACGACGAAGAAGTCCTTGGTCGTTTGGCATCACTGCTGAACGCCGGGGCCGCAGCCGTGCGTTATCAGGCCTTGTTGGCCTATTCCAATCTGAGACCCGAGTCTTGTGAAGGCGATCTCATAGCGGCTCTCAGTGACGAGGATGCGGAGATTCGCCGATTGGCGCTGAGGTTGATCGACGAAGTTTTCTTGGGAGCTCAGGTCAAGCTGGGTGAGCGGACGAATCGGACGGTCTTGTCGGCCTGCAATGATGACGATGCCCACGTTTCGTTGCTTGCTCAGTTGGTTTGTGGCGAGCTGCGTCTGGATGCGCCGCGAGCGCGACTCTTGGAAGTGGTGGACCGCCGACTCAAGGTGCTTGAGCCCCGCGACGAGCAGTGGGCTATCGAGCTCTGTGGTCGACTGTCGCTTTTTGCCGCTCGTCCGGGATTGCGTCGGCGTGCGTACGGGGTCCTCGGTTGGAGTTCAGACCCTTTTCGCTGGGTTGCTCTCGGAGCGTTGGCCCGTCTGGGGGAGGAGGAAGCTTTGACTCGTCTGCTCAGGCAACTTGGATCGAGAAACTACATGCAGCGAGTATTGGCGGTGGATGCTCTTGGACGGAGCGCTCGACCAGAAGCCCTTCGGGCTCTTTCGGAACATCGATTTCGATTGGCGCAAGAATCCGGGCCACGGCCAGAGGACGAAAAAAAGCTTGTTGATGATGCTCTGGGTCACCTCGAGACCGAGGTAAAAGACGCGATTTAGCTAAAAATAAACGAATTGGGGCCCGCCGTTGCCGAACGCTGTGTGTTCGCTATTCGCTCCGCATGTCAGATCAGTACGAAGCAATTGTTCTCGGAGGCGGCCCCGGCGGATACGTCTGCGCTATCCGCTTGGCCCAACTGGGCGTGAAGACCGTCTGCATTGAAGAGGAAGAGTACGGCGGCGTCTGTTTGAACTGGGGATGTATTCCGTCAAAAGCCCTGATTGCCAACGCTCACTTTTACGACAAGGCCAAGACGATCGGTGCACACGGGATCGAGGTGGGTAACGTTTCGGTCAATCCCGAGAAGATGCAGGAATGGAAGAACGGTATCGTTAAAAAGCTGACCGGAGGCGTACGTGGTCTGCTCAAAGCCAACGGCGCTGACATCCTCGAAGGTCGTGGTCGACTGATCGACAAAAATACGGTCGAAGTGATCGAAAAAAGCGGGGGCAAGCGCCGTGTTACCGCGAGCAAGGCAATCGTAGTTGCTACTGGATCGGCGACCATCCAGGTGCCCGGGTTTGAGTTCGACGGTGACAAGGTCATCGGAGCTCGCGAGGCCGTGAGCCTGCGGAAGATCCCCGAGCGTCTGCTCGTTGTGGGGGGGGGCGTGATTGGACTTGAGCTCGGTATGGTCTACCAATCCTTCGGATCCAAGTTGACCGTTGTTGAACTGACCCCCCAACTGCTACCGGGCATTGATCCCGATTGTGTCAAAGTGGTCGAACGTGCGATTACCAAGCACGGTGGAACCGTGATGAAGAACACCCGAGCCGAAGGGCTCGAAAAGCGGTCTGATGGTACGGTTTCGGTGAAGGTATCCAAGGACGGAAAGGCAGAGTCCATCGAGTGCGACCAGGTTCTGGTTGCAGTCGGCATGAAGCCCCGCGCTCGGGGTATCGGACTCGAAGAGCTAGGTGTGCAGATCGATGCTCGCGGTTTCGTCCAGACCAACGATCAGGGGCAAACCAACGTCGAGGGGATCTATGCGATCGGGGACGTCAGTGGACCGCCCATGTTGGCCCACAAGGCCTCGAAGGAGGGCGAGGTCGTCGCTGAAGTGATTGGGGGCAAGAGAGCCGCCAAGGATTGGACGACGATTCCAGGAATCGTCTTCACCCACCCGGAGATCGCTTGCGCGGGCCTGACTGAGCAGCAAGCGAAGGAAGAGGGGTATGAGATCAAGAGCGGCCGCTTCCCCTTCTCGGCACTAGGGCGAGCGATGAGTATCGCCGAGACCGATGGTTTCGTAAAAGTCGTCATGGACCAAAAGTCGGGGCGAGTGCTCGGAATCCATATTGTTGGACCATCTGCGAGCGACTTGATCAGCGAAGCTGCGCTCGCCGTGGAAATGGTAGCAACGGTCGAAGATTTGGCCTTGACCGTCCATCCCCATCCCACCTTGGGCGAGGCACTGATGGAAGCCTCGGCCGCAGCGCTCGGGCACGCGATCCATATGGTCAATCGCTGAGATATTGATTCATCCTTTCTATTTGGATCGTGAGGATTCAACCTCAAGGGCGTTAGCAGGAGACATGCCTCCTCCTGTGAGCGCCCTTTTTCGTGGTCGAGCCTGATTTGTTCGGCCGGAAAACTTGGTGTTCAGCAGTTCTTCGGTGCTTTCAGACTGCATCCAGATGGGTTAGCTTGTTCGGGGGAGACTTGGAGCCTTGGATAGAGCTATAGTGTCCGGGGCGGAGAGCATCTTGCCTCAGAAGATCTGTTGAAATGAGAGTGGTCGTCCACGTGAGATGGTGTCCTGACGTCGATCCCGACGGGCACGAGGAGGAAGTCGATGCTCAATGGGCGGAAATCCTCCAACCGATGTTTGAGCGAGCGCGCGCTCTCGGAGGCCGTGTTGTGGGTTGGGATCAGCGTGGACTGACTGTCGATTTTGCGATTGATGGACTCTACGACGCTGTCGACTTCTTGGTTGACGCCCCCTTGGCTACGACGGTTGCCGCAGGAATGTCGGCTGGTCCAGTGATCAGCGTGCTCGAGGCCGGGCGGGCGACGATCGTTTTGGGCAAAGCCGTTCGCGACGCCCATCGCCTTGTCGAGTTGGCGATGCCCGGTGAGGTTCTCGTTTCTCAAGAGTTGGTGGATGTCGCCGAGGGTCAGTTGGGTTTGGCGGGCGAGGTGGGGGCGCGACCGAATCGTCCCAAGATGACCGCCTTCATCTTGGACAGCCATGAGCCGCTTCTTTCGATGGACGGCGCTCCGCCTCATTCAAGCGGTGGTTTTCAGCTCGTCACTCCGGCGCCGACTGCGGCCCGACCTCCGAGCAATACCCCCGAGTCTTTCATTGTCCGTCAGGTGGAACGTCTCGCGACTTCGGCTGAGGTTGTGGCCAAGTCCGACGATAGTGTGTTTCCGCCGGAACTGACGTCGGCCCTGCGGCGCCGTGATGCGGGCTCGCTTCAGACTTTGGCGCGCAATGCTCGGGAACATGACGCTACAGAGGCCGCTGACCGCCTTGAAGCCATAGCCGAACTCGCGGAAGGCAGGAGCGGGGAGGCGTTGCGTCGGCTCCGACGGGCAAAAGAAAAGGCTCTTGATGAGGAGCCATCGTCACGATGTCGAGCGTCCCTGGCTTTGGGATTGGCTCTCGCCGCTGCCGGGCGTCCTTATGAGGCCGCCCTCGAAGGGCTCGAAGGGGTAGCCCGCGCCCGTGAGGGCCAGGATGAGCGGGGCGAGCGTGCCTGCGCTCGCTTTCTCTCTCAGGTGGCCCTCCAATTCGGCGATACCCAGGCGGCCCAAGAGTGGGGACGCCTGAGCAGCGCCGAGTGAGCTCACCTGTCGTCTTGTCGCATCCTTGCTTCGAATCCAGCGTTCGCTTAGCGAATTTGAAGGACGAGCAGACTGACGAAGCTTAGGTAGCCGCAGGTGAGCAGTCCTCCTTCAAGGCGCGTCATTTGGCGAGGACGCCATAGAGCGACTACTACGTAGACAGAAAGTACGGCGAGAAATCCGATGTCGAGGCCCATGGCGCTGAAGTCGGAAGAAAAGGGTTTGATCGTTCCCGCTGAGCCAAGAATCAGCAAGGAATTAAAGATGTTAGACCCGACGACATTTCCGATGGCGAGGTCGGAATGTCCTTTGGAAGCCGCCACTGCTGAAGCGGCAAGCTCGGGGACGCTGGTTCCGAAGGCAACCACGGTCAGACCGATGATGCGTTCATCAATGTGGAGAGCTTGGGCAATGCCGACGGCTCCCCGCACAAATAGCTCGCCTCCAGAGACGAGGGCGACGAGGCCGAGTACCCCAATTGCCACCAAAATTTTCAGGCTGCGCTTCTCCTCGGTGGGGACCTCCTCCAAATCGGGGGGCCGCGACTTGGACCAACGGATCGTCCAGAAGGTAAAGGCTACAGAACCAAGGATGAGGACGAGTCCTTCCCAGCGCTCCAGGCGGTTGTTCACGAGAAACAGGATGGGGACAACCGTACTGGCCAGCAGTACCCAAAGCTCCTTGTGAGCCATGCTTCCGTCATTTTTGGGGGGGGCAATGAGTGCGGTCAGTCCAAGGATCAACGCGATATTCGTGATGTTTGAGCCCAGTACGTTTCCCAGAACGAGAGCTCCCTGCCCCTTTATCGAAGCCGAAACGCTCACCGCTAGTTCCGGTGCGCTCGTCGCGTAGGAAACGATCGTCAAACCGATCAGAAGGGGTCGAACCCCTAAACGCACGGCCGAGCCGGCGGCCCCTTCAACGAGCCAGTCCGCTCCAAAATAAAGCAACCCGCCCCCGAGGGCGAGCCAAAGTAGATCCATCCACATATCGGATGGGGGACCCTTTCAAATCTCATGCCTGCGCACAAGTCACGGGGAAATGTCCACGTCGATCTGCTGGATCCCCCCTTGCCAGCGCGCCACTCATCGTCAACGCTGCGTCCGGCATGGCCAAAAACCCACAAGCTGAAGGGCGCCCCTCCAGGGGGGTTCCGCTCCATCTGCAGATATTTGTTGCCCTTTGTTTGGCGGCTCTGCTCGGTGCGGTGACGGATTCGTCCGGTTGGGGAGGGTTGCTTCTGCCCACCGTAGAGTTCATCGGTCAGCTCTTTCTTCGGGCGCTCAAGATGCTCGTTCTGCCGTTGATTTTTTCTTCGATCATCGTTGGCATTGCAGGGGTAGGTGATGGCAAGAGCATGGGTCGTCTCGGGCTTCTGACGACGGCTTTGTACGGGCTCACCTCCTTGATCGCCATTGTCATCGGTTTGACGATGGTCTTGGTCATCGAACCTGGCATCATCGATGGTCGGCCTGCTCGTGAACTCGTAGGGCTGACAGAAGACCTCGAATCGGTTCTGTCGAAGGTGGAGGGCCGGGGCGCAAAAGACATCCTGAACGTGTTTCTGCGCATGATTCCCGAAAATATCATGAAGGATGCGGCCGCTGGCGAGATGCTGAGCGTGATCGTCTTCGCCATTTTGTTTGGGGTTACGCTCAACCAGATCGAAGCGCCTGCGCGTAAGACGCTCGTTTCGTTTTTTTCAGGGGTGGACCAAGTGATGCTGCGCGTCACCCACTACGTGCTTGCCCTCTCTCCCCTTGGCGTGTTCGCTCTAGTGAGTCGGGTTGCGCTGACTACAGGGTGGGAAGCTATCAAACCGCTTACTTGGTTGGTCGTGACCGTTTTGGTCTCTTTGGGGATCCATGCGTTGTTTGTGGTTCCGTTACTGCTCTTTTTGGTGGCTCGCTCTAGTCCTCTCGTGCATTTTCGAACGCTGTTTCCCGCATTGCTGATGGCGTTTTCCACAGCCTCGTCCTCGGGGACTCTTCCTGTGACCATGCAGAGTGTTCGCAAGCTTGGGGTGTCCGATAGGGTGACGAGCTTTACGCTACCGCTCGGTGCGACCGTGAACATGGATGGCACTGCGCTGTACGAATGTGTCGCGGCCGTTTTCATAGCCCAGGCTTACGGGGTGCAACTCGCTTTTCACCAACTTTTCTTCGTGGCTCTGACGGCTCTTCTTACGAGCGTGGGGGTTGCCGGAATCCCTGCTGCGAGTCTCGTGGCCATCTCGCTGATTCTGACATCGATGGGGCTGCCACTGGAAGGCTTGGGTCTTATTCTTGCTGTTGACCGCATCTTGGACATGTGCAGAACATCGGTCAACGTCCTTGGCGACTCGGCGGTGGCGGCGTGTGTACACCGTTTGGTCCCAACGACTCGAGTCGTTGGGAGTGGTACCGAACCTGTGGGACAAGTAGAGAGCCCATCGAGCTATGTTTGAGGGGGACGTCGAACTGCAGATTGTCGACGAGGTAAAGTCCCTCGACCCCGACGCTTTCCGAAAACTGGAAGGCGTGAGCGATTATCCGTTTCTGAGACAATCCTATCTTCAGGCGCTCGAAGAAAGCGGTTCGGTAGGTGGACGTTCTGGGTGGATCCCGAAACATTTGGCGCTTTTCGTATCAGGGCGTCTTTGTGCCTTCGTTCCAGGCTACATCAAGCTTCATAGTTTTGGTGAGTTCGTGTTCGATCAAGGGTGGGCTCAATGCTCGGAGAGCCAACTCAACGCTCCCTATTATCCTAAGTTCGTTGTGGGGATTCCATTTACGCCGACCACAGGGCCGCGGTTCTTATTTCGCCCTGAGCTCAGCGCTGAGCAGCGCGGTCACGCCGCCGGATTGCTCGCCGCGGCAATCGTTGAACTCTGTAGTCAGCTCGATTTTTCCTCAGCGCACATCCTTTTCTGTGACACTGAACTTCCTCGGTATCTTGAGTCCCATTGGACAGAGCGGTGCGGGATCCAGTATCAGTTTCACAACTCAAGGCTGGCATCCTTCGACGATTTCTTGGGTACTTTTCGCTCCAAGCGCCGAGCGGCGATCCGTCGAGAACGACGAATCATTGCGGAGCGGGGATGGGTGCTGGAAACGAAAACGGGGGCTCAGCTCGATCAAGAGGATGCGGCGCTAGCTTACCGGCTGTATCTGACCACCGTGGATAAATACGTTTGGGGACGCCGCTATTTGAATCGAAGGTTCTTTGAGCTTCTCTTTGAGGCGCAACCCGAGACAGTGCACTTCGTCACCGCTCGAAAGCGCGGTGGAGAGGTAGCCGCGGGCGCTTTCAACTTGCTGGGAAGAGACGCCCTCTTCGGTCGCTATTGGGGGAGCTTTGTCGATGAACCCTTCCTTCACTTTGAAGTCTGCATGTACGCGGGGATTGAAGATACGATTCGACGCGGATTGACTCGCTTTGAGGCCGGTGCGGGCGGCGAGCATAAACAGGGTCGGGGTCTTGTTCCGACTTTGACGCGCAGCCTACACTTTCTCTGTCACCCGACCTTGGCGGAACTGGTTTCTGACTTTTGCGCGCGTGAAGCGAGCGCGATTCGGGCGTCTCTCGAGGCTGAAAAAAACGCAGATCCGTCGCACGAATGAGCTGCCGCGTACCGCTCACTTGTGCTCCTCGACTTCACCCCTAGGGCGCAAGATGCGCCTCAGTCTTTTTGGGTGTGAAGTAGCCCTAAGAAGAAGAAACCTTGCCACTCGAGCATGAACATCATCGAGCCAGCTAAATCATGGGCTAGACCGAGCTGTTTTCTGCCGGTCGTGAGATGAAAGGTCGACCTGAGCCATGGCCCGTCCGCGCGGGGGAGTAACGGAACGCCTAGCCCGCATCCTAGGTCAAACCCGAGGGCGCTCCCAAAGCGACCTTCACGAGGCGTGGCTAGAACCAGACCTGGTGAGACGGTGAGTGAATCGACGAGCAAGTCCAGGTAGGGATAGCCCCACTGCTTTGCCTTGGACCAACGAAACAAGAAGAGCGGGCTCAAGGTCGCCCCGGCGGACAAGGTATGAGAGACAGGATCGGTAGCTTGGATGCCGTATCCGTAACCAACGAAAATCCCCAACGTTTGGTAGCCATTCAGTTCGAGCTGGGCCCATGGTCGTGCCTTTTCGACCTGCACGTCCCACATGAGACCCAAATCGAAGCGATAGGAAAGATCACCGTCAAATCGCCCGTAGACGCCATCCCCTCCACCTGCCGTCGCGCCTGGGTCGACGACTTGGGCCTCTGCGGCATCGTCCTGTGCCCAGGCGAGGGAAGGGGCGAGAGCGACGAGGCTCAGGGCGAGCGGGCGGATTGCGGTTGGTCGCAGGCCGCGTTTCATTGATCAATGTCCCCCCGGCCGGGGGGCGGCGACGATTGAAGCGGTTGTGGGATCTGGAAAGAGCCGCCGGCGAAAGTCACGGCGGTCTGTGCCCGTTTTTCCTGGCCGGCTTGGCTTTGAAGTGCGGCAACCAACCCTGGGCGAATCTCGATGGGGTAGATGATGCGCGGTCGACTTAGATTTTGGCCTCGGAGGCGGCTCAACAGGAAGGAAACCTCGCTTGGTTTCCGTGTTGTTCCTCCGGGAAAGAGCACGGTAAGAGGATCTTTTGATTCATCGAAGGTCAAGGCGCTGGGAACATCTAAGCCGACATAATACTCGGGGTCGAGTCCGGCCTCCGAGCAGAGAGATGCAGCAATAGAAAGGCAGCGTTGTCTTCCTTCTGAGGTTGCCTCGTCGCCAAAGAGCTCGAAAGCTTTGAGCAGCTTCCTGGAAAGCAGGCGATCCGACAGATCGGACAGAACGGGATCCTCGTTTGCCCTAAACTGCTCGAGCGCGGTCCACATGACCGAGTCGTCCAGGCGCAAGTACGCGTCGAGAGAGGTGTCTCCCTCCCTCATGAGTTCTTCGACGGCCTGAGGGAGTCCGGAGATCTTGGCACCCGCCGTGACGCGGTGGCGAACGCGTTTGAGGATGCGGGCCAACAGCCAGTCGCTCGACCGACTCGCTTTGTGAAAATACACCTGCTGGAACATGAACAGTCGCGCCAAGATGAAGCTTTCGATCGCCGGCAATCCCTTGGTCCCGTCGATCGCGAGGGCCGGAGCGTGCCCGGGCCGACTTTCTGGGGCGAGGCAGAAGGAACGCAGTAGCCAGTCCAAATCGAAGCGGCCATAGTTTACACCGGTGAAGTGCGCGTCGCGAAGCAGGTAGTCGCAGCGGTCCACGTCGAAGGAGCCGCTGACGGCATGAGCTAAGTAGGAGAGCGGGTGCTTTCCTCGAATCAGGGCCGCAACCTGCTGTGGTAGGTGAGGGTCGAAGCTGTGCAGACACTGGGCTACCTCAGTCGAAGGGTCGGTGACGATCCTCGTTCCCCATTCCTCGTGTGAGGGACCGTCAGGGATGGCTTCTTCGAAGAGATGGGAGAACGGACCGTGACCGATGTCGTGCAATAGCGCGGCGGCGAGGGCCTCTTGCGCTCGCGGTGAGGTCAGTTGTTGTTCGGGGGGGAGCTCGACGGAGATAGCTCGCATGCGCGTGATGAATCGGGCCATCACGTGGGCCGTCCCGATTGCATGGGAAAAGCGAGCGTGATCGGCGCCCGGGTAGGCGAGGGAGGTGAGCCCGAGTTGATGCACTCGACGCAATCGCTGCAGCTCTCTCGTTTCAAGCAACGCTGGTACAATCTTCTCCTCTTCGGATTCGAAGGCGACCAGACCGTGCACGGGATCCCGCAGAATCATGAGTTGCCCATACCAGCATGCTTTGCCGAACCGAAGAGTTGGGTTGGATCCGCTCATCGAAGCGTTACCTGTGGCCGAGGCTGCGGACACCTGTCCGAGCGAGCATACCTAGGGTGGCGACGAGAGACTCCAGAATTTCTTCGTTCGCCCGTACTACTCAAGTCTCGCGGGACGGGAGTCGTTCATGGGCCCAGCTCACGGGTGACTCAGTTGAAATCTCGCGCGTTTCTGGGCCCTTTGCGCCCACTGTTGAGGAATCTGCGGGGCCGACATTCGGGAGACGCATGGTGCGAAGTACTCAGGACCGTTCGAGGTGAAACCAAAACTTCCTGGACAGAGACGGAACTATGAGCTTAGCTGCAGACCAATACCAGGGGTCAGCCCGCCGGCCCCGGTAGGGTAACAGGTGTTACATGTTCTCCGACCCCTCTAGGGTCTTCTCTTCAGGGTCTTCTCTTCGGGCGGTCCTTCTTTTTCTTCGGTGGGCGGGCAAAGTGTCCAGGATTCTTTGGAACGTCCGTTTCTCACTACTTAGCTTCAGAGGCCCGTTCGATGATCTCAACCTGGGCCCTCAATCCGGTCCCTACTCTAGAAGCGGACCGAGTGATTCCAATTCGAACTTTATTGACCGCGGCTCTCTCATGCTTACGCCGCAAATTCTTTGAGCCCCAGCGCTCCCACTTTTGAGACTAAATAAAGGCATACGACTCGTCGATGACTAAACAAGATATTGAAACTGAGGATCAAAAGAGTTCCGCTCTCGAGGAAGCCGGAGGTATCGGCTTGGTCGAGGTACTTCGTGCTCTGCCCAAGAAAGAGTTTCAAGCTCTGATTCGTAGGGTGGACGCGGCGGTGGACCCCGCCAAGCGCATTGATGTCCCCTCTCAGGTCGCTCGTGTATTGTTGACCTCTGTGGAACTGCGTGAGCCCGCCCGCCTGGGGCGCGCCTCCGCAGAGCTGATGATCCGACTCGCCGAAGCCGGCGGGCGCATTGAAGCCGAAAACCTACCTCCAGGTGTGGACCCCTTGGTCAAGCGCGGTTTGGTATTTGTGCGTAAGTCCAAGACCAGTGTGGAGCTTGTGCTCCCTGTGGCCTTCATGCTGACCATGAAGGCGTGGGCCGGCGACGACCCGAGGAGCGCTCGCGCCCTTTTGGCTCAAGCGAGTCAAGAAGTGGCCACTGCGATAGCATCGAACTATCTGGGGCGTGCGGTCGCTCCCCCAGTGGCTTTGGCTTTGGAGGAGGCCTGGGCCGTGCTCACCCAACCGACTCGCCTGCAAAAAGAACTTCAGGAGCTTCCTCCACAAGAGCGCAAGCTGCTTCATATGGTCGAAGAGGTGGGCGGCGAGGTCGATACAGAAGAGCTGCTCGAGATGGAGCGCGAACCAGTTCGTCTACGTGGTGCATCCGGGGCGACTCCCTCCCGGCGCGGTGTTGGTTTTGCTTTGGAGCGCCGTGGTTTCCTCGTCCCCGTCCATCCGAATCGGCATGTGATTCCGACGGAGGTTGCTCGCGAGGTAGGTGCAGAGCGTCTTGCCGAACGTGAGAGTTTACGCGCGCAGATTCGTGAGCGAGTGGCCAAGGAAGATTATATTCCTCAGCGAGCTAAGTTCGCTCAGGATGTTGTTCCTCTGGCCGTCGGACTTTCCATGGCCGTCCACGGCGGCGAATCCGACATTCGCCCAGGGGTCGGAACACCCAAATCACTCCTCTCCAAGATGGCGACCCGTTTTGGACGCACGCCAGAGACCGTCGCTTTGGTTGCCTCGCTAAGCCGAGTGGCAGGGCTTTGGGACGAGGGAGCCACCACTATCGATAGCCGTCCCGGGCAACTTCGCCTGGAAGACCTCGGTCAACTGATCTTCGAGACGTGGCGTCGAGGTACCGCTTGGGACGAGGCTCGGGTGGACGGAGAACTGATGCGCGCCCAGGGAGACGCGAGAGAGGCACCGGCTTCCGGTGTGGTTCGCAATATCGTCGTTGAAGCCCTACAAGAGCTCGGGGATGGTCAGTGGGCACCTTGGGGGGCCATTGCTGATTACATGAGGGCGGACCCACGTACTCCCGGTTTGACGCGCATGATTGAGCGAAGTGCGACCAAGCTCGGGCTTGAGCTGGCTGAGCCCATCGAAATCGCGCGTCGCATGGCCGTAGAGACTTTGCACGTCCTGGGTTTGGTTGATTTGGCCGATCCTGATGAGGGCGATGACGTGGTCGGTCCGATGTTGCGTATTACGCCTCGCGGTCGTGCCTGGCTTACAGGTGTGGAGCGAACGGCCGAACCGCAGGTCGGCAAGTTCATTGACAATCAGACGCTGCGCGTAGGCAGTGCCGTTCAACTCGCTAGCGTGCTTGAGCTCAACGCCCTCACCGAAGTGGGCAATGTAGAAGGAGATCTGGATCTGGTCCTCACTCCTCGCACCCTTGCCCTTGCCATCGGCACCGGTATTGACCCGTCGGTTCTTCGCTCGCGTCTAGAGGTCGTTGCTTCGCTTCCTGATCCGATCCAGAGGCAGCTGGCTCAAGCGAGTACGGTTTTGGGACGAGCCGAGTTTGTTCCTGCCGCTGGATTCATTTGGATTGATGATCCTGAAGTGCGACGCATGTTGTCGACACGTCGTTCTACGGCAGACCTTTTTGTGAACCCTTCGCCGCCTAGCGGTCTCTTGGTGACTCAGGGCGTCGACCTGGATAAACTAGCCCGGCGATGTCGTACACTTGGCGTTGAAATTTTGGATGAGGGTCGAGTTCATTTCGCTAAGTCTTCGACGCCTGCTCGTCGAGGCCGGGCCAAGTCCGAGCCCCCGAAGAGCGCGGCATCATCATCCAAGACTGATAGTCAAGTCATCACGAAGACAAGCCGACGCAAAAAGTCGGTGAGCTAACGCGCGGATTCTTGTTTTGGGGCTCCCAGGGGCCCCGAAGTTCGGCTATCCTGAGTCACATTTTCTGAGACCGCCGGGGCGGTATCGCAGGGGACGCCTTGGCTCTGGTTGCGCAACACACAGTAGAACTACCTAAGTACGAACTCCTTGAGGAGATCGGTCACGGCGGCATGGCGACTGTGTTTCGAGCCCGCGACAAGAGATTGGGGCGAGAGGTTGCTGTGAAGGTGATTCATCGTCACCTGAGAGAGAACCCTGAGGTCGCGGCCCGTTTTCATAGTGAGGCCTTGGCCGTGGCCAAGGTCAAGCATCCTAACATCGTAGAAGTTTACGATGTCTCGGAGCCAGACGAACTGGAGAAGTATCTCGTCGTGGAGCTGGTGCGGGGAGTCACTCTGCGTCAACTGATGAGAGAGCAAGGGCCATTGCCCGCCGAGGTGGCTGCGTGCATTGCGATCGAGATTACGCGAGCCTTATCTCTTGCCCATCGCGAAGGCATCGTCCATCGGGACATCAAGCCAGAAAACGTACTTCTTCGCTTGGGAGAGCTGGCGCCAGAGAGTGGCGGAGCGGATCAGACGCGCGTTAAGTTAACCGACTTCGGTATTGCCAAGCTTCTTGATGCTCAGGGTGTGACCCATACCGGCCAAGTTCTGGGGTCGCCGGCGCATATGGCTCCGGAGCAAATCGAAGGGGGCGAGGTTGATGCTCGGGCTGACGTTTTTGGTACCGGCGTGCTGCTCTACGAGATGCTTACCGGTTGTCTGCCCTTCGAGGGAAAGAACCCCGCTCAGGTACTCAAGAAGGTTCTGGAAGGCGTGTTTCTCCCGGCGGAAAGACAGCTTCCCCGAGTGGGGTCGGGGTACGGAGCCGTGGTGGCGCGCGCCCTCGCCCGTGACGCGAGCGAGCGTTATTCCTCCGCGACCGAACTGGGCGAGGCCCTGGAAGAACAACTGAAAGTCACCGAAGTGGCCGATGTGCGGCGAGAAATCGCTGCTTATCTCGAAAGCCCTCAAGAATACCAGAAGCGGCACAACGAGAAGTTACCTGATCAATTGGCTCATGCCGCTGCGAAAGCGCGGCAGGAGCGTCAGATGGTCCTCGCCGCGTCTCTCTTCAACCGGGCCTTAGCCTATCGTCCCAACGATACCCGTCTCTTGGCCGAAGTGGCGGGGTTGGCGCGTCGCGATCGAATGCGCAAGCGCGTGGTCTCCGGCCTCCTCCTTGGGGTTGTTTCGTCGCTACTCGCTGGGGTCGGAATTTTGTTTGCACGCTACCATGAGCCTTCTCTTGCCGACGAAAAGGTCGAGCTTCCTGTCGAACTCAACAAGAAGTCGGCCAAGGTACAGCCCCCCGCTCCAGTCGAAGTTTTGCCTCCGGTTCCCCGCCCCGAGCCCAATGTGGAACCCTCGTCAGAACCGGCCAAGGATGTTGTCGATACACGTACCCGTTCCCGGGCGCCCGCATTGACTCGTCCAGATCCAGTCGTCGTCCCCGGCAAACGGGTGGTTCGCACACCGGTGGTTGGACCGCAAAACGCTCGGGTGCGCATCGATGGTGAACTCAGGACTTGGTACGAGCCTCATAAGTTAGATGTCGGTCCTCATACCTTCGAATTCGTTCCTCCCAATAGCGAGTGCTGTCAGGCGTCTCCTCCCAAGACGATCGAGATCGTCGAGGGCGAGGGGCCGCAGGTGGTACGAGGGGTGATTCGATTCCGTCCGGCAGTGCTGCGCCTCCAGGGGACTGACGGGAGTCGCGCCAGTTGCGGCATCGGAGACGTCATTGTGGCGGGCAGCGAAAGACAGATTCCCATGAACAGACCCTCCCGGGTCCTGAGCTGTACAGTTTTCCCGCCCCCGAATGTACCGGGTGAGCCGCGAACGGTTGACGTAACCCTGAGCCCTGGACGAACCTCTACCCTGACGAGTCGATGATGCTTGGTTATAGAAACCGAGCGACTCGAGGATGAGAGTGAGTCAGCTGAGAACCAGAAGACAGAAACCATTGAGGTACGGCACTGCGGCGAGCGCACTTGCGCTCTTGGTCTCGCTGGTGCTCGTTCCACGTGTCAGCCTTGCTCAGAGCGCGGACGAAAAAAGGTCCCCTGTCTCTGTGGCGGAGAGAGCAACGGCGTCAGCTCCAGAGGTGGTATCCCGTCCGCCGCCAACTCGTCTTCGACTCAGCGATGGCGCCGAGCTTGATCGTATCATCGAACTCTACATGGCCGGCGACTACCAGAGGTGCTCGGGCGAATTGAGCGGCTTTCTGAGTCCTTCCAATCTCGATCGCTTCACCGATCCGAACGTGATCGAGCGTGGACGACTTTATTACTCGACGTGTTCTCTGCTTCTGGGAGACAGAGAGTCGGCTCGTCAGGGACTTCGAGCGGCACTGGAAGAAAACCCGCTCATGCCCTCCCCCGATAGTCTGACCTTCCCGCCCCCTTTGATCAGTCTCTTTCTGGAAGTGAGGGATGAGGTGCAGCAGCTCATTGCCGATCGAGAGCGAGAACAAGTACTGCGCTTACGACGCGAGAACGAGATTGCTCGTCGCAAAGCCGAGGAGCGCAGGAGCCGTGAAGAGCAGCTTGAGGAGCTCGCCTCTCACGAGACCGTGATCAAGAAGAATTCACGCTTCATCGCCTCGCTTCCTTTCGGCGCGGGGCAGTTTCAAAATCAAAACCCTGCGTTGGGTAGCGTATTTTTGGTGGGACAGAGTGCGGCGGTGATTTCCGCTATCACCGCGCTCTCGATTCGTTTGGCGATTGAGAACAGGAAGGAGCGTCAAGCTCCAGAGCGCGAGGCCTACAATCGTCAAACCTTGGCCGCCTATCAGACGATGAAATGGTCGGTCTACACGGGGCTGGGGTTGTACGCCTTGAGTGTGCTCGAGGCGCAACTGAGCTTCAAAGCCGAGATTAAGATCCAATCGCGAAAGCGAGCGCTGCCTCCGGAGCTGACTCCGGAAGTCGAACCTGCCTCATCGTTGGATACGACGAGCTTTTCTCTTGCACCAGTTGTGACTCCCCTGGCACACGGTGCCTATTTTGGGCTTGATTGTCGCTTCTGACCGAGATTCGCGTTGTTCAGTCTTCATCCTGACAGTTGACGTAGCGCTCGATAAAGTAGCTAAATTCCCGATACGCATCATCGCTTTGGTTGACGAATTTGTCGTGCCCACCGTGGCGAATTCCACCTTCCGACTCGGGAAGCGGCTTGGTCAAAATGAGACTTTCTTGGGGCGATTGGGTGTCTATGTACCCCGAGCCTGTGACGCGAAGCATGGTCGCCAGGGAGGCAACTTGGCAGCTCCCTCTTTCTGCGATGAATCCTGGTGCCTCTTCTACCGCGGTTGAGGTTTCGAAGTGGCAGGGCGAACAACGTCCGCGATTTTTATAGACTGTCCCGCGGAACAGCCGTTCTAGGGTGGTTCGCGAACAATCACCTGGATCGCTTTCTTGATTGAGTTGCGTTACATCCTTCGGTTCATCAGCACATTGTTGCTTCGCTTCGTCCGGACAAGGGATATCGGCGCAAGTCCCGCAGAGCGCTTCGTGGCGAAGCCAGCTCAAAAAAGCCTTCTTTTCTTGGTTGATCACCTCTTGGGTGATCAACTTGCTGTCGGGCTCGGCCCGTCCGATCCACGAAAGCAAGACGCTGTCCTCAGGAGTGTCGAGGTCGACTAGGCCTTCCTGTTTGAGACAGGCCATAGCCTCACAGGGCTCACCTCGAACGAAATCGGCCAGGTCGAGCCCTGCCGCATGACACTGAGAGCAAGTCTGAGGCTCGTTGGAAGTGAGGAGGGGAGCAATCTTTCGGTCAAAGAGTGCCCCGGGCGAGTCTTCGCAGCTGGCGCCGCTTTCGTCCTGGCAGCCAATCAAGAACACGGCGGCCGACGCACACAGCATCGGCGCTCGACTCAGGCGCTGGATAATGGAAGGGGCCACGCTTGCCTGGACTCAGTTGCAGCTGTGTTCAACCGGATCGTCGTTGAGTTTTGAGCAGAGCGCTTGGCACTCTTCAAAGGCAAGAGAGCAGGCTGCTTGGTCGTTTTCGTGACCAATGTCATGGCAGGTTTTGATTTTGGGATCCGCGTCATCATCGATAATGTGACAGATTGCACCGAGAGTGCAGCAAATGTCCGTGTTTTCACCCTGACTGCCCCCTTCACCCTGAGCACCGCCCCCAGAAGTGTGTTCGTGTTCGTGATCGTGTTCGTGATCGTGTTCGTGCTCGTGGGAGGGCGTGCAGGCTCCCGTTAGCACGAGAAAGGAGAGGGCTCGTATCAATTTTTTGGCAATCATGTCTTCCATTAAGCCTCCTGAAAGGGCGGTGAGCAAGTCAGTCCTTCGGCGCTGTGGGCCATATGAAATGGGATACCTTTGGCCGTCTGCGCGCGTGCGATGGCCAGCCCAGGTTCAGTCTGCTTCTCCGAGCGGAACTTGGATCATGGTCACAGAAAAGCCGACTTGGGTGGTTTCCACGAGGGCTCCGTAGGCGTGCGTGCCCCCCGGTGCGTCTCCCACCGAGCCAACGCTAGCGATGTGAACATCCGCTACAATACCTTCGAACTGTTCGTGGCTCGAGCCGCAGATGATGAGGTCTCCCGGCTCGTCTCCTAGGGCAGCGACGAGCTCTTCTTCGCTCATATCGCGACTGAGACTGTCCATCGGGTCAGCGGGAGTGCCGTGGACGATGAGCATCGTATGGCCCGACTCCAAAGGGAGGCGAGCGAAGGTCGGTAACTTGCCCAGGCGAGCGACGATGAGTTCTCCGAGTTCGGTCTTCATGTCCGCGAGGCGCTGAATGCGGGCGCGGGCGCTTTCGCTCGTGGCTTTGAGCGTCTTTGGGTCGACGTTGCACAGCGCTCGGTCACTCAAGCCTTGAACGCACAGGGCGTTTTCTTTTACCAAGATCTTCCAAACATCCAGCGCATCCTTTCCCGGAAAGCAGATATCGCCACACACGATGAGTTGGTCGTAACCACGGACCTGGCCGTCGTCCAAGATCTTGCGCAAGGCATCGGCATTGCCGTGGATGTCAGAGATGCAAAGAAACTTCATGGGGAGCCCGACATAGCGCAAGAGCGCCCTGGGTAAAGCTCAACCTCGCCGCTCTGCTTGCTTTTGAGTCCGTGCCAACATTTGAGCCATCCTTTCGGCGACGCGGGCTCGACTTTCTCTCAAGTCGAGGTGCTCTTCACCCGCTCCACGCAGGCTTTTCCGCTCGTGAACGCGGTAGAGCACTGCACCGATGCTGTCGCGCACTATGACGGCAGACGCTGCGCTCAGGGGCAGCACCAAGGCGGTCGCCAGCGCCCAGTTGGTCGAACGAAAGAACCAGATGAGAAACACTGCGAGGCTCCAACTCAAGGGGAAGAGAAGTGCGCCGGCGAGCAGCTTTACTGTTGCTGTGATATCGGCTTCTTCAGCCGCGTAGCGTGTGGCGATGAAACGGACGCTAAAGTAGGCCGGTCCGAAAATGCTGCCACCTATCAAGGCGAGAGGGAGCAGGAGGACTGCCGAGGCTAAGTGAACCCACACATGGCGGGTGGATGAATTTCCGCTGCTTGCATCGAGAGCATCGATGTCCTTTCCTTGATCTTCGAACTGAGTTTTGAGTCTTAGGATGTCAGAAATGAGCTCGGTCGCCGCGGCGTGCTCCGTCTGAATGAGCCGCTGGTAGGCCGCGATAAACCGCGCGCGTCGTCGAACGCGCGTGGCAAAAAGGGAAGGTGACGGATCGTGGAGAGCCTCGGTTTCGGCCAAATGCTTGGCTGATGGGCAAAGCTTCGGGTGGTCGATGATCGCCGCAGAGAAAAGGCGTTCCGCTGTTTCGCTCAAACTGAGACCGTCGATTGTATCCGCCGTGGGAATGACCTCCTCGATGGCCTTTTGGATGACGGAGGTAACTTGCTGGGTTACCTCGAAAGGAGGTTCGCAGCGGTCATCCAGTTCGACCTCAGGAACGGACAGGGGCCGCCCCAAAATCAACAGCGCTCGGCTTCGAAAACTTTGCTTTTCTTCGTAAAAAAGCCCCCCGGGGACTAGGTAAACTTTCTGTCCACTTAGGGTTCGAGTCGACAGCGCCAAGCGAGCGGCGCCACTGCGTAGAGGCTTGAGGTGAGGTTCGCTGTGACTCGTGCCTTCAGGGAAGAGGGCCAGAGCGTTGCCGCCGATCAAGAGTCTGCGCGCCGCGTCGAGCATGGCTCGATTCTTCTGGGGATCTGCGCCGTCTCGGGTTCTATAGACGGGAAGGCTCTCAAAAGACCGAACAAAGGTACCGACCACGGGCATGCGAAAGAGAGGTTCCTTGGCGAGAAAGGAGACGCGCCTTCCGCTCAAGCAGAGTACGAAGAGCGGATCGACCAGACCACTCGGGTGGTTGAGCACAAAGAGAACTAGCCCATCATCGGGTATATTCTCTCGACCGATCAGTTCGCTTCGGCGAAAAAATATTTTGAGCAAGCCTCGGCAAAGCCCGACGCAGGCGGTGCGCAGCAGACTCACGAAAGCAGTCGGGCTGCCTCTAAGGCCCCGTAGGTAAAGATCACGTCGGCACCTGCCCGACGTAGGCAGGTGAGGCTTTCCAAAAGACAGCGATCAAAGTCGACCCAGCCCTTTTCTGCTGCAGCTTTGAGCATCGCGTACTCACCGCTGACGTGATAGGCGGCTACGGGAAGCGCGCTATTTTCGCGCACGTAGCGAATCACATCCGCGTAAGGGAGACCGGGCTTGACCATCAAAAAGTCCGCTCCTTCTTCGGCATCCAGAGCGATTTCGCGCAGCGCCTCTCGCACGTTGGCGGGGTTCATTTGATAGGTTTTCTTGTCGCCGGCACGGGGGGCCGAATCCAGGGCGTCGCGGAAAGGACCATAAAAGGCCGAAGCATACTTCACCGAGTAGCTCATGATCCCGACTTCATAAAAGCCTGCGTCGTCGAGGGCTCGTCGAATTGCCTCGACTCGCCCGTCCATCATGTCTGATGGAGCGACGAAGTCTGTGCCGGCTTGAGCTTGCGCGACGGCCATACGGGCGAGAATGGGTACGGTGAGCTCATTGTCGATACGTTCGCCCTCGACGACGCCGTCATGTCCGTCCGAAGAATAAGGATCCAGGGCGACATCGGTAAAAAGCATGAGCTCGGGGAGTTCGGCTTTGAGGCGAGCGATCGTCTGCTGCAATAGACCGTTGGGGTTTTCTCCTTCGGTACCCGTGGAGTTCTTCTTGTCATCGCTGATGGCCGGAAACAGCGCCATGCCCATGACGCCGAGCTCTTGGGCCTGGCGTCCCAACTCGACGATTCCGTCGATGCTCAATCGGCTATGTCCAGGCATGCTTGCGATGGGGTGCGGCTGGTTGTGTTCGTGGACGAAGGCGGGAAGCACCAGATGGCTCGGAGCGAGATGCGTTTCTTGAACCATGGCGCGGATACCGGCTGTCCTGCGATTTCGACGAGGTCGTTGCAACATGGTGACAAGTTGCATCAGCTCGACTTCTGTGGCTAGAGCGAATCGAGGATAAGATTTAGCTAGTGATTTCTGCGCCAGACTGGCTACATAGCGCCAGCGGGCGAACGTGTCGTGCCGCTGGGACCGTGGCGCCAATGGCAGGTGCCTAGAGAGAAGAGCCCGAGGAAGAATACATGAGCAAACTTTTGATCGTTGGTGCAGGTGGCGTGGGTAAGGTCGTGGCCCACAAGTGTGCGCAGCTCAAGGATGTGTTTTCGGAGATCCTGCTGGCGAGTCGCACAAAGAGTCGGTGCGATGAGATCGCTCGGGAAATTTTGGAGCTCAAGGGTGTTGAGATCAAAACTGCGGCACTGGACGCCGATGATCCGAAGAACACGGAAGTCTTGCTGAAGGAGTACAAGCCGGATCTCGTCCTCAATGTGGCCCTTCCTTATCAGGACTTGGCCATCATGGACGCTTGTCTTGCCCAAGGGGTTCCCTACTTAGACACAGCGAACTATGAGCCGAAGGACACGGCGAAGTTTGAGTATCATTGGCAGTGGGCCTACCGCGAGAAGTTCGAAAAGGCTGGACTCATGGCCCTTTTGGGCTCGGGATTCGATCCTGGGGTCACAAACGTTTTTTGCGCTTACGCCCAAAAGAGGCTCTTCGACGAGATCGAGACGATCGACATTTTGGACTGCAACGCGGGGGATCACGGCCACAAGTTTGCGACGAACTTCAACCCCGAGATCAATATTCGAGAAATCACCCAGCCCGGGCGCTATTGGGAGCGAAGCGGGCAGGACGGCGAGGGCGAACCGGCCGGCGAGGCGGGAGACGGCCGCTGGAAGCAAATTGCTCCGATGAGCATGCGCTGGGATTACGACTTTCCGGAAGTTGGCGTGCGCGCCGCTTACCTTCTTTACCACGAAGAGCTTGAGTCGTTGTGTCGCAACATCAAAGGGGTCAAGCAGATTCGCTTTTGGATGACCTTCGGTGATTCTTATCTGAAGCATCTGGAAGTGCTGCAGAACGTGGGCATGACTGGAATCGAGCCTATCGAGTTTAAGGGGCAGAAGATCGTTCCCATCCAGTTCTTGCAAGCCTTGCTGCCTGACCCAGCCAGCTTGGCAAAGAACTATACGGGCAAGACCTGTATCGGATGCCTCATTGAAGGCAAGAAGGACGGCAAGCGACGCAAGGTCTTTATCTACAATGTTTGCGACCACGCTGCTTGTTACGAGGAAGTTCGCTCACAGGCGATCAGCTATACGACGGGTGTGCCAGCTTCGGTCGGTGCCGCCATGATGGTCACCGGCAAGTGGAACCGCGCTGGCGTCCACAACATTGAAGAACTCGATCCAGAGCCCTTTCTGGAACTCTTGGCGCAACACGGTCTGCCTTGGCACGTGCAGGAACTCCCGATCGAATGACTCGCTCCAAGCCAGCTCTCGCTCAAGGCGTATCCTTCGATCCCTATGCCATAACCACGCCCTGTACCGTTATCGATTTGGGGCTTTTGCGGCGCAATCTCTCGATCATGCGGCATGTCCGGGATGAGTCGGGAGCGAAGATTCTTTTGGCTCAAAAAGGCTTTGCGACCTGGGGCGTCTATCCTCTTGTGAGCCAATACCTCAGTGGCGTGACCTCGAGTTCCGTACATGAAGCACGGCTCGGGCGGGAAGAATTCAAGAAAGAAGTCCACGTCTACGCTCCGGCCTACAGCCAGCTTGACATCGATGAGCTCTGTGGTCTGGGGCAAGGCTCCGAGGCCTCAGAAGTCTTGGCCGATCACATTGTATTTAACTCCGTTGCGCAGTTTCGAAAGTATCGACAGCAAGTTCGAGGGGTCGGCATGGAGATCGGCTTACGCCTCAATCCCCAGCACCGTGAGGTGGAGACCGAGCTTTACGACCCCTGTGCGCCCGGGTCACGACTGGGTATTACCCGTGATAGTCTCAAGTCCGCCGAGCTCAGCGACGAAGAGTGGCAAGCTATTGATGGCCTTCACTTCCACAATCTTTGTCAAAAAAACAGCGATGCCCTCGAGCGAACGCTTGTTGCAGTTGAGCAGCAGTTTGCTGAGTTCTTCCGGTACATCAAGTGGGTGAATTTCGGCGGAGGCCATCACATTTCGCGTTCCGACTATGATGTGGAACGTTTGATTCGTATTGTGAGTGATTTCAAACGACGAACGGGGCGAGCTGTCTACCTTGAGCCCGGTGAGGCGGTGGCGCTCAATACGGGATTTTTGATCGCGGAAGTCCTTGATATCGTTGCCGGACCTCAGGGGACTCTTCCTACGGCCATCTTGGACACCTCAGCGACGGCGCATATGCCCGACGTGTTGGAGATGCCGTATCGTCCGGAGATATTGGGAGGGGCGCTGCCGGAAGAAAAGTCTCACACTTATCGTCTTGGTGGGCTCACCTGTTTGGCGGGCGACGTGATTGGCGACTGGTCCTTTGATGAACCCCTGACCATCGGGGACCGTCTCATCTTTACCGACATGGCTCATTATACCTCTGTGAAGAGCACAACCTTCAATGGGGTCCGTCTTCCCAGCGTGGCTCTTTATGAGCCCGAGGTGACGAGTTCCGGAAACATTACCGAAATCCGTCGGTTCGGCTATGTGGATTACAAGTCACGGCTTTCCTGACCCGCTGTCGCTAAAATTTTCTGTTCTTCATTCGAAAATTCTCTTGCAGTTGAGTTGATTCGTTGTTTCGAGGGGTAGAAAATTTGGTCCTGAGCGAGGCTGCTCGTATACAGCCTAAGAGAAGAGAACTAGCTTTGGGCTGCCCAGGTGGAACCGGCTCGCCTTGGCCTTCGGAGGAACATGAAAAAGACTTTAAATCGAAAAGAATTTCTTACACTCGGTGTGAGCGCCTCGGCGTTCCTTGTTGGCTGCGCCGATGGGGACGAGCCTATGGACGGAACGACGGGTGGCCAGGGCAGCGGTGGTGCCATGGGTAGCGGCGGCGGTATGGCTATGGGCTCGGGCGGCGACTCCGCAATGGCCTCCGGCAGTGGTGGCGATTCGACCATGGCCTCAGGTAGCGGTGGCGATTCGACCATGGCTTCGGGCAGCGGCGGCGATTCGACCATGGGCAGTGGCGGCGATGCCATGGGCTCGGGCGGCGATGATGGCAGCGGTGGTGAGATGGGCATGTCTTGCGCCATGGTGGCTTCTGAGATCGGCACCAACCACGGTCATGGTTTTGCCATGGAGGTGTCCGCTGGCGATGTCGCGGCGGCAATGGAGAAGACTTACGATATTCAAGGGACCGCCATGCACCCTCATATGTTGACGGTGACAGCACAGGACTTCGCGACTCTCGCGTCGGACGGAATGGTGGTTGTTGCTTCGAGCACCGACAATGGCCACTCCCATGATGTGACACTGACCTGCTCGATGGCCTGAGGCTAAAGAGGGGCGATGTGGCCCGTAACCAAAAGAAAGCGACCCGTTGTGGTCGCTTTCTTCGTTCTTGCCAGAGGGGCTTGGTCGAACCGTCCCCAAGTCGGGCCGAGCGAGGTCTTTTCCTGGTTGGCTCTAAGCGGACTGACCGCGTTCCAACAGCTCGCTGACGGATCTTGACCAAGCCTTCTGTTGCTCGGGGGTGAGGGCCGCGAAGTGGAAACCGCATCGTCCGCCCGGTCGTCCTGTCGAGTGTCGCAAGGTGGCATCTGTGTCGAAGGTTTCGAAATCTGGGATCGTGACGCTGAGGCGCAAGGGGGTTCCCGGCGCGACTCCCGAAAACAACTCATCCACGAGGACGCCGATCCCGCCGACCGCTAGGTCGATGATTGACAGTCTCACCTTCACCAAACCTTCCTCGTACTCGATCTTGATATCGTAGTCGGCGGCGGGGCGTACACGGACGTTTTGGCGGCGTTCCTGCATAGGCTATTCATCAAGAATGCGCTTTGTTGGTGGAAAATCAACTACATCGCTTCGATGCGCTGCCTGCACATCGGCGAGGACAATGAGTGAGTCTAGAGCGACGACTCGCTGTAGTGCGCCACAGCTCGGGCTTCGGGCCCATAATTCGCGCAACTTTTTCGGAGAGAGACAGGCGTACTCATTCCAGCCATGCTAGCCTCACGCGCGATGAGGCCCGCCATTCAGCCCTGTGAAGTGCACCTGGACGGGGGAGAGCGAGACCTTGAGAGGTTGGCGAACAGTTTTACTGCCGAGGTGACCCCAGTCGGTCGCAATGCTCGCAGGCTGTTCATGGACAACGAATGGGCTGAGGGATATGCGCTCTCTGTCGGTTTGCCCTTTGGTATGAGGATGATGGTCCAGGAGCTCAACGGGAGGGTGCCTTTGCGTTTGCCTATTCGGCATGCTCCGACGGCGTTGGAGTTTTCCTTTTGTCGGGGCAAAGGCGTATCTGTTCGGACCGCTCAAGGTCAGGCCTTGACCGTTTCGGGTGCTCAGATGCGTGTGGGGCGCGTCAATGAGACGACTCTCCTCGAATACGAGGCCGAGGCCGGCGCCTCTGATCACTCCGTGCATTTGACGTTGACCCGCGAGGCCTTGATGGAGCTGTTGGGGCAAGAGTCGATCCCGTCAGTCGTTTCTGGTTTGATCAGTTCGCCTGGGCCGTTGAATTTTTTCGAAACCCGCATGGATGGGGCGCTTATGGCACTCACTGACGAAGTCTTCGACATTAGTGAAACCTTAAGTGGTTCCGTTCCAGGCGGCGGACTTCTTTATCTCCACGCCAAGGCGATGGAGCTCATCGCTCTAGCCGTGGACCGTGCTTCGACGATATCGGTCGATTCTCCAGCTCTCGCGGAAGGCGACGTGAAGCGTTTGCGGCAGGCCGTCGTGATATTAAAAGACAACATGGACAATCCGCCCTCGGTTGCCGAACTGGCCCGCCGCGTCGGGCTGGGCGAAAAACGCTTCAAGGCAGGGTTCAAGCTGCTGTTTGGGAGTCCGGTTATGAGCTACCACCGTCGCTTGCGCATGGAGCGCGCACGCGAACTCTTGGTGGCGCGGGCGCATAATGTGACCGAGGTGGCTTCTCTGATCGGTTATGCCAATCCCAGCAAATTCGCGGCCGCCTATCGGCGCGAGTTTGGGGAAAGTCCTCGTTTCGCTCTGACCGGAACCGCCTAAGGCCTGCTCGCGCCACGGGGGCGATTTTGTTTCGATTCGCGCAAACTTGCCCGGATTGGAGTTGTCTCATGCCTTGTTTGGAGTGGCGGGCGCTTCGACCGGGGCTATCGTGGCCCCCAGCCCCCAACAAGAAATCGACCGATGACCGTTACGAGCCTATCCCTCAATCGTTCCTTTTTGTCTGCCATTAGGGCAGCGCTTCCTCTGACGTTCGGCGTAGGCCTGTCCTTTTTCGCAGCGGGCTGCAAAGAAGAAAGCGCAGTCGAGGCCGAAAAACCGCGCGATGTTTCACAAGGGCAAGCCATGTCACTGGTGGGTGCTCGCGTCGAGGTCGTGGTGCTCCAACCGTCTGACGAGGCCCTCACCCTGAGAGTCCCCGGCGAAGTCGAAGGGATTCGAGACGCTCATCTGGCTTCACCAATGGGGGGCTATATTGAGCACGTGGCTGTGAGTGAGGGGGATCATGTGAAGAAGGGGGCGGTTCTGGCGCGTGTTGACGCACAAACCTACTCCACCCGCCTCGTGCGTGCCCAAGTCGAAAAGGCCGCGGCTGAGCGTGAGCTCAAACGTACCGAAAGTCTGGGGGAAGCCCTCCCTCAGGCTGAGGTCGATGCCGCGGAGGATCGCGTAAAGTCAGCTCAGGCTGCTCTAAACGAGCTTCAGCTTGCAGCCACTCGGTCTGTGATCAACGCCCCTTTTTCGGGAGTGATTGTCCAGTCCGATGCCGAAGTGGGAGAGGTGGCGGCTCCCGGTGCTCCCCTGTTTCGCCTGGTACAACTTCAGCCGGTTCGAGTGAGCATTGCGCTGTCCGACCATGACTTGCGCCTCGCTCAAGAGGGAATGACCGCGCAGGTCGAACTGTCCGCTCGTCCCGGGGTTTACGAGGGCAAGGTGGTGCAGCTTTCGCGGGCGGCCAATACCAAGACCCGTTCTTTTGAAGCCTTGGTCGAAGTGCCCAATGAGGACGAAGGCCTTTTGCCGGGGATGATCGCCCAGGTTGCTTTGAATGCCGGGCAGGGGGACGCCGAAGGAAACTCGAGCAAGAAGCTCTTGATTTCTCAAGACTGGCTGGTGACGAAACCGGCCGCGGTCGGAGCTTTTGTCGAGCAAGGAGGCAAGGCGATTTGGCGTGACCTCAAACTCGGAACGGTATTGCGTCGTCAAGTCGAGGTGCTCGATGGCCTCAAAGCAGGTGACCGACTCATCATCGTGGGGCATCGCGCTCTGTCTGATGGAGACCAGGTTCTCGTTCATCGAGAAGGAAAGTGCTGTGAGAACGGCCGACCAGTTTTTGCCGAGTAACGCACAATGATTGATTGGATAGTCAAAAGCAGGGCTCTTGTCCTGCTCCTCGCATTCTTTACCTTCGTCTTTGGGCTGACGTCGTATCTTCAACTGCCGCGGGAAAACAACCCGGACGTCAAGATCCCCTTCGTCATGGTGACGACTCCCTACGTGGGGGTCTCACCCGAGGACGTTGAAAGTCTCGTCACGATCCCCATCGAGAACGAGGTCTCGGGAGTCAAAGACCTCAAGACGGTGACGAGCTCGTCAGCCGAGGGCGTTAGTATCGTCTCTTTGGAGTTCGAGCCCGACGTTGACATTGGCGACGCCCTGCAGCGGGTACGCGAGAAGGTGAGCAATGCTCGAACGCAGATCCCAGACGATGCGGAAGAAACCACTGTCCAGGAAATTTCGTTTTCGGACATGCCCATCATGCTCATCAACCTGGCTGGAGCGGTGGACGAGACGGTTCTCAAGAAACTCGCCGAGGATCTTCAGAAGGACATAGAACGCATCCCCGGAGCTCTGCGTGCTTCGCTTTCCGGCGGGCGGACGCGCGAACTTCGTGTGCAGGTGAACCCTGATCGTCTGGCCCACTACGACATTGGCATCCAGGATGTCATTGGCGCTATTGGCAATGAAAACGTCAACGTTCCAGGCGGCGAAATCGTAGGTCAGCGCGCGAACTTCCTGGTGCGTGTACCTGGAGAGTTTGAGGTCCCGACCGACATCGAAAGCGTTGCGATTGTGCGCCGCGGGGATCGACCCGTCTTCGTGCGGGATGTAGCTCACGTGCTCGACGATTTTGCAGACCGTACCACCTATTCGCGCCTCAATGGTCGCCCCAGCGTTTCTTTGGGAGTGGTGAAGCGAGCCGGCGCCAACATCGTCGAGCTCGCACTAGCCGCTAAGCGTGAGGTGGCAAAGCATGCCGAGACCTGGCCGGAAGGCGTCGAGTACGGGATCTTGGCGGACCAGTCTCGCGACGTGGACGTCATGGTGAGCGAGCTGGAAAACAACATCATTCTCGCTCTCATCCTGGTGGTGGGCGTCGTGATGATGTTCATGGGGGTGAGAAACAGCCTCTTTGTCGCCGTCACAATCCCTCTTTCGATGCTGATGGCCATGATGGTCTTCAATCTGCTCGGCATCACCCTCAACATGGTCGTGCTCTTTTCGCTCGTCTTGGTTCTGGGTATGCTTGTGGACAATTCGATTGTTCTGGTCGAAAACATCTATAGGCACATTGAGCTCGGCGCTGGGCCCTTGGATGCGTCGATCCGCGGCACCAAAGAAGTCGCCCTCCCGGTAGCCGCCTCCACCCTGACGACCGTGGCGGCGTTTGCGCCGCTCTTGGGGTGGACGGGGATCATGGGCGAGTTCATGGTTTACCTGCCGATCACGTTGGTGACGGTGCTCCTGGCCTCTCTCGTTGTATCGATCGTGATGCTACCCGTCTTTACTTCCCTGGGGATGCGTCCCCTCTCCAAGGAAGCCAGTGGTAAGAAAGAGCTCAAGGACTACGGCTTCATCGTTCGCTTCTACCATTCGAGTCTCGTTTGGGCACTTCGTCATAAGTACCTGACGGCGGTGAGCATGTTCGGGCTGCTGATTGCTTCTTTCATCGGATACGGCGCGTTCAATCATGGCACCGAGTTCTTCCCCGAAGTTGAACCTGATCGGGCTATCGTCACCGTCAAGGCAGCCGATGGCACGGACCTGGAAGAAACCGACCGCATTGTGCGAGAAGTCGAGAAAGTGCTGCTCGCGGAACCAGAGGTGAAGTCCTACGTCGCCGAAACGGGAGTCGCCATGGGGGCCTTTTCTACCTCAGCCGCGACCAACCAAGCGAAGATCACGGTCAACTTCTACCCCCATCCGAGCAAGGCGCGACCAGGAGAAGTCCTTAGAAAGGAAGATACGCGCAATACGGTGACGCGACTGCGGGAGCAGATCACCAAGATCGTGGGTGCAGAACTCAAGATCGAAAAAGAAGCCATGGGTCCTCCCGTGGGTAAACCGATTTCCCTCGAGATTTCGAGCAAGAACTACGGTGACGCCGGTGAAGCTGCCGCGACTGTCCGACGCACCATCGCTCAGGTGCCGGGGGTCACAGGGTTGGATGACAACTACCGAGTTGGGCGCCCGGAGCTGCGGTTTCGCGTGGATCGCGGTGCGGCCAAAAGGGTAGGTGCCAGCACCGGCGAGGTGGCCAATGCGGTGCGAGCGGCCCTAAGCGGGACGCGTGCCAGCGTTTTTCGAGACGGCGAGGATGAGTACGACATCATGGTTGAGCTTTCTCCTCAGTACCGCGACGATCTACAGTCGGTGCTTTCGCTCCGTGTTTTCGGGCGCGAGGACATGGAGCTCGGTACGTTCTCGGTGCCGATTTCGGCAGTGGCCTCCTATGAGTTGGCCGGGGGTAGCGGCGCTATCAACCATAAAGCCCAGGAGCCGGTAGTCACGATAACGGGTGATATCGAAGAAGGCTTCAATCAGAACGAAGTGCAGGCGGCGGTGATGGCGGCCGTGGGCAAGCTCGACCTGCCAGTTGGGGTCAAAGCGCGACTGGGCGGCGCCAACGACGAACAGGCCGAATCGCAGCGCTTCTTGGGCAATGCCTTCCTGATAGCCGTCTTCCTGATCGCTATCGTTCTCGTCGCGCAGTTTAATCGTTACGACTTGCCTTTCATCATCTTGTCCTCGGTGCTGCTTTCGTTGGTTGGGGTGCTCTGGGGGCTTGTGATCACGGGAACGGCCTTTGGCATCATCATGACCGGTTTGGGCGTGATTTCCCTAGCGGGAGTCGTCGTGAACAACGCCATTGTGCTCCTCGATTATATTGAGCAACTGCGCTCTCAAGGGGCTGACCGCATGAGTGCAGTCGTCGAGGCTGGCTTGACGAGGTTTCGTCCGGTGATGCTGACGGCAGGGACGACGGTGCTTGGGTTGATTCCGATGGCCGTCGGTCTCAGCATCGACTTCAAGGTTTGGCCCGTCGCTGTGTTCTGGGGCACTCAAAGTAGCGAATGGTGGGGACCGATGGCCGTGGCGGTGATCTTCGGCCTGGCCTTTGCGACGATGCTGACCCTCATCGTTGTGCCGACTCTTTATCTCATTTTTGACGATGTACTGCGTTTCTTATCCAAACTGACGAGCGGCTCTTTCTTCTCTCGTAAGGCCAATGCGGCTGAGCCTGCCGGGCCGGAAGGGGTGTCCCCGGAGCAAACGCGGAGTGCTGCTCAGTGAGCGACGCACTCGGTTCGGAACGAAAGACAAGTAAATGAAGCGAAGAATGAATGGATCCTTGCTCGCCTTCACTGCGAGCATCCTCTTTCCGCTTTCGGTAGCGGCTCAACAGGGGGCAGCCGTGAGCGAAGAGCCCGCGCCGTCACCCAACACCGAAGAGGTGCAAGAAGGGGCTGTTGTCCAAGCCGAGGCAACCACAGTTTCGCTTCCGAAGTCGACCGCGGATTTGGAAGCGAAGGCATCCAGTCGTGGGGGCGAGTTCTCTTCTGTTCTCGCACGACCGGGGGGGCTGACCGCCGACGAGGCAGCGAACCAAGCTGCCGAATACAGTCTCGATGCTCGAGCAGCCCGGGAAGATTACAAGTATGCACAGGCAAAAAAACGCGAGACGGTCTACAACTATCTGCCTAAGCTAACTTTGACGGGCAGCTACACGCGCCAGTCGGTTCCCGCTATTTATAAGAACAATAATATGGGCAGTTTGGTGGGTACGACGGCCGACCCCGGACCTCTTGGTCCGACGGACCAGACCTACGCGCTCGACGGCTCTGCCTTCAATTTCAGTCCACTACACAATAGCTGGTACCTCAACGCCGGGCTTGTTGTTCCGCTGAGCGACTATGCCCTCAACTTCTCCAGTGCTCTGCGCGGGGCGGATGCGGCCACTCAGGCTGCTCAGCTCAATGAGCAAGCCGCCCAGCTGAGCGCCGCAGCCAACGCCCGACTCGCTTACTATGAATGGGTAAGGGCTCGCCTTCGGGTACGAGAAGCGAACAAGTCGTTGGAGCGTTCGCGGGCTCAGCTTGAGAACCTGCGTCGTCTCGCTAGTGCCGGGCGAGCGGCGCGTGCTGACGTCCTACGGCAGGAAGCGTTCGTTTCTGGTACTGAGTTGGAGGTTCGGCGAGCTGAAACGGGCGAGCTTCTGGCTCAGCAGCGTCTTCATGGCCTGATGACCGGCGGCGAAGAGGAAATGCCCGAATGGGAGGTTGGCGAAGACGTGATCTCCCCGCGTTCGGGTGATGACAAGCCCTTGGGCTCCCTCAAGGCCTTGGAAAAGGAGGCCATCGAGAAGCGTTTGGAAGTGCAAGCAACCGAGCAGAGCGCAGCTGCCCTCGACGATCAGAGCGCGGTGTACCGTAGTCGGGGGTATCCACGGGTCGAAGCTTTTGGCAATCTCACATACGCTAACCCCAATGCCCGCTATATTCCCCCTCAAAATAAATGGAATTGGTCATGGGATTTCGGGGTGCGCGCCGTATGGACCGTGAACGACTTGGGGGTGAGTCAGTCGTCGGCTCGGGCCAGTGACGCCGACGCCGCCAAGGTGAGGGCTCAGCGCCGTCAGGTCGTCGATGCTCTTCGGTCTGAGGTCATCGGTGCCTACCGTATGGTCGAGGAGGCCCGTTTGGCCAAAGAATCTGCCCGGCGAGGAGTGCTGGCCGCCGAAGCCGAACATCGTGATCGCAAGCAACTCTTCGAGGCAGGTAGAAGCACCTCTTTGGATGTGCTGCAGGCCGAGACCTCACTGGTCAATGCGCGCATGAGCCTCATAGACGCCCACATCGCTGTGCGTGAAGCCCAGGTTCGTCTTGAGCACGCCGTTGGGCGAGACGTGAAGAACGTTCCTGGTCGCAAGTAGCCTGGATTGGGCCCTATTGTTAGAGGCTAGCCAGGAGCCCTTGAGCTTCGTAGGCGTGTGAACCATGTCTGAGCACCTGAGCGAACCCAGTCGAGCCCCCCTTGAGCCTCGAGCTTTGAGGGATGATGAAGTGCTCAATGGGGAATGGGTTCTTTCTGAATTTTTGTCCTACGTGGAGGCAACAGGACTTTCGCTCTATCCGGCTCAAGAAGAAGCGATTCTGGAAATCACCGAGGGAAACAATGTCATCCTCAACACGCCCACAGGCTCGGGCAAGTCGCTCGTCGGTCTCGCCGCATGCTTTGCCTCGCTTAGCTATGGCGAAAAGGCGTACTATACCGCTCCTATCAAGGCCTTAGTCAGCGAGAAGTTTCTCGCCTTATGTCGTGTTTTTGGCCCTGATAACGTCGGGATGATGACAGGAGATGCGACGGTCAATCACGATGCTCCCATTATTTGTTGCACCGCCGAAATCCTGAGCAACTTGGCGTTGCGGGAGGGGAGGTCTGCCGACCTCGAATGGATTGTGATGGATGAGTTTCACTACTACTCAGATCGAGATCGAGGTTCGGCGTGGCAGATACCTCTTTTGACGCTGCCCCAAGCGCGCTTCCTTCTGATGAGTGCAACATTGGGGGATACCAGCTTTTTTAAAGAGGCGTTGAGTGATCTAACCGGAGCACCGACCAAACTCGTCCAATCGGATGATCGCCCCGTTCCTCTCGACTTTTCTTACGTTGAGACTCCTTTTCACGAGACGATTGCCGACTTGCTCCAGGCAGGAAAGTCACCGGTCTATGTGGTGCACTTTTCTCAACGCGCGGCGTCCGAGCAGGCACAACGTTTGACGAGTTTGGATTTTCTGAGCAAGGAGCAAAAGGCCGAGCTGAAGGCGGAGCTCAAGGGGGCGCGTTTCGATAGCCCCTTCGGTCGGGAGCTGGCGCGCTTCATTCCGCACGGCATCGGCGTTCATCATGCGGGAATGCTACCCAAGTATAGATTGCTGGTAGAAAAGCTCGCTCAGAAGGGGTTGCTCAAAGTGATCTGCGGAACAGACACTTTGGGAGTCGGGATCAATATTCCCCTTCGCACGGTGTTGTTTACCCAACTTTGCAAATTCGATGGTTCGAAGGTGAAGATCTTGTCGGTGCGAGATTTTCACCAGATTGCTGGTAGGGCCGGTCGACGGGGCTTTGATGCCCAGGGCAGCGTTGTGGTTCAGGCCCCCGAGCATGTCATCGAAAATCTGACAGCTCGTCGAAAGGCGGAGGGCGACGCCAAGAAGCTGAGAAAGCTGCGCCCCAAGAAAGCTCCCGAAAGAGGCTATGCTCCCTGGGATGAACAAACTCTCGAAACATTGATTTCTTCTTCTCCGGAGCCTCTGGTGTCCCGTTTTTCGGTGAGCACTTCATTGGTCATGAATGTGCTCTCCAGGGAAGAGGACAGTGGGTGCTCTGCCTTGAAACACCTGATCTCTCATTGTCACGAAAGCAGGGATCGAAAGTTCAAGCATGGCCGTTCAGCCATTTCGGTGTTCCGCGCCTTGGTTGAAGCGGGCATCATTGAAATGGATCAGGGCGGGGTGCGGCTCTCCGCAGATCTACAGGAAGACTTTTCGCTGAATCAGGCACTCAGTCTTTTTGCTGTTCAAGTGATCGAGTCTCTCGATCGAGAAGACCGATTTTATCCACTGATTGTCTTGAGCGTCGTTGAGTCGATTCTCGAAAATCCAGGAGCCATCTTGGCCCGCCAGGTGGAGACTCTGAAGACTCGCAAAATGGCCGAAATGAAACAGGCGGGCATGGAGTACGAAGAGCGCATGGCTGAGCTCGAGAAGGTGACCTACCCCAAGCCCGAGAAGGAGTTTCTTTGGGCCGCTTTTGACATCTTCTTCAAGCAACATCCTTGGGTGATGGGCAACAGTATCGCCCCCAAGTCTATCGTACGGGACATGTACGAGATGGGGCTATCCTTCAATGCTTATGTGAAGGAGTACGGCCTTTCGCGGGCCGAGGGCGTATTGTTGCGCTATTTTTCGGAGGCCTACCGAGTTCTGCAGCATACTGTGCCCGATGCGGTGAAGACGGAGGAGCTCTTGGACATCATTGAGTGGCTCGGGGGCGAGCTTCAAGCGACGGATGCTAGTTTACTGGAGGAGTGGACTCGCTTGGCTCATCCCGAGTCGCTTCTTTCGTCCGTTGAGCATGAGACTGAGGACAGCACGGAGGATATTACTCGAGATAGAAAGACCTTTGTCGTACTCCTACGCAACGAAATCTGGCGTATCGTGCAGGCCATCTCCCGTCGTGATTTTCAGAGAGCCACTTCCTTGCTCAATGAGGCGCGGCCGGATGGAGCCTCACTTGTGGAGGTGAGTTGGTTAGAGCAGGCAATGGCGCCCTTCTTCGAAGAGTACGAGACTCTGCGCAGCGATCCTCAGGCAAGGCATCCACAGTACTTGCAGTTGGAAGAGGATGACGAGCAACTGCGTCTGCGTCAGGTCCTAGTCGACCCACAAGAAGATCTGGGGTGGGCGCTCTGCTTTGCGGTGCCACTCCAGCAAGTCAGAGATTCGGGTCGAGTGCTCCTGCAACTCACCGAAGTGGCCGGCGGCTAACTTTCCCCCTGCTCAGTTCTCGCTCAGCTCAACGTAAAGGACCGCGCCAGGGCTCTCTTGGTTGATCCGGTGGCTCTCTTTCGCATTGCGCTTGAGTTCGATCACGAGCTGTAGATCATCACCCCGGGGAATGAGACGAGCACTTTCGACAACCGAATCGAAGTGTTTGGCTATCAAAGGGTTTTTGTTGTTCTTGACGTGGACTCGAGTTCCTTTGAGGGTGAAAACGTACTTGTTTCCGTCCTTCACGGAGCTCACTTCAACGCTTTCGGTCAAGTGGACGTAGACCAAAGCACTCTTGGGGCCGGTCTTCCGAAATCCTACCCAAGTCGCGGTTGGCTTGGAAGGCTGTGTTAGAGGCGTGACCTCTCCCAGCTGGGCATTTTCGCTTGAGGGTTCAGCCCAAATAGGCACAGCGACCAGCGAGATAGAAGCGAGGAGGAAGAGTGGTGGTAGAAAACGCATCAAATAGGCCCGTTTCTTTCAAGGAAAGCTGGCTCGGACAGAGACTGAGAGCTTTCTGCATTTAATCGTACTTTCCGGAGCGGGGAAAACTTCCCTGCTCTTTTTTACGAAGCAGAAGCACTCTTTTGGTCCACTATCGGAGGCCCTTCTTTAAGTGGTGGGGCCCTGACGCCGCGGGCTTGTGTTCTCCAAAAGGTCGCGACATCAGTCGGGCAAGCTGGATCGAGTCGGTTTTTGCCCTTGAGGACCTCGAACCTAGAGCTCGTAGTCCTCGGGTTTGAATTCTTTGAGAATCTTCTGCACGCCCATCAGAATATGCTGGACATTGTCGACGCGAATTTCGTTGTCGTAGACTGTTGTTCGCATGCCGCCTTTGAGTCGCTCGTGATGTGAGGCGTAGAACATGTCGATCTCGTCCTGAAACTGCAGCTGCATACCGCTGCGTAGGCCAAGAATAATGGCTTTGCGATACTTCTCTTCGTGCTTCTTGTCACCGATGCTTCGAGCCAAAGTAAACGCGTCAATGAGACCTTCCAAGTAGACGCCGGTGGAAGAGGCGTGAGGTGAGCCGTATCGACGGTTGGACGGTGCGTAGAAGCGACCCAGAGTATCATCGTAGGCGACTCGCGATTTGGCCTGCATCACGTCGACTAGCCAGTCGTTCATCTCGAACATCCAGTCGGCAAGATCCGGGTTTTTGGTCTTGAGATAGAGCTGATAGTAGGCCTGCGTGTGCCACGGCACGAAGGCGGGACTGCGATTCTTTTTATGCCAGTCCTTGTAGTGGGCGAAGCTCTTCATGCTTCTCTCTAACAGGCGAGGGTCTTCGTTTTGCGCGTAAAGGAAGGACCAGGCGAGAAGGGTTTCCCCCGGGTAGAAGTTGTGATTCTTATCGTTGTTCTTCTCGGGCTTGAGGAAGGTGTAAAAGCGTCCGCTTTCCCGCCACAGGTGCATCGTCGTGTTGAAGAGTCCGGTTTCGAACTTTTCTAGCTGCTGTCGACGGGGGCTTTCGATGATGCTGATCATCGAAAGCGCTGCCGCGCCGAGTTTCACCTGATCGCGGTACTCGATGTAGCCGAGGTCTTCTTTCTCGTGGTAAAATTCCTCAAGATTGTAGCGGATGTTCTTGTAGCTCTTGATTGCCCAGCTCGGGTTCTTATGAATGCGCGCTGCTCGACCCATCGCGACTGATCCCATCCACTGGCGGATCATGTTGTTGCCCCGGGACTCTCGGCCATTGCTGGGGTAGTAGATGTAGGTGAGGCGTCCGTTTTCGGTTAGGTTGTTGAACAGCCACCCGGTCAGGAGCTCCTCGTACTTGCGGACCGAGCTTTCGGTGACTTCCTCGGTTTGGATAACGCGATTGCCTCGCAGGGTTTCCACTGCTGGTCCTTCACTATCCAGGGGCACAAAGAACTGGCGAGCATCGACGCTGTAGACCTTCGCTTGTTCGACCCACGTCTTGTAGTCGAAGCCCTTTCGATCGGCTTCGGCCTTGAGTTCTTCAACTACCGTTCGATTCGTTGCAATGCTGTGGGTGGGGCTGATGCGAAACTCATGTAACTCTGATTCAACGAATGCCCCGCGCACCCCTTTGTGAACATTCGAGAAGCTGCGACCCAACGAGCTACTGCTGACGATACGCTGGTCCGTTGGGATAACGAGCATGGCGTGGCTCGCTTCGAAGTTCTTCTTCTTTTGCGCGGATTCGAAGGCGACTTTGATGGCCTCCTTTAGACCATTGCCCTCTCCCCAGGCTGCTCCCCCCCAAGCCTTCTTCGAATAGAGCGCGACATAGGCTCGGGGTTTGTCCAACCGTGAACCGATCAGGTCCGAACGGAGAGACTCCAAGGGTAGGTCACGCTTGGCAAGGGCAGGTGGGAGATCGGTTTTTTCGTCGGCGAGAGCCGGTACTTCGAGGGAACCCGTGTTCGTGGTGACTCCTGATTGAATGAGGGCACGTACGGTAAGAAACACCACCAGGAGTGCGGTAAGCGAGAGGAGGAGAGCGTTGGTCTTTTGAGCCGTGGCCCCGGTTTCGGCGGGGGATAACTCAGACTCCTGTTGCCCGCTGTCGTCTTCGGCAGAGGGCTCGTCCTCCACGTCTTCGGTGTGAGAGCCATCAGAGTGTGTCTCGTTGGCCTCTGTCTCATAGGAGGTCTTGGGTGAACCATGGGGGTCGCTGTTTTGACTCTTCCTGGTGCTCATTGCGCCGCATGCTCGTCCTTCTTGGCGCCTGAATCAATCATCCGGGGTCGAAGCCTCCCGGTTTTTTTTGCAACGAGGATGGCATCTGGCCGACAAGAGAGCATGAAGACAGTGCGCCTGCGCCAGTCACCGTGGACTCGTCGACGACTTGATTGGGACAAGGAGATCCCGGAACTGCGGCTGCTCAAGACTCCTCCCGAGCAGGTCTCGCTCTGGGGACGTTTCCCCCCTGGTCCTCGCGTCAGCATCGTGGGAACGCGCAGTCCAAGCCCGGAGGGAGAAAGTGCCGCGTTCGAGCTAGCCAAGGCGCTTGCCGCAGCGGGTGTTTGCGTCGTATCCGGGGGCGCCCTCGGCGTCGACGCGGCCGCTCACCGGGGTGCCCTCGCCGGCGGCGGAGCCACCCTGGTGGTCGCCCCTCTCTGGCTCGATTCTGCCTATCCGAAGCAGCACCGCGTCTTGTTTCGTGATGTGCTCGAGGCGGGGGGCGGCTATCTTAGCGTGAGTTCAGAAGGACAAGCTCCTCTCAATTGGGTGTTCTTTCGACGGAACGAAGTTCTTGCCGCGATCAGCGACATCGTAGTGCTTGGAGACTGTCCTCTGAAAAGCGGCGCTCGTAACGCCATGCTTCATGCTCGTCGCCTCGGCAAGCCCCGTTTTTGTTTGAGCGGGAGCTTCGGCAAAGCGACGTCCCAAGGCGGTCTCATCGAGAGCCAACAACAGGGAGCCTCCTACATCGCCGATGCCGGTCCGCTATGGTCGAGACTGCAGCAGATGTCGGCGCGTGGTTCTTCGCTTTTTGAGCGGGTGCAAGCGCGCCAGCGCCGTGATTCTGAGGGCGAGGGGACAACGGAGACGGAGACCGCTTCGAGTCAGCGCACGTCTCCTCCCTGCAGGCCCCCTATGAAACCCGTGTCGCTTCCGCCCGAGTGTCGGGGAGACGGGGCGCGTGTGCTTGCCGCTTTGGGTGACGCTCACGGCACAGTGGATGAGATCGTCCAGCAAACTGGGCTCGATGTTGCGAAAATTCAACACCAGATTGCCCTTCTGACCCTCTATGGACTGGTATTTCAGGACGAGTCAGGGGTTTTGCGCTACCAAGCGCAGCGCGATGACTGATGCACAAGTGACGATTGTTGGTGCTGGCCTGGCCGGCTCAGAAGCGGCTCTCCAACTCGCTTCTCGTGGCGTGCGGGTGTGCCTGCTCGAACAAAAACCCGAGGCCCGAACCCCCGCTCAGTCGAGTTCGAATTATTGTGAATTGGTCTGCTCTAACTCCTTTCGCGGTGCGGCGCTGACTAACGCCGTTGGGCTTCTCAAGGAAGAGATGCGCCGGCTTGGCTCGCAGGTGATGCAAGCGGCCCAACTCACCCAGGTGCCTGCAGGGGGGGCGTTGGCCGTCGATCGAGAGCGGTTCTCTGCGGAAATGACTCGCCGTTTGCAGGCGGAACCCTTGATCGAGCTTGTACAGACTCAGGTCGCAGAGTTACCCGATGAACGACCCTTGCTTGTGTGTACTGGACCACTGACAGGGGACGCCCTGGCGGCCGAGATCTCAGCTTTGGTGGGGGGAGAACTCGCCTACTACGACGCGATTGCGCCCATCATTGATGCAGAGAGCATTGATTTCGAAAAGGCCTTCTTCGCGTCGCGTTGGGACAAAGGGGAAAGTGAAGAAGACAAGAAGGCATACGTGAACTGCCCGCTGAACAAGGAGGAGTACCTTGGCTTTGTTCGCGATATCGTCGCGGCAGAAAAGGTGCAGCCCAACAACTTCGAGGAACCACGCTATTTTGAGGGGTGTCTCCCGATCGAAGTCATGGCCGAACGTGGAGAACAGACTTTGGCTTTTGGACCGATGAAGCCCGCGGGAATCACCGATCCGCGTACTGGACGCTGGCCGGCCGCTGTTGTGCAGTTGCGTAAAGAAGATGAAGCAGGCACGGCCTACAATATGGTGGGCTTTCAGTCGCGCATGACTTGGGGGGAGCAGAAGCGGATCTTTAGAACAATTCCTGGGTTGGAGCAGGCCGAGTTCTTCCGCTTCGGCGCGATACATCGAAACACCTTCATCAACGCTCCCAACGTTCTAGATGACACCTGGCAACTGAAGAGTTGCCCAGGGGTCTACATGGCTGGTCAGATTATCGGCACCGAAGGTTATGTCGAAGCCGCGGCGGGGGGCTTTCTCGCGGCCCATTTCATCGCGGAAAGACTCGCCGGGCGTCAGCCATCTTTGCCTCCCACAATGACGGCGCATGCCGGCTTGCTGCGCCAAACGAAGAGGCACCCGGAAGACTATCAACCCTCCAACATCACCTTCGCTCATCTACCACCTTGGGAGGGCAAGCGTCTGAAGAAGCGAGCCAAGTACGAGGCGATGGCCGAGCGCGCCCTGAGCGCCTTGAGCGACTGGAATGTTTTCCCGAAGTCGACCGAGGTAACAAGGAGCTAAGGAGGCTCTATTCGCGGCTTGTCCTGGGCGGGAGGGCTGCTTTAGGGGGTGTTGCTTTGTTGTCTCATGAGACGGCGGCGTTCGGCTATTGCAGTCGAGCGAAGCGGGGAATCCGGGAACTGCTCGAGTAGCTGTTCGTAGAGCTGAAGAGCTTCTTCAGTCCGCTTACGCTGTTGGGCTGCAACTGCCTTTTCCAATAGGCGATTTTGTGTCGCCAACGTCGAAGTTTCTCTTGGGGCGGGGGGGAGAGGTAACGTTACGCTCGTGTTAGACGCGGTCTTTGGCGGTCCAGAAGCCCTTCGGCCCTGAGAGCTGGATCGTCGAGTCGGCGGGGCGGGGGGATCGGAGGAGACAGGCTCAGGCGGTGGAAGGGCTGCTGTTTCCGTCAGCGAGCTGTCCCAAGTTTGTCCGGGAGTAAGGAGACGTGAACCTCCCAACCATGTCACCAAGACTCTGCCGCGGTTGACTTTGACGGCTGTGCGGGTTCGCGATTCTTTTTCGGCCACCTGGACCGTGAACTGCGTTCCTTTTACTTCGACTTGGGCATCGGGGGTGACGACCGTGACATGCCTGCGTTCAAGTGAACCTTCGGGAACATCGACGAAGAGGTTGCCTGCTCGGACGAAGAGTGATTGTTCAAGTCGATCCAAGCGTGTGAGTTCCATGCTGGCGCCTCCTTGAAGATCAGACGGGCGAAACTCAATTTTGGTCGCTCCAGGTAGTTCCGCGCTGAGCCACTGGCCGGAGTCGAGGTTGAGCTCTTGGCCCGTGACCAAATGATGAGTCTTTTCCATCATGCCCTCCCGAAGTACGACTCGGGCGTTTCCTTCGCTGACGCCGGAAGACACAGAGGACCGGGTCGTTTTCTCAGAGGGAGAGAGCTCAGCGGATTTGTTGTGCGCAAGCGGATGGCTCGCAGGGTGTTGGCCTCCCGAGTGTTGGTAGCCCCAGGTCGCGCCTAGGGTGGCCAATACGAGAGCGGCTACGGTCGCCCCCCAACCTAGCAAATGGCGGCGACGTTCTTGGCGGGCGATACGCGCGGGAGTTTCTTCGATTTCGCGCTGAATCACGGCAATAAGGGCGCTACGCCGGGCTGCTACTGTCTCCGGTGCTTCGACGGGAACGGCAACTCTGAGCGCTCGCAACAAGCGTTGGCTGTTGTGTTCTTCATCTTGCCCGGTATCCACAATGGTTTCGTCTTGCGAAGAAATTCTACTCATGACGAGACCTCTTTTTTGTGATCGCTTGTTCGGAGCAGAGGGCCCTTTTCTAGTGCTGCCAGTCGTGTGCGAAACTCGTTTCGACCTCGAACGAGACGAGATTGAGCGGCGGCGACACTCACGTCCAAGAGGCCGGCAATCTCGCTCAGGCTGTAGCCATGAACATCGTGTAGAATCAGTACTTCGCTCTTGGTTGGGCGCATTCGAGCCAGGACGCGTCTGGCTCGATCGAGATCGAGCAGAGCGTGAGTCCGGGATGTCGGATCGTAAGGAGAGGGCGCATCACTTTCACTATCCTCTCCTTTGGAGAAGAGCTTGCGTTCGCGGATACGTGAGCGAAGGGTGTTGAGGGCGACGTGAGTGGTGATCCTTCCCGTCCAGGTGCGGAGACTGCACTCGCCGGCAAAAGAGCGAGAGATGAGGGTTTTTAAGACTTGCTCGAAACAGACCTGGATCAGATCCTCGTGATCGGAATCACGCCGCCCTAAGACTCGAAACAAGGTATGGTCAATAACGTCGACCAATCGATCATGAAAAATTCCAGCGATTTCTGGGTTTCCCTGCACGACCCCCTCGATGAGCTCGGCGTCGCTGAGCACCGGGCGTTCCGTTGTTTTTGGCGATACGGCTCTTAACCACGGGGATTTCATTGCACGTCGAGACATCGTCCTCATCTTGGTAGTAACTCGTAACCGAGGAATCAGGCAGCAAAGGGAGTCATCTATCTGCGAAAGGATAGCAGATTTTCCTTGTCGACAGACACCAGCAGCGCCACTGTAACTACAATGTCGCCGCCCGGGATTCACTTCGATCAAGTCGATTCCAGTTCGCAATGGAAGCGAAACCAGCAACTCCTTTCGCCGCCGAGGACAAGTTGCCGTCGAAGGAGAAGCGCCTGGGCCGGACCGTCGATTTTTGTGGTTTCCCTGATCTTTAGCTGCTCTCCGGGCAAGATCTATCTCACTTCCGAGCAGAACCGGAAGTCTGATGACCCGGGAGATGTATCGACTGCAATGGACTCGATGGACGCGACCGGCAACTCTTCCGGGGGGAACGAATGGACCGACCCGACTTTCTTGAGCTCTGGAGGTAGTGCTCCCTTCGTCTTCGCGCCCGAGGGAGGCCGCCCGGGCGATGATAGGCAGCCAAATCCTCGGGAGCTATATTCCCCCAATGGCTACAGGTGGGAATCGTTGCCTTGCATCTTTTCCCACGAGTGTCCTCCTCCGTGTTCCGTTTCGGAAGACGGATGTCTCAGGTGTGAGACGGCTGAACAATGCTCGGATCCTGTGAGCTATTGCGAGGATGACGGCGGGGGCTGCGTCGAGTGCCTGATCAACGAAGATTGCAGGCAACGGTTTGGGCCTGGATTTTCTAATTGCGAGGGCGGCTGGTGCACTTCGTGCGAAGAGGACAGCGATTGTCGTGAAGGCGAGTTCTGTGCCGGTAGCTGGTGTAGCGAATGTTGGCGCAATTACGACTGCGACAACGGACAGATCTGTGTCGACGCACGGTGTGTCAATGCGTTTGGCGATTGAAGGTGGCCGTCGGCGCGCTCGGCATAACTTCAATAGCGAAGACCGAAACCGAGCGTAGCTCCGAGCGTCATCATTGCGGATGCGGCGACCAACTGCTGGTCGAGGTAAATCTCGGTGACAGCTGGGTCGATATTGAGGTCCGCGGTGGCGAGTAGATAGGCGTGTTTGGAGAAGCGAAAAGCGACGGGCACTCCGATACGCACGTGTGGGATCCAAAGTGCTCCGCGGGAGCCCGCCGTCGCATTCGAAACGGAAACGTTCCTGGCCCCGGCTTCGGCACTGAGACCGATGCCCCAGGGTGCGGCTGGCAGTTGGGCGCGCACACCAATGAGTGGGGTTGTGTAGACGAGACGAAATTGCTGCCCGGCGAGCGTTTTTCTCGTGCCCGCAAGGGTCAACCCCGCGCTGAGTCGGACGTTTTCGTGAACGCCATAGAGCGCCCGCAAGACCCCCGTTCCCAGCGCAGCATTGAGTTCGGGGTCGAAGTGCGCGCCGAATTGGAGTTCTGCAAAGAAATCAGCTGAAGTTGCTTTTCGTTGCTTGGGGACCGAGGATATCGGCTGAGCGGAGGAGCTCCGCCTCGACGAGGTGCGCTGTGCTTGTTCAGGCGCCAAGGCCGGTGCAGAAGGAAGGGACCCATCCACTCCAGCTTTCCTCTTTTGCTGTGCGCTCCTGTTCTCTGGCTCGGCTGGCGTTGGACTTGGCCGTGAGGAGCGAGCCAAGAGACCGAGGCTCAGCCCTAGGGCTCGTGCCTGTTCGACTCCATCATCTTCGGGCTGAAAAGTGAACTCACGCGAAATAAGCTGCTCATTTTTTTCTAGCTGTACCGCAAGTTCAAGCAAAAAATGCGTGGCGGTCACTCGTTCGATGCGAGCTTGGGCTTCCTCGCCTTTCTGAGCCACTCGACACTCCGAGGTGACCAAGGCCTGGTTGCAAGCGTCTAGAAAAGCTTGGACCTCAGGGGCTTTGAGATCAGAGGGAACCTGAACGATCAGATTCGCTAGCAGGAAGAGCGGCCCAGAACCAAGCATCAGCCCCTTACCTACGCATCATCTTCACCGTCGGCCAGTCCTGAGCTGGATCAGCCTTTGCTCCCCCGGAGGGGCGAGGTGCTCGGCGGTCAGCGTTGGGCCCGCAAACAGGTCATCTTCTTCCTCGGTCTGACGGGCGTCGGCTTCGGCCCGACAGGCGGCTTTTTTTTCTGGGGAGCAGCCGCAATGCACAGAATCGGGGTTCCCGCCACAGCTACCTTTGAGTTGTTTGCCACTGAGCATCAATCCGATGGCCATCATGCCCATGAGCAAGGCGAAGACGGCTACTGATACGAGGATTGTCGCAAGCATCTTGATCTACTTAGCACGTGGCTAGAGGGGGGGGAGCGAGTAGTCGGCCAAAAATGGTTCGCTTGCCAAAGACGTCCACCTTCCGGCTTTTTTATGGACGAGCAGTAAGACCGCGTATTTCTCCCGATTTGCCAGGGCGATCGCTTCCCGTGGCTCCATCACGCCGAGGGCCGTCGCGAGGGCATCCGCCTCGGCAGCTGTGGGGCGAATTACCGAGACCGAGGCTGTGCGCCGCGGTACGGGGCGACCTTGCCTGGGATCCATGGTGTGGCTGACGAGTTCGTCCCCGTTTTTTCGAAAGTTGCGATAGTCCCCCGAGGTAGCCAAGGCACCGCCTGCTTTTGGCATGGGCAGGGTCATGAGAATAGATCGGCCTTGGGGGGTGGGTTTTTCGATAGCGAGTTTCCAGGGGGCATCCTTGGGTTTTGTCCCCTTGGTTCGGATTTCGCCGCCGACCTCGACCATGTAATTTTCGATGCGAAAGTCATCCAACGCTTTTGCGATCTGATCGACACCGAAACCCTTGGCGATGGCGCTCAGATCGACGTAGACGCCGGCATGGGTCTTCGTTAGCGTTTGCAGTTCGGGATCCAGGTGCAGATGTTTCATCCCGATGAGCTCCCGAAGCTTCTCGAGTTCGTCTGCCGAGGGGAGCTTCTCGGCGGCGGCGGGACCGAACCCGTAAGCGCGTACGAGGGGGCCCACGGTTACATCAAAGGCCCCGCCCGTCAGGAGTGAGAGCCGCGCAGATTGCTCTACAATCGAAAACAAGGCGGGCGAAGCCGAAAATGCCTCTTCGGCGGGCGATTGGTTGAAGAGAGAGAGTTCGCTCTTCGGGTCGTAGGTCGACATTGTGGCATTGACTTCCGTCAGGACGGCGTCGACCTTGAGCTGAACAATCGGACCCATCAAAGAAACGGGGGGGAGGAACTTCACCGAATAGGTGGTTCCCATTGTCTTGCCCTGCAGGTGTATGAGCCCGTCGTCAGGCTGATCGTTGCCGACGCTCTCAGCAGGAAAGGTGTCTCGCTCAGGGCGCGGCGGAAGACCGGGCGAAGATGGGGGGAAGACCATCTTCCAAACGAATAACCCGCCGAGAACAAGGAGTCCCGAAACGAGGACAACCAGTCTGCGGCGGGTCATGGGGGCTTGCACGTTCTTGTCGTCGAGGAGCGAACAGGGTGAAGGTTAGCCACCAAAATCGTCAAGCATGATGTTCTCTCGCTCGACACCCAGATCAACTAGCATGTTGATGACCGCCTGGTTCATCATCGGCGGACCGCACATGTAGAACTCACAGTCTTCGGGCGAGGGGTGGTTCTTGAGGTAGTTCTCGTAGAGCACCTTATGAATGAACCCCGTGTAGCCTGTCCAGTTGTCTTCGGGCAGCGGGTCGCTCAGAGCAAGGTGCCACTTAAAATTGGGGTTTTCCTCTGCGATCTTGTCGAAGTGGTCTACGTAGAAGGCTTCCCGAAGGGACCGGGCTCCGTACCAGAAGGTGACCTTTCGATCGGTCTTGAGTCGTCGGAACTGATCGAAAATGTGACTCCTCATCGGGGCCATTCCTGCTCCACCGCCTACAAAGACCATTTCGTTCTTGGTTTCCTTTGCGAAGAACTCTCCGTAAGGACCGCTGATCGTGACTTTGTCTCCGGGCTTCAAATTGAAGATGTAGGAAGACATCTGTCCGGGCGGCAAATCGGGCTGCCTTGGTGGAGGTGAGGCGATGCGGACATTGAGCATGATGATACCCCGTTCGTCGGGATAATTGGCCATCGAGTACGCCCGCATGACAGGCTCGTCTACCTTGGAGATGAACTGCCAGAGGTTGAACTTGTCCCAGTCTTCACGGAACTTATCGGGGATGTCGAAGTCCTTGTAGTTGGCCACGTGAGCGGGCGCTTCGATCTGGATGTAGCCGCCGGCCCGGAAGGGAACGGCTTCACCTTCGGGAAGCTCAAGAACGAGTTCTTTGATGAAGGTGGCCACGTTGTCGTTGGAGCGTACCGTGCATTGCCACTTCTGTACGCTGAAGACCTCGGGTTCGACCTCGATCTTCATGTCCTGCTTCACCTTGACCTGACACGAAAGACGGCAACCTTCGCGGGCTTCGCCGCGATTGATATGACCTTCTTCGGTTGGCAACAAGGTTCCACCACCTTCGTGGACATGGACTTTGCAGACGCCGCAAGATCCCTTTCCGCCGCAGGCTGAGGGGATGAATATTTTATTGTCGGCTAGCGTGTTAAGCAGCGTACTGCCTGCGTTGGTCTTGATGGCTTTGGTGGGGTCATCGTTGATAACGATCGTCACCTCGCCGCTCGCTACGAGTTTGGACTTGGCTACAAGGAGGACTGCAACGAGCCCTACAACGAGCAGCGTGAAGGCAATGACGCCGATGATAATGGTAAGCATTTGAGTTCTCGCCTTAAATCAGAGCTGGATGCCGGAAAACGCCATGAATCCCATGGACATGAGACCCACTACGACGAAGGTGATTCCGAGCCCACGCAGGGGGGGCGGGACATTGGAGTATTTGAGTTTTTCGCGGACGGCAGCGAGTGCGACGATGGCAAGCCACCAGCCAATGCCCGAGCCGACGCCGAATACAGTGGCCTCAGGTAGCGTGTAGTCGCGTTCGACCATGAAGAGCGCGCCGCCCAAGATTGCGCAGTTGACGGCGATGAGGGGTAAGAACACACCCAGAGCCGCGTAAAGAGCAGGCGCGAACTTGTCGACGGCCATTTCTACGACCTGTACGGTGGCGGCAATGGTTCCGATCAGAGCTAGGTAGGTCAAAAAACCGAGATTCACATCCGGTAGACCAGCCCACTCCAAGGCACCTTCTTTGAGAAGCGCGGTATTGAGGAGTTGGTTGAGCGGCGTCGTTACGCCCAAAACGAAGACGACGGCGATGCCCAGACCGTTGGCCGTTTCGACCTTCTTGGAAACGGCCAGGAAGGAACACATGCCGAGAAAGAACGCCAAAGCCATGTTCTCGACGAAAATGGCCTTTACTGCGAGAGAGAGATATTGCTCCACGATGTCTGATCCTTATCTTCCTTAGCGAACGACTTTGGGGTGCACTGCGTCGTGCGCGAGTTCACCGACGTGGAAGTCTTCTTCGACTTGATCGGGTTTCTTGAGTCTTACGACCCAGATGAATACCGCGATCAACAAGAAAGCACTGGGTGCGAGTACCATCAAACCGTTGGGTTGGTACCAGCCACCTTCGTTGACGGGGGCCAAGATGGTGATGCCAAAGAGCTTGCCGGTTCCGAACAGTTCGCGGAAGAAGCCAACGGCCATGAGAACGAGAGCGTAACCGCCAGCGTTGCCGACAGCGTCGAGAATCGAGTCGCCGACAGGGTTCTGCATGGCATAACCCTCGGCTCGCCCCATGACGATGCAGTTGGTGATGATCAAACCGACGAAGACAGAGAGCTGCTTTGAGATATCGAAGAGATAGGCCTTGAGGATTTGGTCGCAGATGATCACCAGCGAGGCGATCACGGTGAGCTGCACGATGATGCGGATACTGGGCGGGATGAGCTCCCGAATCGCGCTGACGATCGCGTTGGAACCAATCAAAACGAAGAGCAGCGCGACGCTCATCACAGCCGCGGTTTCCAGCTTGGTGGTCACCGCAAGAGCCGAGCAGATCCCCAGCACCTGTAGGGCGATGGGGTTGTTGTTGACCAAGGGATCAAGTGCAATGTCTTTTGCTTTTGCCATTTGCTGAGCTCACTGTCCTTCGGGGGTTTTGGTGTCTACGCCTGCGCTGCGATAATGCGCCAGAGTCGGGCCGTAGCCGTGCTCTCCGAGCCAGAACTGGACGAGATGGGTTACGCCGCGACTGGTGATGGTGGCTCCACTGAGTCCGTCCACCTGGTGGGGCGCTTCTTCCACAGTTCCAGCCGAACCTTTGATCACTTCGATGACCGGCTCGTAGGATTCGTTGAAGGGTTTGCGCCCCTCCCACAACTTGCGCCAACGAGGGTTGTCGACCTCGCCGCCGAGACCAGGGGTTTCCCCGTGTTGGTAGAAGATCAAGCCTTGGACGGTCTTGGTGTCCGCGCTCAGAGCCAAGAAGCCATAGAGGGTGGACCACAGGCCCTTACCCTGAACGGGGAGCACGAGCGACTCGGTCTGACCTTCTTTTTTGATCTCGTAGATGAGGGAGTTTTCCGGCAGACGGGGTACTTTGGCCGGGTTCGGGGCCGCCTCACTACTCGTCTGAGGATCCTTCATCGCCTTTTGGATATCGAAGGTTGCCGGATCGATTCCTTCGACGGCGACCCCGGTCTTGAGGTTCACGACCTGAGGAGCGACGTGTTGTTCATACAGTCGAGTGACTTCGTCGGGGGTGACTTTGCCCTCCGGAAGCAGACCGGCAGCGGCGAGCACCTTGCTCTTCTTGTCGATGACCTTGTTCAGTTCCTGTTGGTCGCGCAGACCGACTGCTGCTGATGCGACTGCTACCCCACAGACGAGGCAGACCGCGGCGGCAAAGAGGACCGTGTAGGCTGTACTGTTCTTTTCCATCGTTTTGCTCCTCAGGCCGCCTGCCTAGCAAGGCGTCGTTTGATGTTGGATTGAACGACGAAATGGTCGAAGAGGGGCGCGAACATATTCATAAAGAGAATGGCCAGCATCATGCCCTCCGGGTAGGCAGGGTTGACGCAACGAATGAGCACTACGAGTAGCCCAATGCCAAAGCCGTAACCCAGCTGTCCCTTTTGGGTGAAGGCGCTGGAAACCGGGTCGGTGGCCATGAAGACCATTCCGAAGGCCCAACCGCCGAGGACCACGTGCCAGTGAAAGGGAACAGCCAACATGGGATTCGTGCTGGAATCGGCCATCAGGTTGAGCAACAGAGCCGTCACGGTTGTTCCCAGTGTGACGCCGAGCATGGTGCGCCAAGAACCAATCTTGGTTGCAATTAAAACAGCCGCGCCGATGAGGCAGGCCAGGGTGCTCGTTTCGCCCATCGAACCTGGGATGGTTCCGATGAAGGCTTGTGTCCAAGTTATGTTGGACAGGGCGTCGGCGTTTGCAGCAGCGTCGCCGAGCAGAGTGGCTCCGCTCATCCCGTCTACTCCTGAAAAGTCTGCCGCGATCCAGATGTTACCGCTGATTTGTGCGGGATAGGCGAAAAAGAGGAAGGCCCGACCGGTGAGCGCAGGATTGAGAAAGTTCATCCCTGTTCCCCCAAAGACTTCCTTGGCGAAGATGATCGCGAAGCTGATGCCTAAGGCGACCTGCCAAAGAGGAATCGTAGCCGGAAGTGTGAGCGGGAAGAGGAACATCGTCACGAGGAAGCCCTCGTTGATTTCGTGGCCGCGCAACACCGCAGTGAGAGCCTCGATATTGCCCCCAACCGCGGCCGTGACGGCCAAGACGGGCAGGAAGTAGATGGCCCCGTGAATGAGGCAACCCAGCGCATCTTTGGAGTCGTAGCCCATGCCGAGAAGGGCGAAGACGGCTTCTTGCCAGTTATCCAAGGCTTTTGCACCGCCCTCGATCGCCAAAGCCGACTGATAGCCGGTGTTGAACATCGAAAATAGCATCGCCGGGACGAGCGCGAAGACCACGGTGATCATCATGCGCTTTTGGTCGAGGCCATCACGCACATGTGAGGCAGTGCGAGTGCGCTCGCCAGGAGTGAAAAGGATCGTATCGATAGCTTCGTAAAGGGGGTACTGCTTCTCGAGCGGCCCGCCTTTGTGAAACTTCTTTCCGATTTCGTCGAGAGTGCTTCTAAGAGACATAAAAGTATCAGCCTTCCGCGAACATGCGCTCAAGGTTGGAGCGCAAAATGAGGCCAAAGTTGGTTTTGCCGGGACAGACGAAGCTGAAGAGCGCCACATCTTCTTCGTCGAGCTCCAGCGCGCCGAGCTTTTCCGCCATTTCGACATCGCCGATGAGCAGCGCGCGCAGCAGGTGCGTGGGTAGAATATCGAAAGAGTTTACGCGTTCGTACATGCCGATCGGAACCATGGCTCGGGGGGATCCATGGGTGTCGGTAGTAAAAGGAAAGGACTTTTTGCCAATCCACTTAGAAATAAAGGTCGGAATCACCGAATACTGGTCGGAACCGAGCCCCAACCAGCCTAATAGGCGCCGCTCACGTGCTTCTTCGAGGAGGCTGATCTGTGTGTCCCGTCGTCCGAGGTACGAAAATGCTGGTTCGGTGGCAGCAACTCCACTCAATACTGATCCAGAGATCGCGCGAACTTCGTTTTGCGTATTCAGTTCGCCGTCGATCAATTCGGCGATATGCGCGCCCGTTCGGGTGCGCATAAGACGTGGGTTTTGTGCGGCTGGCCCGCACAAAGCCACAGTGCGGTTGACGTGAACCTGTCCCGTTGAAAACAGGTGGCCGATCGCGATCACCTCTTGATAGGTGATTGTGAAAACGACTCGGCCTCGATGCGCCGGAAGTAGAGTGTGGATGTGAAACCCTGCTGTGCCCGAAGGGTGGGGTCCAGCGAACTCTTCCACCTGCACCGGAGCGCTCAGACTCTGGGTAAACGTGCTTCCCGGTGCGACACACAAGAAGGTGGGCCCCGCCGTCAACTTACTCAAAGCGTACAATCCTGCATCCAGGGCCGCTTCCTGCCCCGCAACCACTGCGCGCGGATCAGCGGCCAGGGGATTGCTATCCATCCCGTTGACGAAGATCGCCGCGGGCGTAGCGTCGGCCGCGGGGGTGTGGCCAAAAGGACGCGTCCGCAGGTGGGTCCAGGCTCCTGATTCGAGCAACAAAGACCGCACCTGATCGCCGGACAAGGCATTCGGAGGCGTCTGCGTGAAGCTCGAAAATGCGGCCGTCTCGGGTGTTCCTTGTTGTTCGCCGTCTGACAATTCAATCACGACGCTCTGCAAGGCCCGTCTCGCTCCGCGATGGATCGCGACTATCTTGCCGGCTCCGGGGGAGGTGTGCAGGACGCCCGGCAGTTTTCGGTCCTCAAATACCGGCTGGCCGCGCCGAACCACGTCTCCTTCTCGGGCAAAGAAACGGGGTTTCATGCCTGGAAAGTCGTCGGCTACGATGGCCACCTGTGTGACCGGTCGAGCGTCTCCGATTATTTGCTGAGGAGCTCCGTCAATGGGGAGATCCAGGCCCTTCTTCGATCGATGCAAGCCCATGAGTTTATTCTGAATTAAAGGTGGCACGAGGGGCGGTCCTCATAGACCGCGCTTGGCGAAAACAAACGTCCGCGCGTAGGAAAATGTTCGGCTCAGGTATGAAAACGATTCACGACCCGGCGACACGCTGGGGGGGCCCGTCGCGACAAGGTTTTACTTAGGTCGCCGCTCGCTGCAAGTTGATGATCAACTTGTTTGTCGACAAGTACATCGCAATGAAGTGTGACGGGAAAACAGGGCATGTAGAGGGAGGAATCTTCACAAGAGGTCGCGAATGATTTGGTCCGCGAAAAGCCAGTAACTCTGTGGGATCACGAGTTGGTTTCCTTCCCGTTTCAACTTCCCGAGACGCTCAAGGGCGCCTATCGCTTTCGAGCGGTGCACAAAGGGATCGGTGGATCCGCGTAGGCGCGCCACCTCAGCGAGATCGATTCCGTCGAGGCGCCTCAGACCGAGAAGCAGCGCTTCTTCAACGGAAGTTGTGGGAGAAATCTCCTCAAGTTCCACTGAGAGTGCATCGAACGGGATTTCGGGCAGTCGCGCAGCAGTCCAAGCTTCTACATAGCGCTCAGGCGAGATCCAGTTCCGGTAGCGCCGTCGTCCTGCTGGGCAAGAGACTGTTCCGTAGGCGCCTGTGCCCAGACCCAAATAGTCCCGGCCGACCCAATAACCTTCGTTGTGAACGCTTCGCATGCCGGAGCGAGCAAAGTTGGACACCTCGTAGTGTTCAAACCCTTCCCGGCTCAGCGCCTCGCTCACCGCCTTGTAGGATTCGGCCACCAAGGCTTCGTCGAGTAGGGGGAGCTTTCCTTGACGATGCAGAGCCCCGAAACGCGTGTTGTCCTCCACGGTCAGCATATAAGCGCTCATATGATCGACACCCAGTTGGGCGACGGCCGTGACTTCCTCGACGGCTTGAGCTGGCGTTTGCCGGAATACTCCATAGATGAGGTCGGCTGAGACGCGCGGGATGGATGCTTCTTGAGCGGCGACGATGGCCTTGACTGCCTGACCTTCGTTGTGAAGGCGTCCTAAAAACCGCAAACGCTCTGGGTTGAGGCCCTGCACGCCAATGCTCACTCGATTGACGCCTTCCTTCGCTAATCGTTGAAAGTGACCGAGGTCGACGCTGGTCGGATTGCACTCGACGGTCACTTCGACGTTTTGACTTGAGCTACAGTTAAACAGCTCAAACACTGCCGACATGACTCGTCCGAGTTGTTCTGGCTCCCACAGGCTAGGAGTACCTCCGCCAAAGAAGATACTGCGCAGTGGCGGCATCGATCCTCTGCTCGCCAACAAGGTCTGAACCCGAACTTGAGCTTCTCGGATCACCGCGTCAGCGTAGGCTGCGTGAGGGATGCGCTCGATCGCTTCATTACGGGTGGCATCCCGACCTGACTCGGGGCTTTTGACTGCGACAGAAAGAAAGTCGCAGTACGGACATTTCTTGAGGCACCAAGGAAAGTGCACATAGACGCCCCATCCTTCGTGAAGGGAAGGGGACGTAGGGTCTTGCTCGAATTGGCTCATGCGGTACGGCCTCTGGCTGTCGGCCCTTTCGATCGGGCCATCATGAGGTCAGGGGGCAGAGACCCTAGCTATTAAATGACCTCAGGGCTCGCTTTGTCTGAAACAGGCCTTAGGATAAGGGGGTGACCGCTCTCGACGAGCTTCTGCAAAAGGTAAGCGGCTACCACGAAAGCGCGGACCTAGAACTGATACGCCGCGCCTATCACTATGGTGAGTGGGCCCACCGCGAGCAGATGAGAAAGAGCGGAGAGCCCTACTTTACTCATCCAATGCGCGTGTCTGGTATCATCGCCGACTTGCGTCTGGACACCGCCAGCGTGTGTGCGGGGCTTCTTCACGATGTTGTGGAAGACACCTTGGCCACGGTGGAGGACATCAAAGGTGACTTTGGCCAAGAGATAGCCGAGTTGGTCGATGGGGTGACGAAGTTGAGCAAAATCAACTTTGCGTCCCGCGAAGACGCTCAGGCTGAGAGCTTTCGAAAAATGGTCGTGGCGATGGCTCGCGACATTCGCGTGTTGCTCGTCAAGCTCTGTGATCGCATCGACAATATGCGCACTTTGGAGCACATGAAGCCCGAGTCGCAGGAACGCATCGCCCGAGAGACTCTCGAGATATATGCGCCCCTCGCCAATCGTCTGGGGCTCAACGTGCTCAAGGTGGAGCTAGAAGATCAGTCGTTTCGCTATTTGGAGCCCGACGCCTTCTTGGAAATCAACTCCAAGCTCGAAAAATCGGTAAAGGAGCGCGAACGCTACATCGAGAGCACTTGCAAAAACATCACATCGCGCTTGGCCGAGCAGGGCTTCAATGTGACGGTGAGCGGTAGGGCGAAGCACGCGTATTCGATCTACCGCAAGATGCAGGCCACACATTGCGCCTTTGAGCAGGTTTTCGATCTAACGGCCTTTCGCATTATTGTTGAGTCCCAATCCGATTGTTACGCCTGCTTAGGGGCCATTCATTCTCGGTGGACTCCCATCCCAGGCCGTTTCAAAGATTACATCGCTCTGCCCAAACCCAATATGTATCAGTCGCTTCATACAACGGTGATTGGGCCGGGGCGCCAGCGCATCGAAGTGCAAATTCGCACCCATCAGATGCACCGCGTGGCAGAAAACGGCGTTGCCGCGCACTGGAAGTACAAAGAGCGTGTCGGCGGTGGCGTCGATCCGGAGGACGCGAAGAAATTTGGTTGGCTGCGAGAGCTGGCAGATTACCAACGTAACCTCAAAGACCCGGCCGAGTTCTTGGAGAGCGTGAAGATCGATCTCTTTCCTGATGAGGTCTACGTCTTTACGCCCAAAGGTGAGGTGCTGGTGTTTCCCAGGGGGGCCACGCCGATCGATTTTGCCTACGCCATCCACTCCGAAGTGGGACATCGCTGTTCTGGTGCCCGTTGCAACGGCGTGATCGTGCCCATTCGTCATCGCCTCAAAAACGGGGACGTGGTTGAAATCATGACCAGTCCCAATCAGCGACCGAGCAAGGACTGGTTGGACTCGTGTGCGACGACGCGTGCAACCAATCGCATTCGTAGCTTTTTGCGGGCGGAAAAGCGGATCAAGAGTATCAACCTTGGGCGCGAGCTTCTCGAGGGCGAAATGCGGCGAGTGGGCCTCAGCATGCAGAAGCTGCTCAAAAACGAGTCGGCGGTCACAAAGCTCGTTCATACCCACCACTTCGGGACGATGGACGAGCTGCTCTTGTCTGTGGGGTACGGCAAGTTGGCGGTCGAGGATGTCGTCGCGTCTCTCACCCAAAAGGACAAATCAGAGGCACCCGATCCTGAGCTCAAGACGGGCACTTTGGAAAACCTCGTCCGTCGCGTCAAAGGTGACTCCAGCGCAGGGATCAAGGTTTCTGGAATCGATAGTGTTCTGGTGCGCTACGCGAAATGCTGCAACCCCTTACCGGGCGATCCCATCATCGGTTTCATTACCCGGGGAAGGGGGGCGACGGTCCATCGCCGGGAATGTAAAAAGGCTTTTGATACCGATCCCGAGCGAAGAATCGAGGTGTCCTGGGATACGAGGGCGAGAGTGAATCGGCCCGTGAGCATTTCGGTGATTACTAACAATAAGCCAGGAATTCTGGCCAATATCAGCCAAACCTTGAGCAGTCAGCGTGTGAATATCAGTCAGGCGAATTGCCGCGCCGAAGATGACGGGCGCGCTCACAACACCTTCACCTTCCAGTGCGCGGACGTGGCTCAGCTTCGTTCGGTGATGAAAGCGCTCGGAAAACTGAACGGCGTCGTTAGCGTTAGTCGAGTCTAGAGCCGAGTTCACGAAGGTGGACGCCTATCTGGCCCGCCGACGGGTTTCCTTGACGTTTCTAGTCTGGGCGAAAATTCTTAGGAAAAGAGCGCGCTTTTTCGGTCATCCGCGGGACCTTTTGTGGTAACGACGGTTCCGGTATGAAACGCATCAATTCTGTGATTGCCGAGCTGGAAACCGCCAAATCGCTGGCTGTCGCCAAATTTGCCTCCGAGGCAAACATGCCCGTGGCGGCATTTTTGCGCCATTTTAAAGTGGTGTGTGAGAGTACTGTCAACGAGCAAGGTCAGGTTTCCTTCCGGGTGGAGCCCAAGGAAGCCTAAGAGCAGCCGGTAGAGAAAAGAAACGCCGCACGAGGGTTCGTGCGGCGTTTCTTTTTGGACCAACTTTGCAGAGGTGGTGCTGTCGACTTAGCTATCGACGGTGATCCCGAGACGTCGACGAATGCCCAGATAGTTCGAACTGACGCTGAAGAGAGTCAGTTCCTTGAGGCGTTCCTCTTGTGGAACGGCCGAGGTGTACTCGTCGGAAGCGCGGACCACGTCGGTTACGGTTTGCAAGTCGTGAGCGACGATCAAGCCGACTCGGTCCGTCGTTAGGTCGACCGCTGCGACCCACTTCTTCAAGTCGAGGGCCGTTCCCGATTGGATGAGCTTGGATACGACCGAAGAGAGGTGATCCTTTGTGTCTGCGGCCAGGTTCGAACGGAGCGCCGCTAGTGCTTCGTTCACGCTGCCTTCCAAGTCGGGTGCAATGGGGAACTGGGGCGAAATGAGCTTGATGGCAGCGAAGAGCCAGGCCTTGAGTCCGGTGCCCGTCTGGATGAAGTGACGGAGGTAGAGGCCAGGGCGGAGGTACGCGAGCTGCTGCGCAGCGACAAATGCCGCCACTTGTGGTGGGATTTGCGAGCTCGCACCAACTCGTCCCATGCACAAGCTGGGGACGCCGGTCATCATGTGTGTGAGGCCCCCTTGATCGTTGGGGTTGACGAATACAGCTGGGAGATCCAGGCCGAGCACGCCCGCGGCGTAGTAGAGCGTCTGCGCTAGCGGTGCATGGTGCTGCGCGGGATCGACCAACATCTGCTCTGTGACGCCTTGGCTTTCGATCGCTTGCGCTCGGGAGCTCACTACTGCGGGCTGAATGAGGGCGAATACGGCCGTGAGCAAGGGGTCGAGGCGGGGATGCATGACGGATGACCAGTCGTGTTCTTCGAAGACCGCTTGAGCGGGGGCTGCCGTTTCGGCTCGCATTCTTTCGTAAAACCGCTGTTCGTCTGGTTCTGCGAGGCGCAACACTGACAGAGCCTGACACAGCGCCCAGCTGGCATCGGCGTTCCGGGTGACTGTGTAGATCTTACGCAGCGCCTTGTAACTTTCGTGTCGATACGGGTTTTGACCGAGCAGGTGTTCTTGGAGTTCGATGCCTTTGATCTGGAAGGCTTCCGGATCAGATTCGTAGATGGCAGCGAGCTTGGCGATGCGGTCGCGATTGTTCGGATCGAATTCGCACGCGGCTTCGAAAGCCTCGGCGGCCAGGTCGGGTGCCACGAGGTGGGTTTGATAGAGCTCTCCGAGCTGGTCGTAGACCGTGACCTTGGAGGAGTTGTCCTCGGCTGCCGCCAGACGCCGCTTGAGCAGCTCCTCTACTGCATTGAAGTTGCCAGACTGCCTCTGGATTTCGACCAGTTCCTTGAGCGCGCTTGCGTTGTCGGGCTGGAGCTCGAGTACTTCTTCGAAGTAGTTCGCTGCGGCTCGGATGTCTCCTGTTTGACGAGCGTTCACCAGGGCCGCGGTGTGGAGGTACTTGGCTTTCTGTTTGGGGTCGTCGACGAACTCGGCCAGTTTGACTACGACGTCGATCAGCTTGTTCCAGTCCTTGTCCTCACTATAGAGCTGCATCAGTTTTGTGAGGATCCGACGATCTTCGGGACGTTCTTCTAAGGCGGCGACGTAGCTGCGCGCAGCTTGGTTGCGGTCCCCTAGGTGGGTGCCCCATAGATCGGCGATTTCGATCAACTGGTCTACGCGTTCGTCGTCACCGACGAGATCAAGAAGATCTGTCTTGATGCGCACGGCTTCGCTGAAGTTCTCTTGCTCGGTGTAGGCGGTAGCCAAAGCGCGGAGCGCATCTTCGGAACTAGGGTCGAGTTCTGCCGCTTCGAGGAGGGTAGGCACAGCTCGCTCAAGATCACCGGACTTTCGGTAGGACTCACCCAAGCGGTAGGTCGTCGCCGCGCGCTCACTTTCGGATAGTTGGTCCTCGAAGTCGGTCAGGTACTGATAGAGGAGTTCGGCGGCACGGCGCGGTGCGCCGTGTTCGAAGACAACTTGAGAGACTCGGCCAAAGGCGGACACGTCGTTCGGGGCCAACCTGAGCAGGCTATCCATTGCGGCGAGGGCGTTCTCGGTGGAACCGGACTTGCTGAGGGCATCAACATACCGAATGAGCATCTGCACCGACCGTTCTTGTCCGAGGGATTCGATGCGATCCGCGAGGCGTCCGTAGTGTGCGCTCGCTTCGACGAAGCGTTCGCGTTCAAAGCTAATATCACCGAGCACAAGTAGAGCGTCCGCGTTGCCGGGATCGAGTTTGAGCGCACGTTGCGCCGTCGCTTCTGCTCGATGATCATCCTTGAGACTCTCACGCTGCAGGCGTGCCATTTCGCCGGTCAGACGTGCCTGACCTAGATTGCCTTCTGTGATGTCGATTTCTCGTTCAAGGAGTTCAACGGCTGCGTTGATGTCTCCGCGCTTGACGTAAGCGTCACGAAGGGCGGCCGAGATGTTTCGATCTTCGGGCTGAGCATCGAGGGCGAATTTGAAGTTTTCGATCGCCGAATCTCGGTTGCCTCGGCTCTCCTGGAGTCGCGCCGCACGGACGTATTGCTCCGCTCGACCTGCGGGGGTTTCGGCGCTTTCTGCCAGGGCGATGATCGCGCTCAAAGCCTGGTCGGCGTCGCCAGCTGCTTCGCGGAGTTTAGCGAGAGCTTCTAGGGCGGAAGCGTTCTCGGGATCTTCGGCCGTCACGAGTTCGTAGGCGTGGACCGCGCGCTCTGGCGAACCGATCTGATCCGAAAGCAACCGGCCCCAGGCAGAGGCGATGGTCACGCGCTCTTTCGAGTCCTCAACAATCTCGAGTTGTCGTTCGTAGAGTTTGGATGCCTCTTCCCAGCGTTCCATCACTCGCAGATGGCGGATCAGGTTGGCCATGGCGCTCACGCGTCCCGCGTCTGCGTCTAGCGCGCGACTCAACGCCTGAGCGGCCGCCTCATGATTGAGGAACTCCTCCTCTTGGATCGACGCGATGCGTTCAAGCAAAGTGATCTTTTGCTTGGGCGTTGCTGCGAGTGAAACTTGCTTTTCCAAGAGCTCCAGGACTTCCTGATACTTGTCTTGTTTGAGGTAAGCTCGCTCAAGGCCTCTCAAGGCATCGAGATGCTGACCGTCTTGCTCAAGGGCTCGGCGGTACATCTTGATGGCTTCAACGGTGTTGTTCAGGTGGTCGTCCTGGATCTCGCCAATGCGACAAATGGTGCGCAAGGCCGCCTCGGCAGGTTGTGCTTCGATTTGACTTTCGAGCACTTTGACGAGGATGTCGAAATCGCCAGTCTTCTCCAAGATGCGCGTCAGCGCGGCGGCGGCACGTTCGTGGGCCGGATCCTCGGAAAGCACGAGTTCGTAGATATGGCGGGCCCCCGCCACGTCCCCCAGTCGCTGCTCCAGAATTTCGGCGGATTCTATACGCAGATCGCGGGCTAGTGCGGGTGTCGGAGCCGCATCGGCTCGATGAGTCAGCATGGCTCCCAGCTCCTGCCACTGCTGTGCCTTTCTGTAGATGCGGCACATCATATCGAGCGCTCGCTCGTTGGCCGGCTCGCCAGCAAGCACGGCTTGGAGGCAAGGTAGCGCCAGATCTGGTCGCGAAAGCTTTTCTTGGTACCAAATGCCGGCTTGAAGCATAAGCTGCGTGCGCACTTCAGGTGCCGCACTTTCGTCGGTGGTTGCTTCGCCCACGGCCTCCAGGGCCTCCGCCCAGAGCCGTTCCGATGTGCCCGCGGCGCGCTCGATATCCGAAGCGTAGGAGGGTTGGGGATCGTCGCAGTAAGCCTGGGCGAATGCCACGATGGCCTGCTCGTTGTCCTCCAGCTCAAGGAAGTAGATGCGGCCGATTTCGTTCATGGAGCGTGAACGCTCAGATGCGCTCTCAGCCTGCTCAGCGCGGCCCAGCAGCATTTCCACGAGTTCGTCGAACTTCTTGGCTCGTCGTCGGACTTCCTCCAGACCGGCGAGGGCGACGGCATCGCGATTGCTCAACGCGAGCAACTCTTCATAGATGCTTTCCGCCCGATCCAGTGTGCTTTCGTCCTGCTCCATGAGGCGAGCTGCTCGGATTAGCAAGCCCCGTTTGTCGTCGACGGCCACAGGATCGTCGATCATGGAGGCGGCGAGTCGGAAGGCTTCGCCGATCCGATCGGCTGTTGCACCTTGGCCCACGCAGCCCTCAAGGGACATTGCTACATCCTCATTGGTAGGGTCGTTGAGTAGCTGGCGCTCCAAGTCTTCCACTTGTCCAGTCGTGACCTCGTCACCGCGTCGACCTTTGCCCAACATATCGAGCCCGGCGAGAAAGTTCTCGAGAGTGCCTCGTTCGCTAGGTGATTTCTTCAGCATGCGCAGCACAACGGCGTCGATGTCGGGTGTCACCCAACCGCGTGGTGCAATTTTGCTGGGGGGTGCAGGTTCGGTTGCCAGGTGCGCGTAGCCGACTTCCCAAGGGATTCCGGAAAAGGGAGGACGCCCCGTTAGGAGTTCGTACATGAGCGCTCCGAAAGAATAGACGTCGCTTGCCTTCTCGGCCGGGCCGCCCTGGAGCTGCTCCGGGGATACTGTCTTGAGGCTTCCGCCCGGGTTGTCGATCCCCGAGGGTTCACCGGTGGCGGGTGCGCGCAATCGGTCTGCCGCTGTTTCGGTTAAAACGATAGCCTGACCGCTTTGGGCTCGATAGGTGACTACGTGTTCCAAACACAGCGCGCCATGTGCGAGGTGCTTGGCATGGAGTGCGATGAGGGCTTCGGCAATCGCTTTGAGTAGCGGGCGCGCCTCGTTGATGTGCATTGCCCCCGTTCGGCTGACACGGGCGCTCAGCGGGGTGCCTTCGACGTAGCGGTGCGCCACATAATAGCGGCCGTCGGCCAAACCAGCGTTAACGAGCTCGGGGAAACCCTGATCCGAAAGTTGGCTCACGATACGGGAAGCGGTGAAGAAACGTTGCAACCCGCGACGGTCTCGACAGGTCTCGGGGTGGAGCACCTTGAGACGGACATCACCTTCTTCTCCTTTGGCGAAGTAGGTTGCACCAAAGCGATCGTCCTGAAGCTTGCGAGCAATGTGGAAAGGGCCGATTTCGTCGCCCGAGTTGAGGAGGGTCTCTTCAACTGGAGCGCCGCTTGTGAGTTTGAGCAGCCCGGGACTCAAATCGTGTCCGGTTGCTCGGACCGCATCGATTAAAGCCGAAATCGCCTCGTCCTTTTCGCATAGCGCAATCAACGCTCCTGCGAATGAACTGAGTGTAGCCTGCCCCCCCACGCGCTCCGGCTCGAATCCGAGCAGGTCTCGACTCAAGGCGAGTAGTTCGTCCAACTCAAACAAACGCTCCAGTTCGGCGCGCAAAACTTCCAAATGCTTCATATCTTTCTAACGGCTGGGTAAGCCCAGTTCAGCCACAACGTGGGACCTTGTGTGCGAGGGCGCGCGGACAATAGCGCGGAGGGCGTTTCCAATCATCCAGGAATTTGAGATTGTTCCCGTTTTTCTTTGGGAATCCGGAACGGGTGTTTTTTTGCGCTCCCGCCGCGCGTCGGGGTAAGAAGCTGACATGTTCAAGTCGTCTCTTTGGCGCAGCGTGGCGCGACCGGTGTCGTCTTCGGCCTCGGCGCGTCGTTCTCGTGCGGCGATTCAGCGTTTATTGCCTCTGCTCATTCTTTTGCTCGGGGTCATTGGCATGCCGACGCTATTGATTGCCCATGGGGGAATTGCTCGCCTGAACCGTCTCAAGGGCGAGCAAAAATCGGTTCAGCTAGAATTATCTCGGCTCAGTAAAAAAATTACCGAACTCAGAGCAGCGGCTCGAGCCCTTAAGCACGAACCATTGGCGGTCGAGAGATCAGCAAGAGATGAACTTGGACTCGTGCGTCGTACTGAAATCGTTTTTCACTTTGAGCAAACGAATCCAAGGTAGGCTAATTTAGGGGCAGAGCTCCACCGGACTGCATGGATCATTACGAGTGACTGCCTTTCTATATCACCGACTCTCTGTCCTTGGGACGATCCCCAGGGAGACACTCGTGCACGCTTTGGGGAGCAGTCTCGTTCAACGTACTTCTCTTTGCGAGGCGCTGGTTGCCCTGGACGTGCACCTGGCTCAGGCCATCTCCGATGCGGTTGCCGATTTGGGCCCGGCGGCAGACGAGGGATGGAAGCCTGATCGGCATCTGCTCATGGATCTTCCACCCGGCATTTGCGAGCATTACTTGGCCTTTCCCTTCCGGGAAAGAGCAGGCAAAGTCGAATTTGCTACCATCTGTGCGGTCGATGATGCCGTGCGGCTCGAATTCGAAGCGCACTTGGCACGACCAGTGGTGCTGTTTCGTGCGCACTTGCAGGGGCTGCTCGCGGCCGCCAATGCCCCGATTGATTTGGCCGCCTTGGGGAAGGTTCTCAGTGAACCCCCTCTTCCGGCGGATGGAATGGCGCTTCCGCTGCTTCGGAAGAACCGCGGACGGTCCCCACAGCGACAGCGTATCCCGACCTCTCCAGGCATGGGGCGCCAGGCGAAAAGCGGGCAGCGAGAACCCGTCATTGAATTTCAGCCCGAGCCGCCAGGAACGAATCCTGGGCTGGGGCATATTGCCATTCCAACCCTGGCCGCTCCGTCGATGAATTTGCCATCCGTTACCAAGCGGCCGCACTACGGCGTGGGCGATCTTGATGGTGCTGAGCGCCTCGAGGCCTGCGAAGATGTTTTCGAGCTCGCGGCGGTGTTGGGGCAAGTGTTGCCCGCTCCTACGCTTATTTTTGAGTACGCTCAAAAGCGACTCTATTTGAGGATCACATCAGGACCCGGCACTTACCAAGATGAGGTCGTTTCTTTGAATCAGGACAGTGGGTTTCGCATGGCGGTCGAGGAGGGGGACTACCAGGGTCCCTTCTTTGATTGTTCGAGCCACGCTCGCTACTTCGCGTCCTTCCCGATGGGAAGTCCTGTTCTGATTCGTCGCATCGGTGCGGAAACCAGGGGGTTGGTCGTCATCTCTTCGGGTGAATTTGAGGTGGGGCGAGCGCGGGCGCTTCTCGATATTGCTCAGCGGACCAGCGCTCGGTTTTAGTCGAGTTCGCTTTTCTCTACTCGTCGCGAGAGGTCCACTCTCGTTCGGCGCCACGCGCGAGCCACTCGACATCGATTTCGTCGTTGTCGGCGTGCAAAGAGAGCGCGTCTCCGATCCAAGCGTCACGGGCGGGGATGCGGAGTACCTTTGCTTGGGTGAGTCGTTTGAGTGTTTGGGTGTCGGCTCTGAGTGCCAACACACCGAGACTCGACAAGATGGCTACGGCCGCGGTCGGGATGTGGTCGGCGACGAGAGCCTTTAGACTGGGAAGCTCGGCCGAGTGATCGAGTAACCACTGGACGTCCTCGATGGACTGAGCCACGAGCGCGGATGGCTCTTTCGAGGGGTGTCCCGCCGGGGTTACCCGCAACTCCAGGGGGTCGTTGAAGGTCTCTGGGTCGGTGGGTGGCGCGAAACTATCGCTTGTGACCGATATGGGCGCTTCGTCGAGACGTTTGTCGACGCGGCCTTTGCCTCGGGCTCCACCCCGGGCGTCGCGGCCGCGGACAAGGAGCACGTCGTCCGTGGGTAGGGTACGGGGGACCGTCACGCGCACCGGGCGCCGAAACTTGCGCGGGTCGCCGATTTCCCCGAAGGCGATGGCGTAGGCAAGAGTCTCCGCGGAAGCGACAAGGCTTCGATCCTCCCCCTCGCGATCAGCGTTGCGCAGTTGTTTGTCGGGCTCATTCGTTTGGTAGAGGAGGCCCGCCATGGTTCGGCGATCGGATTCGATCAGTCGAGCTCCGGTTGCCAAGAGGTGACCCAGGGCCTCACTGCGAGCGAGCAGTTCTAGTATTTGGCGCGAGGGAGGGCACAGCAGGAAGTCGACAGACGGATCGGCACGTTTGCTCTTGAGCAGTGCAGCGCTAGCCAGCAGGTCACGTAAACTCAATCCAGAATCACCGCCCAAGAGCACTTGCCGAATGGGCTGGCCGTCAAGGTCGCGAACCGGTCGAATCCTTCCTTTTTCGTCGACGAGCAGGGGCTCGACCGAGGCTAAGTCGAGCGAAAAGGTTTCGTGATACTGGGCCCCAGGATCAGCGTGCAGTGCTCGGTAGGCCTTGGAGCGCTTCTGTTCGCGAAGGAAGGACTCTGTCTTGTCGTCGCTCGGAAAGAGCGCACCCGCCGCGCCGAGCTGGTGGGCCAACGATGAAAAAACGGCTCGCTCGGCCACCGAGAGGTACTTGAGGCTCGTCCCGCCGAACTCCAGGATAACGGGAGCATGGACGCGTGCGTCCACCGACGCGATGGCATCTTTGAGACCCTGGCGGGTGAGTTCAAGAACCGCGTCTCTTGAGCAAACGAAGGGACGTAGTCGTCCGCCTAGATTGATTTGAATACTGCACGGGGCTCGGACCTGTGTCTTGCCTGTCAGTAGAGCTTGGCACAACTGATCCCGCGATGCGGGCAAGGTGAGCATCCCAGTCGCACCACACGAAGCGAGACGAGAGTCATCGGCGAGGGCCAGGCGAGTCGGACTGCCAAAGCGTTCTAGGTGGACAGCCGAAGCAAAGCCCGCGCCGGGATGAGCGACCAAAACTCCCAAGGAAAGAGCCTCGTGAGGGACCCGATGGGGCGCCCGGGGGTCGGCATCCTCGTCGCCGATTGACATGCAGTAAGGGGGATAGGCTACGGCGACTTCTGGTGCGGCCGCGTGGAGACCCGCATCGACGGCCGCTCCCAGGACACGATTGGGCTCCCGAGCGAGGATCACTTGATCCGTTCGAACTTCCACTAGAAGTTCGGCCGCGGACTCGTCCTCGGTGTGAGCCTCCAGGATCTTCTGACCCATCGTGCGTGGCACTTCCTTATGGTTCTTCCTCATTTCCCCCCGATAGACCCCCAAAATCCTTTAAAAAGTACCCTGCCTGGCGCCTTCTGGTCAAGCAAAGACGGAGTAAGGGCGGCTCTCTTGCCCTCGGAGCGCGCTATTTAAGTGCTCACGGAAAGCGACAGTCTGGCTCACGGAAAGCGACAGTCTGTGCTGACTCGAGTGCGACTGTGTCGGCACACTCCAGGGCGCGGGTCAGGGAATTTCAGCAGCGAGCACAAGAAATTCACGCTTCCGAGGAATTTCCCCTATCCTAAGGATCATGTTCAGAGAAGCTCTTCAGGAAGCTGTCGAAAGCACCCAAAGTTATGCTGGCCTACTCATGGACTTCGAGGGGATCCCGGTGGACAGCTTCGTAGGATCCGAGTCACCATTTGACATCGAAGTTGTTGGCGCCGAGGTGAGCGTGCTGGTGAAGCAGATCTTGCGTGCGGCTGAGATGCTTGAAGCTGGTGGAACGGAAGAGGTGTCTTTCAAGAGCGAGAAGATGACCACCATCGTTCGGGTGATTGATTCGAACTATTTCATCGCGCTCACGATGTCGCCTGAGTCGAACGTAGGAAAAGGACGCTATGCGCTTCGTCTTCTGGCTCCCAAGCTCAAGACCGAGCTCGCTTGAGCGAGCGGCGTGAGGTGACCATGAGCGGTCCAGAGCGGCGCGTCTTGGTTCTCAGCGGTCCCAACTTGGGGCGGCTGGGCAAGCGTGAACCCGAAGTTTATGGCCGGACCACCCTGGCGGATGTGCACGTTCAGCTGCAATCCCTGGGGGGGGAGCTCGGCGTGAGCATTGTCGGCAAGCAGAGCAACCACGAAGGCGAATTGCTCGACTGGATTGGTACTGCGGAAGAAGAGGGGTTTTCGGGTATTTTGATCAATCCAGGTGCCTACACTCACACCTCCTATGCGCTCTACGATGCTGTAAAGGGCTGCGGCCTACCGGTGATCGAGGTTCATATTTCCAACCCGGAGGCACGGGAGGAGTTTCGCAAGGAAAGCAGGATCGCACCTGCCTGCTTGGGGAAAATTGCCGGATTTGGGGTCCGATCCTACGGACTGGCTCTGCGCGGACTGGTTGAACATCTTACTGCGCCCAGGTAGCTTATTATTTGCCGCGAAAGAGGCTGTGCGAAAGGTTTCTCGCGTTTACGGGGCTGTGCGGGTGAGCTAGGTTTTCGCCCCCGAGCCGCCCCGAAGCTGGGGCGCTCTCCGCGCACGGCGCGAAGAAAGCTACATCGATGAAAATCAATCTCGAAGAAATCAAGAGTCTTATCGCCGCCCTCGAAGAAGGGGGAGTCAACGAATTTGAGTACGAAGACGAAGATAGCCGTCTCCGACTTTCTTTTGGAAAAGGCGCCGCTGCCGTGGTGACTGCTGCAGCGCCAGTAGTCAGTGCAGCTCCTGCTACCTCCGCGGCGGCTCCCGCCGTAGACGACGCGGATGCCGTTTACATCACCTCGCCTTTCGTGGGGACCTTTTACCGAGCGCCTTCGCCCGAGGCAGGTGTTTTTACCGACGTTGGTAAGGCGATTTCGGTTGGTCAGACCTTGTGCATCGTGGAAGCCATGAAGCTCATGAATGAGATCGAGAGTGAGATCAATGGTACCGTCCTTGAAGTTCTCGTCGAAAACGGAACGAGCGTCGAGTTCGGTCAGAAGCTCTTTAAGGTCAAGAAGGGCTAATCGCGCCCAGGCTTGGTTATGTTCAAAAAAATTCTGATCGCCAATCGCGGCGAGATCGCGATACGCATCATTCGCGCCTGCCGCGAGCTGGGCATCCAGACTGTTGCGGTTCATTCGGAAGCGGATACCGGCGCTTTACACACGCGTTTCGCCGATGAGGCTTTGTGCATCGGACCTGCGGCTGCTTCGGACAGCTATCTCAACGTCCCGGCCTTGATCAGCGCTGCCGAGGTGTCTGGTGCTGACGCCATTCACCCCGGTTACGGTTTTCTGTCCGAAAACTCCAAGTTCGCAGATGTGGTGGCCAAGTGTGGTCTCGGCTTTATTGGTCCCTCTGCCGAAGTGATGTCGCTCTGGGGCGACAAACTCCGCGCTAGGGAAGTGGCCAAGAAGTACGGGCTTCCTCTCTTGCCGGGCAGCGAAGCCCTACAAAATGCCGAGCACGCGGTCAGCGAGGCGAACCGGGTAGGTTACCCCGTCATGATCAAAGCCCGAGGTGGTGGTGGCGGACGAGGCATGCGGGTGGCTCGCAATGATGATGATGCGCGTCGAGGGTTCGAATCTGCGACGGCAGAAGCAACTACCGCTTTCAACAATCCCGAGCTTTATCTTGAGAAACTGGTCGAAAACCCACGCCACGTCGAGTTCCAGGCGCTGGCAGACAGCCACGGCCAGGTGTGGACCTTGGGAGAGCGTGAATGTTCGCTCCAACGACGCAATCAAAAGCTAGTAGAAGAGTCTCCCAGTCCCGCGATGGACGAAAAGACGCGGACCAAGGTAACGAAGGCTATTCGCAAGGCCCTTAAAGACACGGGCTACGTAGGCGTAGGCACTCTGGAGTTTCTCTTGGCGGAGGACGGCAGCCTATGCTTTATGGAGATGAACACTCGCATTCAGGTGGAGCATCCTGTGACCGAAATGGTAACTGGGGTCGACCTGGTGGTGGAGCAGATCCGTGCGGCTGCTGGCGAAAAACTTTCGTTACCGGATACGCGGACCTGGAAGTTTCGTGGCCACGCGATTGAGTGCCGCATCATGGCAGAGGATCCCCAGACCTTTGCTCCTTGGCCGGGCGAGATCACCGAGTACCATCCTCCAGGTGGGACGGGCGTGCGTGTTGATTCAGGCGTGTTCGGAGGCTGGAAAGTCCCGGCTGTCTACGATTCGCTGCTCGCCAAGGTGATTGTCCACGCCCCCAATCGGGAGCAGGCGATCAGTCGAATGCAACGCGCCCTCGACGAGTACATCATCGGCGGGATCCGTACGAATATCCCCTTGCAGAAGGTGCTCCTTGCCGACCAAGAAGTGCTAGACGGAAAGATGACCACTCAGAGTGTCGAACGCATCGTTGCTGAGTGGAAGGCTCGCTTGGCTCAAGAACAGTAAGCCAACGCTTTCACCCTGGGGGGCGACATGGCCCGGGCCGCTCTTGAGCGATGGCCTGGGCAGGCCCCCCCCCTACACACAAACATTCGACTCTTAGGAGCGCACTCGCTTGGGCTTACGTCCTACCTCTACGGCGGCGAAGGCGTGTACGCATGATTTATTGACCGGGCAGGTTGAGCAGGCTGGCTTGCGTGCATCGCAAATGCGGCGACCATGAAAGATGAGGGTGTGGCTCACTCGGTCCCACTCGGCACGAGGGAGAGCGGCCATGAGATCGCGCTCAATCTTGGTGACATCGGATTCGAGCGTCCATCCGAGGCGCTGCGAAATGCGTTGGACGTGGGTGTCGACGACCACACCGACCGGGGCCTGAAAGGCAACCCCGAGGACTACGTTGGCCGTCTTTCGCCCCACTCCGGGGAGTCGCACGAGCGCGTCGAGATCTGCGGGGACTTGCCCTTCGTGGTCTTGGACGAGCCCTTGAGCGAGGCCAATTATGTTCTTGGCTTTTTGCCGGAACATACCCAGGCTGTTGATGCAGGCTTCGACCTGCTCTTGTTTGGCGCGGCTCAGCTTTTGGGGTGTGGGGAACTTCTTGAATAACCCCGGAGTGACCTTGTTGACTTGGACGTCGGTGCTTTGGGCGCTGAGCGCCGTCGCGACGATGAGCTGGAAGGGGCTTTCGTGCGCGAGCTCGCAGTGGGCATCGGGATGAGCCGCCACTAGCTTCTTGTAACACGCTCGGATCTTCGCTCGAGTCAGAGGCGAGGCCGAGGACGCCGAGCCAGCAGGACTCGGATCACCCGAGCCCGACGCCTGCGCCCGAGTGGGTCGAGGCGTGGTTTTTGAGACTGAGCTCGAGCCAGCGGGCCGTCTTGCCTTCTTCGCCCCGACGCGAGGGCTCATTGCTCTTCGCTGGATTCAGCGTCATCGCCGCTGGTGTCTTTTGCGTCAGCTTCCTCAGCACCGTCAGCTTCCTCAGCATCAGCACTATCGACTTCGGAATCAGGGGCTTCGGAGTCGTCGTCAGCGTCCGCGGGTTCGCTATCTCCGGTGCTGTCATCCTCGCGCTCGGCCACCCACTCCAGGGCCACGACGCGTTCATCTTCCGAGACGTTCATGACGCGAACCCCTTGGGCGTTGCGACCCGTAGAACGGACGTTTTCCACTCGGGTGCGCAAAGTCTGCCCCTTGTCCGTCATGAGGACGAGATCGTCTTCTTCGCGGACGAGAGCCAAACCGACAACAGGCCCGTTTCGATCGGAAGCATCAATGAGGATGATGCCTTTGCCGCCACGGTTTTGAACGCGGAACTCGGAAAGTGCTGTTCGCTTGCCATAGCCACGCTCACAGATGGCGAGCACCTGTTCGCGTTCGGGATCACTCACGGCCAATCCGACCACTCGATCCTCGTCCTCGAGATCGATTGCCTTGACGCCCGCGGTATTGCGGCCCATGGATCGTACCTGCGACTCGGGGAAGCGAATGCTTTTGCCGTGTCGAGTGCCGAGTAGGAGGTCCTGGGAGCCATCGGTAATGGCCGCTGTGAGCAATCGATCGTTTTCTTCGATGCGGACGCCGATGATGCCCTTCTCTCTGAAGTTCTTGTAGTCGAGCAGCGGGGTCTTCTTGATCTTGCCTTGGTGGGTGACCGTGATCACGAAGCGGTTTTCTTCCATCGCCGAGACGGGGGCGATGGCGGTGATGCGCTCTCCGTCGTCCAAACCAATGAAGTTGACGATGGCACGTCCTTTGGCGTTTCGGGCCGCCTGGGGCACCTGATACACCTTCTTGACGTAGACCTTGCCCAGATCGCTGAAGAAGAAGACGTAGGCGTGAGTCGAGGCGATGAAGAGCTGACTGACCCAGTCATCCTGCTGGGCCTGCATTCCCTTCTTGCCCTTGCCGCCCCGCTTCTGGGCTTCGTAAGTCGAGGCGGCGGTGCGCTTGATATAACCAGAATGAGAGATGGTCACGACCATGTCTTCTTCTTGGATCAAATCCTCGACCTGGATTTCCGCTTCGTTGTCTTCGATGCTCGTCTTTCGGTCTTGGCCGTGCCGCTCTTTGACCTCTTCGAGCTCTGCGACGATCAGGGCCATTAGTTTATCTTCGTCGGCGAGAATCGAGCGGAGGTGGGCAATTTCGTCGCAGAGTTCGCCGTATTCTCCCGCGAGCTTTTCTTGCTCCAGACCTGTGAGCTTGCTCAGACGCATCTCCAAGATGGCCTTGGCCTGGCGTTCGCTCAGGCGGTAGTCGCCCATCTTGGAGGCTTCTTCGATTTCCGCCTCGGGGCGTCCGGCGCGGCGCACGAAGGCTTCGAGTCCCTTGAGGGGAAGCTCCATCAAGCGCTCTCGAGCTTGCTCAGGGTCGCGGGACTCTCGAATCGTCTTGATCACCAGGTCTGTTTCCGTGGTGACCATGCCTAGGCCTTCGACGATCTCGCGCTGGCCTTCCGCCTTGCTCAGTTCGAAGCGTGTGCGTCGGCTCACGACTTCGCGACGATGCTCGATGAAGACGGCAAGCGTTTCTTTGAGATTGAGCACGGCCGGGCGGCCCTGCACGATAGATAGGTTGATGATGCCGAAGGAGGACTGCAGATCGGTCAGACGATAGAGGTGATTGAGGACCACCTGAGGGAACACGTCCTTCTTGAGCTCAACGACGAGACGCATGCCGTCGCGGTCGCTTTCGTCACGTACCTCGCGGATCCCCTCGATGCGCTTTTCGCGAATGAGTTCGCCGATCTTGGCGGCAAGGCGTGCTTTGTTGACCTGATAAGGGATTTCCGTGACCACAATCTGTTCACGTTCAGACCCCTTGACCTTTTCGACCTCGGTGACGGCGCGCATCATGATCGAGCCGCGACCGGTGGTGTAGGCTTGATAAATGCCCGCGCGCCCATAGATGCGTGCACCAGTGGGGAAGTCCGGACCTTGGACGAATTGCATCAGATCTTCGATGGACGAATCGGGCTCATGAATGAGAGCGATCGTGGCGTCGATGATTTCTCTGAGGTTGTGTGGCGGAATATTTGTCGCCATGCCCACCGCGATACCGCCCGAGCCGTTGACGAGAAGGTGAGGGAAGCGCGCCGGAAGAACGAGGGGTTCTTCGCGAGACTCGTCGAAGTTCGGCCCGAAATCGACCGTTGCCTTTTCGATGTCGGTGAGGAGCTCCATCGAGAGCTTGGCTAGACGACACTCGGTGTATCGATACGCCGCCGCCGAGTCGCCATCGATGGATCCGAAGTTGCCTTGACCATCCACGAGCGTGTGGCGCATCGCGAAGTCCTGCGCCATGCGTACCAAAGCATCATAAACACTGGCGTCACCGTGTGGATGGTAGTTACCGAGCACCTCGCCCACGACCTTGGCGCACTTGGAGTAAGATGAGCCAGGTGTGAGGTTGAGGCCACGCATCGCATAGAGAATGCGGCGGTGAACCGGCTTGAGTCCGTCGCGAGCATCCGGGATGGCCCGTCCGATGATCACGCTCATTGCGTAGTCGAGATAGGACGTTCGCATCTCGTCTTGGATGCTGACCGGCTGACGCTCGGGGGTCGCTTGGGGTTCGTCCATAGGTCCGGGGGTGTTTTCGTCCGTCATGCGCCCACCATCGCTACCGAACAACACAGCTTGAAACAAGCTGTGTTGGCTCTTTTTGAGGCTAAATTAGTTGAGCTATTTCAGCGATTTAGAGCAGGTAGGCGAGAACGGCGAGTAGGACGGCCAAGCCTGCGACCGCTAGAGCAATTCGACTGTCCTTTTCTGCTCGATTCAGCCGTTTTTCGAGGAATTTGATGGCGGCGCTCGTTTCACTGAGTTCGCGTTCGATGCTGAGAAATCGTCTGGGGTCCGCGACGCCATGGGCCATCAAATCGGGGCGAATCATCGACTGCAGGGTCGTATGGCTCCCTTCTTCGGGTGCAGGCAGGTTGGTTTTGGCCTGGTAGAGAGGCACTTTGGACGCTGTGAGTTCGCGTGCCGGAGCAGGACGCCCTTTCGGGCGCTCCTCTGGTTCTAAAGAGCTTTCGTTTTCTGGCGTCTTGGCCCGACCGACTACCTCGGAGAACTTGACCGAAACGTCGGACTGCTCCGTGGATGCAGTTTTGGCTAAGGAGACCTCGGAGTTTGGGTCTAGGCTCGCGTCTTGCCGTGCAGCGAGTGTCTTCGGGTCGATCGAGCCCATGATTTGGGTACCATCCCGACGTGCGCGGGGGGACGGTTCGGCTTGAGCGGCCGTGGACGGTGCTCGTTGGTCGAGAGGTGTCATGCGCTCGGTATCGACGGGAGGCGAACTGGGTCCAGTGCCTGATGCCGCTATTTGCTTCTCTTCCTCGCCCATCAGTGGCGAGTGTAGCCCAAGTAGCGTCCTCGCCCCAGAGGTGCCTACCGCGCGCGCCTCAGGATTGATTAGAAGAAGTTGCCAATGGTGAATTGGAAGACCTGCTTTCGTTCGAAAGGCAGGGGCTTGAAAGGGAAGCCCCACTCGAAACGCAGGGGACCCATTGGGGAGAACCAGCGGAAGCCGAAACCCCAGGACGTGCGCATACGTGTAAGAGCCTGAGCTGAGAAGCAGGGGCTAATGGACTTGTGGACGTCTGAGCCACCGGCGGCTTCGCAGTAGTTCGTCTCGAGGTTCCAGGCGTTGCCCGCGTCGATGAAGAGCACGCCCTTCAGTCCGACCTCTTCGAAGATAGGGGCTTCGAGCTCGAGATTTTGATAGTACATGGCGTTGCCGCCGATATTCTGGCCGTTGGGGTAAGGAGGCGCTGATGGATCGGTGTTGCTGAGCAGAGGCATGCGAGGGCCAATTTCACGGAAGTTGAACCCGCGCACGTCCAAGATACCACCGAGGAAGAAGCGCGCATAAATAGGGACGCCAGACTCCAAGGGGCTGGTGATCAAACCTGCGTTGGTGTTGAGCTTGAGTACGAACTTCCAAAAGACGGGGAGGTAGAAGCGCCCTGTCCAGCGGTGGCGCAGAAACTCGTTCTGCGAGGCGAGGTACTTGGGCGCCCATTCGGTCGAAAGTGAGAGATAGACACCGGAGGTCGGCGTGATGCGATTGTCGCGTGTGTCGAAAGAGATGCTTGGGCGCAAGCTGGAGGTCCAACCACCGTTGAACAAGTTGGCTAGAGGCAAATTCGAGAAGACGTTTGCTTGTGGCGTGCCGGCCGCGCCTAGGGCACCGGCCCCAAAGAAGGTGGAGCGGGTGTCCGTGGAGACCTCGTCGTAGGTCGCATTGTAAGTCAGCGCGACGTTGACCTCGGGTTCGACGAGGGGATACCCGACGGTGACGTTTCCGCCTCGGCTACGTTGAGAGAACTGAGTCAGGTTGCTTCGCTGGTCGAAGAGGCTCGCGCTGAGGCTGAAGTCGCTCTCGAGGAAGTAAGGCTCAGTAAAACTGAGGTTGATCGTGCTGCGAATGCCCGAGGCCTGGCCTTGTAGTGACAGACTCTGACCATTGCCGAAAAGGTTGGCCTGCTGCACTTGAGCGGTGAATATGTAGGTTTCGATGCTGGAGAAACCTGCCCCGACCTGGAAGGTACCAGTGGGCTTTTCGGAAACATCGACGTAGGCGATGAGCTGATCTTCTGCGGAACCTTGCTCGGTGGAGATATCGACTCGCTCGAAGTAACCGAGCGCCGTGACTCGACGGCGGGAGCGGTTCATCCCCGTTTCGCTGAAGGGCTCGCCTTCGTAGATTTCGAACTGCCGCCGAATTACCTTGTCGCGGGTCTTAGTGTTGCCGCGGATTTCGATACGTTCGAAATAGACCATCGGTCCGCGGATGACTGGAATGACAACGTCGACCTCGTTGGTTTTGGGGTCGATATTCGTCTGGGGCTCAGCCATCACATTGGCGTAGCCGTGATCGCGGTACATGAGGCGGATCTCGCCCAAGTCGGCCATCAGTTGTGCGCGATTGAAGTAGTCGCCGCTTTCGGCCCGCACCATCATGCGCAGTTCACGTCGCCCACCGATGGGGTCGACTTCTTGACCATTGGCCCCTTCCTCGAACACGCGAAGCTGACGGATCTTGAAGCGAGGCCCTTCGTCGATGGTGATGGAGATTTCTAGACCGCTCTTGTCCGGGGTGAGCATCACGCGAGGCGTGTGGACCGAAACCTGTAGGTAGCCGCGATCATAATACATCGCGCTGAGCATCGCGATGTCCCGCTCAAAAGCGTCTTGTCTGAAAGGTCCGCCTGAGCCGAAGGCCATAATCCCCGGATTGCCCGTGAACATGATGGCGCGTAGCTCTTCGTCCGAGATCTCTTCGTTGCCGATGAAGGTGACGCGTTTGACGGATACCTGAGAATTCTCGGTGATGATGAACTTGACCGAGACCTCGTTGTTTTCTTCCGGGGTGATTTCGGTTTTAGCCTCAGCGAGGAAGTAGCCCTTTTCCGCGTACATGTCGCGGATCTTCTGCACTGCGCGGGCGAGGGCGGGACGGGAAAGAATCGCCTCGGCTTTGACCTCGACCGCCTCTTTCAGATCGTCGTCTTCGACCTCGTCGTTACCTTCAAAGGCGACGGAGGCAATGGCGGGTCGTTCGCGCACATGAAGGCGCAAGGCCACCCTTCCACCGTTCGTCCTGAGATCGACTTCGATATCGTCGAAGAAACCCGAGCCCCAAAGTTCGCGCACATCCCGTCGCAGGAGATCTTGGCTGAAGGGGCTTCCCAACTTCAGGCGCAGATAGGCCAAGACGTCTTCGGCGGTGATGCGACGATTGCCAGTGACCTGGATCTTCTGAATGGGGAGACCGAGGGCTGCTTGTGCGTCTTCGCCAGGAATTTGGGGCAGCGGAATGTCTTCGGGACGGACTTCTTCGAGGGGCGCATCCGCTGGTGAACCACCTTCGAGGGGAGGTGTGCTGCCTTCTGCATCTGAGGAGGGAGCGTCCGTTTGATTCTTGGGTGACTTGGTTTCGGTACGTGAAGGGCCGTCCGGGTCTTTGGGATTTGACTTGGCGGCGTCAGCGGCAGGTGCCGCATCTGAGTTTTCTGGTTCGCTGGTGGTATCGCTCTTAGGCGTGGGCTCAGCGGCAGGTGCCGCAGAGGAATCGCTTGCGGTTTCTGTCGGTTGGTCTTTTTGGGGCGCCTCATCCACCGCCCCCGGGCCGGATTCGGTCGCGCTCGGCGAGGTGGGCTGAGCTGCGGGGAGCTCTTGCGCCCAGCTGGGAGCCGAGAGGAGAGTCAGGCTCGACAACACGGCGACCCAAGTTACGCAGAGACGGAGGCCGAACGTCGTGGGGGTGCTCTTCGTCTGCGATCGGGATCCCCAACCCCGGCGATGTGGGGTGAGTCGGGGTGGAAGGCAGGGGTCGGTCATGGCAATGGCGAGCGCGGCGCAGAAATCGCAAAGAGTGGGGAAAAACGGGGAGGGCGAGGTATCCGGCGAGGGCAGGGCGTTAGCCCAGAGCGGCCCGTCTCTCAAGGCAAAAGCCCTAATTTCACACATCTAGGTCGGATGCGGCCTCAGCTCCCTCCATGATGAAGCGAAAACGAGCCTGTGAATCCTTACCCATCAGGTCGCTGACTACCCTATCCGTGGCCAAACCGTCGCGGATTTCGACCTGTAGAAGTCGACGTTTGCGGGGGTCCAATGTGGTTTCCCAAAGAACTTTGGGCATCATTTCCCCAAGACCCTTGAAGCGGGTGACATCGACCTTCTTCTTCCCAGAACCGTGGGCCGAGATGATCTTCGCGCGAGCCGGCTCGTCGGCAGCCCAATAAGTGTCGTTACCGATGTCGATACGATAGAGTGGGGGTACCGCCACGAAGACTTTGCCTGACTTCATGAGCTCGGGCAGATGTCGGTAGAAGAAAGTCAGGAGCAAGGTCGTGATATGATGACCGTCCGAATCAGCATCGGCGAGCAAGATGACGCGCTCATAGCGCAGTTTGGAAATGTCGAAGGTCTTTCCTATTCCACAACCCAGAGCCGTCACCAGATCGGCCAACTCGCGGTTGTCGAGCACCTTGTTCAAAGCGAGAGACTCGGTGTTGAGCACCTTGCCGCGCAGGGGCAAGATAGCCTGCTTAGTCCGGTCGCGTCCCTGTTTGGCCGAGCCGCCAGCGGAGTCACCCTCTACGATGAAAAGCTCGGTGTGTTTTCGGTCGTTTTGCGTGCAATCGGATAGTTTGCCCGGAAGAGTCAAGCGTCCACTGGTCGCTGTTTTGCGCGAAACCGAGGCCGACGCTGCGCGCGAAGCTTCGCGCGCCCGAGCCGCCAGAACAATGCGGGTCACGACTTGCTCGGCGATGGAGCGGTTGTTGTTGAGCCAGCTTTCGAGAGTTGGGCGCACCGCTGCGTCCACGGCAGGCTGTACCTCGGGATTGTTGAGTCGATCCTTGGTCTGGCCTTGAAATTGAGGCTCGGGCACAAAGACGGAAAGCACTCCGATCATGCCTTCGCGAATATCGTCGGTCGCGATTGTGAGGCCACGCGGCGTGAGGTTGTGCGTGTCCATGAAGTTACGGATTGCCTTCGCCATGCCAGCGCGCAGACCGTTCTCGTGAGTTCCCCCCGAACCTGTCGGGATGCCGTTGACATAGCTCTTGACGTACTCGTCAGTGGACTCGGTCCACAGAACTGCCACCTGGATGCCGATATCGCCCTCTTTGAGCAACATGAACTGGCCGGTGTGCACGATCTTGGCTCGTCGGTCTCGCTGCAACTTCAAGACGTAGTCGCCAATGCCGTTTTCGTGAAAGAAGGTTTCTTTTCGACCCTCTTTCTCATCCAGAAAGTGAATCTTCACGCCTTTGTGAAGGAAGCTGGCGACCTCGAGGCGTTCGACAATGGTATCGACGTTGAAGTCGATCTTGGGAAAGATGGTGGGGTCAGGGTGAAAGTAGACGCTGGTTCCTGTCCCTCGCGCGCCGCCTTTCTTGCTCAGTTTACCCTGGGGCACCCCCCGGAGAAACTCCATCGAAAACTCCGAGCCGCCCCGTTTGACCGTCGCGATCAGTTTGGTCGAAAGTGCATTGACGACCGATGCGCCCACCCCGTGCAGACCGCCTGAAGTCTTGTAGTTCTGTCCCTCGAACTTCCCGCCGGCGTGCAAGGTGGTAAAAATGATCTCGAGGGCCGAGCGCTTGAGCTTGGGGTGGATATCAACGGGGATGCCACGCCCGTTGTCGGAAACCGTAATGCTCCGGCCGTCCTTGTGGAGGGTGACCGACACGTCCGTTGCGTGCCCGTTCATGGCTTCGTCGATCGAGTTGTCGAGGACTTCCCAAACCAAGTGGTGCAGACCAGCTGAACCCACGCCCCCGATGTACATGCCCGGGCGTTTGCGCACCGGTTCTAGACCTTCGAGTACGGTAATATCTTTGGCGCTGTATTCGTTTGCCATCGTGACGCTTCTTAGTTGGATGATTCCAAAGGTTCGGGGAGTTCAGCCTCATCGGCCACGACTTCGAGGAGCTTACCGCGTTTGATGAGCTCATTGCCGCGTCCCGCGCGGCTGGTCACGCTGTAGCGCCCCAGACCCACCTTTTGCTCCCCACCCAAGCTGGTCTTCAGGACAAGATGTTCGCTTTTGTCCACAACAGGCTTGGCCGCGAGCAACCTGTCGCCACTCGAAAGTTTCATCAAGGCCACGCCTTTGCCTGCGCTCGATAAATAACTGACTTCTTCCACCGGGCACAAAAGAACCCGTCGATCTACCGAAGCGGCGATGATGGTTTCTTCTCCGTGCACAAGCGAGGTAGAGACCACCTCTTGTCCCGGGGTGAGTCGGATATAACGTCGACCGGCCTTGGTGCTTGGCTCGGCGAAGCTGATGAGCCCGAAAGTGACGGCCTGGCCATCGCTGCTTGCCGCGAAGCCAAAGGTTTCAGGGAAGTAACCCTCCACCTCGCTGAGATCGCCCACTACGCGTTTGTCCAAAGAATAGGCGGCGATGATTTTCTCGCCGTCTTTGAGTTTGAACTGTTTTTGGATCGGATTGCCGTAGCCACTGGTGGCGACGATGTCATGGATGCGGCAGGTATAGGCGGTGCCCAAGTTCGAGAAGAACACCGCCGTGGCAGTGGTTGAGCCGGCTAGGCAGGCCAAGATGGCGTCGCCTTCGCGTAGGCGGATCCCGGCCAGGTCTTTGAACTCTTTTTGGCGTTTGATCCACCCATCCTGGGTGACCAGGACGTGAACATCCTCGGCGATGATGAGATCCGATGCCGAGAGCTCGATCTCCTCGCCCGCTTCTTCGATGATGGTTCGTCGCTTCCCGCCGGCTGCTTTGAGGGCGCTCAGGACTTCCTCGAGCTCTTCTCGGACGATTTGCCAACGACCAAGGCCAGACTTTTCGTTGAGCAGCTTTTGAATTTGCCGCTCTCGGGTGCGTCTTTCTTTGAGCTCCTTCTGGATCACCAAGATTTCGAGCTTGGCGAGGCGGTAGAGCTTGAGCTCCAAGATGGCATCGGTTTGTTCGGCGTCCAACTTGAAACGCGCCATGATCTTGCTCGCCGCGTCGGCCTTGCCGTTGCTCTGACGAATGATCTTCAGGATAGCGTCCAGGGCGTCGAAGACCGTCTCGAAGCCTTCGAGGATATGAATCCGCTTTTGCAGAGCCCTTAATTCGTGCTCGAGACGCTTGGTGACGACGTCATGTCGGAAGTGCAAAAAGTGCCAAAGGATGGACTGCAGGTCGAGGCGCTCGGGACGACCGACTTCTTCGTTCTCAGTCGGGACGAGACAAGTCAGGTTGCACGAGAAGTTCGTCTGTAGAGGCGTGTTCTTGTATAGATACGCTAGTACTTTCTGCGGGTCTGCGTCCTTTTTGAGCTCGAGCTCCACGCGGACATCATCTGCGGAGACGTCGCGCACGTCCGTGATGAGGGGCATCTTACGCGAGGTGACGACGTCCGCGATGCGCTCCACCAGGGTTGATTTGTTGACCGTATAAGGGACGCTGGTGATGACGATCACCTGGGCGTTTTTGCGCTCTTCGCCGGGCTCCCAAGTGGCCCGAACTTTGAGCGTGCCTTGGCCAGTCTCGTAGACTTGTTTGATCTCTTCGGGACTTGAGACCAGCTGTCCACCAGTGGGGAAGTCTGGACCTTTGACCGTACGGCAGAGCTCGCGGTTGCTTAGCTCACGGTCGGCGACGAGGGCATCGAGGAGCCGCACGCTGGCCGTGCAGATTTCCTCCGGATTGTGAGGAGGAATGTTGGTGGCCATGCCGACCGCGATGCCGCTTGCTCCGTTGATGAGCAAATTGGGCAGTTTGGCGGGCAGCACCACGGGCTCGGTCTTGGTGCCGTCGTAATTAGGGCGAAAGGCGACCGTTTCTTGATTGAGCTCTTCGAGGAGTGGACCCGCGGCTGGTGCAAGGCGACACTCCGTGTAACGCATTGCTGCCGCTCCATCCCCATCCAACGAACCGAAGTTGCCAGAACCATCCACCAGGGGAACACGCATGGAAAACGGCTGAGCCACGCGCACCAGGGCGTCATAGATCGCAGCATCGCCGTGCGGGTGGTAGTTACCCATGACGTCACCGACGACTTTGGCGCACTTGCGGTGTTTGGACTCGGCGGTCAGCCGCTGTTGCCACATCGTGTACAGGATGCGGCGCTGCACCGGTTTGAGGCCGTCGCGCACGTCTGGAAGGGCGCGCGAAGTAATGACTGAAAGCGCGTAGTTGAGGTACCTCGACTGAGCGATTTCCTGCAGAGAGGCGGGTTCGCCGCTCGCGTTTTCAAAGGGATCAGGCTTTTTAGGGGGCTGCCCTTTGCCTCGGCCGCCCTTGGTGGAGCTCGTGGAGGTTTTTGTGCTTTTTGATGACCGTCGCGTTGCCAAATGATGCTCCTGAGGCGAGTTGCATGCCCCTTCGGGCCGCAGCTATTCACCCCTGAACAGGTTTTCCGGGTTCGGTAGCGGTCTCCTGTTGGTGGGTCAACCCAGGCGTGCATCAAGCCCAGCTCGGGGGCCTAGGCGCCCGTTTCGCGGAAGTCGTCGATATCGATGCTGAATCGCTTCATCCAGCGATGGATCTGCATACGTGCCTTACCCAAGCGCCGTCCTACCGCCGCTACATTGCCCCCTTCTGCGCGCAATAGTTCGCGGAGTTCGTCTTCGGTCGGAGTCTCGCTCGTCACCGGAGAGGGGGAGCCAGAGGCGTAGTCGATGATGGCTTCTTTTACGCTGGCTGGCAGATGTTCTTCTTCGAGCAGGGGTGAGGGGCACATGGCCGCCGCCCTTTTTATAGCCGCTTCCAGCTCTCGGACGTTGTAGGGCCAGTCGTGGTGCAGCAGACCTGCGACGAAGGGAAAGCTGAGGGCGAGTTCGGGGCGACCGTGTTTGTGCAAAAAGAAGCGGACGAGTTGAAGAATGTCTTCTTTTCGATCTCTCAGCGGGGGTAAAACCAGGGAAAACTCGTTCAAGCGCGCAAAAAGATCGCGGCGAAAGGAGCCGTCTTTTTGCAGACGTCCCAGATCACGATGGGTGGCGGCCACCACCCGCACGTCGACAGGCTCGGGACGCGTGGCCCCGACGGGCAGTACCTCTTTGGATTGGAGGACACGAAGCAGTTTCGCTTGCGCCGAAAGGGGCATGTCTCCGATTTCGTCCAACAAGAGAGTACCACCCTGCGCGGCTTGAATGAGGCCGGTTTTGTCACGATCGGCCCCGGAAAAAGCGCCCTTCTTGTAACCGAAGAGCTCGCTTTCGATGAGATTTTCCGGAAGGGCCGCACAGTTGACGGCCGAAAAGTGTCCCTTGCGACCGCTCTTGTCGTGCAGTTCGCGCGCCGCCACTTCCTTTCCTGTTCCACTTTCGCCGAGGACCAATACGGAAAGCTCGGTGGGGGCGACCCTTTCGATCGCGGCGGCGATTTCGTCCATCTGAAAACCGCCAATGAGCGTGGTCCCATGACGAGTCAGGCGGGTGCCGCCCAGGACCATTTGTCCGTCCAAGCCGTAGGAGGCGAACTGAAAACCGTCGTTTTCCACCAATTTGAAGATAGCGTCGCCCAAGCGGAGCTCGGCGTTGGCTTCCAGCGAGGCCTCATCCACCCGCTTGCCGTCGACCAAGGTGCCGTTCGTGGAACCCAAGTCGCGTACGACGAAGCGTCCCCTTTCGGTCGTGAGTTCGGCGTGTTTGCGGGACACCGCCGGCACGGGCAGAGGAATATCATTGCTTGCGTCGCGTCCGAGGCACACGGAGTGGGAAAAAGGGTAGGCGGGCTTCAATACTCCGTACCCCTCGGCATAAAGGAGAACGAGCGCTGCTCGTGGGCCGCCGCGCCCTGTCTGGGGGGTCATGCGGAAGTTCTGCATGGCGCCGGTACTTGCGTCGTTCATTTCGAGAGGTGAAGAGTTTAGCGACTGTCGAGCAGCTGCGCGAGCTGTTAGCGCTCGGACGAACAGACTGCGGGATCGCGCATCGAATGGTGCCCCCGCCAGCGCCGTGCTTGGTTCAAAGCATGAAGGTAGCCGCTCTTCAGTTGTGCGCTCAGGACGACGTCGCCTCGAACCTCGCCGAGGCCGAGGTTTGGATTGCCCAGGCATGTGAACAAGGGGCCGACTTGGTGCTTCTGCCCGAGGGCTTTGCTTTTTTGGGTGCTGAGTCGGACAAGATCCACTGCGCCGAATCGCTCGATGGGAGTGGACCAATCATGCGTCATTTAAGGCGTTGGGCGACGCAATATGAGATTTCGGTGATTGCGGGAGGTCTTGCCGAGAAAGCCGAAGAAGGGCAGCCGCCATTCAATTGCAGCGTCGCCTTGGATCGAAGCGGGAGAATAGTTGGCGCTTACCGCAAGATGCATCTCTTCGACGTAGACCTCAGCGATGGGACCCGACTGAAGGAATCTCGGGCGACGACTCGCGGGCAAGAGCCGAGCCTCGTTCAACTTGAGGAGACCCAGATCGGGATGGGAATTTGTTACGATTTGCGCTTTCCCGAATTTTTTTCTTGGCTGACTCAGCGGGGAGCCCAGATCTTGACCGTCCCTGCAGCATTCACCCAAACCACGGGAACCGCTCATTGGCATGTATTGCTTCGGGCGCGAGCTATCGAAACCCAGTGTTTCGTTGTTGCGGCAGCCCAGGTGGGCGAGCATCCCAAGGGTCGTAAGACCTACGGTCACTCTATGATCGTCGACCCCTGGGGGACAATTTTGGCCGAGGTGCAAGATGCTCAACCTGGGTTCGCTCTTGCGACGCTCGAGATGGAGCGCCTGCTCGAAGTACGGGCATCTATGCCCATCAAAGCGCACCGACACCCGTTTTTTACGTCAAAATGAAGCAGAACCATCTGTGGTAGGCCCCTTTCTGGGAATGAGCCCTCAGGTAGCTCAAAGGTGGCGACGAGCGATTTCGGTCCAGGTGCCGTGGGGCTCGAGAGCAATGTAACTTTGCCAAAGGGGCCGGGCCTTGTCCGGGTAGCCCGACTGCTCGTAGGCCATGGCTAAGTTGAAGTAGGCGTCCGAAAACTGAGGATCGGCTTCGATCGCGCCCAAGAAGTACTCAACGCTGATTTCGGGCTGTCCGCGTTCCAACATCAGGTAGCCCAAGTTGTACTGTGCTTCGGGCTGATGCTTGTCTACTTCGAGGGCACGTTGGTACTGGCGTTCGGCTTCGTCCACTTGATGTCGACGAAAAGCGATGTTGCCGAGGTTGGTGTAGGCGATTGAAAGCCAAGGGTCGAGAGTGATGGCTTCTTCATACAACTCGATCGCTTGATCCATGGTGGTCGGTTCTTCGTCGAGTTGGCTTGCCTTGAGGTAGAGCTCGTAGGCCCGCTTCGTTCGTTCCCGTCCTGCGTTGGGGCGAAGGACTCGAACGATGTCTTCTTTGAGGTGGCGCACTTCTAAGTCGAGCATCATCTGGCCGGTGATTGGCTCGTATTTGCCGACCTCGCTCTGGACGACAATCTGTCGTCCGTCAGAGACCACCCGCAGTTCATGGAGAGGGCTTCGGATCTTCGGGAGCTCTTCCTTGAGTGCAGCGATCGCGCGCGTCACGTCGCGCAGTCGCACTTTGTGATCGAACAAAGACTTGGCGGCACGTAAGGCGATCAAGTCCGAAAAGTCGTAGGCACGTCGCCCCTTCTTCTTTGCGCTTGGGGACACGACGCCAGCGCGATCCAACGTGCGCAGACGGGCCTCTGACAGACCAATCAACCGAACGATCTCACTTCGCGTGAAGACTTCCGTGATGGGTTCAGACGAACCGGGCGCGGTTTCGACGGCTGCTTGGTTGATGGGTAAGTGCGCTGGATCCCAGCGACCGCCCCCCGGACCAAAGACAACGTGAATGACCTTATCTTGTGGCTTCTTCTTCCGTGACACTTGCGTACCTGGAGTGAGGGCGCATGCAGCCACAGTCGAGCCTCGGGTGTCAACTTCGACGAGCAGCGAGGTTGATCGTGCAGTCATTTCGATCGCTGTCGAGTCCTGCGTCGAGGAGTGCTCAACTTGTATACCTTCAAAACATCTGAGCAGCTGAACCGTATTGACGAAAGAGCATCAACTTGCTTGCCCCCCGGGTCCGAATGACCCCAAGGCGGACGCAAAAGTCCGTAGCGAGGATGCTCGGTCTGGTTCGTTCCTGCTTCGCAATTCAAATTTGGGGACTCGCCACTGCGGAAGATAGAAAGAGCGGAGCTGTCGTCTGTATATGAGCTAAATGTGTGCGCTGGTGAGTGTCGGTTGACTAGCGGGGGAGGAGAGGAGCTACCAGGCAGACGATCCGTTTGAAGTCACATCGAGACCCGGGTGAGGGTATGACGGTCTATCGTTTCGAAGGGCGATAGCTCTGCCCTTCCGGGGTGAGATTTCGGTGAGTCTTGCTTGGGGGGACAATTTACGACTTGTTTTCTGGCGCCTGGGCCGACGTGTCTTGGTCGGGGAGGGGTGATGCCCAGTGGGCTCGGATGACTTCCTGGATTTGTGCGTTCCGCCGGTGGACGAAGCTCCTGCCCTTGGTCTTCATGCAAAGGCAGGAGGGGGCGGATACGCTCCCCGACATAGATGGGGTGAGGGAAGGGTGAGAGCCGCGTTGTGCCTCCGCGTGGGACGACTGGGGGCCACGGCGGGGACTCGGTCGACTCCTGGACCGCTCGTGAGTTGAGCGGTGAATGTAGGATAATGTAAACAAAAACTTTTCCCCGCTGGACTTTCGAGGTGACAATTCAGAAATGCTCGAAAACCAAACTGACCAGGACCAAGATCGGCGATTCAACAAGATGTTCGTGACGCGCAATACTGAGTATTACCTTCGCGGACAGCTCTGCCTGGCTGTTAAAGACCGCCGAACGAGCGAGTGGCTTTCGAGCCACCTCGCGGTCGGTCGGCGTCTGTCGGGGGGGGTGCGCATCCTCCCGAACGGCGAAGCGATCCCCGTTCCCGAGGCGCCGGACGTGGGAGAGGCGCTTTACTTCGCCGATGGGGGAAGAGAGTTGATCACGAGCGTCCTTTGCGCGGTCGAACGAGCGCCTCGCGATCTAGTGCGTAGCTTCGAAAACTAGGAGCGGTCCCGGGTTGCCGACCTTTTCCGGCTCTGCATGTGGTCCTACCAATGTAAATCGAGGCGCGAAAACAGCTTTCCATATAATGGACCCGGTGCGAAATTATGTGTGCACTTAGATATGATCTGAACGGAATTCGGAATCACTTGTGGCGCATTTCTCCAAATGTGTGATTTCGGCATCTTTCTTGAATCAATGTGGGGTGCACCAAGAGTGAAGAGAAACTTCGGCTCAAGCTGGTTTAACCAGCGAAGACGTCTGTCAAACAATCCGGGCTACTCGCCCCTATCTGGAGAAGACCTTTGACCTCACAGAATTCCGCATCAGTAAGCTCGCCCCTTTCGACCAATTCCCCTGGAGCTTCGGTGGAACCCCGCGCGCTCGAAACCTACCGGGAGCTCAAAGAATGCGGCTTCAACGACGCCGACATCATGGCCTTCGCCGGCGAGCTGCTGTCCCTGGTGGCGACTGATGTCCGCTCGACAGCTGCGGCAGAGTAACTCTGGGAAACGTCTCCGCGAGCGTGCAATCCAGCTGCATTTTTTGCTTCCTTTGTTATCTAAGCCCGCGGTGGGTGCGACAGTGATTGACAACCCCACCCCGCGCCGGGAATGCTACGTCCTGTGACAGTCGATCAGGCCACGGATCCCCCCCAATTTGATCTGATCGTTTCGGAAAAGGGCGGGCCAGAAAGGCACGAGGCTTTTCGGGGTGCCGAGATCACGATCGGTCGTGTCCAGGGCAATGATCTGGTCTTGCCCAAGGGGAATGTGTCCAAGCGGCATGCGCGCATTCTCTTTCGCGAGGGACGATTCATCGTCACCGATCTCAACAGTACGAATGGCACCTACGTCAATCGACGTCGCATTGCCCAGGCCACCATCATTCGCCCTGAAGATCGCGTCTATATAGGCGACTTTGTAGTTCGTGTTTCTACAGGGGAGGCCGCTTCGAGCAGGGATGAAGGAGAGGGAGAACTCTCTTCCCTTGCCAGAGAGCCTTCGCTCTCTCCTCCGACTGCTTCTCCCGAAACCTCAGAATATCGTGCTCAACGTGGCTCCCAACCCTGGGAAAAGCTCAGCGCGGCAGAGCAGTTGACCCGGGCTTCAGGACCTCCCGCCTCGAACCAACCGGTGCATTCGAGTGCCCCTCCTGCTCTCGAGCGTCCGATCTCCGATCCGCCTCAGGACTCGAGTCAGCGTTTTTCGGACATGGCGTCGGGGCACCGACGCGCGGTGGCAGAACTCGTCAACGCAATCATCGTCGAGCTCAAAGAGCCCGCTCTCAAACCCGATGACGCGTATGCGGAATCTGTGCGTCGCAAAGCGGAAAGGATCGCTGACCAACACCTGGTTTCAGGGCATATCCCGGTTGGCACGAGCGCAGAGGCTGTTGCGAATCAAGCCTGCGAAGAAATCCTAGGTCTTGGTCCCTTGGGTGATCTCGTGAACGACCCCGCCGTTCAACTGATTGCTGCAGCCCGGTACGATTCTCTCTCGGGAACGCGCGATGGCCGCCAGCAGCCATTTTTGCCTGGATTTTCGCAGGCAAAGACCTTCGAGCTCGCTTTGCGCCGTCTGCTGGTTCGAGCAGATGAGCCGGTGACGGACGACGAGGACGTTGTGGAACGCGTGCTCCCCGACGGAACCCGAGTTTCGATCGTGCGCGGAGCGACCAGTCCCACCGGACCCCTCGTCAGTATTCGCAAGCCGAGGCGGATCTCAAGCACTCTGGACGATCTAGTGCGTCGGGGTGCCGTGTCTCGGGCGATGGCAACCTTCCTTCTTCAATGTGTTAGCGGTCACTTGAATATTCTCGTGGTTGGGCCCCACGATGAGGGAGCACATGTTGTTCTGGCCTCGCTCTGCTCTGCCGTGGCGCGCGAAAAAGTGATCGCGGCGACCGAGTTCGATGATCTGATGGCCCATCAAGACGATGCGGTCCGTCTCGACCTGTCCCGCTACAAGGGGAACAGTCGGCGCTTACTCGAAATCGCAGGGAGCGTGCCCCATTGTCGACTCGCCATCTCCCTATCCCATACGGAGGTCACGGCGTCTTTGATTGAGGCCATGGGTATCGGGGTGAGCGGTCTGCTGGCTTCTCTTCATGCCGCCAATCTCAGTCGAGGTCTGCTCCGTATGCCGGCGGATATCGTCTCCGAAAGGCCGGGAATGGGACTTGAGGCTGCTACAGGCTGGGTTCTCAGCGCTTTTGACGTGGTGATTGAGGTCACGCGCCTGCGCGACGGGCGAGTGAGGGTTCTGCGAATAGGAGAAATCAGCCCCGACGGAAGCGGGGGGATTGCTGTGACGGACATCTTCCGCTTTGTCGTTTCGCGAGTTGCGGCCGGCGGAGCCGTGGAGGGAACCTTCTCCCCTTCCGGCACGATTCCCCGTCTGGTCAATCAGCTGGAAGCCTTGGGAATGCGTATCGATCCTTCGATCTTCGTGCGCTCGCCATCGCGTTGAAGGGCGACAGTAGGCCGAAATCCACGACCACGAGCGACGACCCCCGCCCGTTCAGGGTCAACCGCGGGCTTCTGCCACGGCTTTTTGGACCTGGCGACTGATCTTGCGCTTCTTCAAGGTGCCGACTTTGTCGATCATGAGTATGCCGTTGAGGTGGTCGTTTTCGTGCTGAATCGCCACCGCCAGAAGACCATCGGCTTCAAGTTCGAACTGACTGCCATGAACATCCAGAGCGCGGACCTTGACGGTTTCGGCCCGTTTGATGTCCTCAGATGCTCCAGGAAAGGACAAACAGCCTTCCGGAAACAGGATTTCACCGTCCATTTCGATGATTTCTGGATTGATGAAGACCTTGAGGTCGCTCGCTTCGTCCTCGTCCGCGATATCGATGACGAAAATACGTTTGAGTACTCCCACCTGATTGGCCGCCAGTCCTACACCGGGGGCCGCGTACATGGTCTCGGCCATGTCTTCCGCCAACTGCTTGATTTCCTTGGTGACCTCAGCAACGGGCTCGGCGACGCTCTTGAGAATGGGGTTGGGGTAGGTCAGGATCGGTAGGACGGCCATGGGACAACTGCTTCAATACCACCGTCGGACGCCTGCGCAACCACCGTGGTGGGGCCGCCACGAGCAGCTCCAGTTTTTCGATTGCCGAAGCTTGAATTAATCTTCGTCTTTGGAGGACGGGACTGAGGGGGGCGGGGCGTAACCAAGGGCGCCGCTCACTCGCGCGTCGTTGCCATGAAGCTGCCAATGGGGTTCAAGAAGGCGTGGCGCTCCTTCTAAGGAGTCGGGGCCCGCCCAATCTACCGCACAAGCCCGCCCGCGCGGACCAAGGAGCAAGGGAGCGATGAACGCGTGGAGGTGATCGGCCAGCTGTGCTTGGATCAGGCTTCCGGCGAGTTCGGCGCCTCCCTCGCAGAGAATGCTAACGACTTCTCGCTTGGCGAGCTCTCGCAAAGCCACCTTCATGTCGCAGCGTCCCTCGACGGTGGCCGGTACACGTATCACATTGACGCCTAGACTCTCGAGGGCGGCCTGGTGTTCAGGGTCTGCTTGATCGGTCGTCAGGATGCAGGTCGAAACCGTCGTGGCGCTCGTGACGAGCTTCTTGTCCAAGGGGATACGAAGCTTGCTGTCCACGACGATACGGATCGGATTGCGCCCCAGAGTCGAACGCACCGTGAGGCGGGGATCGTCGGCAAGAACTGTATTGATCCCCACCATGACGGCGTCGTGTCGAGCTCGCAGTTCGTGTCCGTAGGCCCGCGACTCCGCCGACGTGATCCACTTGCTCTGCCCAGTCTTGGTCGCAATGCGTCCATCCAAGGAAAGTGCCAGCTTGAGACTGATGAAACTACGCCCTTTGGTGATGAACTTGGTCCATCCTTCGATGAGGTTTCCGGCTTGCTGTTCTTTGACTCCAACGACGACTTCGACACCAGCTTCGCGCAGACGTTCGATTCCACCGCCAGCGACGGTCGGATTGGGATCGCGACAACCGATGACGACCCGCGCCACTCGAGCGGCGATCAACGCGTCGACACAGGGTGGGGTTCGCCCCTGATGATTACAGGGCTCAAGGGTCACGTATACCGTGCTGCCCTGTGCCTTGTCGCCGGCGATCTGCAGCGCCGCTTGCTCGGCGTGAGCCTTGCCAGCTGCCTCGTGGAAGGCTTCGGCGATTACCTCTGGGCCTTGGGGTGTTAGTCGGGCTATCAAACAACCCACATGAGGATTGGGTGAAGGATCTCCCTTTTTGGCAAGGTCGATGGCTGATTCCATCAGCTCGTCGTCGAACTGCGTCACCCTCCAAACCTAGAGCGGCCCGTTCTTTTCTGCCAGGGGTCAGGGAAGATATTCATCCCAAGGGCTTAAACTTGCTCCCGGCTTGCCACTGTCATTGAAACGGCTGCCGTCGATGTAGGAAAAAAGGCTGCCGTTCGTTCTTTAAGATGGCTATTCGTCTTCGGGGCGGGACCGCACGAGACTGCCGACTTCTTTCATGAATTCGTCAATGTCTCGAAAAGACTTGTAGACGCTGGCGAAGCGCACATACGCAACCTCGTCGACTTCTTTCAGTCTGGCCATGACCCGCTCCCCGACTTGACCGGAGAGGATTTCTTTTTCGCCCAGGGCCGAGAGCTCTTGTTCGATCGACTCGGCCATGTCGTCCAGCTGCTCGGTGGACACAGGACGTTTGCTGCAAGCCACGCTGAGAGAGCGATGGACCTTGTCGCGCACGAAAGGCTGACGCTTGCCATCCTTCTTTACCACCGCGGGGAGCACGAGCTCAACTCGTTCGTACGTGGTGAAACGTCGTTTGCAGTCATCGCACTCGCGCCGCCGCCAAATCGTCGACCCACCGGAGGCCAGGCGCGAGTCCACTACGCGACTGTCGACACCCTTGCAGTACGGACAGAGCATAGTCCGAACCCCGTCTTAGCCCTCGAACCGGGACAGGATGAGAGTGGCGTTTGTTCCACCAAATCCGAAGGAGTTGCTCATCACGTGCGACAAGTGCCGGTCTCGACCGGTGTGGGCGACAAAATCGAGCGGACACTCTGGATCTTGATTGTCGAGGTTGATGGTCGGGGGCACGCAGCCGCGCAGCAGAGCCTGAACACAAACAGCCGTCTCGACGGCTCCGGCGGCGCCCAGAAGATGTCCAGTCATGCTCTTGGTGGAGCTGATGGAAAGTCTGTGCTCAGTGGCATAGCTGCCGAACACGCTCATGATGGCCTGAGCTTCTGCGATATCACCGGCGGGCGTCGATGTGCCGTGAGCATTCAAATAGTCGATTTGCTCGGGGTTGAGCTGAGCATCCCTGAGCGCCTTGGTCATGGCGCGAACGGCCCCTCGCCCCGAAGGGGCGGGTTTGGTGATGTGGTGGCCGTCGCTTGTTGCTGCGTAGCCTTTAACTTCGGCAAGAATCTTGGCGCCTCGGCGCTGGGCTCGCGAGAGAGACTCAAGTACGAGGGTGCCCGAGCCTTCGCCACAAAGAAAGCCATCGCGGTCGACATCCCAAGGGCGACTGGCGCGTTCGGGGGCGTCGTTACGTCGACTGAGAGCAAACATGGCCGAGAACCCGGCGATTCCGATGCCGGCGATGGTTGCTTCTGCTCCTCCCGCAATGATCACCTCACTGCGACCGTATTGGATCCAGCGAAAAGCCTCACCTAGTGCGTGGGCGCTTGATGAACAGGCGCTCGTATGAGCGAAAGAGGGGCCACCAAAACCATGAGCGATCGACACCTGCCCGGCGGCCATGTTGGCGATCAGCGACGGGATCAGATAGGGGCTAATCTTCTTTGGACCCTTGCGTTCCAACGTCAAGCTGCAGTCTTGAAGCGATTCAAGGCCCCCCATGCCAACGCCGATGAAGACGCCGACCTCTTCCCGTTCTTCGTCACTCAAGCCCAAATCGGCCTGTTCGAGAGCCATTTTCGTCGAAGCGAGTGCGAAAGGGATGAAACGGGAGCATTCCTTCACCGTCCTTTTCTCCATCCAGTCGGTTGGCACGAAGTCTTTGACTTCGGCGGCGATCCTGGTGGGAAAGCGCTCGTCCGTTTCGAACTGCGTGATTGGGCCGGCTCCGCTCTTTCCAGCCATGAGCGCTTCGAATGTATTGTCTGCGCCAATCCCTACGGGGGTGACTGCTCCGATACCGGTGACAACGACACGTTCCATGGTCTGTACTTCGAGGGGGGCTCCGAAAAATGGGCGAAAAAAGAATCCAACTCTCGGGGCATCCTATGGATACCCCGAGATCGAACGCCGGATTCAGAGTTCTGGTTCGACGAAAGAATCAGGAGTGCTTGTTGATGTAGTCGACAGCGTCCTGAACAGTGCGAATTTTCTCGGTTTCTTCGTCAGGAATATCGATTTCGAACGCTTCCTCAAAGGCGAGAACGAGCTCTACGAGACCGAGCGAGTCGGCTCCCAGGTCGTCGATGAATGAAGATTCAGACTTGATGTCCGCTTCTTCGACGTCGAGCTGTTCTTTGATGATCTTCTTAACTTCGGCGAGTACGTCGCGTCCCTCTGACATTTTAGATATCCTCCGATAGCCAGCGTTAGGCTCAAGGTTGTTTGAGTAGGTTAATGATTAGGTTGTAAGTCTCACATATGCATACCACCGTTCACCCGAATGGATTGACCGGTGATGTATGCGGCCTCATCAGAGGCCAAGAAGGCAATAGTTGCCCCAACTTCTTCTGCGGTGCCAGGGCGAGCCAAGGGCACTTCCTTCAGCATGGCTTCACGCTGCGCGTCATTGAGAGCGGAGGTCATGTCGGTTGCAATGTAGCCAGGGCTAACGGAGTTGACCGTGATATTGCGCGAAGCGTACTCCTTAGCGAGACTCTTCGTTACGCCCAAAAGTCCGGCCTTAGAGGCAGCGTAGGCGGTCTGGCCGCCGTTTCCTGCTTCACCCACTACGCTTGAGAGAAAGACGACGCGTCCGTGACGCTTCTTCATCATGAACTTCAGCGCGCCTTTGGCGGCCGCGATAGCGCCCGAGAGGTTCACGGCCAAAGTCTTTTGCAAGTCTTCCTCTTTGAGGCGCATGGTGAGGCCATCGATAGCGATGCCCGCGCTGACGACCAGGATATCCAATTGGCCGAGGCGTTTGCCCAGCTCCGCAACGGCTGATTCGCTCGAAGAAAAGTTCTCCGCATCAATCTGCAGGATCTCACCCTTCCCACCGGCTTCGACGATCGAGTTCAGAGTTCGGACGGCGGCTTCCTCGCCTCGCACGTAGCCCACGACAACATACGCTCCTTGGCGAGCGAGAGTTTGGGCTGTGGCTGCTCCGATTCCACGGGAGCCACCGGTGACGAGGGCGAATTTTCCGGTTAGGTCAAACATATCTGGCTAGTTCTCGTTTCCGTTGGGGGCGCGGTTTACCCGCCCTCGCCCCTGAGGGGAAGGGAAAACTTCCGTGAAACCGATGGTTGAACCAATATCGACCTCAACTGATTGATAAACGTGTCGCGGGGCAGCTGATTTCAGCCTCAGGCGAGAAACTCGTCGACTTTGGTCAGGTCGGACGGGGTCCCAACCGGCAAGACCTTCAGTCCCTTACTAATCCTCTTCACCAAGCCGGCCAGGACTTTTCCGGGACCCAGTTCAAGAGCCTGGTCCACTCCTTGGGCGGCCATCCACTCTACCGAGCTTTGCCAGAGAACCGCTGAATCAACCTGCTCGATCAGTAGTTTCGCTACTGCCTCAGCACTTTGGTTTGGCTCGGCACTGACGTTGGCCACGACGGGGATCTTCGGCGCACTCACCGTTACTGCACCGAGAGCCTCTGCTACTCGTTCGGCCGCTGGCTTCATTAGTGCGCAGTGAAACGGTGCGCTGACGTTGAGGAGGATCGCCTTGAGCGAGCGATCTTTGGCGAGGGCAACAGCTCGGTCGACGGCGGGCTTTGCTCCAGCGATGACGATTTGGCCTGGTGCGTTGAAGTTGGCGGGAGACAGGCAATCGCCTTCCGCGGCATCGGCACAGAGTTGGGACACGGCTTCAGCGTCTCCTCCCATGATCGCGGCCATACCGCCTTCTCCGGCCGGGACGGCTTCTTGCATCGCTGTTCCGCGGATGTGTACGACGCGGACGGCGTCTTCGATCGATAGGGCTTCTGCGGCGACCAGTGCGCTGTACTCTCCCAATGAGTGACCGGCGACGAAGGCCGGGGTGGGGAGCTCTGGATGGGTGTCCTTCAGCGCAGCCAGAGCAGCAATGCTCGCGGTGACAATTGCCGGCTGCGTGTACTTGGTCAGAGCCAAGTCGCTCTCTGGTCCCTCGAAGCACATCTTCGAGATCGAGAAGCCGAGAGCCTCGTCAGCCCGATGGAATACTTCTTTTGCTTTGGGGTTTTCAGCGACGAGTTCGCTACCCATGCCCACCTTCTGGGCGCCCTGTCCGGGAAACAACCAAGCGTAAGTCATCGATTTTCTCGCAACACAAAAAGCAGCGGGCTACTGAGAGCGGGCTGCGCAAAACCAAGAGCGGACGCCCGTGCCGTGAACGAAGAAACCAGGAGAACCAAGGTGCCGCTCACGGGTTAGGATGCCCGCTCTCAATGAATTGAAGTTCTAACTCAGCTTTCTGCCGAACCGATAATCGCGCGCCCCTTGTAGTGTCCACAAGAGGGGCACACGCGATGGGGAAGAACCGCTGCTGAGCAGTTCGGGCAGACTCCCAAGGTGGGGGGAGTGACTTTGTCGTGGTTGGCGCGCCGCATGTCGCGCTTACTGCTGGTGGTACGTCGTTTGGGTTGAGCCACTTGGCTACTCCTTTTTCTCTAGTCGAGCTTTGAGCTCAGCTAGGGCAGAAAATCTCGGATCCAGAGGCTTATCTGCGCTTCCGCTTGAGGTAGCATCGGCCGTGGACCGGGTCCCGTCGGTGCCGGGGAGCGCAGGGTTAGCTTCAAAGGGGGTTCCGCGCAAGTCCTCGCGGAGGGGGATCATGGGTACTTCGAGTAAAATAAATTCTCGAAGGAAGTGATCCAGTACGATTTGGTCGCCACTGTAGGTATCTTGAGCCGCATCTTGGTCGGAGAGTTCAGGGTCGGACTCCCATCCGGAGGCCGCACTTTTCTTCGCTTTTTGGTTTTTTTCGTGCTTTTCGCGAGCGGCTCTTGCCCGCTCGGCCCGCTTGCCTTTGGGGCCATGATCGCCCACCTGCTTGGTGGAAGGAACGAGCAGTAAAAAGACCTCAGGACGGACGCGATAGAGCGCCGGGTCGAGAGTGCGCGCGCAGGGAACGCTCAGGTGAACCGTCAGTTGACCCTGGACGAGCACGTCGGCGCCGTTTTTGGTCAAGACCAAATCGAGCTGGCCATCATTCGTTCCGGCCGGCTCTACGTCGGTGTCCTCCAGGAGTTTGCGGAGCCACTCGTCGGAAATCGCTCCGGTGAGTTCTTTTGGGCCGTCTTCCAGTTCATGGAGGGCTGCGTAAAAGGCGGGTCTGGTCACACGGCGAAGTTAGTATCCCGGTGTCGGACCGGCAACTTGAACTGGTCCAACACTTGCACTTTTAGGACCGGCACTCGTCTATTTGCGCGTGATCGAGATGCTTTCGATCTTGGGTGGTGAAAGTGGGCGATCCGGGCGCTTGCCTGGGCCTGCGCCGCGCCCGTGGGTCTCCACGCTCGCGAGTTTTTCGATGACCGCCTCGGGGCCACATTCGCCAAAAATGGTGTAGCTCCTGTCGAGGTGAGCGGCGGCCGCGTCAGTGATGAAAAACTGCATGCCGTTCGTATTCGGTCCGCGATTGGCCATGCACAAAAGACCACGTCTGTCATGTTTGGCGCCCTCCCAGATTTCGTCAGGGATCACGTACCCCGGCTCGCCGGAACCGTTGCCGGAGGGATCGCCTCCTTGAATCATGAATCCCTTGATCACCCGGTGAAAGGTCGTCCCGTCGTAGGCAGGTTTCTTTTGCCACTTTCCTTCGTGCTTGAAGGGACGAAGACCTCGAGCCAGACCGACGAAGTTGGCGACTGTGACCGGGGCTTTATCGTCGAAGAGTTCACAAGAGAGTTCTCCGAGCTCGGTTTTAATCTGAGCTACGAGTTTTTTGCCTGAGGGCAATCCGGCTGTTGCCTCTTCGAGGGTAAACTTGCCTTCGGCGGGATCACCTCCTGGGCTCGTTGATTTGCTCTTTTCGGCGCTGGGCGCCGTGCCGGAGACAGCGCTCTTCACTTTGGTCGTCTCGACTGGTTTGGGCGCCGGTTCGCTCGGGGTGGCTTCGCACCCAAGAAGGCATAGAAGGAGACTGAAGGCGGTAGGACGAATCGAAAGATGAGACACGGGGCTCGCTTGTTTCATGGTTTTGTCGATGGGGTAGTCCAGCTCTGGAAAAACACAAGGAGCTCTTATGGGCTGGGTGCGTCGATGAGAGCATGCTGGCCGGGTTCGATGCCGTATTTTCGGCACCAACCAGCCGGGACTTCGAGTACGTGCATGGCGTCGCAGGAAGTTGTGCGTGGGGTGTCGTTCCAGGGCGGGACGTGTTCCAATATTGCTACGATTTGGCCCTTTTTGTCCAGGTGCAGCATGTCGAGTGCCAGGCAGGTGTTGTGCATCCAGAAGCTCCGTCTTCTTTCGTCAGGATAGCTAAACAACATGCCCTCTTCGTCGCCTAGCTCGGCCCGAAACATGAGACCGTGCTGTTGGTGTTCTCGAGTCAGCGCGACTTCTACTGTCAGCTCGGGGGCGCGGGGTGCTTCAGGGAATTTGAGCTTTCCGTTCGGCATGGTCGGGCGTCCGTAAGGGTCTTCTGGGCAGACGTCGAGCGACATGGCCGCTGGGGGAGGAGCGTCCGGGAGGGGTTGCACGCAGGTCGCTTCTTCGTGCGAACTAGAGCCGCTGCCTCCGGATGCATTGACGGGTTGCGCTTCACCGGTTTGTTCTGTGGTGGGCGTCGGATCTTGCACCGGAGCGCTTGTGGTACTGGGTTGTGGAGGCGTCGGTTCTGCTGGTGCGCGCTCGCAGGCGCCGAGGAGAAATGCACTGCTGCAAAGGAAGACGCCGAGTAGGCGATGATGTCGCCGCGGGCACAGGTATTGTTGGATAGCCTTTGGGGCGAGGCGCCGTCTGTCTTGGAAAATATCGCTTCTACCGTACGAGAACATCATCGTTGTCCAGGTCTATCATGTCTTTGTCGATGACAATGCCGGCCTGGCCTAGCTTTTTTGTTTTGTTGCTCAGCTTTCGGTGCGAGGACAGAGAAATGTTTCTTCGAACTTGAGGGCGGATGGACTACGCTGCCCCTTGTTATGGCTTGTCCTAAGACTTTTCGGAGCGGGGCCCGTTCGTCGCTCATGCTGGGGGCGCTCGTGTGGCTCTTTGCCCAGACGACCGCCTGCAGCGGTGACATCGACTACACCTTCGATGAAGACCCAGTGGGAAGTGGCGGAGCGAATATTTTCGTTGGAGCCGGAGGGGGGGCCAGTGGCGGAAACCCCTTTTACGGTAGCGGGGGGGCACCCGAACCGGCCAGTGGTGGTTCGACACCCTACGTGGAGGTCGAGTGTCCGGAGGTTCCTCCGCCGGTCACTGCTCATGAATGTGATCCTCTCGCTTTAGAGAATGGCTGCACCGACTACGAGAGTTGCATCCCTTATATCGCTTATCCTGACCGAGAAGATGGGTGCGGGTCCCCGGGATATGGGGAAGTCTGTTGGACTTCAGGGTCCGGGCGCCAGGGGGATTTGTGTAGCGACTTTGGGACTGGCTGCGATGCGGGGTTCATGTGCGTGGTTGGTGCGGCCGGCGGCGAGCGTTGTGCCGCGATTTGTGTTCCGGGAGAGGAAGACAACTGTCCACGAGGTCTCATCTGTGGCGAGACCGATGTATTGGGTTTTGGTGTATGTTATTGAATAGTGAAAACTCCTCGACCTCTCGTCGTCGAGTCACTCTCGGCTTTCTCTTTGTTTCTCTATTTGGACTGATGTCGCTTCCTGCGTGTGGTTCGCGCACCCCCCTCAAAGGGGGGGCGAACGAATGCGAGGAGGATGCTGATTGTGACCAGAGTTTGCCCTGCTTTCCTCAGGCATGTGTCGCTCAAGAGTGTGTGGTAGCGCCCGTTGTTTGCGGCAGCGATGACGAATGCGAAATCAGCGCCTGTAACCCGGCGAGCGGCAGTTGCGAGACGGTCTTCCTCACCGAGGATTTGGACGGAGACGGGTTCCGCGGGCCATTGCCTGGTTTCGAACCCGGTGCACCGGGTTCGTGCGGCGATGACTGCGACGATACGAGCTCTGCAGCCTACCCCGGTGGAACCGAAGTCTGCGATGGTGTAGACAACGATTGCGATAGTATCGTCGACAATGGTGCTCTCTTCCTGACACTCCGCGATGTTCCCTCGGCCACGATCTTGGATGCTGCCTCTGAAACATCGGCGCGCAAAGGGCTCGCCTATGGTGACGGAATTTTTGCCGCCGGGTACTGGAGTACCCAAGAGGGCTCCCGCTCTTCTTGGATCACGGGGATCAAGGAAGAGGGTCTTGAGCAGCTTTGGACTGAGAAAGCGGTTTTAATCAACGCTGAAACCTTTGGGGGTGATCTCGTCTGGGCCGGGGATGCCTTCGGATCGACCTGGCACGATCTTCGTTTTGATTCCAACTACGAGGTCTTTTTCAATCGTTTCAATTCGTTGGGCGAGAAGCTGGGCCCCGATCTTCGCATCACCAATGCGCCCAATTTCTCGACTCAGAGTATCGTGCGCTTCGATCAGGGAAGGTACGTCCTGCTCTGGTCTGATCAGCGAGGCGAAGAAGAGGGGATTGGATCTCAGGTTTTCGCCCAGATCGTCGACGCCCAGGGGCGCGCGGTGGGTAGCAATCAAGCTGTCTCTTTGAATGAGGAGTATGCCGAGAGCCCTGATTTTGCGGCCACTGCTTATCGCTTCGGTGTGGTCTACACCGACGCTCCGGGGCTAGGGGACGTGGACGCTGGCGATATCCGGCTTCAGTTCGTTTCTTTTGACAAAGAGTTTGCTGACCGAACGGCGGTGCGATTGGCCTCCGACGATGTGAAAGAGCCGCGAATCATCGCGGCCGGCGATCGATTTGTTGTTGCCTGGTCCGTGCTCTCTGACCTACCTGGTCCGTCGATCATGGGTGCTGTGGTGAGCGAATCGGGTGAGCTGCTAGTCGAACCTCAGGCTTTGACCCAGGGGGCGAGTTTGGCCCGTTCCTCGACTCTACTTTCTTTCGGAGATCGCTTTATGCTCCTCTGGATCGACGACTTTGACGGCAACCTAGAGCTCTACGCCCAGGTGATGGACTTGCAGTTCAACGTCATTGAGCCACGGGTTCGACTGAGCGATAGCCCGGCTGATACCGAAAACCCCCACGCCGTAAAAGCCGCGGGGGGGACGATTGGCGTTACCTTCGACGATTGGCGAACAGGAGACCAGCAGGCCTACTTCACTGCTTTGGAGTGTCAGCAGCCTTGAGTTGCTCTACATGCCGACATGTGGGGAGCTGACCTTGAGCTCCGAGGTGATCTCAAACGTGGAGTAGGGGGAGCTGCGCCTTCTTTTCGGCGGGAGTGAAATCGATGGGGTACTGGCCGCTCCAACAAGCGTGGCAGAAGCTGTCGCTCGTGATGCCTGTCTTGAGCGTGGGGAGGCGTCGACGTGAGGGGCGACTATCAGGGTGAACGGAGTCTCGCTCCCCTTCCTCGACTTCGGCCTTGGCTGCCATGACCGAACGCGTCAGAGAATCCAGGGAAAGGTAGGCCAGTGAATCCGAGGTAATGTACTGGTTGACTTCTTCCAGCGAATGGGTGGATGCGATCAGTTCGCTTCGTGTGGGCGTATCGACACCATAGAAGCAAGGCCACTGCGTGGGAGGGCTGGCAATACGCATGTGGACCTCGGTCGCCCCGGCTCCACGCAGCATTTTGACGATCTTGCGACTTGTTGTGCCTCGCACGATCGAATCGTCGACGACGACCACACGTTTGCCGCGGATGACATCGGCGATGGGGCTTAGTTTGAGGCGCACTCCGAAGTGACGAATGCTCTGCTCGGGCTCAATGAATGTACGGCCTACGTAGTGGCTGCGTACCAATCCCATCTCGAAAGGGATGCCAGAAGTCTCGGCGTAACCAATGGTTGCGGGGACTCCGCTATCGGGGACGGGGATGACCATATCGGCGTCGACACCCGATTCATCGGCGAGGGCGCGGCCGAGGTTCTTGCGGGCCTCGTACACATTGATGCCGTCCAAGGTTGCATCGGGGCGGGCAAAGTAAACCATCTCGAAGATGCAACTGCGGCGAGGTTCTTCGGCAAAAGGGAACTCGCTCTTGAGGCCCTCGTCTGTGACAATCAGCATCTCACCCGGGGCGACGTCGCGTACGAAACGGGCGTCAATGAGCTCGAAGCTAGATGCCTCGCTCGCCACCACGTAGCTACTTCCGATGCGGCCGAGGCAGAGGGGACGGATCCCCATGGGGTCGCGCACGGCGATCAGTGCGTTTTCGGTGAGGCAGACGAGAGAGTAGGCTCCTTTGACGTGTTGCAAAGCATCGGCGACGCGATCCACAACCTCGGTTTGGTCGCTCTTGGCAATGAGGTGCACGATGACTTCGGTATCGCTGCTGCTCTGAAAGATCGATCCTCGCTCTTCTAGATCCTGGCGCAGGAGCTCGGCATTCGTGAGGTTGCCGTTGTGAGCTACAGCGAGAGACCCCCGCGAGTAGTTGATGGCGATGGGTTGAGCATTGCGCAAGGCAGAGCCGCCAGAGGTCGAGTAGCGCACGTGTCCGATCCCGTGGACGCCCTTCAGGCAGCTCAGCTGTTTTTCTGAGTAGACGTCGATGACGTGCCCCATTCCTCGGTGAGCAAAGAGCTGCTGACCATCGCTGGTTACGATCCCGGTGCTTTCTTGTCCTCGATGCTGCAGAGCGTGAAGACCTAGGTAAGCCAGTTTGGCGGCCTCGTCGTGACCAAAAATTCCAAAAACACCGCACATATTAGATTTAGCCTGATCCTTCGGAGTCGCTCGGGGAAGACGTGGGCGACTCCATACCGCAATCTTTGATTCCCGCAACGAGATCGTAGACAATGCGTCATGAAAGCGACAAGGACCGCGTCCTTGAAATACGCCGACTCATTTTGTTGTGAGGATAGTCCGACGCTTTCGGCTTGGGCCGCGCTCCATCTTGGACGCCGGTGCTCGCTGAGTCGTCGCCGCGCAGGTGAAAACTAACGGGTCGAGCGCTGCTCGATCATCATGCGGAGCTCTTCGGAGTCGTTCGAACGACCCATTGCTTCTTCGAGTGAAATTAGACGTCGGGCGTAGAGCGAAAAGAGCGACTGGTTCATGGTCTGCATGCCGTGTTCGCCTTGGCCCATCTGCATCTGGGAATATATCTGATGCACTTTGTCTTCGCGAATCAGGTTGCGGATGGCGGCGTTCGGCACCAGGACCTCCTGAGCGAGAACTCGTCCGGGAGCTCCGGCGCGAGGCAGGAGGAGCTGGCTGATGATGCCCTCGAGGACGAAGGACAGCTGGGCTCTGACTTGAGCCTGTTGGTGCGGAGGAAAGACGTCGATGATGCGGTTGATGCTCTGCAGCGCGGAGTTCGTGTGCAGAGTGGCGAAAACGAGATGGCCCGTTTCAGCGATGGTGAGCGCTGCCTCGATTGTTTCGAGATCGCGCATCTCTCCGACCAGCACGACGTCGGGATCTTGACGGAGTACATACTTGAGCGCGGTCTTGAAAGCGTTCGTATCTGCTCCGACCTCGCGCTGATTGATCACGGACTTCTTGTGGGGGTGCAGGTATTCGATTGGATCCTCGATCGTCATGATGTGCTGACGCGTCTCCGAGTTGATCTTGTCGATGATACTCGCAAGAGTCGTGCTTTTGCCCGAGCCCGTTGGACCGGTGACGAGCACTAGGCCGCGTGGGCGTTTTGCCAAAGTCGCGATGACCGGGGGTAGGCCTAGCTCTTCGAAGCTGAGGATCTTGAAAGGAATGGAACGGAAAGCACCCGAAACCGCACCCCGTTGCATGAAGATGTTGGCTCGAAATCGTGAAAGATTCTTAACGCCAAAAGAAAGGTCCAGTTCTTTATTTTTTTCGAACTCGATCTTCTGTTCTTCGGTGAGGACCGAATAGCAAAGCTGCTTTGTATCGACTGGACTCAAAGGCTGGAGCTTAAGAGGCACAACTTGGCCGTCAATGCGGAGCAACGGGGGAGAACCTGTCGTGATGTGCATATCGCTCGCACCCTTTTCGATCATTGCTCGAAGCAGCTGGTGCAGATTCACTTTTACGCCTTGGTCCATTGATTCTTTCTTCTCCGCTTAGCCCGACTGCGTTTCTGGGCCTTCTTTTGCTCGTCGAACTGAGACTTTATTGTGTCAATCAGTCTGCCATTGTGACTCGTCCTACTTCTTCGGCGGTCGTCGTTCCATCCAGAATCTTGTTGATACCGCTTATGCGCAGACTCGACATACCACCTTTGATGGCAGCCATTTTAAGTTCCGCGCTGGAGGCTCCTTGGAGCACGAGCTCTTTGAGATCTTCCGTAAAGCGCATGACCTCGTAGAGAGCGACTCGACCTTTGTAACCGGTGTTGTTGCAGGTCGGACAACCTTGCCCCTTCATCACCTTGGCGTTCTTGGCTACTTCTGGATCGCAGCCGAGGTCGATGAGCGCTTGAGGATCGGGTTCGATTTCGACTTTACATTCCGAGCAATTACGCCGAGCCAGACGCTGAGCCAATACGAGATTGACGCTGGCCGTGATCAAGAAGGGTTCGACACCCATGTTGAGCAAGCGTGAGATTGTGGCAGGAGCGTCATTTGTGTGCAGGGTAGAAAGCACCATATGGCCTGTGAGTGCCGCCTTGACGGCGATTTCTGCCGTTTCGAAGTCGCGAATCTCGCCCACCATGATGGTATCTGGATCTTGGCGTAGGAAGGAGCGCAGGGCCGCCGCAAAGTTGAGCCCAATCTCGTCGTGCATCTGACACTGATTGATGCCGTGAAGGTTGTATTCGACCGGGTCCTCTGCGGTCGAGATGTTGACGTCGGGTTGGTTGAGGGTGCTGAGCGCCGAATACAAAGTGGTCGTCTTCCCGGAACCGGTGGGGCCGGTCACCAAGACCATGCCCCAGGGCTGACTGATCGCCCATTGAAAGTCGTCCTTGGCCTTGGTTTCGAATCCCAGCTTTTCCATGTCGAGCTGGAGGTTGCCCTTGTCCAACAGGCGCAAGACGATCTTTTCGCCCCACATCGTAGGCAGAGTCGAGACACGAAAATCCATTTCGCGACCACGTCCCAGTTTAAGCTTGATTCGACCGTCCTGGGGTAAGCGTCGCTCGGCGATATCGAGCTGACTCATGATCTTCAGACGACTCGCCAGGGCAGCTTTGAGCTTCGATGGCGGAGACATTTCTTCGGTCAGTACGCCGTCGATGCGGTAGCGTACGCGAAGTCGCTTCTCGTAGGGTTCTACGTGGATATCGCTCGCCTTCTTTTTGATCGCGTTGAGCAGAAGCATGTTGACGAGGCGCACGACCGGGGCGTCCTCGCTTTCTTTGGCCAGCGCCATGGCGCTACCTTGGTCTTCATCTTCAGTATCGAAGTCGATGTCTTCGTCTTCGAGGTCGAAATCTTCCAGGACTTCTTCGTAGCTAGGCCCGGCGTTGTAGTAGCGCTCGATGGCAGACTGAATGGCCGCTTCGGAGCTGACGACGGGCTCGACGTTGTAACCACTGAGAAACTTGATGTCATCGATGGCGTGCAGGTTGGTGGGATCGCTCATGGCCACGATGAGCGACGAACCTGATCGCGAAACAGGTACGATGCCGTGTTTTTCGCACACCTCACGACTGACGATCTTCAGCACCTCGGCGTCGATTTCGTACTCGTCCAAGTTGACAGCTGGCAGTCGGTATTGGTTCGAAAGAAAGTTGGTGATTTCGTCGTCGTTGACGTAGCCGAGGCGCGCCAGGGCATAACCGAGGTTCTGACCCGACTTCTTCTGTTCTTCTTGAGCTTGGCGCAGCTGCTGCAGGCTGATGAGCTTCTCGCGGACGAGGAGTTCGCCCAGTCGATTCGAGGACATGGGTACAAACTAGCAGTGGGACCAATTCCGTGAAAGTGCCCAGATATCAGGGGTTTGTGCGACACTGTGGCTGTGAGTAGGATGAACGAAGGGCCGACCGAAATTCCCCAGCTGGTGCTGAGGCTCCCGCTTTGCCCTTGACCTTTGACCAACTCGGCCAATATTACGGGAACATTGTTGCATCGGAAAAGGGCGACAATCAGACCACGGAACGAAAAAATGGCGAAAACTTACAGTGATTTGTTCTCGGACGTTCGAAATACCGTCCGAATTGTCAGTCTTGAAGAGCTCAAGGCTCGCTTGGAGGACACCTCCAAGCCGGCTCCCTTGCTTGTCGATGTGCGCGAGAAGGACGAGTTTCGCGCTGGCTATATCCCCGGAGCGATTCATTTGCCGCGTGGTTTTCTTGAAATGCAGGCGGAGCAAAAGTTGCCCAACAAGTCGGCAGAGATTGTCGTATATTGTGCTGGCGGCACCCGCAGCGCTTTTGCGGCCAAGAGTTTGACCGAGCTCGGCTACGAGAACGTCGTGAGCGCTAATCCGGGGTTCGTTCGTTGGAAGGATATGCGCTATCCGATGGAGCACCCTCCAGAGCTGACTGACGCGCAGCGCGACCGCTACAGCCGTCATCTTCTTCTTCCCGAAGTGGGCGAAAAAGGCCAAGAGAAGTTGCTCAAGGGTCGTGTGCTCTTGCTGGGAGCTGGCGGATTGGGATCACCAGCGGCCCTCTATCTCGCCGCAGCCGGCGTGGGAACGATTGGTTTAGTCGACGCGGATGTGGTGGATGCCTCCAATCTGCAGCGTCAGATCTTGCACGCCACGTCCCGTCTCAATACGCCCAAAGTGGAGAGCGCGGAAATCGCCCTTCGCGATTTGAACCCGGACGTCAAAGTGGTTCCTTTCAAGGAGCGCCTGAACAGTGAAAACGTGGATCGGATTCTTGGTCAGGGGTGGGACGCGATTGTGGACGGATGCGATAACTTCCCTACTCGTTATCTCGTCAACGATGCTTCTTTGTTTCACAACATCCCGGTCGTGCACGGCTCGATCTTCCGTTTTGATGGACAGGTGACGACATTTGTTCCCAAGGAGGGACCTTGTTATCGGTGCCTCTACCCCGAGCCCCCTCCAGCGCACCTGGCGCCTTCCTGTGCCGAGGCGGGCGTTCTCGGGATTCTTCCCGGTATCATCGGGACCTTGCAGGCGACCGAGGCCATCAAGCTCATCTTGGGGACGGGAGATTCGCTGTCGGGGCGTCTTCTTACCTACGATTCTCTTCGCATGACTTTCCGTAATCTCAAGTTGCGACAGGACAAGACTTGTCCCGCTTGCGGCGAGAACCCGACCATCACCGAGTACATCGACTATGAGGGGTTCTGCGCCGGTTGAGGCGGCCTTTTTCACCCACAAGGGTTCGAGCTTGGGCTGATGCCCAGGTCGAACCCTTTTTTCATGGTTTGCAAAAGAAGCGAGCAAGGGGCAAAACGCCGAGAAAGATATGAAGAATCGAACTGTTCGTACCGCGCTCCTTGGCTCTTGGGTCATTCTCGCTTGGGGGTGCGCCCCAGCCGCTTCTGCTCAAGACGCGGGGGATGTCAGCTGTCCAGCTGGCCAGAAGTACGATGGGCAGTTTTGTGTTGTCGACCAAAACGTCGCCACTCTCGAGCAGCCCGTTTCAGGCGAAGCGACTCAAAACGGAGGCTCTTCCCAGCCAGCCGAGCATACGGGGGAGACTAAGAGCGACGAACCGGCGCCAGAAGAGCCGCCGGACAAGGGGAAGGAGGGAGGTGACGCAGAAGACTCACCTTCAGAAGCCGATCAAAGTCCGGAGTCGACCAATGGTGAGTCGGAGCCTGAAGAGGTTGAGCCAAAAGAAGCTGCAGAAATCGATATTGCGGCTTTGCCGGCTGCCGCTTCGGTTGACTATGCGATGGCTGCTCAAGCGGCTCCCGTGATGCATTATCTGGCTAGTTCGCATTTGCCGGCGGGAGCGCGTCCGCTGGGGACGCCCTTTGCGGGACAGTTTGCCGAAGGCCAGGCTTTGACGAAGAAGGTCCAGCTGACCGCGGGTAAGTGTTATACCATTGTGGGAATGGGGCTCCCCCCCGTGACTGAACTCGATCTAAAGCTGCTCGATCCTTTGGGCGAAGACATTCTCGCAAGCGATGAGATGTCTGGTCCCCAGGCCGTCATAGGAAGCCGTGACAAGTGTTTCATGGCGGACGAAACGAAGTCAGTTTCGCTCGTGCTGATAGCCACGGGCGGCCGAGGCATCGCTGCCGCTCAGGTCTTTCAAAAGTAAGGGCGGCTACCTCTAGGGGTGGCGGATCTTGGGGGCGAGCGCTGCGACGGTGTTGTCGACCTCCTTGATGTCCAACTGGAGCAAGTGCCTGCTGCCGTCGGCCACGTAGGCTCTGCCCTCGTCTCCACCGACGAACTCACCCAAGCGAACAGAGGCCGCCGCCCAATAGAGTCGAAGGTCTAATACCGCCAAGAGCTGGATCGCCCGTTTGAGGTCGTTGAGTGCTTCTTGGCTTTCCTCTATCGAGAGATCGCAAGTGGCGCGAATCAGAAGTGCGAAGGCATCCGTCCACGGGGCGGCTTCCTGTTTGAGCCGTTGAGCGAGCGAGCGAGCCTTTTTGAGCAAGGGTTGTCTGGCTCGCATGGTCGGTATCTCGGCCGCGAGGTTGATGAGGCTGAATGCCCCTTGGATGGCTAGGTGTGCTCGAGGGATTTGAACCCGCGTCATGTGCGAGGCGGACATCTCTGCCCGCATCTTGGCGATACGACTGAGAACCGCTTCGTGGTTTCTTTCGTAGCTGTCGATGAAGGCAAGGGCGAATTGGGCCGCGAAATAGTGCGTGCCTCCTTCGGGGGCCAAGAATTGTCGGGTACCTTCGTCCACCCAGATCCGCCCAGTCTGGGGCTTGCCGTTACGCATGGCCTCGAGCCGTCCCAAACCTATATGGCAAGCCGACATGAGGCACATGTCGCCGCGCTCAATGGCGTCGGTATGCCAACCGTTCAGGCGGCGACTCCACACGTCGAGTCGACCTAGCATCGACAGCGCTTGAGAATACATCACCCGGGCTGAGTTGAGCTCCCACGAGACGTTGCGGCCCTCTTCGAGAAACCCTTGCTCGGCCTTTTCGTAGTAGATGATGGATTGTTTGATCTCGCCCAGCAGGTAGTGACACTGCCCTTCTACGTAATAAACGAAGGCTTGGTGGTACGGGCTCGGGCTGTCACTGAGGTAGCTCTTGGCTCTTTCTTTCAGCTCGCTGACGATTGCCTTTTGCGGAGCGCCGCTCGTTGCTCGGTAGATCGCCTCCATGCCGTAGCCCACAACTTGGGCGTCGCGATCACCAGAGCGGTGCGCCATGCGCAAGAACCGGGCCGAACTTCCGCTGGCGTGCAGAATACTGACGAAGCCAAGGTGCATGGCGGCGCGGCAGGCCTCCATCTGGGCCTGCTGCCGGGTGTCGAGGGGAATCATGCCGGTTTCGCTCGTCTTGAGAGCGAGTTTGAGCTTCATTCTTTCCCAGACGAAAAAGCGCAAGGCCTCGCGGTGAGTTCGTGGCCAAGCGAGCTCGACGGAGGCGTGAACGTCCGCCAGGGCGGAAAACCCCTGCTCTGCGTCGCCGCAAATGAGGAAATGACAGGCTGCTTGGGTTCGTAGCTCGGTCGCCTGCAAGCCGCTCGCTTGCTGGGCAAGTTCGAGAAAGAGGGGGGCGGCGTCCGCCCCTCGTCCTATGGCGGCAAAGGCGAGGGCCAGCCGACGTTTGAGGTGTATTTCACGCTCCTTCGAAATGTCGGGCACGTCGAGTGCGAGGCGAAAGAGTTCGATCGCGCGGGCTAGTGCGAAAGAGCGGTTGGCTTGCTCCGCTGCGGTTTCGGCCCACAAGCTGCCTTCTCTAGGATCACCTCCTGCAAAAAAGTGGCGAGCGATTTCCGCGGCGTCGGCTCGTCTGTTCGCCAGAGCTTGAGCAAGTGTCGCGTGGTAGCGAGGCGCCGCCGAACCGATACGGCGCAGCATCGCCTCCCGAATCGAATCGTGAAAAACTTCGAGTGCGCGGCCACCTTGGCGAATGTGTCCGAGGCGCCCGTGGGTGAGGGCGACCAAGACTTCGTTTGAGGTGCAACCGACGGTCGCATTAAGCAAGCCCACGGGGAGAGGGGTACCTGCACAACAAATGAGTGTGAAGGCCTCGCAGACCTCGGGACTGAGCTGGGCGATGCGATGATCCAAAATCCCGTCGATGCCCAGGCCGCGCGCTCCGATGGCGACGGTCGGATCTTTTCGGTGAGAGACGAGTTCGGTGAGGAGCAAAGGGGAACCCTCGGCTTCGGTCACGAGACTTTTTACTTCGTCGCCTGAGAGGTCGAGTTCACCGATGAGAGTTTCTACTAAGGCTCGGCTGTCGCCCTTCGAGAGCGGGCCCAAGGTGATGTGGGAGTGCTTCAGCTCGGCGCGCGCTCCTCCGGGTCCGTCGAGCAGCTCTGTAATGCAGTCGCTTTGTGCTTGTTCTTCTGAGCGATAGGCGAGAATGAGCAAACAGTGGGGGCGTTCTGGTCCGGCGAAAACTTCACGCAACAGGCGTCCCGAGTCGGCGTCACCCCACTGGAGGTCATCGACGAAAATGATCAAGTTGCAACCATCGCTGAGCCTGCCCAAGACTCCGGCGAGGGCGAGATAGGCCCGTAGGCGCATCGTGCGGTATTCGCCGAGGCGTGGGGAAAGCGTGGGTGCGTCTTCGAGCCCTTTGAGGCGTCGCAGCTCTGGAAAGAGCTGAACGAGGATACCGGCTTCCTCGAAAGGAATGACTTCGGACAAGGTTTCTTCGTCCAGAGTCATCAGATGATCGATTAGATCGTCAATGATTCCGTCGATAGCCTTGTGCGCGACCAGCTCGTGCTCGGAGCACTTGCTCCTCAGGATAACCGCATCGGTGTTCTGGCCTAAAAACTGTTCGACAAAAGCTGTCTTGCCGAGACCGCTTTTGGCTTCCACCATGACCAATATCGGTGCGTAGGCTTCCTGCATCTGCAGGTAAGTGTCTTTGAGCAGCTCGAGCTCGCGGTTGCGGCCCTTGAAGCTGCCGTGAGAGACGGGAGCGCGTAGGAATACCTGTGATCCGAAGCGCTGGTACTGCCCTAAGGTCTCGTTGATCGACGGTACTGTCGCGCGGTGTTTCGGGTTCGGATGCAAGAGCGCCACGCACAAGTCGTCAAGATCGGTGGCAACGGTGGGATTGAGAGCCGAGGGGCGTGGAGGTGTTGGGGAGTCGACTTCTGTTCGTCCGGTGGGGCTGGGATGTGAGCCGGTCAGTGCCTCGTAGAGGAGCACGCCGATCGAATAGGCGTCACTTTCCTGGGAGGCGGGTTCGTCCTGCAGAAGCTCGGGCGCTATATAGCGAGGTGTTCCGGTGGGCCCTTTGAGTTCGTTGATGGGGCGAGACAGGTTGAGTCCGACTCCAAAGTCGAGGAGCACGAGGCGTCCGTCCGGGCGTACCAAGATGTTTGTCGCCTTGATGTCGCGATGAACTCGTCCCGTCGAGTGGAGGAAGGAAACCACATCGGCCAGCTGTCCCAGGAGACTTCGCAGGCTGCTTCCTTCGGTAGCCGCCTTGAGGAAGTGACCGCCTTCGATCAAAGACATCGTAAAAAAGGACAGTTGCTGGTCCACGACGAGCTCATGCAGCTGCACGAGACCCGGATGAGACAAGTCGCTCAAGAACCGGAACTCTCTTTTGATCGTTGGTATGTGCGACGGGTCAGAGACGTGCAGAGTCTTGAGGGCCACATGCTGTTCGAGCGAACGGTCCCAAGCTTTGTAGACCACGCCTTCCCCGCCCACACCGATCACTTCTTTGACGACGAAGCGTTCGTCATGGAGTCGGGTCCCTGATTCGAGGGGGGGAAGCTGATCTTCCCCCGAGCCGGTTCTTGTCACCGCCGTTACAGAGTCGCCGGAGCGCGTGGAGTACGGCGATTGCGTCGTCTCTGAAAGCGCTCTGCGCTCACGCCGGGTCCTCAAGAATTCCATGGCTTAGCGTCTCTATGATGCTCACGCCGAGCACGGACCGGCAAGCCGAAACTCCTCTTTCAACCGGAAGTGAAATGAAGTGAAATGTTACTTTCCTGAAATCAAAGGATCGAGAAGGCGGCGTACCATGAAGTAGGTCAGACCCCAGATGGTGAAATCGTCGACTACCCACGCGGGAAGCTTCATCCGTCCTGTGGGCACTTCGATTTTCACATGATCCTGAACATCCGGCTCGAGGAGTCGGCTCACCGGTATCCATCTTGCCGCTTGGACTTCCTCTCGAGCAAGAGAGAGTCGCGGACAGGGGCCCGAAATACGATATACGTGAGGCATCACCCATAGGTTGCTTCTACCTCCGCGCGCGCGAGCTTGGACGGGGGGAAGCGAGCCCCACAATTGATCTTCTTTGAGGGAGAGACCGACTTCTTCGAGAGTCTCCCGACGAGCTGTCGCTTCAATATGAGGGTCGTCTGCTTCGGCCCGCCCGCCAGGCAAAGCAACATGACCGGACCAAGGGTCCTCGGGATGCAAGGCACGTTTGATGAAGAGCAGGCGAGGATCGGCGTCTGCCAGTACCAGTGCTACCGAGGCCAAGGGGCTATCAGGGCTGGGGGCGGGAGCCTCTGATTTGGACGCTGCCTTCATTGAGGAAAGCAGTCGTGCATCGAGATCTTTTTCACTCATCTTGTGATTTGCCGCTGCAGTTGTTGGAGCGTCAGCTCGGGTGATGGAGGATACTTCGGATTGAGCTTGCTCAATACCGGGCGTGAAGTCGAGGCGTGAGGGCGGATTCGGAGGAGGCTAGAAAGCTCGGGCCTCGCGCGCTAGCCTCCGCCGCCATGTTGAAGCGTTCTGTTCGTTCTTTCCGTTTTCCATCGTTGGCGCTCACCGCCGCGCTCGGTCTGTCCTGGGTGTCGGGAGCAACAGCATCGCCCGTGCTGCTTGCAGGCAGTGGCAGCGAGAAGGTGCATTCGACAGATGTGACCCTGATGCAAAAGGACGGCAAGTCGGTCGTGAGCATTCTTCCGGACTACCAAGGACCACTTTCGGGATTTGCCGTTATCATTCCCGTACCGAAGGATGTCTCGGCCGACCACGTGACGACCCTCAAGCGCGAGTTTGTTGATCGGGTTGCCAAGGTCAGTGCTCCGAAATTCGCCGAGTTTTGGGAAATGGACCCCTGCAATCCGGAAGAACTCGAACAGGACTGGGAGCGCGACATGACCGCCAAGGCCAATACCGGGTTCTTGGGGGTGATGCAGACGGAGCCCGGCAAGAAGGTGGCCAAGGAGCTTTTGCTCGACATGAAAGCCAAAACCAAGGATGGCGAATACAAGGAGACCTTCGTGGGTGACGCCGGTGCCCTCAAGGCTTGGCTCGAAAAGAAGGAGTACTCTTTGCCGGAGGGGGGCGAGGCCAATCTTTCGAGCTACGAATCTGCGGGATACAAGTTTTTGGCCCTCGATGTGGATGTAAATCGGGTGGAGCTAGTCGGAGGTGATCGAGCTCAGCTTTCACCTATACGCTATTTTACTGGTGAAGAAGTGAAGTCGCTACCGACCCGTTTCGGTTTGCCTTCGGCTGCCAAGGAGCAGGAGCTTCATATTTTCACTCTCGTTCCGGAGAAGCGCTTCGAGGCGACCAACTATAAAACGGCTCCCATTCCCACGAACATGCGTGTGGTGACCGAGTACGAAGAAAAGCCCGGTTCGAAATTCAATCTCAAAGAGAAGATGGGCGAGTTCTACGCTGCGCTGCACGATCGTTTCTTGGCGAAAAACCCCAAGACTTTCCTTGTGGAGTACGCCTACCCCTCAGATACCTGTGGACAGCCGTGCACAACCGAGCCGCTTCTTCCTCACGAAATTCTCAGCTTGGGCGCTGATGTATTTGAAGCCGACCTGCCCGAAGATGTCCGTCGACCCAAGCCTCCCGCGCCGACGGCGGAAGAGGAAGCCAAGTTAGAAGCGGCCATGGCCGAAAAAGAAACGCCCAAAGAAAAGAAGGCGGTTAAAGAAGCGTGGGAGGCCGATCGACAGGAACTCGTCGCCCGTAAGGGGATCTTGGAGCGCAACAAGTTCATCTTGACTCGTCTGCACTACCGCTACGCCTCGGCCGCGATGGACAAGGACGTCGAGCTCGGCCCAGCTGCCGCTCTCGAAGGCGGCAACGCCCTACCTCAGGGCGAGTTGGGAGAGTCCGATCTTTCGATCAAGGAGTCGAGCGAGAACAAGTTTCAGGCTCGTTATAACGGAGTGTTTCCCAACAAGATTGTCGTCAAGTGCGACAATCCTAAGCCTCATCGCTGGGGTAAGCCGCCGCGCTCCTACCGCGGATTGCGCAAGATCTGGGTGGCCGAAGACCTGTCGCGCCGCAACCGCAAGCGGGTGAAGCTAGAAGGAGCGGTCCTTTCGGCAGTACCCGCTCTCGATCTAGCGGGAGAAGCCGCGAAGAAGGCCGAGGAAGCAGCTGCAGCTGCAGCCGCGGCTGCACCCGCGGGCGAAGAGAAGAAAGAAGGCGATTGCGGATGCAAGACCGCCGGAGGCAGTCAAGGGGGGAGCGGCTGGCTGATGGCTCTCGGCTTGGGGTCGCTTTTGGCTTGGCGTCGGCGCCGGGTCAGCTGAACACGGTTTTTCCCCGCCATGAAGAGTCGCTGCTCGCTATCGTGAGCGGCGACTTATTTTTGTTTGGGTAGAGAAACGCCGAGGCTCGAAAGATAGGCGCGAAGAAGATCGCGGCCGACTTCGTGCCCGCGCTGGTGCCATTTCATCGGGTTTTGCAGGACCACGCTCACCACGACCGAGGGGTTTTCGCTGGGGGCAAAGCCGACGAACCAGCTTGTGGTCGGACCACCGGGCTTCTCCTGGAGAGTGCCCGTTTTGCCGGCAACCTGCACCGGTCCGACCGTGCTTTTGCCGTAGGCATTAACGAAGGATGAGCGTGCGGTGCCACTATGAATGGTGACTTCCATGGCGTCACGCAACCGTCGTGCGGTGCGCTGACTCATGACACGCGTTGGTTGGTCGTTCGAGCTCGTCTTCGAAAAATGCAGAGGGATCGATTCTCCTCCGCGCGCGATGGTGAGAGCGAGTTTTGCCGCGCCCATGGCTGAAAGGCGCGAGTTCTCGAAGCCGGCAGCGGTGCGTGCGAACGCGAGGTCGTTGTACGGGACCTCGAGCGAACCCATCCGGGCTGGTACATCTATCGCCAGGGGTGAAGAAAAGCCCAAACCCCGAGCGACTTCTTCCAAGTCAGTGCGCATCAGGCGCTGAGTGGCGAGCTGGGCGTAGACGGCGTTGCGACTGACTCCGAGGGCGTAGGCGAACTTGGTGCAGATCGCGTCGGGACCTGTCGCCGGGCTCAGATGTTCACGTTCGATGCCGCGCAGACCACCGCTGGTGCAGACGCGCGTGAGAGGTGTCACATCGGTTTTTTCGAACAGCGCTACTGTCGTGACTAGCTTGAAAACACTTGCTGCGGGCGCGATAGGATCGAAGAGCAGGCTTCCCCGCGGTTCGTTCCCTACTTCGGCGGCTGCCAGGATTTGCCCTGTCTGTACGTCGACCATTGTCGCCGCCCCAGCGATGGGCTTGGCGCGGGTGAGAATGTGCTTGAGCCGCTTTTGGTATTTGTGCTCCAGACCGAGTTCGACCGTTCGACCTTCTTGATCGCGAGCAATGGCCCGATCTTTGTTCCAAGAGATAGATGAGTACTTAATCAATGACTCATTCATCTCGGCGCCGGCCCAGCTCAAACCTAGGATGACGGCGAGAAATCCCGCTGCGGTGTGCACCGCTTTCCGAGGCAAAATGAAGCGTCGCATGGGGAAGTGGTATCTCTTGGCATTGCCTTGGGCCAAGAAAAACACACAATGTATTTCAAAAACCTACATGTCGTATAAAGTAGACAAAAAGTTGGCCGCGGTGGAGATCTCCGCCGACGATTCGAGTTCAGTAGGAGGAAAGCACCATGGAACGACGCATCGGGCTCCGCGCCCGTACAGATTTTTCTGTTCTCACTCAGGGCGGCATGTTCGAAAAACAACTGCGCGTCATCGAGGTTTCGGGGAGCGGACTCGTGGTAAGTGGTACCGAGATTCTCGACCCCGCTCGCCGCCCCTTGGTTGTTCACCTTCGACTTCAGCTGCCCGAGCGCTCGCGCCCGATCTTCGCCTTGGCGCGTTCTGTCCGGACCTATGGCTATCAAGAGGCTTTGCGTTTTATCGAGATCTCCGACGTGGATCGTCTCACTCTCGCCGAACACATGGACGTCGCCTATCGGCGAGGAGCGCTTTTGAACTAGTGCTACGACCACTTAGAAATGAGCGGTTTCGAAGCTCTCTCCAAGAAAGTGAGGTCGGCTTCGAAACCGCGCTCGCCCCTCTCTGTCTCCGCACTTTTCTCTTCTCATTTGTGCCGCGACCCTTCCTGAAAACCGAGCCGTCTCTCAACGCTGGCAGACCAAGAAGCCCTCAAATTTAAACGGTCGCAGCACTAGCGGCCCCACGGTGCCCTTCTGTTGCCTCCTTCAGCCAGATCCTCTCACCCGAATCCGAGATCGTTATGAAACTACTTCAGTTGACCAAGTCGAGCCCCAAGTTGTGCCGTTTCATTGCACTGCGCTACATCGCAGCGGCATGTACGCTTTCTGGTTGTGTCCCATCCACGGCCTATGAGCAGGCGACATCGGCTGCCGATGTCGAGCGCGAAGGTCACCGTCGGGCGGCGGAGCAACTGGCGCGAACGGAGGGCGAACTTGAGCAGATGCGCAAGGAGCGCGATCGACTGGTCGCCGAAAAGAATGATGTAGTCGCTCGGCTGCAAAAGGAGGAATCCCGCCTGGCTCAGGCGAGCCTCGATTTGCAAAATGGGAGCAAAGCAACGGAGCAACAACAGGAGCTTGTGACTCAGCTTCGGGGCGAATTGGCCCGTGTGGGGGCGCACGTTAAAGCCTATGAGGGCGAAACCTCCGAGCTACAGGGCGAATTGGATGAAGCAAAAAAGCGTCTGGAGATCAAAGATGCGCGCGTCGTCGCCCTGGAGAGAGAAGTCGCGCAGCTCAAGGCCAACGTTGAGCAGGCCGAAGTGGTTCAAGATCAATTGAGCGGTGCCTTGGACGAGCTGTCTGCCCTTCAGGATGAAGTCGGTACCAACGAGGACTCGAGTTCGTCAGCCGCAGAGCCGACCGAGGAAGGCCAAGAGGCGAGGAACGAAGACGGTCCTTCTGAAGAAGAAAGCGGGGACGACGCAGACGAGGTTTCGGACTCTCGAAGCGATTCGCCTGAACAGGGGGCTGCGGAGGGAGAACTTCCGTCCAAGGACGAAGTTCTCCCGGCCGTCGAGTAATTGAAAAGATAGACCAGACCGCGCGCCGAGCTCTCGCAGCTCGGCGTTTTCATGAAGTTGGATATTGGCGGTTTATCGTGCGAAAGATACCTTGGCGCGCCAACTGCCCGGCGAGGGAAAGGTCATCCCTTCGATGGTCGAGACGAGGCATTCTGCCGTCTGCTCGCCATTGTCGTCGCTGTGAGCGACTCCAGCTGAAAGTACCTTGCCTGAGCGGGAAACGTAGGCGGTGATGATGAAGGGGCCGCCAGTGCCGCAGGCGTAGAGCGCTTGGGCGTTTTCGTCTTCGGTAATGGTCCCTTCTACTTCGCTCGAAGACCATTCGACAGGGGGACGTTCGTCGCTGGGGGCGTCGAAGCCGATGGACCAGCGGGCGAGACCGATCAGACCACCGACGGGCTTGGGCCACCTGGATTCTTCGAGGATGCGCAGCATGCAGCGCTCGGCTTGGAAGCTGCCGAGGTTTGACTTTTCGGCGTGCGCCGCGACGGCTTTCCCTTCACGGTCCACCTTGACCAAGAAGGCTACATCACCCGCAAGGTATCGTTCATTTTCACCCTGCGTTGTGAGGCAATTGGCCAGATCTGGTGCCAGGCGTTTGAAAACCTTGGTCACCTTTTCTTCGTTCATGCCACCGAACTCTTGCATCATCTCCATGCCGTCATCGAACTCGTCCTCGTTGTCGACTTCGACTTGAGCTGCCGTTTCGGAGTCTTTTCTGTGACTACCTCCACAGGCGGAGAGTGAAACAGCCGTCAGAGGAATGAGAGTAAGCAATGAACGGATACGCATGTCGAGGCCAGGTTTAGCCAAAGCCCGTTGTTGTAAAAAGGGTCACCAGGAATTTTTCTGTCGCGCCTTGAAATAGGCTGGATTGAGTCCTTGGACGAGGGCTGGAGCCCTGTGTGTTCGAAATACTTACCTCGCGCGCGGGGTGGGGCCGATTGGCCCACACCCCGTGTTGTTCAAGCGACCGAAGCTAGGGCTGGGGCGCGTACTTGAGCGAGCAACTGCTGGAGTTGGTCGTCGTGGCCTAGGAGGTGAGCTCTTGCTTTTTCTCGACCTTGCCCGATGTTTTGGCCTCCGATCGAGAGATAGGCGCCTGACTTGGCGACAAGTCCGGCTTCCTGACCAAGGTCGAGGAGCTCGCCGACGCGATCGACTCCACTTCCCCAGCGGATGTCGAACTCGGCCTCTTGAAAGGGGGGGGCGAGTTTGTTCTTGACGACTTTGACCCGCGTCCGATTTCCGATGGTTTGGTCACCCGCATTGACTTTGCCGATGCGACGCACGTCGAGGCGAATTGAAGCAAAGAAGCGAAGAGCATTGCCGCCAGTGGTGGTTTCGGGGTTTCCAAAAGTGACGCCGATCTTTTGTCGGAGCTGGTTGATGAAAATGACCGTTGTCTTGGTGCGACTTGCGTCGGCGGTCATTTTTCGAACTCCGCGACTCATGAGGCGAGCATGAAGACCGACGTGGTGGTCCCCCATTTCGCCGTCGATTTCGGCCTTGGGCACGAGCGCAGCGACCGAGTCGACGACGACCAGATCGACCGCCCCGGATTCGACCAAATCCCCTGCAATATCTAGTCCTTGTTCGCCACAGTCAGGCTGGGCGACCAGAAGTCGTTTGGGGTCGACACCGAGGGCTCCCGCGTAACGAATATCAAAAGCGTGTTCAGCATCGATGAAAGCGGCTGTACCGCCCTGAGCCTGTACCTCGGCAATTGCATGTAAGGTCAGGGTGGTCTTGCCGCTCGACTCCGGACCAAAGATTTCTACGATGCGACCACGGGGGTAGCCACCGACTCCCAGAGCTCGGTCGAGAGTGATCGAGCCGCTCGAACTGGTTTCGATATCGGTTTGAGGTCCGTCTACTAAAGTCATCAGAGCGCCCTCGCCATATCGTTTGTTGATGTTGCCCGTAATGTCGAAGATGCGTCGTTCCTGTTCGGGTTGGGATGCTTTGCGAGGGCTCGACGTCTTGATTGGTGTTTTGGTTCCCATGATAGTTCCTGCTGTGTTTTCTTGTTTGTTTTTGTGTTTGGGAAAAGCGGCGAACAAATGCTCGCCACTCGAGTTCGATGCGGTTCGAGTCAATGGTCGGCGAGGTCGCGGATCCGATAGCGCAGGGCTTCGCCGATGTGTTCGGGGCCGGGGCGCTCTTTTGAGTCTAGATCGGCCAGGGTACGCGCAATGCGTAGAACGCGCACGTAGCTGCGCGCCGACAGCTGCTCGCGTTCGATAGCCAGGTCGAGCAAGCGTCGGCCTTCCGTGGTTGGTTGGGCTACCGCTTCGAGCTCGGCCAGAGACAGTTGTGCGTTATCTCCGCCGCGTACGAGCCCGTTGGCCTTTCTTTCGGTCTGCAGCTTCCGGGCGCTTAACACGGCTTTTCGTGCTTCGGCACTTGAACCCCGAGGACTGGCTGAGTTTACCTGCGACCACGACTTCAGATCGGCGGGTGGGACGATGACATGGAGGTCGATTCGGTCGAGCAATGGACCTGAGATCCGAGCCAGGTAGCGGAGTCGGTGCTGGGGGGCGCAACGACAGATGCCCCGGGGGTTGCCCCAATTGCCACACGGGCAGGGGTTCATTGCCGCGACCAGTAGGGGGCGACTAGGGAAGCTGGCTTTGAATCGGGCGCGAACGATGTGCACTTCGTGTTCTTCGAGAGGTTGTCTGAGGGCTTCGAGTGCGCCGCGACGAAACTCGGGCAGTTCGTCCAGAAAGAGCACGCCATTGTGGGCGAGGCTGATCTCACCAGGACGCGGGTGAGATCCCCCTCCTACCAATCCGACTTCGCTCACCGAGTGGTGAGGTGCTCGAAAGGGTGGGGCCCCAATGATCCCTTTTTGAGGGTCCAAGGTGCCTGAAATGGAATGAATCTTGGTGGTTTCCAAGGCGAGGGTAGCGTCCAGAGGAGGCAGGAGTCCTGGAAGTCGCCGAGCGAGAAGACTTTTGCCCGACCCAGGCGGGCCGACGAGCAGCAGGTGGTGATTGCCTGCCGCTGCAATCGTTAGCGCTCGTTTGGCGGCGGGCTGACCGCGCACGTCGATCAAGTCGAGGTGATCCTGGTAGTCGGGCAGAAAGGGCGCGGCTTGGACAGAGGAAAGACGCTCTTTTTCGTTTAGGTCATCGATGAGTTCTTTGAGAGAGCTTGGTGCACGTACATCTAAACCCTCGATTCGGGCGGCTTCTTTTTGGTTGAGCGCTGGGACATAGGCGCGGCGTGCTCCTGAACGGCGTGCTCCGTCGAGCAGGGGGAGCACGCCCGGAATGGGGCGCAGGGCGCCATCTAGAGCGACTTCTCCGAAGAAGACCGTGCGCGGGTCGGGTGGGGCAACCACGCGCCCGAGGGCGGTTAACATCCCGACAGCGAGAGCCAGGTCAAGTCCTGAGCCTGACTTGCGAACATGGGCGGGCGCGAGATTGACCACCAAGGCATGCTCGTCGAGGTTCAAGTCCAAGGTGGAAAGTGCGCTTCCCAGGCGAATTCTTGCCTCGCGCACCGCGGTTTCGGCCAGCCCCGCGAGCTGAAAACTGGAGGGCCCGCGCCGGGCGCCCACCTCGACGACAATAGGTTGAAAGTCGAGGCCAATGAGGCCTCCCGCCTGAACGGCGCAGAGTCCGAGTTGGGGAGCGGCGAGGAGTGGTGAAACCTGGTCGATGGGAGCTGTTTGGGACACGAATCGTCTCTTTCATGAGTCGTGCCAAGGCGTAGGCGGCAGGGAGCTTCCAAAGAGCTTCATTGCCGGGGGTGGCGCGCCGGTGGCGAGGCTGGCCAGTTTGCGGGGACGCGCGGGAGCGCCCTTCGGCAAAAGAGGAACCTTCCGCCGAGGTAGAGCCGTTTTCCGTGGACGGGGGAGCGGCGAACTCGAAGGGCAGGGCAAGCCTCTTGCGTCTGGCGCGTCAGGGCCATGCAGCGTGATGCAGGGCTGTTCAGCGAGAAACAGGGCTGTTCAGCGTGAAACAGAGTGTCGTCGGGTCTTGTTATTAGAGCTGGGCGCCACGGAGGAGTCGAGCTCCTTCGCCACGAGCGCTATTGCCTTATCTTCGTTGCTCCTCTTTCGACGAGCAGGGGGGCGACGGCGTCCGGCCATCTGGGGCTCTTCGCTCGATGGAAGGAGTACCTCGCTTGATTGGCGCGCCGTTTCGACCCGGCTCTGCGCTACGCGTTCCTCGAGGCATACGTCGCAAAGACCGCAAAGTGAGCTGGTGCCTGTTCGACCGAGCAGGCCTTCGAGCACGCGCCGCCGACACTCTGTCGTTTCGCTATATTGCGCGACAGCCCGTAGGCGTCCCGGATCTCCCTCGCGCAGGGTGTCCAAGTCTTCCGCAATCGTTTCTGCACCACTCAAAAGTTGTTGGGCGTCGACGCGCGAGCGCCACTGGTCGCCCTGTTGCTCGATCAATCCCGCATCGAATAAGAAGCGGGCAGCCGTCTGCAGGAGCTTACGCGACTGCATTCCGTGGTCAGTGAGTTCTTGTTCGCTAACCCAGCTCGCGCCTCGACGAGAGAGCTCCTCGGCCAAGGTCATCAGGGTTTCTGGTCCGGGACGTTTGCGCTCAAGGAGCGCCTGACTGAGGACCAACTGAGAGGGGTGGTAGATCAGGAGAGACACCGCATGGGGCACGTCCGAAGATCGGAGTGCGGCAGCTGCCTCCCCTTCTTCGTTCGTCTCGCTTGAGGGCTCTTCGGTTTCGCCCTGGCCTTCGGCGCGCCCCTGGGGGCGAGGGCCTGCGTCGAGTAAGCGCAGCTCTTGAGTGAACTGCTCCAGCGAGGCCGGGGCGGCTAGATGGACGAGGCTGCGAATATCACGTCGCGCGTAACCCGGACCGAAACTTTCGGGCACATCGCCCGTTGGCTCGCCTGCGAATCCCGAGCCAGCGAAAAAACCGCTTGTCGCCACCATCACGGCGCGGCGACCGGGGAGGGCAAATTGAACCAAGTGTTGAGCTCGCTCGCTTTCGGGCATGGCGGAATGAAAGCGGTGAACGGGCAGCTGTGCTTCGAGCAGGGCGGCGTAGACTTCGTCGGCTTGGGCTACGGTGGCACACAAAAGTAGGGCTGGCCGCGGCATCTCGTCCATCATTTGAGCCAAAGTGGCGTTGAAGCCTCCAGAGCCACCCTGAGTCAAAGCCTCTTGCGCCAAGACGCGAAACTGCACGCGTGTATCGCTCAGGAGAGCACTTTCGTGCAGGGGCGTGGTTGCGCTGAGGTGGGGACGCGCAAGGCGTCTAGCCGCATCGCTTCTGAGTAGCGACTCGCTCGAGCTCGATGTGCAGACCAAGAGACTCTTGGGATACCGTTGCAAGATTGCGCGCAGCTTGTCGAAACTTGGTCGGTAGGCGCTTGATTGTGGAGAGACGGCGTGTGCGTCTTCTACGAAGATCACATCAGGACCCTCGGCGCCGAAGACACGGGAAACCAGGGCCACATCCAGCTCATCAGGAGTGGCCCAAGCCGTGACCGCTTGACGTGCCGCTGCGCTCTTCACTCCTTCTGGAAGAGCGAAGAAGGGCGCCCTTCGGCTGAGTCTGAGTTGTCGCTGGACGAGTTGGTCGCGCAAGGGGGAGACCAAGAGCGCCCGGGCACCACAAACGCCACTCGCGACGGCGAGATGTACTACAGATTCAGCGAGGAGGCCGTCGACCCAGATGGACAAGTCCTCACTCGAACGGTCACGCTTGGCTGGGTCTAGGTGTTCTCCCAACAGAGCGAGCAGCTGCTTCTCAGTATGGGTGGGAGGCCTTTGCGCCAAACGCGAGAATTCGTCGTCCATCTTGCTCGGATGCGCCGACTGTTCTGCGGGATGCGTCAACGGCCTGTTGCTACCATCGGTTTTCTCAGAAGGGAACAGAAAATCAGTGAACATATGCCAGGCACTGAAAGAAAGGTCAGAGCTTGTGGGCGCAGCGTAGGACGGTGGTGCTGCCAGCCGCTTCAAGACCATTCGGGGCCGACGAGTTGAGAATTCGACCTGGAAAATGCTCTTCTTGCCCCATGACAGTCGCACCTTTGCCGCCCCGTCCCCTTTCTTTTCCCGATGTGCCGGAGCCGCGACTGGGGGACCGCAGCTTGTTCGAAGGACTAGCCTATCGACCCTTTTTGGCCCACGCGGCCATCTCTCCCCTGAACTTGGCTGGGCGCCGGGCGGTGGAGCACTGCATGAAGAGCGTGACCGAACGCGGCAACGGTGCTTTTCCTCTTTGGATGGCTCAACGTGAAAGGTTGAGGGCGAGCCTGGGCCGCTTGCTCCAGGTTGGCCCAGAATCGATCGGTTTATCTCCTGGGTGCACGCGAGCGATCACAGATGTGGCTTTGGCGCTACCTTGGGAGCCGGGCTACCGCTTGGTGACCTATCGAGGCGAGTTTCCGGCCAATGTGGTGCCGTATCAACAGGCAGCGCAGCTCCGAGGCGGAAGCGTCGAGTTCTTGTCTTTGCCTTCGTCGGAGGACCCGGATGCGCGGCAAAAGATCTTGTCTGGTCTAAAGGCGGTCTTTGAGAACGTTTCCAAAAAGGTGGCTTTTTTGGCCGTCAGTGCCGTTCAGTTTCAGAGCGGATTGCGCATGCCACTTGGGGACATCGGTTTGTTGTGTGACCGTTATGGGGTGAGCTTGCTCGTGGACGGCATTCAGGGCTGCGGTGTGATGCCCATCGATCTTGAAGAGCTCCGTATAGATGCGTTTTTTTCAGGGGCGCATAAGTGGCTTTTGGGGCTAGAAGGTGCGGGGATTTGCGCCATTTCGCCTGGGTTTGCTACTCGATTGAAACCGCTCACCGCGGGCTGGCTCAGCACCGAGCATGCGGCTGACTTCCTCTTTAAGGGTGCTGACCTGCTTAGGTATGATCGTCCTTATCTCGCCGCCCCGCTTGTCTTCGAAGGCAGTACGGCCAACACCGCCGGCTTTGCTGCTCTGGAGGCTGGTGTCGACGTGATCGAACATGTGGGCACACAAGCCATTTTCGATCACGTGCAAAACCTCTTCGATTCTCTGGAGCCGCGGATGATTGAACGAGGTTTCCGTTCGCTACGAGCCCACGATCCTGAGCTGCGCTCAACGATCCTTTCTTTCCGTCCCCCGTCTTCCGTCGATCTCACTCGCTTGTTCACTGCCCTCGATCAACGTGGCGTTCGGGTGAGCATTCCCGATGGCCTGCTGCGCATTGCTCCGCATTTTTCTAACTCGGCGCAAGAGATGGACCTATTTGTAGCCGCGGTCGATGAGAGCTTGGCCGAGATCAGGGGATAGGGTCTCAGGCTCGGGCGGCGAGCTGCTGACGTGTTCCCTACTCGGTGATGGGAACGCCTCGGGCATCGCACGAGTAGAAGGCATTGTACTCTTCGTCAGATACCAAGCCCCGGCCTTCGATCCAATCTTTGGATGCACAGGAGGGGCGGCAGCAGTCTTCCATCGTGGTGGTTTCGTACATGGTGCCTTTCGTCGATTGGCTGAAAAAAGTCGGATCGGCGGCGGCTTGGTCGGCTGTGGTGACTTTCGTGTCGACGGGGGGAAGACCTTGGGGAGCGAGCTTGCAACCAGTCACGCGGGTGAGGTGGCTCGGGCATTCGACCTTCTTTGCGTAGACTGACCAATTGAGGTGGTAGTAGGCGTCGGGGTCGGTCGACTTCAGGCAAGAGTCACGCGCCTGCTCCGTCAATCCCGAAATGTCCGATTCGATTTGGTTGCAGGCTTCGTTCACTGAAGCGCTGCACGCGGGTGAGGAGAGCGAGTCGTAGGTGACCCATTGGATTTCGGTCTTGCACTCGGAAAAGTGCGTTACTGGTTTGACCCCGCCCCCGCTTGGTTGCCCGACTTGGGGATAAGATGTGTAGAGGTATTGGCCTGATCGTGCGGCGGGCTGGAGCTGGGGGGCACAGGCGTTGTTCGCCCCCAGGCCGCCCGCTCCCATGTAGATGTCGAAACTATGGGGAGTGGCCGCGGTGTTAAAGCTTTGAACGACGAGGGGAGGCGGAAGGGGTATGGCCGATACCGGGTTATCCTTGTCATTGGGATCAGCCAGGACCTGACTGTCGTTGTCGGGACTCGGATAGGCAAAGACGAGCTGATAGCACTGACAGCAGGTGCTTTGGTCCTCGCCGTCGATGCCGCCTGTATCCGCATCGTGTCCGACGATGGCGTAGTTGAACTGAGCTAGACCATCGTCTTGAGCCGCCTGCTCCATTTCGGGGCTAAACTGCATGAACCTGGGGCAGATGAAAGTGACATCGGCGAAGGGTTTTTCGGCTTCGCTTTCGAGGCAGGCATTGATGGTATTACACTTGCCCCCGCAGGTGCTCGTGCTCACGCCTTCCTCACACCCTTCTTGATAGTCAATGTAGTCCTGATTGTGGCATTGGCTGGGGGGAGGCAGAAAGTAACTCTCACTATGGGGGCTATTGGCGGACCCTCCCGTGGAACCTTTGGATTGGCTTCCGCCGCCTCCGGTTGAGCCTGTCGAGGAGCTTCCCCCGCTTCCGCCCGACCGGTACCCACCTGCACTGGAGGCTCCTGTGGTGGGGTCTGGTTGAGACCCGCCGTTTTGCGTGTCACCGGTTGTGTTTTCGGTGGTGGTCCCGTCTTGGGCTTGGGAATCGAGTGCTTGGGGGGAACAAGCGAAGAGGGGGAGAAGGAGTAGGGCTACAGCGAGGGTAGGGGAGCGCATCTCTCCTTTGAGTTAGCAGCATTGCTCTTCCTGGGTAGCAGGGACAAGGCGCAAAGTTTGAGTCGTGCAAAAAGCTTTTGGCCGTGGTTCGAAAAACGGGGCGCAAAAATTAAGCCTTTCCCTTGCCTCTCGGGCGGGACGTGGGCTGCACCGCTGAGCGCGAGGTCCAAACTCATGCCTCTGCACGAGCTCACAGTACTGTCATGGTTCGGTGCTTGGCGCGAGTTCCGCGAGAACCGCCTCGTAGCCTTGTCGAAAGCTGGGATAGAGGAAGGGGTAGCCCAACTCGACCAGACGAGCTGGAACGATGCGGCGATTTTTTCGTCCCCGTACAGCCGCCGAAACGACCGGAAGAGCTGTGGGGGCGACATGGGCTCGCACCCAGGTGGAGAGGTCCTTTAGCTGGGTGGGTGAGGGATCCGACGCATGGAAGACTCCGGCGAGCTGGGGGCGCTCGATGAGGAAGTGGACAATGCCGGCGAGATCGTCACGGTGGATGCGACTTGTCCAGATTTGGGCGGTGGCTTCGTCGAGAGCATGATGCAGGAGCGAAGAAATAAGTCGGCTGCGCCCGGGGCCATAAATGCCGCTCGCTCGGATGACCACGTGGTGGGTCTTGAGGGTTGGCGCGAGGAGTTTTAGCTCTGCTCGGTGGATCTGCGCTGCCGTGGGACTCGCAGCGGTTGCTCTGGCGCTTTCAGTCAGCTCGCTTCCTTCTTGTTGGTCATAGACCGAGGTGCTGGAAACGAGCAGGAGCCGAGCCGTCGGAAAGCGGTGAAGAAGTGCCTCGACCACTTTAGGGTAGGCCCGTTCATAGGCTTCGGGGGTGCGCGCGTCGGGCGAGGTACTGCACACGATTTGATCGAAGTCCGAGGGGAGCTTGTGCAAGGTCGTAGGCTCTCCCGCGTCTCCTTGATACAGCTGCACGGGGCCCGCCGAAGCCTGTATAGAGCGACGTAGAGCGGCGACCAGGTGCCCTGCCTCGTGAAGTCGTTTGGCTAGAGCTTGTCCGACATAGCCGTAACCAACTAACAGAACCTTCATGGATTTGCTCGCTCAGGTGCGAGGGGGATGGGTACCAAATAGCGCGGTCACTTTGCTCGTCGTTTCGCCGTGCTCTGACGAGGGGCTTGCCTCATCATCCGTCTTTGTGCCGAGGGGTTCGACGGAGGGCATTGCATTCAGAGGGGTGGGTTGTGGGGCTTGAGCCTGGGGAATACCATGGGCCGCAAGTTGAGCGATCGCCTGAAACCCTTCGCGGACCTGGCCATCGATGCGATTGTAGTAGCTGCGTAGGGAAGCCACGGCTTTTTCTTCGTCACCGGCTTCGAGAGCATCGAGAAAACCTCGGAGATGGGGGCCGAAGTTTGCATCCATGACCCAAACTTCGGGAAAGCGGTCTAAGAGTTCGCGAAAGGAGCCGAGAAAGGGGTTGGCCACCCAACGCATCGCCACCGAATGCCCCGCATCGACGAGGGCTTCGAGCCAACGTTGAAAGCCGCGGGCGATAATGCTGGCATTTCGGCTTTCTGTGGCCGAAATAATCAGATCTGTGATGTCACGTAGGCGCTCGATGTCGGCGCGATCGGCACGCTGTACGGCGAGGCGTCCTGCAAACTCAAGCACGAGTAGCCGCGCTGGTAGGATGTCGTGGACGATCTGACTGAGCTCGGTATAGTCAGACGAGGCTTCGAACAAGGGGGCGAGCAAGTCCATCGTGCCGGTGCGGCGAAAATCGGCGACCGTGACACCTTGGCCGTGGCGTACGGTGACGAGCCGCATTTGCTCGAGGCGACGCACGGCTTCGCGCAGAGTGTTTCGATTGGTGCCATAGCGTGCAGCAAGCTCGCGTTCTCCGGGGAGGCGATCTCCTGGGGCGAGTTCTCCCGCTAAAATCTGTCGACGCAGATCCTCGTAGACTTTTTGGGCGATGTTCTGATTCTCGTTGGTTTGGCTCATCTGCTCCTCGGCGTCGGCTCAAGCTTGGGGGTTCAATCGTGCTCGTTCAAGAGGGGGCAGTGCCTTGGTTGCTCGGGGCTCGATGGGCAAGGCTTGGGCCATGTCGTCCAGCAGTCGCTCTACATCTTGCTCAACGAGGCGATCTTGGGCGAGGTTTCGCGCAATTTGCGCCAATTCTTCTTCGCTCGGAGCCAGGCGACTTCGATGAGAAAGCGCGCCACTGAAGCGTTCGCAAAAACGGGTGAAGGAGGGGGCGAATACGGCGCGCCCTCGCTTTTGAAGCAATGAAAATAGCCCCTTGAGTCGGAGCTGCGAGCCGAGGGACCAACTGCGCGCGAAGGCACTACCGCTGAGCAGGGCGAGCTCTTGCTTTCCCCATTCGAGCGCTTCCTGGTAGGGAAAAAAGTAGAGATCTGATTCCACTAGCTTGGCGTCGATGAGCATCTCGACTCCCATGTGGGAACAAGCACGCGCTGGGCCCCGGCTCACACCGAGTTGTCTTAGGTCCAGCAGCACCCGCCTGTTGTGTTGGATGAAAACTTCGGTCTGGTGAAACACAGAATCGGTCTCAATGTGGTAGTTCAACCCGGCTTCGACTTCGGGATCGCCGTTGGTTTCCGGGGGACGAAGACCGACCATCGCGCAGAGGTCAGGCAGCATCGCTCCGAGGACGAAGGCAGACGATGGGGCTTGAATGACTGCGTTGCGAAAAGGGAGCGCCCCGGGCTTTCTTGCGGAAAGCAAACTGGCGAGCGTCGCATGACCAAAATAATTCATAGGAAAGACGGGCTTTTTTATCCCGCTATCTGCCGCTATACACCGAAAAATGAGCTCCTCGGAGACAGCCCGCTACTCTAGCACCAAGATCGACAACATTCGACGTCTGGCCCCCGAGGTCCTTTGCGTCACTCTGGACGTCCCCGCGGGCTATGCGTGGAAGCCGGGACAGCATCTGGGTGCAACGAACTCACCATCCGGCAAACTGTCTTACTATTCGATCGCTTCGGCCCAGGAAGGGACTGCGCCGGCTAAGATCGAGCTCGCTATGCACGAGCCAAGCATCAAGTGGCCCGTCCCTCTGCAGTCGGGGGACGAACTCTTCTTGTCGAAGCCGGCGGGAGGCCCCGACTTGGAGCGTCTGAGTCAGGCCCGACACGTCGTCCTCATCGGCATGGGTACGGGGGTTTCTCCTCTTCGTTCGATCGTGCAAGCGTTTTTGGCGTTACCCGAGGAGCGGGCCCCGAAAGTGACTCTCTTGCATGGAGCACGCGATCACGAAAACTGCATCTTTTTCGATGAACTCTCTTCGATGCAAGACGAGCGCTTTACATATGCGCCAGTGCTGTCTCGCCTGGCTGCCTCGAGCGACTGGACCGGGCGGACGGGCCGCGTGCAGAGCCACCTCAAAGAGTTTCCGGTCGAAGGTAGCTACTTTTGCGTGTGCGGAAAGCTCCCGATGGTGTCTGAGGTCGCACATCTGCTCAAGGAGCGAGGCGCGCAGGACGAGCAGATCTTTTCTGAGGGGTACTGATGGCCGAGCCGGCTGAGTCCTCCACCAGCGTGCGCGTGGATCGCTATCTGTGCGCGGCTCGTATTTACAAGTCGCGCACCGGCGCGCAAGACGCCTGTGCCGCTTCGCACGTGAAGGTCAACGGCCGCAATGTGCGATCGAGCCATCCAATCAAAGTGGGCGATCGCATCGAGGCACGGGCGCCGCGAGGCGAGGTGATTTTGGTGGTCTTGGCTCTGGCGGACAAACGACTGTCGCCCCCCAAAGCCCGGGAGCTCTACGAGGATCATTCGCCGCCTCCAGAGCAAAAAAAGGAGGACTTTGGTTCGCGTGAGCGCGGAATGGGCCGTCCGACCAAGGCCGATCGGCGTCGCATGGATCGCTTCCGCGGCGGATGGTAAAAAGTTAGCCGCCCTCGACGTGGTCGTCTTCTTCGGGTGGGGTGGCGTCGTCCAGCGTGTCCAAATAGCCGTCCGGGAGACTGACCACCTGGGTTCCTGCTGTTTTGCCACGGGGGACGCGCATGGCTGTCGGAGGGAAGGCTTCTTCGGGATTGAGGGAGGCCATGACCTCTTCCAGTTCATCCAATGTCTTGACCTGCATGAAGCGGCTGCGCGCCGCAGCACTGCCCCGAAACCCCTTGGTGTACCACGATGTGTGACGGCGAAAAGAACGTAGGGCGGGCCCTTCTCCCATCCACGAACAAAGCAACAGGGCGTGTCTCCGCATCACATCACAGACTTCGCCCAAGGTGGGAGGGTTGGGCGGCTGCTCGCCGCGAAAGACAGCCGCAAGATCACGGAACAACCAAGGGCGCCCCAAACAACCTCGTCCTACGATGACCCCGTCGCACCCGGTGCTTCTCATCATGCGCAAAGCGTCTTCTGCCTCCCAGATATCGCCGTTTCCGAGCACTGGGATGGTCAAGAGAGACTTGAGCTCTCTGATGTAGTCCCAGCGCGCGGTCCCATCATAGAGCTGGGCTGCTGTTCGGGCGTGCAGACCCACCGCGGCGCACCCTTCTTCCTGACCCACCCGGCCCGCGTCCTTGTAGGTCATCCATTCTTCGCTTACGCCGAGGCGAAATTTTATCGTGACCGGTACTTGGGCGGGCTCCGCCGCTTTGACCGCCGCACCCACGATCTGTGCCAGCAGTTTGGGCTTGAGGGGCAGGGCCGAGCCCCCTCCTTTGCGAGTGACTTTGCGCACGGGGCAGCCGAAGTTCATATCGATGTGATCGACATGGCCTTCCCCGACCAAGCGTTCGACGGCTTTGCCCACGTAATAGGGATCGACCCCATAGAGCTGGAGGCTGCGAGGACTTTCGTCCTTGCCAAAGTCCGCGAGTTTGATGGTCTTCTCGACGCCCTCCACGAGAGGGCGAGCCGTGATCATTTCCGAAACATAAAGTCCGGCTCCGTACTCGCGGCATAGGGTGCGAAAGGGGTAGTTCGTCACGCCGGCCATCGGAGCGAGCACCACGGGAGGGTCGATCTTGAGTTTGCCGTAGTAGAGCGGCGCAAACTCGCCCGCTCGGGCTGGCGGAACGTCGCGATTGAGATCGCTCTTGTAGACGTCGTCCATGAGCTTCAGTCTTTCTTTTTGCGCTTGAAGGGAGAAAGCTCTGACAGGGGGCCGAGTTTTTCTTTCAGCTTCCCGAGCTGCGTTTGCGAAAATTCGCGCGCCGCGCTTTCGGTCAGCGTCTTGGCGAGGGCCGGCATCTGTACCAGGGCTTTGGTGAGCTGAGCGGCAAGTGCTACCGGCGTTGCCGCATCCGCTTGGAGCGCGACGCGCTCGCCGTTTTGCAAGTCTTCTAGGGCGCCGCGCGCTAAGGTCCGCGAACCGTCGGAGCGAATTTCTACCACCATGCGTGCGACCACAGGCGGTAGGTCTCCCTCCTCCGCGAGGGGGTCGCGCTCTGCTTTTTCGATGCGTGTACGTTCGGCAAAAAAGGGTGGTTTGGACACAGGGGTGCTTTCTTAGTCGCGCAGACCAGTGATGAACTCACCAACGGCGGAAGGACCGCGTTCGTCTATCACTTTGATGGTCTGCGAGCCAACGACGGCCACGTCCACCTTGCCGATCAGTCCGCTGACATCTTTCTTGTCCTTGACCCCAAATCCGAGTGCGAGAGGAAGCTTGGTGGCGGCTCGACAACGATCTAAGTACGGGGTCAGGCTCTCGAAGTCTGTATCGGCTCCTGTGACACCCTTTCTTGCTATGGTGTAGATGAACCCGCTCTCATGGGCTGCAATTTCTCGTAGGCGCGTGTCGCTCGTACTTGGCGAAAAAAGCAGGATGGGCTCAAGCTGGTTCTTCCGCATCTCGGCGAACAGTTCTTCGCCTTCTTCGTGCGGAAGATCGGGAATGATCGCCCCTCTCAAGCCTGCAGCTCGCGTATCTTGAGCGAATTTTTGAAGTCCTCGTTTGAAGACGATGTTGAAGTAGCTCATAAAAAGTAGAGGGACCTGCGGGTGGCGCTTGGCCAGGGTGGTCGCCACTTCGAAGCATTTTTCGACGGTGGATCCAGCGGCCAAGGCCTTCTGGTTCGCGTGCAGGATCACGGGGCCGTCGGCCATCGGTTCCGAAAACGGGATTTGGAGCTCGATTAGTTCGACACCCGCCTCGACCATGGCGTCAACGATCTCGATCGAAGCTTCGAAACTCGGGTAGCCCAGAACGATGTGCGTCATGAGCAAGATGGGCTTTTTTTCTCGCTCGCGTCGGATGTATTGCTCAAGCACGGTACTGCTCCGCTTTCTGCATGATGAATTCTTCCCATTTGCGGTCGCCGATCGCATCGGCAATCGTGAAGATGTCCTTGTCCCCGCGTCCGGATTGGTTGATGAGGATCACCTGATCCGAGCCGAGCGTGGGGGCCTCCTTGTAGGCCTGAGCGAAGGCGTGAGATGACTCGAGGGCAGGGATCAAACCTTCGTTTTTGACCGTCATCTTGAGGGCCTCCACGACCTCCTTGTCGGTTACAGCCTCAAAGCGAACTCGCTTCTTTTCGAAGAGGTCGGCCAGGATGGGCGAAACACCGACGTAGTCGAGGCCTGCCGCGACACTATGCGTGTCCTGCATCTGTCCTTCGTGGTTTTGGAGGAAGTAAGTCTTATAACCTTGGGCCACGCCGATGGTGGCATCTCTCAGGCCCAGTCGTGCCGCGTGTTGGCCTAGACCCGGACCATGTCCACCAGCTTCTACGGCAATCAGTTCGACTGCGGTGTCGTCAAGAAATCCCGAAAACACGCCCATCGCATTGGAGCCTCCCCCGACGCAGGCGTAGACCCGATCTGGAAGCTGGCCCGCTACTGCTTGGATTTGTTCGTGCGCTTCCTTTCCGATGATCGACTGAAAGTAGGTGACCATCTCGGGGAAGGGATGAGGTCCGCAGGCGGTACCCAGGACGTAGTGAGTGCTGTCCATGTTGGTCACCCAATCGCGAAAGGCTTCGTTGATCGCGTCTTTGAGGGTTTGACTGCCTTCGGTCACCGGCACCACCTTCGCGCCGAGTTGCTCCATCCAAAACACGTTGGGACGTTGGCGGGCGACATCGACCGCGCCCATATAAATCGTGCACTCGAGGCCTAAGCGAGCCGCCATGGTGGCGGTGGCCACTCCGTGTTGTCCTGCGCCGGTCTCGGCGATAACGCGTTTTTTTCCCATGCGTTTGACCAATAAACCTTGCCCCATGACGTTGTTGGCCTTGTGAGCCCCTGTGTGGTTCAGATCTTCGCGCTTGATGTAGATCTGTGCTCCACCCAGCTTTTTGCTCAGGTTTTCGGCGTAGGTGATGGGGGTGGGGCGGCACGAATAAGAACCCATGAGTTGTTCGTATTCGGTCCAAAATTTTGGATCGGCCTTGGCTGCTTCGAAGGCGTCGATGAGCTCTTCGAAAGTGGCCACGAGCACCTCAGGAATATAGGCACCACCAAACTGTCCGTAGTATCCGCGCTTATGCAAAGTGTCCTCCAATGGTTTGGAAAAAGGTATAACGTGGGTCCTGTTTGCAGAGCATGCGGACCAGTACTGCATCTTTAGCGATAGAAAAATGCAGGCTACGCTCCACACGCAGGGCCGCCGCCGCTGATTCTGCACGGAGAAGACGCGCCTCTTCGGCATCGAGCATCACAGCCGAAAACACTTGGTCAGCGCCCAAAGGAGCCAAGCCGAAGTGTCGACGCACGGTTTCCGACAGGGACTGACCCGAAAGGTCGAGCTCGGCGAAGCCCGGAAAGACCTGCGCGTCGAACCAAAAGTCCTCAATCAAGATCGGGTCGCCTTCCACATGGGCCAGCCGTCTGAGCGAAAATCCTGCTCGCCCATCCTGATGAGAGGCGCAGCTCGGCGCTCGGAGCAAGCGGGTCGATAGCTCAAGTCCTCTTTCGGAAAAGGAGCGCATCGTTCCCCCCAATGAGAACAAATCGATCGCATCGACTCTCTCTCGAACGAAGGTGCCCTGGCCTCGCCTTCTCTCGATGAGTCCTTTGCGTACCAGTTCGTCGGTTGCCTGGCGGACTGTGGGGCGCCCCACACCAAACTCATCACAGAGCGCGTGTTCAGAAGGGATGGTCGAGCCAGGGGAGTAGGTGCCGGAGAGGATGCGCGACTCCACCTGACGCGCGAGCTGCGCGTACAAGGGCAAGGGAGAGTCACGATTGAGTTCGGCCACGAGTTGATTCTCGGATAGAATGTCTAGATGTCAACTTGTATTTACAACTTAGACCGCTTGGTGATTGGTGGTCTTGCAAGTTATGGACTTGATTGACTTTATCTATTGTCAGGCTTGTCCCCAGGGAGCCCCTCAAGGCGCGTCTTTCCGTTCCAGGGCTTCCACTTGTCGGACTCGGCTTTGGGGAGGGAATCGCAGGGAGGCGGGTGCAAACCGCCGACGTACACGAGTTCTTTCTGATTGAGATTGTCCAGCTCATAGATCCCCTCGTGCTCATCGATCGCGTAGGCCTTCTTGTGCGGCAGGTTTGAGGCCATGGGCCACGCGTAGGCGATCCAGTTGCGCTCGGCCCGTTCTTCGTCGACTTTTGCGTCACTGCGCGCGGACCAGCCTCCGCCCGGTTTCGGTAGACAGGCGAAAAAGAGGTAGCCTTCGTGCTCGGTAGCGGGACCGCTTCGGGTGTCCGTGCGCGGGGCAAGGCGAGGGGCAAGAGGCGGCGTTTCGAGTTGAATCGTTCCTCGAGCTTTCACTACGCCCGTGAGTTCTCCGAGTCGACCAGCTGAACCGACCCCATCGCCATCCGGGTCGACCATTCCGTAGCGTCGCATTGCGTTTTGAGCGAAGTAGATTTCACGCAAAAGTGAAACGGCTCGCTTATTCGAGTCGCGCCCCTTGGCCTCGCTGATCCCTGGCAGAGCTTCTTGAAAGATAAAACGCCCGAGTCCCAAGATGGATAGACCGAGCCCGATTGAAAGAACTCGTGTCCAAAAGCGGGAGCGAGAAGCATCGAGCACAGACGAGCTGCTCACCTGGGCCAAGCCGATGATGAGCAAGAGCACCGCAAACACGGCGGCGCGGGTTTCCACCAGGCTCAATGCTCCGAGCGAGGTCAGTCCAGCATAGAGGGCGGACCAACCCCGGTGAGGCCGAGTTGTCTGGTTCATGGTTGGCTTGTTCCTCGAGGGAAGGAGAGCCCCTGCTTGGTTTGGGCGCGCTGGGCTCCTTGGGCAAGTTCTACTTCTAGCTCAGCGTGAAAATCAGCGGGGATGATCTGCATGGTGTGGCGTGGGGTGGCGACGAAGCGCTTCTTGATGCGCTGCTGCTGGCGCGTGATCTGGCGCGCCATGGCATCGGGGGAGGGGAGGTTGTAGCCGCCAAGTAAGTGCCGAACGATGACCTTAGCCTGGGCTTCGGCGACCGGCATGACCGCTCCTACTGTTTGAAGCAAGCCGACGAAGAAGACATGGCGGTGCTGGGGGTGAAAGGTTCGATAGAACAGAGGTAGACGGTTGTCAGGAGCATGGAGATGTTCTTTTGCGAAGAAGGGAAACTCGACGCGGTAGCCTGTGCAAAAGACAATGGTATCGAAGTCTGCGCTCTCCCCGTCCGCGAAAAACGCCGTCTTGCCCCTCGCCTGCACGAGTCCTTTCTGCATCTGGATCTTCCCGGCACGAACCAGGTGAGGAAACTCAGTTGAGATCGTAGGGTGCGCTTCTCCTATCAAGTGGTCTGGCTCGGGGAGCCCATAGTCGCTCATTTTACCGAATAACCACTGAAACGACCGGGTGACGAGATAGCGGCGCAGCTTGCCTGGGAGCCATAGGGGGATCACGGCTGGTCCGTCGATGGGCTTCCCTCGAAAATAGCGCGGCATGACCCAGGCGCCGCGGCGAGCCGATACCGTCACAGCACTGGTCTTGCTCAGCTCACTTGCGATATCCATCGCGCTATTGCCCATGCCTACAACGAGCACCTTCTGGTCTCGAAGATCGAAAGGGCGGGTGGGACTCTTATAGTCATATGAGTGCATCAGACGCCCTTTGAACTTCTGATGGACTGCTTCGGGAGGATATTGCGGGCAAAAATGATGTCCGCTTGCGACGATCAGTGCGTCATAATCCTGCGAGGGGAGTCCTTCCGTGAAGTGGAGTCGATAACCACCTTCCGCGAGAGGTTCGCACTTTTGCACTTCGTGTCCGAAGCGGATGGCGGACCGGAGTTCGAAGTGTTCGGCGTAGTCGGAGAAGTAGCGGGCGACGTCCCTGTGGTGGGGAAAGTCCTCTAACCCTTCGGGAAGGGGGTAGTCCTGAAAGTGGGTGTTCTTTTTGGAGCTGATCAGGCGCAATGATTCATAGGCGCCTCCCCGCCCGTTCGAGTTGTCGAGCACCCAAAGCCCCCCCACGTCTTGCCCTTGCTCGAAGCACACGGCATCGAGGCCCGCGTCCAATGCGTGGCGGAGAGTCACTAGCCCCGAGCAACCCGCTCCAATGATGGCGACTCGAGGGGGGCTTCGGGGCCTTGTGGAGTTTTTCGGGGCTAGGGCCGGTGACCGTTCCGAGCCTGCTTTGTCGCTTTTAGGGTTTTTTCGCGTCAAGACGTGCCAAGATTGGCACTTTCTTGGAGATTTCAAAATCTTGGTAGGATGGCGGCACCGTGACCGACCAGGGCCGAGAAGAGTTTCTCAACGAAGCTCAGGACATTATCGAAGCCTTCGCCCGCAATTTGCTCGCGATTGACGCTGCGCATAAGCGGGGCGTCTCCCAGCCCGAGCTGATCAACGAAGCGTTTCGAGAGATCCATACTCTCAAGGGACTTTCCAGTCTCTTCGGGGCTACGGGGTTGTCCTCGCTGACCCACCGCCTGGAGGATTTGCTGGACGGGTTGCGCTTGGGACGAGTCGATATTTCGGCGGCTGTCCTGGATGTGCTCTTTTCGGCAGTTGACGTTGGGCATCAGCTACTGGGCAGCCCCAATGCCGATGCGGACCTTGCGCTCCAGGCCAAAGTCGGGAAAGTGGTTGAGTCGATCGCGACCCAAATGAGCGAGGCTTCGACCGACGAGAGCGCGCCCGACTCGATCGATCCGGCGATCTTGGGTGTGCTGACCGAATACGAGGAGCACCGACTGCGGGCGAACATCGAAGCGGGACAACGCTTGTTTCGCATCCGTGTTCAGTTCGACTTGATGACCATCGACAGCGAGCTCAGCGCGCTCAAAGATAGCGCACGGCAACTCGGCGAAGTCATCACCTATTTGCCGACCGGTGAGTCGACCGCAGCGGACGTCCTCGAGCTCGACCTCATTCTCGCGTCGAGTCAGGCTCTTTCTGCGGTCGCCGGGTTGCTCGGCAGTGAAAACGCCGTTGTCAACGAAATCCCCCTTGGGCGAGAGACTTCGATTCCTTCGCAGCGAGTAGCGGCTTCTCTTGCGCCCATGCCGTCTTCCCGAAGCTCAATTGCTGTTCCCTCCATAAAACCAGTCGGTGGCATTTCTGAAGTGCCACGGAAATCGAGCCGATTGGCCGCTCAGGTGAACGAGCAACGTCTTGCGCGACGAGCTGTTCGCGTCGACATCTACAAGCTCGACCGCTTGATGAACATTGTCGGTGAGCTTTCGATTCTCAAGAGCAATCTTTACACCAACGCCGAGATCGTGCGGTCGGAACACAGCCGGTCGGTGGGAGGCGAACTGCATCGTCTGCACCGCATCCTGGAAAGACGACTCGAGGACCTGCAAAACGGAATTCTCGAGATGCGCATGGTTCCTTTGGGACAAATGTTCGATCGACTGGCCCGTGGCGTACGGCAGATCAGTCGAGACCTTGGCAAAGAAGTTCGCCTGGTGGTCACGGGGGCCGAGACAGAAATTGACAAGCTCATCGTCGAAGAGCTGGGCGACCCCTTGCTTCACATGCTGCGCAACGCCATCGACCACGGCATCGAAAAGGCCGACGAGCGGGAGAAATCGCGCAAGAGCTCAGCAGGCACTATTGCCCTGAATGCCTATCAGAAAGGCAGTCATGTGTTGATTGAGGTGGAAGACGACGGGCGCGGTGTCAACGAAGAAAAACTCATCGCTCGAGCCGTCTCGACCGGAGCGATTGACGAGGCCACTGCTGGCGGACTCTCTCGGGAGGAACTACTTGGCCTGATGTTTCTGCCCGGGCTGAGCACTCGGGAAGATGTGAGCGAAGTATCGGGTCGTGGTGTGGGCATGGACGTCGTCAAGACCAACATCGCGCGCCTCGGTGGGGTGATCGATGTGCAGAGCGAACGCGGCGTTGGCACCAAGATGACTCTCACCTTGCCGGTAACGCTTGCGATCTTCCGTGCGCTATTGGTCAATGTCGACCAGCAACAGTTTGCGGTTCCGCTTTCGGCCATCTCGGAAGTGAACCTGCTCGACGAAGATACGCGAGAGGTTGACGGCAGAGAAGTCACTTCGCTCAGGGGGTCCACCTTGCCCCTGTGCCGACTCAGGTCGTTTTTTGGGCTCACTCGTGAGGCGGCCCGGTTCAAGGAGTTTGTTGTGGTAGCGCAGGTCGGAGAACGACGCTTGGGTCTCGTGGTCGATGCGATCGCGGGGCAGCAGGATATCGTGATCAAGTCCCTGGGGGCCTCGCTGTCCTCGGTGCGGGGGTTTTCAGGGGCAACCGAGTTGGGCAATCAGAAGGTGGGATTGGTTTTGGATGTGGCCGCGATCTTGGATGAAATGCTTAGCCCCGGGGATTCCTTGAGAAAGGTGGCGGCCCATGCCTGAAAAGATGGCCGCTTCTTCCAAGTTGGCGAGGGGGGACAGCAGGGAAGAAATTCTCGAGTTGCTTTCTTTTTCGTGCGACGACGAAGCCTTCGCGGTCGACCTGCGTTCGGTTCACGAAATAGTCATCCCGCCGCCCGTAACCCTCGTGCCCCGAGCCGCGCCCGCGGTGCTTGGAGTCTGCAGCGTGCGAGGGCAATTGGCCACCGTGGTGGACTTGCGCGTCGTTTTGGGACTGCCTCCTTTGGAAACCGAACGTCGTGCCCGCATTCTTTTGGCCCGCATGAGCGAAACGGAACTCGTCGGTCTACGGGTGGACGAGGTGAAACAAGTGGTGCGACTCAACGTTTCCCAGATTGAGTTCACTGGGCAAGCGTTAGGGGGTGACGGCGCCGAAGGGGTGCGAGGGATTGGCCGCCCTCCCGGTGGCGAGGTGATCGTCTTGCTCGACCTGGTTGCGGTCTTGAACAAGGGTTGCAGCTAGATGCCCTCCGTCGTCGCGGGATACACTCGGCTGGGGTGTCCAAAGGTGGACCTCCCTCCCCGAGGTAAGGAGTCTGCCCAGGACTCCCCCGATCGGCCTGGCTCCAAATTGATGCAAGCGATGTACCTTAAGCCAAAACGAGCTATACTTCTCATTCCGGGGCGAGCTCCCGGTGGATGGTTGATCTCGGGTATGGACTTGACTCGTAGGCGGCGGCCGAGGAGAAATCGCTAATGCGCATTCGTTCCGCTAAGGGAGGCTTGGCGCGTGCTCTGGTGGCCTGCGAAGTGGGTCAAGTGTTTTACGCTCTGCCCGTAGAACAGGTACAGGAGATTATTCAGCCTATGCCTTTGACTGCATTGCCGCACTCCCCTCCCGGGGTAGTTGGCGCGGTAGAGCACCGTGAAACGGTCGTGCCCATATTGGATTTGGGGGAGCGATTGGGATACGGCCCGACCAATGAGCCGCGTCGTAAATGGGTTCTTCTGCGAGGTGGACAGCAGTCGCTCGGTATTGTTGTTCGGCAGGTGCATGAGGTCATCGAAGTGACGGATGAGCAGTTGCGTCCCGCACCTGATGTTGGCGATGTTGCGTCCCGCAGCGCGTCACATGTGCTTAGTTACCGCGGCGCCATGGCTTTCGTATTGGACATCGCCCACCTCTCGGTTTTGGCTGAAGTGGGACGGTCTCTTCAACTTGCCCAAGAAAACGAGGCTGTTTGACTTTGTCTGTACCCGAACTGGCTCTGAACCAGAGCGCATTTAGTGCGCTAGTCGGATTGATCGCCAAGCGTTCTGGTTTGTGCTTTGACAAAAAGGCGCGTTCAATGCTCCAGCGTCGGCTCTCGCCCCGACTCGAGGCCCTCGGCCTATCTAGTTTTGATCAGTACGTTTCCCTTTTACAGGGGAGCCTCAGCGAGCAAGAAGAGGTCTACCACCTGCTCACCACCAAAGAGACCTACTTCTTTCGGCAAGAGTACCAGCTGCGAGCCTTTTCTGACGAAATCGTTCCCCGCCTGGCGGAGGCAAACTCGACGAATCGTCGCCTGACTATCTGGAGCGCAGGTTGTTCGAGTGGCGAGGAGGCCTACACCCTGGCCATGATGCTCTCGTCCTCTTCTCATTTGCGAGGCTTTCGCATTGGGATTGTAGGCACCGATTTGTGCCGCTCGAATATCGAAACGGCCGAGCGGGGAATCTACCGACCGGGGAGTTTTAGGGCGATGGACGAAGATCTCATTCGCGAGCACTTCGTCGAGGAGGGGGGCAGGTACCGGATCAAACCCGCGCTCCGTCGTATGGTTCACTTTTCGGTGGGCAATCTCATGAATCCTCGTGATGTGCGCTCTGTTGGACGGGTCGACGTCGTTTTTTGTCGCAACGTCCTGATCTATTTCGACGAGACTGCTCGTCAACAAGTGACCGGGCTCTTCTATGAGCGTTTACTTCCGGGAGGCTATTTGCTCCTCGGACATTCGGAGTCCCTGCTCAACGCGGGGACGAGCTTCGAGCCCGTGCATCTCGAGGCCGACTTGGTCTACAGGAGACCGCCTCTGGATAGTGGCTCGGCGTTTCGAATTAAGGTTCCTTCATGAACGATACGACTCCCCTTAAGGTGCTAGTTGTCGACGATTCCGCCGTGAATCGTAGAAGCATCAGTCAGATGCTTCAGGGGATGCCCCACCTGCAAGTGGTCGGCAAAGCTGCCAACGGCGAAGAAGCTCTGCGCCTCGTGCGTTTGACCGAGCCAGATGTGATCACTCTCGATCTCGAGATGCCTAAGATGGATGGGTTTACCTTCCTTCGGATCCTGATGGCCAAGCATCCCCTGCCGGTGCTCGTGATTTCGAGTTACTCGCAGCAAGAGAACGTATTCAAAGCTCTGGATTTGGGGGCCCTGGACTTCGTCGCGAAGCCAGATCTACTGATGCCGGGCGATCACAGCATCCGCGACGAACTCCTCTCCAAACTCTCGATGGTGCGCGGCATCCACCATCTGCGCTCTCCTGCGGCGGCCAAGGCGGCCTCTGTCCCTCCCAGCATTCGTCCCACCCCGATTTCTCGGCCGCCGAGTAAGATCGTGTGCATTGGTGCCTCTACCGGCGGACCCAGCGCTTTGATGGAAATCATCAGCACTTTGCCGCCTACGACTGAAATGGCCGTGCTGGTTGTTCAGCATATGCCCGAAAAATTCACTCGCACCTTCGCCGAACGTTTGGATCGTCGGAGCAAGATCCCTGTACGAGAAGCTGAGCACGATGACGTCGTTCGGGCGGGCGAGGTTCTGGTTTGCCCCGGCATGCGTTGCATGGAGCTCGATAAGGTGGGTGAACGTTTTCGGGTGCGTGTCGTTCCTCCATCGTTGAAGGATCGCTACTATCCCAGCGCTGATCGCCTGCTCTCTAGTGCGGCCTCGGCGGATCCGACTCGCTGTATCGGCGTCATCTTGACTGGCATGGCCGATGATGGCGCTGCCGGTGCGGTGGCTCTCAAGCAAGCGGGCGGATACGTGATCGCGGAAAGCGAAGAGACGGCCGTGGTCTACGGCATGCCGCGCGCGGCGGCCGAACGGGGGGGCACCCACGAGCAGCTGCCTCTACCGGAAATCACAGGTGCTCTGATGACGCTCGAGCGCACGACTCTGGAAAACTGGCCCCAGGCCTCGCGCTGACCTCAGGGGTATCCTAAAAAAATAGCGAACGATTTCGAGCAGATCGTTCGCTGTGTTGCGCGCATTTTGTAGCAGCTTCGAGGTTGCGAGGAATAGAGTCGGGACTTAGGTAGTTGCAGAGAGCGACGCCCCGCCTGTCGCTTGAGATACGACCTATGACCGAATTTAGCTCTTCTTTCCGTGTTTTTGTTCTTTCGGCCTCCACAGCCATCTTGGCCTCAGCCGTGGGCGTTGGCTGTACGACGTCGACTCAAGAGCCGCAGGCCGCGAAAACGAGCAGCCGGCCGACCATCAGCGCGTCACCTGCTTTTCACGCCGCGAGTAGTGGCTCGGTCGCCGATGTCGTCGAGGGCGTCTTGCCCTCCGTGGTCAGTGTGACCTCGACCAAACACGCGCGAAGCCGGTCACCTATGGAGCTCTTCTTTGGTGGTCCGCGAAGTAGTCGGCCACAGCAGGGCTTGGGCTCGGGTGTGGTCCTGACGGCCGACGGTCTGGTGGTGACGAACAATCACGTGATCGATGGGGCTGATGAAATCGAGGTTCACCTGCACGATGACCGCGATTTCAAAGCCAAGTTGGTCGGAACCGATCCCAAGAGCGATGTGGCGGTTCTCCAACTTCAGGGTGAGCTGGGGAAGCTGACCCCGATCACCGTCGGGGACTCTGCTGAGCTCCGCTTGGGCGACGTTGTTCTGGCAGTGGGTAACCCGTTCGGTGTGGGTCAAACCGTGACGATGGGCATCGTTTCGGCGACCGGGCGAAGTGAGCTGGGCATCGTCGACTACGAGAATTTCATTCAAACGGACGCCGCCATCAATCCAGGCAATTCAGGGGGAGCGCTCATCAACATGAGGGGCGAGCTTGTCGGAATCAACACCGCGATTCTCTCTCGGAGCGGGGGCTCGATGGGGATTGGTTTTGCTATTCCAACCAATATGGCGGCACCGATTATCGACTCGCTCAAGACTAAAGGAGAGGTGTCTCGCGGATTTTTGGGGGTCAGCATCCAAGAGGTGGACGGAGACATTCGAGCGGCTCTTTCGCTCAAGCAGAAGGGCGGAGTACTCATCGCCGACGTTCAGGACGGTGGCCCAGCAGATAGTGCAGGGATGAAGAGCGGGGACGTCGTTTATCAAGTCAATGAGACTCATGTGAGTTCACCTGGACATTTCCGTAATCTTATTGCGCAAAGCGAAGCCAACAAGAAGGTCACCCTCAAGTTGGTTCGTAGCGGCAAGTCGATGTCTCTTGAGGTCGAGCTGGGCAAATTGCCCGATCAAGGTGGGAGCGGGAGCGCCTCGGATGGAGAGAAAGGAACTCCTAGCTTGGACGGGCTTTCTTTCTCGGATTTGGACGAATCTTTGCGGCGTCGTCTCGACGTACCCACCTCCGAAGAGGGTGCTGTGATCGTGCGCGTCAATCCGGGCTCGAAGGCCGCCGAAGCTCAGCTGCGCCCCGGGGATCTCGTTTTGAAGGTCAACAACCGCCGTGTGAAGTCAGCCAAGGAAGCAGTGGAAGCTTACCGCTCGGTTCGGGGAGCCAAACTTCTGCAGGTGTATCGTCGCGGAACGAAACAGTTTGTCGTGATTAAGTAAGTGATTGAATCAGACCAGCCTGAGCTAGTCTGAACTCTCTGCTCTTCGAAGGGCTCGCCCATAATTTGACGAATTGTAGGAGAGCGGCCTAAATATCCGCATGTTGGTTCGCTCGGCGTTCAGCTACTCGGCGCTGGCACTTTTTCTGATCTTGTCCCCTCGACTCGCAGGGGCCGATCAGAACGCTAAGTCCGAGATTCGAGCTAAAAAGGCGCCTACCCATAAGCGGGGGGGGCGACCGCGTGTGCCCAAAGACCGTCTTCCGGACGATGTTCCTCTTCCCGAGGCCGATCCCAAGGCGCGTCACGCCATCGCCGAAGGTCCAACCAGCGAAGAATTGAAGCAGGGGGCTCCGGACGAGGAACTGGCGGCTCTGCGAGATGCCGAAGAAATCCTCTTTTCGGAGCAATTGACGGGGGCACGCAAGGGATGGAACTTCGAACTGCCTGCACCAGAAGGCGCGAACGGACATTCCTTGGGATTGCCTTTCGTGTCGCCGCGTCACGTTCCTCCTCCCGAGTTGGGGGAAGAAGATCTGGCCTGGTTGCGGAGCCTGACTCTCCCGGATCTTCCCATCGTCTTGGATCGCCGGGTGGTCACTTACCTCAAGTTTTACCGCGATAGTCCGCAAGGGCGCACCATCGCTGCCATTTGGACGAAGAAGAGCGGGCGGTACGTTGCCGAGATGAAGGCGCAGCTGAGGCGCGCCGGTCTCCCGACGGATCTCGTGTGGCTTTCTATGATCGAAAGTGGCCACAATCCCACGATCAAATCTCCCGCGGGGGCGGTTGGATTGTGGCAATTCATGCCCGAATCGGGCCGCATGTACGGTTTGGTGGTTGATCGGTGGGTGGACGAACGGCGCGACCCTGCGCGTTCGACTCAGGCTGCCGTTCGTTTCTTGAGCGATCTGTATCGACGTTTCGGTAATTGGGAACTGGCGATGGGAGCCTACAATATGGGCTATGCGGGGATGTCTCGCGCCGTGGCGAAGTATTCGACCAATGATTACTGGTCACTGAGTCGCCTCGAAAGCGGTGTCCCTTGGGAGACGACGCTCTACGTGCCGAAGATTTTCGCCTTGGCGATCGTCATGAACAATCGGGCTGCTTTTGGCGTGGGACGGACCAAACTCGACCCACCCGTCTCTTTTGACACCGTCTTGCTGGAGCCGGCGACGCCCCTCAAGTCGGTGGCTCGAGCTGCCCAGGTCTCATTAAGCACAATCAAGGAGCTCAACCCGCAGTATCTCACCGAGCTTCTGCCTCCCAAGGGACCTGCGGACGGCGACAAATGGCCGCTCCGTCTCCCGGTGGGGACGGGGATCGGCGCGCTGAGCAAACTCGGCGCGGGCAAGTCATCCAAGCACGAGCTCTACCGCACCCGCCTGGGAGATACCGTAGCTCAGATCGCCGAAGAGTACGGGCTCTCACAGGGGGCTTTCCGCCGACTCAATGACTTGCAGCGCCGGGAAGAACTTCAGCCCGGTACCGTGCTCTTGGTGCCCGAAGGGGCCAAACGGACAGAGTCGAGCGAGAAATTAGACGTGGTGGTCGGGCGCTTGATTGTTCCGGGTCAGGGGCAACGGCGGGTCTTTTATCGGGCGAGGAGCGGAGACTTCTTGAGCCAGATCGCGTCAGCCTTTGGTGTGAGAGAATCAGAACTCTCGCGCTGGAATCTGCTCAATCCGACGGCTTTTTTGCGAGACGGCATGTTTCTTCAGGTACTGGTCGACCAAGATGCCAATCTGGCGCAGGTGCGCGCCATCGAAGAGCCAGAGGCCCAGGTTTATGTGGCCGGTAGTCCGCAGTTTCATGACCATTTCGAGGGGTTGAAGGGCAAACAGCGTATCTTGGTGACCGTGCGCAAGGGCGACACTCTGGCGCGCGTCGGTGCTCGTCATGGCATGAGCGTTGGCTCGATGGAGCGAGTGAATCGTCGTTCCCGCCGGCAGAAGCTGGTGGTGGGTGAGCAGCTCATCGTTTACACCGAAAGAAAGCTTTCGGCTCGATCAGAAGAGCTGGGCGTTCAGCCTTTGCCCGCTTTGCCAGAGCGCTAGTGCTGCAACCGTTTCAATTTGAGCGCTTCTTGGTCTGTCAGCGTTGAGAGACGGCTCGGTTTTCAGGAAGGGTCGCGGCACAAATGGGAAGAGAAAAGTGCGGAGACAGAGAGGGGCGAGCGCGGTTGCGAAGCCGACCTCACTTTCTTGGGGAGAGCTTCGAAACCGCTCATTTCTAAGTGGTCGTAGCACTAGGTTCCTCAGACTCGCTTAGAATTCATCGTTCGAGGCGAGGCTATGTTAAGCAGCTATTCATGTCGAAGTTGATTGCGATCGTCATGGCTGCCGGACACGGCACGCGCATGAAGAGTCGTCTGCCCAAGGTCGTCCATCCCGCTTGTGGTCGACCTCTCGTGTTCTACCCCGTTCGAGCCGCTCTTGAGCTAGGTGCCGAGCAGGTGGTCGTTGTGGTGAATCCACAGAGCCATCAAGCTGTGCAAGAGGGCTTGGCGGCTCATATCGATGAGGGGCAGATCAGCTTTGCGATTCAAGAAGTGCCCCAGGGCACGGGGGACGCTGCTCGCGTGGGACTAGCTCGGGTCGAGTTGAACGCCGAAGATCGCGTATTGATCTTGTCGGGCGATACCCCCCTTCTCACTAGCGAGGCGCTCCAACCGTTGCTCGATTCACTCGCCACCGAGGTCGGTTTGAGCTTCATGTACTTCTGTCCTCAAGACCCGCACGGTTACGGGCGAGTCGTCAGAAACCAGAAGGGGCAACCGATCTCGATCATCGAGCAAAGGGATATTCGAGAGCCTGCTCACGAGGCGATTTCCGAGGTCAACGCGGGGGTTTATCTAGGGCGAGCCGAGTATCTCGAACCTGCCTTGCGTAAACTGACCAACGAAAACGCGCAGAAGGAGTACTACCTGACCGATGTGGTTGCCCACGTGGCTGCTTGTTCGGGCACGGCTGCCGTCGAAGCCAGCGCAACGGTTCTATCTGGCGTCAACGATCGAATGCAGCTCCGTGAAGTTGAACAGGAGCTCTTTGCTCGTATCGCAAGACACCACGCGGAAAACGGGGTTTCCATGGTGGGTACGCCCTTGATCGACGATACGGTGCAACTGTCGACCGACGTTCGACTCGAGGACGGCGTGCGTTTGCGCGGGCGTACGAGTCTGGGGGCTGGGACCTGGGTCGACGTGGGCACCGTGATAACGGATTCGGTCGTGGGCGAAGACGCCCACGTCAAGCCCTACTGTGTTCTTACAGACAGTCGCGTTGGAAACGGAGTGCAGCTTGGACCGTTTGCCCACTTGCGGCCCAAGAGCGTGCTCGGCGACCGAGTGCACGTCGGCAACTTTGTCGAGACCAAGAACAGCGAACTCAAGGAAGGCGCCAAAGCCAACCATCTCGCCTACCTCGGTGATGCAGAGGTAGGTTCCCGTTCCAATTTAGGAGCCGGAACGATTGTCTGCAATTACGACGGATTCATGAAACGTCGCACGAAGATTGGCGCGGACGTCTTTGTTGGCAGTGACTCACAACTCATCGCCCCGGTGACTCTGGGTGACGGCGCCTACGTGGCGACAGGCACCACGGTGACCAACGACGTTCCGGAAGGTGCGCTTGCGATCGGTCGCTCTCGCCAAGAAAACAAGCCCGGCTATGCCGAACCGCTGCGCGATCGACTTCGCTCTCAAGCTGAAGTCGAAAAATCGAAAAAATAGAAGGACTTAGCCCTCAAGCTGTCCTAAGTCGGCGGGCAGCTCGTGACGCATCCGATCTCGTTTGACCGAGAGGTAACTTTCGGAGTGCTGGTTAGCTCCGACGTAGACGGGCTGTCTCCCGGCTACCGATATACCCAACTTCTCAAGGGCTTCGACTTTCTCCGGGTTGTTGGTCATCAGCCGAATCGAACGGACTCCGAGGTGGCGCAACATCGACGCGGCCACATCATACTTGCGAGCATCCACAGGCAAGTGGAGTAGCTCGTTGGCTTCGATGGTGTCGGCGCCATGCGCCTGCAGGGCGTAGGCTTTGATCTTGTTCGAAAGTCCGATCCCCCGGCCTTCCTGCCGCAGGTAGAGCACGACTCCACGACCACCCTCGGCAATGCGCATCTGGGCGGTGTCCAACTGCTCTTTGCAATCGCACTTGAGAGAACCCAACACTTCGCTCGTCAAGCACTCGCTATGCACGCGAACAGGAACGTCCTCTCCATTTTTGATATCGCCCATCACCATAGCGAGATGTTCACTGCTCAGCTCGGGGTGGGCTCCCGGATCTTCGTAGCGAAAAACCACGAGACGAAAGGTGCCGTACTTTGTGGGTAGAGGAGCCTCGGCTAAATGCTCAAGCTGAGGCTCCGAATTGATATTGACGTTCATGTCCCGGCTCCAAACATGGTTCCGGCGGGGGGCGGGGTCAAGAATCCTCGCATTTTTATTGAGGAATCAGACGGAACGACACAAATCGAGCACCATTTGTTCAACAATCGCCCTGGGGGGCCGTTTCGAACGCCCCTTGAGTGCCAAATCCGTCGCAGCAAGCCTTTGCAACCACAGAACGAGGGCATCTTTGGGGAGCCCTTTGACCTGCTGGGCGAGTTCGCCTGCCTTGAAGGGGGGAGCTCCAGCGGCTTTGGCTGCGTCTCCTGGTGCAAGTCCGCGGCCGATGGCATGGTCGAACTTGATCAGTTGCCGGGTGGCCCAAGCGAGAACACCGAGCAGCTTGAGTCCTCGGTCCTGGGGATCGTAGACATCGTCGAGCAGAGTCAGGGCTGCCGAAATATCCCTACGCCCCACTGCACTGACGAGCTCCCAGACCGTTCCGGCACGCAAGCGCACGACGCATTCGGAAATCGCTTCTTCGCTGATCTCGTTGCCCTCGCCGACATAGAGGCCGACTCGCTCGAGCGCATCGGCAACGTTGGAGAGTTCCGGTCCGGCGAGTTCGGCAAGCAGATCGGCGACGCTATGGCTGATTCGGTTGCCCCGTTCGCTTGCTCGCTCTCGGATCCAACTGGGGAGTTCGGAGCGCTTCGGGGTCTCGCAGTTGACCAACCAGCCGTCTTTCTTGGCGGCTGTGAAGAGCTTCTTGCGCTTGTCGAGTTTGCCCGCCACCAGCATCAGGATGGTGCTTGGGTCGGCCGATTGTTGGTATTTGACCCAAGTGTCGAGGCCGGTGACAGGGCCACTGGCTTTCTTTCCCTTGGGCTTGCCCTTTTTGTCGCCTTCCCAGCTTTCGATGTTGCGTACGAGCACAAATCGCTGGCGTGCCATCATGGGCATGGTGCGGGCGACTTGTAGCACCGAGTCGATGGTGGCGATGGGCGCGTCGAGTACGTCGTCATTCAATCCAGCTACACCGGATTCTGCAACTTTGGCTCTGACCGCCTGAGTCACCTGCTCCACGAGCAGGCGTTCTTCGCCCACCACGAGATAGACAGGGAGAAGTTTGCCGTTTTTCGCATCTGCGATGGCCCGTTCGGGGGTCATAGCGCCCTTGTACACCACGGGCTGGGCGCTTGGCACCTCAATGTAGTATCGAGGGCCCCATGAGCTCTGTGGCTCCACCCCCTCGCTTCCCCTCTTCTTCTCCTGTCGTCCCGGGACTCGTCGTTATCGGCAATTTTGATGGAGTTCATCGGGGTCATCTTTTTGTTCTCCGGCGTGCAGCAGAAATCGCTCGAGACGAATCTCTCCGTCTCAAGGTTCTCACTTTTTCTCCGCACCCGCGCACGATCGTATCGAACGAGACGGTACCGGTCCTGACGACCGTGGAGCGCAAGTGTGCTCTTGTCAAAGCTCTCGACTTGAACATCGAGACGGTCGTCTATCCTTTCACTTCGAAAACAGCGGCTCTCAGTCCCGAGGAGTTCGTGGTGTCGATCTTGAAAGAGCGACTGGCGACGCAAGTCGTCATGGTGGGGCAGAACTTTCGTTTTGGTCGAGGTCGCTCGGGCGACTTGGCTGCGCTCGAACGCATCGGGACCAAGCACGGGATGGTGGCTCGCGCCGAGTCGCTCAAGGGCGATAGCGTGGGCCCCTACTCCAGTACCCGGATCCGCGCCTATCTTCAGGAGGGAGATGTGAGAGGAGCGGCTGCGGTATTGGGGCGTCCTCATCTGCTTTCGGGTCGGGTGGTGCAGGGGGACCAGCGGGGGCGCACCCTCGGGTTTCCGACAGCAAACTTGGCTGAGATTCCCGAGGTGCTTCCTCAGGACGGTGTCTATGCTGCTCATGTCTACGATCTCTCCACGGGGGGGAAGTATGTGGGGCAGGGAGCCGTCAACGTCGGGATTCGACCGACGGTCGGACGACCCCACGCGGTGGAAGTGCATGTGATTGGCCAGGAACTACAGCTTTACGGCCGTCGTTTGGCCGTCGAAATCGTCGATCGAGTCCGTCCAGTGGTTCAGTTTTCCGATTTGCTGGCTCTGAAGAATCAAATCCAGCAGGACCTGCAGCTGGTTTCTTCTTTGCTCGCTGATGCCGAGCCCAGCTCTTCGGTGTGTGGGTTTGACTGATGGGTCATCGTTCCAAACGAGCCCTGCGCTGTGAGCGCTGTCGTATGCATCTTCAACGCTGCCTCTGCGCTGTGATGCCGACTTTCGAACTTTCGACTTGCCTGTGCCTCGTGATGCATTGCCGTGAGCTCAAGAAACCGACTGCAACCGGACCGATGGCTCGGACGATCTTGAAAAACAGTGAACTGCACGTGCACGGTGTGCCCGAGGCACCTTTGGATTTGAGCCCTCTTTTCGACCAAGGGCGTCGCGTGCTGGTGCTCTTTCCTGCCGAAGAAGCGACGCCCTTGGATCTTTTGGACAGGGAGCAGGATGTTCGTCCTATCACCCTGGTTGTTCCCGACGGAAACTGGCGCCAGGCGAGCCGCGTACCGCGTCGTGTGAAGGGACTGTCGCATGCCGAGCTTGTCACGCTTCCTCGGGGGCCCGAAACTCAGTGGGGGATCCGAAGGGAAACCAAAGAAGGGGGGCTGGCCACCTTCGAAGCCATTGCGCGCGCTTTTGGCATCGTTGAATCCCCACGCGTTCAGCAAGAGATGGAACGCTACTTCGAAAAAGTGGTAGCCACGACGCAGCTCATGCGCAGCGGCGTGGAGTCGGCGGTGAGTGTGTGATGAGTCAGAGTCGTCTTCGGCTTATCGAACGGCGCAGCGAGCACCCCGCCGTGCAGACGAGCCAGCTGACGATCGCCGGTCGGCCCTTCCTTCTTCTTGAGTATCAATCAGACAAACTCAGCCTTTTTGGTGAAGCCGCGCCCCTTTCTGGTTATGGTCAAGATAGCCTAAGTCAGGCTCGGGACGAGTTGCTTCGTTTGCGCGCCGAGGAGTTGGACGCTGGTGCCGAGCTTTTGGCTGCCGAGGTCGAGCGAGGGGCGAGCTTGATGCGTGCCGACTTGTGGCGTCGTCTTCCTTGGGAAAACACACTCAGTTCACCCGCGGCGCGTTTTTGCGCCGATATGCTGGTTGCGCGTTTGTGTGCGGCGAAGAGAAACGTTTCTCTCTTCGATTTGTTTCCGGCTCGAAGCCAACGTGCCTTCCTTCCCACGAGCGAAGTGCTGGACCCCCTGCGCGAGGGCGAGCTGGAGCGGCTCGAGGGCTTTTTTTTGCAAGGGGTCCGCTGCTTCAAGCTCAAGTGCGGTCGAGACGCCGAACAGGAGCTGGACTTCATCGCCCGTTTGCGGGAGCGGCATCCGGTCACCGCCTGCGAGAGCGACAAAGTGCTCCTGCGCCTCGACTTCAATCGAGCTCTGGCGCCGGTCGGGGCCCATGCCTTCTTCCGCTCCCTCGACCCCCGCGGGGTCCAGTGGATCGAAGATCCTACTCCAAGGGCCGAGGATTGGTTTGCGCTCAGCGATTACGGGATCCCCCTCGCCGCAGACGAGCCCCTCAGCTGGGAGCCTCGCGAAAACTGGAGCTTGTTTGAAGTAGCCCAGGTACTCGTTGTAAAACCGATGGCTCTCGGCGGGTTCGGGCGCTGTCTGGACCTGGCGGACCACGCCGGGCGCTCAGAGCAGAGCATCTGCGTTTCTCACCTTTTCGACGGTCCTTGCTCGTTCGAGGCCACGGCGGCCCTGGCTTTTTCTATTCATTCGGCGCCGGGGGCCGTCGGCCTATCCGAGCACGCCGGGCTCAAAGGGGCTCGGTTGGGCTCCTCACCGGCCTTGGAATATTCTTGGTTGAAGCCGGATCGACTGATTGTCCCAAAGAGCTCTTGACCGAACCCTCTCTGCTCAACAAGATGCGGGCGCATGGCGCGATCCTTAGAGTTGGACCGAAAATCTCGAAATGAGCTGGTCGAAGAGGCGCGCGGCCTGGGCGTCGACCGACCCGAGCGCATGACCCGGGTTGAGCTCGTGGACGAGATCATTCGTCGAACGACTCCTGCTGCGGAGCAAGCCGAAGCTCGTGGTCTCTTCGGAGTCGCGCGTTCCATGCTCGCTAGCGTGGTAGAGAGCGGCCTGAACCTACCCGAGGCCGCTTCAGTGATTCGAGGTGGCGCGACCCCGAGCGTTCCAACCGGTAGTCAAGCGCCAGTGGCGACCGTGACTTTGGCCGAAATCTACGCAGCCCAAGGGCACAAGGGTCGGGCGTTGCGCATGGTGGAAGAAGTCTTACGGACCGAGCCCGATCATCAAGAAGCGTTGCGGGTGTTGCGCGAATTGGGTCAGCCCGAAGCGGCGTTCAAGCAACCCAGCGACTCTTCCTCGTTGGCACCAGCTCCCGATCCTTCGGCTCCTACCTCGGACTACGCACCTGCCGCTTTCGCCGTGGACACGACGGGCGAAGAAATCCGCACAGGCGATCCGCCTCTGGCCGAGGCTGTGCCTTCCCCCATGGCTCCAGCAGTGGATGAGCTGGCCTCGAATCAACGACATAACCCAGACTCGCGCTCTTTCGAACGAGAAGCATCGACTCAAATTGAGCAAGCTCCCGTGGCGGAGATCCCTGTGGCAGAAAGCGTGGAGTCGGAGCCACTACCTGAATCTGAGCCCGAACCGGAGATCGACTACGATCCCGAAGATATCCCTGAATCCCAGCGCCTGACCGCCGTGCCTGGCGTGACGATGGAACCCGATTCGGCGAGCCTTGACGCGGTCCCTCTCATTTCGGACGATGAAGAGCCTTCGGGCGTGATGGAAAAGCCATCCAGTCTCGAGCCCGGCGCCCCATCTGCCGACGACGAGGACGAGGTACCACCGGTCGAGTCTCAATCAGTGCCGGCCTCGGGGCATCTGAAAACGGGGAGCGCTCCGGCTTTGATCCTCAGTCAGCAGGGTCCCATAACCCGCGCCTACTGGGAGCTTCCCGAGAGAGTTCTCGATCAGTGTGGGGTCGATCGAAGTGAGGGTGCCGCCTGCGTCAAGATGGTGTCCATCATTCCGCACGGAGCTCATCCTGAGCGTCGGGAAGAAACCTACTATCTCCGTGATGGCAAGCAGTTTGGTCCCGACTTGGGTCAGATCGATCTGCCCACGGCGAGCGGGGTAGCTGCGGTCCGCGCGGCCCTCGGTTGGGTCTCGGGGGATCTCTTCTTGCCCATTTGCGTCGCGAAGAACCTGAGCGAACTCGCATCGGACGACTCAGCGCAGGCTCTTCTTTCGCGATTGCGACTGCACCGGTCCGACTGACCACCGACGTTGAAGCCCGCCACACCGGGGGGGGGCGGACTGGAGTGCAAATTCGGGCAACGAGCGAGCGTGACGACCGACAATCGTTCATGATGGCTATTTTTCGTGCCGCTCCGATCCTTGTCGTTCTTCTCCGGGCCTCCTCGGTTTGGGCCCAAGAAAGGGAGCCCTCCTTTTTGCTCTCGCAGCCCCCCAGCGCCGACCTCGAGTGGAATTCCACCCACGATGGCAGCTGGGACGCCTCGTGGGACCGAAGCTGGGCCTATTCGACTGCCCCTTTCACTCTCAGTTTGCGAGCGGGCCTACGTAGCTCGGGCTCGATGCGCACTCGGGCGGCCCCATTCGATCCGACATCGAGCCGCTCGTCCCGGGACTACTACGCCTTAGCCACCCTTCAAGTGCCTCTCGATGAGATTGTGCCTTCGAATGCAGGGGCAGGGGCAGAGACCGAGCCGACTCCGTCTACCGCAACCACATCTCAAGGTTTCGAGCGAAAACGGCCAGAGGACTCGGTCTCGGCTCTCCAGGTTCTCGAACAGGACATGAGCGCCACCAGTCATCCGGCTGCGCAAGACGAGGCGACTCTTCGGCGGATGCGTCTGGCGAAGGAGATCACGAGTTTGCTGCGCATGCTGACGCTCAAAGCCGCTGAGGCCAGCGAGGAGGGGAACAGTTTGTCGGAGCTTGGTTCCATGCAGCGTCGATCACGGTGGTCCGGGCTGGTTCCCGAGCTTCGTCTTCGGGGCGTGTACGGCTTTGATCAAAGTGTTTCGCAAGAGGAAAACAACGGCCTCTATCCTGGTGACTCCACGACTCGGGGAGGGCGTGATTCATTGCTCGAGGCGCGGCTGACTTTTCGCTTGGATCGGCTCATCTACGGCGACCGAGAAAGTACGCTCTATCAAAAACGGGTCGACCTATTGCGAGAAGGAGCCAAGAGAGATCAGTTGCTCGTGGACTTACTAGCCGATTGGCTCGCAGCCCGACGTCACGTGGCGGAGGGGTTGCTTCTACCCGACGAGCTCCTCAAGGAGCTTGCAAAACAAGAGCGCGCACTGCTCGGCCTCAACGAACTGAGTGGCGGTTGGTTCCTTGGGGAAGCCACTCTGATCGAGATGGAGTTGAGACAGCTCCTCTCGCCGCCGGACAGCCCCCTTCAGTTAGAGGAGCCGGCGGCGATGCTGACGGACGGCGAGCCCCAAAAAGAGGAGCAAAAAGCCGATTAGGCCCGTGCCGCGCCGGACTCCGTGGGGACGGTACGCGCAGTTTGCCTGGCCATCACCGCTGGAACTTGCAAGGTCGTCCCCTAGCTCCCCCATCGTGGGATCTGGGGAAACCGTGGGATCCGATGTTGTGGTGACGTCGGCGGCATTCATGCCACCGGTGGCGGCGGACTCGTTTGTGCCCCCGCCAGAACTGGTCGTCCATGAGCTATCTTGAGAGCTCCCGCCGCTCGCGTTGGTATCGGAGTCACCAGTAGTCGAGGTGGAGTCGGTCTCCATCGCGCCTCCCGCTCCAGAAGGGTCCGTGGTCGCGGCTCCTCCGCTGCCTGTCTCATCGCCTGTTTCTCCCTCGATCCGCAAATCGGCGCAGACGTAGTACGGCTCGTTTCGGTCCGTCATGTATTGGATGAGCTGCAGAGTACAGTTGTCGCAAGTCTCGTTGGGCAAGGTCACTTCGACCGAGTAGGTTCCTGGGCCCCCCGCCGCATCGGGGATTCCATCCAGGAGGACGGGCAGGACGGGCGGGTCGACGATATCGTCCGGTCCCGATTTTTCTGGAAAGTCATCTTGGCCGTCCATATCGATAGAGATCCGGTAGTGGGCGGGATGATCTACTGTCTCGTACCAGGAGACGGTGATGGTCTCTCCGGGAGAAAACACGTTGATCTTGTCCGGATCTTCGGTGCGCAGGTCGTCTTCTCCGCCGCCGCAAGGACCTATCTTGATCGGATCGCCGCCAGGTTGAGCTGCCCAGACGTTACGTGCGATCGGAGCATCCATGCGGATGTGCGCCAGGGCCGGACCACTCGTCAGCACCGTGGCCAGCGCTCCCAAAACAATGCTTGACGTGTTCTTCACCATACGATGTTTCCTCCTGCCTCAGGGGCGGACTGGACGCTAGCCGAAGACTCAGAAAATGGATGCCCTCGTCTCGACGCTCCCGTCTAACGAAAATATTCAGATGTTGCTCGATTTTGGAGTACTGGTTCTGTACCGGATTAGCAGCTAACTTCCCACTTCATGATTACTCACGTCGTCCTGTTCCGGTTCGAAAATCAAGAACTCGCACAAGAGGCCGTCTCGCGACTGCTCAGCATGAAGGGGCGGGTTCCAAGTTTAGTCGACATTGAAGCCGGCGTAGATTTTACGCGCAGCCCTCGTTCTTACGAAGTGGGACTCATCACTCGCCACAAGACGCGCGAGGATCTGGAGGCCTACCGAGTTGATCCACTGCACAAAGAGGTGGCCGCGTTTGTCGGGGGCCATTCGACGGGCGCCGCGGCAGTTGATTTCGAGAGCTGAGGGCGCGGATCCCGCAATTCGTGTCTGTTCGTTCGTTGCGAATTGAGCAACATGAGTTGAGATCAGTTGCTCAATTCGCAATGAACGTGGCTTGTTGGGAGGAGTTGCTCGCTTCAATTGCGTAATGGCCTGCCGGCAGCTAAAGGTCTCGCGCCATGTCGGCCGAATTAAAAGATAGACTTTCGGAGCTCCAAAGGCGTGTTGATGCGCTAAGGGGGTCTCTTTGACGTACCTCAACTAAAACGACAAGTTGAAGAGCTCGATCAGCTCTCTACCGAACCTGGCTTCTGGGACAACCAAGAAAAGGCGCAGTCTCTGATGAGGCAACGCTCTCTGGCGCAGGACAAGATCGAAATGATCGAAGGCTTGAGTGCCCGGGTGAGCGATAGTCTGGATTTTCTTGAGATGGCGATGGCCGAAGGCGACGTTAGCGTTGCCGAGGACGTTGAGTCGCAGTTTCCTGCCATCGAAGCCGAAATCAAACAGAAGGAGCTCGAACGCATGTTGAGTGGTCCCGTGGACCATGCCAATGCGATTGTGAGTATCCATCCAGGTAGCGGGGGCACCGAAGCCAAAGATTGGGGGGAGATGCTCTTGCGCATGTACTTGCGTTGGGCGGAGCGCCGTGGCTTCAAGACCGAGGTGATCGACTACGAACCGGGTGATGAAGCGGGTATTGCGGGCGCGTCTGTTTTGGTGACCGGGCCCAATGCCTATGGTTTCTTGCGAGCAGAAATGGGTGTACATCGCCTTGTTCGGATCAGTCCTTTCGATTCCAACGCGCGGCGTCATACAAGCTTTACTGCGGTCGAGGTGACTCCGGATGTGGATGATGAGATCGAGATCGAGGTCAAAGATTCGGATCTTGAAGTGACGACGATGCGTGCGGGAGGCAAGGGGGGCCAGAACGTGAACAAGGTGGAAACGGCGGTGCGCATGCGCCACATCCCATCTGGAATCATGGTCGTTTGCCGTGCTGAGCGCAGTCAGCTCCAAAACCGCCAGATGGCGATGAAAATGCTCAAAGCCAAGCTCTACGAGCTGGAAGAGAGCAAGCGCAACGAGGCTCAGGCCGCCTACGAGTCCGAAAAGGGCGACATCGCTTGGGGCAACCAGATCCGCTCCTACGTTCTTCAGCCCTATCAACTTGTCAAAGATCTGCGCACAGAGTTCGAGCGGAGTGACGTGCAGAACATCCTGGACGGCGACCTCGACTCTTTTATCGAAGCCTTTTTGATGAAGAATGCTGATGCCGGCAAGGAACTCCCGGCCGGCGCCATCGTCAGATGAGCTAGAAGCGCCTTTTCGCACATTTCTTCTACTGATATTTTTTGGAGTAAGTTTTGAGTCAGAACCAGTCAGGTGACAGCAACCAGTCCGCTTCGAGCGAAGAAGGCGGTGAAGAAGCGCTGATCCAGACCCGCAGGGAAAAGGCCGAGAAGGTGCGTGCGCGGGGGGAAAACCCCTTCGAAAATCGCGTGGCGCGCAAAGAGCGCAAGTTCATCGGCGCAATTCGTGAGGAGTACCAAACTGCTCGAACCGAGGACCTCACTTATGATGAGGCCCAGGTCGCCGAACTGGCCGCCAACAAAGAGTATGTCGTTTTCGGACGTCTGATCGCGCGGCGCGGTTTTGGTAAAGCGAGTTTCTTGAAGTTGCGCGACGGCTCGGGCGAGATTCAGATCTTCGCCAAAAAGGACGTATTGGGCGATCAGTTCGCTGTGCTCAAGGACCTCGATCTTGCCGATCACCTTGAGGCACGGGGCTCGGCCATGGTGACCAAGACGGGCGAGCTGAGCCTGCAGATCACTTCACTCCGTCTTTTGACGAAGGCATTCCGACCCCCCGCGGACAAATGGCATGGACTGACCGACGTCGATATTCGGTATCGTCGTCGTTATGCCGATATGGTGGCGAATCCAGATGTCGCTCACCTGCTAGCCTCGCGCGGGCTGATCCTCAAGGGGATCCGCAAGTACCTGGACGCGCGCGCCTTTGTGGAGGTCGAAACGCCTTCTCTGCATCCGCTCATCGGTGGTGCGGCGGCCCGTCCTTTCGTCACTCACCATAACACCCTCGATATGCAGCTCTTTCTGCGTATTGCGCCCGAGCTCTACCTTAAACGTCTCTTGGTGGGTGGTTTGGAGCGCGTTTACGAAATCGGACGCTCCTATCGCAACGAGGGGATCAGTACGCGCCACAACCCCGAGTTCACGATGATTGAGCTCTATTGGGCGTTTGCCGATTACGGAACCCTGATGGATATGACCGAGGAACTCATGCGTCATTGTGACGAGGAGTTGGCCTCGGGAATGGCCGCTCGTCATCAAAGCGCACTCTACACCAGCTGGAAGGCCGCTCGAGGTTTTACTCTGGACGAGCCCTTTGCGCGGGTTCCCATGAAACAGGCCATCGTTACTGCTCTCGACCGAGCCTCCCTGCCTCAAGAGGTCGCTGCGAGCTACGACCGTCTGGCCGTTCACGAAGAAAAAACAGCGGCAGACGTGCGCGCCGCCGGGGACGAACTGGTGCGGGGCTGGGTGACTCGGAGCGAACGCGCAAAAAAAATCGACTGGGGAAACCTTCGTCGGGCACTCGGTGTTTGCGAGACCGAAGGAGACAAGGTCTTTGTGGCCTACGAATACCTGGCCGAACCCTTCCTGGCCGAGGACTACAAAAGTCAGGATGGGAGCAAAAGCATCCCGGTCTTTGTCACCGATCACCCGGCAGAAGTCTCACCTCTTGCTCGCCGCAAGGACGATGACCCCAGCTTGGTGGATCGCTTCGAGCTTTTCGTCGAAGGTCGGGAGATTTGCAACGCCTTTAGCGAGCTCAATGATCCGGACGATCAAGCTGCACGTTTCTTGGATCAGGTCGAAAGAAAGAGCCGTGGCCAGGACGAAACCATGGACTACGACGAAGACTACATTCGGGCCCTGCAATACGGCATGCCTCCGGCTGCTGGCTTCGGTATGGGCATCGACCGCTTCATGATGATGTTGACGGGGGCGCCGTCCATCCGTGACGTCATCGCCTTTCCCCTGTTGCGTCCGGAAGCCAAGTAGCGATTCCGAACAGAGCATCCACGATGTCCCTCAAGTTACACAGCCTTCTCGACACGGGACTCGACAAGCTGTCCCAGCTTCCCGTTTCTGGCCAGATTGGCGCAGGCCTTGGGGCATTTGTCTTGGCGGCGGTGCTCTACCTACTCGTCCCCTATCTCGTCGGACGACGGAACTCGCGAGCCGGCGCTCTCGTTTTTACCATCCAGGTGGGTCTCTATACGGCGCTTTTGACGTGGGAGGCGCTGCATCTGCCCGAGCCGCGTTCTGGGGTGTTCGTCGTATCGCACCAGCTGATTCGGGCGGATGCGGCTCTGAATTTGACGCTCTTCGTGGTCTGTCTCCTCGCGACGGTGATGCCCACGATCTTGAACTGGTTTGAGCGGGGTGACTTTATTTCTTTTGTCGCCGCCCGCCACGTGCGTGCCAAAAAAAGCGGATTTCTTACGATTATTTCGCTCCTCTCGATCCTGGGTGTGGCCATCAGCTCTTTCGCCCTTTGCGCGGTCATCAGTATCATGGGCGGTTTCGGAGCGGACCTGAAGACCAAGATCCTAAACAACAACGCTAACGTTCGTATCGAATCTCCCGATGCCGGTGGGTTCGAATATTGGCGCGAAATGTTGGACGCTGCGCGTCTGACCTCGGGGGTGGCCGCGGCGACCCCGGTGGCGGGCGGCGAAGTCATGGCTTCCAGTTCGACGACGACTGCCGGGGTCCAGCTGCGTGGTATCGATACCGCCTCCTTCGGGGCGGTCGTTGACGTACCAGAAAACATGGAGGTGGGGAGCTTCGACTACTTGGATGATCCGCTCAAGCTCCGCAACCTACCCCCCGAGACTCCGATTGGCGTTGGCCCCGGAGGAGAGCTGTATCGCAAAGGTCCGGAGCCCGAATACAAGAAGCTTCGAGACGAAGATCCGGCGCCCTTGGACATCTATCCTGGCGTGGTTCTTGGCCGTGAACTCGCTCGAAGTTTGCATGCCTACGTCGGCGATGAGCTCACCTTGGTTTCCCCGATGGGCGACTTGGGGCCGATGGGCTTGATGCCACGAAGCCGTAAATTTCGTGTTGCAGGTATCTTCTACACCGGCATGTACGAGTACGACGCGAGCCACGCCTATGTGACCCTCGAATCGGCTCAAGAGCTCCTCGATCTGAAGCACTTCGTTACATCGATCGACATGAAGGCCAAGCCCACAGCCGATATCATAACCATCACTCAAGAGGTCAAAGCGGCCGTCAATCGCCCCGCGCTCAAGGTGCGCAACTGGATGGACATGAACCGCAACCTTTTTAGTGCGCTCAAGCTCGAGAAGATTGCGACCTTCGTGATTCTCTCGATAGCAATTGCTGTCGCGAGTTTTTGTATCATCTGTACCTTGTTATTGATGGTGACCGAAAAGAGCAAAGAGATTGCCATCCTCAAGGCGATGGGCGCCAGCAACCCCGCAATTTTGCGGCTCTTCATGACCGAGGGCATGTTCATCGGAGGAGTCGGTACCCTCTTTGGGGTGGTGACGGGCTATACCTCCATGAAGAGTCTGGAAGGCTTCGGTATCCGTCTCGATCCCGAGGTGTATTATATCGAGCGGCTCCCCGTCACGGTCGAAGGTGGCGACTATCTCTTGATCGCTCTGTGTGCCTTCCTCATTACTACCTTGGCGACGTTGTATCCCGCTCGGGCGGCGAGCCGTTTGGCTCCCGTAGATGGCATTCGTTACGAGTGAGCTCGTCAGAGCGCCCCCTGTTGTAGAGTTTGGAGACCCAATGAGTCAGCAAGCAGAAAAGACCCCTCGCGACCAGTTAACTCAGAAAGTGCCTCAACGGGGTGATCTCTTGGTGCGGATTCGTGGTCTGTCGAAATCTTTCGAGCACATGGGGCGCACCTTGGAGGTGCTGCGCGATATCAATCTCGAAATCGCCCAGGGCGAGATCCTTTCGATCGTCGGGCCTTCGGGAGCGGGTAAGAGCACGCTGCTTCACTGCATCGGTACTTTGGACTTGCCCACCTCGGGCAGCATCGAGCTCGCCTCCGAAGAACTCACGAAGATGAGCGGGGCGCGTCTCGCGGCGGTACGCAATCGTGAAATAGGCTTCGTCTTTCAGTTTCATCACCTCCTGCCCGAGTTTGACGCTTTGGAAAACGTGATGTTGCCCGGACTGATTCAAGGCAAGAAACGCCGTGACCTAGAAAAGCGTGCTCGGAGCTTGCTCGAAGAAGTCGGGGTGGGGCACAGGGCGAGTCATCGACCGGGAGAGATGAGCGGTGGCGAGCAACAACGAGTTGCCGTCGCGCGCGCGCTGGTCCTCGAACCCAAGCTGATTCTTGCGGACGAACCCACGGGCAACCTCGACTCGAACACGGGCGATGCGGTGCACGATCTCTTCTTTGAGATCAACCGTCAGCACAATACGACCATCGTTGTCGTCACTCACAACCCCGGGTTCGCCGAAAGCATGCCCCGTGTCGTGAGGATGAAGGACGGATCGGTCGAGCGAGATGATGTCGGCACGCAGGCGCGAGGGGCCCATCCCACAGAGTCAGCAGCAGCGGAGCCGGGGCCAAGCGCCTCGCTCTGAGCCAGACATTTCAATCCTACAAGAACCCAGGCCGAGAGGAACCCGGGGCCGCGTTGAGGTTGCTCGGAGCAACCGACGTGGTGCCGCAGCTTTTCTGCGTGCCAGAGGGAAGGTCCCATGCTGTACTCAGCGTATGAATCGAGCGGCCGGGATGGGTTGACACACCTAGGTTGCGGAAAGGATGCTTATCTTCATCATGCGTCGACCTAGTGCACTCTTCTTGATAATCGCGACATCTGCTGCCTTGTTTTCTGCTTGTACTGTCAGTGTAGGTGACGGTGTCGGGGACGGAGACGGTGGCGCCAGCGGTGATGGCGATGGCGATGCCACTACCTCAAGCACCAGTGGTGGGGGTGAGGGGGGCGAAAGCTCGGGCACCACCTCTGGCGACGCGGGGGGAAAGACCAGCAGTGGGGACGGGGATTCTGGTACTGGCGGTAGCTCCGATGTATTTCAACCTACTGCCTTTGTGGCTCCCGAGGGGCTTCCCACGACCTTGCCTCAGGTGTCCCGCACGGGAGGATACTCTGCGGATTCGCCGCAATTGAGGATCCGTGATGCGTTTCGTGTGGTTTACGGCGAGCTGAACGAGAAGCTGACCGACGAGTGTGGCTGGGGAAGCAACGGTTACGACTTCTATCTCGACCTCGAGCACTACCGGGCGTTGTGTTCCGCGGGGTGCATGAACGAGTTCCTTTCCTGCGAGGACGACGCTGAGACCTACGTTTGTGAGGGAGTCGATTCGACCAATACTTCGGACGCGCTTTCGGCTTGTCTTTCGGGGTGTGAAACCTTCGCCTGTGACGACGGTTCCGCCGACGATGCTCTTCGCTGCGACGCCGAGATCGATTGCGACGACGCTTCGGACGAAAAGGGATGCGGTGATATTTCTTTCGTTTGCGGCGATGAGACTCAAGCGGTATCCGGGTTTAGAGTCTGCGATGGCTCCGAGGATTGCGACGACGGTTCAGACGAGGAAGGCTGCGGCCAAGATGGGTTTGTCTGTGACAACGGAAAACGCATTGACGCTGCCTACCAATGTGACGGTGCCGAAGACTGCGTCGACGGGGAGGATGAGGTAGACTGCGGCGACTTGCTCTTCAATTGCGGCGATGGGTTTGTCGTCAGTTGGTTCAAGCGCTGCAATCGTGAACTGGATTGTCCAGGCGGCGAAGACGAGGACGCCGGCTGCGTTGATCTCGATCCCGAGATGACCTGCACCTACGGCTACTGAGAGACGCCGAGCGGGTCGATGTGGCTCAGTTTTGATTGAGCAACATCTGACCGATCGATTCTGGTAGGAGTCCGGCGGCGTCTGCCGCCGCGACGAGCTCGGCGTTCTGAGAAAGCTGAGTCAGAAAGGTGCCTGCATAGGGGCTACCTACAAGTCCGTTGACGCGTCGTAACAAGGGGCGGATCCCGTTGGCGAGAGCGCCTTGCGCCTTTTCGTCGTCGCCGAGGTCCAGGCTTGCCTTGTAGAGGGTGAGGTACACTGGGCTCTCATTGAGCAGGCTAGGAGCTCCCTTCTGGAGTAACTCGGCTGCCTCCCCGGCGATGCGTTTCGCATCTTGCAAATTGCCACATACGCGCTCGGCTTCCGCCCACATGCCTAGCGCTACGGGTAGGACGTCGTGGTTGCTCGTGGCTCGGTAACTTTCTGCGCTCATCTTCAGCAAGACTAGGGCCCGCCTCCGGTTCTTGCCGCTGCTCGAACGTAAAAGCTCCACCCCGCGATAAAAGAGAATCCCCAAGTTCGCTCGATCAGGGGCGGCCCAGTATCCCGTCGCGGCAGCGTCGGCCTCGGCCCGGGTTTCACTCAAGAAGGTGTCGAGCCGACGATCGCTGCCATAAAGCCCCGCCCAACCCAAGAGATTCATTTGGGCATGGCGCATAGCGCCAGGACTACCGATGTTTTCTGCGAGAATGAGCCCCCGCTCGAGGGCTTCGCGTGCTTCTTTACGGGCTCCAACGGTAGAAAGTGCAAAGCCCAAGTTGGTGGTGAGCATGGCTTCGCGCTCCTTGAGCCCAGCGTCGCGTGCGGCGGCAGCGGCACTCTTTCGGGCATCCAAAGAAGAAGAAACGGCTCCTCTGCCTTGACGGATGATTGCCAGGGTCTGATAGGCGTCCACCTTGGTCCCGAAGGAGCGATGCACCTCAAGGGCAAGCAGGGCTTCGACTTCCTGCTCGGCGGCGTCGAAGTGTCCCTGAAAGGCGAATCGGGTTGCGAGTGCTGCGCTACAACGCGCGACTTCGTCGATGAGGTCGAGGGTACTTGCCCGATCACGGGCATTAGACAGGCGGGCGATGACGTCGATTCCCAGCCCGCGCGCGTCATCGTAACGGGCACGAGCGCCTTGGCTTCGGACGCGGCTTGGTTCGTCGTAGGCAGAGCGCTCCATGGCGGATATGGCGGTTTCGCGTTCGGCGGCTCGTGGATCGAGTCGACTGTAGGCTCCGTCGAGGAGGCTGGCACGATGAAATTGTTCTTTGTCACTTAGGGCGAAGTCGAGAGCCCGTTCCGCCATATTGACGGCGTCTTGGAGAGCGTTGGCGGCCAGGGCGCGGGATGCGGCTTTTGCCCAGTAGCTGGCGGCGAGTTCGTTCTGTTGACCGAGCTCAAGCTGACCTGCGACAAGGGCCGCATCTTCTCCCATTTCTGCCAGCCATTTGCCCGCCCGCGCGTGCAGTTCGACGCGGGCTTCGTCGGGTAGGGCCTGGTAGGCGACGTCGCGCACCAAGGCGTGTTTGAACGAATACTCCTTCGCTCCTTTGAACCGACTCGTACTTTGTTCGACGAGCAGTTCCGAAGAAACGAGCGCATTCCAGAGATCAGATTGGGGTGCGTCAATGAGGGCGGGGACTGCGACATCCCAACAGGATAGGCCCAAGACGCTCAGGTGGGAGAGCGCGATTCGACAGTGGGGGTCGAGGGAGTCCAAGCTGGCTTCGATGGCGGCCTCGATGGTAGGCGCGTTCGAACCTCTTCCGGTAGCGGCGAGACGCGCCAGCTCTTCTGCGAAGAGCGGCGAACCTCCTGCCCGTGACGAGATGCCGTCCAAATCGGCCTTGTTTGCTCGTTGGCCCAACACGGATTCTGCGATCATACGGACCGACTGGTGGGAAATGGGGCGCAGATCGATGCGCAGGTGGTCGCGCTGTTTGTAGGGCTCGTCTCTTCCTTCCCAGAAAGCGGGGCGGACGCAACTGAGCACGAAGAGGGTGTGGCGGCTGGAACGTCCCAGCAAGTGTTCGATCCATGCCACCGATTCTGCATCGGCCCACTGGAGGTCTTCGAGGACGAGTACGATGGTTTCGTTCGATAGGACTCGGGTAACGAGTTCAGTCATCGCAAGCCAGAGGGAATCGCGAGCGGCAACTGGGTCCACATCGTCGGGAAAGCTCTGTCCACCGAGCAAGCCGGTGAGCAGCCCGCGGTTTTCTTCGGTGAGCTCGCTCATCGTGTCCGGCCCCAGGCGCTCGACGATAGCTCGCTGGACTTCCGTCGACTCTGCAGAGGGGGGGAGATCAAGGAGACGACGAAGAATATCGGCGGCGGCACCCAGGATCTGGCGTCTCGAGTAGGCGTCGCTCTTCTGAACTACGACACGCGGTGCCTCGGCGCGACTGGAGATGCGTGCGATGCATTCCCGCTGGAGTCGACTCTTACCGATACCCGGAGGACCGCTGAGGCTCACAATCATGGGATGGTGTTCGGTCTCGGCTCGCTCGAAGGCTCCCAATACCTGGGCGAGCTCCGCGTCTCGCCCGACAAAGGGGGCACCACCACGCGGCTCTTGGCGATTGTTGAGCCTCCCGGCGACGATGGCCGAACCGTCGATGCGCATCTTGAACTCGAACTGACCTCGCCCGAGTTCCGATGTCGTTGCATCAGACAAGACCGAGGTGCGTCCCGCCTCGCGTGCGAGGGTGGCCGCTCGGTCGACGACGTCGCCGACGGGGCGCACCCCTCCGCCATAGGCTTCGCCCAGGCGGGCCCGTCCGCTGGCGATGCCGATTGAGGCGCCCATGCTGGCGAGGTCTTGTCCTAAGTCGAGCGCCGCCACGGCTTCACTTCCGGTCGCTTGTTCGACTCCCAAATGGACGACAATGGCGTCGTCGCCCAACTTGACAGCTTGCGCGCCCTTGGCTGCGACCTGCTCCTGAGCTTGAGCCATCTCAGTGGGGGCCAAGTGCATGGCAACCAGGGTCGTGACCAGGCGTGTGGCGTTGCTGCCGAGGCGGCTGGAAACTTCGGCCGGAGGAAAGCTTTCGACGTTTTGATCGAGGCAACGCAGTAGCATTGTTTCGGCGGCAAATGCGCTCTCGGGACGGGCTTCCGGGTCGGTTTGCAGGAGCCGGTCGATGGCGTGATCGAGCCGAGTGGAGAGATCGGCTCGAAAACTGCTCATGCGGGGCGCGGGAGTCGTCGCGAGACGTGCGAGTGTGGCAAGCGGGCTCGCTCCTTGGTGGGGAGCGCGCCCGACCAAGAGCTCGAAGAGTGTTGCTCCTAGGGAGTACAGATCCGAACGATGGTCGATCAGTTGATTGCCTTTGGCCAGCTCGGGGGACATGTAGGCTGGCGTGCCGCCGCCTTGAGCAGAGCCTTCTTGGCAAGCAACGCCGAAGTCAATGAGGACGGGTTCGACCACCAGGGTCGGCAGAATATCGGCTTCGTGAGAGCGCGTTCGGAGAAGGATGTTCTGAGGTTTGAGGTCCCCATGAACGATGCCTTCCTTGTGCAGGGCTCCGAGTGCCCGGCAGAGCATGATGCCCAGGCCCACCACCTCGGTGGGGGTGAGGGGCGTCACTTGGTGGTGGCGGTGCAGCTCCAGGCCGTCGATCCATTCGAGAGCCAGGTAGGAGCGCTGCAGTTGTGCTAACCAGCCGGCAGCGACCACCTTGATGACCCCGGGGTGATCAATCTTCTGCAATAGGGTCGCTTCTTTTAGCGCGAGCTGAAGCGACGCCCTCTCCGACTCCGAAAGGAGTTCCTCTTGATCTTGTTGAGGGTGAATCAACTTGAGGGCGACCGAACGCTGCTCTCCGAGGTCGAAGGCACGGTAGACGGTGCCAGTCGCTCCACTGCCCACCAGATGCTCAGCGACGAAGCGTCCATCGAGCGGCCCCTCAAATACTCCCCTAGCTTCCACAGCCCAACAATAGTCCTCCCGTCATGTTCAACCAAGGGTACTGTCCTGATCTGGAGGTTCAGTATTCGTGTCTGGGCGAGATTTTCTAAAGTCGCTTGGCGCGTGGAGGTCGCCTCGACCTGGATCGGCGCGGAGGAGGAGGTTCGCGGCCGGCTTCTTCGGCTCCCTCCTCCGTACGCGGCCCGTTGCCTAGGATAGCGTGGAGATCGGCTAGGGTGACTCTGGGAGAAGAGCTCTGTCCGCTCAAGGCGGTGAGCAGCCCACGTAGCTCGTCGTCGTTGCCTGGATAGGGGCGCTCGATGAGTTCGAAGAGGGCGGCTCGCTCGATGCCGAGGGGTTCGCCGTTTTTGACCAAGCCGAGGCGAGCGAGCTCATGGATGATGAGCGCTTGTATGTCCTCAGCGCGATCAGCCAAGCTGGGCAGGGATACGAACTGTCCGTCGAGGAGGTGAGCGAGTCGAGGGGATTGAAGTTTCTCGGGTGGACCGCCCACCACGATGAACTCGGGCCGGAGTGACTCGAGACTTGCTGCGAGTTGTTCTTGTTTCGTTTCGCTCAGAGCTTGGGGATGAAGCAAGACCAGAGTGCCGGTGAGGGCTCGGCGCAGGGGAGATGCTTCGCCCGCAAGGTCCTCTTGCGATAGGTTCTTCTGCGTACTGGAGCGAAAATCAATGACCACTAGGGGGCGCGCCTCATCGAAACGTGTGAGGTGCACGTGGGCTGCCCAAGGTACTGGATCGATGCCGACCTGAGCCCCAAGACGGAGCACCCGGTCGTTGGCCCTGGCCTCGAGTTCGAGCAAAGCGACTTGGGCAGCAGGGCTGTTGGCGGTGTCTCTCAAGATTTCAACACGCGCTTCGGCCTCAAGGTGGTCAGTTCTTGTTTTCTGGTTGAGGCGCAGGGTTAAGTCGTTGGCTGTGGTGAGCGCCTGCTCAGCGGCACGCTGATAGTCCAGCTCGCGGAGGCGCGCTCTCTTGAGAGCGGCTGTCACACTGAGCAAACCGGCCATGCGCTGACTGAGCTTGTGCAACAACTCGGCCTCCTCGACCGTGAGCGGCGTGCGTCTCTTCCCCCGAGGGAGAATTAACAGCCCGATGGGATTGGCTTCCTCAAGGAGGACCGTGGCTGTTTTTGCCTCGTGGGCTTCAAACCAGTTAGCCAGGGGCCGCACTTGTGGCGTTCTGACCTGGGCCGCCTCTAAGGTTTCTCGGCGAAGAGTTCGGGCTGGTTCATCCGCGGCGAGTTCGACGATCCCTTTGGGAAAGTCGGCTTTTTGCACGTGAACGTACCCGGCGATGTCGACAGAAATCATCGCCGGGGGATCGATGCGAAATAACTCAGGTCGCCGCTTGCTGCTGGCTTCGGCTGCCCTCAAGCAAATGAGAGCCTCTCTCATTCCCTGCTCGGGCTCGGGGTGAAGAGCGGCGTCGATGGCTCGGCTCAGGGCTGTTTCCCAGCGCGAGCCTTCTGGCGAGAGCGGGCGTGCCGCACGGCGTGTTGCAATGCCGATGGCTATGCCGACGAAGCCGCTTGCTGCCACGAGAACCTCTTTGGCTACATTTTGTCCAGCAAGCCACAGCAAGAACAAGCCGGAAGGCGCCGACAGAATGAGACCGGCGAGCAGTCCTCGCACAACGCGTGTGACGCGGGTGGCCACGGGGGCGGCCATAGTCGTAAGCACCCCAGCCGAAACGACGGCGACCACCCAGCCTGCGATGCGATCGGGAGGGGCCAGGACAATCAGTCCGGCGCTCGCCCCGAGAACGACGCCAGAAACACACAGGGAAAGCGCGGCCCAAGCCCGGTCGCCGACGCCCAGTTGCAGTCCACGCAGGAGCTGGAGTCGCAGCACGAGTGCGCCAAGAACGAGCAAGCTTCCTAGAGACGCAAATAGGGATCCGAGCTGGAGACTGACCGGGTCGAGAGGAAACTGCCCGGGGAAGGTCGCTCGCATCAGGTACACACACGTAAGAAGCGACCAGAGGAGAGAGACGAGATAATAGCCGTCGAGCGATAGGGCGGCGGGATGGGTCTTGAGGATCGACGGTGCTGACCGGAGTCGGGCGATTCCCATAGCTGCGCCGGCGACCAAGAGGCCTTGGGCTAGAGCATGCGCCGCAAGGAGCGCCGGTTGGGCGTCGTCCGCAGAGCTTGAGGCCAAAAGAAGCCCACCGCCCATAATGCAGTGGCGTACAGCGCGTTCGTCGGTACTCAGCCCGCCTGTTCGGCTGAGTTGCGATGTGCGGCGGAGGGCGAAAGCTGTAAGGAAGGGCGAGACAACGATCCCCACCAAGAGCAGTGTCGGTAGCTTTCGACTCAACCCCCCGTAGATGGCCTGGCCGTAGCCGGCGCTGAGCGCAACGTAACCGACGAGCGCGCTCGGTAGGAGCCAGCTTTTGGGGGCCTCGTTCACGTCCTCACGCTAATCGGGCTTTTCGCTACCGAAAAGGGGGGCGCGCCGAGGCGTTGCCAGAGCTACGGTGGCCGGGTAATTGATCTAGGAAGGGCTTCGGATCCCATAGCTGCAGGTAGTCGGGGACCGCGGGGCTCAATCTACGAGAGTGCCTGAATGAAGAAAAATTACGTCCTCGACACGAACGTTCTGCTTCACGATCCCCAGTCGATCTTCAAGTTCGAGGACAACCACGTGCTGATCCCGATCTACGTGATCGAGGAAATCGATACTTTCAAAAGAGACTCCGGGGAGCGAGGTCGTAATGCCCGCACCGTTGTGCGCAACCTCGACTCTTTGCGCGAAACGGGAGGTTGCTTGTCGCAGGGGGTTCCGGTGGGTGATGGAGGCACCCTAACCGTTCATGTGCCTGACAAGAAGCCGACTCTCTCGATCGCCCTCAACCCTGGTTCTGCCGATCACGCTATCATGCAGACGGCGATCGAGTTGCGTAATGCTGCGCCAGAAGTTCCGACAGTCTTCGTCACGATGGACGTTTCTCTTCGCATTCGCGCAGACGCTCTGGGGCTTGTGACGGAGCCCTACGAAAACCAAACCGTGGATCCCGATGCGTTGGAAAGTACGGTCTCGGAGGTGGTGCTTTCGACTGAAGGCCTGGAAACCTTCTTTAAGAAGGGCTTCGTCGAGCCCGAAGGGGACCAGAGTTTTGCTGCCAACGCTTCTGTCATGCTGCGTGGACCCAATCCCCAGGATCGGACCGGACTTTGTCGATACGACGCGCAGAAGAAGGGGTTTCGAGCACTCATCACTCCGAGAGAAGGTGTGGCCGGCATTCGACCTCGCAATCGCGAACAAGCCTTCGCTCTTGATTTACTCCTCGACGACACAGTCCAGTTGGTGACTCTGCTGGGGCGAGCTGGGACGGGTAAGACGCTGCTCGCTTTGGCCGCTGGCTTGTCTCGGGTGCTCGAAGACGGCGCGTACTCTCGACTCTTGATCAGCCGACCGATCATGCCGATGGGACGCGATATTGGGTTTTTGCCCGGTGACGTCGACGAAAAGCTGGGACCTTGGATGCAACCCCTCTATGACAACCTTGAGTATTTGCTCGTGGCTGGGGGGAACAAGCGGCGAGGCTACCGTGGCTTTGAAGAACTGCTTGATTCGGGCCAGATCCAAGTCGAACCTTTGACCTACATTCGTGGTCGCAGTCTGCCTCAGCAGTTTGTGATCGTTGACGAGGCGCAAAACCTCACGCCCCATGAGGTCAAGACGGTTGTGACTCGCTGCGGGGAGGGGACGAAAATTGTGCTGACTGGCGACCCCTACCAGATCGATAATCCCTACGTCGACGCGTCGAGCAACGGCCTTTCCGTGGTCGCCGACCGCCTTAAGAACGAGTCGATCGCTGGGCACATCCAGCTGACCAAGGGCGAGAGAAGCGAGCTTTCCAATCTTGCAGCCACCAAACTTTGAGCATGAGCTTGAGGCGGCCAGAAGCTTCTTGGCCGCCCAGCTGAGCTCTCAGCCCGAAGCCTTTTCAGTGATTCAGGGGGCGCTCGTGCGGCTCGGTCGACGCATTGCTCTGCTCGAACATTCGACCCCCGTCAACTTCGATGAGCAAGTCGAGCGTTTCAAGAAAGAAGGACCGGAAGGGGAGAGTGGTGCGTTTTCGTTTCGTTATGTCCCCTTACGCTTTGACGTCGAAAGCGTAAGGACTGAGCTCAGGTCCATTCGCGTAGCTCTTGGTTCGTTTCGCGATTCAAGATGGGCTTCGGTTGCAAGACTTCTCGATGAGCGTGCCCACGAACTCGACCTAGAAGTTCGACTTCTACAAGCTCGAAAATCGAGCAACTTCGCCTCGTTGCGCAGGGAACGCTTCCCTACTGGCGGGTTCGGAGAAGCCACCACCCAATTAGCCCCCGATTTTTTTGCCGAGAATGG
>JBNKYC010000056.1:0-279266 GCA_050300635.1 Polyangiaceae bacterium
AAATACTTCGCTGGGGCACGCATTCGCATCTTCGTTTGCGAATGTAGCACTTTCGTGGCCGCAAGCGTCAGACCAACGGCTCTCTATTGCATCGAACAACGAAACTCGATTTGTGCGCTTACGAAGCGGGGCGCATCGGGAGATCGTCTTCGAAGAAGAGTTTCCGTAACCTTTTGGGGGCGCCGTTAGATGACGGAGATCAGCTTGGAATTCTTAGTTTCGCAACGGCTGTACGGCATGTCGCGGGCGGCCCTCCCTATGGTGTGGAGGAGATTCTTGCCGTCTGGTGAGAGGCGCAGATCGCGCGAACTCGCGTAGTCGGCACCGATGCCCAGCTCGATTGTTTCACCGTCGACGATCTTGAACAGCCTTCCTTGGTCGTTGTAGACAACCGTTGAGTTGTCCGCGCCCACGACGTCGTCCATGCTTCTGCTAGTTGCGTCGCCATCGCCTGTCGCATCGCCATCGCCGTCTCCCGTCGCGTCGCTGTCTCCCGTGCGAAACGCTGCGAAGCGGAATGGGACCACGAGGGAGAAACGGTGCCACCGCAAGGTGCACGCTCGGAAGCGGCGCCGACCCCGTCGGTCGAGTAGTTGCCGAGGTGCCCCGAGCGATGAAGCTCAGCTCCTCCGCCAATCTGATTTCGCCTGGGCCTTGTTGAATCCAGCCCGTTTGGATAAAGTACGCAACTATGTTGATTCGTGCATCACAGAAGAGAAATAGATCGCTAGTGGCCAAGATTGTCACCTCATTGACCTGTGGCCTCATCATGAGCTTGGTGGGTTGTGGGGGATCGAGCGAGGACGGCACTGAAACCGTGGCATCAAAGATGAAAAGCTGTGGACTGATTTCCGCCGGAACGTTGCGTGGGCTTGGTGGCGGCCAAACAGAGGAATGTACCTCCAAGTGCGTTGCCTCCTCAAACTGTATGGAGCTGGACGAAGCTGTCTGTGGCGATGGCTACAGCGCGGCCTACGACGCGTTTTGGGAATGTGTCGAAAGCTGCGAGACTGCACTTCCCGGATTTGATTGTGGAACTGCTGACTCTGAGCAGGTCAGCCGAAGCGCTGTCTGTGATGGTTATAATGATTGCCCAAACGGAAGTGACGAGGCCAACTGTGGGGATAAGCTATTCGATTGCGGCCAGGGCTACATGATCTCCAGTGACTGGCTGTGTGATCTCTCTTCGGATTGCGACGACGGCCGCGACGAGGGGCCTGAATGCGCCAAGCTATTGTGTGAGTGACGCGCGGCGTAGCAGGCAAAGTGGTGATACCGGGTGAATCCGGTAGCATCGTTCGTCCTCACCCCCAGAGCTGCGCCATTTACCGACGAAGGGGTGTCACCCCCTTCGTCGGTATCGTTTCTTTAGCGTTCGATCACGGCGTGCGCCTGGTCTGCGCTTGTCTGCCCCGTATGAAAACCGGAGCGCAAGGCAGCGGTGATGGGTGTCGAGCCGCGCCGAATCGTGCCAGCCGAAAACACGAGTCGACCGTCTTCTGCGACTTGGTACAGTTCCTGGAAGAGGGCGGCGAGCTTACCGGGGACACCATTGTGCTTGAACGACTCGGTGACTTGTGAGACCGGAAAGGTCTGGAGTTCCACGGGCTGTCCTCGTAGACGGCTCATCGCTTGGGCGATGTGCTGTGGCGTCGGGTCCTCGACGCCCGCCACTTCGACGATTCGAGTGGGTCGAGTTTTCTGAAGCAGGAGCGAAGCCGCAGCGCGACCGATATCGGCGGTCGCCTGTGCTGGCTACCTAACTCATCCTTCGCAGGATTGTTTAGGAAATCGCCGAGAGCAAGACTTGAAGTTGTCGCCTCCGTCGACGAGATCAGCCCTGTGCTCCGCGCCCTCGCCAACCGTCGGACAGCCGCCATCGGGCGGCCGGTGGCGCGCGCCCGTCAGGCGCTGACTGAGACGCTTCGCCCCTCAGGAGTGGCCGCGGGACTCGTCGCTGACATGTTCCGCACCAGAGATGAGCTTCTCTCTGAAAACGCAGCACTCCGGCAGCGGCTCATCGTGGCTTCTCGCAGGATCAGGAAGCCCGAGTTTCGCGGTTGGGAGCGTGGACTCCTGGTCGCTTTGGCCAACCGCATGCGGGCGTGGCGCGAAGCGCACCATCCAGCGGCACATCCTCGCCGTGCGTCCACCAGGAGACGGGCAAAGCTGGAAGACCTTTCTCGCCAACCACACCGTGTGGGCTTGCGATTTTCTGCAAGTCCACGATGTCTGGTTCACTGCGCCTACGGCGCCCCCTCGCGTTGCTCGGGTCGTAGGCCTCCCTGCTACTCGTCCACTGCGTGGACTGCGTGGACTGCGTGCACTCCGGCTCCGGCCATTGTTCGCGTTCTTCGTCGTGGACGCAAACACCAAGTAGGTCGTCCACTTCGCTGTCACCCGCGAGCCCAGCGAAGCCTGGACTGCTCAGCAGTTGCGTCAGCTCACGCCGTTCGGCGAAGGTCCCGAGTTCATCATCCGTGATCGCGACGTAAAGTTTGGGAGCGAGTTCGATCGCGTCGCCAAGGGCGCCGGCATCCGTGTTCTCAAGACGGCAGTCAACGCTCCTCTCATGAACCTCACTGTACGAGTCAACGAAGTGGACAAGTACAGTGAGGTCGACGAGCACGACAGTAGGTCGTGCGCAGTCAACTCTACCTGTGAGCGCTTTCTCGGTAGCGTGCGCCGTGAGTGCCTCGATTACATTGTCATCCTCGGACAGCGCCATCTGCAGCCGGTGCTCGGCGAGTACGTCGATTACTTCAACGCGTCACGACCTCATCAAGGGATTCAGCAGACAGTCTCGGCTCCGGCCTCAGAAGAAATCTCGACTCCATCTGCCAAGGTAGTCGCCTTCCCAGTCCTCAACGGACTTCATCACGACTATCGGAGGGCGGCTTGACGAGATGGATGCGCTAGGTAGCCAGCCCAGCTCAATTCTATCCGGTCGCAGCACTTGCGGTCGCAGCTACGGGCCCAGACAAAGCTAAAGGACAGCAGATGCCTTGCTGTCCTTTAGGGCTTTCGTGCGCAAGGAGGGACTTGAACCCCCACGTCGTAAGACACCGGAACCTAAATCCGGCGCGTCTGCCAATTCCGCCACTTGCGCGTGGGTCGCTCTCCTAGCGCATCTCGAAAAAAAGAAAAGCCCCCGAGAAAATTCTCGGGGGCTCGGTCTTACTTGGCTTGAGTGATTACCACATATCGCGATCGCCGCCGCCGCCGCGACCACCGCGACCACCACGTCCGCCGCCACGACCACCGCCGCGACCACCACGGCCACCGCCGCCGCCGCCGCCGCGAGGACCGCCGCCGCCGCCGAATCCGCCGCCACCACCAGGGCCACGGGGAGCACGCTCAGCTGCTTCGTTGACGCGAATGGTGCGACCGTCGAGTTGCTGACCGTCCATAGCGCTGATTGCCGTTTTGGCTGCTTCGGGATCGTCAAAGGTCACGAAACCAAATCCGCGTGAACGACCGGTCTCACGGTCTGCTACTACGTTGGCCTCTTGCACGGAGCCGAACTGCTCGAAAGCCGTGCGAAGGCTGTGATCATCTGTTGCCCAGGCGAGACCGCCTACAAAGAGCTTGTTGCTCATCTTTCTTTTTTCTTTCTTGTTGAGTCGATAGGCATTCTTGCGTCATCCCATCGATGGGTACTGACCGTTTCGACTCAAGTCAGGCGACAGCCGCCAATGTCTCGCGAACCGGTATTCAACAGGAAGGTACCCGTTGAAGGTTCAGCTGAGTAGCAGGTTTTTCGTCCACGGAAAGTTGCAAACGTATGACCCTTATCGAAAGGGGCTTTTTTAGCCTTGGGCCCATCGGCCACATGGCGCATTTCTTCAGGATTTCGCAGATCTTGCTCCCTTGGCCTCCGATGGGTCTGGTTTGACGTCCCAGCTGGGTCCGTCCGATAAGAAGCAGGTGGATGACGAGCAGCTGAGCCCCCCCGATACGGATGCGCAGGTAGAGGGCGTCGGAACAGAGGCGGGAGCGGGCCTGATTGGTGAAGTGGTCGCCGACCGCTACCGAGTCGAGCGGCTGCTCGGCGAAGGCGCGATGGGCGCCGTTTATCTGGCTCAGCACGTACACATGCAGAAGGCGGTCGCCCTCAAAGTGCTGCACAAGGGGATGAGCCAAAACCCAGAGGTGGTGAGGCGTTTCGAGCGGGAGGCGATAGCTGCTGGGCGTATCGAACATCCTCATGTGGCGGGGGCGAGCGACTTTGGGCGCCTTGGAGACGGCTCCTTCTACATGGTGCTCGAGTACATCGACGGCAAGAGCCTCGGGCAACTCATGGAGGAGTCAGGACCGATGGCTCCCGAGCGCGCCTGTCGTATCGCTGCTCAGATCGCGTCGGCTTTGTCGGCGGCTCATACTGCGGGGATCGTGCACCGAGACCTCAAACCCGAAAACGTCATGATGCCTCAAAGCGACGCGGAGGCGGGAGATCTGATCAAGGTGCTCGACTTCGGTATGGCCAAACTGCAGCAGACGGACAATACCGAGACCAAACTGACCATGCACGGTGCCATCTACGGCACGCCGCAGTACATGGCACCCGAACAAGCCGCTGGTCAGGAGGTCGACCACCGTGCTGACCTCTATGCTCTTGGCCTGATGCTTTACGAAATGTTGTCGGGTCGGTGTCCTTTTAATGCGGACAACATGATGACCCTCCTGGTCAAACACATGACCGAAGCGCCTCCTCCCTTGCCTGTCGGCGTGCCCGCCGACCTGAGTCGCCTGGTTACGCGTTGTTTGGAAAAGAAGCCGGAGGATCGACCGCAGAGCGCTGATGAGTTCTTGGAGGGGTTGAGCGCTGTTTTTGGACCGCTGCAGGCGGATCCCCGTCTTTCTGCCGTGGGGATCCCGATGCCCCAGGCGCCCGGTGTCCCGCGCGCCGAGGCGCCGTCGGTCGTGGCGATGAAGGTGGCCGGAAAGGTGGCTCCTTGGGTGGAGCGGATGATTCCGCTCTACGAAAAGGTAACGCCGCTGATCGAGTGGGGGCGCGCAGGACTATCTCAGGCGCTGACCTTCTTGCAGGGATCGATGACTGTGGCGGGCAGGAGCTTTCCCCGATGGGTTCCGGCGGCGGGGCTGTTTGGGGGCGCTCTTGTGTTGGTGCTTCTGACTACAGGGGGCGAGGACGAGCCCTCTTCCTTCGTTGCCGCGCCTGTCCAGAAGGCGCCCGCAGGCAGGGCGAAGACGCCGTCTCAAAAGACACCGAAAGCCGATCCACATCCTCCCGATCCCGAACTCGCGAAGGTGATCGTTTCGGCCGAGCGGGGGTCAGAATCAGCGCTTTACGCTCTCGAACAACGGGACGATGATGAGCGATCTCTAACCGAGTGGCTGGGGCTGACCAAAGCGCGGCTCATGAACAAAAAAGTCCGAAAGGGGCTCGAATCCTTCAAAGAGGCCATCGAGATGGAGCCGACCGCCAAGTTGGACGAAGACATCCTTGGGGCCTTGCGCTTCTTGGCCGACAAAGAAGAATACGCTGAGCCCATCATCGAGTTTTTGGCCGACGAGATGGGCGCTGTGGGGGCTGACATGCTGTTTCATATTTGGGCGAAAACGAGCCTGAAAACCACCTCCACGACCCTTGCCTTCGAGAAGCTGGAGTCGAGTGCGGTTCAGGATCGTTTCTCCAAAGCTTTGCGCGTTGCCATGGATCTTCGTGATGCAGAAACGTGCGAAGACTACAAGAAGATCTTGCCCACGATCGAAGACTTTGGCGACGAACGCACGCTGACCAAGTTGCGTCCTCTGCTCAAGCGACGGGGGTGCGGCACTGCCAATCGAGGCGACTGTTATCCGTGCCTGAAGAAGCGCAAAGAACTCGAAGCGGCGATGCAGGCTGCCGCTATGAGAAAAGCTCCGCGGTTTCCGCTCGGAGGCTTCAAGTTCAAGCGCTGAGCGACCTTAATTAGTCGATGGCACCTTCATACACGCGGTAGCGCTTGTAGATCTTACCGCCCGCTGCCTTGATCATGGCATTGACCGGGCCGTTGTCTTCCAAGGTCCAGCTGAGCTCACCCCACTCATAACCACGTTGATAGCCACGGCGGTTGAGTTCGGCGATCAGGGCGAGGGCGAGGGGCATCCACTTCTTTTGTTTACGGGTCCCCTCCTTGATACCAAGCATAGCGACGCGGGCGCTTCGGGGATGGTCGACTTTGAGACGCCAGAGCAACTTGGCTACCTTGGTGGGGCTGATCTTTCCTTCAAAATCGGAGATTGCCTCGTTGAGGTTAGGCACGGCGATGGCCATACCGACGGGTTTTCCTTCGACCTCGACCACGATCACGATTTCGGGATCGAGGATCAATTTGAACTCGTTACGCAGCTGGTCGGCCTCGGCCTTGGTCATCGAAACATGACCCCAGTTCTGCTTCCAGGCGTCTTCTTGGATCTTGATCAGCTCGGGGATTTCGGTTTTGAGATCAGCACTGCGGAACACGGCGCCTTGCTCTTTCATGGCGGTGAGGGCTTTGAGAGATCTCTTGGGCATGTCTGCGGTGGTTTCCCATCGCCAGGCGTACATGTCCTTGCACTTGGTGAGTCCACTTTCGAGGATGATCTTGTCTTGATAGGGGCGAGAGTGACCCATCATGATCATGGGAGGGGTGTCGAAGCCTTCGATGAGGGTGCCGATCTCTTGATTGATCGACAGGTTCATCGGTCCTTGGATCCGTTTCATGCCGCGCTCTTTGAGCCAAGCCCGCGCCGCATCGAGCAGGGCGCGCACGACTTCGACGTCGTCGATGGTATCTAAGAAGCCAAAGAACCCCGTATCGTCGTTGTAGCGCTTGAGGTGCTCGTGATCGATCTGTGCCGAGCAGCGTCCGACGAGCTCGCCGTTCTTGCGGGCTGTAAAGAGCATCACCTCAGCGTGTTTGAAGAAGGGGCTCTTGGGCGAGAGCTGATCCTTCATCATCAGATTGAGAGGAGGAACCCAGTTGGGGTCGTTCCGAAAAACGATGTGGGCGACTTCCATAAAATCGCTGGTGGACGTTCCCGGCGCGTGCTTGCGCACCTCGATAGAGCTCATGGGGCAAAAGCCACCACGGACTGTCCCTTGATTCAAGTCACGGCGGACGCATTTTTAGGAAATACATCGACGCTCAGCCCGACAAAGGGGTACCGCTTGCGGCTTATCGACCGAGGGCGCAGCGGGCTTCGCCAGATAGGCCTTTGCCATAGGGAATGGCTCCGACTGGCTCCAGGTAGATCTGCTTGCCCGAAGCGGGACGGGGCACGATGGCTCCTCGAGTGACGGGGCGTCCAGGCACGGCCGCCTCAATCTTCACGATCACATCACCATCTTTGAGCTCGTAGCCCATGTACGAGGCTCCTGCGTTCGACTCGGTGCAGACGATGCCGTCTGAAGCCAATGCGACGATTCGTTGGGATTGCGCGTCAATCTGGGGAGCTTTGTCTCGCCACACGAAGCTCGGCAAGTCGGGGGCTCCCACCGCTGCTGCGAGGCACTTGCAGGTTTCTTTCGAACCGTCACCGAGGCTGAGATCGTGGCGAGCGCCTAGCAGCGGAGCAGGGGCGAAACTTGCGCTTCCTTGGGGAGTACTCGGTTCGGCTCCGCGGTTCGTCTGTTCGCTCGTCAGCGTATCTTTGGTGGTTTCCCATCCACCCTCGGCGTCGAAGTCGACTTCAGCTCCCGCATCACTTGAAGCCTGAGCATTGGCGCTCATCGATCCCCCGCAGGCCGGAAGCGCGAGGGAAGCAGAGCTCGTCGCGATCAGTAGGGAAAGGGCGCTAAACTTATCGAAGAGCATCGGAAGAGCCATGACGCAAATCGTCCCACTCTTCGTGGCAGAGATGCAAATTTAGTGGCCTTATCGACCGAGTTCTTCGTCGAGCTCTTTGATCAGGTTCTTTGCCTTGCGGCTCAGCTTGCGCGGGACTTCGACCTCTAAAAGAACGTGCAAGTCGCCTCGTTCTTTGCGGTTCAAGTGGGGAAGGCCCTTCTTCTTGACCGTGAGTACAGTGCCCGGCTGCGTGCCGGCATCGAAACTGAACTCAACTTTTGTCTCGTCGGGGAGGAGGACTTCTTTCTTGCCGCCGAGTGCGGCTTCGGCGAAGGAAATCGCCTGCCGCGTACCAATGTCGAAGCCATCTCGCTCGAAGACATCGTTCGGCTCCATTTCTACGTCGACATAAAGGTCGCCCGGATCGGCTCCGGGCTGGCCCGGCATTCCTTGTCCAGGAACCCGGAGGCGCTGCCCTCCGTCGATGCCCGCGGGGAAGGTGACGAGGACTTTGCGTCGCTTCTCTACGTAGCGCTCGCCGTGGCAGCCGTCGCAAGGATCTCCAATGACCCGTCCCTGCCCACCGCAGCTGGGGCAGGTGGTGCTGAACATGATGAAGCCGCGCTGGGTGGTGGCCTGTCCGGTGCCGCCGCAGGTCCCGCAAGTTTGGGGAGTCGAGCCTTCTTTGGCTCCGCTTCCGTGACAGATATCGCAAGGTGCTGCTCCGCGGACGTGAACCTCCTTTTTGACGCCTTCCATCATCTCGCGCAGCGAGAGGGTGGCTCGGATGCGCGTATCTTGGCCGCGCTGAGGGCCGCGCGAGCCACCATAGCCGCCGCGTCCCCCGAAACCGCCGAAGAAGTCCGAGAACATGTCCTGGAAGTGCGAAAAAATGTCACCCATCCCGGCATTGTCGAAGTCGAACCCGCCCTGGGCGCCGGCGTGACCGAAGCGATCGTATTGGGCGCGTTTCTTCTCGTCGGATAGGATCGTAAAGGCCTCGGTGGCTTCTTTGAATTTGGCTTCGGCCTCCGGGTTGTCCTTGTTGCGGTCCGGATGAAACTTCAAAGCAAGCTTACGGTAGGAGCGCCGGATGTCGTCGTCGCTAGCGTTGCGCTCGACGCCTAAGATTTCGTAGTAGTCGCGTTTTTCGCTCATAAGTGGCCCGGGGTGAACCTAAGTCGCCATTTCACTTTGTAAAGGGCGCGGTTCCCTGGATAAGGGGAATTTGGAGGCTATTTGCCTAGTTATTGTTGCTGCGTCGCAGCTGACCAATGGTCCATTCCGCTTCGACGAGATCAGCTTCGCGCTCAGCTAGAGTGCGCGCCATCTGTTCGAATTCGGCTTGGAGTCCATCTTCAGCTACCCAACTTGGGGTTTTGAGCTCGGCCTTGAGGGTGCGGCAATAGTTTTCGAGCTTGCGGAGTTGGCTTTCGAGCTCAAGCACGCGCTTGCCGCGTTCGGTGAGCTGCTCTTCGAGAGCGGAGACCTCTTGCTCACTCTGTGCGCTGGCGTGAAGTTCTTTCAGTTGGGCTTGGGCTTTCGTCCACTTGGCTTGACCTTCGCTCAATTCGTCCTCTGCGTCGCGGAGGAATCCCTCGGTTTCGTCGAGCTGCTTATGCAGATCGTCCACCTCGGTATCGAGGGCATCGACGCGGCGCTTGAATTTGTCGGCTTGCGCTTCTTGATGCTTGAGCTTCTTGAGCAGCGCTTCGTTCTTCTCGGCCATTTGATTGAGCTCGTCTTCGAGGGCTTTGCGGCCTTCGGAGAGATGCTCTACTTCTTCTTCGTGGGCGCGGGCTTCTTTGAGCTGCTTTTCGAGCCGGGCGATAGTGGCCTGGGCCGCTTTGAGCTCTTGACCGGCTTGGCCTCCGCTTGATTTGAGTTCGTCGAGCTCCTCGCCTCGAGCGACGAGGGCCGTGTGGGTCACCTCGAGCTCTTTTTCGAGCTCTTCGATGTCCGCATCCGCATCCGCAACGCGATCATCGGCCAGGGCGGCACGCTTTTCGAGTTGGCGGATTTTGACGTCTCGCTGTTCGAGTTGAGCCACGAGGCGATCAACCTCAGAGCTGCTGACTTGGTGCCGGAGCTGGGCGATTTCTTGTTCGAGACCTTCGACTCGGCGTGCGGCCTTTCTTTCTTTTTCGCGGTGCTTGTTTTCGCTGTCGCTGAGAAGCCGCGCGGAAGGAAGCTGCACAATGGACATCTCGCTGAGGGGCAGCTGCTCGTCCTGACTGTCGCAGATGGCAATGTAGTAGTCGGCCGGCTCTCCTTCGTCTCCGATGTAGCCGTTGTCGAGCACGGGTTCCGGGGGTTGATCGAGGCCGAACTGGACGATGGAGTAGCCCAAGAAGGGGGACTGTCCCCAGACCGAGACGTTTTCGAACTGGTCCCACAGTGCGTCGCCGAAATCATCGTAGGAGATCCCACCACGTCCGGCTCCTAACAGTCCGCTTGTGGACTCGGCGTTGCGGGCACAAAAGATTGCTATTCCGCTCGAACCCAAGGAACGTTTCACCCCCAAGATCAGTTGTTCGAAATGGTCGGCGAGTTCGATGTCTTCGATGAGGGCAAGCTCAAAGGAGCCGTCTCGCAAAGAGTGAGGTGTGAGTTGAGAAAAGGTGACTTTGCGCTCGGTGTTTTGGGCGGCGGCAATGGCGACTCGACGGGAATCTGGGTCCAGGACCTGGACCAGGCGAGCTCCTCGCTCGATCAGGTGCGCAGCGATCGAATTGCCGGCGTTGCCCACCACCAAGATCCGTCGACCCGAGACAAGAGATTCGATATGCGCCAAAAGGGCGCTGATAGGGCTCAGGAGGGCTTGGTTCATCGTAAGATTGACCTAAATAGAAAGCTCGTTCAAAGGTGAGAAAGGGGCCTTGAGCCGGAGGCTACCACAGAGGCCCTGATTCGTTGTAAAGCCACCCCGCCCGAGAGAAAAGCCCAGAATTTTGTGACTTTCTCTTATCTAAACGCCTCATTACCCGGAAAGTCCATCATGCCGACCGTACCCCAGGTACACCAGAAAGTTCTTGTTGCTGACGGTTTGACCCCAGTTTCTGCCTATTGTGCGATTCGGGGCCAGGCAGAAGGGGGCTCATTCCTCCTAGAAAGTGTGGTGGGGGGAGAGCGCTGGGCGCGGTACTCCATCTTGGGATATCGACCCAAGACTCAAATTACCTTGTTTGGACAAGACGGGGTCGATCCTTTTTCGCGTCTCGCCGAGCTCGTACAGAGCGGAGGGGAAGAGGCCGGATCCCCCGCCGAAAAATTCGCCACCAGCCATATTGGTTTGCTCTGCTTCGAGATGGTGCATTTTTCGACCAAAGTGGAAAAATGGCCCGAGGAAAAGAGGGGGCCGATTGCGCGCCTCTTGGGTGACTGCACCGTGGTCGTCTTTGACCACTTGAGCAAAGAGGTCACCATTGCTTCTACCGACGCCGAGCACGTGGTGGATTGTGAGCGACTACTGATGACCGCTCCTCACTTGGTCCCCTTCGCGTCACCGGATCCCAGTGCTTTGCCCGATGATGTGGAGCTCAACATGGACGATGGCGCTTACTCTGAAGCAGTAGAAAGCTGCCGTGAATACATCCGCGCTGGCGACGCCTTCCAAATCGTACCCGGGCGCACGTTTTCGGTACCGACCGAGGGAACAGACCCTTTCGAGGTCTATCGCTCGCTTCGGGTGCTTTCCCCGGCCCCGTATATGTACTTCCTTGATTTTCCTGCGGAAGGTGACGCCCCCGAAATGGCCATCGCCGGTGCGAGCCCGGAAACCCTCGTGCGAGTCGAAGACGGGACAGTTTTTTTGCGCCCGATTGCCGGTACCCGGAGGCGTGGGCGTTGTGACGCCGAAGACGAAGCCCTCGCGAAAGAAATGGTCGAGGATCCGAAGGAGGTCGCCGAGCACGTCATGTTGATCGACCTGGCGCGCAACGATATTGGGCGTATCGCCAAGACCGGGACGGTCAAAGTCCCGAACCAGATGTTCGTCGAGCGTTATAGTCATGTGATGCACATCACGAGCGAGGTGCAGGGCACCGTGGATGAAGAGCAGGGGCCGTGGGATGTGCTCAGGGCGACCTTTCCTGCCGGAACTTTGTCCGGTGCACCGAAGGTGCGCGCCATGCAGATCATTCGCGAGCTCGAGCCGCGCCCTCGAGGACCTTATGGTGGGGCGATTGGTTATGTGACGCGAGGCAAGGACCTCGACTTGGCGATTGGGATCCGTACCGTGGTGATGCAAAATGGACGTTTCGAAGTGACTGCCGGCGCTGGAATCGTTGCAGATAGCGATCCCCGACTGGAGTGCAAAGAAACTCGAAACAAGGCGCGAGCGGCTCTTTCGGCGGTTTTTGCAGCGCGGGAGCGTCATCGCGCCGCCCAAAAAAGCTGAATCCGCAATCAGGGACCTCTCAGGTGCCGACCCAGAGGTCCCTGGATTTTTACTGGCTCGATAGCGAGCTGCGATCTATGTTCCGGCCCCCGTCATGAGCGATCACGAGCAACACCATAGCGAACAAAATTCTGATCAAACGACCGGTCCCTTGATCTTGGTGACCTGTCTCGGTTTCGCGGGCTTTCTGGCCATGGGCAGTGCCCCGGCAGATTCGATGGACGGTCATGGGACTGCGGCGCATGGCGATGCGAGTGCCGAGCATGGAGAGCAAGCCGGTCATACGGGCAGCGAAGAGCACCATATGGGCAGCGAAGAGCACCATGCCGCCGATGAGCACCATGCCGCCGATGAGAACAGCGCTGCTGAAGAGGATCTGGACGCCATCGCCGTGCGCGAAGCTGCGGCCGCTATGGAAAACATGGAGCACGAGCTTGCCGAAATGGCTTCTGATAAAGATTCAGAGGAAGAAGCTGAGCTAGACGAAGCCTCTGACAAAGAGCCCGAGGCGGTTGCGCCGGCAGAGCCGGTAGCCGTAGCTCCCGCAGCGACTCCCACGAGTGTTCCTGCCGCAGCTCCTCAGCCCAGTCCGAGCCCTGCACCGGCGGCTCCCGCATCGGCGAAGCCGGCCGTCCCTGCTGCACCTCCAAAACCTGCGCCAGCGGCGGCTGCCCTTCCCAAGCCTGCACCGGCTCCCGCTCCCCCTGCGAAGAAGCCAGTAGCGCCTGCCCCCGTAGCGCCTGCTCCAGTAGCACCTGCGCCAGTAGCACCTGCCCCTGTAGCACCTGCCCAATAAACTGCGCCCTTATGCGGGGAGGCAGAACCAAAAAACGCCGCGCTTCTCAGGGCTGCGGCGTTTTTCGTTCAACGCTGTGATGACCAGCGCGGTGATGAGCTTGGTTCAGAGCCAGCCAGCGTTTTGATACCACTCGGCCGTGGTGCGTACTCCTTCACCGAACCGTACCGTGGGATGCCAATTGAGCACTTCTTGGGCTTCTCGCCCATCACAAACCCAGCCCCCCATTTCGTGCAGCTCGTTGCATTTGTCTCGGGTGAGCATGACCGCCTGATTTGTGGCTTTGCCGTAGATTTCCGAGACCGCAGCGGCCCCTCGGACGAGAGTTTGGGGTAGGGGCACGCGTAACCAGGCCTTCTTGCCGACGGCAGCTTCCACGCGGTCGACCATTTCTTTGAAACTGATCGGGTGCCCGTCATCGACGTAGAGGACTTTGCCGTTTTCTACAGGAGCCGACAGGGCGGCGATGCAGGCAGCTGCGCAATCCGGGCCATAGATCATCGAGTACTTAGCTTGGGGCGGATTGGTCAGAGGCAGGATGCCGCCTTTGACCGCCTTGAAGAAAACTAAGATTTCCCGATCGCGTGGGCCGTAAATCGCAGGTGGGCGAATGATCACGCTGGGAACTTTGTCTTTGGCGGCTAGTACGAGTTTTTCGGCGGCCAGCTTGCTGCGCCCGTAGGCGGTAACAGGATCTGACTCTTGTCCGACTTGGACCGGAGCACCGTTTCGGCTGGGGCCTCCTGCTGCCTGACTCGAGACGAAGACGAAACGCTGAACGGTTCCTACCTTTTGTGCGGCCCAAATCAGGTTTTCGGTTCCTTCGGTGTTGACCTTCAAGAACTCGGCGCTGCTGCGTGCCTTGACGAGTCCGGCGGCGTGGATGATTCCTGTGACGCCTTCCATCGCGGCCTCACAGCTTTTTAGATCGTCCACGCTCCCGTAGGCGAACTCTAGATTAGGGAGGGTCGAGAGGAAGTCTTTGTTGCTGGTAGGGCGCACCAATGCTCGGACTTGTCGCCCTGCCGTACAGAGCTGCTCGGCTACGTGCGAGCCCAAGAAGCCGCTCGCTCCTGTCACCAAAATCGTCATCAGGAAATGACTCCGTACTTTTTACCCACCTTCTCGAAGGCTTCCAGGGCGCGGTCGAGGTGATGGCGTTCGTGGGTGGCCATGTAGCTCGTGCGCAGCATGGCGCTCTTGGGAGGCACGCCGGGAGAGATGAAGGGATTGGTATAGACGCCGTGCTCTTCGAGCAAGTCCTTCCACATCAAGATCGTGCGCAGATCTTGGCGAATGTAGATGGGAATGACCGCAGTTTCGGTCTTGCCCAACTCAAACCCGAGGGAGCGCAAGTTGTCTCGCATGTAGGTGAAGTTCTCGTGCAGCTTGTCGATGCGCCATTGCTCTTCGGCCATGACTTCGAAGGCGGCCATCGCTGCGGCGACGCTGGGAGGTGCGGCGGCGGCGGCAAACATGAAGCTAGGGGCAAAGTGACGGATATAATCTAGGACTTTGCGGTCGCCGACCAACCAGCCACCGATACTGGCGAAGGACTTGGAAAAAGTGCCGCCAATCAGATCGACCTGATCACTGACTCCGAAGTGATGGGCGGTGCCGCGACCACCTGGTCCGATCACGCCCAGAGCGTGCGCATCATCGACGTAGAGTCGCGCCTTGTGCTTTTTGACGATGGGCACGATCTTGTCGAGGTGGGCGATTTCGCCTTCTGCTGAAAACACGCCATCGGTCACCACCAGAGCGCCTTCGGCGTCATCGAGCTTGGAGAGGGCTGAGTCGAGAGACTCGGCATCGTTGTGCTTGTATCGCACCTGACGTGCGCCGGTGGCCATGCCCAAACGCACACCATCGTAGAGAGAGGCGTGCACGTTGCGATCGATGACGGCAACAGACTGCTTGTTGGAAAGCAGTGCCGAAAGTGACGCCAGGTTGACTTGGTAACCCGTCGTAAAGACGAGGGCTGATTCTTTGCCGAACCAGCCGGCGAGTTTTTCTTCGAACTCTTCGTGCAGCTTCATCGAGCCGTTGACCAGGCGTGAACCGGTCATGCTCGTGCCGAAGCGATCAATGGCGTCCTTGGCTGCTTCACGGACCTTTGGATGAGTGGTCAGCCCGAGGTAGTTGTTCGAGCCAAACATGATGACTCGCTTGCCATCAATCTGAGCTTCGGGGCCATCGCTGAAGTCGAGGGGACGGAAGAAGGGGTAAATCCCCCGCTTGCGCGCGTTGTCTGCAGCAGAAAACTTGTAGGCCTTTTCAAAGATGTCTTTGCCACCGATTGTCGCCAAAGAGCGACGTTCCGACATGGACTCTTCCATGTCGGAAGATCCGGTCGGGACTTTGACGGCCGCGCCGTTCGTGACCTTGTCTTTCGCTGCGCGAGAACTGTGTTGGGTGGGATGATCCTCATCGAGCGCCGGATCGACGTTGGGAAGCTCGTAACCGTCGCGCAAAATCTTGGCCGCGGCTTTAAGGCGCTCGGGGGCGTCCATCAATCCTTCGGCGACCTTCATCACACGATCGTCGGTGACCCAGCGCATGACTTCTGGGGTTTCCAACAGTTGGCTGCCTTTTTCGATTAACTTGCTCTTCCAATCCATTTGATCGCTCCACCGGGCAGAGGCGACGAATATCGAGAAGCCGTCTGCCGGGCGGGGAAGCTAGTACATGAGCCGAGGGGGATCGACGGATCAGCCTGCAATTTCTAGAATGTTTTCGACCAGGTTGGATTCACTGGCGTTTCTGAAAGAGGGCTCTTTCATGATGCGGGTAGACCCCTACGCACTTGTCAATGTCGTGGGGGCCAGCCTTCGCGTCCCCAGTCTGGCAGCTCGACGTGTTCGAGCATGAGTCCGCAGGCAGGAGCTGTCATGCCGAGCTGCTGTCGGTTGCCTGAAGTCAGAGCCAGCCTGGAGCTTCCTGGTGCGAGTTTGCCGCGGCCCACGTCGACCAGCGTGCCCACGATGATGCGCACCATGTTGTACATAAAGCGATTGCCTTCGACGATGATATCAATGACGCGATCGTCGGAGTGCTTCAAGATCTCAAGCCGGCGGATTTGTCTAACCGTATCGGTGCGGGGATCGTCAGTGCTGCGGAAGGCGCGAAAGTCATGCTCTCCGACAAGCGGGGCCGCTTCGCTTTGCATCAACGCAAGGTCGAGCTCGTGGCCAATGCGCCAACTTTGCCGTGAAACGAAAGGGTCTTCGGTTTGTGAGAGATAGAGTCGGTAGCGGTAGCGTTTGTGGACGGGAGCCTTCCGAGGGTCGAATGCGAGGTCAACGTCGGCCGCGTAGGTGACGCGAATCGCGGGAGGCAACCGCTGGTTGAGGGCCAAGACCCAGCCTCGGGACTTGATGGGTTTTTGGGTAGTGAAACTCACCGGTTGATTGCGGGCGTGCACTCCCGAGTCAGTTCGGCTCGAACCGGTGATCGACCCCACCTGAGGGTCGATTTCGAGCAGCGCCTTGCGTAACTCGCCACTGATGGTTGGCGCGTTGTTTTGCAGGGCGAAGCCTGAGTAGTCGGTTCCATCGTAAGCGAGCAGCAACAGAAGACGTCGCTGCTCTTGGGTGACCGTCGGCGCGGTCTGTTCGTCGGACACGCTCTAGGACTCGCTGCCGCCTTGAGCCATGTTTCCGCCCACTGGACTCATGCAGCCGACCTCGACTGCAGCTGCTCGGTAGGCTTTGAAGTCGAGCTCGCCGTCCTGATTCAGATAATCATCCCGCTTGGGGCAGTCGGCGGAGTAGCCGTCCTCGATGCACCCAGTCAGTGCAACGCTCATCAGTACCAGAAGGGGGCCAACGAGGCCCCGCCCTTTGCCGCGAATCAGATGCGTCATGATTGGCCAGCTCCTTACTTCTTCGACGTGAAATTGAGAGGTGCTGCCATGTCCACGCAGCCTCCCTGGGGTTTCGGAAACTGGGTCGCTCTAAACTGAGCGCTTACGCATGACGCGACAGCTGGGTCGCCGAGGGAGTTGTTCGATGTCGACACAGAACAGACTGCGCCGGAAGGACTCACTCGCAGGTTGACCGTCATTTTGCCTTCGAGGTTGGGGTTTCGACGCAGGGCATTATTGTAGCAGCTGCGCGAACCAGCCGCGCGTGCCGACAAGGCGCTGACGAGATCACCACCGGCCGTGCCTTTGCAGGGGCTGCTGCACCCAGCGGGACCTTTGTAGGCCTTGACCGACTTCTTTTCGGTGGCTTCCTTTTCGGCCTTTTCTTCCTCGGCTAGTTCTTCTTCCGAGGGTGGTGGTGGCGGAGCATTATCCAGGACGACGGGGGCCGGTTTGGGCTCGGTCTTGGGGGCTGCCACCTTCTCTTCCACGACTTCGGGATCGCTCGAGCTGCCGGACATCTTGTAAGCGACGAGGCTTCCGGCAAGCAGAAGCATGAGGATACCTCCGGCAATGAGACCGCCGTTGCCGCCCTTTGAGGGAATTCCGTGTGATGAATCTGGCATAGGTCCGGACTATAGCGAGCCAGTGGGCTCAAGGCGACTCAAGAACGTTGCTGCTGAATCTCCCCAGGATCGCGAGCTGGTCGCTTCCAGCCCACAGTCGGCGGCCAAGGTGATGGGCTTGTTTCGTGGATGTCCCAGCACAATACGGCCATGGTCCGCGATCAATGAAGCCCGCAACAGGCGGCTGAGGGCGAGAGTTGCAGAGGAAAGATGTGTCCAGGGCGGATCTGTGAGTACGAGGTCAAAAGGGGCTCGTCCCTGGATGGTCTTGGTGGCGGCCTCGACCGTGGAGGAAAGCAGGGTGACGCGGTCTTCGACTTTGAGAGTTTGGGCATTGCGCTTGATGGCCTGTTGGGCTTCTCGGCCGCTTTCGACGAAGACCACATGGTTGGCTCCTCGAGAGAGCGCTTCGAAACCGAGAGCACCCGTGCCCGCGTAGAGGTCAATAGCGAGCCCTTCCAAGGGGCCCAGAATCGAGAACCATGCTTCGCGTACTCGGTCGGTCGTGGGACGCGTGCCCATCCCCTTCGGGGCGACGAGGCGTCGTCCTCTCAATTCTCCTGCAATGATGCGCATGGTTCACCCGGTTTCGATCTTGGTCCACATCTGGCGACGCATCTTCTGACGCGCCCCATCTTTGCGTGTGATGATTTTGGAAACGCCCCAAGCGGCTAAGGCTTCTCCCTCTTGTCCCAGAGAGGGCAAAACGCTCGGTCCCACCAAATAGGAACCAGGGATAGGACCTCGCAGCGGCTCACCGGCGATCTTGAGGAAGCTCCCTGTCTGCACTTGAAGGCGAGGTTGCATTGGTTCCGCCGAGGGAGAAACGCCTTTGATAAAAATGCGCTCGAGAGACTTGGCGACGAGCCGTCCGGAGGGCTCTCGAGTGAAGAGTTGCGCGGGAAGACCGTCGTGGGGGCTGTCGACGATCACCAAGTGCTCATCCAAAAAGGGAAAGTACTTTCTTAGGGTCGAAAGCACGGCCTGCCGTGCCCCCAACAAGTGGTACCCTCCGACACTGGGAAGTAGCATTTCGGCGACCAACAAAACGCGCGGTGGTCCGGGCTCTTCCTGGCTGTGGGGTGGCGTGAAGGCGTCAGCATCGAAGCGTTGCAGATGCAAATCGGGGTGAGCTTGCGAGCCACCTACCAAGAAGGATTCCTTGGGCAGGGGAGCGGGAAGAGCAGCCTTTTCGACCACTAAACTCACGACAAAGCGGCCTCCCAAAACGTGCACGTGGGGCCAGTGGTCGCGGGCCTTCTTGCTTACACCTTGGCCTTCGCTCAGCTCGGCCAGTTGTTCGCCGCTGCCACTCGTAACGAGGGATTCGGCGGCGGTGATCGTTTCTTCACCTTGTTCAATCACTCCGGCGAAACGTCCTCGTTTGATGACGATGCGCTCGGCCGACCCTTCGAAATGCACGCGACCGCCGTGAGCTGAGATGCGGGCAACGAGAAAATCTTCGAGTTCTTGCTCTCCGCGGCTGAGGCTGTGCACCCCGCGGGTCCAAGATCCGTGCAACCGGGTCAACGCGAGCTCTCCCAACTCGCCGGGCTCCATGCCGAGAGCCGAAGAGAAGAGGGCGGGGAGCTCCACAATCTTCCGAAACTCGTGCTCAGGTGGTAGGCGCTCGAGCAATCCGTTTTCGCTATCTGCTTCGGCGCCGTGGGGCAGAGTGCTGGCGATGCGCCCCGTTTCGACTCGCTCGAGAAAGGTGCCGGGCGGCCAAACGGCATCGCGCTCGAAAGCGGCATCGATTTGTGCGTTGTCTGTGGAGACTTGAGCGTAGAGTTCGGCCAAGGACTGCTGGATCTCGGGGAATTCGCGGGCAATCTCACGTCCAAAGAGGTCGACATCCGGAGGCACCTCGAAGCGCACATCGTGATCGAGGAAAGCGAACATCGGATCGAGCGGCTTGGTGAGTCGTCGAAAGTTCTGAGACTGAGCGAGCTCGACCAGTATGCGGCGGAAGACGGGGGAGGTCGCGGAAAGCAGCGTGAAGGTGCGCCTGCACAAGGGATGCCCCTCGACGCGGTAGATGGGTGCGTGTTGTCCTTGACCGAGCACGAGCACGCGGAGTTCTCGCCGCGAAAGCAGGGCGGCCGTTAAGAGCGCTCCGATGCTCCGACCGAGCACAATCACATCATAGTGGCGTGCCGGCATGAGCTGTCAGTGGCCTCCGGTGCTTTGGTCAGAAGAGCGAATCAAGACACGTCGCCCGTCCGCCTGTTTTTCGACCCGACCTTCGGCGATCATCTGCAAGGCTTCTACGAAGGCGCTGTGTTCTTGAACGAGAATGCGCGCTTTGAGTGTTTCTTCCGTATCGTCGGCCAACACCGGGACCGCGCGTTGGACGATGATCGGGCCTGAGTCGACTCCGTGGTCGACGAAGTGCACGGTGCAGCCGGCAATTTTGACCCCGTAATCGAAGGCCTGCTTCTGCCCGGCGACTCCTGGGAAAGCCGGGAGAAGAGCAGGATGGATATTGATGACCCGGTCCTTGAAGGCATCAAGAAACACCGGCGTCAAGACGCGCATGAAGCCAGCTAAGGCAATCCATTCGACCCCATGAGCGCGGAGTTCTGCTACGAGCCGGGCGTCGAATGCCTCACGATTCGAGTACGTTTTGTGGTCGATGACCACGGTGGGCACTCCTGCCTTTTTAGCGCGCTCAAGGGCCTTGACCCCCGGTCGATTGCTGATCACCACCTGACAGCGCGCCTCAAGCGTACCCTCTTTTATGGCGTCCAAGATCGCCTGCAAGTTGGATCCACTCCCCGAGACGAGGACTCCAAGGGCGAGGGGAGAGCTCAAGAGCGGTGTCCTTCGGGGTCGCCGTCGTAGACGACCTGGGCTGCGCCTTTTCCTGCACGCAGGTGTCCGAGCAGGTAGGCGTCTTCGCCCGCGTCTTTCAAAGTCGAAAGCGCCGGCTCGACCTGGGAAGAGTCCACAACGGCGATGAGGCCGACCCCCAGATTGAAGGTGCGTCGCATTTCGGCGAGCTCGACCGGACCGCCATCGGCAATCAGTTGGAAGATGGGGGGCCAAGGTCGTGCGTGGTCGAGCACCGCGACTACGTCGTCGGGCAAGATGCGCGGTAGGTTTTCGACAATCCCGCCGCCGGTCACATGGCATAGGGCATGAATACCCGTATCAAGAGCTTGACAGAGGGCTGCGACGCTCTTGGAGTAGATCTTGGTCGGGGTCAAAAGTGCCTCGCCCACCGTGGTCTTCAGAGCCTCGTGTTTTTGATCCAGGGCGAGGCCCATTTCGCCTTCGATGACCCGGCGAGCAAGGCTGTAGCCATTGGAGTGAATGCCGCTCGAACCGACGGCGATCAGCGCGTCGCCCACTTGGACGCGTGCGGGACCCAAGATCTTCTTCTTGTCGACCACCCCAACGGCGAAACCCGCTAGATCGTATTCACCATCCGAATACATGCCGGGCAGTTCGGCGGTTTCGCCGCCGAGCAACGCGCAGCCGGCTAGACTACAACCGTCAGCGATCCCGCGCACGACTTGTTCGCCCACCGCAGCATCCAACTTGCCCGTTCCGAAGTAGTCGAGGAAGAACAAGGGCTGCGCGCCTGTCGTGATGATATCGTTAACGCACATGGCGACCAAATCTTGGCCGATGGTGCCATGGTTGCCTGTCGCGAAAGCCACCTTGAGTTTGGTTCCGACTCCGTCGGTGCCGCTGACGAGGATTGGTTCTTCGAGTCCACCGGGGATTCCGCAGAGTCCAGCGAATCCGCCTATGCCGCTGAGCACATGGGGCGAGGTGGCCTTTCCGGCGAATGACTTGATGCGATCGACGAGGCGATTGCCTTCTTCGATATCTACTCCGGCTTCCCGGTAGGTGATGGCCATGTGCGCCTGTTATCAGACCTAGATGCCGTTTTCGAGAAAGCATCTGGGGGTGGTGCATTTGGGCTGCTTTTTTAGGCCTTCGCAAATTGCAGTACCAGTGAATGTAGGTACTTTTCGTACAGATCGACGGCGGTATGGCTCAATTTTTGCGGGAGCGGTCGTAAGTTCCCACAGGTCTTGGGCTTTGACCCCGGTCGAAGTACCCTTGAGGGTATCGGGAGGCTCCGGATAGGGCCGGAAGCTTCTGGAGGGATGATGAGCGAAGCAACTACCAAAATCATATGTCCGAGCTGCGGCTTTCAGAATAAGGGCCCCTTGACCAATGGGCGCTGTGTCTCTTGTGGGGCTCGCGTCGACGATGGCGTCAATGGTGTCGCTCTGCAGGAAGGGTCGCGCTATCAGCAGCAGACCTTTGATATGACTTGGTTTGGCATAGCCATTGGAGTCATGGTGGTGCTGACCGGTGCTATCGTGATGGGCTTGCCGGCGGTCGTTCCTCTCTTCGATTTTGAAGGTTACGCTGGCATGATGATGGCCATCCCGGTGTGGGCCATCGGCGGGTGTCTTGTTGGTTTGATCTCCCCCGGCCGCACTTTCATGGAGCCGGTGGCGGCTGCGTTTTTGGTAGCAATCCCCACTGCCTTCGTTTTGTTTCAAGGACAGACGGTCAAGACGATGCCCGTCTTCATGTACGTGCTCTTTTCTGCCCTCGGCTTGCTCTTCACCTTGATCGGCGCCTACGTGGGCGAGCGCATCCAGATGGGTCCAGAAAACACAGGAACGGCCGACTGATTACTCCCCATCTCAACCTGCCCACGAGAGTCTCCTTCTTTGCGTTGGGGGCTCTTTTCTTTTTGGTTTCGTGCTCGAAGCTGGGATTGAGTGCAGAGGAACGAGAGAGGCAGCGCGAATTTGCTGCACTGAATCGAATGATCGAGCAGCTGCAGCAAGCGCCGAACGCAGACAAGCAAAACCCCCTTTTGTTATTGCGGGGGGCGTCGTGTCATCACCTCTGTGCTTTGCGTGATCAGTGTATTCACGCCTACGAGCTTCATCTGGCCGCGCTGCGCGAACTGCAGCAGACTGAACAGGCCCTGGAGAACAAGCAGTCTGAGCTTTCGATCTTAGCGGGACTGAGTTCGGCGCGCAGTCAGCTCGAACGAGCTCGTCCCTTGGTGAAAGAATGCGCGGCGGCCCAAGGAAAATTGAGCCGCGTTTTTGCGTTTTGATCAGGTGGCTCTGGTTAAGAGCCTATTTCTTTTTGCGGTTGTTGCGTGACGACTTGCGCTGGTTCTTGCGCGCGGCTTTTTCGGACTTACTCAGAGTCTTGCGTTTGGGTGCGCTCCCCGAGGGGGTGCCGGGCATACCTGGGAATCCGCCGGGCATGCCTGGGAATCCGCCGGGCATGCCGCCTGGCATTCCCGGAAATCCGCCGCCCATGCCCCCAAGCGCCCCGAGATCCGGCATCCCCGGAGGCATCTTTCCGTTTTTCATGGCGCGTCGCACGTTGCGGGCCATGGCCATTTGTTTGAGACCAGGGATATTGCCGAGCATACCGCCCAGGCCACCGCCTCCGCCCCCCATGCCTCCCAACATCTGCTGCATGAAGAGGAACTTTTGCACGAGATCGCTGACCGCTTGCTCCTCGTTGCCCGAACCGCGCGCCACACGTTTTACGCGTCCAGGTTCGCGAACGAGAGCATTCGGGTCGCGCTTCTCTTCACGAGTCATCGACTGAATGATGGCTTCGATCTTGGCGAGTTCACCGTCGTCCATCTGAGAACTCGCGCCAGGAGGTAACATCTGGCTCATGCCAGGGACCTTGTCGACGAGCTCCGAGAGCGAACCCATCTTCTGAATCATGCGGATTTGATTCAAGAAATCATCGAGGGTGAACTGCCCCTCGAGCATGCGCATGGCGTCTTCTTCGGCCTTCTTCTTGTCGACGACCTGCTCGAAGTCTTTCATCAGGCCGACCACATCGCCCATGCCGAGAACTCGGCTGGCCATGCCGTCCGGCCGGAAGGGCTCGAGTTTGTCGGTAGTCTCGCCCATACCCTGGAAGATCACGGGCGCGCCGGTGATTTCCAGTACGTTCAGGGCGGCACCGCCGCGGGCGTCACCGTCCAACTTGGTTAGGATGACGCCGCTCAGGTTCAATTGTGCGTTGAATCCTTGAGCCGTGCGTACCGAGTCCTGCCCGATCATCGCGTCGATCACGAGCAAGGTGTTCTCGGGGGAAACTGCCTGATTGATGGCCGACAGCTCCTCCATCAGAGCTTCGTCAATCGCCAGTCGACCGGCGGTATCGTAGATGACGATATCGTAGCCGCCATCGTGCGCTTCTTGATGGGCAGCTTTGCAGATCTCGAGTGGGGTCGCCCCGGGAATATTGAAAACGGGTACGTCGAGGCTCTTACCGAGCACCTTCAATTGCTCGACGGCGGCTGGACGCTGCATGTCGGCGGCCACCAACAGAGGCTTCTTGCCTTCACTCTGGAGGTAGCGGGCCAACTTGGCCGATGAGGTGGTCTTACCCGAACCTTGGAGACCAACCATCATGATCCCGGTGGGCCCCTTGCGAGCGAAGCTCAAGGGCTCACGCTCTTCTCCGGTCATCGTATTCACGAGCTCGTCGTGGCAAATCTTGATGAACTGGTCGGAGGCACTCACCGTGTGGGTCTGACCTTGGGCCTTGACCTTCGTCTGTACCGTGCTGCCCAGGGCGGCCTCTTCGACACGACCCAAGAACTTCTTGACGACGCCTAGTTCGACGTCCGCCTCGAGCAGCGAGCGGCGCACTTCTTTGAGCGCCACCTGGATGTTCTTTTCATCGAGGGAGGTGAGTCCGGCTAGACGGTTCCTTGCTTCGCGAAAACCCTTTGAAAGCGCATCAAACACGCCGCTGCCCTTAGCACTAGAGCCCGCTTGTGCACAGACCCGAGACGCTGGACGGCTCCATTTTCGGGGTTTGTGGCTCAGCTTGCCCCCGGGATGCGGTGCAAAGGGGCTTGCGCGGCGAGCCGAGGCGTTTTGCTGTCCACCTCGCCTAATGGTGGGCGGTCCTAAGGCGTCTGGCTGTCGTGCAGCTGTTGGACCAGGGCGTAAAGCTCGCGCTTGCTCTGTTTACTCCCGGTCCTCTGCAGCTCCTTGGAAAGCTGGCTGGCAACATCGCGGACGCTTTGGCCCTGGCTGAGCAGGGCCCGCGCCCTCTCGTCGACGTCGATTTCTTCGTGCTTGTGTTGGTCTTCGGTGCCGCGATCCACGACCAAGGTGAACTCGCCCTGAGGGTGGTCCATGAACCCGTCGCTTTGAGTCAGCGCCAAATCGACGAGCCGGGTTTCTTCGTATTTTTTGGTGAGCTCCCGGCAGATGGCCACTCTTCTTTGGGGGCCACAGTCTCGATAGAGCTCCTTGAGGGTTTCTTTGACGCGGTGGGGTGATTCAAAGATCACGACGGGGACGGGGCTTTGGGCAATGACCTCAAGCATTTTCTTCCGCTTGGTGCCTTTGCGCGGCAAAAAACCTATGAAAGTGAAGGGGCCTTCTACTAAACCCGACAAGGCGACGGCTGTGGTGACGGCAGAAGGTCCGGGGGCCACCTGGACCTGGAGTCCAGCTTCTCGGGTCGCTCGGACGAGATCGGCTCCCGGATCACTGATGGACGGCATGCCGGCGTCGGTGACCAGGGCCACGTCTTGCCCGCCGGTCATGATTTCTACGGCGTTTGCGATGTCTCGTTCGGGCGAGTGGGCGTGCAGGGACAGTAGATGTTTGCCTTCGATAGCGAAGTGGCTGAGCAGGGTGCGTGTACGTCGCGTGTCCTCCGCATAGATGCGGCCGGCGCTCTTCAGGCATTCGACCGCCCGGAAGGTCATGTCGCCGAGGTTGCCTATCGGCGTACCGATCAGCCAGAGCTGTCCCTTCATGAGGCGACACTGTCACGTCGGCGAAGGGAGGTCGAGACTCAGTTCTTGCTTTTGCCCTGAGGGGGACGCCCAAGGGGAGCGCCGCTCGGTTCATTTCTGGTCGCCGCACCGGCTTCGGCTGATCGAGCGGAGCGGGGACGAGGGGGGATGGGAGGGGGACGTTTCAAGGGCGCTTTTGAGGTCAAGGGAGCGTTGCGTGCGGAAGGTGGTAGTGGGGGGGATGGGCCGCCGTTTTTCCGTGGGACACGACGGGGTGGTGGTGGTGGGCCCGATGAGGTCTGGATCTTGAGTGGGGGAGCGGGAGCGGTGGGGGTGAGCGGGCCCTGACTTTTGGACTCGGTCGGAGTCACTCCGCGTCGGGGTGGAGTCACGTCTTGCAAGTCGATGTCGGGCAGTCGGGCATCGGGGAGACTCTCAAAGAGTGGTTCGTTAGAGGGCGCCGGAAAGTTCGAAGTAGGCATGAGCTCCAGACTGCCGACAGAATCATGGCGGGGCCGGCTGCTGATACGGCTCAGCGAGCTGGCCCTTTGGGCCGACCTCTCCGATGGCGCGTCGCCGTTAGATGTGAAGATGGGGGGAATGTCAGAAGGGTCGACCTCGGCATAGGGGGTCGGTGCCGGTGGTACGGGCTGCAGATCGCTCAGCGGATTCGATGGATAAGATGCCTCGCGCAAGTTGTCGGACGACGTAGGCTCCAAAGGGGCAGGGGCGAGCATCGGTGGCAGGCGCCCGACTTCATCCACATCCACTTTGAGACGCAAATGGGGAGGGGTCCACGGAGTGGGGGCCGACATTTTCGGCAAAGGGACCCGCCTTCCGCTGGGGGTGAGCTGTTGTTCGGTCGACCCGCGTTCCAGGGCCGCCCCTAAGGACTCCCAAAAACTTTGAACGGATTGGTAGCGGTAGCGTGGATCCACAGCGAGAGCCTTGAGGAAAACCGACTCGACGTCATCGCTGACGGCTACCCCTTCGGAGCGGGGACTGGGGCGCACCTTGGGATCGAGGGCCGTGCCCATCATGGCTTGGTGGTCTCCATCAATGACGGCGTCCCCCTTGATGATTTCGACCAGAGTCAGAGCCAGACCCCAGACGTCCGTCCAAGGGCCGGTCTGTCCGAAACGCTTGGGCACCCATTGCTCGGGAGCCCCGTAGGCCGGTGAAAAGGGGGCGTGGCCCCCCGTCTGGCTGACGTGCCCAGCGAGTTGGGTCGCGGCCCGTCGTACTTTAGAAATCCCAAAATCGAGCAGTTTGACTGTTCGTTTTCCTCCGATTTCAGTGACGAAGAGATTGTCCGGTTTAATGTCGCGGTGCACGACCTGGATGTGCTCGCCTTCTGACTCGAAATGGTGTGCCTCGTGCAGCGCTTGGGCGGCGGGGCTGATCATTTCCATTGCTTCTTCGAGAGTGAGCGGCGGCAGGTCAGAACAGCAGCGATCTTCGATGATCTTTTCGAAGCTCTGGCCGTCGAGCCATTCGAGGGCCATCAGCGGAACAAACTGCCCCTGATCGGTATGCACGGCATCCACATGCAAGGGGCGTACGATATTGGGTAGAGCGGCCGAAAGACGAAACTGGATTTCGGCTTCTGATCGAAATTGCTCCAAAAACGTGCTCCGTTCGTCTTCAGACAGCTGCTCGGGGATCTTGAGACACTTGAGGGCGACTGCTGAGCGAAAGTGCAGGTGGTAGGCGCGGTAGACGATGCCGAAGCCCCCTTCCGCCACGACTTGGTCCACGCGGAAAGTGCCGGCGATGGTATTTCCTACCAGTTGAAAACGATCGCTCTTGCTCACACTAGGTCTCCGTCGCTGTCCTACAGTTCGCCCATCCTCCTACAAGCGGGCCATCGCGGGGCGCGACACAATGCGCCTCAGTATAGGTCGAATCGTCGCCCTTCCTAAAGGTCGGGAAAATGCCCGACGATCACCTGGGTTTGTCTCCTGGGCTCCCGGAATGCCGCTTGGTTCTTTGGGACAAGTAGGACAGAAGCTTACAGGGTCCGGCGCTCAAAGGCGGAGGCCGTCGCCGATGCGCTCGGAGAGATAATCGCGCAACTTGCCCGTCATGCGCGCTTCGAGTTGGCGCACTCGTTCTCGGGATACACCGAACTCGTTGCCCAAATCTTGCAGTGTGCGGGGTTCGTCCGCGACCAAACGTTGGTCGAAGATGATCAGGTCTTTGCCGCTCAGCCCTTTGCGAAACTCCGAAAGATGTTCGCGCAGTAACTCGCCGAGTTCGGCGCCTTCGGTCACCACATCAGGCTGATCTCCTGCGGCAGGCATGAGCTCGACTCGAGCGATGGTACGGCCGTCACTTTCGTTGACAGGAACGTCGAGCGACGCATCGCCCCGGGACATGCGGCGATCCATTTCTTCCACTTCGTGGGCGGTGACGTCGAGGCGCTTGGCGATTTCTTCGTTGCTCGGTTCGATCCCCATCGCGCTGAGCCGGGCCTTTTCTTTGTTCAGATTGAAAAAGAGCTTGCGCTGAGCCTGGGTTGTACCGAGCTTGACCATACGCCAGTTGGCCAGAATGAAGCGCAACATGTAGGCACGGATCCACCATGCGGCGTAGCTGGAGAGTTTAACTCCGCGATAGGGATCGTACTTCTTGACCGCCTGCATCAGCCCCATGTTGCCCTCTTGAATGAGGTCCATCATGTTGCGGTAAGCGCGTCGGTACTCGTAGGCGAGTTTGACTACGAGACGTAGATTCGCCGTCACGAGACGTGCGGCCGCGTTGACGTCCTGCGTTTCGGTATAAAGAACGGCCAGACGCTTTTCTTCTTCTGGGCTCAAGAGCGAGTGTGCTTGCACTTCGCGCATATAAGCGGCCAGGGGGTCGCGAGACGCCAGGCTGGTGGACGAGGAGCGTACGGCAAGTGCCTTGGTCTCACCGGCGTCGAGGCTGATGTCCTCGTCCAGTTCTTCGAGGTCGGGTTCGTCTTCGAGGGCGTCGTCATCGCTCTCGTCAGCGTCGTTGGGCTCCTGTGTGGACTCGTCGTCCAAGGCTGTGCCTTGGGCGTCGATCACGACCACTTCTTTAGACTGGTCCGAGTCGTCCCTGTCGTCGTCTTTTTTGGGTTCTCGCTTGCCCACCACTTTTTGCGCGCCTCGGGAGGTGCGGGCCGGGGTAGAACGAGAGTTGGACTTGGTAGGAGCCAAAGGAGAGAGCGGGGGAGCTTAAATTTCTTGTGGTCTGGGGAACAGCTGCAACCTGTGTCCGCACCCGGCGCTCGTCAAGTCCCCGAGGCGATTGTCCGTCCAGTCAACTGGGTCAGAGGCCCCATATTTATGGAAATCCTGCTTGTCTGCGTCCAACCAGTGACAACTGGGGTTTCGGAGGTCACACTTAGTCCCTGACTTTGCCGCGGATGGCTGGGGCGAGGTTGGGGGGCTTTGAGGGACGAATCGCGAAAGTGGATTCTGTCGCTCGACCTTCGAATAGTTGGTTCTACAAACTGGACAAGCAGCGTCAGAACCGGAAAAAGAAACTTCAGGACGACAAATTTTGGCGCGAGTATTAGTCATCGACGACGAACAGCTTCTTGGGCAGACCATTCAACTTGGATTGGAGGACGCCATGGAGGTGGAACTTGAGATCTCGGGCGAGCAAGGGCTCAAACGAGTTCTTGGGGATGACAGCATCAACCTTGTCCTTTGTGATTTGAGTCTACCTGATCTGAGTGGGATCGATATCTATCGCCAGGTGGCAGAGCAGAGACCTGAGATTCTGAAGCGTTTCGTGATCATGACGGGCGGAGCCGTCTCGACGGCCTCGCGTGATTTCTTGGATAACTATCAAGGTCCGCTGCTCAACAAGCCGTTTACGATCACCCAGGTCGAAGGTCTTGTGAACTCGCTGCTCGACGGCTGATCGTCTTCAGAGCTGAGTCAGCTTCAACTTGCGGCCAGCTGTTGCTGTCTGAGTAGGCACGACAGCACGCTTCAACGTGACTTTATCGAGGGCGACTGCGGAGGCTGCCAAATCGTAGACGAGACCCCACTCGACCCCCTCTGCTCCAGTCACGAAGAACAGGTCCGAGTCGCAGCCCTTGGCCATGTTTTCGATGGTATCTGCTGTCATGGACAGATCGGGGCCTCCCATGCCTCTGCTGCGTTTCCGGGCGGTGCCGCCTTTGAGACGCCAGATGGCCGTCCCTCGGTCATGGGTGATCGTGCCGACCAAGGTACAGGGATCGGGGTCGTCAAGCAGCTGTTCGATGGCGAACTCGACCTCCTTGGGGAAGTCGCTGCGGGTTTCGGTGGCGATGGTCACTTTGGAGGGCGTATGTTTGCTCAGTTCGCTCAAGAAGATCGAAACCCAGACTGGCTTTGCCTTGCGATTGACGACTACGCGCAGGTCTTGGTCCTTCAAGAATTTCGCTTCTTCTTCCAAGTAGGTACGTAACTTGTCGCGTCCGGCAACGTCTGGGCTCCCGTTGGGTTGGCTTAACATAACGCTCATACCCCGCACTGAGGGGCCAGACTCGCCAATCAATAGATGGGGTGGAGACTCGGGCTCTTTGGGGGCTTCGGGCTCTTTCGTTTCGGCCGACGCGGTTTTCGCTTTCACTCGCTTTTCGGTCTCTTCTTCGCAGCCCGAAGAGAGGAGCAGCGAAAGAAGGCCCCAGCTCAATCGTCGTACACCCATCATGAGCCGCAGGTTGGCAGTGTCTCTGTCAGGGGGCAAGGGGCGAGGGTGTGCACTCAGGTCTGGGTGCTGGCTTCGGATCGATCAGCGCTGACAACGACTGGTGCCGATGTAGACATGCACCCCAAAGTTACTCGGAACTAGGGCATTGAGGTGTTCGGTGATGTTGGGATTGCCCGTGAAGATATCCACGTGCCGACCTTGGACCTTCATGCCTCGATCCTCTGCAACGAAGCAGCCATCGTGGCGTCCACCTCCGGCTCGTCGTTCGACGCCATCGTATTCGGCGATGTAAATCTGTGTGCCAAGTGGAATCACTTCACTGTCAACAGCAACGCTCAGCAAAGGAGTGATCGGTTTGCCGAGCGCGCCGCGGCCCCAGGGAAACTCGTGGGGGTCGAGGGCTTCAAAACAGATGTTCTGAGAAGTTCGGGGGCAGATCTCGGCGCATTCACAATCCCGTTTGGCAAAACTCACGGTTCTCCCATCGATCATGGTTCCGCTACCCTGGACGCAAAGCGACTCGAAGAAGCTCCGCGCGACCTTTTTGATAGGCGAGCAGCTCCTATCCATCAGAGTAACTTGGGCTGATTGATTTTTTGCCGCGCCCGTTTTACCGCTTCTTGCGAAGCTACCGGGGGTAAAGTTCGCTTCGGCTGGGAAGTCATAATAGGTGTTGCGAAACTTTCCCAAGAACCTCCCATCCGCCGGTGCTTTGTGTGGGGGGCGCTTCTTTTCGACCAGCTTGACCTGGGGCCGTGGCCCCTTCGAATCGGTCTGCTCTGGGGGCGCTGGGGGAGAGTCCTCCTCTTTGGTCTTGCCCAGTTTCGAGGTCGATTTGTCGTAGGCACCGGGGCGATTCTGCTGGCGCGCGTCGTAGATCCGCACCCCTCGATCGTGGTGGTTCTGTTGGTAAGCGCGCTTGACCCAGTCGTTTCCTCCGCTGCACGCTGAGCTTGTTAAAAGCAAGAAGACGAGGCTTGGACGAGACAGGTTCACGGGGCTCAGGGGGAGGACCGGGTAGGGGTAGTTGGAGGAAGTTCACCGTTGCACGCAAAGGGGCCGTCGAGCGTGATTTGAGCTCGCAGCGATTCGTTGTGAGCGAGCCACTCGGCGATGATATCGCCTGGTACCTGGTGATCCATGAGCGTTTGCTCCAGAAGGCGTAAGCGGCGGTTGAACTGGCCACCCATGATCTTGTGTGGCCCATGGGCTTCGTCGAGATTGCGTCCGCTGTATTTCAGCGTGGCCCCCAAGTGGCGGGCGGCGAATTCGAACTCGCGTTGTTTCAGCCGGGTGATGGGCACCTTCGTGAAGAAGAAACCGATCATCATGTCCGAGACCACCCGATCCACGAAGTCGGAAACGATACGCTCGACCGCGGCAGCACCGCCTAATCGTTCATAGGCGGTGACAAGGCTGGGGTCTTGGTCGGTCGGACTGCTCACCTTGGTCTTTCGCTCAGGCGGCTTTGCCGCAGCACTTTTTGAACTTCTTGCCGCTTCCGCAGCTGCAGGGGTCGTTGCGCCCTACTTTTGGTCCTTCGCGCTTGATGGGGGGCCCGGCGATCTGTTCGCCGTCGACAAAAAGCCAGGTGTCGCCGTCTTTACGGAAGGTTGCCGACTCGCGGTGCTCGACGGTCGCTCCGCGGAGCTTGTAAGTGGCGCAGAAGTCGACTCGACCAAAGTTGTCTTCGGCTTCGCCTTTTTCGACATCGAGGACTTCCAGGCCAAGCCATTCGGATTCGCTGGCCCATTGCTCGGTGCCGTCTCGATCGATTTGGCCGCGGGTGTCGGGATCATGGGTGTCCATGATGTAATCGATGTTCCCCTCCGCAAAAGCCGAGTAGCGGCTGCGCATCAGCTCTTCGGCTGTTTGGGGTTTCTTTTCGCCCTTGATGAAGGGGGCACAACAAGATTCGAAGGTGGATCCTTTTCCGCAGTGGCAGGTCACGTCAGTTTTTCTCCAAGGTAGGGTCGGGAGTCCAGGTCGGATGGGCCGAGAGTCGGACCCGGGCACTGGGCGGAGGCGCCTAGCAATTGCCCTGTCCGAGTGCCTGGACGAGTTTGCCGTGAATGCCACCGAATGCGCCGTTCGACAAGATCGCGATAGCATCCCCGGGCGCGGCAAGCTCACAAGCCTTTTTTATGATGCTTTCGACGTCGGATAAGGCCCATGCCCGCTCGGGAGTGCCTGTTGTCTCTTGGAGCCTTTGGGCTAGAAGGGGCACATTGAGGCGTTCCTCGGCGCTGAGCTCGCTCCGTCCCACGGGCGCCAGGATCACGTGCGTTGCCGCCGCAAACGCTGTTTCGTAAGCGTGCTGGTGCATTTTCCGACAGGCGGTGGCGCTTCTGGGCTCGAAGATAGCGATCAACTTGCCCTGGCCGTGGCGGAGCCGCAGACCAGCGAGAGTTTCTGCCACGGCGGTCGGGTGGTGCGCAAAATCGTCGTATACCGTGATGTCGCGGGGAGTGCCGACGATCTCTTGACGACGTTTGACCCCTTGGAACTCGGCCAAGGGCTCCATGAGTGCCGCAAGGGGCGCGCCATAACCCTGGGCACAGGCGGCCAAGGCCGCGATGCAATTTTTGACGTTGTGGCGTCCAGAAAGAGGGGAGACGAAACGCCCGGCTAGTACGCCACCAGCGTAGAGGTCGAAACTCGTCCCGGATGCGTCGCTTTGAGCGAGCGCTCCGAGCCAATGAGGTGATGCGGCGTGAGGTTCGTCGGACAGCCCATAATAAGCTACTTCACATCGTGCCCTCTGGCTGAGCTCGACGACCTTTTGGTCGCCAGCATAGGCGATCAAGAGTCCCTGAGCTGGGAGTTGCTCCATTAAACGCAAAAAGGCGTTTTCGTAGTCTTCCGCTCGAGGATAGATATCGACGTGATCGTGTTCGATGGAGGTGAGGACCGCGACCTCGGCATCATAGTGGAGAAACTTCGCCGTCTTTTCCCAATAGGCGGTGTCGTACTCGTCACCTTCCAGCACGAAAGGCGTCGCTCGTCCGGTCGCGACTACACCTGACTTGTGCAGCAGGCGCTTTTTCACGGGTCGAAAACTCTTGCCCAGGGATTGGGGGATCCCCCCAATCAGGTAACCGGGTTCGAGCCCGACCTGCGTGAGCAAGTGGGCGCAAAGCGAACTCGTCGTTGTCTTGCCGTGGGTTCCGGTGACCACCAACGAGGAGGTATGGGGGAGTACGAATCGTCTGAGCGCATCAGCCAGGTGCATGCGTTCGATCCCGAGCTCCAGAGCTGCCACGGCTTGGGGATTGTCGCGGCGACAGACATTGCCGACGACGATGGCTTCGGGCGGCTTTCCTTGGTGACTGTCGCCTTTGAGGACTTCTGGGTCGAAGCCCTCAAAACAACGAACGCCCCATTGCTCGAGGGCGGGACCCATAGGGGGAAAGAAGGCGATATCACTGCCAGCCACGTCATGGCCGAGTTCTTTGAGCAGTCCAGCCAAGGAGCCCATAGCCGTGCCGGCTACACCGACGATGAAGATGCGCATGATAGCTTTTGCTTATTTTCTGATCTCGACGATGGTCGTCGCTTCGGCTTGGTCAATCTGTAGGGCGTGCCAGTTGTTCGGCAAAGTCGGTGTGCTCCACTGGAAGAGAAACTGTCCGTCCTTGGGTGAGACCTCGACGTCGCCACCCGTGTGTTCGATCCCGAAACGATTGTGGTAAGGCGCGCCCTGAATGAACTGACCGCTTTCGAGTTCGAGGGCCCAGGGGGCATCGCGTAAGGTGGCGTCTGGACTTTCGAGTTTTGTTTTGGTCAGGGATTTGCTTACGAGGCGAAAGGTACCTCGTTTTGTGGAAGCGGTCGTTTCTGGATCGCCGATGCGATCGCGCCCCACGCTGACCAAGGTGGCAAACACGGGGGTCTTACCCTCGTAGGCGACCATCGTTCCGGTGATCACACTGATATCGATCCATTTTTGCTTTTCGGTCGCGAACTCGGGGAGCTCATGGCGCCGGCGTATCGCAGTCACATCTCGGTGACGTACCCAGCGGCCGTCCTTCACCGCCCAAAACCTCTGCCCTTTCACCGTTCGATACCGTCCTGTCAGGTTGAGACGCTCGTGATACTTGAGCTCGTCGGTTTTCTGTGCGTCCGAACCATCCAGCTTCCAGGAGCGAACCCCTCGGCGCACTACATAGGCGATGGGAAGCGAGTGTTCTTCACCCAGCTTCACTCCGGCAAATTCGCTCCCTGTCGCAGCTTGCAGGTCATCAGCCCGTACGAACAAACCATCGGTGAGCAATCCCAATCGTTGGGGCTCCCGGGTTTCGTCCGGGGCCGTCCATGATCCGACTACAGCCAAGTGGGCGCCGCGGGGGAGGCGACCTTGCTGCGTGACCCCTACGTCCCCGTCTCGTTTGTACAAGGCGGTGACTTTGCTGGTTTGCGCGTAGGTAAACGGCAGCGGCTCGTCGCGTTTTGCGGTGAGGCTCATGGCCACGAGGGTGGGATGCTTTAGGTTAGTTGTGGCCGATTTTTCGGTGCACATGTAACCGCGCGGAGCGACACGGTACCAACCGGTGATGCACTGATCGTTTTCGTGAGCCTGCTCGCTACGGACCACCTGTTCACCGGCGTGAAGATATCCCAAGAGGGGCGCCTTCTTGTGAGCCGCGGCAAAGATGGGCGCGCGATCAGTGATGGCCCCGAGTAGGAGCTTCTTGTCTTGAGCCAGCTCGAGCTCCGGAGTTTCGAACTCGAGCGTGTCGGTCATCGGCGCGCTATGAGAAAGGGCTGGGGATTTGTCCTCGGTGCAGCCAAGTAGGGTGGTGCAAGTGCCGAGCACCAGCCAGGCCCAGTGCTTTGCCGGCCCAATCCGGTGGGCTGCGCTCTGTCCGATCGCGATCTTCGGCATAGGCTGGGCCTGCCATAGACTTTGGGTTCTGGCCCAGTTTTGTGTGCATTTCTATTGAGACTCTCGTGTCTCGCGGCGCCGGTGTCTCGCGGGAGGGGAGTTATGAGCGTGGTGCTCGCCCGCACACCACCCGTTCGTGTCCGCCGTAATCCTTGAAGCGCTCGGTCTCGACGAATCCTGCGGCCTGAAATGCGTGTTCGACGTCTGGGGCCTGACCGGCGCCGACCTCAACAGCCAAAACTCCTCCCGGTACGAGAGCAGCGCGCGCTCCCTGGGCCAGGCGGGGGTAGAAGTCCAAGCCATCTGTCCCACCGGATAGCGCGAGCACCGGCTCGAAATCCTTGACCCCCGTATCGAGCTCGGCGACTTCGGCTTCTGGAATATAGGGAGGGTTGCTCAAGATCATCTCGAAACGTTCGCCGGCGACAGGCTCGAAGAGATCTCCGCTCAAAAAGCGCAGGCTCCAAATCGTCCCATGGGCCAGCGCGTTCTTCCGAGCGACGGCGAGGGCATCTTCGCTGACATCCGTGGCGGTCACCTTCCAGGTCGGGCGCGCCTTGGCGAAACTCACTGCGACACACCCGCTTCCGGTGCAGAGATCGAGAGCGCGACCGTAGAGGGCGCGGTGTTTGGTTTTTTCGAGCGCCGTCTCGACCAGGATTTCGGTATCGGGGCGTGGGATCAGTACGCGCTCATCGACAGCGAAACGTCGCCCAAAAAATTCGCGATGGCCGAGGATGTAGGCGATGGGCTCTCCTCGACGCCTTCGGACAATCGCCTCTCGGAAGTCGGCGAGCTCTGTCTCTGTCAGAGGTTGCATGGCCTGCACGATGAGTCGCACGCGGTCGAGATTGAGGATCGCCCCCAGCAAAAGCTCAGCCTCCAGACGAGGGGTCTCGAAACCTTTCTTCTGGAAGTCGTCCGTCGCCCAAAGGATGGCTTTTTGGACGGTCCAGGTGGTGGACGGTTGGGGCTCGCTCACGGTCGCCCGGGCCTAACATCAAAGTGGCGGAGTTTCGATCACTTCTCTTCAAGTTTTGCGTGGGGGGCAGGGCAGCTCGGAGCAGGCTTGCATTTTTTGCCTCGATCCCCCCGTTTGAGCCAAACGCCGGCCCGGTACGCTAGTGTCGTGCCCCCTTCGACTTTGTCATAGCTTGTGGTCGGAGGGGCATAATAGCAGTCCTGCTCGGGCAGTACCCACTCTCCCCGTTGCCAGCGCCAGCTACCTCCGACGGGCTCGTAGTGGCCGTCGAGAAAGAGGCAATCCTCGTTTCGTTTGAGGGGGACGATCTCGATCTTGGCCGGTGGGGGTGGGGTCGCTACCGGCACCGCTGGGACCTCGACTTCTGGGTGATGAGGACCGGTCGGCACGGCTACCGAAGGAGAACCACAGGCAAACAAGAAGCCGACAGGGGCCCAGAGTCCGGGTCGACGTAGCGCGGAAGCCCGTCGGTTCGATGTCCGTGCGCCTTGTTGCGCGCATCTTGCTCTCCACAGGGCTATGGGACGCGCTCTAGATATAGAGAAGGTCATAGAGGGTTTCCTTCAGGGGCTCGTAAAAGAGCAGCATTTCGATCAGGGTCAGGGCCAAGAAGGGACCGAAGGCGATCCTTGGGCCCCCTTGCTGGTCTTCGGGCGCGGCCCCAAGGGGATCGGCTTCAAGCTCTCGGATCAGGGCTGCTTTTTCTTCACCTTCGGCTTCTTCGATGGCCCTACGCATTTCTTCGCGCTGCTCGGTGACAGCCTGTGGTTCTTCCAGCTTGCCGTGCAGAAGAAGGGCGATTCCGGCGAACACCGTTCCTTGGAGAGCGCCCCCAAACAGGGTCACCAAGGCCCCCCAGGGGCCAAACCACGCTCCCGCCAAGGCCATGAGTTTGGCGTCGCCGAGGCCCATCCCCGCAAAGCCACGGACCTTTTCGTGGAGCCAAATGAAGGGAAACCAAATGCCGAGGAAACCAACGACAGCGCCGCATCCACTGAGCCAGGGGTCGACCTCGCTCCGCCAAGGTGAAGTAAGGAGACCGAGCGCGGCTCCACCCCAGGTGATCGAATCAGGCAAGAGCATGTGCTCCAAGTCGATCGCCGCGGCGGCGATAAGAGCAAGAGTGATCGAAAGGTAGAGCCAATAGACGAAGGCCGTTTCGCCCATGGTGAGTTGGTGCGCGAAGGGAACCAACTTCATCGTGGCGACGGCTCCGCCGGTTAAACCCCCTAGCGCCTCGATCAAGGGATAACGAATACTGATCTTCTGGTGACAACAGCGGGACCGGCCTCTGAGCCAGAGATAGGCAAGGACAGGTACGTTGTCATAGGGGGCAATCTTCTTTTCACAGTGAGGACAATGTGAGCCCGGAACGGACAGCGAAAGTCCTCGCGGGAGCCGATAGATGACCACATTGAGAAAACTCCCGCACAGGAGTCCAAAGAGCACACCCCAAGCAACGATGGCCCAAGCGGGGAAGAGATCGAGGTAGATGGCCTCCACGCCGCCAAACTAGTCCGCCCGGGTCGCAAGAGAAACCAGAAGCGCGCTTCTGGAAGTCTCGCCCAGGGTCGCGGCTTCCATGGTGAGGTGGTGCTCTTTCCGTAGACCTTTGCCCAGACAGATGGAAGGCGGCGCGTTTATAAATATTTGATATTATTGACTAAAATAGCTTTTCTCCCAAAGTTTGCGGCCGCGCCATTGCCCCCTTCTTCAAGTGGGGGCATAGGATGAAAGGTAGGTTAGGCTCCTCGGGGGCTCTTAGGTGCCGCATCGGTGGCTGCTGGAGGTGATCCAGACAGACCAGAATCATGGGGACGAAGATGAAAGCAGTGGAACTAGTTTGTGGCTCTTGTGGGGTCCGGATGAGACTCAAGACAGCTCTGATGGAGCGAATTTGGGGCCATGCGGGGCGAGTGACCTGCAAGGCATGCGGTACCAAGATTGAGCTGGACGCGCGTAGCGGGGAGCTGCTTGTTCACGCGGAGGGACGTTTGACGGAAATCGTCAAAGCGGAAACCTTCATGAGTGAGGACGAGCGGGGGTTGCCCCCGGTCCTGGCGAGTGAACGAACCGAGTTTGCTCAGGCGGAGCTAGAAGGCGAAGTGAGTCCCCACTTCAGCCAGTATCCCGATCGTCGCGCCTCCGTTGCGGCCAGCAATGAGCCGCCCGTCCAACAAGAGCCGCCCGCCCAACAAGAGGCCTCCTCGATGGCTGTCGAGGAACTTGGCCCGGACAGCGAGATGGTGAGTTCGCGACTTCCCGAGTTGCAGGTGTCGATGGCCCCGGCTCTTTCTGACGAGTTGAAGAAGAAGCGAGAGCAGGCGCGCAACCCGGCCCTCGAATCAGAGGAGATCCCTTCCGATGCCCGCCCTCCGGTGATGGAGGCACCGGTGCCCCAGCTGGCGGATGCTTCGGATTCGCTCACTCCGCATACCTTTGACGACGAAGATCCGAGCGAGATCTTGCGTTTGCCGACTGATTTCGAGTCTTCTCCCATGTCGAGCAACGCTCGGGACGAATCCTTCCGCTCCCTGTTTCCGGGCGTCGGTGAAGTTCACTCCTCAGGTAACGAGAGTGAGCTTGCCCGCGCAAACCGTTTGCGTGGCCCCCATCCACCCACCGAAGGGTTGGTCAAGCCCCAGGCGCTCAGCTCGATTCGCCCTTTGTCTGAGGCAGAAGAAAAAGAATCCCGTAAGAGCAATTGGGCGCCTTGGGCGCTCGCGGCGGTGGCCACTTTGGGGCTGATCTTCAATGTGATGATGGGGCCTCGGGATCGTGGTTTGTCGGGGGCCATCTACGGTGCCCTGGGTATGGGAGAAAGTGAGCCGCCCACTTCCAAAAAGGCTGCGTCTGGTTCGAACGAGCTGGATCCATCACCAACCGAGGACAAGACCTTAGCCGAATCGTCCGCCTCCTCACCCGAAGAGTCACAGGCAGCGGACGAAGCCGACGACGCCTCTTCGAAGGGAGAAGCGGCGCCTTCAGCACCGAAGCCGCTCATGCCGAAGCCCGCTTCGTCGACTGTATCCCCAGCGTCCAAGAGCCAATCGAGGGCGGGAGCACCAACGACTGCTGTGACTCCTGCGGGCACTTCGCCCTCTGCGCCGAAGCCAGCGGAGGTGACGCCAGATGCTGACGAGGAGCAGGAGCCCGAGGAACCCGAACTTGCGCCCTTTAGCCCTGCCGCCGCGGCCCAGGCGATCGAGACCGCAGCGAACCAAGCGTCCCAATGCAGGCGAGCAGGAGATCCCAGCGGTTTAGCTAGGATCACGGTTACCTTCGCTTCGAGCGGTCGAGTGACTCGAGCCCTGGTCTCGGGCCCTCCCTTTGCAGGCACCGAAACCGGAAGCTGCATCGCGGCTACCTTTCGCCGAACTCAGGTTGCTCCTTTCAGCGGAAAGCGGGTGACTCTCCGAAAGACGGTGACGATTCGCTGATCTCGGGTGACGACTGCGTTGAGCGACTTTGCATGCAGCGGGAGCTGGGTTGGACTCGACAATGCAGGGGCCGGCCGCGTTGGGTGGCCAAGGGCGCGTTCCTTGCTATGCCCCGCGGCGCGGCCGGTCGAACCAGAAACGCAAGGAAGAAGAAGTCGTCATGAGTGAGCTAAAATTCAATGATCAAGGTCTCATCCCCGCCATCGTCCAGGATCGCCTCACGGGTGAGGTGAGGATGATGGCCTGGATGAATCAGGAAGCCCTCGACCAGACGATACAAACCCGCCGCGCTACTTTCTTCAGCCGGTCGCGTGAGCGCCTTTGGGTCAAAGGTGAAGAAAGTGGCAACGTACTCGAGGTCGCAGAGGTTTTGGCCGACTGCGACGGCGACACCTTGCTCGTGTTGTGCGATCCAGTGGGGCCTTCGTGCCACACCGGCCAGGACAATTGCTTCTTCGTACCCCTTGATGGAGGGCCTTCCGGATCGGCGAAGCCCCTCACCGAGCGTTTGGAGCAGGTGCTTGAGCAGCGCAAAACGAGCACAACGGAAAAGAGCTATACCCGTTCGCTCTTCGACGGTGGGGCCGAAAAGATCGGACGAAAGATCGTCGAAGAAGCCGGCGAAGTGGTTGACGCTATCAAGGGTGAATCCGACGAGCGGGTAGCCAACGAAGCGGCGGATGTGTTCTTCCACCTCTTGGTGGGTCTGCGTTATCGGAATGTGAGTTGGTCGGACGTGCTTCGGGTTCTTGCAGGACGGTTTGGGGTAGGCGGCCACGTCGAAAAGGCTGCGAGAAAGAAGTAGCATCACCTCGAAAATAGCGAGCAGGGGTGGATTCCTGGCCTGGCGTGCAGGGGTGAAAAGTATGCTCGTGTAGGCTCTTCTCTCTCTCTTTTTGTGCGCAGGCAGTCTTTCGGATTTGAGCTGACTGGTCGGCTCGTTTCCACTACGAGGGCGGTCCGTTGTGGGCGTGTCCGGTCAATCCAGAACGACCAACGGTGTGAAAAACGGCTGCAAATCTCCTGTTTTTGGCAAGATGAGTTCTTGGTGGGCGCCCTTGCCGGCGTCGCTTTGTTTCGAGACGTGGTTCGCCTCGAGGTCCGGCTAGGCCATCAAGTCCATGGGACAGCGCATCGTTAAGTGCCTGAATTCATTCAAGAGGTACTGGGATCGAACGCCGCGCTCGGGTTAACATGCAAAGGTCATGACGAAGGTCCTAGTATTCGAAAGCGACAACGAGTTTGCGCAAACACTGTCCTCTGGCTTGTCCAGTTACGGGTGCGCCGTAACTGTAGTCGAGGATGGCGAGGAGGGGATCGAGGCGGCTCAAAAAGACAAGCCCGAGTTGATCTTGCTTACGATTGAACTGCCTCGCATGAACGGTTTTTCGGTTTGCAATAAGCTCAAGCGGAATGGCGATTTGAAGACGGTTCCCCTCGTCTTGTTGAGCAGTGAAGCTACCGAGGAAACCTTCGAACAGCACAAGCGACTACGCACTCGAGCGGATGCCTACGTCCACAAACCCGTGGGGGTCGATGACCTCGTCGCCCAGCTTGGGGATCTCGTCTCACTGACCAAACAGGGCGAAGACGAGGACGTGGTCCTCGACGATGAGGAAGTCATCATCGAGGACGTGGAAGTCGAGGAGGCTTCACCCTCCGTGCTCATGGATGCTGAAGCTGACGAAGCCTTTGGCAACCTGATGATGTCCCCGGAGCCAGCTGAGGAAGTCAGCCCCGAACCTCCCCCCGTCAATGAAGAAGAGATCGAGATGGAAGATCTCGAACTCGAAGAGGACGGCAACATGCAGGTGGCGCCTCCTGCGGGGTCTTCGCCATCCTCGGCAGAGGCTGTTCCGGCACCCTCTGCTCCATCTCGGCCGGCCCCACCGCCTTCGCGCCCCTCCCGCCCAGCCCCCTCCGGTCCCTTCTCCTCTCGCCCGCTGGTCGACGAGGAGTCGCAAAGGGCGGCGATTGAGGCGGCAGTGGCCCAGGCCACCACAAGCGCGAATCAGCAGATCAACGAGCTCAATGCCAAGCTTGCTCTGCAGAAGAACGAGATGGACCAGCTTTCGAGTCAGCTCGCGTCTGCCAAGAGCGCCGTCGACGCAGAGACGGATGCCAAAGCCCAAGTGGCTCAGAAGAAGGACGCCGAGATCGAGTTACTCCAGACGGAGCTCGAGACGTTGCGCGGAAAACTCGAGTCCAATGAAAGCGCCGGCACGGCGCGCGAGTTCTTGGACCTGCGCGAAAAGCTGAATCGCAAGGACAAAGAGATCCTCGATATTCGCGATGAACTCACTTCAAAAGAGAAGTCGCTCATTCGAGCCAACGATGAAGCGATCACTGTTGGCCGCGAAAAGGCAGATCTAGAAGATCAGGTCACGACACTGAGCGCCGCCAAGCTCGAGCTCGAAAAACAGAACACCTCTCTGGACCAGGACAAGCAACAAGCGCAGAAGCGGGGCGATGACTTTAAGGCCAAGAGCGAGCGCCTGCAATCGGAGCTGGACGCGAAGGTCGAAGAGCTCAAGCAGAAGATTGTCGACCACGAAAACGCCATCGCCAAGCGCGAAGCTCAGGAAGCCTCCCTTCGGGTCGACCATCAAGAGGCCCTGGAGCGGGCGGCCGCTCTCGCCGAAGAGGTGAAACAACAAGCCATCGTAGAGGCGATTGCCGAAGCCGAAGAAAAGGCGGCTGGCGAAAAAGAGTCGGCCCTGGTCGCCGCCGCCGAGGCGGCGCACCGCGAACAGGAGCAAGCCTTGGCTGCTCGGTCCTCGGAGCTCAAGTCCGAGCACGATGGCAAGATGGCAGCTCTACACAGAGCCAACGAAGAGTCGATGCGCAAGTTGCGCGCCGAGCTCGCCCACGAGAAGGAGCAAGAGCTCAAGGCGGCAGCCGATAGACTGGCCGAGCGAGAGAAGGAGCTGGAGGGCGAAAAGGAGGCGGCTCTGGCTCAGCTTGGCGCTGAGAAGGCGGCCTCCGAGGAAGAACGTGATCGACGCATCGGCGAACTTGAGGGACAGCTGGGAGAGCGGACTCAGGAGCGAGATGGGGCGCGCCAAACCATCGAAGAAAGAGAAGGCCGCATCGCTCAGTTGGAGGCTTCTCTGGCTTCGGTGCGCGCCGAACTTGCAGAGGTACAAGGCAAGTTCGAAGTCGAGTCCGGATTGCTCGCTCAGGCCCGACAGAAGTGGCAAGAGGACTCGGGGAGCATCCAGAGTGTTAAAGATGCCCTCGGCGAGGCGATCGCCCAACTGGAACAGGCTCAGAACCGCCCCATGCCCTGATATCATCGAAGCCGGCGGGTGGGGGGAGCGCCCTAGCCGCTTGGTTGAGCACGAAGTCGCGCAATCGAACGGCGCTACTTCGAAAACAAAGTCCACTTGCCGTTGAGCAGGCGTTCGTGAGGCAAGTAGCGGGCTTTGTATTCCATGCTGCTGCAACCCGAGATGTACAGACCTAGGTAGAGGTGCTTGAGCTCCCACTGATGGCAGAGTTCGAGCTGTTTGAGGATCGAGTAGGTACCGATGCTCAGATTGGTTTCTCGGGGGTCGTAACAACAATAGACCGCCGAGAGGGCGTCGCGACTTCGATCACAGATAGCGATGCCGACCAAACGTTTGTCGCGGAAGTAGCTGAGCTCGAAAGTGTCGCAGCAGGTCGCGACGAGAAAGTCTCGGTAGCCGTCTTCGTCGATGGGGGGCTGACCGTCTCGGAGGTTGCGCTCAGTTTTGTGAACATTGTAAAGCTGCACGCGTCTTCCATCGACGAGAGGGGGGCCAATGCGCATGGTCAGCTCTTCGTCTCCTTTGCGAAGGATGCGGCGCTGAGCGCGGTTGGGTTCATAGTCGACGCTCAGTCGAATGGGCTCGCAGGCGACGCAGCCTGGACAGCTTGGGCGGTAAAGAACGAAACCCTGACGACGGTCTCCTCTTTCGAGTCGGATGCCGAACTCTTCGGGTGAAAGGGGGCGGGAGGGTAGACGGAGCGGCAGTCGTGCCGTCTGCTCTTTGAGATAGGGGCAAGTCTGTTCCCGATCATAGACCACGAGCTCAGGAGGAGAGCCCTCGACGATCTTTGGCGTTGGGACATTCGGGCCAGCCATTGTCCATAGGGTGACACGAGTAGGGGGCAGCGAAAAGGGGAGCCTCGGCCTCCCTTGCTAGATTTGCTCGCAAATGGTCCCAACCAAGGAGCAAAATGCGGAGCTGCTTTTTTGTGCTTCTTTTTTTACGTCCTCGTGGTTGAGGGCCGAAGGCGCGCGGCCCGCCGCAAAATTGGTAATGCAGCTGATGCCGAGCACCCGGAGATCCAGGTGACGCGCGGCAATGACCTCATGGACTGTACTCATGCCCACGGCCGAGGCTCCCCAGTGGTGAAACATATTGATTTCGGCAGGAGTCTCGTAACTCGGGCCGCTCACTCCGACGTACACCCCTTCGAGAAGGGGAAACGATAGTTGGTCGCCGACCCGGCGGGCGAGTGCGCGAAGCTCTGGATCATAGGTTTCTGTCATGTCGACGAAGCGCGGTCCAAAGCGATCGTCGTTCGGACCGATGAGAGGATTGTGCCCCGTAAAGTTGAGGTGGTCCGAAATCAAGAGGAAACGTCCCGGGCCACAATCCGGCCCAATGCCACCGGAGGCATTCGTGACGATCAGGGTCTTGATACCCAGGTGGGCGAGCAGGCGCACACCAAAGACGACTCTGTCGGTGCCGTGTCCCTCGTAGAGATGTACACGACCGCTGAGACAAGCCACCGACTTGCCGCCCAGTTTGCCGAGCAACAGACGTCCGCCGTGACCTTGCACGCTGGGGCTAGGCATATGAGTGATCTGCTCGTAGGCGAGGCTCTGTTTGTTTTGGATCGAAGACTCGAGCTGTCCCAAACCGGATCCGAGGATGATTCCGATTTCGGGTTGAGTGTCGCCGAGTTGTGCGATCACGGAGCGCCGAGCCTCGTGGACTTCATCGTAGCCCAGGAGGGCGGACTGAGGTTCTGTGTGTGCTTTCATCGTACCTGCTTTGCGCGCACTCGGTCGCTATCCCGAGTCGAGCCCATTTCAAAACTCGGGGAGACCCCGCTGCCCACGCCCGCTAGGGTGAGTGTACAACGAATCGTTCTCTTCGGCTCACTCGCTCCGGACCTTCGATGAGGCAGAGCGGCTTTCTACTTGCGATGGAGAACCATCGTTCGTCCCTCACCCATGACCCAACGTAGACTGCTTTCGTCGTCCACGATGAGTTCAAGCTCTGAACTCTCTCCATCGCTACCCAAGACGTTGAGTACGACGTTGCGGTCTTCTATCGCCGCCAGTTCATAAACGCCGATGCGCGGGGCTTGGGCGGGGAGGGTGACTTTGATCCGTCGGCCAGAAAACTCAAGACTGGTGCCGCGTGCCCAACCGGTGGCGGCAGCTACCGTTTCCTCGTCGAAATTTTCGACCGAGGTGCCCAGCCACTGACCCTGAAGGGCCCGCTCTGCTGGGTGCCCGCAGCTGCAAAGAAGAAGCAGGAGCAAGACGAAGAGCAGGGCGCGTTTGAGGGCGCTCGTCATCCGGTGGGGCGCGCGTGCCGCAAAGGGACGCGTCCCCCGACTCGCGCCCTGTGGCTTGCGCTTGGTCAGTCTTGTCAGCGAACGGTGGCTCACTTCAGAAGCAGGATTAAGCCAAGAGTGGCCAGATGGCCCAATTTTTATCCGAATTCGGCTTTTTCTCGGTAAAGAAGCCTTTCTTTTGGGCCCTTTGCGCCCCACTGCTATGTGGACCACCCGAGCCGGACCTTTGGGCTCGCTCGCGAACCTGACTCATGCCTCAAGACTCGAATTTCACGATTCAGCGTTTGGTAAAGCGCTATTGCGATCTGTGTGCCGCGCGTCCCTGGACGCTGCTGCTGCTTTATCTGGTGCTCTCCATTCCTCTGCTGTTGAGCATGCCTCGTCTACGTCTGGACACCCAACTCCAGGCCTTGCTCCCCGAACAGACTGCGTCTCAGCTCGCCAATCGTGAGTCAACCGAGCGTTATGCCGGCAGTTCTCCTTACTTCTTAGTGGTGGAGTCCCCCGATCCCGCCTTCAATCGACGCCTTTCCGACGAAGCCCTCGCGGAGGCACGCAAATGGCCCGAGACGATCTGGGCCATGAACGCGCGTGACCCGAAGTTCTTACTCGATAGGCGACTTCTGTTCGTAGGCGAGTCGGCTTTGGCTCAGTTTGCCGCGGACGTCGAACGGTACGTCGCCTTTAAAAAGTGCGAGAAAATGCCGGGCTGCTTTCAGTTGGATGACGAACCCGAGGAACCCAGCTTCGAGTTTCTCCAAAAGGAGATGCAAAAACAGCCCGAAGTGATGTCCCTTTCGGCTCTCTTTAGTGGAGACGCTCTCAGCGACGCTCTGAGTTCGGCTGACGTGAAGGGGGACACATCTGGTCGACTTTGTTCTCCGGATGGGCATGTGTGCGTGGTCCAGGTGACGCTGAACAAAGATCCCTCCGATCTAAAGTTCGCCCAAGAGATGGTGCACAAGGGCGAAGCGCTTCTCAAACGCCTCACTCCCAAGGATGCGCCGTCGACCACGACAACCGCTGTAGCGGGGATTTACCGCAATCTGCCGCTCACCCGTGCTGCCCTCATGGAGGACCTCACGCGCACTTTTGGCTTGGGTTTGGCGCTCATGGTGCTGATCATCATGCTTCAGTTTCGAAAACCACGCGCCATTGTCTTGCTGCTTGTCCCCCTTGCTCTCGGCAGTATTTGGGCTCTGGGGATTTTCGCCTGGGTGAGCCCCGAGCTGAACCTGATCAGCGCCGCCGGCTTCATTATCTTGGCCGGGCTGGGTATCGACTTCGGTTTGCATTTGCTGACCCACTACGGAGCGCTGCGCAATGATGGGATGAGTCCTGAGGACGCCGTGGAGGGCACGATGTGCGAACTGATTTCGTCTCTCTCGGTGGCCGCTCTCACCACAGTATGTGGATTTTCGGCGCTGATTGCGGCGGCCTTCCGAGGATTTGCTCAGCTTGGTCTTTTCGCTTCCGTAGGGATCTTTGCCACCCTAGCCGCTGCACTTTTGTTATTTCCTCCTCTGGTCTTGGCGTTGCACCGGTTGTGGCCCACCCCGGGTTCGCTCACGCGAGTCTGGAAGATGCCGCGTTTTCTGTCTTTCGGTTTCTCCAGACCTTGGTCTTGGATCATCGGGAGCGGAGGCCTGGCGCTTTTGTTGTGCAGTCTGTTTGCCGTGCCCAAGATGGCTTTGCGTTGGGATCTGAGTCCTCTGATCCAGAAGGCGAAAGACGACACACACTTCCGAGACGCCCTCGCAGGAACGAGCCGTGGAGCTGTGCTCTTGCTGGCTGATGACCAAAAGTCTTTGGAGTCAGCCGCGGCAGGTATTCGCGATCTTTATCCCAACGGACTGTCTGGCCCTTCTAAAGAGGAGCTGCCCCCATCTGCGGACTCGGCTGGTGCTCCTCTCATCACCTTGGGGACTTTTCTGCCGAAGGAGCAGGAAAAAAAGCTGAAGCACATCAAGCTACTGCATGATGCGGCTGCCGAGGCGATGCGCTTTTCGGATGACGAGTGGAAGGAGAAGTTGCGGCCTTGGCTGCCGCTGCTCGAGATCGAAACCCCACTCACCCAAGAGCAGCTTCCGCAGTGGGTGACCCAGTCTTTGACCGAGCGAAATGGAAAGGTGGGCACAGTGGGGCTCACCTATCAGGACTACCCGGGCGAAAACGCTGCGCAGATGCTGGTTCTTTCCGAGAAGCTGGAGGACCTCCGTCAACGCTTTCCGCGGGTTCGGTTCGCTTCCTCCTCCGCCGTGCTGGGTGAGGTGATGCCGCTCCTGCGCCGAGACGGGTGGCGGGTTACCGGTCTCGCTCTTCTGGGTACGCTAATTGCGACCTTGCTCATCGGTCGTTCGGTGCGCCGCACCTTGCTCATCCTGACCACAATCGTCATGGCGGTGGGGATCGTCGCGAGCTTCATGGTCCTCTTCGACTGGCGCGTCGATTTTTATAATATGTTGGTGTTTCCCGTGGTCTTTGGCATCGGCGTCGATGGAGCGATCTATGTCGTGTGGACGGTACTCAAGCGAGCGGGAAAGTTCGATTGGACTCATCTTCCCGTCAGTGCCCGTGCTGTATTCGGTTCGACGATGACGACCTTGGTCATGTTCCTCAGCTTGTCGACATCGGAAAACGGGGGGCTCGCCTCTTTGGGGAGTGTGGGAAGCGTGGCGCTCTTCGTGACCCTCGTCGCGAACCTGATCTGGCTTCCGGCTGCGCTGTCTTGGTTGCAGCAGTTCCTCAATCGAAAGCAGACGGGAGCTCCGGCTTCTTCGAAAACCGAAGACACCTACGAGTCTCAAGAAAAAGCCTTGCTCGCTGAGTAGGGCTCGCCCAACCTCATCCGGCTCAGAGAGAGCGGTCTCGGCAGCAGCGTGTTCCGAGGCTGTAGTCCAGGTAGCCCGGATCGTGGCTATCGATGCTGGAGTGACAGCCTTCTTTCGTGGCGCGAGAGTAAAAGCCTCCTAGGAAGCTGCCCTCGGGCTCGAAGATCCATTCGTCCAGGTTGCCGACCATGTCGTAGATCCCGTCGTCGCCCCAAGTGCTGACACAAGCTTCGGTACTGCCGGTGCGGCGCAGCAGAGGACCGTCCTCGTCCTCGGTGAGGTTCAGACGCGGGTCGAGGTGATGGCGCGACGCGTTTCCATGGAGCAGTTGAGCCGGGTGGTGGTGGCGATTGACGTTGCAGGCCATCGCCTCGTACCTATCACCGTAGGGATACTTGCGATCTTGATCGCCTCGACAGGCTTTGACCCATTCGCTGCGGGTGCATAAACGCTTGCCCGCGTTCTTGCATGCCATTTCGGCTAATCCGCGCGTGAGGTACCCGGCAGGAAGAACCCCTTGTGTGGATTGGGCCCGGGGTTCGAAGTCCTCGATGAACTGAAATTCGGGAGGTCCCGGTACGGGGATTTTGAGTCCCAAGAGTCCTTTTGATTGGGGAGCGCGCCTTTCCCAGCGTTCGGACAGCAGTTGGGTGTAGCGTTTGCTTGGTGGATAGTGGGGAGACAAGAGACGCGCTTGAGTGACGTCGAGGAGATGAACTTCGAAGCGGTCGACACAATAGGAATGGTCGACGAGCACCATGTCGTTGGGACAGGCCCCGCCCCTTGCCTTGCCGATGGGCGTCCCACCTTGGTCGAGTGTCACGCCTGAGGCGGGATGATTGCGACTGCTGAGGTCGACGCCTTGTTGCTCTGCCTCGTCAGGAATGAAAAGCAGCTTGGGCGCAGGAGGGGCAGTCTCCCTTGAGCTTGCCTTCTTTTTTTCTTCGGGCTTCTTGCAGGCAGACAAAAGCAAACAAGCCAGCAGTATCGTAATGATACTCTGGATTGAATGGAAAACTCGACTTGGGAGTCGAGAGCGGCTGTGCAGTGCAGGGGGCACTGCCGGTCCTATTAGGAACGTCCGCGGTAGACGATCAGACCGTGGGTCAGATCGTAAGGAGACACGGCAACGCGCACGCGGTCTCCAGGAAGGACTCGAATGTGGTGACGACGCATGCGTCCAGACAGTTGCGCGCGCACGATGGCTCCGCCCTGATCCACCTTGATGGTGTACTGTCCACCGCCGAGCGCATCTTGGATGCTGCCCTCCATCTCCAACAAATCGCCTTTACTCATTCGTGGTCTCGATGTCCTTTCGCCTAGTTTTGGGTTGGCGGAAGCTGACACACCGACCCCCCGTGCGCAAGAAACGGTCCAAATGGCACGTTTCATAAGCGAGATTTGCGGATCGCGTTCTGCCTTCACAAATGAAAATCTGCTGCTTGAGCTATTTTCGTGCTCTGGGTTATGACGAGGCCCTTCCGGAGAACCCCCCTTGTTTCCAGCGACTCTCTTTGATTTCAACGGCGTTCTCGTCGACGACGAGCATGTTCACCTCGAAGCCTTCCGAGATGCGGTCCAGCCCCTCGGTATCACCATTTCTGACAAAGAATATTGGGAGGAATATCTCGGCTTTGATGATATCGGAGCTTTTACGGCCATACTAGAAAAGGCAGGGCAGGAGGCGAGTCGAGCTCGAGTGATGGAGTTCGTTGAGGCCAAACGTCCTCTCTATATGGAGCGTGCGCGCAAGTCGCTCAGGACCTTCGAAGGAGCGGCCGACCTGGTGCGTCGACGGGCCTCAGTCGGTCCTGTTGGTATCGTCTCTGGTGCTCTTCGTGATGAAATCAGTTTCGGATTGGAGCATCTCGGGGTGAACGAGTTGGTCGGAAACATCGTTGCCGCCGAAGACACAGCCGCCTCGAAACCCGATCCCGAGGGTTATCACTTGGGGATCGAGTGGCTGCTGGAGCAAGTCAGTTTGGAAAGTGCTCAGCGCGCCTTGGTGATCGAAGATTCGATCGATGGCATTGTCGCGGCAAAGCGGGCTGGACTTCCTGTCGTCGCGGTCGCGCACAGTTACAAAGAAGAGGAGCTGGCGGATTCGGGCGCCGATCTCGTCTTGGGAACCTTGGCCCAAGTCAGCGATGAGATACTCGCTCGCCTCTATGAGGACTTGTACTGCTGATGCGCCTCCGCCGTGCCCTAGTTGTCGGACTTTTGACCGGGGGCGGCCTAAGCGGGGGGACTGCTTCCTGGGCGACGGAAGAAGTCTCACAACTGGCCCCAGCGACGTGGCCCACGCGCCTCAGTGTGGTGCATGACTTTGCGGGGCCACCTCGGAGCATCACGGAGATCCCCCATGAGTCCGAGGGGTGGCAGCATGCAGGTCAAAAGCCAGTGCGCGGGATCACAATCGGTCCGATTGAGAGCTTTCTTCAACCCGGGCGAGGCTATGGCAGTCACAAGTTTGTCGATACTTTGGATGAGATAGCCCGGCTCGGTTCCAATTGGATCAGTCTGACCGTCTTCAGTCGAGTCTGGGACAAGAAGAGTGTCGGTATCGATCTGAGCTTCGAACAGCCCTACTCGGTGACCGAGGCTGCTGTAGTACGGGCGGTTCAACAGGCGCATCACCGCGGGCTACGCGTGCTTCTAGTACCTCACCTCTGGCTCGAAAGCGGCGAATGGAGAGCCGAGATCGATCCCGGGGATGAGTCACGTTTCGAAATATTTGCCGAGAACTATCAGCACTTTGTGGAGTACTGGGCCGGAGTCGCTGAGCAGAGTGGGGTAGACCTGTTTTCGGTGGGAGTCGAACTGCGCAGTTGGGTCACTACGAGTCGAGCCCCCCGGTTTCTTCAGGTCATCGAAGGAGTCCGTAAGATTTATTCGGGCCCGCTGACTTATGCGGCTAACTGGGACGATGCCGAGGATACCGTCATTTGGGGCCAACTCGACGTGATAGGGGTCAATGCCTTCTATCCGTTGCATTGGGAAGATGATGCCAGTTACGCTCAAGTGGAGGCTGGCGGTCATCGTGTTGTCGAGCAAATAGGTGAGTTAGCTCGGCGTTATGAAAGATCGGTACTCTTTGCTGAGTTCGGCTATACGACTCGTAAGAACGCCGAGATCAAACCCTGGCTTTGGCCAGAAGAATTGGGCGAAGTCGAGGCAGATCCGTTGGCGCAGGAGAGGGCCTACGAAGCCCTCTTGGGGGCACTTCCCAAAGGGGGAGATTTCGCGGGGACTATCGTTTGGCGCATGTATTCGGATGTGGCTGACATGTCTCAAGAGCCAGACTGGGGGTTTTCACCGTGGGGGAAACCTTCCGGGCAGCAGTTGCGTCGTATCTACAAGCGTACCGCGCGCGAGCTCAGCTTCGATTGAAACCATCGACTCGGCGGCAGCAGTTGCTCTCAAGCGGGGTTTGAGGTCAACTCAGTACATGGACTTGGATGCGCTGAGGGCTTTCATCGCCGTTGCCGACACCGGGTCGTTTTCTCAGGCTGCTCGTAGCGTCGACTCGGCCCTATCTACCTTGCGCCGTCGCGTGGATGACTTGGAGGCGGGCAGCGGCGTGGAGCTGCTGAAAAGAGCGGCCGATGGCGTACGCATGACGCGCGCAGGTGAGCTCCTGGCTGAAAGAGGGCGTGCGGTTCTGCGGGAAACCAAGCAGGTCATTGATGCCGTGCGCGCCCTTGAGCTCCAGAACCGTTTGTTCACCATCGAAGTGCCGCTCGGTTTGCCTCCGAGCGTCGAACAAGTGGCTCACCGTGCCTTTCGAAAGGCGATGCCCTCGCTGCGCTACCGCGTTAAATACAATACCGGATTTTTTGACGCAGAGACGGATGCGAGCTTTGTGCTCCACCTCGGCAAAGCTCCTGGCTCTCAGCCCCCGGCTGCTGAAGAGGGGACGGGCCCCTCAGATCCGCCTTTGAGTACCGATGGCTGGTTTCACTCCAAGGTGGCCAAGATGACCGTGAGTTTGGCCGCCAGTGAGACTTACCTCAAAAAGCGCGGAACCCCGACCAGTGTCGATGAGCTGAAATCACACGACTTGCTTATTTGGGAAAGAGCCGGCGCCGACCCAACGATACTGCCCTGTCTTTCTCGGCCCGAGGGTCTCGAGGTGGCTCCTGTCTTGGTTTCACCGAGTGCGAACCTGATTCGCCGTTTTGCTCAATCGGACGACGGGATTGCTTTTGTTCCGAGCTCCCGCGTTCTGCGCCTCATTGACGAGAAAGACCCATTGATCGCAGTTCTTGAGAGCGAAGTCAGCGATCAGTTCGAGCTTTGGATGGCTGTGCGTAGCGGAGAAAAAGCCGGACCAATAGGCGTGCTTGGTCAGTCGATCGCTCGACTGATCAAGACCATGTATACCGGCTGAGAGACTCGTTGAGGCAGCGCGAAGGGTTCTGCGGGTCGTGCGCGCTTCAGTAGGCGTCGTTCGTCGCTTTGAGACCTTTGGGGATCTCGAGATCTAACTTGGGGACCTCTTCTTGATCACTTAGGTAGGCGTAGCGAGCGTAGTTGCCCATCACCAAGTAGACGTAGTTGCGTGTCTCGCGGTAGGGGATGGTGGCGACAAAGATGTCGAGGGGCAGGTTTTCACCGGCACGGAGCCAGCGCGTCACTGCATGAGGACCGGCGTTGTAGGAGGCGGCGGCCAGTTCCTTTCTATCGCCGAACATGTCGAGGAGGCGTCGCAGGTAGTAGGCACCAAATCGGATATTTGTCGCCGGGGCGTTCATCAGATCGGGCCCGTCGGGAGAGGCGAGTTCTTCGGCAATGCGCTCGGCGGTGGGGGGAATGATTTGCATCAAACCCACCGCGCGGGCAGGCGAGACGACGCTCGGGCGAAAGGCGCTTTCTTGGCGCATGATGCCGTAAATAAACGAAGCGGGGACCCGCCTGAGGACCGCCTGGGTGTCGACGATGTCCTTATAGGGAGAGGGATAGGCGCAGTTCCATTCCCAGCGTGTACTTTTGGCCGGTGCGAACATGAGCTCATGCCATCTGACTGCGCTTTGTGCGATTTGGTAGCGTCGCTTGGCCGAGTTCAACAGGCCGTAGGTTTCGCACATCGCCTCGCCCCAGCGATCGGCAAACGGGCCGCGCAGTGAGCTCTCCTTCTCTTTCAGAGCGACTTCTGCTTCCTCGTCCAGGCCAACACGACTCAGACGCCACGCCTTTTCTGGAACTTCGAGCTTGAGGGGCGAGCGAATGCTTTCATGTTGTATCGACGCCGGAGCGGGGGGGATCAGGGGCGGATGTGGCTCGCCCAGTTCGCGCAGGCGCGCCGTCGCCAAAAGGGCTGGAAGGGACAGTGGCCGGCTTTCGATCACCTGGCGAAAAGTATCGATCGCGAGCTGCTTTTTTGTTGCACCCAGCAGTGTCACCCCGAGCAGCTCCAGCAGGCGAACTCGAGTGCGTTCGCCTGACGCCTTTTCAATCAGAGTTCGAAGCTCTGAAGCTGCTTGATCGTACTGCTTGCTTGCCAAATGGCTGATCGCACGACTGTACTCGGCGTCACTGCGATGTTTGGCCGACCCCTTGTACTTCTTGAGGTACCGGCCGAAACTCTGAGCTGCGTCTTTGAATTGCCCATCGATCATTCGCAGGCGAGCTGCCTGGTAGCTGGCGTGGTCAGCGAACCTCCCGCCCAAACGAGCTACCTGGTCATACTTCTCGATCGCCTCTCGGTCACGGTGTGAACGCGCCAGGGCTTTGGCCTCGTAGTAAAGGTACTCGATGCGCTTGTTTGGCTCGCTCTTGGATGCTTTCAGGAAGAGTTCAGCGGCGCGCTCGTAGTCGCTGCGGGCTGCGTAGTAGGCCCAGGCGAGAAGACCGTTGGCTTCGCTCGGGGGGGGGCCCCTATCGCTGAGCGCATTGAGTTCCCGTTCGGTTTCTTCTATCCAGCCTCGCTCGCTGAATGTCCTCGCGCGCTCGAGTCGTTGCTCTTTGCTCAAGGAAGTCGCCTCATCCAAGCGCTTCATTTTTTCGTGAGCGGTCTGGTCGAGGCCAACATCTTGGGGAGCAACCGTCGGAGCGTGTATCGCTAGCCACTTCAGTTCGGCCGCGGCCTCTTTGGCTTTGCCTTCGGCCTCTAGGGTGCGGGCTCGAAGCGCATGGGCGCGAGCCGAAAGAAGTTGGTCGTTCTTCTTCTTGGAGCTTTCTACGTGGGCGATGACCTCATCGGCCAACTTGCGCGCCTCGGAGTGACTTGCGTTTTTCTCGTGGGCTTCCGCGATGAGCAACTTCTTGTCTGGGCCTTGATTCGGCACCAGCGCAGCCATGAGCGAGACGTCATGACTCAGCCGAGCCGCTTCTCTTCGGACTTCGTCTACCTCTTTCGCGAAAAGGGGAAACTCTTTGCCCAGCCCATCGATCTGGCGCAGTGCCGTTTCGATGTCACCGAGTTCGAGGGCCACCCGCGCTCGGGCATAACGTACCTCTGGAGTCTTTTGTTCTGCCTCGCTCGAACCGTCGATGAGCCATGCCGCGCGCTCGAAGTTGCGGGCTCGAATCGCCTCGGCGTAATTCTTGAGTTCAGGGGCAGGGGCGCGCTCGACCTCCGCAGATTGAACTCGAGGAGGTGGGGTGGGCGCGGGGAGAGTGGCCGTCTTGAGCGGCGTTTGTTTTTCGGTTTGGGTACACGAAAAACAAACGCCGACGAGTAAGCCCGTGCCGAGTAAGGTTCTCTTGAGCCAGGGGCGGAGTCGTCCTTTCTGACGTTTGTGTTTTTGCTCCGCGCCCATGCACCTTCGTCTTACCATAAACGACAGAAGGGGCCGTTTTTTCAACGAAAAGTCCCTAAAAAACTAGAGCATGCTCTGTGGATCCACGTCGACCCCTCGGCGCACTTGGCGATGGCTATCGGCTCGCACGACTTCGAGCAGAGCTTGGCGCAAGACGAGCCGGTCCTGGGCTCGAAGCAGGAAGCGATAGCGGAAGCGGTTTCTGAGTCGCAAAAGTGGCGCAGGAGCCGGTCCCAATAGCTCGACTTGATCATGGTGCTGGAGCAGCTGGGCTATCCGACGTGCCTCGCGAGCTACCGTCGACTCGTCGACGCCATCAAATCGAACCAAGGCAACGTGCACGAAAGGGGGGTAGGCGATTTCTTTTCGGGCTCGCAGTTCTTGCACGATGAAAGAGCGGACATCGTGGTCTTTGGCGCAGGTGATGGCGGGGTGCCCGACGTTGCGGGTTTGGATCAAAACACGCCCCGATTTTTCGGCGCGCCCGGCGCGCCCCGCCACTTGGACCAAGAGATGAAAGGTGCGTTCGGCGGCCCGAAAGTCGGGCAAACTCAGGGCGGCGTCGGCATTGAGCACGCCCACGAGGGTCACGCCGGGCAGATCGTGTCCTTTGGTAACCATCTGGGTGCCGACCAAGATATCGATTTCTCGGCGTCGTACTTTTTCGATGATGGCTTCGCTCTTTTTTCCAGCGGCAACGTCGCGGTCCAATCGTGCGATACGCGCTTGGGGAAAGCTCTTGGTGAGCAGAGCTTCGACCCGCTCGGTACCTGTTCCCTCCTCTATGTATTCTCGACCACCGCATGCCCCACAGCTTTCTGGGACGGAAATCTGGAAGTCACAATAGTGGCATTCAAGACGGGTGCCCCGTTGATGGTGCAAGGTCAGAGCGACAGAACAATGGGGGCATTGGGCGATTTCCCCGCAACCCTTGCAGATCAGGCTAGGAGCAAAACCTCGACGATTTAAAAAGAGGATCGCCTGGTCCTGGGCAGCAATCGTTTCTTCGAGGGCACGATGTAGGGGAAGGCTCAACAATGGATCGCCACTCGGCCCCGCGCCGAAACGTGTGAGGTCAATGAGCTCTACCTGAGGTAGTTGAGCAAGACGGTGGGCGCGTCCGGGCAAGACCAGGCGCTCCATACGTCCTTGAGCGACCGCTGCTTCGCTAGAGAGGGAAGGCGTCGCCGAGCCGAGAACGCAGACGGCGCCAGCCCGATGGGCTCGTAGCAGCGCCATGTCCCTGGCGTTGTAGCGCACGCCTTCTTCCTGCTTGTAACTGCCGTCGTGTTCTTCGTCGACGCAGATGAGCCCTAGCTTTTCGACGGGAGCAAAGAGAGCGGATCGAGCCCCGACCACCACTTTGAGTCGCCCGTTTCGCAAGTCCTTCCAAGCCGAAAGGCGAGCCTTTTCGGTGAGGGCGCTGTGCAATACGGCGATCGAATCGCCCAGCCGGGCTCGAAAGCGGTGCACGAGCTGAGGCGTGAGCGCTATTTCGGGAACCAACAAGATCACCCCTTGTCCGTGCTTCAGCGCTTCGGCCGCTGCATGCAGATAGACCTCCGTCTTGCCCGAGGCGGTGACCCCGTCGAGCAAGAACTGGGCGCTGCCTTCCTGCTCGATGGCTGCGGACAAGACGTGCACAGCGCTAGCCTGCGCTTCGTTGAGTACCGGGGGAGTGTCGCGTTCAACGTTTGGACTCAAGAATGGGTCCAGTTGTTGCTCGAGTCGCTCCACTCGGACGACGCCGAGCTCGCTCAGCTTCTTGACGATACCGCGTGCCGAGCCGATCTGCTGCGCAAGGGTCGACAGTTCGCTTGCGCCATTTTCTCGCAAAAGATCCATCAGCGCAGCAGCGTTGCCTCGTGGCATTTTGAAGTCGGGACGTTCATCTTCGGGGACGAGGCTGACGACTTGGACGAGTTTGCCGACCGATTTGAGCTTTTTTCCGAGCTCCTTTTCTATTTGCTCGGCGGTCGCTCTCTCGAGTGCTGGAAGGGCTAGGCGAAAGACCTCGCCAATGGGAGCGAAGTAGTAGCGGGCCAATTCTTGAAGAAAGATGCGTAACTCGTCTCCCAATGCGGGGTCCTCGTCGAGTAGTTGGAGGATGGGTTTGAGCTTGTTGAGGGGAACATTGCTTGGTGGGGGGCAGTCCACCTCGAGAGCGACTCCAAGCACCTTGCGTCGACCGAGCTCGACCAGAACGCGGCAGCCCGGACGAACCGGGAGCTCGCTGGGGATTCCGTAGGTAAAGGCCTGTCCAAGCGGTACTGGCAGGACGACGCGAGCGAAGCGCTCGGGGGGAGGCGACTGTGGCGGGGCCGATTCTGCCAGGTAGCTGAGCTGTTTTTGTTCAGGCATCGATGGGATGCTCCAGGAGCTTGAGAAACTCTGCGGCTGTGGGGCGCGCCGAGGGCTCGGGGTTGAGTCCTTCTCGGAAAGAATAGCCGCCCAAGGCGGTGCGAGCGCTTTGGTGCCAAGTGGACGTCGCGTCCCGACGGGTTTCGGCAGCAATGGACGGAAGAGTGTTCTTGCGCTTCCGATAGAGCCGGGGCGACACAAGGCATGCTGCCAGAAGCGTCATCTGAAAGACATCGCTGGCGGGCGTCAGGTCACGAGACAGGTCATGCAGCTCGGGGGGGAGGAAGTTGGGGGTACCTTGAAGACGTTCGTTTTCAACCAAGGGCAAGTCTGATGCTCGACGGGCCAGGCCAAAATCCGAAAGAAGCAAAGAGGCCGAGTCGTCAAGATAGAGATTGCCTGGTGTCAGGTCTCGATGAATGATGGGGCGTTGATCGGGTTCCGCGCTGTCCAGGGGGCCTTGGTGCAGACTGTGCAGCAGGCGAGCTAGTTGCCTCAGCCACGCGAACACCAGCTCTTGGTTGACAGTCAGGTCCTGGGGTTCAATCCAATCCAAAAGCTCCGCCAGGGTGAGCCCCCGAATGTAGGGACGGTGCAATCTATCATCGGCATAGTCTAGCACGGGGACAATGCTGGGGTGCGGGAATGCGTTTTGTACCTCGGCCTCTCGAGCGAGACCGAAACGTTCTTCCTCGACATTGCAAAAGCGCAGCAGTTGCTTTTCGACGCACAGGCCGTGTGAGCCCCACTCGACGAGTCGGATCGATGTGCGGTTGCCCCGATGAATCTCGGCACCCGGACGTTGGTCGTGGGAGCGAGGAAGCTGAAGACCCCGCCCCCGGGCGCCGAAGAGTTGTTCCATCAGCGCATTTTCCATGACTCGCCCCTGCCTTGACTCACTCTTGTTAGGCATCTAGCCCAAGCTGGATGCGCGCCCTAGTCTTCACCCTGTTTATCTTGGCCGTTTTGTGGTGGTGGTGGGGGCTCAAGCGAGCGTCGATCCTTTTTTCTGTTTCGATCCGCGACGGCCAGGTAGCCAAGGTGCGAGGAAACATCCCACCCCGACTCATGGCCGAGATCCGGGATATCGTAGCGAGAGCGCACGTGACTCAGGGTGAGATCAAGGCTGTTTCTCGAAGTGGTGAGCCCAAATTGCTCTTTGAGGGAGAGATGGATGCGGGCATGGCCCAGCAGATGCGCAACGTCGTGGGTCAATTCACCGTCGGCCAGATCCGAACCGGCCAGCGGCACTGAACCGGACAACGGCACTGTTGAGAGACGGCTTGGTTTTCAGGAAGGGTCGCGGCACAAATGGGAAGAGAAAAGTGCGGAGACAGAGAGGGGCGAGCGCGGCTATGTACTTTGCTGCGACCGAGCAGCTTCTTGAGCTTGGCTTGCAGCAAGATGGTAAGCGAGGTGAGCAGCAGAGCGATACCCAATCCGGTGGTCATGATGCTTTTGAGAGCTGTCAGATCGAACAGGTGCTCGACCTTGGAGAATTACTTTTTAGGGGCGTCGGCCTCCGCGTCCGCGCAACGACGGCCCAGGCCATGTCACGCCCCGCTCGGTCGACGGCTCTCGATACAGGCGTGCTTCGTTCACCTGCTTGCCCGGCCACGGTCCATCATTGCTGCCAGGTCGGCCGCCTCAACGTACCAAATCAACAGTCCGCACTGTCGCTCCCTGCGCTTTCGAGTCGTTTTCCGCATAGGCGATAGAAAAGCCCTCCAACGTTGCATCCACCTGGAGTGAAACGGGTGAACCGGCGGGGAGTGGGACGCCGATCTGATACTCGAAGTAGTCGGTATCCCGACCGACCTGAGCCAGCTTCAAGTAACTTGCCGTCGCCTCGTTTTGCGACTGAACCGGGCAGGCACAGGCCCCTTCGCAAGCAGACTGCTCGGTGAAGCAGGAGTAGTCTTCGCGGACAAAGACACCCGTCGCCCACATTTCCTCGCCCAAGCCCGCCTTGTCGAAGAGCAGAGGCCGCTCGAAGCTCTTGTTCTCGCTCCAAGAGACGCAGGAGTTGTCCGCTTCCGAAGCACGCTCAGTGGGGCAGGGCTCGGGGGCCTCGCTGCGGAACAACTGGCTGGGTTCGCCCTCTAAGGGCTCGCCCTGCGAAGGCCACCCCCACAGCATCGCCCCCAAGGAGCTCAAGTAGTGCGTTCCGGTGAACAGCTGGGGCACAAATTCAGAAGAACGCCCCCATTCGCTCAGGTTCTGTCCATCCAGACGATAGACAATGAACTTGCTCTCTCCTGCCGCCATCGGCCCGAGAACCAATAAGGGCAACTCGAGTTCGGTGGGATCGCGCAGCAACACAGCCGGCTCATGAGTGGTGACGGATGCCGGGATCTCGCGCGCCTCCCCGTCTCGATCCCACGCCCAGTGCAGCGCACGTAGAGAGCCGCCTGTCCAGACCTTGCCCAACCAGTGCAGGGTATCACCGGACCATTCAGCGGCGCTGATGAGTTTCAAGTCGGCGAGAGTCGCGATCTCTCGACCATCTAGACGCACGATGCCCTCCGACCAACTCAGCACCTGAGCCTCATTGTCGTTTCGAAGCAAACGCTGCTCGTGACCGTCGAACCGCTGGCTTTCCACCCAAGCGCCACTCAAAGAGCGTTCAAACAAGATCGCGCGATTCGTATGGCTTTCCCCGACTGGGACGATGGCCTGTACGAGCAGATGATGCGAGACTCGCTCGATTCCCACGATAGTCCCGGGAGAACAACTCAGTTCGACCCCTTGAGCTTCGCAGCTGTCGAGGCTCAACTCCCAACTGTGGAAGATGTCGAGACAGTCCGGCGACCACGCTGTCGATTCGCAATGAAACTCGTCCGAAGGCGGTTGATTTGCCTCGCCGGATGTAGCGCCGTCCCCACCGCTACTGCTTCCCGCGGTCGAGCCAGAGGTCTCGTCGTCCGCCGTGGTGCCCGTCGGATTTTCCCCGGCTGCTCCGGTCATTGTCGCGCTGTCCCCGTCACCCGAACAGGCGAGACAGGGCAACGCCAGGATGGTTGCACAAAGCAGGGAAGGGCATTTCATAGTGAGTCAGGTCTCCCACTCTACCTTGCCCCAGGCTTGAAGGTAGCTGAAAGGGTGTCTAGCACTACGACCCCTTAGAAATGAGCGGTTTCGAAGCTCTCTCTAAGAAAGTGAGGTGTGCCGCGACCTTTCCTGAAAACCGAGCCGGCTCTCAACGCTGACAGACCAAGAAGCGCTCAAATCTAAACGGTCACAGCACTAGCACACGCTTACGGAATACACACAGCAATGTGCAGGACGACTGCGGCATCAATACGCGATTTGAAGCGGTACTGGGCTGTCCGTGGCGGTACCGGCGGCTGTGCCGAGTTGAGCGAACTTGTTGTGGCCCCAACACCACGTGGTGCGATCGTTCTTTTGCGCACAAGTGTGCCATTCTCCAGGTGCTACCCGGATGGCTCCGGTGAAATCGCCCGACGAGGTTTGGACAGGCTTGGCCTGAGTGCTGAGAGTGCCGGAATACCCAAGCGAACCGAAGGGATTGTTTCCCCAGCACCAGATCGTCTGGTCGTTGCGCACAGCGCAAGTATGTCTTTGGAAGGACTCGATCGCCGTGACGTTGGTCAGGCTCTGTACTGTCGTTGGAGTGGGACCGCTCATGGTTCCTCCATTGCCGAGCTGGCCCGACGAGTTGTAGCCCCAGCACGAAACGGTGCCACCACTGCGCAAGGCGCATGAATGGTAGTCACCCATTGCAAGGGCCGTGGCATCCGAAATACCAGGCACGACGATCGCCGTGGCCGATTGAGCGGTGTTGGCGGTGCTCGTTCCGATCTGCCCATCGGAGTTCCAGCCGCGACACTCGACCGTTCCGTTCGTCTTGAGGAAACAGCTATGTCCTGATCCCCCAGCGAAGGCAAGCGCACCCGAGCTGTAGACGGAAAAGGGTGTCGGCTCGTAGTAGAGGGCGACGGGCGATCCGGATCCCTCGCCTAGAGCCTCGTTGCCGTTGTTTCCCCAGCAATAGGCGCTCCCATCTGCCTTGACAGCACAAGTGAAGTACTGGCCTGAGCCGAGTTTGACCACTTCTGATAGTCCCGCGACTTCGGACGGTATGGAATTGTATCCGCCGTACGTCCCGGTGCCGAGTTGACCGTAGCGATTGTCACCCCAACACATGACCTTGCCATCCTTCTGGAGCGCGCAGGTGTGGGATCCACCGAGGGCGAGCTGGGTCACGCCGAATACCCCGTCGACGAGGAGCGGTTTGGAGCTCTTCGGCGTCGATGTGGTGTAAGAATCGACCCCCACCCCGTCCGGCGCAGGCCCCCTAGGTCCGAGTTGTCCGAAATTCCCGAGACCCCAGCACTTAACCATCCCATTGCCCCAAATGGCGCACACGTGGTGGGCGCCGCTCGCTACGCTTGTGGGTGTACCCTTGCACTGGTTCGAACAGCCGTCGCTATCGACTGAATTTCCGTCATCGCACTCGTCAGTTCCGTTGAGGTAGCCGTCGCCGCATTTCGGCAACGCACATTCCGAGGTACAATTGTCCGTATTATCTTCGTCGGCGTCGTCGCATTCTTCGCTATTATTGAGGTAACCATCCCCGCAGAAGGGTAGCTTGCAAAGCTCGGTGCAAGCGTCGTCGTTGACGTCGTTCCCATCGTCGCATTCCTCCATGGCCGCGGTTTGAACAATGGTGTCGCCACAGCTTGCAGGCACGCATTCGGCCGCACTCGTCGACTCCACGCACGCCCCATCACAGTCTTCAACCCACTTCACGTCGACGAGATTGAACATGCACGTGCCGACGCTCGATCCCGTACAGATCGTATCTCCGACCATCTTACCTACGCATACGGAGGCGATTTCGGCACAGCTACCGTCAACGGGCGTACAGGCGTGATCGGCATCACACCTTCCGGCGTCCACCCATTTTTCCTGATCACAGGTCAGAGTCTGCTTCGGATCGGTACGGTCACACGCAAAGTCCGGATCTCCCGTGCAATCACCCCCGAGCTCCTGTACCAAGTTGGGGGGCGAGCCGCCGGTGTTATCGCCACCACCACTGCCACTGCCGCCGCTGCCGGATCCGTTCCTTCGTCCCCCGGAACCTGAGCCGCCGGTCCCGCCGGTCCCGTCTGCCTCGCCACCGCCGCCGGTCGTATCACTCGCCCCACCGCTTCCCTCGTCGTCCACAAAGTCATCGAGATCATCTCCTTCGACGACCGCATCGCCACACTGCCCTGTGCCGGGACTACAACTCAGTCCAGACTCACATTTGCTGAGTGCCTCGCCGCCTTTGAGCTCGACCCAATCAGTACATTGAGCGCTGAGAAGGATGGTAATGGTCTTGACCGAATCTCCAGGAACGTCGCGCACTTCGACGTCGCGCACGTCAAGAGGCACATCATCCTTCCAGGCGCTGACTCGCACCGACAAATCTCGATCCTGGTCGCTGGCAACGCGCAAGGTCTTCGGTAGCTCAGCCACCTCGTTTCCTTTGTATATCCCTTCCGCGAGCTGGGCTCCGTTCAACTCGCCGATGCGGACGCGGATCTCGTCGATGGTCAAAGTCCCATCCTGATCGACGACGACCATCAGTCCTCCGGAGAGCTCGGGACCGCTGCATGACGCTAGGAGGACCGGGGCTCCGACGAGAACCATCCTCAGGAGCGGTGACTGAAAGCGGCGACGAGACGAGATATCCCGACTCCAAAATCTAGAAAACATCGATTCTTCCCCCTTGCTTCTCGCATGAGCCCAGATAGAGCGGGCGACTTTCGATAAATTGAGCCCCTTCAAAACCGGCCGTCCCAACCGAATCGACCCCGTAGGGGCAAGGTGTCCCAATCCCCTTCAGGGCCCTTCACCTCGGACTTCTTTTCTCGAAAGAGGAAGTACCCGCCCACCGAAGCGCCCGCGACGACAGCTGCGCCCCCGATGATCCACGGCCATGGGCTCGATTTCTTGTCCCGGAGAGCGACGTCCATGGTCCTCGACCCGTTCGCGGTCAATTCGAAATCAAGTTCGTAGCTTTTCTTCCCCGGTGCCGTGACCCGGAGGTGGTGCTTCGCTGCGGCGAGCGTCCCGTCCCATCGACCTGAGCCGAGAGTCTGCCCATCGATGGTGATGACGCTCGATTCAATGCCCGTCAGCACAGTGAGTCGTGCGGTTAGGGTGGCCTTGTCGAGCTCGATGGGCACCACGATCTTGTTGTTGCCCGGAACCTTGATCGTTTTTTTCCAGGGCTCGTGCCCGTGCATGCTCACTTCGAGTTCACGGGTACCGAGATCGAGGTAGAGCTTCGATTCCAGGGGGCTCGTGCCGACTTCAACGCCATCGACCGAGATCGTGGCCCCGTCCGGAACCCCTTCGAGCTCGATTTCGCTCGAAAACTCTTTCAGACTGGCAAGCGTGGCTTGGGCCTGAGTGCGTTCTTCGCTCGAAATCACCGATCCACCTTCGCTCAGGTAACGGGAAACGAGCGTGCTCGCTCGGGCGTAGTGGCGTTGCTCTTTTTCACAAACCGCCATGTTCCAAAGCAGTCGAGGTTCGGAGGACAATTCATAGGCTCGTCCGAACTTCACCGCAGCTCCGGCAAGATCTCCATCACCAAAGAGCAGCTTGGCTGACGTGTATTCGGACTTCGCTTCGCCGCTCAGAGAATCGGCAAGCGATTTCGTACTGGCGTGGGATCCGCTGGACAGTGTGGACTGCGCTTGCCCAATGGCCGGCGAAAATAAACCGAGGGCGACGAATGCCCCAAAGATCACGTAGAAGCGGAGCGAAGTCGCTCGGGCCAAGCTTACCATTCGTCTCATTCGTCTTGCTTGTTTCATTTCAATTGCATTCGAAGTGAATCCTGCTGCGTCTCAGGTCGCTGAGCAGGGGCAGAAGTCGCCCTCGGAGTAGCGGGCTGTTCCGACTTTCGGGTGACGGGTCGCGGCGAGGGAATTATTGTAGGACGCGGGGGTGAGCTGAGAGCCGGTGCCGGATTTGGCCGAGGATGATGGATTGGCTTCGGAACCGGCGGGGCCGAGGGCGCGACTTCACTCGTGGCGGCTGGCGCCGTGTCAAGCTTTGGTCCCGGAGAGGAAGGGGGCGGACTCGTCCCTTCGTTCGCCTCGATCGGTACAGGGATGTTTTCTGCGGATGGCCTCGATCCTGAACCTGCTCCAAGAGGTGAGGTCCGCGCTTCGTCTTCACCGTCTGAGACTGCGGGCCCACTGAGGCTCGAGTCCTCGGCTCCCCTGACGACGAGCGCAAGAGCGCCTCCACCCAGCACGAGCAAAACGGCCGCTCCGATGAGCATCGGCTTGATGCGCGAAGTTCGGGGGGTCGAGATGAAGAGCGGGGGATTTTCCTGGTTGGTCGACAAGCCCCGGGTGGCCGGAGATAAAGTCGTCCCCAGCGGCACCTGCGGAGCGACCATCGTTTCGGCACTCGAGATCCCAGTTTCTCCCTCGCTTCCCCGACCAGATGAGTCGGAGCGAGGCCGCGTTGAAGGGTCGGGAAAATCCGTTGAGATGCCGGGCAAAAACGGGCTTCCGAGTAGGGCGGATTCCAAGGCGAGGGCCATTTCCTTCGCCGACGAGAAGCGTTCGTCGGGAGACTTGGCGAGCAGAACGCCTCCGACGGATCGCCCAAGGAACTTGAGGCACACCCTCACCAACAAGCGACGAGCAAGGCGAAGGCCGCTTCCTTCCCCTCCGGACTGCAGTCACTTCACCAGTCCCCTCTTGTGCCGAATAATACCAGGGTAAAAATGCGATATTAAGCATTATTTCCTGGGTAATAATAGGCGGAGCAACGCCGCGCCGCGCCGCGTTCCCTCCCGATGCTGGCTTCGCGCTATAAGTCTGTGCTGTGAACTTGCAGCGACTCGAGGTGTTCGAAGCGATCATTCGAAACGAGTTCAATGTCTCAAAAGCGGCAGTTGAGCTGAGACTCTCCCAGCCGGGGTTGAGCAAGCACTTGCAGTTATTAGAAGGGGAACTCGGGTTTTTGCTGTTTGTGCGTAAAGGCAAACGGCTCGTAGGATTGAGCGAACCCGGACAACAAGTCCATCACATCGCGTCTAGAATGCTGCGCGACTCCGAGTCGCTCCTCGATATCGCTCGTGGACTCAGGAGCGCCGATCGAGGGACTCTCACCATTGCGACCACCCACACCCAGGCTCGTTACGTGTTGCCGCAGGTGCTTGTTGAGTTTCGTCGAAAGTACCCTCAGGTGACCGTGGCGATGCATCAGGGCAGTCCGGCTCAAGTCATCGAAGACGCCATCAACGGTCGAGCTGACTTGGCCATCGCGACCGAAGGAGTCGCCGAGCACGCCGAACTTGTGGCTTTACCTTGTTACGACTGGAATCGCGCAATCATTGCTCCTCCGGATCATCCTATCTCGCAGGTCGAGTCCCTCACGCTCGAAGAAGTCGCGAAACATCCAATAGTGACCTACGCTTTCGCTTTTACAGGTCGCTCCCAGATTAACGCATCGTTCAACGCCTGTGGCCTGTCTCCTCAGGTGGTTCTTTCGGCCATCGACGCGGATATCATCAAGACCTACGTTCGTCTCAAGTTCGGTGTGGGAATCGTGGCCAAGATGGCTGTCGATCCGGAGCTCGATCGCGATCTTGTGTGCCTCGACGCAAGCCATCTCTTTCCTGCCTCGACGACGGCAATCGGGATCCCACGAGGTGCCTATCTCAAGGGCTACGTCTATTCGTTTATCGAACTCTTCGCTCCGCATCTGGGGCGTGAAGTCGTTGATGCTGCGCTCGAATCGAGATGACACTCAGCGAGGTCGACTTCTACCTGGGGGCGAGCAGGGCTCAGAGCAGGAAGGATGCGTACCGTGCTGGGCAGATTCTTCTGCTGTTGCTGTCTCGCCCCGAACTAGCGGCGTAACTATGCGTCCCGGGTTGGCCGAATCGGGGCGGTTTGTGGGAATAGCCCGGCTCCCAGATTGGTTCCGGTGTCGTTCTGAAGGCCCCTGCGGCAGCTCGAGGTACAGAGTCGATGACGAAAGTCAGCTATTTTAAAGGTGATTTTTGAGTTTGACAGCCTGAGGGGCGTGGTTAGGATGCCGCCGCCCCGCCTTGGAATGGGCACGGGCGAAGTTCCGCTAGGTGGTCTTTCAGGACGCACCCTTTTTATCAATCTCATTAACGAAACGAAGTCAGACTGATGGCTACAGACGTCATGATCCAAGCGAGCAACTTGTCGAAGCGATTTGGCTCGACCAAGGCGCTCGACAAGGTGAGCTTTGAAGTAAAGCAAGGTGAAGTCGTGGGATTTCTCGGGCCGAACGGTGCCGGTAAGTCCACCACGATGCGAATATTGACCTGCTTTTTGGCCCCCACCACGGGAACGGCCAAGGTGGGTGGGATCGATGTGTTTGACGATCCTCTCGCTGTGCGCAGCAAGATTGGCTACTTGCCTCAGCGCGCGCCTCTCTATACCGACATGGTGGTCTCGGACTACCTCAAGTTCGTTGCGGAAATCCGTGGATTGGACAGCGGGCAGTTCAAGAAGAGCATGGCAAACATCATTGATGTTTGCGGCCTAGCTCAGGTGCTCAACAAGGATATCGCCACCCTCTCCCACGGCTATCGTCAGCGCGTGGGCTTGGGTCAAGCGTTGCTTCATGATCCGAAAATTCTCGTCCTCGACGAGCCCACCGCCGATCTCGACCCCAACGAAAAGGCGGAGGTGATTCGCTATATCCAAGAGATCGGTCGGGACCGCACGGTTTTGCTGTCGACCCACAACCTGCAAGAGGCTGAAGAAGCTTGTGCCAGGGCGATCATTGTTTCGAAGGGGCGAGTCGTGGCAGACGGCGCTCTCGAAGACATCCGCGCTCGTGCAGGAAGCGTTCGTTACGTGGTGAGTATCGACGAGCAAAATGCCGAAGGCGGCAAAGATGCTCCCCGACTCGCAGCGATCGAGGCAGCTCTGGGCGGCCTCTCCGGCATCAAGAAGGTGCGGGAGCTTCCCACCGACGAGCGAGAACACCGGGTTGAGTTGTCAGGTGCTCAGGACGGCGACCTCCGCGCTGAGATCTTCCGCCTCACGGTGGACAAGGGGTGGACTTTGCTCGAGCTGCGCCGCGACGCGCAGAGTCTCGATGCCGTCTTCCGCGACTTAACTAAGGGGGACGAGGCGCTCGACCGAGGTCGAGTTGCCGCAGAAGATCCCAACGATGACGATGATTACGACGACGAGGGCGAAGAAGAGGATGAGGCTCCCGAGTCCGAAGCTCCCGTCGATGAAAAGAAAACGGAGGAGGCTTGATTATGTCGACCTTGACCGCAATCGCTAAACGAGAATTCCGATCCTACTTTGATTCACCCTTGGCCTACGTGGTCATCTGCCTGAGCTTTTTTGGCTTGGGTCTTATGTTCTTTATGTACCGCGGCGGTTTTTGGCAGCTCGATCGAGCTACCATGCAGCCCTTGTTTGAGTACGTGCCCGCTGGCTTGGCCATTTTGGTCGTCCCGGTGGTGACGATGAAGCTGATGGCCGAGGAGCGGCGCAGTGGAACCCTAGAAATGCTCATCACTTTGCCTGTCAAGGACAGCGACGTGATCGTGGGCAAGTTCTTAGGCGCCTTTGGTTTGGTATTGACCGTCGTACTCGCTTCGGCGGCTTATCCCTTCATGATGTTCAAGGCTCCTTGGGCGCTTGGACCGCTCGATATGGGGCCGGTTGTTAGCGGCTATGTGGGGTTGATCTTGTACTCGGCTGCGGCCGTGGCCGTTGGTCTTTTGATCTCTTCACTTACCGAGAGCCAATCGATCAGCTTCTTCATCACCTTTTTCGTTTTGGGTGCTTTCTGGTTCGCTGGTTCGCTTGCTGATCAGATGTCTGGTTCGGCGGCGAACTTTCTGCACTATGTCAGCTTTCAGTCTCGGCTCAGTGGTTTCATGCGAGGCCTGATTGATACGCGCGACATCATCTTCTTCCTGTCCATCACCGTGCTGGCACTGATGGTCTCTTTCCGTGCGCTCGAGCGCCGCAAGTGGGCATAAAGCCATGGCAACAGAATCACATAAAAGAAAAGCAGCGGCCCAGACCGGGTTTTACCTGGTCGTCATTGCGGCCATCGTGGTCTTCGCGAACTTGGTGGGTTCCGGGATGTACAAGCGCATCGATACCACCAAGAGTGAGCGTTTTACTTTGAGTCAGGGGTCGGGGCGTTTGGTCCGTAGCCTCAAGGAGCCGGTTAAGGTCGATGTCTACGTCAAGACCGGGCTGGCGCAGCTCGACGCCTTCGTGCGCGACCTGCGTCACTTGCTCAGCGAATACGAGCGGGCCGGTGGTGGCAAGTTCAAGTTTACTGTGATCGAGCCGAAGACCGACGAGGAAAAGGACAAGGCTCGTGAGGATGGTTTGCAGGAGCAGCCCTTCGGAGAGGCCAGCGCCAAAGGCGACGGCCAAGCATCGATCACCCAAGGTTTCTTGGGCATGGTCCTGAAGTACGGCAGCGAAAAGGCTGTGATTCCTGCTTTGCATCCGGCGCGCGGGGACGGTCTCGAGTTCTTTATCTCTAACAAGATCCGCGAGATCAAAGACAAGAACGACGAGATCAAACATCGCATCGGTGTGGTGACGGGCAAGGAGGAGCTCAAGCTGACGGACACGAACTTGGTACCGTCTCAGGGCGGTCAGCAAGGGGGCCCCAACCTCCAGACGATCATCACTCAGAACTTCCCCTTCTACACTTTGGAGACGGTGGAGCTCAAAGAGGACCAGCCCATCGACGAAGAACTCGTGGGTTTGCTGATTACCCAGCCTGGTTCTGACTACACCGAGAAAGAACTCCGTCGAGTGGACGAGTTCTTGATGAAGGGCGGCAAGTCACTGGCGGTGGTCGCGTCGGCCGTGAACATCAAAGCGAACAGTCCGGAGATGCAGGCGGAGCTGAACTTGAATGGTCTAGACCAGCTGCTTTCGGGTTACGGCATCGAGATGCACAAGGATGCGGTTTTGGACCACGGCGCTCAGTTCCGCATTCCGGTCATGACCGGAATGGGGCGTATGGCGTGGATGCGTCACCCTGGCGTCGCCCACGTCGTCAACGACCCACGTTTTGGCGAAAAAGAGAAGCTTCTCGACACGGCCTTCCCCGGCTTCTTCCGTATGGAAGAGCTGATGATGCCCTTCCCCTCCTCGATCGCTTTGCTCAAGGACAAGCAGCCTTCGGACGTCAAGATCAAAGCCGTTGCCCGCACCACGCCGGCTTCAACGGTGGAGACCTCGGACACGGTGGACATGAGCCTGCGCGAAAACTTCGAGCCTCACCCTCCTTTCGACCAACAGATCATTGCGGCGACTGCCGAAGGCAATCTCAAGAGCGCTTTCGCTGGCAAGCCCGAGGAAGGTCTCGATGTTCCGGAACGAGCGGCGACTTCGTCGCGCGTCTTGGTGATCGCTTCGTCGCAGTTTTTGACCAACCCCTTCGCCCGTGCGGGCAATCCGCCGGCGATGCCCCCCCAGATGCAACAGTTTGGAGGCATGCCGGGTGACAAAGATCTGCTGATGGTTGCTGGTCCCTATGCGAACAAGTACCTCACTCCGACCATCCTTTCTCTCAAGAATACCTTGGATTGGATGAGTGGCGATGCCGACTTGATTGCGGCCAGCGCCAAGATCTTGGGTGAGGCGAACCTGACCTACTCGGACGTCAAGAAGCCCCGCTTCAAGGCCGATGATTCGGACGAGGAAATCCGCAAGAAGGATGAAGAGTACCGCATGGCCCGTGAAAAACTGCAGAACAAGGTGCAGTGGACGCTGACCTTGGGGGTGCCCTTCTTCTTCGGGTTGATCGGGATTTGGCGTTGGCAGGTGCGTAATCAGCGCGTCAATCAGCCCATTGTCAGTTCGGCGCGCAAGGAAGAAGAGTCCGACGCTCCGAAGAAGAAAGCGGCCTGAGAGCTTTCGATGGGGCTCAAAGCATCAGTCCTCCGTGGACAGGTACTTTGGGCCCTTCACTCTCGGTTTGATTGCTCCTTTGGCCATTTGGTTTCGCCGGAGCGTCGAATCACAAGAATTTGTTCAACTCAATTGTTATTAAAATAGGATCGAGAAGAGAAATGTCACAATCTTCTGATACCAAGATGTACGTAGCCCTTGGGGTTCTCGCCCTTTTGGGTGGTGGTTATTACATGCAGCAGCAAAACCACGCTGCAGACGTCGAGCGCCACAGCGTGGCGAGCGCCCAAAAGGAACTGCCTTCGATTGCTCTTTCAGAAGAGCAGACGAGCAAGATCACCAAGATTGCTGTGACCAAGCCCGCCGAAAAAGAGGGCGAAGAAGCTCAGTCGGTGACCTTGGTCAAAGAGGGCGATACCTGGAAGGTCGACGAACCGGTCAAGGCTCTGGCCAACCAGAAAAACGTCGAGAGTCTGCTCAAGAATTTGGGCAAGCTCACGGTCAAAGAGCAGATCGGCAAGAACAAGGAAAGCTACGCTCAATATGATGTGAGCGACGACAAGGCTGTGCACGCGACCTTCTTCGAAGGCGACAAGGTGGTACGTGAGCTTTGGGCGGGCAAGAGCGGCGGGAGAGGTCAGATGGCGCGCGTCGATGGTTCACAAGGCGTTTATGTGATCGACGGCTATTCGAGCTTCCTCTACAGCCGCAAGGTGAAGGCTTGGCGCGATCTGTCGATCTTCGAGCTCGACAAGGAAGAAGTGAGCGCAATCACCGTCGAGAATCAAAACGGCACATTCAACTTCTCCAAGGTGCAGCCCACCGATGCCGATGGCGACAAGGACGGTGCATCTACCTGGGAAGCCAAGTTCAAGGCTCAAAAGGGCGCTGCCCGTGCTCTTAAGGAGTTTGAGGCCAAGAAGGTCGACGACATGATCAATGCCTACAAGAAGCTCAACGCTTCGGACTTTGGGGACGGAAAGAGCCTTGCCGAAACCGGCTTGGACGAGCCGGAAGCGAAGGTCACCTTCAAAGTGGGCGACAAGGACGTCGTATTGGAGCTCGGTGGAAACGCTGAAGGATCCGCTCGTTGGGCCAAGCTCCCGGGCAAGGACCAGATTTATTCGATCAGTTCTTGGGCTGCTGACTGGGCTACTGCCCAGGAAGACAAGTTTCAGAAGAAAGAAGAGGAGGAAGGCGGCGGCGCACCTCCTCCGGGCGGTATGCCACCCGGAATGGGCATGCCTCCCGGAATGGGCATGCCAGCCGGGCATCCCTGAGTCGCGACTGGACTCGAAGAGTTCCTACTGGGAACAAGACGAAAACCCCGCACTTTCCTCCGGAAAGGCGGGGTTTTTTAGTCCATGATCACTTTGGTGCCGTTTTGCGCGAGCTGGCCAGTCTGACCGATGCTCACGTTGCTGTCTCCGATGTAGAGAAACTTGAGGCTCTTGAAGTCGGAGATCGCCTTGATGTCTTTGATTTTCGTGCTCTTGAGGCTCAGACGTTCAAGCTTGGTCAAATCTGAAAGGACCGAGATATCTTCGACTTCGCTGCCGTCGAGGGTGAGCTCGGTCAGGGCCGTGAGTTTTGAAAGGGGGCTCAGGTCTTTCACTTTGGTCTTGGCGAGATCGAGACGATCCAGCTTGGTCATCTCGGACAGAGAGCTGATGTCTTCGATGGGATTGCGCGCGACACCAAGGGTTTCCATCTTGGTGGAGCCGCTGATCGGGGTCAGATCGGATATGCCAGAGGGGCCCAAGAAGAGCTCGCGGAGTTCTTTCATGTGATGAAAGAGACAGATATCGAGTTCGGGTACGTCGACACGAGATAAGTTGAGCGAGCGAAGTCTCTTGAGATCGGCGACGGTGATTGGGCCTTCTGGTTTTTGAGCTTTGACACGAATCGCCGCTTCGAGGTCGGAGTTTTCGATCGACACCTGACTGTCATCACAGTCGGCCAGAGTTTTCTTTGGTTTTTCGGCAAGGGGTTCGACCGGCGCCGGCGGGGGCGCTTCGGGCAGCGTCTTCTCTACTGCGGCGGCCTTGGTGGTGGTCTGACTTTCGTCCGAGGTTTCTTTCTTCTCGTCGCAGGCCAGGGAGCAGAGACCGAGTAGGACGAACCAAGGAGACATGCGGCGGCATGCGGGGCGCGCGAAGCGCGAGGGAGGAGGAGCGTCAGTCTTGGAGATCGTGGTGCGCTTTTTCATGAGTGGGAAGTTACCATGCTCTCTGTCCGGCCCGAGAGACTGTTAGTGTCCCCTATTGGGGGTATCGCATGCGACTTCTCGTTTTCTTGGTGGCTCGCTTCAGGTGCCGCTTCGAAACAATAATCTACTAGGAGTGAAGTGTTCATGTGTCCAGGTCTTGCTTTCGTTCGCGGTAGAGCTATGCGCAGCATCTATCCATGCTTGTTTTTCAACGTATTTTGTCTGGTCGATTGAGCGCGGTTAGCTTGTTGCTCTTTGGGTGTAACCCAGCTCAGCCGGATGTGAACGTGCAAGCACCGAACGATGCCACTGGCGAAGTAGATGATTTGCCATTCAAGCGGGCCAACGCGTCACGTCCCCAAACCTGCGCTCCGCGTTCCGAGACGGAGCCTCAGATGAATGGGACTGTGAGCGAGTTTCTGAATCAAGAGTGCCAGATGGAGCTCTGTGCACCTTCGACCCGCTTCGATGACTGCGTCCGAGAAGACGCTTTTTCGGCCTATGCTGGTGATGCTGATGCTCTCGACCGATTTTGGTGTCGACTCAAGGTGCATCTTACCCAAGACCCCTATCACGCGGCAGCGGTGGCCTGGCGTGGCGGCGCCTATCTTTTTGCTTCTGGCTTTGCCTACCGCGCTGGTGACCGCGCCCAAGGGCAGCACCTCGAACACGTGGCCTACGCTGATTTGGACCGCGCGATCGAACTAGCCCCCAACGATGTAGGCGTGCGCATTCAACACATGATCACCTTGGCGGCGACCTTGCGCTATGCCAGTGGTTCCAGAAAGGTGTTATCGATTCAACAGGCTCAGCGTGACTTGGATGTGCGCGTGCATTTAACCCCCCGTCCGTTTTCGGAGCATGCGCGAGGTGAAGTTTGGGCCATCAACGCACAGTTGCAAAAGGCACGCTATGATCTTGCGCCGCCGTCGAAGAAGGAAGAAGAACAGGCGCGTTTGCTCCAAATCTTGGAAGCGATGGCGGAGGACACTCCTGATTCGACTTATGCTGAGATGGCCCAATGTTGGTCGCAGGGCTACTACGACGCGCCGTTGGGGTGTCATGGTTGCCATGAAACCACACGCACCAATCTACCCAAATAGTTGGGCGAGACAGTGGGGCAGGGGGCACCCGTGGGGACTTACTTCAGACGCTTCCAGCCGTGGGCTCGACTGCGCAGTGGTGGGGGCTCCACACTGAGAATGTAGTCCACGCGGCGATTTTTTGGCTCGTCCACTTCGTCGCCAGTCTTGATCTTGGGGGAGGACTCTCCGAAACCTTCGAAGTAAACTGGCGTAGGGACCCCTTGCTCCACGAACCACTGAGCGATCGCGTGGGCCCGAAGGCGAGAGAGATGAGCGTTGTGCGCGGGCTTGCCCTTGGTGTCGGTATGACCCGCGATGAAGAGCTGGACTCCGCGCACTTGTTGGAAGCGTTCGAGCACCTTTTCGAGTTCATCCAGACTCGCTTCGAGTTTACCGAGCTCCGATACGCGGATGTCGGACGAATTGCTCGAGAAGAGTACCTCTTCGTGAGGAATGTGGACTGACCAGGGCGTGAGAGCGATTCCCTTGAAAAAGCCATCCTGGTCCGTGATGCGCAGTTCGAGTCGGACGATCTCGTCCGGGCTGGTGCCTTGCCATCTCAGCGTGATGGGTTTTTTAGGGTTCGAATCGGGCAGGTCGAAACTTTGGCTGATGAGCTCTTCACCGCTCGGACCAAAGATTTTTAGATCGGCGCGAGCGAGTTTCGCCGATGCGGAAAACTGTAGCGAACGTTTCTGCAAGTCCAAATGCTGGCGATCTACGCTGAGAGTCAGGGGAGCGGCCACAATCGTTTTGAAGCGGAGCGGCGAGGAAACTTTCTCGCCTTCGATGTCGGCAGTCATCGCTCCCTCGTAGGTGTGGCGTCCCAAGGCCGGATCCAGAGCTATCTCGCGCGTCTGATCGACCATGAGTTGTTCCACTCGAAAACTAAAGTTCTTGCCGTCTTCGCGTTTGAGACTTACGACCACATTTTTCGCGGACTCGACTCCGCGCAGAATCAGTTTGGGGCTTTGTCCTCGGACCACCGTGCTGATCACCTCGACCGCGACGGGGAAGGCAGCTGCACTCTTTGTGACCAGGAGCAAAGGGAGGGCGAAGAGGGAACGTCGCGCCAGGGAAAACGGTGTCGTGAACATAGAGGTTACGGGCGTTTTAGCACTTGCGTGGAGAGACGAAACCACAAGGTGTGGCCCTATCAGAGGTGGACGTCCGGTCTCCCACCTTGGGGCAGATTCGCGCGTGGGAACCGCGAAAATGGCTGAGCATATGGGTGAGGCAGGGGCAGTGGGACGGCTGTTTTGCACTACATCTTCTGTGCCAACTGCCGTTTCTCATGAGCAAGGAGGGCCAACTCTACGCCCTTAAGGAAGGAGTACATGGTTTCGGTTCCGAGCGTCAGGCGTGCAGATGGCGAAGCCCCAAACGAGGTGGAGCTTCCAGAGGACGTGTTTTTAGGCAGGCAGCCCGTTCTCGACGTGCGTCAGCAATTGTGGGGCTACGAGTTGCTCTATCGCGAAAACGAGCGCAGCAACGTCGCCAATGTACAGGACGCAATGGTGGCTACCTCCACGGTGGTGATCAATACCATCGCGGAGTTGGGGGTCGAACGTGTCGTGGGCAAGCACAAGATGCTGATCAATTGTCCCACGCAAGCCTTGGTACCGGCGGTCGTCTCTTTGCTTCCCCAGGATCAAGTCGTGCTCGAGGTGCTTGAGACCGTGGATAGTGCATCGGAGCAGGTCCGTGCCAATCTCGAGCAACTGAATCGCGCGGGGTACAAGCTAGCGATCAATGACTATGACGGATCCGATGCACGCTCAGACTTTTTGACCTTAGCCTCCATTGTCAAGGTAGATCTATCGTTGGTCTCCGAAGCGCAGCTCGATGGCTTGGTCGCTTCTCTCAAGAAGAAGAACGTGACTCTTCTTGCCGAAAAGGTCGAGAGCTTGGCCCAGTTCGAGATCTGCAAAAAGTTGGGTTTTGAGTTGTTTCAAGGCTTTTACTTTTGCCGACCGGAGATCGTCAAAGGCAAGAGACCGCCTGCAAATCAGATGGCCGTTCTGCGTTTGCTGGCCAAAGTCAACGACCCTAAGACGAGCCGCGAGGAGTTGGCCAAGCTGATCAGCGATGATGTGAGCATGAGCTTTCGACTGCTCCGCTGTCTCAACTCGGCGGCCTTTGCCTTCGTCCGCGAAGTGCAGACCGTGGAGCATGCGTTGATGCTCTTAGGTGAAGCGCGCTTGCGCCAGTGGGTGAGCATGTTGGCGGTATCTAAGATCCCCAACAAACCAAGCGAGCTTTCTCGAACAGCTCTGCTCCGAGCGCATATGTGCGAAAGGCTGGCAGAGAAGATGGGCGGCAAAGTGAATCCTAAGCTGATGTTCACCGTAGGACTGTTTTCGGTCTTGGATACGATGATGGATGTGTCCATGTCCAAGGTGGTCAAGGAGTTGCCTCTTTCGGACGACATCATTGGTGCCCTTCTAGGCAAACCGAGCGCCCTGGCCGGTATCCTGAGCATGGTGGTCAGCTACGAGCGCGGGGATTACGACGAGCTGAGTTCGCTCGGTATGCGTGCTGATGAATTGACAGGGATCTGGATGGAAGCCACGCGCACCATGGAGGAGTCCTTCGATTATCTGGCCGCTGAGGGCGCTCAAAAGTAGCCGCCGCTTGGGCAGCTTCGTGGGGCAATGCTTCAGTTAGAGCTCTGTCGAGAGGTCAGGGGCAGGAGCCGGACACTGATCGAAAGTCAGATCTTGAGGTGCGATATCTTTAACCACCCACCAAGAAACGTAGGCCGTTTTGTTGGGATCGATGGGCACGGACGTTCCGTTGTTGGAGTAGTTGCTCAGATGGGTGATGGTCATGGTCACCACATAACAGCCAGCCCCGACGGTGGGCCCCTGCCAGTCCATTTCTACGACCCGGGGTTGCGGATCGCTGAGGGAGCCTGGGCCAAGCTCAGCACTGTTGATTAGGTAAAAATCCGAAGTGTCGATATTCGTATAGAGCCTCGCGACGACCTTCTCGTTCAAATCTTCCGAAAAGAACTCGACGCGGAACTTCTGGTTGTCGTATTCGACGTAAGAAAATCGCGGGGGATAGATGGTATGGGGAACCACCTGTGGTCTGACTTGTTCTTCCTCCAGCAGGGGCTCGGGAGGTCCGATCAGACAGCTCACCGAGCAAAGTCCGACCCACAGGGGGGCGACCCTCCGCATCAGATGGCACCCCCACTTTGGGGCGCCTGCTAGGAATGACTCAAGGACATAGCCCATCAACGTTCTTGAGACCTTATCACAAGGAATCCCCCTGGGGACAGAGCCCGGAGCCGCAGCTTTTTCGCGGCTTTTTGGTGAAGGGGCGTCTTCTTGCGAGCGTTTCGACTCGTGAGCTGTCTTATTGAACCAAGCGTGTGATGCTCAAGATGGCACCTCGTTGCGATGGGTGCGCGACGACGAGATAGGTGTTGCTCGCCGTGCGCGCGATGAGGGTGCGGTCACTCGCATGCCCTTGTCGCGTAGGAGTGATCACGTGGAGGCCCTGGGCGACGAGCTGCTCTTTGTAGCTGACGAGTGCTCGGGTCGTCTCAAGGACGTTCGATGGAGGCCCCTTCTGGTCTTCGTCGCGCGCTACTTCGTAGATGTTGAGGACCGGATGCTGCCCAAGGGTGCAGCTCAGACTGCGTCGTCCTTTTGGTCGGGGTAGTTCGGGGTGGTCACTGCCAGGCGCGTCGCCTTTCCGGGGAAAGGCTCGGTCGAGTTGAGCATGCTGTTGCGACTGGATCAGTAGCATGCGGTGGCGATCTCCAGAGGTGCGGAGATATATTCCTTCGATCTGTCCTAGGTCGTAGAGGTTACGGGTGGCTCCAAATGCCGCGACGCTACTTTCGATTCCTTCCGGAGTGAGGGGCCGTCGGGGGCGCAGGCAGTAGAAGTAGCTTTCCTTTTCGCCTCGTTTTTGAAGGGAAGGCGATGCAAAGAGCGGTTCCTTTCCTGGGTGGCCGCTGAGTTCCTCCAGAGGAGTCTGGCAACGTTGAGCGAAACGCACGAGAACTTGATCGAGTTCATCGTCCGTGGCCCGAAGCGAGCGAGATTGGACGAGCAAGGCCACTCCATTGATGGTGATGGCGTGAGTTTGCGCCGGCCCCTGCTTAAGTTCAGCAGCCCCGGCGCGTTCTCCTAACAAGAAGGCGAGTTGTCGGTTGAGTTCAAGGACTTGGAGCTTGGCTTGTTCGGTGACTTTGGCCTCAACGACGCGTGCACCGACGAGTGAGAGGGCCGTGGAGGCACCCAGGACCACCATCGCACGCAGCCAACGAGATCGTTGGGCTGTGAAAGATTGAGCGCGGGCTGCCACTTTGAGCAAAAAGCGGAAGGGTCGGGGGAAACGCCAGCGTGACCTGCATCTGGTGGAGCGGGAACATCGAGGTGCAAAGAAACGGGACAGAGAATGGTTCATGATCGGCCTTGTTCGAAGGAGTGAGGAGGGTGCTTCGCTGATCGGTTCAGAAGACCTGCCCGAAGATGCCTTTGAAGAGGTTGAGGAACTTGTCCCCCAGGGTTTCGCGGGTGGGGTTGCACGGCAGGGTCATTCCTTGAGAAAGATCGACGGTGTCTCCCCCGATGAGTTCGGGCTGGGTGATCTCGGCGGGGGCTTCGACCCGGGCCCTCTTGAAGAGGTCGAGCTCGACGGCTTCCGTGAGGATGTCGAGGATGTCTTTGTTGAAGTCGTCCTCCTCGGCGTCTTGCGCGGTTCGAGTAACGCTCGAGGTAGCTTCTTGCTGCTCCGCAGAGCTCGAGTTCTCTTCACTAAAATCGCAGCCCACCGGGACGGATTCGCAACCGGTCAGAGCGATCTGAAATGCGCAGTTGCGCGCCGCAGCGCGAGTGGAAAGACTGCGGTTGCTCAACTGGCCCACATAGCGCACGCCAGTCCAGACCAGGATGAAGAAGATGATGACAATGAGCCCTTCGATGCTCGCGGTGCCACGACGGCGACGATAGCGGGGAGGATACATAGTGCTCTGCTTTCAGTGGATCACGAGGCTGGCAAAAAGATCGAACTTGTCCGAACTGGGGCATTGTTTGCTCACCTTCGAACAAGCCTGCTCGGCGGTGGACTGCTGATCGGGAATGCCAAACCGCGCGAGCTTGTCTTGGGTAGCGCTCTGGTTCTTGTCTTGTCTTTCTTCTTCCTTGTCCTGCTCTTCTTTCGAGGGGAGGCGTACGCGTTTGAGGCGAGCCTTCCAGTTCATCTCCCAGAGCCAATCCTCCTTGGGCGTCGAGCCATTGTGGTCGAAGTAGTACTCGGCCTGAGCGAAGCCGAAGCGGTTGATGGTATTGAGATCTCCCAGTAGCTCGCTCGTTTCCTTTTCTTGTTGACCAAAAAGACTGACGCGCACTCCGTCCATCGCCGATCCGGGGCCCACCTCCGGACCGAAGGACAAGGCACGCACCTGAAAGGTTTCGCTGCCCAGTTCGACGTCCTCTTGCATCTTGTGAGAGCTGCGTTTCTCGTTGTCTTCGCCGCCCAAGGCATCGTCCTTTTCGGCCGCAGTCACCGAGTTGTCTTCTTCTTCAATCGTGCAACCAAAGATGCGCAGGGCGGCTTTGAAGGGGATTCTTTCCTCATCACCTTCGCGGGGTCGGTGCTTTTGCGGTGTGCGGATGTTCTTGTCGGTGCAAACCGGCTCAGGAAAGTCCCGATGACGCGATCCTGAACTCAGATTGTACTCTTCGTTGTTCAGGGTTCCGAAGCGCCCACAGGGGGACCAAGGAGCGTCTTTCACGAGCTCGCTTTCTACGACTTCTTGAGACACTTCACGCCATGTCCCTCCGCTGAACCGAAAAATCGCCTCGATGGTGACATGCTGCCAGTCGAAGTCCTTGACCTTGCCTCCCCCGCTCGGATCGCAATCCTTGCGTGCGCGACGTGCCTGAGACTCGTAGAGCCCATCCCACTCGCAGTCTGCGCCCACCTGACACAGACCTTCGTCATCAGGACTGGCCTTCCGGAGATCAAACTCGGCTCGTTGGCATCGGGCCCCGTGGGGGTCCTCCTCACATGCGGTCAGCGGCGTGTACTTGGGGTAGCTGTTTTCGACGGTGAAGGAGGCCTTCGGCGGACTCTGAGAGCCGTCGCCACATAAGAACTGGCTCATGGACTCTCCGACGGTCTCTGCCGCTTTGCGCACAGGGGCTAGTGCGGAATTGACCAAGGGGGGAGGGGCCTTGTCGAGCAGCAAGGCGAAGCCACCTACGAAAACATCGACCGTTCCTGTGGTGGCTCGTTCGGTGGCTTTGCCGCAGAGTACCTCGAATTTGTCGGCTTCGATGGGCAGACTCTGGGGCGCCGGGAGCGCGAAGGCGCCTACCGCAGGCGGGTGGTGAGCTGCCACCTCGTAGATCCCCGCACCGGCTGCCACGAATGGCATTGCCACGCTGGTGGCTTCTTGTACCTGGTGCATGACTTCGAGCGCCTGCAGTACTGGGTCCTTGAAGTTCTTGTACACCTTGCCCAGACTGTCGGACGCCTGCTTACAGGCGGTTGCTGCTGGGGCAGAAATTCCGAAGTACCAGCTCACTGAGTAGAGAGCCGCGGCCGACATCGCGAAGAAGGTTTGGGTGAGCCGAACTGCCACCAAGAGTGCGAGAAGAAGGGCCATGAGCAGGTTGATGAGGGCGATCAAGTTCATGCCTCGCGCCATGAACACGGCTGCCGAAAAGGCGCTGGCGTCGGCGGCATCCTGCATTCCTTCTCGGGCAAGGAGGGTTTTCGCGGTGCCGATCAGGATGTAGAGCATCGAGACCACGACGAGCATCATGAAGATGCCGACGATCATGAGGGCGCCGTCCTCGTTCCTGACGAGTCGTTTCGAAAGGCTCATCACTCGCTCTCCTTGTAGTAGCGAGCCCCCTGGTTAGGCATCGTAGCTTCCGCCGTTAGTAGTTCCAGATGAGGGACGGCAAGTAGAATGACTTCTCGTGCCCACTTCGACTCCACGTTTTCTGTTTTTTCGATCAACTCGTCACTGCGATCGCTGCCGAATCCGAGCCTCGAGGCGAGGCGAGACAGTCGACTGGTGCAGATGAGCGAAGAGGCAACGGGCACGTTGCAGGGCATGAGGAAGTGAATGCGAGCGGTGACGGATTCATCATAAGAAAACTCGGTTTGTTCCTCGTCGTTCCCAGAACCATGCAGGCTCAGCGCCGTGGCCCCCTGTACGTAAAAGAGTCGACCCACGAGCAATCGCCAGCCGGCTCCTTGAGCGACGGCTTCTTTGAGTGTCGGCTGATTGAAGGTCAGAGGAGGCGCAAGCACTGATAGGGGGTGGTAGGCAGCTTTGGCGATGTCTCCCCACCGAGCGCCCTTGTCCTGGGAAGAGGACCTGGTCGAGCTGGTCAGATCTTTTGAAAGGCGCGCCTGATTCGGGCGGTCATCGCCTTTGGGTAGATCGATTTGAGACTCGGTATTGGCCTTTCCTTGGAGCAAGTTGCCTCGGGGGGCTTCGTCGTAGTGCTTTGGATCATCGTCGAGCACGACAACGGCTGCCCGTACAGCTCGCGTGGCTGCGTGTTGGACGACGAGCTGCCCGGCGTACAAGAGGGCGAGCTGACAGATCCCCAGGAAGGTGACCAGTACGGGTACCAAAGCCATGAGCATCTCGATGTAGACGATGCCGCGCTGGTCGGCTCGAGGCGATACGGTCATGGTGAGTCCTATGAAAGTGTTCCGGGAGCAAACCAGAGCGGAAGCGCCGAGTTGATACAGCTCAAGCAGGTCGCGACCGCTAGGTAGGGGCCGAAACGAACGTAGGTACGCTCCGAGGTGAGATGGGCTGCTTTCGCCTGGGCTCGAGGTCGAATGAGAACTCGAACCGACCGCACCAGTAGGGCCGTCGCCTTTCCAGAGAACCCAGCCTGGACCAGGGTTGCGAGAAAGACGAAGAGGAAGCCCAAGAGTTCGACCTCGAGTCCGAGTTGGGGGCCTAACCAGGCGCCGAGGGCGAAGAGGGCCTTGACGTCCCCTCCACCGATCCCTCCTCCTTTCGTGATCAAGAAGAGCAAGGCGGGGCCGAAACCACACAGAAAGCTGCCCGAAAGAGCGAAGAGGAGTCCCCAGCCCTGCTCCAAGTAGAAGTGAACCAAGAGCGCCAAGGCGCATGAGCTCAGCGTCACAGAATTGGGCATGGTGCCGCGTCTGTGATCGCAGATGGCCAAGATCAGAGCTGTGGACAAGGCTCCGAAGAGCAGGGTTAGGGAGTTCATGGTGAGACTTTCGGTGAAAAAATGCAGAGGCTGTTCTACTTTTCGCCGATGTCTTCGACTTCACCTTGAGCTTCGCCCAACTTTTCATCAATGGCCGTGCCGATGTTGTTCCAAACACCGACACATCCCACGACGATCACGGCGAGTAGAATGAGGTACTCGACTGTGGAGAGACCGCGCTCGTCGTTGACGAGAGAGGTGGAGCTAGGGGTCATGCCGGTTGTGGGAGAATGGCTTGGAGTAGATAGATTGTTCATGAGTGATTCCTTTGCGAAGTATGCTGACTGTTCGTGGTTTGGTGCGGGGAGTGCCCCGATGACGCTTTGGTTTTCGGTCCGTGTGTCGCCGCGTTGCGGAAAAAGATTGAGGGAGGGAGGTTTTTCGTTGCTTGCTCAAGGGACAGGCAGTGCGAGCCAGAAGACCTGCATCCGAAACACGCCGACGATGCCGGGGCCTAGGGCATAGAGAGTCCCCGCCAGAGAAATGGTCATCAGCACCAGCAGGGAGAGGTACTCGATGGTGGCTGTTCCTTGCTCGTTTTCGAGGAGCGTTTTCATGCACCATCTTCGGTCAGAGAGGCCTCTGCGTTGCAGAAAGATTCTAAATCAGAAGGGGGCGCCATTTTTTGCAACGACGCGGCGGCCACGTCCGACAACTGGACGAGCGCGGCCCAGACGCCGCGAAGAAACTATGAAAAACGTCGCAAATCAGTTGGCTGTGGCCGCCTTCTTCTTGGGTCTGGGGGGCTTCTACTTCTATACGCAGAACTTGAAGGAGCGCTTGAGCGGAGGTCCCGCTCAAGAAGTGCTCTTTTTGACTCAAGACCTCGAAGAGGGGCAGATCCTCGAGGAGCAGCATCTGGTCGAGGTCGAGCTTCCCAGTCGCTACATCGACGCGCGCCGCATTCCTGGCTCGGAAAAACGGAAGGTTCTGGGCGCTGCCCTGGTCACCTCACTGCACGGTGGAGAGTCTCTGGTGTGGAGCGATCTTCGCGATGCAGCGGCCCGTCGAGGACTGTCTCAACTCATTGCTCCGGGGCATCGAGCTTTTCGACTTCCTGCGAAGGCGAACCCCTTGGGTTCATTGTTGCAAGTGGGCGACCAGGTTGACGTCTTGGTGGAACGCGGCGGTAAGAGCGATGTTCTGCTCGAACAGATCACGGTGCTGGCCTTGGGCGATACGTTGGATGGGGGCGAAGAGAAACCCGTCCGAAGTAGGCGCTCGAAAGGCGGAGTGACTCTCAGCGTCACTCAAAGTCAGGCCACAGCACTTTTTGGAGCGATAGGAGACCTCCTCGTTGTCTTGCGTAACCCGGAAGAGAAGCGACGGGTGCAGCCCATGCCGACTCAACCGAGCGAGCCCCAGCCGTGGGTTTCGCGTCGTTTGGAGGAAAAGAAGGAGATCGAACATGTCCGCTAGGTCAGTGACGCGATTTTTTGTTCTCACCGCCCTGGTTCTTTTCTTGTCGCCCGGGCTTCGACTTGCCCAAGCTCAACCGACCCGTCCGAGCTCACCTGGGTCGGAAACGGAGTCGGCTGAAGGTGAGGTCGATTTCGTTCTGCAGGTGGCAGAACAACATGTTCTGAGTGCCGAGGGCGTACGTAGCTACTCTGAGGGAAAGAGGGGGATCGTTGATGTACGCCTGACGCGGGCGGGCGATCAGTTCGTTTTGGTGGGGCAGCGACCTGGTCTGACCACCCTGCTCTTGATTATGGAAGACGGTAAACAGCGCCATCTTACGATCAGGGTGCCCGATTCCGAAGCCAAGCCCGTCACAGATTCGGAACTCGCTGTTCAAGAGCGCGACAATATTCGTTTGGATTTTTACTTCGTTCAACTCGAACGATCGAGCGACCTGCAGGTCGGGTTGAACTATCCGAGCAGCATCAACTTGGGGAGCTTTTCGGCGGGCTTCGACTTTTTGACGCAGCGTTTCGAATCGGCCACGGCGGTCGTACAAGATCAGGCGCTCTTACAGTTGGACCTCGCGCAAAATGGAGGTTGGGCCAAACTGCGGCGTAAAGCCGCGGTTATCACCGAAAACGGACAAAAAACGGCTTTTTCTGGCGGTGGTGAGGTCAATATTCCGGTGACGGGGTCGCTCAATACGGGCATTCATGCCATCGAGTATGGGAGTTTGATCGAGGTCCTTCCCCGCTACGATGTGGATTCGGGGCGGATCCAAATTCAACTGCACGCCGACGTCTCGGATTTGACGACTGATCGTGGTTCAGGCGTGCCCGGTCGGGTCGTTTCGACTCTCAATACGGTGGTGAACTTGGAGCTGGGGCAGGCAGTGGTCTTGGCGGGCTTGAGTTCGGAAAGCCGCTTGCGCCGACGTAGTGGCCTACCGGGACTGAGTCAGATCCCCATCTTGGGGTGGCTCTTCGGCTCCGAACGGCGCGACCATCAGGCAACCGATAACGTGATTTTTATTGTTCCGACGGTTGTGGATGCCTCTTCGCAAGAAGCGAGGCAGCGCATTAAGAGTGCGTTTTCTGCCTATCAATCATATCATGGTCAAGATGAGTTGCGCGAAGAGTTGCGCACTACCTGGGAGGACGAATGAGTCAGTTGGTTGAAGTCTTGGAGCATCCCATTGATGAGTCTTTGCGTTCAAAGAGTCAATCGAACCAGTGGAAAAGCGATGAATCCGCCAAAGGAAAGCAATCCCTTGCTTTGACAGCTGAGGCGCCTCCGAAACCGGTGGTGCTCACCAAGATGCTCGTGACTGTGCTCGAACAGGACGAGGAGCACTTTAGGCGCGCCTTCCCGGTCGAGACGCCGATTCGCATTGGGCGGGCTTCCGACTGTCATATTGTGCTACCCTCTCAGCACGTTTCGCGTCACCACTTGACCCTCAAGATGATATCGGCGGGACTCGAGCTCGGCGATTCTTCTCGGGGCGGGACCCTGATCGGGAAGAAACACCGGCTTCTTGGCAAAACGACTACCCTGTCGGAGCACCGCCATGATCTGATGGTCGGCCCGTATCGCATATTAGTGCGCTTGGCGCGGGCCGAGGGCGAAAGCAAGGAACAGCGGCGCGAAATTCACGCTCGTTTGCTCGAGAAGCTCAACTTGCGTGGACACAAGATTGGGCACGAAATCAGTCAACAGTTGCGAGTCGATGTTCGCACAGCTTTGAACGAAATCGTCGCCGAACCCGAAATGCAAGTACGCGCTGAAGACCGAAAGCGAGTCGCCGCGGAACTCGAAAACGAAGTTCTGGGTCTCGGTCCTTTGGAAGCTTTACTTGCCGATCCCTTGGTGAGCGAGATCATGGTTGTCGATGCCAAGACGATCTACGCCGAGCGGAGCGGGAAACTCGAGCTCACGGGGCGCCACTTTACCGATTGTGAAGCCGTGCGATCGACGATTGAGCGCATCGTCGCACCTTTAGGGAGGCGAATCGATGAATCGTCCCCGCTTGTGGATGCGCGACTCAAGGACGGTTCTCGCGTCAATGCCGTGATTCCACCTTTGGCTCTCAGGGGACCTTGCATCACCATTCGCAAGTTTCCCGCTCGAAAAATGACAATGACCCATCTGGTTGAACAGGGGAGCTTGTGCTCACGGATGGCTCGATTTTTAGAGCGCTCGGTTGCTCTCAAGAAGAATATCGTTATTAGCGGAGGCACGGGTAGCGGAAAAACGACCTTGCTCAATATTCTGTCGGCGTCGATTGGGCGTGACGAGCGTATCGTTACGGTTGAAGATGCTGCCGAACTGTCTTTGGCGCAGTCTCATGTCGTTGGTTTGGAGTCGAAACCTCCTAATCTCGAAGGAAGGGGAGAGTTCACTATTCGAGACCTCGTGAAGAACGCATTGCGCATGCGTCCCGATCGGATTGTGGTCGGCGAATGCCGCGGGGGGGAAGCCCTGGATATGCTTCAGGCGATGAACACGGGTCATGAGGGCTCGATGACCACGACTCACGCCAATGATCCCCGCCAAGCGGTGTCTCGCCTCGAAACATTGTGTCTGATGGCCGGTCTGGATCTTCCTTTGGGCCCGATCCGTCGCCAGATTGCTCAAAGTATCGATCTGATCATTCAGCAAGCCCGCCTCGGTGATGGTTCGAGGCGTGTCACGAGCATCGTGGAGGTGATCGGTCTGGACGATGAAGGACACGTCGAACTGCGCGAGCTGTTTCGGTGGGACCGTGACTTTGTTGATGGAAACCTCCATGGCGGTCGCCATGTCGCCAGCGGATTCATGCCCAGCTACTTAGCTGCTCTACGCAAGCACTTCGGAGCAGAGAAAGGCGGGCTCTTCTGATGGTTCACCTTGCGCATTGGGGGGGGCCGATGGCGACCTTGGTTTGTTGTCTCGGGCTCGCCGTGAGCCTCAGAGGGGTCTATCTCGGGGAGCTGTGTCCCTCAGTACGACTCCGCGTGATCGACTTTCGGAGGAGACTGCAGACCGACCTCCGTTTCATTCGAAGCGAGCAAAGTCCCAATCGGGTTCTTGTGTTGATGGGGGCCTCCCTGACTTGTTCTTTGCTCCTTTTGGCGGCGGGGGTCTACGAGGGGGCCGCGCTCTCTTTGCTTAGTTTAGTTCAACCCTTCTTTCTTGCCCAACAACGTCAGCGACGGGTGAGCCTCCTCGAAAGGCAGGTCGAGGGTTGGATTGAGTCTTTGGCGCGGGCCCTGGAGGCGGCGCCGTCCCTACGGGAAGCGTTGGCGGCAACGACCGGAGCATGCGCCCAACCCATGCGGGCAGAAGTCGAACTCGTTGTTCAAGAAATGGATCTGGGGCGCTCCTTGGAGCAGGCCCTTTTAGCGTGGGAGACGCGGGTCAATAGCCGAGTGCTTTCTCTAGCACTGTCGACTTTACAGATCGGGCGTCAAACAGGAGGTTCGCTGCCTCAGGTACTCAAGGAAGCGGCGGGCGCATTGCGGGAGATGGAGCGTCTCGAGGGGGTGGTGCGCACCAAGACGGCTGAAGCCAAAGCCCAGTCCTTCTTGATTGGGGTCCTGCCAGTGCCTCTCTATTTCGCGATGAATTGGAGTGATCCAACTCACTTCGATCCGCTGAAAGAAACGTCGACGGGACACCTATTGGTCGCCATCGCCGTGGTGCTTTGGCTGGCTGCTCTCTTTTCCGTCAAGAAGATCTTGGCGGTTCGCATTTGAACAAAGAACAGAAAATGATGCATCTCGGATTGGAAATATTGGGGTTGGGAAGCGGCGCCTTGATCGTTTTTTCCTGCGCGTGGGCTCTGCGCCAGATGTTGAATTTGCCTTTGACCGAGTGTCCCCAGGGTGGGTTTCGGGGCAAGCAACGAATGCGCATGTTTTCTCCAGGAAGCCCTCCGGAGCTTCTTCTCCGTTGGGGCGGGAGCCTTATTCTGCATGGCTCGCGTGCGATGCGCGGAGGGAGTGCGCGTGGTCGTGCGCTTTTGCAGAAACTCGAGTGTGCTCAGCTCAAGCGACTGATTTGGGCTGGGATGCCGGCTGGGATGTCCGTACATGAAGCCTTCTTCCTCACTTTAACTCTTTCTGTTGTGGGATGTGGTGTGGGTGTGTTTGTTGCGTATTCGACCCAGACGTGGGTTTGGACCTTTCCTTGCGTGGTCCTGGGGGCGTCGTTCTTGTCGATTCGACTTCACTCCTTGGCTGTTGAACGGATGCTGAAGATCGCTCACGAGCTCCCAGCGGTTGTTGAGTTGACAGCTCTGGCTATGAATGCTGGTTCGGACCTTCCGGGAGCGCTCCGAAAAATTGCGGTTCGTACGACCGGCGTGATTCACGATGAACTGGAACAAGTGCTCTTGGCGTTGGACATGGGGATGACGCGCCGTGCCGCCTTAGAAGCTCTTGAGGAGAGATGTCCCGTTCCCGAAGTCCAAGATCTGGTGCGCACGGTGGTCATGGCCGAGCAAAAAGGAGCATCCGTTGCAAAGGCTCTGATGCAGCAGGCGCAAACGAGCCGTCAACGCCGGAGTGTCCGGGCGGAGGAAGCTGCTGCCCGGGCTGGGGTCAAGATGTTGTTTCCCCTGATGCTGCTCATGGGCAGCGTTATTTTGCTGCTCGTCGGTCCCCTGCTTTGTAGAGGCAGCTTTTAGTCGAGGCGGCTTCTACTGGAAGCTGCGATTTTTCGGCAACGCCGGTGAGGTGCGACCGACAACTCGATTATGAAACAAAGTTCTTTTTTCGGAGTTGCTCTGGTCTTGCTCCTCTTGGCCAACGGGGCCTGTTCCCGCTCGGCCGAACCGCCCCAGGCGCCGTCGAGTTCCCAGGCGATCCAGGCCGAATACTTACTCAACGAAGGCCTGAAGTTGGCTCGTGAGGGGAAGCACCTCAAAGCCGAACAATATTTGCTTGCCGCTTGGGACGCCGGACTTCCGCCTGAACGCGTTGTGGGACCTCTTGTTGAATCGTGCGTGACCACAGGGCGTCTTCGAAGCGCCTTGTTTCATGTTCAACGAGCCAGACGGGAGCGTCCACAAGATCCTAGTTTGGTGCACTTGATGGCCACCCTGCACCTTGGTTTAGGACAACCTGAATTAGCCGCGCAGGCGGTGGACGACCTTGGCAAAGCTGAGCCGACTTATCCGGAAGCTCTCTACTTCTTAGGAGAATACCATTACGGCCGGAAGCAAGCCGCTTTGGCCCGCGTCTATCTTCAGCGCTTTGTGGAACTCTTTCCCGATGCGCCTCAAGTTCCTTGGGCGCGACATCTGCTGACTCAGCTGGCTGAGTTCGAAGAACTCGACGAACCCATCGAACTTTCTTCAAATTCGAAAAGCGGAGGTGCGCAGTGACGACTGCCTCGAGAGTAGGCTCTATCGAGCGTGAGTTCGTCGAGGGTTTCTTCGAGCCCATTTCTCCTCTTCTGAATGACCCTCAGGTTTCCGAGGTGATGATCAACGGATTCGATGAGATTTTCGTTGAACGTTCCGGGCAGCTCGCTCGGAGCGAGTTCAGTTTTTCGGACCGAGCCCAGTTGCTCAGTGCGCTCCGGGCGACAGCTCAGTTCTTGGGGCGTCCCTTCGATGAACAGCATCCCATTTTGGAAGGGCGGCTTCCAGATGGTTCTCGTCTTGAGGCCGTTCTTGATCCAGTCGCTCAAAGCGGACCCTGCGTCGCTATCCGTCGCCACCGTACGGATAGTTTGACGATGTCGCAGTTGATAAAGTGGGGGGCTCTCAGTTCCGAGGCCGTCGAATTGCTCGAGAGTTACTCGAGCGATGCAAAGAATATTCTCGTGGCGGGAGGCACGGGAACGGGTAAGACTTCACTCTTGCGTTGTATTGCGCGCCTCGTGCCTCCCCACCTGCGCGTGCTCAGTATCGAGGATGCTCGCGAACTCCACCTTGACCTCCCACATGTCATTTCCCTTGAGGCGCGTCCTGCGGATTCTCGTGGTCGGGGGGCGATCAGCATCGAGGACCTTTTTGTGGCGTCTTTGCGACTTCGTCCCGACAGAATCGTGATCGGTGAGCTCCGGGGAGGAGAAGCCTTGGCGCTCATTCAAGCGATGACATCGGGACACGGAGGCTGTCTATCGACGATCCATGCATCGAGTCCGCCTGATGCGTTGAGGCGGCTCGAAACCATAGCGCTGTTTCGAGGACTTCAGCTGCCTCTCGTTGCGCTTCGATCCCAGATTGCTTCTGGGGTTGATGTGATCGTTCAGGTCACCCGCGACCGTTCTGGGAAGCGCCATGTGGCGCAAATCGCCGAAGTTCATGGTTTGGACCAAGACGGGCAATACGAGGTGGAGTCGGTCATGGTTCGATTGGACGGCGCTCTCCGCGTCGTAGCGGGATGTCATGGAGGCGCGGCGTGATGGACGAGGATGCAACCTGTTTACTTCCGACGCCGGGGTTTTTGCTTGATGGAGAGCCTGGGGACGTCGAAGGACGAGCGCGAGATTTGTATGGCGGAATGGAAGCGGCTGCTCCGCGTGTTGGCATCAAGAGTGTCGGGGAAACCTACTTCGGTGAGACCCAGGTGCCCCTCAGTCGCGTGGAGCAAGAGCGCGATTGCCCGGCTCCTCGTGGGAAGGGCAGTGTTCTTTCTCTGCCCGTTCGGGATGCGGCGACCACTCCGCAAAGCAAGGCGACCCAGTCGCGGGAGGTAACGCCAAGAGCAAAACGCGCCTTTTCCGCACGACTAGAGGGGATGGTTGGAGGTCTGGTTGCCCGGCTTCGAGCAGCTTCGGCGCATGCCCCTCGACTCAAGGTGATTCTCGTAGCCGTCGGCGCACTTGGTTTTCTTCTTCTGGCTCCCTGGTGGCTACAAAAGGAGCGCGCCCCACAGAATGTATCGCGTCAATTGAACGACAGCCCGTCGGCCTTGACTTCCGAAGAGTTGGAGCAGACGCGGGTCATTGAGGCACCGCAGGTCGAACGAGGGACCTTCGATGACCCCGAGTTCGGCAATAGCCGTACCGTCGCGAGACTTCAGGTCTGGTCTCTCGATGAAGACGAGAAGAAGCGGGCTGCTCAGGCAGCCGAGGCCTTCTTGGGTGGAGACTGCGGCGGTGCCTTGGAAGCCTACCAACGCTTGGTCAATCAAGAGGGGGCTCAAGGGGTTCGGTGGGAGCCCTTTCTTCTCCAGGTTCGAAGGCATTGCGTCAAAAAGGAAAGCAAATGAAAGCAGCTTGGAAATGGGCTTGGTGGCTTGCCGTATGCGTCATCTATTCGGGGTGTACGCCGCCTCCGACTCAACCAGAGTCGCTTGAACTTCCTGTCCGGATCGAGTTCATGACGAGTTTCTCGGAGCCCGTGGCTGGGGGGCGTGTTTTCGTCGGTGGGAAGGAATGGGAAGTAGAGGATGGTTTGTCCTTGGAGCTTAGGCTCGCTCACGGTCAAACTCCCCAGCTGCTCACCGGGATCTGTCCGGCGTCTCATGGCGGGGTGCGACATGAGCGTCGGTTGAGCGCCGTTCTGGGTAACGGAAAAACGCGAGTGAGTTATCGTTTTGTGTGTGATGTCACAGAACGAGAGATCGCCCTCTCGGTGCAATCCGAGTGCGATGAATTCGACCTTTGGGTCGACGGACGAGCGCAGGGGAAGGGGGTGGGGGGTGTCTTTCACGGCAGCTACCGCATAGGCGATCAGGATCCACGTTGGGGCGCGGAATCGATGCAACTAGTGCTGTCTGCCCGTTCGACGGATAGAGCCTGCCGGTTGGGCTCCGAGTCCGCCCAGGAGCGAGAGCCGGCCTCGGATGAGAGGTCAGTCGAGCAACGGGTTTTCGTGAAAGGAGCTCAAGGGGCTGTCTGGGCACGTTTTTCTGCGAAGCAGATCAAGAAGCGTCAGAGGCGCCGTTTGGTTCAGCCACCCTCAAGTGTGCGCCCCTACCGGCTCTAGGCACCTTGAAACGGTCGCCTGTTGCGTGACGTGGTTATAAATTGAACAAAAACAATAGTTTACCTTGTTTAAGCTGCGGGGTCCAGTGAGCGCTCAGGCGTGCTACAAGGCGCCCACCGATGTTTGTCTCATTTCGCTGGCTTTCCGAACTTCTTCCCACCGCAAAACTCGACCCTCTTGAGACGGCCGATATCCTCACCGCCCTGGGCTTGGCGGTGGACGGCGTGAACAACTGCGAGACGGCGCTGCGTTCTGTCATTATTGCTCAGGTTGAGGCGATTGAGCCGCACCCCAGCCGTGACTCCTTGCGCCTGGTTACGATCTTGACCCGAAAGAAAGGAGTGAATCAGGTAGTTGGTTCGTTGCCTCCTTCTTCGCGCGGCCAGGCGACTCCCGAGCACATCACAGTAGTTTGTGGCGCAAAGAACGTGCCCGATCCTGGGGGATTGGTGGCCTTCGCCGGACTCGGTATTAAACTGCCCGGAGTCGATTTCGTCCTCGAACGTCGTGAAATTGGCGGCGTGGTCAGCGAAGGGATGCTTTGTAGCGAGGCGGAGTTGGGGCTGGCCGAAACGAGCGAGGGTATTTTGACATATGAGCCCGGCCGTTTTGAACCAGGAACTCGCTTCATCGATGCCTTTCCTGAGGCAGGGGACGTTATCTATGAGTTGGATGTGACGCCCAACCGTCCTGACGCGCTTGGTCACGTCGGCGTTGCTCGCGATCTCGGCGCCTTCTTTGAGGTCGCTCTCACCGAACCTCCCTGTGGCCCTCTCTCTGAAGAAGGGGCTCCCTGTAGTAGCGAAGTCCGCCTCAAGAACAGGGCCAAGGATCGCTGCCTCAAGTACGGCGCGGCCGTTGTCCGCAGCGTAGCCATTCAAGCTTCGCCCGATCATATGCGTTGGCGTCTTCATCGACTGGGGATCCGCCCCATCTCGAATGTGGTCGACATCACCAACTGGCTGTTGATGGAGTACGGCCAGCCTTTGCACGCTTTTGATCTCAAGACCGTAAGCGGCGCCCAGATTGATATCCGCCTAGCGGATGAGGGCGAGGTCATCACCACTTTGGATGGTGTCCAGAGGACGCTGACGAAGGATGATCTTGTCATTTGTGACCAGTCCGGGCCCACCGCCTTGGCCGGTATCATGGGGGGACAAGACAGCGAGATCGGAGCTGGGACCCAGGATGTGCTCTTGGAGTGCGCCTACTTTAGCCCGCAAGGGATCCGCCGTACCGCACGTCGCCAGGCAATGCATACCGAGTCGAGCCATCGCTTCGAGCGAGGCACTGACCACGGCGCTACGGAAAAAGTCATCGATCGAGCGCGCTATCTCTTACAGACTCTGGCCTCTGGACGGGTCGCCCCCGAACCTCTGCGTGCTGACGGAGTCGAGCCAGAGCTGCCTCTGATGGAGCTTAACGCCACGCGTTTGGACGGACTCCTGGGTGTGAATGTTCCCTTCAAGTCCGCGGTGGACATTCTTGGTCGCCTTGGTCTGCGCGTCGAGTACCTCGTCGATACGAATCAAGGGTCCGTTGCCAGTGTGCGTGGAGCATCCCACCGTCCTGACATTCGTCTCGAGCAGGATCTCATCGAGGAAGTCGCGCGGGTGCGTGGGCTCGACAACATCCCGACCGTGTTGCCGGCGATTCCTCCTCAACCACCACGTTCGTCGGGCGATCTTGAGCGAACAGCTGCTCAGACGGCTGTGGAGCTCGGGTTGAGTGAAGCGTTGACTCACGCTTTTGTATCGTTGACGGATCTGCAGGCTCTTCATGCGCCCGCGCCCGTTGTGACCTTGGCCAATCCTTTAAGTGAAGATCGCTCCGTCTTGCGTACCAGTTTGGCACCGGGGCTCATCGAAGCCGTGGGCCGTTCGCGCCGTCGCGGCGAGCCGCGGGTTCAGCTCTTCACGATTGGGGCGTTGTTTCTCCCGATCGATTCGGAACAACCGGCGTCGAGTGCTCGACAGCGTCAGCCTGACGACGAACAAAAGCTGCCCCACGAGCAGCCGACATTTGCGGCTATTTTGGCAGGCCCTCGAGACGAACACTTGAGTCTCAAACCGGCGTTGGTCGATATCTATGACGCCAAAGCGGTTGCCATCGAGTTCGTGGAGCGCATGACGCGGCAGCGGGCGTCGGTCAAACACATCGGTTCGACCGATGTCACAGCACATCTTCATCCCCGGGGGGCCGCTGAGATTACGGTGGGGGGGACACGGGTTGGGGTATTTGGCCCGCTTCATCCCGATGTAATCGAACATTTCGATATCGACGGTTCCGCGCTTCTCATTGAAATCAACCTTGCTCTTATCGAAGCACTAGGGAGCGTCGTTCCGCGCTTCCGTCCTATTCCGAAGCTTCCGGCGGTGACTCGAGACCTATCCCTGGTCGTCGCTGATACGACTCCGGCAGAGAGTGTCGCGGGTTTGCTGATGAGTTCCGGAGGCGAGCTTTGTGAATCGGTGGAGATTGCTGCCGAGTTCCGCGGTGGTTCTGTGCCCGAGAAGCATCGCTCCTTGACCTTCCGGCTGACCTATCGCGATCCCAAAGCAACTGTGGCACACGCCGAGGCCCGCACTCTGACGGATAAAGAGGTCGACGCCGTTTTCAATCTTGCCATGGAAAAGGCCAAGAGCGAATTGGGAGCGACCCTGCGTGGTTGAGTCGGGGCGTCGTAAGGGCCCACGAGACTGGGCGCTCGCGGGAGTTGCAGTGGGGGTGGCTACGCTACTGTGTTCCTCTGCTGCCCTCGCCCAGCAGGGCGAGGGTGCGTCCCAAGCGGAAGTCTCTTTTGATGAGGAGGCGACGAACGCGCTTCAACCCAGAGACGAGCCGACGGATGACGGACCGACAGACGAGTTAGGGAGTTCGCGTGAGTCGGCTGAGTCAGCTCAACCGGCCGAGTCAGCTCAACCGGTTGAGCCCGCTAAAAAAGGGGCGTCCGAGCCGCTGTTGAGGTCGGAGCCGCCGGCCAAAGTGGCGGACAGCGAGCCTCCCCCTTCGGAGCCCCTTCTCGCGGATGAAGTTCCTCAGACGCCACCCCGACGTGAGCAGGATTCGCCGGCTACCCGCTGGTCCGAAGCCGGCGCTTTCGTTGGCATGGTCAGTCGGGCGAGTTCCTCTTCTCGCTTCAAGTATCGACCCGGCGTTGCGTACGGGGGCTTCTTTCGACCTCAGCTGACGGACTGGTTAGCAATACGCCTATCTTATCGCGAAGAGAGGATCAGCGTGGAGAGCAAACCGGGGGCTTTCGACTGGGGGGGAGAAGAGCATGAGCTCGATCTTAAACAGCCCGATTTAAAGGTCACGAGCTTGGGTGTGCGTCTCGAACCGTCCTTCCATTTGACTCAGCATCTCCACGTGGTGGGTGCCCTGAGTTGGGCTTGGGCCAGGGTGGTTGCTCCGATGCCCACCGCCGATCACTTCTATCAGAAGGCGGATCGAGCGGGGGTCGAACTCAATTGGGGCCTGGGCGCGGGGTTGAGTCTTGATCTTCTGCGAAACTGGCTCAACATTAGTTTGATGGGAACATATCACTTTGTGAGTAACCAGACTGGTTCGGCTTACGAAGACGATGTGCAGGCTATTGTGGACGGGCAGCAGACCCGTTTTGCTCCTCTTGCTCCGCCGAAGAACATGGCGGACCTCCTCCTTGCGGTGGGGCTGATCTTGTGACGTGGCGACTCTTACTCGGGCTGATTGCGTTTTTTCTCGTCGCCTGTGAATCGAAGCTCCCAGGGCCTCTTGAGTGTGAGAAGATGGCCTACACTGCCTTAGGGAGGAGCCCCGAGGATGTCCTGCACAGTCCCAAGGTGAGACGACTGACCGAGCGCCTCGTCCAGGGGTGCCTGACTGTTCCTTTCGATAAAAAAGCGGTTTCTTGCGCTCAGAGCGGCAAGAGCTTCGTCCTTTGTGCCGAAGAGTTGGCTCGGCGTTTTCCAGAAAGGAAACCCAATTTGGGCGTACTTTTGGTGGATTTGAAGAGGCTCGGTCGTTTTCCTTCAGGCATCTGAGGAACCATCCGTTCTCCCCTTTTATGCAAGTCGGTGCCAGTTCTCAGAATATCCATATGGCCGTCGCGAAAAAAGTGGTTGCCTCAACCCGGGAGCAGGGGAAGCAGGCGCTGTCCTTGATCCAAAGTTCGACAGCGAACAACAACAACAAAGCGAACGCTCCAGCAAAGACGAGTGGCCTTCACGTAGTCGCCTAGGCTTTGCGCCCACAAGTTTTCTACCGCAGAAGGCAGAGAATCATGAGTAGAGGTGACAACGGACGAATCCGAACTCTCCGCGCTTCTTGAGCGGAACGGGTTTCGGGTCGGCGTTTGTGCAAATCTCCTTCTTTTCTGGACAACGATCGGCGAAGGGACATCCTGGGGCTGGATCGACGAGGTTTGGCTGGCCGCTCTTTGCAGGGAGGGACCGAAAGATACTGCTCTTCGGATCGGGGACTGCTTCCAAGAGCAGCTTTGTGTACGGATGTGCCGGATCGTCAAGGAGTTGTTCGCTCGGACCTCCTTCCACCAAATGGCCGGCGTACATCACCATTGTGCGATCGGCGATGTAGCGTGCGCTGGCGATGTCGTGGGTAACGTAGAGAAAGCCCGCGCAGGTTGTCGTTTTTAGCTCGTGCATCAGGTTGAGGACCCCCATGCGGATCGATACGTCGAGCATGCTGATGGGTTCGTCGGCTAGGAAGAGCAGGGGCTCGACGGCTAGAGCGCGGGCGATGGCCACCCTTTGCCGTTGACCCCCCGACATCTGATGCGGGTACTTATCGGCAAATTCTTGAGCGGGTTTCAGACCGACTGTTTCGAGGAGCGCTTCAACTTGGCGACGAAGCTCGCCTTTCTTCGCTTTCTTGTGTCGAATCAGCGGACGCTCAAGATGGTGACGAACGGTGTGCGTCGGATTGAGGGAGCCAAAAGGATCTTGAAAGATCATTTGGACTTGTGAACGATAACGAAGGCTTGCGCGTCGGGGTTCCTCTTTGAGAATGTCACACTGTTGAAACTCGATCTTGCCGTCGGTGGGTTGTTCGAGGCGAGCGAGCAGGCGAAGCACGGTGCTTTTGCCACTTCCCGACTCTCCAACCAAAGCGATACATTCTCCTCGGTGTAGATCGAAACTGACATCGTGCAGGGCTCGCAATTGCGCTGATGAAAAGGTCGTTCCGACAGGGTAGAGTTTGCCTAGTTTCGAAACAGACAGGACGGGAGCACCGACCCGTTTAGAGATGGGGTTGTCTGCCGGGGTGGGACGGTCGCTCATCTCAAGAGTTCTCCCCTCTGGGCCGCAACTGATGGGGATTCAAAAGATGGCAAGCCGAGCTATGCTTATCGCCCACGTTGACGAGGTGAGGCAGTCTATCGGTACAGCCGTAGGCTCGGTCGATCTTTCGACAACGGGGATGAAAACGACAACCTTCTGGTGGATGCCGCATGTCAGGCGGCGATCCGGGGATCCCCTCCATGCGTCTGCGCCGCCCATGGAGCTCAGGAAAGGACCTCATCAGACCGTCAGTGTAGGGGTGCTGCGGGTTGGAGAGTAGCTGCTTGGATGGCGCGATCTCGCATAGACGCCCAGCGTATAAGATACCAATTGTATCACAAAACTCGATCATCAAACTGAGATCGTGGGTAATAAACAGGATCGAAAAACCGAGCTTTTCTTTGAGTTCGGCGATTTGCTGCAGGATTTCTTTTTGCACCACCACGTCCAGGGCGGTGGTTGGTTCATCCATGAACAAAAGGGGAGGGCGCAGCGAAAGTGCGATAGCGATCACGACCCGTTGACGCATGCCGCCCGAAAGTTGGTGAGGATAAGCGTCGAGACGAGTGCTGCTGATGCCGACGAGCTTGAGCAGTTCGGCGGCTCGATCGAGGGCCTCAGCGTAGGGAATTCGCTCGTGGGCCATGATCACGTCGCAGATCTGAGCGCCTATGGTCATGACGGGGTTGAGTGCGTTCATTGCGCTTTGAAAGACGAGGGCAATTTGCTTCCAGCGAAAAAGCCTGAGCTCTTCGTCCCCCATCGCGAAGATATCCTCGCCGCGAAACTTAGCGCTTCCGCCCGTGATCAGCGCGGGGCTTTGAAGCAGGCGCATGACAGCCATCGCCGCGGTTGACTTGCCGCTGCCGCTCTCACCGGCCAGGCCGAAGACTTCGCCTTCCCGGATCGTGAAAGAGATGTCGTCGACCGCCCGTACAGAGCCCCGGGGAGTCGTGTATTCAACGCGAAGATTCTCGACTTCGAGCAGCGGTGCCATCATGTCGCAGCTCCCTTGTCCGTTGCCGTGGAGGCGGTGCTGGGACGCTTGGGCAGAGGCACGACTGGAGTCGAAAAGCTGGGCATCAGGTCATGATGTTTTAATACTCCCAGGTAGTGACTTTCGGCACGTAAACGCGGGTTGGTGACTTCGTCGATCCCGAAGTTGATCATGACCAGGGCGAATCCTACGAGGGCGACGCAGATCCCGGTGGGTACGATCGTCCACCACGACTCGGTCAAAAGCGCCTGACTGTTTGCCGCCCAGTAGAGGTTAGTTCCCCAGGTCACTTGGGAGACATCGCCAAGACCCAAAAACTCGAGCCCAACCTGTGCACCGATCGCGTAGACGACTGCGCCGATGAATCCCGAAACAACCAGAGAGGTCATGTTGGGCAAGATTTCGACGAACATGATGCGCAGCGTGCTTTCTCCGCTGGCAACGGCAGCAAGAACGAAGTCCTTCTTCGCTAGGGTCAAAGTCTGCGAGCGGATGACGCGGGCGTTCCACGCCCAGCCCGTGATGACAAGAACCGTGGCAATGCTGGTGGGACTGGCTTCGAGGTAAGCAGCCAAAACCACCGCTAGGGGAAGCCCCGGGATGATCAAAAAGACATTGGTGAGCAAAGAAAGCAGGTCGTCCACATAACCGCCGAGAAACCCACCGGCGATTCCGATGAGGGCTCCGATGAAGACGACAACGAAGCCGACCACAAAGCCGATAGAGAGTGAAGTGCGGGCGCCGGCGATGGTCTGGGCGAAAACATCCTGTCCTTTTTGGGTCGAGCCCAGCCAAAAATCCCCGTTCGGGGGAATCACTGGATCCGTGATGTACTCAGTCGGGTCGCGCACCAAAGAGGGGCCAAATAGCGAGATGAGGACGAAGAATCCGAGGATGGTCAGCCCCACCTGCGCCTTTCTGTTCTCAAGCAGCTGTCTGAAAAGGCTCATCGACGTGTCCTTGGATCGAGCACCACGTAGGCGATATCAACCAACCAATTTGCGGCGAGTACGGCCACCGTAATCGCCAGAAAGAGGCCTTGCATCAGGGGGTAGTCGCGAGCTGTGACGGCTTCGAACAAGAGCGAACCTTGTCCGGGGTACGAAAAAATAATCTCTGTAAGAAGAGAGCCTGAAAGAACGAAACCGAGTGCCATTCCGAAACCGGTGATCGAGGGCAAGAGCGCATTGCGAGCAGCGTAGCGCAGCATGACTTGGTGGCCTTTGAGTCCTTTGGCGAGAGCCATCGTTACGTAGTCCTCGCTGAGGACACCGATCATCGTATTGCGCATACTGAGCAGCCAACCTCCAACTGAGGCGAGCACGATGGAAAGTGCCGGCAAGGCGGCGTGGTGCAGGGCGTCGAGGACGAAGGACGCCGAAAACTGCGGCGTTAAAGTTGAGGTGTAGGCATGGCGAAGGGGAAACCAACCTAGACCGAAGCCGCAGGCATAGAGCAGGAGCATCGCAAGCCAAAAGTAGGGGAAGGCTCCAAGGAAGACGAAGAGCGGGGGGGCGATGTGGTCGAGCCAACCCCCGCGACGCCACGCCGAAAGGACGCCGAGCAAGGTACCGAGGGCGAAGCTGAGGAGCACGGAAAGACCTGCCAAGAACAAGGTCCACAAGATGGCCGTGCCGATGACTTCGCTGACCGGAGCGGGAAAGTGAGCGATAGAAATACCAAGATCACCGTGGGCGAGGTTCTTGAGGTACTCCAAGTACTGAACGTGCAGGGGTTCGTCACTGATACCGAAGGCGACACGCATCGCCGCCAGTGCCGAGGGGTCGAGGCGTCCTTGGAACTTTTGCTGGAGTGCGGTTGCGGGGTCGCCCGGCGCCATGCGGGGGATAAAAAAGTTGAGGGTCAAAGAGACCCATGCCGCAATCAGGTAAAAACCGAGGCGGCGCAGGAGGTACTTCATTGGGGGCCCCCGAGCCCTGGAAGATCGTCGATGGCTCCGTCACCAGGGGTGTCGCTCAAAGGGGGAGAGCCGGCCGGTCGGAGCTCTATCATGGTGAGTAATTGGCCGGGTGATTTGTAGGGAGCCAAGATCGAGTAGGGGTGCTCTCTGGAGGGGAACCCTTCAATACGGCGAGAGTTGTATTGACCCCACGTGGGGCCTGGAAAGATCGGGATTGCCGGAGCGTGGCGCACGAACTCGCGCTGGAGCTCACTCGACAGTCGCCATTGCTCTTTGGGATCAGCGGTCGACGCGAAAGCGTCGAGTAATTCATCAGCCCGCGCGCTCACAAAACGATGCCAATTGCTTTCGGCCGTTTCGCCCAAGGGGACGACAGTGTCCTGGGACATGAGACGTTGGTAGAAGCTATGCGGCGTAGCGGCTCCATCAGACCAACTAATACTGAGCTGAAATTCCCCGCGACGCAGTTTATCGAACCAGGCTCCGTAGGCATAAGTGCGTAAAGTTGCGTTGATCCCCACCGCCTTGAGGTTCTTGACCATGATTTCGGAGGCGATGATCCAATCCGACCACCCGACCACGCAATTGAGGTCGACGTCCAGAGGACGCCCATCGGGGAAACGACGAAATCCGTCCCTTCCTTTTTTGAAGCCGGCTGCATCGAGCATGGTTTCGGCCTTTTGAGGATTGTAAACGGCGTGGTCGCCTTCCTCATCGAGCACTCGCTGGTCGTGATACTTTTTATAGTTGTCGCTCAGTCCTGTCGCATCGGCCGTCCGCGTGTAGCCCTGCATTGCAATCCGTACGATGGTTTCTCGGTCGAGGGCATAGCTCAACGCTTTGCGGATGTGCGCTTGATCGAAAGGGGCTCGGCGCGTGTTGGGGTAGAGCATCACCGTGCCTTCCAAAGACGGAAAGAAGTAGCCGCGATGCTTTGGGTCTTTGCTTACATAAATGCGATCGATGGCGGGAAGAAAGACTGCTCCCCAATCGATCTCGCCATTGATCAAGGCCATGGCCTGCGCTTCGTTGCCACCGAAGGCGGGGACCCGAAACTTCTTAAGCCCTGGTTTTCCTGGTTGCCAGTACTCAGGGTTCGCTCCGATCTCATACATTTGGGGCTTAAAAGAGAGCACCTGGTTGAAGGGGCCCGAACCGACTGGATCAGGGTTGGAGTACTTGACGGGATCTCTGACATCCTTCCACAGATGCGCCGGGACGATCGGTTGGCGTCCTACGATGTAGAGAGCGGGCAGCGTGAACGGATGAATGAACTCGAAGAGTACGTCGCTTCCTTGGCTTGTTATTTTGCGTAAGTGCTTCCACACCGAATACTGATCGAGGGCCTTGTGCTCTTTCATCAGCTGAAAGGTGAAGACCACATCACTCGGCAAGAGTGGCTTGCCATCGGCCCATTTCACTCCTTTACGGATGGAGAGGACGAGCGTCTTGTTGTCGTTTTCCCAGCGCCATGATCGCGCCAGCCAAGGGACGAACTTGCCTTTGGCCCGGTTGAAAATAATGGTCGGCTCATAGATTCCCGCGCAAGTGGGCCAACAGACTTGGCTTTCGAAATAGGGATTGAAGTTCCGGATCCAGGTGGCGCGTTGCGTGGGCACGACGACCGCCACCCCTTCTTCAACAGGGGGCGCTCCCCGTTTGTGGCATGAAAGAGCCAGGCTTGCCCCCGCGGCGATGGCCGCCCGCCGACTGACGGGGAACGGCTCGGAAGAAACTGGCTTGGGGCGACTCATAGGAGGAAATAAAAGCGGGATTTGTGCCTAACACAGGAGCGGGTTCGATACACACGGCTGATGGTGCTGAGCAGAAGCTGTTGCAGTTAGGAGGTAAATTTGTGCCGCAACCCTCCGTGTCTCCATCACCAGGCTAGCTGTGATGGATCCTCTTTTTTGCGCACCCGTGCGCCGGGAAGAAAGGTCTGTTGCGCTCAGCGCCATGGACCCCGCCTTCTGGGCGGCTAGATTTGAATCCATGTCGGAGCTCACTCGTCGCGCGGCCCTCAAGTTTCTTACGAGTACCGGTGCATCCTCGGTGTCCGTAGGGGCCGGACTGAGTACGGCGTGCAAGAGTGGTTCGTCCCCCCAACAAAAAGGAGATCTAGTGCCCAGCAGTCACGAAGACCCATCCCCACGTTCGCAAGCCTTGGAGGTGTTCGACCTTCCGAAGGGTCGCCCCTGGCCTACTCCCGATCCCTTTCTATTCTGTGTTCATCATAATGATCGCTTCCCCAAAGGAAACGGCAGCTATGGTCCCGCGGCTTCCCTAGAGGGACGGCAGATGGGCATGGATTTCTCTTGGAAGGATGGCTGGAACATGTACCACGGGCGAGACGTGCCAGGTTTTCCTGCCCATCCCCATCGCGGATTCGAAACCGTGACCGTGGTGCGCAGTGGTCGGCTTGACCATGCCGACTCGCTGGGCGCGGCTGCTCGGTACGGTGATGGCGATGTGCAATGGCTCACGGCGGGCTCCGGCATCCAACACGCTGAGATGTTTCCCCTCCTGTCGACCGAAAAACAAAACCCCCTCGACCTGTTTCAGATCTGGCTCAACCTACCTAAGAAGAGCAAAATGGTCGCTCCGTACTTTTCGATGTTGTGGGCGGATGACCTTCCTCGACTTGTTTCAGAGGATGCCGATGGCAACAAGACCGAGATCGAAATTCGTGCTGGCCGGTTGGGTGAGACCCATGCGCCACCCCCTCCGCCCGATTCTTGGGCTGCCGATCCAGCCAACGAAGTTACGATTCTCACGGGCAAGATGGACGCAGGCGCGCAGGTTGAACTTCCTGCGGTCGGCGCCGGTATCAATCGATTTTTGTACTTCTTCGAAGGAAAAGAGCTCCGGATCGGAACTAGGTCTCTTCGCTCGATGCAGGGAGCCATGATGAGCGAGCGAGTGCCCATCGAGCTCAAGAATGGTTCGGTTCAGGGCGAGTTCTTATTGCTTCAGGGGCGTCCAATCAACGAGCCGGTCGCGCAACATGGCCCCTTCGTGATGAACACTCGGCAGGAGCTCCAGGAAGCTTATCAAGATTATCAGCGTACCCAGTTTGGTGGTTGGCCTTGGCCGGGAAGCGGGCCAGTACATGGAGACGATCCGGCGCGTTTTGCTCGTCGTACAGATGGTTCTATCGAGCGTCCGGGGAGCAAGACGGGCTGAAGAGAAGAATCACTTCTTTTTCTTGGGCCGTTGAACGACTTCGACCCGCACTGGGATGACCCCTGCGCGGAGCATGTCGAGCTTGCGGGCAGCGGCCTTGGAAAGATCGATGATGCGTTCGGCAGGACCGAAGGGGCCGCGGTCGTTGATTCGGACGTAGGTTGTCGCCTTGGTGTCCGTACGTACAACGCGAACGATCGTTCCGAAGGGGAGCTTTTTATGAGCGGCCGTGAAGGCACCCGGATCGTAAACGTCGCCGTTGGCGGTGTGGTTACCCGCTAGAGAATCTGCGTAGTAGGTGGCCTTGCCTTCGAGCACGTCGAGGGCTGCTTTGCCGTCGTACTGCTTGGCCAAGGCGCTGGAAGGCTCGCTGTTGTCTGGGGCGCGGTCATTCGAGCGAGGCGCGACAGAAGGAGTGTGATCGGCTTTGGCTTCTCGGCGAGCCGTTGGATACGACGGGCTAGGCTTCTGCGGCCATGCAGCCTCCTCTTGGGGGGCCGCAGCACATCCCATACTGGTCATACATGCAGTAAGTACCCATGGGCCGAATCGACGTAACATGCCGTAGCTATGCGTGTTTCTGTCCGGGGGGGCAAGTTTCCTTCGTCGAGGCGATCTTTTCTCGACGAGCTTCAATTTGCGTAGTAATCAGCCGGTCCCCTGAAAGCAGGACGACTTCAGACAGAGAGAACTGCCCAAGAGTGGGTGGTTGGCGCAGGCTGAGGCAACCTGGGGAGCTGATATGTTACTCGAAATTAACCCCCGCCATCCCGAGCCCCGCAAGATCAAGCAGGCCGTTGATGCGCTATCGGCTGGTGAAGTGATCGCCTATCCCACGGATACCGTTTATGGTCTTGGCTGCGATCTGTTCAACAAGCGGGCCGTCGAAAAGCTCTATCGCATCAAGGGGATGGACAAGGGGCAAAAGCTGGCCTTCGTTTGCCAAGACCTGAGCGACGTGTCGAGGTACGCGGTGATGCACGACCACGTCTACCGTGTAATGAAAGACTTCCTGCCAGGCCCCTACTGCTTCATTCTCGAAGCAACCCGTGAAGTCCCGAAAATTGTGCACTGGCCCCGCAAGACGGTGGGCATTCGTGTTCCCGACAATGCGGTCGTACGTGCTCTCTGCCAAGAGCTCGGGCGCCCTATCATTTCGTCTACCGCTTCTCGGCATGGCTCGTCGGCACATCCTGATCCGGCGGAAATTAACCAAGAATTTCCGGGCCTCGCGTTGGTTTTGGATGCTGGCGCTGGAGGCACCGTGCCAACGAGCATTGTGGACCTAACGAGCGATGCCCCCAAGATTATCCGCGAAGGGGCGGGTCTAGTGCACGCCTTCCAGGGGTAGCGCGCTTAAGAGTCGGTCTTCGGCCTCATTTGCGCGTTGCGCTCCCGCTGCGCCGCCGCTATTTACTCAGCCATGACCTTTGTCGTTACGGGAAATTGTAAGGGCTGTCGCTTTACTGACTGTGTCGCGGTATGCCCCGTTGAATGTTTTCATGGGGATGATGAGATGCTCTACATCGACCCCGATGAGTGTATCGATTGTGGCGCGTGTGTGCCTGAATGCCCCGTAGAAGCGATCTACGACGAAGCACAGATGCCCGAAGATCAGCAAGAGTGGCTGAAGCTCAATGCCGAGCGCTCCAAGTCTTTGCCTGTGGTTGCCGAGCAAGGCGATCCTTTGCCTGGTGCCGAAGAGCGCAAAGAGGCCCTGGGCTTCTGAGGTACAGGACTTCTGACAAATCAGGGCTCTCTCGAAGAGGCAAAAAGAGCGGCTGCGGAATGCAGTCGCTCTTTTTTCGTTTGACGCTCACTCGTTCGATACTCGTGAGGCTTGCCAGTGAGCGAGTTCGCAGGGGGGGCTTGTACGAGCGGCTAGTTGAGAGGACCTTGCTCCGGCAAGGGGGGAACGAGACGGAGATGCTGCACCTTCTCGATGGCTTCCGCCGCCGAGATTTTCGTCCCGGTGCGCTTCTTGTCCAGGTGAATGGAGAGTTCCATCACGTGACCACCACGACGAACGATAAGCTCCATCGTGTCTTGCGCGCTTGAGCGTGCGCGCAAGAAGTCTTCGACCGTGGTCATTGCTTCGCCGTTCACGCTCAAGAGAATGTCACCGTATTTGAGACCGCACTCCTCGGCGGGGGAACCGGGGAGCGCGCCCAGTATTGCAATTCCGTTCACGTTTCTTCGTCCTTTTCGTGGTGCGCCTCGGTAGGAGGGGGCCCATGCGTGTGTGGGGGGACGCGCCGTCTCTTGCATGAACCAAGAGGCAGTGTGGGGGGAGTACCGACGGTCGCGCAGATGGTATCTTAGCAAAGAGGAAACCCACCGGGTGAATAAACATGCGACAGTCTCAATTTGATCCACAAGCTCGACCCGAGCGGTTGTTCTCCTATTTGAGGTGGCTAATCAACCTGAGTCAGCGGGGGCTTTGTGTCTGTGGTTTGACGGAGGCTCCATGGCTGCGGCGTCCCTTCAGGGAGCCCGTTCGGTTGCATGGTTGGGCTTCCAGTCCAAATGGGTTATTCCACATGCGCATGTGCTCGCTTCGAAATTGCCCCTAAGGTATCTTGATCTCAGATGAAGGATTCTGATCGTCCTTATCGGCGTTTGCCGTCCACGGCGCCCAAGCGGCCGGGCCTCATCGCAGGCCGCTATCGGATCGTCGAGGCGATCGATCAGGGAGGACAGGCCGAGATCTTCAGGGCCACCGATCTGAACGGAGGGCCCGACGTGGCGGTCAAGGTGCTTCGCAAGAGCTTTGCGTCCGATCCCCAGTTTCAAGAAAGAATGGCGCGTGAGGCGCACATTCTCGGATCGCTCAAAGCTCCGGCCACGCTGAGAACATTTGGCTTCTATTGGACCACCGATGGTCGCCCTTGCCTTGTTATGGAGTTGCTGACCGGCTTGAGCTTGGGCGACCACCTCGAGGCGTTGGAAGGGCATGGTCGCCGTCTGACGATTGCTGCGGTTCTGGCGTGCATGGGACCAGTGGCTACGTCCTTGGCAGAGGCACATGCCGCGGGAGTGATCCATCGCGATCTCAAACCAGATAATATTTTCGTCCTGGAAGGCGAAGACTGGCCGGTCCCTGCCAAGTTGCTCGACTTCGGTTTCGCGAAGTTTCTGAAACTCAATAGCATCACCGCTCAGGGGACGATCGCCGGCTCACCGCGCTACATTGCACCAGAAGGGTGGCGTGGCGAACGTCGGCTCACGCCTGCTTTTGATATGTACTCCTATGGTGCGGTTGTCTTTCGTTGTCTGAGTGGTCAACCGCCCTATCCCAATAGCGACTTGCTCACCCTTCTCCGACTGGTGACTCAGGCTCCCATCCCTCGGTTGACCGAGCTGCGTCCGGATCTTCCATCTGCTGTGGATGATTGGGTTTTTCGATCTTTGGCCAAAAACGAAAGCGAACGCTTTCCTTCGATCTCCGATCAATTTGAGGCCCTCAGGGCGTGCCTGGGCTAAGGCGCATCTCACAACCTGCAGGATATCGGTGCTCCATCTGTGCGCTTGCGCCTACAAGAGCGGACTGAGGAGGTGAGCTGCAGACTCGAACAGTCTCACTAAGACACTCTTTTTTCGTAGGGAGTCTCGCGTGACTTCGATTGATTCCCCGAGATGCTTGCCGAACCAAGTGCTCAGTTTGGTCGCCAACTTCGGGTCATTCACGAAGCAGGTGACTTCAAAGTTGAGGCGAAAGCTTCGGTTGTCGACGTTGGCTGTTCCTACGGAAACCATCTTGCCATCAATGAGCAGGGCTTTTGCATGAATCATGGCTGGTCCGTACTCAAAGATGCGGACTCCTGAACCTACTAATTGGGGGTAAAACGAACGGGATGCCCACTTGACGAGCTCGACGTCACTTCGGGATGGGAGCAACAGGCGGACGTCGACACCTCGTCCACGGGCCGTCCTCAATGCCGTAAGGATAGAAGGGGTAGGAATGAAGTATGGTGTAGCAATGTAGACCTGCCGCTGGGCCTGGGTGATGGCGGTGAAGTAGGCATCATGAATCCAAGGTTCCGTATCCGGTCCGCTCGATATGATCGCTACCTCACACTCGCCTTGAGTCGAAAGGGGTCGCTTTGGATCCTCGACGGACTGTTGGGTCGAAAAATACCAATCCTCAAGTAACACGTGGCTCAATCCCGTTACCGCTGAACCGCGTATCTCGAACATCATGTCGTGCCACTGATAGCGGTACTGCTGTCCGATGTTCATTCCTCCACAAAAAGCGAGTTCTTCATCAATCACGATGATCTTTCTGTGGTTGATGAAGTTGAAACGAGGTGCCGACAGGGGGGAAATGCGCGAGGGAAGAAAGACAGCGACTTCGGCGCCGTGCGGCGTCAGCAGGGTCTTGAGCCGTCTGATGGAGTTGGAACTTCCGAAACCGTCGACGAGGACTCGGACAGTGAGTCCTTGCTTTGCTTTTTCGACTAAGAGTTCGGCTATCTTGGTTCCGGTTGCATCGAGCTCGAAGCTGTAGAAGAGCAGATGGATCGTCTCACGGGCTTCCTTGAGGCGTTTCTCGATCGCGAAGAAAGCGTCCTCTCCGCCCAGGTGAAGCTGAACCCCGTTGTTTTGGCTGACACAGGCGTGGTTTTCGTAGGCCCGAGCTGGGAGCCAACTTCCGAAGGTGGCGCACTGTTGGTCGTGACTCCTCGCCGCTCGACGCGAAACGAATCCGGCACGGCGTTGCTCTTGTGAGCGAAGTCGTCGCTCCATGCGCGTTCGTCCAAAGGCCCACCACAAAATGGCTCCTATTCCAGGCACGAAGAAAAGAGCGAAAAGCCAAGCGAGTGCGGAGGTGGGGCGACCGCTTCTTCGTAGCAGAACGCTGGGGACAGTCAGCGCTGAGACAATGTGCAGACCGAGTATTCGGTAAGGGCCTAAGTCAGCGAAGGTTTTCGCGACAAAAGAAAAGAGCCCTCCCAAATCGTCCACTTGACGGAGAGTGGTCGATGTCGAGAGGGCTCACAACCCCTTGGGGGAAGGGGACGCGGATGCTGAGGAGTCCGGGGGACGTGGAGAGCCAGACGCAGAGGGGAGGGGGGGGATGGCGGGAAGCGCCCGACCACGTCGCGACTGTTTTTGAAGCGACGCGCCGCCGCCTCCCGAGACTCCTCAGAATCCGCTTAAGTTAAGAAAAGAAGGGGGAAGTTTGCAGAGGGTGGTGTGGTGATTGAGGAGTCCGGGGGACGTGGAGAGCCAGACGCAGAGGGGAGGGGGGGATGGGATGGCGGGAAGCGTCCGACCACGCTGAGCCTGTTTTAGACCGCAGCGCGCCGCCGCCTCCCGAAACTCCTCAATCATCACAACGAATTGTTCAAGCTAGGCTGTTGAAGGGGCTTGGTGGTTCTGGTGCATGACTCGGGAGTCACGTCCAGTTTCCTCTCACCAACCGTCGCTCTTGGTGAGAACTTATGCAGGCCTCGTGCCAAAAGGGTGACGTGCTAGAGGATTTTTCGGAGGCCGAGAAATTTCCATCATTTGGCCGTTCAATGCTGCAACTGAGGTGGTGCAAAGTTGCGTTCTTGAGGATGTCCGTACGGCGGGCGAATGTCCGGCGGACATCAGAGGAGCGGACGACTGTCCGAATTTTCCGGGCGCGCCAGACTTGAAACCATAGCGCCGGCTCGCATCTAGCCCACTTTTCTCCGTCTCAGATTGGTCGTTCTAGGACAGGACCGACAAGGGGCTAGCTGGTTGTTGTCAGGACTTCAGCTAGCCTTGAAAGCATTAAGTCGCCGGGAACATCAAGACAATGAAAGAGATGGAGCGCAGCCTGGGCATCGTTTCCGTGGTTGCCATTGCTCTGAGCGCCATGCTTGGCAACGGGATCTTCGTGCTTCCGGGTTTGGCGGCGCAGTATTCCGGTCCCGCAGTTTGGCTAGCCTACGTGATGGCGGGGCTTCTGGCTCTCCCCGCGGCGGCCAGTAAAGCAGAGATGGCCACGGCCATGCCGACTTCTGGCGGTGCCTTCATCTACATGGATCGTGGTTTCGGTCCTTGGGTAGGCACTGTGGCTGGCGTGGCCGTCTGGCTCGCTTCTTTGCTCAAAGCGGCCTTCGCGCTGATCGGTGTGGGGGTTTACCTGGTGGTCTTAGTCGAGCTTCCCGTTGTCCCGACGGCTCTTTCGCTTCTGCTCCTCATCATTTTGCTCAACTGGGTCGGCGTAAAAGCGGTGAGCCGTGCCCAAACCTTCGTTATGGGAGGGGTCTTTCTCTTTTTGGTTGCGCTGATCTTCGTGACCTCCGCCTACGGAAGCTTTCTCCCGGTACCTGAGCGGGGAAAGCCTCAGGGGCTGCTGGGACTTGCGGCAGGGGTCGCTTTGGTAAGTGTCGCTTTCGATGGGGTTACCAAAATCGCTGCCATTGCCGAAGAGGTAAAAAACCCGGACCGTACGCTTCCGGTTGGAATTTTCGTTTCCCTGCTCATCTCGATTGTCATTTACGCGGCTGTGGGAGGAATGCTCTGCGCGAGCGTTCCTCCAGCCCAGCTCCACGGCGATCCGCGCCCGATCTTCACCTGGGCCGATCAAGTGGCAGGCTCCAATTGGGGCAAGGTGGCGGCGGTCTTTGGGGTGCTTTCTCTCGCCTCGCTTGCCAATACCGGTCTACTTGCGGCGTCTCGCTTTCCCTTTGCGATGAGTCGAGACGAGCTCTTACCCCAAGGGTTGCAGAAGCTGAACCAGCGTTTCAAGACGCCGGGGCTCTCGATCGCATTGACCGGAGCCGGGATGGCTCTCTCGGTGGTTCTGCTCGATGTGACCAAACTGGCGAAGCTAGCGAGTTTCATCGTAGTTGCGCTCTATGTTGCCAACTGCGTGGCGGCCATTGTGTATCGAGAAAGTGGGGTTGGTTGGTATCGACCGAAGTTCAAACAACCCCTCTATCCCTGGCTTCCTGCGCTCGGGGTTCTGAGCGGAGGCCTCATTCTCACTCAATTTGGCCTGCTTGCGATTTGGGGCACTCTGCTCGCCGTTGCACCAGGTACTGCGCTCTATTTCTTTTACGGGCGCAAACGAGTGACCCGACGCGGAATTGTTTTGCAGCGTGGGCGTCGCAAGGAACTCGTACAAGCGAGTCGTGCTCTCAGCCCCAGACCGTCCCATGATATTGGCCCACGGTCGTCGATTGCGGATACCCTCCGTGATGAATTTAGGGGTGAGGATGAACTCACCCCTCCACCCCAATCGGTCTCTTCCCTTGCTCCCCTCGACGTCGAGGATGCCATCACTGGTCGCGCGCGCGCGATCGTCGCGATGATCGGAGACGAGCGAGGGCCGGAAACCTTGGCCGAAATTGGTACAGCTCTAGCAGGCTGGGGACGCTTGCCCGTCGTTCATCTCACAGAGGTTCCCGAACAGACGATATTGGGCGCGATGGGAGACGCTTTGGCTCTCCTTTCTCTGCGTCGCCGACTGCGCGTGATGGCCGAGGAGGAGGGGGCTCGACTCGAGTTTCATTCGGTGCACTCCCGCGACATCGTACGCACGGTTCACGCTATCACCACTCGAGTCGAATGTGACTTTCTAGTGATGGGCTGGCGAGGCCGCTCGCGCTGGGCTCTCATGCCTTACAATCCCCTCGGGTGGTTGGTGGATCACTTGGCGTGCAATCTGGCTCTGTTCCGGGACGCTGGGGTTCGGTACATTCGTGAGATTCTCGTTTATGCCGAGCCTGGGCCCCACGATGCTCTCGCCGTGGGTACCGCCGATGACCTTGCGCGTCGTTGGGGGGCGCGTCTGACTCTGGTGCGCCCGGTCAAAAAGACCGATTCGAAGGCGAAGCACGAGGCCGAGCTTTCTTACCTCAAAGAGCTGAGTGAATTATGTGAGGCCCCTGTTCGAACTGCTTTATCGGTGGGTCAAGATGCCGTGGCCTCGATTACTCGAGAAAGTACCGCCTATGACCTATTGGTGATGGGTGCTCCGCAGGCGGGACTTTGGGGGCGTCTTCGCGGCACCGTTCCCGAAAGAATCACGCGCAAGGCTGCCTGTTCGGTATTGATGCTCAAGACGCCGCGCATGAAGACTCACGAAGCCTATGCTCGTAAGCGCGAGGCACAGGCAACAGAACTGGTTCACTTTGTCAACGAAGACGCGACTAGGCCGCGCATCGCCGTGACCCGTAAAGAAGCGCTCTTTGAGCACGTCGCGTCGGTTTTTGGAGGGATGCTAAAAGTCGAGCCTCGACTCATTTTGGAAGCACTCTGGGAGCGCGAACGAACCCAAAACACCAGCGTCGGGCACGGCGTGGCCTTGCCTCATGCCACCTTGGATGCCGTTAAGAGCACGGTGGTTGGTGTCTTTACCTTGGCCCAGCCGCTCAACTATCACGGCCCCGATGGAGAGAAGATCGATGTGGTGTTCGTCATTGTCTCTCCGCCGAACGAGAGGCAGCGTCACCTGGAGCTCTTGTCGACGATTGCACGTCTTGCCCTCATGACCCCGCTTTTGGACGACTTGCGTCAAGCGAACACCACCGTTGAAATGATGATGGCCGTGCGCCTTTCCGAGCAAAGTCATTCGTCAACACGGCATCTACGCACCGAATCCAAGGATCCAATGGGCAATTCATCCCCGAAGGGATAGACTCGGCGTCCCAAAAAGGAGCAGTCGATGTCGATCCAGGATGAGACTTCAAAGCGATTCATTCACTTAGAAACGAAGATCGCCTATCAAGAAAAGCTGATTTCCGACCTGAATGACGTTGTGCTCTCTCATACTCGGGCACTCGATCGACTTGAGCATCGGGTTCAGCAACTGGAGGCGATGGTCCGTGAGCAGCCTGCTGGACCGCTTGGGCACGAGAAGCCACCGCACTACTAGGTCGAACCCGAGCGATGGTTTTTCGATTTCGACAGCTGGACCCGGTTCAGCACAGAGCGAAGGTTCAGACCATGAGCTCAGTCTTAAAAGAGCTACGCGACCATTGGTCCTATCTTCGTTTTGAGGATTTTGGCCGGGCGCTTGGGGAGCTCGATCCAAGGCTTCATTGTGAACGGCTCGTCCACTCAAATGACTGGTTCTTGAGCTATGACGAACCGGCCGCCGTTCCTTTGGCCGAGTGGCTTGCTTCCGAACTGAATGTCGGACCTCGCTTGCTCGTGGGGCGCCCTGCGGGGTCCTTTGCTGAAGCTATAGAAGCGGCCCGAGATCAGGGCGTCGACTTGTCGACGAGTCGGGTCCGAGTTGGGTTTTCACGAGGCCACCTTCTTGATGTCTATGTTCTTGTGCCGCTTGACGTGGAGGGTTCGGAGGAGCAACTCCAGGTCGCTGCAGAAGTATTTCTCGAGGCGCTGGTCGGAGATCGGGTCGTTGATATATGGGTGGCCAATGTAGCGGTCGACCGGATTTCGCGCCATCAAGGGCTCAAGGTGCTTTCCTCTGCCGGGAGCGGCTCTCAATCCTATCCCCTCGTCGAAACGACGACTTTGATCCAACGTGGCATCACTGGACTCTTAAGGGAGTTGCCGACAACGCTTCTCGAGCCTGCGCTCCATCTGTCGGACTGGACCGCCCTATCGATGGAAGAAGTTGAGGACGAGGATGCGGACGATTATCCGCCGTCAGAACGTCGATTCGTCTCGACTCGGTTTCCCGAAGCCATCAAGGCGAGTCTTCAGGGGCTGCCCTTTTCGTCGTCCCGTTTCACCAAAGGGGACGAGATCTTAGTCTGGTTCGCTTGGAGCATAACTCCTGCCGAACGGCGGATGGCCGTTCGAGCCGAGGTGGAGGAGTTCTTTCATCGAGACTTCAGTCGCTGTGCAACCCGAAAGGACGAATCTTATATTCTGGGGGGGACGGGATTTGGACGCAAGTACGATTTCGTCGATATTTGGCTCAAGCTGGATCAGGACTTGTTGCGCGATCTGGGGCAAGAGCTCGCCCGAATGACGGGCAGGGTTCGTCTCGGATTCTATGACAGCGCTTGGAGGGACGAGCAAATCGAATTCGCAATGGATTCAGCCGACTGGGCCGAATAGCTCGCTCAGTAGGTCGTCCAGTTTACCCAGCGGACCGAGGTGTCTTACCTCTGTGAGCGCGCTTCTTGCTTTGGCTATCGTGCTGTCGACAAACTGAAGAAAGTGACCGTTTTTGTTTACTCGATCCAAGAAGACAAATCGTCCAGCATCCTTGAGCTTCCGCTGAACTGTGACGAGCGAAAATTCAAGGCCCAAAGCGACGCGCTCATCGCTCAGCCCTCGCAAAGCGCAGTATTCATCCAACCTTGTTTCCACGAAGTCTTGACTAAAAGTCTGATAGCTGTCTGTGAGAAGTGCGACCAAGTCATAGACTCTTGGGCCCATCATGGCGTCTTGGAAGTCAATCCAGGTCACCCTCTCTTCCCCCAACGGACCCAGGATCATCAAGTTGCGGCTTTGGTAGTCGCGGTGCACAAAGCCCCGAGGCCAGCTCGAAATCGTTTCCGCCAAAAATCGGGCTGCAGCCTGAAACACCTCGCTTTGCTCTGGACTTAGATCGATACCTCTTGCTGCAAGAGCCCACTCTTCGAAGTGTTCGACTTCCCACAAAAGTAGGTCGTGATCGAAGGCGCGATTACGAATCACACTACCCTCAGGGAGCGGGTCGAGCTTGTTCTTGGCTTCGGCAAGTACGACGATGGCTTTTTGATAGAGCGCGTCTTTGCGCTCGGGGTGGGCGCCGAGGTAATTGGCCAGCGTGTAGTCTCCGAGGTCTTCGACGAAGAGAACGGGATGAGCGAGCGAGGCGTGGAGGATCTTGGGAACGGGTACCTCGCATTCCGAAAGCAGACGCGCCACTTCGACGAAGGAGGCGTACCCACTGGACTGTTGCGCCTTGACGATTTCCTGACTCGGAGCAGGCGTGAACATGGCGACCGCAGGTTGACCGTCCAGGTTGAGGCGGAAGAACTGTCGCGTCGAAGCTCCCCCTTCGAGCTCTTGCTCTATGTTTTGGGCGCGAAGACCCAACTCGGCCAGCGCCGCGCATACCGCGTCGAGGCCAGGATTGGCGGAGCCGCTCGGGGCGTGGCGTCGACGGACGAGATTCATTCTGCCTCGAATATCTTTCGTCTCACCACAAATGACAATCTTGGACTCGAAAGCCTCCTGTCGGGGGTCGGGATTTCCCCCAGTCGTCCAGAAATTTCTAATATCGACGATTTTTATAAATATTCTGAGCGCTTAATTCGCGATCTTCTCGTGCGTTATCGGCTCGTTGGGGATATGTTCGCACTGTAAACGCTTTTGAGAGGGGAAGTTCTCCTGGGCCTCTCTCGTACTCCAATCAACAGCGGCACTGAGTGTCGCGCGGAGTTTTTTCTCCAAATCAGGATTTTTTGCAATAAAGGAAAAGCGCATGACCACCTCGAAGACTCGTCGTCCACTCACTTATGTATCTGCTCTCTGCGTCGCCGGTCTCACCTTTGTTTCTGTCGCTCATGCTGCCCTGGTGGGCATTGGCAAGAGTGACGTATCTTTTCGGGCAGTTGGGCCGGGCGGACTCAAGATCGATGGATCCGGATCTTCGTTGACGACCAAAGAGTCAGGCGGGGTCATTACCCTCGAGGCTCCTTTGACGGCCCTCAAGACGGGCATCAGTTTGCGCGACGACCACCTCAAGAAAGCCATCAATGCTAACAAGCATCCTAAGGCTGTGATGGAGGTCAAGCGGTCGGCCCTTAAGTTCCCTGACGACAAGAAGTCGCTGGAAGGTTCCGCTACGGGTGATTTTACGCTCAATGGCACAAAGAAACCCCTCAAGTTCTCCTACAAAGTGAGCCGCACGGGGAGCGATTATCACGTTCAGGGTTTGGCCACTGTGGACATCACGAAGTTCAACTTGGAAAAGCCTTGCTATTTGGGCGTCTGTGTGGACAAAGACGTCAAGGTTAAGGTCAAGTTCAAGGTGCGTGAGAAGTAAGCTCGCGCCCAACAATTACCCCCCATCCTAGTTTCGAATGATTACAGCTTCCCGTCCGTCCTTATGTCGGGGGATCGCGATCTATCGCGCGCTCCTTGTTAGTCTCTTGTGTTTCGCTGCCTTATCCGTTGCGGATACCAAGGACGCGCACGCTTACGCCTGGATGATCCGGCATGACTACAGTGCTTGTGGCACTTGTCATGCCGACCCCAGCGGCGGCGAGCTTTTGACCAAGTATGGTCGCGTGACGGCACAGCTCCTCTTGAGCAGCCAGTACGGTTCGGGAAGCGAAGAGGAAGGCGAAGCCGGGGGGGAGTCTTCCGGAGAACTCGAAGGTCCGAAGCCGGGTCTATTTTGGGGTGCGGTCGACCTCCCGGATTGGCTGTTGCTCAGCGGTTCTTACCGTAACCTTTATCTGATTCGTCCCGGATCAGACAAGGTCTTCACTTTTGTGCCCGTCATGCAGGCCGATCTATACGGACAGATGAGGTTCGGTCCGGTGAGCATGGGCGGCTCGTTGGGTATGGCTAAAGTGGCGGCAGGCTCCTCCCATGCTCGAGCTGCTTTTGTGACGCATGGCGGCGGGGGCAAGCTCAATCTGATTTCGCGTACCCATTATCTGGGGGTTGACATCGGCGACTTCGTGGTGCGCGGCGGTCGTCTCAACCTTCCTTACGGTGTACGTATTCCTGAGCATACCGCCTGGGTTCGGGAAGCCACCCGCACCGATCGCGAATCCGACCAGCAGCACGGTGTGGCCCTAGCCTACGTGGGCGAGAATCTACGTGCGGAGGTCATGGCCATTGCCGGCAACTTCCAGACGAAACTCGATCCCGTTCCTGGTAGTCGATACGAAGATATGAAGGGCCACGCCATTCATGAGCGTGGTTATTCGATGTATATCGAAGGCATCGGGAGTCCCACTTTCGCGGCCGGCGTGTCGAGTAAGGTGACCTACGTTCGTCTCGATCGCATCTCCAAAGAAGAGGAAAGCCTGCGCCAAGCTCACGGCATGACCATGCGCTGGGGTATGACACAAAACTTCTCTTTGCTGGCCGAGATGAACGCTCTCTTTCGAAGCCGTGCCTCGGCGGGCTACGCTGGGTTTGCGCAGTTTGACTACGAACCGTGGCAAGGGCTCCATTTTATCGCGACGGGCGAGGTTCTGGATCAAGGACGTCTCAACACGAGCACCGAAGCCGTAGACAAAGGTCTGGGCAAACCGAAGCTTGGTGCCTGGTTTGGTCTGGATTGGTTCTTTTACAAGCAGCTTGAGTTCCGTACCGACCTGATGTTTAGACAGACCGAGTCCCCGACCATCATGGGTCAGTTGCACATGTACTTGTGAGGAGGAAACCCATGAAACGGTATCTCAAAGCGATTTCTTTTAGTTCAGTGTTCTTGTTCGCTCCTTTGGCGTCGGCATCTCCCGAGTTCCCGACCGTCGTCATGGAAGAGTTGGAGTTGGGGTGCACTCCAGCATGCACTCTCTGCCATTCGACAGATCCCGGCGTCCTGGGATCGGCATTTTCGAGTGAGCCCAAGGCATTTGTCGGTTGGTTGGCTCGGAGCGGCCTCGCGTCGGGCAACGAGGACTCGCTTCGACAGGCTCTTGCGGAGCTGCAAGCAGAACCCACTCCTCGTGATTCTGATATGGATGGCGTATCGGACCTCGACGAACTTTCCGGGGAAGGTTCGGGATTGGCGTCGGATCCGAGCGACCCAGAATCCGTCCCCGGATCGGGAGCAGTGATCTGCGATATCGTTGTCGGTTACGGCTGTGGAGCGACGGTTGCTCCTCCGTCGCGCAAGCTCCCCCATGCCTCTTGGTGGGCGCTTGGGGCTCTGACTCTGGGCCTGGCTGGCGTGTGGAGGAGTCGGGCTCGAAAGGCAGCCAAGTAAGTCGGCGCCTCGAACTCGTCCAGCCTTCATGTTTGCGCTGACTTGAGTCCTCACATCCTGCGGGTTGTGGGGACTTTTTCGTTGTGTATGAGCGAGTCCTCAAGTCACGGCATAAAAAAGGCCCTCCTTTCAGGAGAGCCTTTTGTCAGCGTGAGATCCGGGGCCATCGAGCCCGGGAGTGCTTCAGTTGGAACCGCCAGCCCCACCTACTGCACCACCAGCTCCCGCAGTACCCGGGTCGCCATCGCCATCGCCATTGCCAGCTCCGCCTGCGTCACCGTCGCCTGCGTCACCGTCGCCGTTTGATCCAGAACCACCCTCTCCTTGAGGGATATCGCTTCGGTCGACTTCGGAAATGAGGGTACATCCAGCCGTCGCAGCTGTGGCCAGAACAAGAGAAAGTAGAAGTTTGCGCAGTTGATTGCTCATTGATGCTCCAGAAAACGTTTCTGGGCGATTGTTCCCATGCCTGGGCCATTGTGCAAGCGATCCTGGTCGGGAAAATGCCGTAGACATGCGATTGTCACCCAATTTTGTGTCGGGCGAAGGCGCTGTTTGGCGTTTTGGCCGAATTTGTCGCTTTTTGCCCCATTCATCGCCCTCTTGCGTTAGGCACAGTGAGCAGTCGGCCTACCCAAGGCCCACGAGAACCTCATGCCGATCACGCCATGCCTCATCGACGGAACCTTCGAACTCTTTCGCGCCTACTATGGGGCTCCGAGTCGGCTTGCGCCTTCGGGCCAGGATGTGGCCGCTTGCATCTCTTTGGGCCGGAGTCTCTTGAGTTTGGCGCGGTCTGGGCGTTACAGCCACTTCGCGGTTGCTTTCGATACCGTGATCGAATCGTTTCGTAACCAGTTGTTTGAAGGATACAAGACGGGAGAGGGCATCGACCCTGTGCTGCACGCGCAGTTTTCTCTTGCGGAAAGAATCACTGAAGCTCTGGGGTTTCAGGTTCTGCCCATGGTGGAGTTCGAGGCGGATGATGGACTGGCGGCAGCCGCCCAGCTGTTTTCTCTGGAGTCCGATGCCAAAGTCATTGTGGTGGCTTCTCCTGACAAGGACCTCATGCAGCTTGTGGACGATCGTGTCGTCACTTGGGATCGTTTGCGGGACAAAACCTATGACCGTGACGCTGTGGTCGAGAAGATGGGGGTCTTGCCCGAATCGATTCCAGATTATCTAGCCTTGGTGGGCGACTCAGCGGACGGGATCCCTGGGGTGCCGCGTTGGGGCGCCCGTTCTTCATCGGCGATCTTGAGCGTCTATGGTCACCTGGAAGAAATCCCCGAGGATCCCTCTGGGTGGAAGGTCAAGATCCGTGGTGCCCAGGGACTCTCGGAGCAGCTTCGCGCACATCGAAAAGAAGTATTGCTCTATCGCCAGCTTGCGACTCTCAGACGCGACGCGACCCTATCCGCCACGGTAGCGAGCATGGAGTACCGCGGCCCTGTGGTCGAACGGCTTGCGGAGCTCGAAGCGGAGTTAGGCGTGAGCTTCGCTCGCTGATAGGATCAAAGGCAGAATGCGCCGGATGCGATGGGGACTAGCTAGCTTTTTCGGTCTGAGTATCAGCTCATGGCTTACTGTGGCCCATGCCGAGCAGACAGACGCTTACGAAGAGCAAACAGAAGAGCCTTTTGCCAATCCTGGGTCACGGACCGAGGTTTATGACGAGCAGGAAAAAGATCGGCCTCTTTCTGAACCAGGGCCGAAACCCGACTCACCTTCGGACGATAAACTATCCGTGGGCGGACTCGCGGCACCGGAGCCGATGCCGGAGCCTTCAGACCAGCGTTCTGATATCGAAAAGGAACTCGACGATGCGGAGCGTCAGGATGCGGGGCGTGGTCTTGAGTTCGTTTGGGCCGAAGCTCAGCTGGGTTATGAGTGGATTCATCCGACGGCCCTCGCCGACCAAGATCTCCTCGACGAATCGCCTTCTTCCCAGTCTAGTTTTGCTTTTGGTGGGGCTCTTGGGGTGCGGCTGCTCTATTTTTCATTGGGAGCTCGTTTTCGTTTCGCGCCTGGGCCCCGTTTTACGCTTTGGACTCTGGGGGGCGAGGTAGCGCTCAGGGTACCGTATGGAGCCCTAGAACCCTATGCCATTGTCGGGCTCGGGTTCGCTCATTTTACGGGAGCGGAAACTCAAGAAGGAAACCGCGTTTCAAGTATCGCCGGGCTCAACCTCCGACTGGGCGGAGGCATTGACTATTACTTGAGTCAGTCTTTCTCACTCGGTGCGCAGGTGAGTTTTGATTATCTGTCTTTACATCGAGGGCCAGACCGCGCGCTTTGTGGCGACTCCGGTGATTGTGTTTTCGCTAACAAAGGTAGCGCGGCTGGTGTGATGCTCAACCCCAGCTTGATTGTGGGCCTGCATTTTTAGCCCAGTATGGAAGCTCTACGACCCATCAGTGCAGGGCTGCTCATTTTCGCCGTTTTGGGCTTTTGTCTTTGGCTGTTTCGTCGCCTGAGGCAATATCGACCGATCCGCCCCCTTCAGTCGGGGGTGCTGGTGACTCTGGGGGCGCTTTCAGCGATGGCGCTCATTCCCCTGGAAGACTGGGTTCTTTCCGCCGCCAAGATCGATCTAGTGATAGCTCAGGGCAGCGCGCCGTCGGCCCAGTTGGCCCCCGCTTTGGCCATGTTGCTGTTCTGTGTACCCCTCGAAGAAGCCGTGAAGGTGGGGGTCTTGTGGCCGCTCTACTTGCGCAGGCGCTTGCAAAGCGGGGCTCAAGGGGTGAGCGCTGCGGTCTTTGTTGCCTCGGGATTCGCCGTCGGAGAGATCTGCATGGCGACTTGGTTGCAGATTGATTCGTGGATCGGGTTGCTGCGAATCGCTCTCTCCCTGCCTGCTCACATCTTCTTCGCCGGAGTGTGGGGCTATGTCCTGGGAGGGCGGGGGCGTGACCGCTATTTTTCGTTGACCTTTATCGGCTGTGTGGTGCTCCACGCTATCTACGATCACATTGTTTTTTCGCGGGGACCGGCGCTCCTTGTGGTGGCATTGCCGATGTTCGCGACTATGGCTTGGGGGGTCTTTGCTTTACTGCGCGACGGAGCGAGCAATCCGATTACGAGTTCCAGCGTTTATTCGCTGCTTGAGCCGAGGGGTTTGGGCTCCACTCGACGTTCAACGGAAGGGCATCCCCGCGGACTCAAACTCCACTGGATATTATTTGGAGCCCTCGTCAACCTGGGGGTAACCCTTTCCTTTCTGGCCACAACCGTTTATGCGGGGCACCGTTTTGGGGTGGATTTTGCCCTCATCGAGGACGCGTCCACCGAAGGGGTTCTGCCGGTGCTCTTTCTCGCGGGCGGGTTGCTCGCTTCCTTTCCTGTCTCGGCGTTCTTGGTGGCCCGGGCAAGTGGTACTCGCAGTGTGCTCGAGCCCGCTTGGGCGATGGGAGCATCCATTATTTTTGTCTTGGCGGTGTTTTCTGTAACCGAACCCACGGCGATCGTCATCGCCGCGGGGTTGGCCCCTGTGGGGTTTCTACTCGCTTGTGCGGGGGCGATTTTCGGCTTTCGACGAGGGTGAGTTAGGGCGAGCCGCCCTCTACTCCTTCGTTCGCGAGGATCCGGATGATCGAGTCTTGTTCGGTGACGGGATACACGTGGGCCCCACTTGCATGAGCCGCCTCGAGCCCGGCAGGGGAGTCTTCGAATACGCCGCACCGTTCGATGGGGACCCCGAGCCGCCGGGCCGCCAAGAGGAAGATATCGGGCGCCGGTTTGGGTCGTAAAATATCTGGGTCGTCTCCTTTGACGATGACATCAAAAAGAGCAAACCAGTCGTGACCCTGCGTTTTTTGTACGAAGAGTTGAGAAAACGTGCTTGTGGCAACGGCAATGGGCGTACCGCGCGACTTGAGCCAACGCACTAACTGAGGTGAGCCTGGCATGGCGGGCACGCCTGTCAGCAACTTGTCCATGATCGGTTTGCGACGCGCCACAAACTCATCGGCGGTGAGTCCCAAAGAGTACTTTTTGATCACATGGGGGATGCTCACGCTGGGCGGACGTCCCATGATTTCTTGTTTGGTTGCGGGATCAAGTGTGACCCTCCAAGGCGCCATGACCTGATTGTAGGCAACCGTATAAAGTGGTTCTGTGTCGATGAGCACGCCATCCATATCGAAGATGACGGCATCGAGTGAGCTGAGGGGAGCCATACTGTTTTGGTTACCATTGGCGTCCACTCAGATTCAACTCCCGCACTACAGCCACTTGCAATAACATGGAACGGCTTTTTCTAGGTCTCACCCCTGTCGGGGCGAGGGCTCGACCTAGGAAAAGCCTGCGTTTGACATGTTTAGCGTGTGTAGTTTGTTACCGTTTGCTGGGACATGCTATTGCAAAGAAGCTCAGACTTGGTCGAAACGTAGCTCAAGGGTGACATTCCCGCAGCATCGGTTGTTGTAACCGAAGCCGGGAGGTCACCTTTGAGCCGTCTAAAGAAAGCGAGTACGCCCTATTCTGCCGCTTGAGCCTTCCGTTTGGGTGGGGCGAGTTCAATGCTGGAAATGAACTCGGACAAGGTCGATTCTTTTTGTTCGCCCGTATCACGATCGCGCACGTTGATTGTACCGGCTTCGACTTCCTTTTCACCGACGATGATGGCGTAGGGGATCTTCTTCAAACTTGATTCGCGGATCTTGAAACCAACACGATCGTCGGAAAGGTTGGCCTCCGCGCGAGCTCCTGCATCGAGCAGCTGCTCGGTGACCGAACGTGCGTAGGCTTCGAACTTTTCGCTGACTGGAATCACCTGGATTTGCACCGGAGCGAGCCACAGGGGGAAGGCCCCTGCGTAGTTTTCGATAATGATACCCAGGAAGCGCTCAAGGCTGCCGTAACAGGCGCGGTGAATCATCACAGGCGTGTGTTTTTCGCCGTCCTTGCCCACATAGGTCAGCCCAAAACGTTCGGGCATCGAGAAGTCGAGCTGAATCGTCCCACACTGCCAACTGCGCTTGAGCACGTCGCGAATGTGAAAGTCGATCTTCGGACCATAAAAGGCGCCGTCCCCCGGGTTGACCACATAGGGGATCCCTTTCTCGTCGAGGGCCTCTTTGAGAGCGTTTTCTGCCGTTTCCCACATCTCGTCCGAACCGATACTTTTGTCGGGACGGGTAGAAAGCTCGATGCGCACGTCGTTCAGATCAAAGGCTGAATAGACTTCAGCAAAAAAGTCGATCAACATCTGTACCTCGCCGCCGATCTGTTCGGGTGTGCAAAAATGATGGGCGTCGTCCTGAGTGAAGGCTTGAACCCGGAAAAGGCCGTGACGCACACCGCTCATTTCTCGCCGGTGCACGAGACCCATTTCTGCAAAACGGAGCGGGAACTCGTTGTGGCTATGCTGGTGGCTCTTGTAGAGCATGCAGTGGCCGGGACAGTTCATTGGCTTGACCGCCATTGGTCGATCTTCCATCACGTCCTCTTTGATGACATCCGGATTGTCGCCGTCACGCAGCTTGAGCTTCGTGAAGAACATGTTCTCAAGGTAGTTGTCGTAGTGTCCCGACTTGTGCCAAAGCTGCTCACTCAATACGAGTGGCGTTTTGACTTCTGTGTACCCGCGCCGCGAAAGCTGGTCGCGCATGTATCCCGCGAGAGTATTGAAGAGCCGCGTTCCGTTCGGCTGAAAGAAGGGAAACCCGGGGGCGTCTTCGACGAAGGTGAAGAGGTCGAGTTTTTCGCCCAAAACGCGATGGTCCCGTTTTTTGGCTTCTTCCAGGGCGTGGAGATAATCCTTGAGCTCATCTTTGGTGAAGAAGGCCGTGCCGTAAACACGGACGAGCTGTGCTTTGTTGGCATCAGCGCGCCAGTACGCACCCGATACCTTGGTGAGCTTCACGTTCTTGAGGAAGCTTGTGCTGGGCACATGGGGGCCGCGACACAGATCGATGAAGTCACCGTGTCGGTAGAAGCTCATCTCGTCGCCACGTTCCTTGATGCCGTCGATGAGTTCCGCTTTGAAGGGGTTCGTTCCGCCATCGATGGCCTTGTAGCGAGCGAAGATCTCGTCGTTGCCGTCGGAAACACAACGTTGAAAAGGCACGCCGCTCTTGGCGATTTGGGCCATTTCTTTCTCGATTTTTGGAAAGTCCTCGGGGGTGATCTTTCCTTCTTTCATGTGGATATCGTAATAGAATCCATCTTCAACTACGGGCCCGATGGTCAACTCGGCATCGGGAAAGATGCGCAGGATAGCATCAGCCATCATGTGGGCTGCCGAATGACGGAGCACCTCGAGCGCTTCGGGATCTTTCTTGGTGACAAGCGCCACCGTGTCTCCTGACTGCAAGGGATGAGTCAGATCTACGATCTTGTCGTTTACCTTGGCGACGACAGCCGCCTTCGCCAGTCCTGGACCGATGGCTGAAGCCAAATCGAACGCACTCGCGCCATCATCGAGCGAGCGAGCGCTCCCATCGGGAAGCTTCACTTCAATCATTTCAATTTTCCTCGTTTTTGAGGACGGAAACCGCCCGCCCTCTGGGCCAACGCTGGACCCGTTTCTGTTTCCCGCCTGAGCGAGGTCGACGGAAACCACCCGCCGACGGAGTCAGTTTAGCTCGCTGCTCTTGGGGGGCAAGCCGGGTGCACCCAGAAACACTTCAAATCGCCCGACCTGATCTTGTGAGGAGGCGGGCTCTTGACCTATCTCCGGTTCTCTGTGCCACAGTTTTTATTGAGCCGTATCCAGCGGGTCCTGGCGAAGGGGCGCGCCGATCCTGTCCTGCGAAGCACCTGGCTGCTCAGCCTTCTGATCACCTTGGTGCTCAATGTTCCCTATTATTTGTGGCACAAGTTTCATGGCGCTTTTGGAACCGCGCTCGCCATCGGCTCCTCTCAGGTTGCCTGTTTTTCTTTCTTCCTCCTCCTTTCCGCGTCTCGTCCCAGCCTGATCCTGCTCGTTCCCGTCTTTGTGCTGTTCTGTTCAGCGGGCGTCTATTTTCTTTTCGAGCTCGGGGTCTACGTCAACGAAAACACCCTCGGTCTCGTCTTCGAAACGAATCTGGGTGAAGCTTCTGATCTCATTTCGCTCAAGCTTTTGGGATTGCTTCTCTTGGGACAAGTCGTGGCATACGTCTACGTTCGTCGTGTCTTGCTAGTCTGGGACAGGGGATCCTCCACGGTGCGAGCACTCTGGGCGGGTACTCTCTTTTTACTTCACCTCGTTGCGGCCCTTCAGACACGCAAGATCGAGGTCTACGATCCTCCCTTGGGGGTCGTGACAAACTCCTATGTCTACTTCCGCGAAAACAGTCGAGTCGCCGGCTTGCTCGAGTCACGAAGAGATATCTCAGAAGGGGCCTCGCTTGCTGCAGATGTGCCCGAGGATCTAACTATCGTATTTGTGATTGGTGAGACGGTACGTCCCGACCACCTGCACATAAATGGTTACCCCCGGCCCACTACGCCTCAAGTCGAGCGCATGGGCTTCCTTTCTTTTTTCGATGTTCGGGCTTGTGCAACGAATACGCGTTTCGCCGTTCCGTGTCTCCTCACCAGAGGGACGCAGAAGGACGACCGACGCCCTTACGAAGAAACGTCGCTGATCTCTGTGTTCAACCGAGTGGGATTTGAGAGCTCGTGGATATCTCTGCAAGGCAAGTTTTGGGAAGCCATCGTCCCCAATAAATACACCGTTGCCGCGACTGCGGCGATCGCTTCTGAAGCTCATTCCGTCGAGTATCTCAATCCGACAGGTGATGTGGCTCAGGTTCGTCACTTCGATACAGATCTGATTCCCTTTGTCGAAGATGCGATCCAGAAGGGGCCTGGTAGGCGACTCTTGGTTCTGCATACGGCCGGCGCTCATTTTCACTACGCCTCACATTACCCCAAGAGCCACAATCACTATTTGCCCATCTGTACGAACAACAGCCCCCGAGATTGCGAGCCTACGGCGCTCAACAATACCTACGACAATGCCATGCACTTCGTGGACGAGGTGTTGGGAAAGCTGGCCGCTAGTCTAAAAGGACGGGACGCTCTTTTGGTCTATGTTTCCGACCACGGTGAGTCTCTTGGAGAAGGAGGACACTTCCTCCATCACTTGGACAGCAAGGAGCCCGAACAAAACAGGGTAGCGATGCTTCTCTGGGCTTCAGAAGTCTTCCGGTCTCGCAATCCCGAGAAGTGGCGGGCCCTTTCCGAGCAGCAAGGGAAGAAGCTGGCACATGAGCACGTGTTTCACACTCTTCTCGACTGTTCGGGGATCGAATCCGAGGCGCTCGACCCCGCCCTGAGTCTGTGCAGGCAGGCGCTCCCTCGAAAAGACGAGCTACCCCCTAATCGTCTTTCGATTCACTTTTGATCCGGGACGAGTTGGTGTGTGAATTGAGCTGATCCAAACTCGGCCGGTGCTGCGACCGTTTAAGTTTGAGGGCTTCTTGGTCTGTCAGCGTTGAGAGACGGCTCGGCTTTCAGGAAGGGTCGCGGCACAAATGGGAAGAGAAATGTGCGGAGACAGAGAGGGCCGAGCGCGGTTTCGAAGTCGACCTCACTTTCTTGGGGAGAGCTTCGACACCGCTCATTTCTAAGGCGTCGTAGCACTAGGGGGCGTCGCTCTCGTCTCCATCAGTCGCCTCGAAGAGCGCGTCAAGAAGCGATTGGGCTTGAGTTTGGCGATACCCACCCAATTGACCCTGGGCGAAGGGCCGCAGGGCCGTCTGAGCTTCGGCAAGCCGACCGACTTGAACCAAGCAGACGGCGCGATTGTAACGCGCCTCAAGGACAAAACTTCCCGCTGGGTACTGGCGCAGATAGCTGTCGTAGGCCGAAATGGCAGTGGCACAGTTGCCCTGCCCGTAGTGGGCATCGTGGCCCTTCTTATAGGCGATGATGGCCTTTTCTTGCTCTTCTTGTGCTCTCTTCTGAGCCAGCTCTTCGGGGCTGGGCCCTTGAGGCGTCTCTGTGGCAGATCGCGGCAGGGGGGAGGTGACGCGCGGCGCTGGGTCTTCGGGTTCTTCCGCGGGGGCTGCGAGAGACTCGTCCTCTTCGACGACTTTTTCGACCGGGGCTGCTGTCACCGCTTGGGCGCCGGGGCGTCGAGGCGCGGGGGCAGGGGCGGGCGCCTCGACTTCATCTTCGATAGAAAGCCCTAAGGCGATGGTTGCTTGTTTGACCATCACTCCGAGCTGTCCATGGGCGGCAGCCCAGGCGGTTGAGCCTCCGAGAAGAGCTAGAGCCGGGATTCCGATTGCCCACCACTTGGCGCGACGCGGCTTGCGTTCTGCCAGGTTGCGGATCACCCGCGCTCGAGTCGCCTCAGGTGCTGCGCTGGCTCCGTCGAACTCCTGACGGAGGGCACTGGTATACTGTTTTAAGAGGTCATCAGTCATGGCGCCCTCCTTCCTGAAGGGGTGGCCCCTTCTTTTTCCAGTAGCACTCTTAGCTTCTTTTTCGCATGCATGAGCCGTGTGCGCACAGTTCCTTCCGGAACACTGAGGACTTCGGCAGCTTGACCCGACGTGTAGTCCTCGACCTCACACAAGACGAAGGTGAGGCGATGGTCGTGGCTGAGCTGGTCCAAACAGCGACTGAGGATCTCAGCCATCTGGCGACGGGCCAGTTCTTGCTCCGGGTCTCGGGGCGCAATGCTGTGACCCGGCGCCACGGTCTCGGTCGAGGCCTTGTCCATCGCGTTGCGTCGGCGCACGGCCGAACGAATATGGTGGCGACTGTGATTGGCGGCGATGGAAACGAGAAAGGTCCGCAAAGAGGAACGCCCCTCGAAACGGCGTACGGCCTTGGGTAGGGTGAGGAAGGTTTCTTGAACGAGATCTTCCGCAGCCGACTCGTCACCGAGTAAACGACGGGCAAAGCTCCGCACTTGCTCATGGTGGAGATCGTAGGCTTCTCCTACAGCCGCGATCTCTCCCGAACGCAGTCGCGTTACCAAATCGGGCTGCGCGGCTTGCGAGGATTTGCTCCTCGGCAACAGGGCTTCCAGGGTCATCGTGGTCATAGCAGTAGCGTGTTTTTCTGCGGGAGAGCAGCTTAATTGTGCCCTTCACCCATTGAGTTCCCGCGCCACCTGCTTCCGTTCAATCCACCGACCAAAAAGGGGTTTTATTTGGCGGCATCATATAAAAAATAACGATTTCAGATGGTTATCGTGAGTTCCGCTCTGCTCAAAAGAAGCTGAGCCCACCAAATGCATGCCATCCCAGGGTGACGTCAGGAGGGGAAGGCACCCGGGGGCCTTCATAAAAATCGAGTCGCGGCCCTCCTCCAATGAAAGCCCCGATCAGCGGTGAGAACTCCACGCCGAGGGTGGCTCGCCCTAGGAGCTGATGGAGGGAAGAGCGCGATGAGTTTGTACCTCGCACAAACTGGTATTGCCCATCCAGGTCCAGGTAAACCACCTTCCCCCACTTGCTTCGGGCTCCCACCGCAAAACTTGGAGCGTAGACGATTCGATCTCCGTGGCAGCGTGCGCTTGAAGAGTCAGCATTGTCCAAATTGAGACATTCTTCGGATTCGAGTCCGAGCCCCAAGCTGAGTTGAGAGTAAACCACGCTGGGAAGAAACTTGACGCCTACGTGGACCATCGGGCCTTTGGGGGTACCCTCGAGCTTGCCTGAGGGAAAATAGCTTGTGTAGGCGAGCAGTTGGTTGCGCATCTTGGGGATGATGTTCACCGGAGCGAGGGCAACGCCCTTGAGATCTTTGGCGATATTCATGAGCCCGATTTGGTTGCCTTTGCCGTTGCCTCCGATATTCAGCAAGCCGATTTGAGTTCCGTTAAAATCGCCAGCGACATTGATGAGTCCAACTTGCCAGCCCTCAAGCTGCTGGCGAGCCACGTTGATGAAGCCCATCTGGTAACCATGGAGGCCTCGGTGTGAGTAGGTACCAAACATGGCCATCTGTGCGCCTTCGAGGTGACCGCCATTGATGGCCACCAAGCCTGCCGCTTGAAACCCTAAGAGATCGCTTCCGTTGAAGCTGGCCAGTCCTGCTGCCTGGAGTCCTTCAAGCTTACCCAACTGAAATGCGCCCAGCCCGCCGAGCTGAATGCCCTGGAGATCTCCTGTTCGGGCGGATACCAAACCCGTGAGTTGGACGCCCTTCATGTCACCGCGTTGGAGAGAAAACAGCCCCGACGCCTGGACTCCGTCCAAGGTCCCCACGCCGCTGCCAACCATGGCGGCGAGATTGATGCCTTTGAAGTCTCCGCCTGTATGCAAGGCTGCCACAGCTAGCTGCACGCCCGAGCCGGCTCCGTTGCGGTCGAGGCCTCGATTGCGGTGAGAGATGAACGTAGCCGAAAGCCCTTTCAGACTTCCGATGTCTGAGGACAAGAAGCCCACGTGCAGGCGAGTTGCCTTCTTGCTCAGTTCTTGCGGATACGAAAGGCCTCCCGAGAAGGAGGCGCTGGCAGGAACCGTGGGTAGGGGAGGTGGAAGCTTTTCAGGTGGGGCGGCTTGGGAGGTGGCTTCCGGTGGGGGCTCTTTTGGTTTTTCTTGAGCTAGCGTGTCTTTCGAAACTGGTGTTGGACTCGCTTCCTCGGGCTCAGGTGCTGGCTGTGAGCTTTCCTCCTTGGGTGGAGGAGGAGGAGCAGGCGCCTTGAGTAAGGCTAGCAGGGCTCCGGCTTCGTCTCGCGCGATACTTCCAGAAAGTAAGCGAATGGTGAGAATTTGGGTGGAGCTTTGCTCGGGAAGCGTGAGCTCGCGCTCCACTTTCGAACCGTCGTCGCCTACGTAGCTGGCGCTCAGTTGTTTGTTGTGCACAACGAGCCGCAAACCAGCTGGCTGCTCTGAGCGAGTGACGGGGATCTTGAACTCTTCCTCTAAGGCGTCGAAGATGGCTTGTGGTTGTAGTGTGGTCTCGTTCAGGCTCAGATAAACGACGAGGTGATCCCGTGGGGAAGGCTCAGTCGAGGACGGCTCTTCCGCTCCGTTCGGGTCGGCTGTTTCGGCGGTCGCGGTGGTCGCGGCTGCCGAAGCAGCCGTCTGAGCCGCCAGAGCGGGGCAGTAGCTCAGGGCGAAAGTCCACGCCGCAAACGCGCTGTGGCGGGCGTAGGAGCGCGCCGCGGCGCTCAGCTGAAGAAAAATAGGCGGCTTCATCCGGAATCAAGGTGCCCGCTTTCGTTAACTTTGTTCAAAAAATCTGACTAGCTGATGGTCGATTCGCGAAAGAATCCCTCGCTACGGGCCGCGATTGAGTTCGGGAGACAGACCAAGCCTGGATGTTGAGCTCCGAGACTTGGAGGGTGCTCATTCGTCCGTTAGAAGGCAGACCAATGAAAGGCGGTATTTCTTCGTCCGCATGGATCGACGACCTCGATGGTGGCGGACTTCGTGTCACCATTCCCGAAAGTTTCACCGATGCCGAATTCGACGCCGAATTCGACGCGTTTTCGGAGCGACTACGTGGGGCGCGCCCCGGGCTCAAATTGATGATCGTTGTGTTGATGAAATCACGTAGCCGACCTCAAAACCGCGAGCGAGCTAAACGCTTCTTCCAAGAAGAAAAACTTCTGCTCAAAGAAAGAGTCTGCGCCGGCGCTTTGGTGAGCGAAAACGTAGCGATTCGTGGAGCGATCCGCGGGGTCAGTCTGCTGGGATTGTTTCCTTTTCCCGTCAAGACCTTTTCCGCCGTGAGTGAGGCCCAATGCTGGCTCAAATCTCGCTCCTGATTGCTGGTTGGTTACAGCCCGTCCCAGACGGCTCGAAAAAGAGTCCTGGTTGGGTGAGCGGCTAGCTATTGAACGGAGTTGGGGTGAGCCTCGAGGGCGGTGCGGATAGCGTGGGCGGCATGTTCTCGCCAGTGCACGTCCCAGCCGAGCAAGTGAGAGGTCGCTACGACCACGGCAGTCCATGGATCGACGGTCCGACGCAAATCTTTGACGATCTCCAGGACATCTTCTTCTTGGATCTGACGTCGCAGTTTGGTCGGTAGGCCCGCGTGCAGCACATGTGCGCAGGCCGAGTAGGCATCACTGATGGGGCCGTTCATTTTCCGTTGCAGTGCGCTGTGAGCTCGCTCGCAAACATGGGCCACTTTGGAGATTTCCTTGTCGCTGACGCCACCCATTTCGAAGGCGTACCAAGCTCGCTCGATCGCAGCGACTTGAGCCGAGTCGCTGCCCCCTGTGGCGATGGCGTCTTCGAGCGCGGCGATGAGACGACCAGCTCGACGAGTCCATCCGGGTGCATCACCGGGAAGCGGAGCCTGGTTCGGAATCTTGATCCCCTGAACACCCGCGGACGGAGTTCGAACGCCCCTAGGCGGCCGACTTGGTCGGAGGGCGTCGGTTTTCATCGGCGGGGGCAGCTGCGAGTCAAAGTGAGGATCTTTCACCTGCTGGTTGAAATATCCCACTATCGTTTTCTTGAATTCGACCATTGGAGTGCTTGGTATCCATGTTCTTGCATGGTCCCGACCAAGACAAGGGGGGTGATGTCGGTTCTCCGTATCAAGTAAGCGGTTGTGTCATACCGCTTGGTTTCAAGTCTCGAGATAGACGTACTTAATGATGCGGAGGTGAGTGTGCTGTGTCTGAACTTTTCAACAGGTCGAACAGTTGGCGCGCCAGGGTCTCCGGCATAAAGGGCTTGGCTACGATATGCGCTTGCTGGATTGTCGATAGTAAGTCGTGATCATCCACTCCCGAAAGGTACAGGGTTTTCAATGACGGGCGGAGGCGCTCAAGCTGCTTACTGAGGGTCACCCCGTTCGAACTACCCAGCACCAAGTCGACAATGAGAGCATGTATAGATCCGGGGTAGTGCGCCGAAAGTTCACGAGCTTCGAGCTCGCCAGCGGCTTCAAACACCGTGTAGCCCTGGGCACGCAGGGTGCGAGCGCAGGCCTCGCGCAGGGCGTCATCGGATTCGACCAGGAGGACCGTCTCTTCTCCGCGCAGTTCACCAAGCGAAAGAGACTCGGTGGACGGGTGCTCCAGGTTCTTGGCAGTGGAAGGGAAGTCGATGGCAAAGACTGTTCCGCTTGGTCCAGTCGATAGTAGATGCATCTTGCCCCCGGCTTCACGCACGATGCCGCGGCTCGTGCAGAGCCCGAGTCCCGTACCTTGGCGTGGCGCCTTGGTGGTGAAGAAGGGTTCGAAGACTCGCGCCGCAGTCTCGGGAGACATGCCGCGTCCGGTGTCACCGACCTTGAGACAGACTGTTTGGGGTGAAGGGTCCGTTGGCGCATTAGATGTCTCGTCCGGAAAGCACCGATCTTCTGTTTCGATCGTGAGCACTCCTCCGTCGGGCATCGCGTCCCGGGCGTTGGTCGTTAAGTTGAGGAGCACTTGGTCAAGTTGCACCGGATCGACCCAAATTCGGTCTCGAACGGAGTTAAGACGAAGTTCTACCTGAATGCGGTCATTGAGCAGACCGGTTAACATGGGGAGTAAGGCTCGGATGTTCTGGTTGAGGGAGACAACGATGGGACGAGTGAGCTGATTGCGACTGATGGTGAGTAACTGGCGGGTCAGCATGGTGGCGCGTTTCGCGGCCTCTTCCACTTGGTGAAGATCGTCTTCATGGTCCGGTTCTTGCTCCCCTTTGAGAAGGTTCGTGTAGGCCAGAATGACGGTCAACAGATTGTTGAAATCGTGGGCGAGTCCTCCTGCCAAACGACCGATGGCTTCCATTTTTTGGGCCTGTCGCAGTTGCAGTTCCAACTCGTGCTGCTCGGTGACTTCGATTGATAAGATCAGGACCCCTTCCGGGATGGGTTCGAACCGTGTTTGGAACCAGCCCTTGCTTCCATCCAAAAACGAAAACTCGGTATGAACGGTTTGAGCGGTTCTTTCCTCCATGGCGCGCGAGAGAGGAGCCCAGACGTTCGTTTTTTGGATGTCGGGATAGACGTCCATTATGCGAGAGCCGATGAGACGCAGACGAGTAGTACGGCTATGGCGAGCCGCGGCTTCGTTGACATAGAGACAGCGGTAGTTTCGGTCGACGATCTGCAATCCTTCGCTCATGGACTGCACCACCGAACCTAGTCGTAGTGACCAGGTGCTATCTTCGAGTCGAATTGATTTGGCTCGAACCTGATAGACGCGCGAAAGGTCTTCCTCTCGCTCATCCAATTCCGGCGATTCACCATCAGGTGATCGGTTGGTCATAGTTCCCCCTCCAGAGAAGGCCTGTGCGTGACCAGCCTTTTGGGCCGATAGGTCAGTGCACATGCCCCCCTAGGTCTAGGGAACCAGATCCAGTGTCAGGTGCAACCCCATTTGCGTCCCCCCGATCAAGCCGCCGGGCGACATTGAGGAAGCGGACAATTTTGCTTGCCCATGTTCGGGTATCGCGTCGATTCCTCGCGGTGAGAGGCGGTTCGTTCCAGCGAGGGAACAACAGCGCTCAGCCAGAAGCTGTTAAGGCAAGGAAAGCCCCAAGGTTGCACAAATTATGTGCCACCGCGTTGCGCGAGCAGGTCTTGGGCTGATTTGATCCATCCGTCTTTCCGAATGCGATTGGGACGACGACGGAGGCGTGGAGCGATCATTTTGATGTCCTCTTCATTCCATGCCGCGATTTGTTCGAAGCGCGTCACGCCCAGCTCGCGCAAGCTGCGGGCGATTGCCTTACCCACACCTCTGAGCTCCGTGAGGTCATCGTGCTTGGACTCGAGCTTGGCTGCGAGACCCGTATCAACCTCCCGAGGAGGTTCGCTCAGGGTGATGGGCTCGTTTTTCGGCCAGGTTCGTTCCCGAGCAGAAGTAGCCGTCGAGGTGTCCGGTTCCTCTTCCGTTAATGGCGTCGTCTGAGTGAGCGGCTCGCTTTCTTCAGCAGATAGTCGTCGAGGTGCCGATGAAGGGAGAGGCGGTGGCAGTCCGCTTGCTTTTTCAAACAGCTCTGGAGGGAGGAAAGGTATCCGCGGACGCGGAGCAAACTGCGTTTTGTCGAGATCGAGCTTCTCCTCCAAGATGTGGACGCGCGCGCGCAGCTGGTCGTTTTCGCTGATGAGGTGGCTGACAAGCCCTTGTCGGTCTTCCAATGCGACGTGGGCTGCCATAGTCATGCGCCGGCGAGCTGCTTTGATTTTTTCTTCTTGCTCTCTCTTGTGGCGGGCTGCAGCACGCTCGACGGCTTCGTCTCGATCTTTTTCCGCTTGGGCAAGTTCACGCCTGAGCGCTGCCAGAGCTCGATCGTGCTCTTCTTTCATCTGCTCTACTTGTGCGGCGTGATCCGCTTGGAGCCGTTCTTTCTCTCGGCGGTAGAGCGCGGAAATAGGGTCGCGCGCACTCGCCACCGGATGAACCGAGGAGGAGGGCGGAGAACTTTGGGTTGCGCTCGGCAGTGTCGGACGCATCGATGCGGAAGCCGGACAGGGCGGAGCGCTGGGAACAGACCCCGGCGGCGGAGGAAGGGGGCGCTGAGAAGCCGAGGGTAGCGCATTGCGAACTCCTGATACCGAAGGCGGAGATGGGCGTCGGCTGGGGGGCGGAGGCGGGAAAGACCTCCGGGGCAGCGCCTCTTCACTGGAAGAGACATCTTCTATTTCCTCGTCGAGAGCAGTCATCGAGTCGCTCAGGTCGGCGGCACTGATATCGGCTACGGTCATGATTGTTGGGACCATAGTATCATGATGTAAATGAAAACGTGCTGAGCGTGCCTTCAGTGCAGTTCGAATCTCAAGAGTGGAAGCGGTATCGTCTTCTAGTCTCGGGGAAGAATCACAACTAAGCCGCAATGAGGAGGCCGGCTCCAGTTGGCTGTTCTGGGTTCGTGACCCCGTTCGGATCTACGCTGGGGCGCGTTCTGACTTTTTCTATGAACTTCTGGATTCTTGGTCTTTATCTCGCCGCGCAGTTTGCCCTAGGGCTGTGGGTATCGCGTTCGATCGGCTACGCGTGTTGTTTGCTGTTGACGGTCCACCGTCGATAGTATCTTCCTCCTTCCTGCTTGCCCACAACGTTTTGGCTCCTGCGTTGAGGGTAAAAGATGAGCGGAGCAAGTTGCGGCTTGCTCGCTTTTGCGTCATCGGCCTAGGTGTCATTGCGTTGGTCGTCGCGTTGTATGCCGATGGGATCTACAATCTTGTGGAAACCGCGTCGGCCTTTGGCACGGCGGGCGTCCTTGTCATCACGCTCGCCGCTTTGTACTTGCCGGTGGGTGGAGGGCGCGCGGCATCGGCGGCGCTCTTGGTTGGACTCGTTGCAACACCGTTTTTCGAGTACCAGCTCGAGGTTGAGGCACCATTTTTGAGCTCACTTCTTGCGGCAACCTTGGCCTATCTGAGCTTCAGTTGGACTCGAAGACCACTGACTTTCAAGAGCAGATAGTGATTTCTGGGAACTTGCATTTTCTTCAAGGGTCGAACAACTTGGCATGATGAATGGGGTGCATCGGCATTTGCGATGGAGCGCGGCTTTGTGTCCTTGGGCCATGTTGTCGTTGGCGGTGCACCTCGTGTTGATCGGTGGGCTCACTCAGCGATTCCAAGACGAGCTCCCCGAAGCGTTCGCACCGAGGCAGAGCTCTGCTCGACTCGTTGGCTCTAGTTTTGAGGTCCAAGTTGAGGTGGACGCGCCGGACCGAAAGCCAGCCCCTGCGGCCTCTTCTACGGATCGGCCATCTTCTCCTACAAAGGATGCTCCGCCAGTTCCTTACAGTTCGCTCTCTTCTGGCCGCGTTCCCGCTCAGCTCGCTACCTCACCGAGGTCGCCATCTCCTCGTCGTGATCCGTCTCCCGCTGTTCCTCCGATTTCAGCTGGTAGATCCTCTTCTCGTGTCCCGCGCCCGCCCGTTAAGAGCACTTTCCGTGATGCTTCGGCTCCTCCGTCTGCTTCTGACGTTTTGAGTCCCCCCACCAAGGGTACCTCCGACTCGGTTTCGACTCGGACCCCCTCTGTTCCCACTTCTTCATCAACAGTCGCCAGTTCCGCTGGTCCCTACGGGGTCGAGGGAAAGCGTGAAGCTCTCTCCCAGTTGCGGCGTGCGTTCATTAAGACGTTGCCACTTGCTGCGAAACTCGATCCTATCTGGCTCAGTCTAAAGTCGGGCGACTTGGGGTCATTTGTTCTTCGGTTGTCCCTCGACGAGCACGGACGACTCGAAACAGTCGAGGCGATTGAGGGCGAGGCTCATCCTGCGCTCTTGAGAGCAGCCGTGAAGAATCGAGTATTCTTGGGTTCTCGGCGATTCTTAATCGGGGCTTCATCAAAAGGGGGAACTCTTGACCTGCGTCTTGGAGGCGCCGTCTCGAGCCGCGACCCTTCCGCCGCAGGGGCGGAGAACAATGTCGTTGCTCTGGGGGTGCGCATCGATCCGCGGAATCGCAATGCCGAACCGAAAGGCGCGTACTTTACTTTCGATAGCGGGCTTCACGTCGAGTTGAGGATTCAGCCCGTACCTTAGGAACATTCCCCTCGGAGTTGTCCTAGGGCCCCTTGCACCTTCCTGTTGATCTCCTCAATTTCGCTTCGCTTTTTCATGTACTTCCGAGTTGCCTTGGTTTTTTGAGCGCGCAGGCGCGGAGCATCGTTGTGGAGGCTCTGCTTCTTGCTCCGAGCTGAGGAGGACTTGCCGGTTTTTTCCTTGTTGTCCTTCTCCTGCTCTTTGGTTTTTTTGAAGTCGTCTTGATCGCGTTTGAATTTCTTGTCGGCTTCTTTGACCGCTTTGGTGAGCTTCTGTACATCGGCCGCAGCCTTGCCTGCCTGAGCGAGCCGCTTGCTGAGGGCAGTCAGCTGATCAGCCAGTGTGCGGGTGGGCTCTTTGATTTCTTTGGCTTTGAGCTTCAGGGCTTTGAGTTGTTTGGCGAGCTCCTTGTACAGTTTCGCCTTGTGATGGAGGGCTTCCGGTTGGGGGTTTTCAGGGAGGGCAGGTGCCAGCGCCGGGCGGCTCTTGTCGAAGAGCTTCGCCACCTTCGAGCATTGCTGACTGCGTTCGACTATGCTGCAACCATTGAGTTCGAGAGCGGCGGGGAGCAGAAGCCATGCAAAAGATCGGGAGAGCCACATGGCCTCGGTTTTTACAGGCCTTAGGCTGGGGTGGAAGGTCAACTGTAGGAAACTTGGCCCAAGTCCTCCTTTTGCGGCAGCCCAGGGCGATGGCCGCCTCCTCCGAACCCGCTGTTTCTCATCTATTTTCTCAGGCGGAGGCCCTTGCCTCGCGACGCCAAGAGGCCCTACGCGGGGTTCACCTTTTGGCTGCCCTGGGTGCAGTGCCGGGAGCGGTACGAGACGCGCTTGAGGGCCAACACGCTGGTTTTCGTCGCGTGCTCGATCAGTGGGAACTGATGCCACACCAGGGTGAAGCCGAAAACCTTCACCTCCTGCGTCGGCGCGTTCGTGATGTCGCTCGCAACTTTGGATCGCGGAGTCCAGACGCCCCCCATCTGTTGATCGCCCTGCTCGATGAGACCAATGGTTCTGCGCGGCGAGCCCTTCGCGGGCTCTCCGTCGACGTTTCAACCCTGCGGTCTTTGGCGATTCAAATCGGCCAGGGGCTACCGACGCGAAAGAGTCCTCAAAGGAGTGTGGGTCGTGAGGCGGTGCAAGTTGCAGGAACACCACGCCTCACGCCCCGGACTTTCGAGCCGCGGGGCGAAGCTGTTCCAGTCATGCCACTGGTTCCAGTGCGAGGTCCTCGTGCGGGGCGTCCACCTGGGGCTCAGGAGCCAGCCCGGGGGAGGCATCGATCAGCGGGGCAGGCCATTGCCGTCATTCCCGAGGTGGGGCCGACCCCTTTGCCGACGGAACGAGTGCGACGCAAGTCGACTCAGCTCGAGAAAGGGGCGAGCCTGAAGCTACCTGTGGACGAGGCTGCGTCCGAGCTGGAGGGCGAGCCCGACTGTGCATCGACGAGACGCGAACCGAGTGCGGTGAAGGAGGCGGGTGATTCTGAGGCACGCTACACTCTCAACCCGAAACGCTTTCCCATTTTGACCCAAGTAGGGCGAAATCTTTCGTTCAGCGCTGCGCGCGGTGACGTCGATCCCGTCGTGACGCGTGATGAAGAAATCGAGCAGGCTTTGGATGTTCTGGCTAAACGCCAAGGTAACAATCCCTGTTTCATTGGAGGCGCCGGGGTAGGCAAAACGAGTGTGGTCCGAGGCTTGGCCGCTGCTCTGGTTGGAGTACCCGATGAAGATCGCATCATCATCGAGATCCCCATCGCTGAGCTTCTGGCAGGCACGGGCGTGCGAGGAGCTCTAGCAGGGCGACTAGCTGCCCTAAAGAAGGAGGTTCACGCCTCGGGTGGGCGAGTGATCTTGTTCTTTGATGAGATTCATCAGCTTTTTTCTGGGGAAGGGGCAGAGGAGGTGTCTTCGGAGCTCAAGCTTAGTCTTGCGCGTGGTGAGCTTCCTTGCATCGGCGCCACCTCGACTCAGGAGTACCAAAAGGTCTTCGAACACGATGCTGCACTGTCGCGTCGATTTTCGGCTATCGAAATCGAGGAACCCTGTCGTGAAGATGCTTTTTTGATCTTGTCGAGTTTGGCCAGTCGTCTCGAATCCCATCATCGGGTCGAGTACCAACAAGAGGCCCTGGCGCTTTCCATTGCTTGGTCCGTTCGCTACCTTCCTGGACGCTGCCTCCCCGACAAAGCGGTGCAGATTCTCGACCTCGCTGGAGCTCGAGCCCGTCGGCGTGGCGCCGAGCTCGTCGATCCTCATGCGGTGGCTGAGGTGGTTTCGGCGCAAGCGAACATGCCCCTTGAGCGCTTGATGGAATCCGATGGCGATCGGATGTTGAGGCTAGAGGAGATCCTGTGTGAGAGGGTCATTGGGCATGAGGAACACCTACGCAAGATCGCTCGGATCTTGCGACGAAACGCGGCCGGCTTGGGCGGACGTCGTCCTATCGGCACGTTTCTCTTGCTGGGGCCAACGGGGGTCGGAAAAACCGAGACGGCCAAGGCTATTGCCGAGGTCATGTTTCATTCAGAATCCGCAATGACGCGGGTGGATATGGCAGAGATGAGCGAGGCACACGCCGTGGCAAAGTTGGTGGGCGCGCCTCCGGGATACGTCGGCCATGATGCCGGTGGGCAACTGACCGAGGCCGTGCGGCGTCGCCCCTACCAGGTTCTCTTGCTCGATGAGATTGAGAAAGCTCATCCTGACGTTCTCACCGCCTTCTTGGCCGTCTTCGACGAAGGCCGCATGACTGACAGTCGTGGCCGTCTCGTCGACTTCACCAATACCGTCATCATCCTGACCTCTAACTTGGGGGCTCGCGCCATTTCGCCGAGTTCCAACAAGAGAGTCGGTTTTTCGGCGGGTCCCGAGGAGAAGAGCGACGTCAAGAAGCCATTACTCCAGGCGGCTCGTAAAGCGCTCCCTCCAGAACTCTTCAACCGGATCGATGAGATACTTCCGTTTTCTCCTCTTACCCGAGCAGACGTCCAGAAGATCGGTCGCAAGCTTTGTCAAGGATTGGCGGATGAGCTTGAGCTAAGCCGTGGCGTCCGCCTGTCCATTTCGGATGCGGCCATCGACCTGTTGCTTGAACAAGGTGGATACGATCCAGAGCTAGGTGCGCGCCCCTTGCGAAGGATGGTTGCTCGCAAGATTGAAGCACCTCTGGCCGAAGCGATTCTTGCTGGTGAGTTGAGCTCGGGGGACGGGTGGCTGGTTGAAGTGGAAGACGGTGATTTCTGCTTTGACGTTATTTATGGTCATTCCGCTCAAGGTGCTGCCGAATGATCAGCCGCTTTGAGGCATGGCCTCTAGTGCTGTCCGGTAGCGGTAGCGACGGACGTCATCGCGAAGTACCAGGTGCGCTTCCTCTATGGTTTCTCGAAGTAACTTGAGGTCTTGTCGAAGGTGCACTGTGCGAGGGGTGAGCCGTGTCTCGTTGAAGAGCATGAGCAGTTCATCTCGTGCTCGGTCCACCTCGTAGCCGGTTGCGGAACGACCAATGCCGAGCAGCGAGAAGTAGTCCCCGTCGTCGACGAGTTTGCGTCGGGCAATTAACTTCGAAACGAAGGCTTCGTCTTCGATTTCCTGATTGCGTGTTTCGATTTCTGGCAAAGGAACGGATGCTTCTTGTCCTCCCGAGGTGAGTACGCCCAGCTGGACTAGCCCAAAGAGCAAAGGAAGAAGCCGAGGTTGGCGTTTTATGACTGGGCCCAGGGGCTGACCGACTGCGTCCCAGGCCGCCTGTTGGTCTCGGGCGCTGAGCGCGGACTCTCCCATCAGGGCAGAATGAGAACCTCGCCCGAGCACTCGGCTGCCGCCCCCCAAAGCCGCGAGCGCCTGTGCCGGCGTAACGACTCGTCTAAGTGCTTCGAGGTAAATTTCTGTTCCAGCTGAGCCGCCAAAGACAGCCGGTTCATCAAGAAGGCGCTGGGGTACTGTGCCTTCGAAGACCGAAGGTGCTGCCGAGCCGAGGGCCAAGCCCAGAATCCACTCGGCGTGAGCTCGGAGTACGGGCCAGAGATCTTCTTGTTGAAGAAGTCCTCTTGCGATAAGTGCGGCGCCGGCATGGCGCCCAAAAGCGGGAATGGCGCTTAGCGTGCCCAGAATATCTTTGGTGATATCCCCTCGTGCGAAGAGGAAGTACGCAAGGCTCTCGTTGGTCGCCGCCGAAATGACCGTTGTGATGTCGCCGTCGGTTAAGACGACTCGTCGTACGCCCGATTGTTCTTGCTGAGCTACTGCCCCGGAAGAACGTTCTTTTACCATGCCAGCCAGAAGAACACTGAAGAGGGGCGATTTTGATCCGGTTCCGCCATGAGTTCGCAGTTCGTTTGCTGTTTCAATGCCGAAAAGAGGCGAAACTTGTTGCTCGGTTCGTCGGTTGTCCGGGGCGTCGACGAGGTGAGTGAACAGTGAAGCCGGCAAGGAAGGGGCTTGGGCAAACTCCCCTTCGTCCAACGCGGCATCGCTATCGGCCGCTTCGAGAGACATGACGGAAGTCCGGGGGCGACGCGGCGGTTTGGTGGTGCTGAGTTTGTCGCGCTCAGCATCCTCTTGCTCGGGGGCGACTGGAGGGGATGACCAAGGGGAAGACAGCAAGTCGCTCAGGTCCTCCATCTCGCCGTCATCGTGCTTCAGAGGCAGTTCGTCGTAGGGCTGCCCCTGAGGAGGAGGTTGGGTTCCGCCGGGGCGGCCACCGGGGTTCGTTTTCTCATCGAATTCAGCACGCGATGTGGTGGGCGACGAAGGGCGCCCGCTGGGCGTCGGACTCGACTTTCTCGACAGTGGTGGCGAGGAATCGAGCCCGCTGAGCTCCCTCCTGTTCGAACCGCTTGAGGTGCGCTTCGTTCCCGGAGAGGTCGACTCGGGAGGTCCGTCTTCCCAGCGCTCGTTGTACTCGGGATCGTCAAGGGGCTCTTCTAACGCGGCCAAGAGTTCTGGGCGCAAGTCTCCGCCTAGAGAATGGGCCCCGACTGAAAGTCGTACAGGCCGAGCTCCTTGTTTGGAGTAGGACGCGAGTCGTCGCCTTCCCTTTTGTAAAACATGCACTGTCTCAGAACTGAGACCAGACTTATCTGACTGCGGGTTCTGACTAGAGGGCGGGGGAGATGTGCCTCGTTCGCTCGCCGGGGCGCGGTCGAGGAGCGGAGCGCGGCGGCTCGGCGGGGACCCCTCGCCGTGCCAGAGCGCGTCACCAGAGTCTTCGGCTTCGGGCCCTTGAACTTGCGGATCGAAGAAGCCCGCGTCGGATCGGTAGGGCTTGCGCGCTGCGGCGACGAGGCTTGGCATGTGACCCGGGCGTCCAACGCGCGGGCGGTGGCTGCGTTTGCGGGGCGCGGAGCAGATGGCCTCAATGTGTGCGACGACCTGTTCGGTATCCAGGGGGCGTCGGAAGGTAGCGTCAGCGAAGTTTCTTAGGCTTGGGGCGCGGCTCAACGCCCCATCCGCATGACCGAAGAGTACGAGCTTGAGTGCGGGAAGTTCCAGATCGTTGAGTTCTCTCAGGCGAGCTTCGGCTTCGTGAGCGTCGGCGTCGCAGATGATGACTTCCGGCAGTTCGTGACGACACCGACTCAGAAGCAGTCCGAGCGGGAGATCGATGATAGAATATCCCTTCGATTGCAGCGCCGTCAGAATCCGCCCAGCCTCGGCGCTTGCGTCACAAAGAAAGATCTGCCGGTCGCCTCGGCCTTCCCGTCCTTTGGGATCTTTGTGCTCGTTGGGTCGTATGGTCACGCGAAGACAGGGGTCAGAGCCTCATTTTGTCTTGGAAGGCTACATCGAAGAGCCCTGGATTGCGACCTTATGGGGAATCGGCGGCGGCGCTACCCCCGCAGCCAGGTCATCAGGACGACAAGACTCGTGATAAAGGCCACGAGTGAGATTTCTCCGAAAGTCATAGAGAGCATCGCGATGGCTTTGGCTATCATGGTAACCGTGGAAAGCGCCACCCCAGCTTCTCAGTATATGGATTCTAAGGAAATTTCCTTTCCGGTGGTTGTCGGGCTTGGAGGAAACCTAGGGGATGTGCGGGCCCATTTCAGAGGGGCGCTTGCATCTCTCCGGGTGCAGGACCCGCAGCTGTCCGTATCCCGGCTCTATAAGTCGGACCCGCTCGGTCCTGCTCAACCTGACTTTCTTAACGCGGCGGCCTTATTTTCTTTTGCAAGTGGTCTCGAAGACCTCCTGGGGTGGTTGCACCAGCTGGAGCATCAGGCTCAGCGACGTCGACTTCAAAGGTGGGGGCCTCGGACCCTCGACTTGGACGTCTTGTGGGCCGGCGACCGGGTCGAATCCTCGTCTACTCTCACTGTACCTCACCTCGGGCTAACCCAGAGGGGCTTTGCTCTTTTGCCACTATTGGATTTGGTTCCTGACGCAAGAGATCCACTCACGGGGCAAAGCTACGAAGAGCTCATTTCACCTGAGTTTCTCAGTTCTACCCGCGTCGTTTCGGACGGTTCCTGGTGGCTCGAGCCAACCTGCCTGTAGGTCTTGGCTGAGAGTGGACAGGTGGCTCCTCGGGTGGTAGCAGCGGCCCCGCCTAGATCACTCCGTGGAGGCTGCCGGAATTCCCCGGCGAAAACCGGAATATTGGGTTCTCAACAATGAGTACGACCGTGGCCATCGTCCCCGCTGTTTCAGGGGCTCTCACTTCAACATCATCGCTGAACGCCACCTCGGTGATTGCGTCAGTGTCCGTCGACTTCGACAAAGGCGTCTTCCTGCAGATGGCAATGTTCTCCATTGCTATCATCTTGCTCAAGCCTTTGTTGTTTGATCCGATGCTCCGTCTGTTTGCTCTGCGCGAAGAGCGTACCGATGGTGCCCGGGCGGAAGCTCGTGCCATGCAAGAAAGAGCGGCGGAGATCCTGAGCAACTACGAGGCCGAGGTCACCAAGGTAAGAGCTGATGCCACCGTTGAGCGCGATGCGGTCCGAAAAGAAACACTGCAGCTCGAAGCTCAGATCTTGGCTGAGGCGCGCGACAAGGCCGAGTCGATTGCTGAGGCTGGGCAGGGAAAGATCGCCGAGCAGGTTGGGGCTCTCCAAGGAGAGCTGGACCAGCAAGCATCGCAACTTGCTTCTCAGATCGTGGTCTCGATCTTGGGAAGGGAAAAGGCATCATGAAGATTCGATTTGCTCAAGTCCTTTTGATTTCTTCTTTGCTTTGGACGGTTCCAGCTTGGGCCGAGCAGAGCGGTGATGCAGAGGCGCACGATAGTGCAGGACATCATGGCGATGATGCTCACCACGGCGGACACCACGAGCCTCACTTTTCTGACATCAATTGGTTTACGGGATTGATTGGAGAGAAGGAGGGCGTTGAACCGAGCCTCCTGTGGCGAGCTCCAGGGACTCCTGTTCCGTTGGGGGCTCTGTTCATCAATACGGCTATCCTATTCTTCTTGATCGGCAAACTTGGCGGCCCTGCCATTTCGGCTGGACTCAAGACTCGCAAAGAGCGCATCGCCGGCGATATGCAGCGCGCCGCCAAGATGAAAGAAGAAGCTGAGCAACAGCTAGCGGAGTACGAAGGCAAGCTCGCCGAAATGGCTGCAGAGATGGAGCGTATCAAGAAGCAGATGGCGAAGCAGGCCGAACATGAGCGCGAGCGGGTTCTCGCTGAGGCCAAGGCACGCGCTTTGGCCATCGAGGAAGAAGCGAGACAGATGGTGGCGCTGCAGCTATCTCAGGCGAAGCAAGCGGCCACCAAGAAGGCTGTCGAAGGAGCCATCTCGGCTGCCCGCGAAGAGATCCAAAAAGGCCTAGCTTCTTCTGACCAAGAGCGCTTGGCCGCCCAGCTCTTGTCGAGCGTAGAAAGTCACTTCAACTCTGGGGAGGTACGGTCATGAGTAACGGCGCCGTTGCTGAACGATACGCACAAGCGATATTTGAGTTGGGCTCGGAACAAGGCGAGCTCTCAGCCCTCGTGGAGGGGTTGGGAGATTTTGCCGCATCCTACGAGTCAAGCGAAGAACTTCGACTTGCCTTGGGAGATCCTCTCCTATCGAGCGACCAGCGCGATCAGCTTCTGAGCGAGGTCGCTCATCGTGTCCAAGTTCCCGAGCTCGGTGTGCGAGCCCTTTTGGTCATGGCAGCACGTGGACGTTTGTCGGCCGTCGCCGAAACGGTAGCTGTACTGATTCGTCTCCATGACGAAAAGAAAGACATCGTTCGCGCCCACGTGACCACTGCCAGTGTCATGAGCGATGATTTCTATCGATCCTTGACCGAGCAGCTCGAGCGCTCCACCCAAAAGAAGGTAGTGCTACAGCGTGACGTCGACAGCTCTCTTGTCGCAGGTGCTGTCGCTCGCGTTGGTGACGCTGTAATTGACGCCAGTGTGCGCGGCCGTCTTGCCAAACTCGAGCGCGACGTGCTTTCAGCCCTGTCAGTCGAGGCACAATAGTTTTCAGGTTGAGCCGGACTGAGCCGTGCTCTCATTCAAATAGATTTTTCGTTTTCTCCCCAACCAATAACTCAAAGCACCTAGGGCATCTTTGCCGTAACCAAGAGTAATGACCATGCAGCTGAGCGCCGACGAGATCGCCTCGATCATCAAGCAGCAAATCCAGAATCTAGACAACAAGGCCGTCGTATCCGAGACAGGCACTGTTTTGGCCTCGGGTGATGGTATCGCCCGTGTGCATGGGCTTTCGAATGCTATGGCCGGGGAGCTCGTTGAGTTCAGCGGTGATGTCTTCGGGCTCGTGCTCAACCTCGAGCAGGACAACGTTGGTGTCGCCGTTTTGGGTGATTCAACCACGATTCGCGAGGGTGATCCCGTTAAGCGTACGGGGCGTATCGCCGACGTGCCGACTGGCGAGGCGCTCAAAGGACGTGTAGTCAACGCCTTGGGGCAACCCATCGACGGCAAGGGTCCGCTCGAGACCAAGTTGTCTCGACGCATCGAGCTTAAGGCCCCTGGTATCATCAGCCGTCAGCCTGTGAACGAACCCATGCAGACGGGGCTCAAGGCGATCGACTCGATGATTCCCATCGGTCGGGGCCAGCGCGAGCTGATCATCGGCGACCGTCAGACGGGCAAAACGGCCGTCGCGATCGATACGATCATCAATCAGAAGGGGCAGAACGTTCATTGCGTCTATGTCGCTATCGGTCAAAAAGCCTCTACCGTAGCCCAGGTGGTCGAGAAGCTGCGTCAGAACGGCGCTCTGGACTACACGACTATTGTGGCCGCGACGGCTAGCGATCCGGCTCCGCTCCAGTTCCTTGCCCCATACACGGGCGTGACGATCGCGGAGCAGACTCGCGATACGGGAGGCGCCGCCCTTTGTATCTACGACGATCTTTCGAAGCAGGCTGTTGCCTATCGTCAGATGTCTCTCTTGCTACGTAGACCTCCCGGTCGTGAAGCCTACCCGGGTGATGTCTTTTACATTCATTCTCGCCTGCTCGAGCGTGCTGCAAAAATGGCAGAACGCTGGTTCGTTGTGGAGGAAGGGCAAGACGTTCCCGCCGGCGACCCCAGCTTCGTAGGTGCGGACGGCAAGGTTCATTTGGGTGGTGACGGAAAGAAAGAAGCCGAAGAATCCATCAAGGCTCTCGATCGCTCTGGACTCGTCGCCAAGATGGACCCTTACTCAGGAGGTTCGTTGACGGCTCTTCCCATCATCGAAACTCAGGCGGGTGACGTTTCTGCGTATATTCCCACGAACGTGATCTCCATCACCGATGGTCAGATCTTCCTTGAGTCGAGTCTGTTCAACTCAGGACAGCGTCCAGCGATCAACGTGGGTATTTCTGTTTCGCGCGTAGGCGGCAACGCCCAAATCAAGGCGATGAAGAAGCTCTCGGGTACCTTGCGTCTCGATCTGGCTCAGTATCGCGAAATGGCGGCGTTTTCGCAGTTCGCGAGCGATCTCGATGCGGCTACGCGAGCTCAGCTCGAAAGAGGTGCACGTCTGACCGAGCTTCTCAAGCAGGGCCAATACGTACCCTTACCCGTCGAGAAGCAGGTGGTGACTATCTTTGCCGGTACCCAAGGCTACTGCGATAGCTTGCCCGTGAGCTCGCTCCGTGAGTTCGAGCTCGAGCTGCACAAGTTCCTCGATGATAAGCATCCCGAGATCCTCAAAGGTATCGTGGAAAAAAAGCAGTTGGACAAAGAGCTCACCCAAAAGCTGGGGGATGCCATCAACGCTTTCGTCAAGGATTTCAAGAAGGCCCAAGCGGCCGAATAATCCGTTTTCTTCTCTTCCGACGTCCTGACTGGAGCTTCCCTTGGCGAATCAGAAAGAAATCCGCACTCGCATTGGCACCGTAAAGAACACCCAAAAAATCACGCGGGCCATGAAAATGGTTGCCGGTGCTCGTCTGAACAAAGCGCAAAATCGCATTTTCGAAATGCGACCCTATGCCCAGCAAACGGCACAGGTCCTGCGTTCTGTTGTGGGGAGCTCTCAGTCGGAGTCAGAAGTCGTAGAGGCTCATCCGCTGCTCGCCGTGCGCGAGCAGAAGAAGGTAGCGCTTCTCGTTTTGACGAGCGACCGTGGTCTTTGCGGCGCTTTCAACTCTTCCTTGTTGCGTCACGCGATGAAGCGTTGGAAAGCTTTGGAAGCCGAGGGCAAAGAGGTCGCGATCTATGTCATCGGCCGCAAGGGACGAGACTTCTTTACACGTCGTGGTGCTCCCGTCGCAGAGTATTTCTCGGGCGTCTGGGATGATTTGGGACTCGACCAAGCTCGACGAGTCGCTCAGACATTGCTGCGCCCCTATGTGGCCGGTGACGTCGACTCGATCATTGTCATCTACAATGAGTTCAAGAGCGCGATGACTCAGATTGCCGTCGAGGATACGCTCTTTCCGCTCACGTCAGAAGCCGTGGAAGCGCGTGAAGGAGAGCCTGATGCGGAAGCGAACGAGTACATTTTCGAGCCGAGTCGCGGGGCTCTCCTCGACGTTTTGATTCCAATGTACATCGAAGTCACGCTCCTGCGCGCGCTCTATGAGTCGATGGCCTCCGAATTGGGGGCGCGCATGACGGCGATGGACTCGGCAACCAAAAACGCCAAGGATATGATCTCTGCCCTTACCTTGCAGTACAACCGAGCGCGTCAAGCGGCGATCACCACCGAATTGATGGAAATCATTGGTGGAGCTGAAGCACTGAACGGGTAGGAGAGAACAGCTCATCGTAGAGCCTGCCCGGGCTGTTCTGGTCAGGGGCGTCTGTTTTAGCTATCAGGCGGACCATGGCTAAGCGAAAGTCCCGGGCTGCTCGGAAGCAAGATCGTGAACGAGCGCAGCGAGCAGAGGTACGGGGCTTGCCCCAGGCGGTGCCCGAGCCTCGTTCCAGCTCGTCTGGACTAGCATCGGATGGGCGTGCATCTGGCTCCCCGACCTCTCAAGCCAGCGTCCAAGCGAAGGCGTCTTCTGGAGCTGGTCTCAAGGTCGCTTTCGGCATCTTGGCGATCTTGGGGATCGTCTATTTGGTGTCTCAAAGTCGCAAAGAAGATCTGCTAGACACTTCCTCGCAGGTGCCCACTACAGAGCTACAGGCGGCCTCCTCCGAAGAAGGGACGAAGTCCCTTCCGTCCAAGGGACCTAGTTCGGAGGACGAGAGCGCAGAGGAGCTTGGTGCCCAGCCGCAAGGCGAGTCGCTCGGCTCCCAGGAACAGGCACCGAGGGATCAGACGGCGGCCCCTTCGCCAGAGAGCGAAGAATCCGAAGTGAACCAGCCCGACAGCAAAGCCACTGCGGGGGCTCCAGAGCAGTCGGGATCCTCCGGCGCACAGACCCCCCTCAAGAAGACATCGCTCCCCGGCGCTCAGCCCAATCTTCCCCGGGCGCCAGCTGCGCCAGCTGCCCCTTCATCGAGTCCGAGTGCGACGACCGCGCATCAGCAAAAAGTGACTGCCCCGACTACCCCGAGCGCCCTGAGCGCCCCGACTACCCCGAGCGCCCCGGTTGCTCCGAGCGCTCCGACTTCGACCGCTCCGGAACTGCCCAAGGCCCCCAGTTCTCCCACCACACCGGATGTACCTACGACGCCGAGCGTTCCGGTACCACCCGGCGATTGAGCTCAACCTAAATAAGCGCGCCTCCACGGGCCATGCTGCCCTCTCGGTGGGCATTGACATTCACGCTGTCTTTTCGCGATCCAGCTCTTGCTCCTACCTCAGTCCCTCTGCGAGGATCGCCAGGTAATGGGAACTCAGCCTAGTGTCTTAGGGGTAGTGCTTGCCGGGGGAGAGGGTAAGCGCTTGTGGCCGCTCACTCGTGATCGAGCGAAGCCCGCCGTACCGTTTGGTGGCAACTATCGACTCGTCGACTTTGCCCTGAGCAATCTCGTAAATGGAGGGATTCGGCGCATCGCGGTTCTCACCCAGTACAAGAGCCACAGCTTGGATCGCCACATCGCCATGACCTGGCGCATGTCTCCGATTTTTCAGAACTACGTGATGAGCGTCCCTGCTCAGATGCGTCACGGAAAGCGCTGGTTTGAAGGTTCGGCAGACGCGATCTTTCAGAATCTGAACCTGATCCACGACGAGAAACCTGACTACATTTGCGTCTTCGGTTCCGATCACATCTACCGCATGGATCCCATGCAGATGATCCAGCAGCATATTGAGTCGGGAGCGGGGGTTACCGTCGCGGGGATCCGCGTGCCGCGTAACGAGGCATTTCGTTTTGGGGTAATTGAGCCCCGGCCAAACGGGCGCATTGCCGCGTTTCACGAGAAGCCTCGCGAAGCGATTGGTTTAGACGACAACCCCGACGAGGTACTCGCTTCAATGGGCAATTACGTCTTTAGTGCCAAAACTTTGGTGGAGGCTGTGCAAGAGGACGCTCTTGATGCCGCGAGTGACCACGATATGGGCGGCAATATCGTCACCAACCTAGTGTCATCGGGGGACGCGGCGGTCTACGACTTTTCCAGAAACATCATCCCGGGAAGTACAGAGCGCGATCGAGGCTACTGGCGAGATGTCGGGACGTTAGATAGTTATTATGAATCACAGATGGACTTGATCAGTGTCCATCCGATCTTCAATCTCTACAATTCGGCGTGGACGATTCACACGAACTTGGGATCTTTGCCGCCAGCGAAGTTTGTATTTGATGAGGAAGGTCGGCGCGGTATCGCTCTCGATTCGATGGTTTGCAGTGGGACGATCTTATCCGGCGGTTCGGCGCGTCGTTCTGTGATTTCCTCGGGGGTTCATCTACACCGAGGCTCGAAAGTCTCTGACTCTGTACTCATGTCCGGAGTTGATGTGGGCGCCCAAGCTGTGATTAAGCGCGCCATCATTGACAAGAACGTTCGCGTTCCTCCTGGGTGTCAGATTGGTGTGAACTCAGAGCACGATCGAAATCGAGGGTTTACTATCTCCGAAAGTGGTGTGGTTGTTATTGGAAAGGGAGACATCATTCCGGCCGAATGATGTCCATCTGGAGCATTCATTTACAGTACAAGATTGCATCGCATAGGGGTTGAGTCTCACCCCCATCGGGCAATAGACGGGTCCAACCTCCAGGTTCGACCTGTCTTCTTTTGTAAAGTTCCAATTAAACTATAATTAGACTAGGTCAGGAGCGAAGTTTTTTTCGGTTTTGTTTCGCCGTTTCCCTGTGTCGGGTGGAAAAATGCTCTGGGATACTCGCCCCTTCTCTGGATTTCACTACTGGGGATCAAATTAATCTCATTGATTTCATATAGATACAGACATGGGCTCCGATACAGTTTACATTTGGCTCCTGGGGCACCATAAACCGGCCGCAACCGAGTGACCCCACGTAGGGGTTCGACTGGAGGGCGGAGTGGTTCTGCCCACGCCGGATCGAACTCTGCACGGAAGGTGCGCTGTGGGACAGTCCCACGGCTCACAAGATGGCGGGGAGTCCTCGATAGGTTCCTACGATGAAGCTGTTCGTCTTCCCGCGCTGGGCCAATAAGACCCGGCAGATCGCGGGCATCGCTCTTGGCGGTGCTCCTGTTTATCTGACGGCCTTTGTTTGGTACGGCTTTTCGCCCAAGACGACTGATGTCGGCTACCAACCAAAACAACCCGTTCCGTACAGCCATGCGCTGCATGCGGGCGAGATGGGTATCGACTGTCGGTATTGTCACAACACGGTAGACCAATCGAGCCACGCGGCTATTCCGCCGACCTCGACGTGCATGAACTGCCACACTCTCGTGCATCCGGAGAGCAACAAGTTGCTTCCCGTTCGAGAGAGCGCAGCGAACGACGTACCGGTCGAGTGGGTCAAGGTCCACGACCTGCCTGACTACGTGTACTTCAACCACAGCGCCCATGTGACACGTGGGGTCGGTTGTGTGTCGTGTCATGGTCGTGTCGATCAGATGGAGAAGGTCTATCAACATGAGCAGCTCAGCATGAGCTGGTGCTTGGATTGTCATCGCAATCCCGAGCCCAACCTACGACCTCCCGAAGAAGTCACCAACATGAACTGGAAAGCCCCTGGAGATCCCGCCTCGTATGGTGCGTCTCTTCGGGAGCAGAACAACATCAACCCTCCGACCGACTGTTCGACATGTCATCGATGAAGACGAAGTCCAGACCGAAGTACTGGCGTAGCCTTTCCGAACTGGAAGGTGACTCCGAGTTTCAGGAGTTCGTGCAGCGCGAATTCCCTTCCCCTACTGAACAAACGCCCCTTTCCACGAAAGGCCGCCGGCGCTTCGTGCAACTCATGGGTGCCTCGTTTGCTTTGGCGGGGTGCCGCTGGAAGGAAGAAAAGATTCTTCCCCACACCTCGCGGCCCGACGGCATCATACCCGGTGTTCCCGTCAATTACGCTACGGTCATGGATCTTGCGGGCGTGGCTACAGGTCTGCTTGTCAAGAGCTTTGATGGTCGCCCCATCAAGATCGAGGGCAACCCCTTGGACTCGGTGACCAAGGGAGGCACAGGCACCTACCATCAGGCCGCCATCCTCGGTCTCTATGATCCCGATCGAAGCTCCAAGGTCATGCAGGGAAAGACTCCCTCGACTCAGGAATCCTACGATGCGGCTCTGCTCAAAGACTTCGCGACGGCGTCCAAAAAGGGCGGCGCTGGCTTCGCCGTGTTGAGTCAGGCTTCGTCTTCCCCGACCTTGGCTCGCCTCCGTGCTGAAATGCTCAAGCAAGCCCCCGCGGCTCGCTGGGTGGCCTACGAGGCCGGAGACACTGCAGGCGTCCGTGCTGGCGTCCAGCTCGCCTTTGGTAAGTCCCTGACGCCCGTCTATCGGCCGGAAGCCGCCGACGTGTTGGTTGCCCTCGATTCTGACTTTATCTCATCGGCAGTTGCCGGTGGCATCGGCCATGCTCGTGGTGTTGCCTCGCGTCGCGATCCTGATACGGGTGAGATGAGCCGCATCTATGCGCTAGAAGCGAGCCTGACCGAAATCGGTTCACTTGCTGACCATCGTGTTGCGGTCAAGCCCTCAGCGATCGCAGCGATCGCAGCGTATCTCGATGCCAAAATCAGCTCCAAGAAAGGGGCGGCTGACGCTCAGCCGGCCCCGTCTGAGGAGGCGATCGGTGGGGCGTCCGTTAAAAAGGTGCTTGATGTCATTGTCAAAGACCTCATCGCCCATTCCGGAAAGGGACTACTCGTAGTCGGTTCTGGTCAATCGCCTGAGGTGCACGCACTCGTCAACCGCATGAACCACGTGCTTGGCAACGTCGGTGTTACTGTGAGCTACCGAGAAGCAAGCGAGAGCATCGTGGGCGGTGCGGATGAGCTCGCGAGCTTGGTGGCCGACATGGAAGGTGGCAAGGTCGAAACGCTGCTCATCCTCGGGGGCAACCCCGCCTACGACGCTCCGGCTGATGTTGGCTTTGCGAACGCTCTGTCAAAGGTTCCCTCCAGTTTTCATCTTGGTCTGTACCAGGACGAAACGGCCCAGCTCTGCAAGTGGCACGCACCTCAGAACCACTTCCTGGAAAGTTGGGGCGATGCGCGAGCCGTAGATGGATCCATCCGAGTTGCGCAGCCGTTGCTTGACTCGATTCTAGGTGGACGCAGCGCCATTGAGTTGCTCGGCAAGTTACTGCACATCAGCAAACAAGACGGGCAGTCTTTGGTACGCGAGACATTGGGTCTCAAGAGCGACAAAGAATTCCGACGTGCGGTCCATGACGGTGTGACCGGGGCTGCCGACGTCGCTGTCGAGGTCGAACTCAAGAAGCTGGGGACCGTGGCTTTGCCGGCTTCCGACGGGCTGGATGTCATATTCGATCTCGACCCGGCCTTGCACGATGGGCGCTTCGCTAACAACGGTTGGCTGCAGGAGCTTCCGCATCCCTTGGCTAAACTCGCTTGGGACAATGCCGCTTTGGTCGCTCCCGAAACCGCTAAGCAGCATGGTTTGGCGGATGGTCATCTATGTTCGGTGACTGTCGAGGGACGAACCATCAATCTGCCTTGCCTTTTCGCTCCTGGTCAGGCCGAAGGAACCATTGCTCTTTCTTTAGGCTACGGACGCAGCGAAGCGGGTGTAGTCGGTGGCTCGAAGAGCAAGTCCGTTGACCCCGTGGGCGTGAATGTTTACGCCATCCGCACCAGCAAGGCTCCCCATTACCAGAGCGGTGCTCAGATCAAAAAGGCTGGCGACCGCGTAGAAATGGCCATCACCCAAAACCTTTGGGCAATTGATGCCATTGGTAAGAAGGGTGAGCACGACCGCGAGGACGTTCTCGTTCGTGAGGCGACTCTCAGCAACTACCAAGCCTTCAAGGCGGATCCCAAGACAGCCAAGGAGGCAGCTCACCACGGCCACCCGCATCCCGGTGACATCGAGGGCATGGTCCACCATCCTCCCAAACTCAACTTGTGGAAGGGGCCCGTTTCGTATGACGGGCACAAGTGGGGCATGGCAGTCGACCTCAACAAGTGTTCGGGTTGCAGCGCCTGTATCGTTGCTTGCCAAAGCGAAAACAACATCGCCGTCGTTGGTAAGACCGAGGTCGCGATGGGACGCGAGATGAACTGGCTACGCGTCGAGCGCTACTACAAGGGCGAAGAAAAGAGCGCCGAAGTTCGCCAGCAGCCCGTCATGTGTCAGCAGTGTGAGAGTGCTCCTTGTGAGCAGGTCTGTCCCGTCGGGGCGACCATGCACTCTGCGGAGGGTCTCAATGACATGGTGTACAACCGTTGTATCGGAACCCGCTATTGTTCCAACAACTGTCCGTACAAGGTGCGTCGCTTCAACTACCGCAACTATAACCTCGAGGCCTACGGTATGACCCCGTATACAGGGACGGACGATCCACGGGCCAAGATGAAGGCAATGGCCTTCAACCCGGAGGTCACAGTTCGGAGCCGTGGTGTGATGGAAAAGTGCACCTTCTGCGTGCAACGAATCCAGAACACCAAGATTCAGGCAAAGAATCACAAGCGTCCTATCGAGGATGGCGAAATCAAGACGGCTTGCGAGCAAGCATGTCCCTCTGGCGCCATCGTGTTCGGGGACCTCAACGACAAGAAGAGCCAAGTAGGTGCTGCTCAGCACAAGTCACGCGCATATGAACTCCTCCAGGAGCTCAACAATCGACCACGCGTGAACTACCTGGCTCGTATCAGCAACCCGCATCCGGAGCTTTCGACCAAAGATGGCCACAGCAGCGAGCACCACTAACCCCTACAATGGTCCGCTGAAGGGTGACAACGCGTTCGCCCAAATCACGGACAACGTATCGCGCATCATGGAGGCCCCTCGGCCTCCGATGGCCTGGTACGTAGCAATGGCATTTGCGCTCGGCCTACTTGGTATCTTCGGAGCAAGTTTGGGCTACGTCGTTTGGGAAGGCATCGGAGCGTGGGGTCACGTACACCCCGTCGCCTGGGGCTTTCCGATTGTCAATTTCGTGTTCTGGGTAGGTATTGGTCACGCGGGGACGTTGATTTCTGCGATTCTCTTCCTACTCCGCCAAAACTGGCGCACTGCGATCAACCGCTTCGCAGAGGCCATGACGATCTTCGCCGTGGTTTGCGCCGCGGTATTCCCCGGCGTACACATCGGTCGACCTTGGCTTCCCTACTGGATGTTCCCCATTCCCAACCAAATGGGGATGTGGCCGCAGTTCCGTTCTCCTCTTGAGTGGGACGTCTTCGCGGTGGGCACCTACGCGACGGTGTCGATCCTCTTCTGGTACATGGGGATGATTCCTGACTTTGCGACCTTCCGTGATCGCTCGACGAGCACGGTGCGCCGTGTGGTCTACAGTATCGTGGCGATGGGGTGGCGAGGTTCATCTCGTCAGTGGCACCGCTACGAGCGCGCCTACCTCTTGTTGGCCGCCCTGGCGACACCCCTGGTGCTTTCTGTCCACTCGGTGGTTTCCTTCGACTTCGCCACTTCCCAGCTTCCGGGTTGGCATACAACCATCTTCCCGCCCTACTTTGTCGCTGGCGCCATTTTCGGTGGCTTCGCGATGGTAGTGGTCCTGGCTATTCCCGCTCGCCAGTTCTTTGGTCTGAAGAAGATCATCACCATGAAGCATCTTGAGTTGATGGCCAAGGTGATTCTCGGCACGGGTATGCTCGTGGGTTACGCCTACGCCATGGAAATGTTCGTCGCTTGGTATTCCGGTGCGATGTTCGAGCAATTCGCCTTCCTCAATCGAGCATTCGGCAACTACGCATGGTCCTATTGGACGATGATCTTCTGCAACGTCATGTCGCCCCAGATTTTCTGGTTCAAGAAGATGCGCACCAATATTTGGGTCATCTTTATAGTAGGTGTGATCGTCAACGTAGGTATGTGGTTCGAGCGCTTCGTGATCATCTGCACCTCACTCACGCGCGACTTCCTGCCGGCCAACTGGGGTGACTTCATCCCCACCGGCGTCGACTACGCCACCCTGGGCGGCTCCTTTGGGCTGTTCTTCACCCTATTCCTCCTATTCTGCCGCTACATGCCGATGGTCGCCATGGCGGAAGTGAAGGCTTTCATTCCTGAAGGTCATGCTCACGACGAGGACGACCACCACTGAGGGGCTCTCGGCCTTTGAAGAGAACTTTTTCGGAGATCTGAGCGAGCAACGTCATGACCGACCAAGACGCACAAGCAAACGCGCCCCTCCACGGGATCTTAGCGGAGTACGACACCCCCACAGCGGTGGTGAAGGCCTCCAAGAAGGTTCGGGACGCGGGGTACACACGTTGGGATACCTACACTCCTTACCCCATTCACGGGATCGAGAAGGCGATGGGCATTCGTATGACCATCCTGCCATGGTTCGTGATCGTATTTTCGATCCTCGGCTTGGCCACGGCGATTCTACTCCAGTGGGGTACGAACGCTGTTGACTATAAGTGGATCGTTTCGGGTAAGCCCTTTTGGAGCTGGCCGGCGAACGTACCCATCATGTTCGAGCTAACGGTTCTCTTCAGCGCCTTCGCGACCCTCGCCGGTATGCTCGCGCTGAACAACCTGCCCCTGCCCGCTCATCCGCTGGATCTCAAGGAGCGTTTCCGCCGCGTTACCGACGATAAGTTCTTTCTACTTATCGAGGCTCGCGATCCGAAGTTTGATGAATCTTCGGTGCGTAAACTTCTCGAAGAGACCACTCCGGTTGTGCTGGACGATGTCAAAGAGGACCGTACCTCTTCTGCCATGATCCCACGTCCACTCATCTACGCGGGTGTCGTTGCGGGTGTAGCCAGTCTCGTTCCCTTTGCTGTCTTCGCTCAAGCGCGCACGGCCAAGATGGACGAAGGCCGTCGACACCTAGTCTGGGATATGGATTTCACTCCTTCGTACAAGACTCAGGCGGACAATCCCCTCTACGAAGATCAGCGCGCCATGAGAAAACCACCTGTCGGTACGGTAGCTCAGGGTCACCTCAACGCTGACGACCACCGGCACTTGGGCAAAAACCCTGAAGGAAATTGGGCAACCACCCTGCCCGAGGGGATGGAGGCGGACGAGGCCACCATGGCTCTCGGCAAGGCTCAGTTCGGGATCTACTGCACCCCTTGCCATGGTTTCGCGGGTGAAGGCAACGGTATGGTTCATCAGCGAGCTGCGGCCCTCGGGCAGGGGTGGGTTCCTCCCACCAACCTTCATGATCAACGCATCGTGAATCTACCTGCCGGCGAGATCTACGGCAGTATCACCAACGGCATTCGCAATATGCCCGGCTACGGTTCGCAAATGGACGACGAGGAGCGTTGGGCGGTCGTGATGTACGTTCGTGCTCTGCAGAAGAGTCGTAAGGTTTCGGCCAATCAACTCACTGACGCGGAGCGTTCTCAGCTGAAATAGCGCGCAGCTAGCTTGGATTTTAGGCATGTCTGAAACAAAGAAAAAAGACGAAAAGGCTGCTCCCGCCGCCACTCTGAAAGAGAACGGCGATCGCATCATCTTGGCTGATCAAGCTGGTGGCGCGTTCAATGTGGGGCTTGGCCTAGCTGTGGTTGGCTTAGGTGCAGCTGCTGGACTCGGCGGCGGCTTGATGAGCCCACAATTTCAGCACTCGTATCTCACGGCTTATATGTGGGGCCTTTCGGTCTTCGTTGGGGCCGTCTGGTGGGTCACCTTGCAGCACCTCTTCGGCGCACGTGCCAGTATTGCGATGCGTCGTGTCGGGGAGCTCATGGCCCAGGGAGTTGGCATAATGGCGATTTTGGCCTTGCCGGTGCTCGCGCCAATCTTCATGGGAAACGACGCCCTGTATCCCTGGGCGGATCACGATTATCTGCACACGAATCACGCCCTTGAGAGCAAGGCGGCTTGGTTTGGGACCGGTTTTTTCGCCGCTCGCATGGTCTTCTACTTCGTTGGTTGGTTCCTTCTCGCCAAGTTTTGGCTGGGTAAATCGCTCCAACAGGACAAGACGAAGGGGGATGTAGCCTTCTACAAGAAGCTCCAGGGCCAGTCGGCCCCGGCAATGATCTTCTTCGCGCTGGCTGTGACCTTTTGCTCGATTGATTTGTTGATGACGCTGGATCCGATCTGGTTCTCAACGATTTTCGGTGTGTACTACTTCGCCACCTGCGTGGAGACCTTCCATTGTGTGTTGGCTCTGACCTTGATGTGGCTTCAGTCTTCGGGGCACCTCAAAAAGAGCGTTACTGCCGAGCACTATCACGACGTGGGCAAGATGATGTTCGCTTTCGTCTGCTTCTGGGCCTACATCGGCTTTTCGCAGTTCATGTTGATTTGGTACGCAAATATCCCTGAGGAAACTCATTGGTTCCACATGCGTCTCGTCGGTGGATGGAAGGAAACAACCATCATTCTCGCAGCGACTCACTTTGTGATTCCTTTCTTCGGGATGATGTCTCGCTTCATGAAGCGTAACACCGGTCCCCTGCGCTTCTGGTCAATCTACATGCTCGTTGTTTGCTGGTTTGACATGTACTGGCTCGTGGCACCTAACCTCCACAAGGAGGGCGGTGCGCCCAATCTCACCGACCTCTTGGCTTTTGTGGGCATGATCGGGGTGGTGATGGCAACGGTCGTCTTCAACCTGAAGAAGAAGGCTCTTGTGGCTCAGGGCGACCCGCGACTGAAGCGTGCCTTGGCCTTCCAGAACATCTAACCCGAGCGCTCAGTTAGAGATCGAGACAAGAAAACATCCGCTTAGGAATTAGCTCATGTCGAATGAACCCGATGAAGTAAACAGCGGCGCGCTCGCCACCGCGATTGTCTTGGTCGCCTTTGCAACTTTGGCCGTCGCCCTTGTCGTCACTGCCCTAGTTCGCAACACGACCAAGGAGGTACTGGTCGATAAGGATCAGACTCAAGAGCGTGCTTTTCGTCACATGAAGAGCGAGCAGCTGTCGTCCTTGACGGCGACTCCGGCTTATACTGATCGTGCCACTGGCTTGGTCAGTGTTCCCATCGACCGCGCGATGGAAATCGTGTTGGCCGACGTGCGAGCGAACCCCTACGCCATGTCTCCTGGGTTCAAGCCCAAAAAGGAATGCGCCGAAGGGGAGATCTGCGCGGCTTGTGAGGAAGGCGAAGACTGTCCGGCTGATATCTGTGATGCCGGTAAAAAGTGTGCGCCCGAACCGTCTTGCGAAGGCGAAGACTGCCCAGAGGCTGGAGCTGCTGAGGCTGATGCCCCTGCTGCACCTTCACCCGAAACGCCGCCGACTCCCGCTCCTGGGGCTGCTGCTCCGAAGGCCGCCACACCGAAGGCCGCCACACCGAAGGCTCTTGAGCCCGTCGCACCGCAACCTTCTGCACCCCAAACACCAAAAGCCCCAGCTCCTGTCGCCCCGTAAGCGGCTGCATCGCTATCATGCAACTCCAATCTCAACTTCGAACCTTTGCCTTATCCCGAGAAACGTCTCGGAAAGGGGGGCGTTTGTCTGGGATCTGGAGGAAGGCGAGCAGCCATGTACGATGCGCTCTCCTGTCGTCTGCTTGTGCTGCATCGATCCTTTTCGGTCCCGTTTTGGTCGAGGCCAAACCGGTCTCGCGTGACGAAGTGGGTTCGCGTACCGAGCGTTTACCCTCGCGGCTTGTGGGGGTTGACGTTGAAGAACATCTTGAGCAGTCCGTTCCTAGGGCACTTTCTTTTGTGGATGATGCTGGGAAGACCGTGCTTTATGACGAGCTCGTTCGTGGGGAGCTTCCAACCATCCTCACGATGAATTATTCGGATTGCCCCATGCTCTGCAGTTTGCAGTTGAACGCCTTGATGGCGAGCATGAAGCAGCTTGATCTGACTCTGGGCGAAGATTACCGCATTGTAACCGTATCGTTGAATCCGGGCGAGAGCCCTGGCAAGGCTCGCAGTACCAAGTCGAAGTACATGGCCCTCTATGGGCGGCCGGAAGCTCCCTCCGAGGGATGGCGCTTCCTCACCGGGTCGGAGTCGAATATTCGGGCAGTCGCGGAATCCTTGGGGATTTCGTACAACTACAACGAGAAGCGGGACGAGTATGTCCACCCTGCGGCGTTCTTAATTGCCACGCCTGACGGGGTGATTTCCCGCTACATTTACGGTCTTGAGTATCACCCCAAGACCCTGCGCCTCAGCCTAATTGAGGCTTCTGAAGGGAAGATCGGTAGCAGCATCGATCGACTGGTTCTCTATTGTTTTCATTACGACGCTTCTGAAGGCCGCTACGCCCCAGTTGCGATGAACATCATGCGTGTGAGTGGGAGCGCCGGAGCAATCGCTCTTGGTGGTCTACTCGCAGGTCTCTGGCGGAATGAAAACCGCCGCAAGCGTCAGGCTCAAGCCTCAAAGATTGCATCATGATTCGCACATTCCTCGCCAGTATTGCAGCGGATGATCCGCTACCAAAGAGTCCACCGTCGAACGACTTTTGGATGCCTCTGGATGCCTCGACATTCAGTGGTGACGTGGATCCTCTTTATAACTTCCTCTTTTGGCTATCGACCATCTGCACGGCTGGCGTCGTTGCGGTGATGGTGTACTTTGTCACGAAGTACAAAGCAGGCGATCGCGAAAAGAACGAAGTGGGCGATGATACTTCGCACCACAACACGGTTCTTGAAATCACTTGGTCGGTGATCCCGCTGTTCATTTGCATCGGTATCTTCGTCTGGGGTTTCAAAGGCTTCGTCGAGCTGCGCACTCCTCCGAAAGACACTCTCGAGCTGCATGCCACGGGGCAAAAGTGGAAGTGGACTTTTCAGTATCCCAACGGCCATATGGACAGTGAGCTCCACGTACCGGTCGATCGCGACGTGCGCATCATTATTCAATCGGTGGACGTCCTTCACAGCCTCTACATTCCAGCGTTCCGTACCAAGATGGATGCAGTGCCGGGTCGCTACTCGGATCTGTGGTTTCATGCCACGAAATCTGGAGAGTTTCCCGTCTTCTGCGCCGAATACTGTGGGACATCGCATTCGGACATGATTGCCAAGGCGGTCGTTCACGAGCCCGGTGGCTACGACAAGTGGCTCGAAGGAATCGGCGAAATCCTCAAAAAGGAAGCCGCAGAAAACCCCGTCGCTTACGGCGAGAAGCTCTACAACAAGCAGGGCTGCAAGACCTGCCATACGGTGGACGGCACCACGTTGGTGGGACCCAGTTGGAAGGGGCTCTGGGGGGCAACCCGTCAGTTCGCTGATGGTAGTTCGGCGCCCGCCGACGAAAACTATATTCTTCAGTCGATTAACGATCCCACGAGCCAGGTCGTGGAGGGCTTCCCGCCTAGTATGCCGACCTACAAAGGCCAGATGAAGGATTGGGAATTGAACGCCCTCATCGAATACATCAAGAGCCTTAAGTGAGGAGAGATTGAGATGTCAGCAATATCTACAGTGACTCCCGCGGATTTGGCGGTGGTTCCGAGCAAACCCGAAGAAAACTATCTGACCCACGACAAGGGGATCTTGTCTTGGATCTTTACGGTGGATCACAAGCGCATCGGTCTTATGTACCTGATCAGTGTGCTCTGCTCCTTTGCCCTCGGAGGGTTCTTCGCCCTTGCGGTGCGTACGGAGCTCTTTACGCATGGTGAGACGATCATCAGTCATGATCAATACAACCAGGCGATGACCCTCCATGGGGCAGTCATGGTGTTTCTGGTGATCATTCCGGGTATCCCTGCGGCACTTGGGAACATCATTATGCCCCTTCAGTTGGGCGCCAAGGATGTGGCTTTTCCGCGTCTGAACCTGATGAGCTACCATCTCTGGGTTCTCGGTGCACTCTTCTTTATCTCTTCGTTAGTGATCAGCGCGGCTGATACAGGGTGGACCTTTTACGTCCCTTATTCGACGACGACCCCGACGGCGGTGATTCCGGCAGCATTCGGAGCCTTTATCCTTGGGTTCAGCTCTATTTTTACAGGGTTGAACTTCATCGTCACGGTTCACAAGCTGCGCCCGCCTGGAATGACCTGGTTCCGCTTGCCGCTCTTTGTTTGGGCTCTCTACTCAACTGCAGTGATCCAGGTACTGGCCACTCCAGTCATTGGCATCACTTTGCTCATGTTGATTGTAGAGCGTGTTGTGGGTCTCGGCATTTTTGACCCGGCTCTGGGTGGTGACCCTGTGCTCTTCCAGCACTTCTTTTGGTTCTATTCGCACCCTGCCGTGTACATCATGATTGTTCCGGCTTTCGGAGTCATCAGCGAGATCATCAGCGTGTTTTCTCGCAAGCAGGTCTTTGGGTACCAGTTCATTGCAATGAGCTCGGTAGCGATCGCGCTGCTTGGCTTCCTGGTATGGGGCCACCATATGTTCACCAGTGGTCAGTCAGTGCTTGCTGGAACGATCTTTTCGGCCATTACCTTTTTGATTGCGATCCCTACCGCTATCAAAATGTTCAATTGGCTGACGACGATGTACAAGGGACGCATCCACCTGGATACGCCGATGCTCTACGCCTTGGCCTTCCTGTGGGTCTTCGCGATCGGTGGTTTGACGGGCATCTTCCTATCGACCATGAGTGTCGACGTCCACCTTCACGACACCTACTTCGTCGTAGCGCACTTTCACTACGTGATGATGGGCGGCGCCATTACGGCTTTCATGGGAGGTCTCCACTACTGGTGGCCCAAGTTCACAGGGCGCGTCTACAACGAAAAACTCGGTCGAGTTGGCGCGATAATGGTCTTCTTCGGCCTCAACTTGACCTTCTTCCCGCAGTTCGTTTTGGGTACGCGCGGCATGCCGCGTCGTTATTACAACTACCTGCCCGAGTTCGAGTTTCTTCACCAGCTGTCGACCGTCGGTGCTTTTACTCTGGGTCTGGGCTTTTTGATCTCGGCCGTTTACCTCTACACGAGTTTCAAGAAGGGCAAGAAGGCGGCTGATAATCCTTGGGGTGCAACCACCTTGGAGTGGCAGTGCACTTCGCCGCCTCCCTACTACAACTTTCACCAGGAGCCGGTAGTTAATCGTGGTCCGTACGAGGGCTACGACAAGCTGCGCTTCGACAAGAAAATCCAGGGCTACGTGCCCGCCGAGTAAGGTCATTGGAACGAACCATGAGCGATTCAGGACACGATCATTCTCACGGTGGACACGGGGACGGCGAAGCCGTCTACCCCTACACTCCGCATCACTTCCACAAGGCGAAGCAGCACTTTGAGTCGGGCAAGATGGGCGTTTGGCTCTTCTTGGTGACTGAAGTTCTGTTTTTTGCCGGGCTATTCTGCGCCTACACCGTCTATCGAGCGCGGCACCCAGAAGTCTTCTACTGGGCGCACTTTTACCTGGATACCTTCTGGGGGGCGGTCAACACAGTTGTGCTGATTCTTTCCAGCTTTACGGCTGCATGGGCTGTGCGCAACGCTCAGATGGGCGACAAGGGTAAGTTGAAGATGAACATCCTGCTGACTATCGGCGGGGCGCTCATCTTTATGGGAGTCAAATCGGTGGAGTACTCGGCGAAGTTCGACCACGGAACTCTCCCCGGTCGCCATTTTGATCCCCACGAGGAGGTTTGGGAAACCCATTCCTTCAAGCACAAGCATCCCGAAGCTGCAGAAGCCGCCGAGCGTATTGTTGCTCTACAAGCGGCTCGCGCGAGCGCACAAGCCGCTGTGCGTGACGAGGTTGTGCCCCAGAAGGCTGCTCTTATCGCCGTCCCCGTTGCACACCATGAGGATGGAAAGCAGGCCGCTGCGCAAAAAGAGATTTCCGAGGACGAGTTAAAGCTTGATGTTCCCGATGACATCTGGCTCGAAAGTGAAATTAGAGCGCTATCTCCGGAAGTCCGTCGCCCATTGGAGATGGCTGGGGTGATTCACAAGTCAAACGAAGGGCCGATTGAGTTTTCTCGGCCAGCCAAGGCTGGGATTTTCTTCAGCATCTACTTTTTCATGACGGGCCTCCATGGTCTGCACGTCTTGATCGGAATCGGTCTTTGGGTGTGGATGCTGGTCATCGCCTCCAAGCGCTCGCTGGGTGACAAGTACTTTGGCCCCATCGATTTCACCGCACTCTACTGGCACTTGGTGGACCTGATTTGGATCTACCTTTTCCCCATGCTCTATCTCATCCACTGAGGCGCGGGTTCGACCAACCAAACTGAGACGTCCTTCGACAACTGAGAGAAGAACCATGACTGACGAAGAAAAGCGCCCCGAATCCGAGAACGAGGCTTCCGAAGACAGCTCCGGTGGAGAGTCCGTGGCAGAAAAGTCCGAGACCGTAGACAACGTAGCAAGTGAGGCTGTGCAATCCGATGCGGCAGGGGGCTTGGCGGGGGCGGATGCCTCCAATGGCGAAAGCTCAGGCTCTGCTCATGATCCAGACGAGACTCCAACCGAGGAGGCTGTTGCTGCCATGAAAGCGGAAGCTTCCGCACAGGTCGCGACTGTTCATGACCACGGTCATGACGACGATCACTTTGCTCACGTTCTGCCCATGCCTTTGTTACTCGGGGTTCTTGGGGCCCTGATCTTGCTCACGGTTCTTACCGTCGGCGTGACAGCGGTGGATCTCGGCGGTCAAGGCAACTTCGTGGTGGCGATGATTATCGCTACGGTGAAGGCGGCGTTGGTCATGGGCTACTTCATGCACATGGTGTGGGACAGTAAGTTCAACGTAGTTGCCTTCACCAGCTCCTTCCTCTTCGTGTTGCTCTTTTTGGCTATGTCGGTTCTCGATCGTAGCGAGTATCGCGACAATGTGGATCGATGGGAATCCGATCAGCGCGTCGAAGCGTTGCAGTGACGAGGTCTTGGCACCGGGTTGGTGCACCAAAAGAGCCGGATCCGAGTGGTCCGGCTTTCTTTTTTTGTGCTCTTGCTTCGCCGAGCGACGCCAGGTTCGTTTCCGGAAAGTCGCCCTTTGCTCGATGAGCAGCTAGGGTTAGGCAATGAGCTTGAGGCGGGGCAACCCGGTACTTGTGGGGTGCAGTTTGGGCGTCGTGGCGGCGGCTATCGCGGCTTGTACGGCTGGATTGAAGGGCCCTGCGCCGTCGTCATCCCCCAGCGCCGATTCTTCTCCTCTTCCTGTTGTTACTGAAGTCGGGGCAGCCGAGAGCGAACCTCAGGAGGCCTTTGGCGAGCGAAAGTTGGACCTGACCCGGTTTCGACCTCTTTTGGCGCGCGATGAGCTCAAGGCTGTGGCTGAACGAGTCGGCTCCGACCAAGTGAGCGAAGCCGTCGCGGAGCTCGAGCGCATCATCTCGCAGATCTCTGATGTTTCACCTTTACACCAGGCTCGACTGCAGTTTCTCCTCGGGCGATTGGCTCTGCAGGCTGACAAGAGCGACCTGGCGCTCCTGTCTTTCGAACAGGCGAGTCAGCTGGGGGAAGACTCTGGGTTCGCACTTTTGGACGATGCTCGTCTTCACGTGGCTGGACTTCAGTTGGCGATGAACAAGCCCGAGCAGGCTGAGTCGACTCTCAAACGGATCACGGATCAAAAGAACCCTAAGTGGGTGGAGCTGTACGCGCGTGCTCTCGGGAGCTTGGAGAAGCAAAATGAGGCAGAAGCAACGTGGAAGAGGCTCATCGACCTCGTCTCCGAGCGGAGTGATGCGTACCATCGGGCCCTAATTGGGCATGCGCGTGCTCTTTGGACTCAAGCAGAGAACCAGGATGACGCCGCTCTTCGGGACGATGCGACCCGCGAACTCGCCCTGGCTCAGCTGGGGCTTCGGCCCGAAGACGTCGTTTATCTCGAAGTCGAGGAGCTCAAAAAGTCTTGGGGGGTGAGCCCGTCCGTCACCTCGAGCGAGGAACTGCTTTTTGGGATTGGACGGCTCGTCGACAAGCGTGCATTTGGCGAAGCCTCTGAGCTCGTGGCTCAACTGCAGCTGACTACCGAGGAAAGCGCCGGAGAACTTGGGTGTCGGCTGGCCTACTATCGAGGAAAGATTCTCGCAGGCCAACGCAAATGGGGCGAAGCGGCAGATGCTCTGAGGGCAACCGTGGGGCGCTGCACCGCCGATCCGGGACTACACGCCAGCCTGTTGTTCAACGCCGGGAAGTACTCGGCCGCGGACGGTCGAGATAGCGCGGCTGTCCGCTACTACGAAGAGTTGGAAGAAAAGTACAAGGATAATTCGCTTGCTGACGATGCCCGACTCAGGCGCGCGAAAAGCTATAAGGACATGGGCTCGCAAGCTCGATTCGTATCCCTGCTCGCTGACATGCCCGAAGACTACCCCGAGGGCGACATGACGATGGAAGGAGTCCTGCTCCTTTCGCTCGAGCAAATGGTGCAGCACAAGTGGTCCGAAGCAGCTTCCGTCCTAGAGCGGGCAGCTAAAATCGTTCGTCCGACCGATAGCGCGCGTGGGCACGAGTACGCGGGGACGGAGCGTTACTTTCTGGCTCGCTGCTTGATGGAGCTCGGCGAAGAGGAGCGCGCCCTGGCCGAGTACGAATCGCTCATCCTAGAGGTGCCTCTTTCTTATTACATGTTGCACGCCTACTCGCGCTTGCTCGAAGCGGACCGAGCCCGCGCGAAGCGAGCCTTGGAGGAGTCTCTTTCTCAAGCGCGCAAGTTACCTTTTGAGTTTCCTTATCACCCGGCCTACGAGACCGAGGGGTTCAAGCGTGCGTTGGAGCTCTTGATGGTGGGAGATTTCTTTGGGGGGCGGGAGGCGCTTTCTGAGTTGAGTTCCCCGGCGACGGCCGATGACAGTTTGCTCTGGGGCCTGGCGCTGCTTTTTGATCGAGCAGGAGACGCACACTATTCTCATCAGTTGGCTCGAGGTCGTTTGACCGATTGGCTTTCTCACTATCCGGACGGTGACTGGCGGGCCCCCTGGGAAATCGGCTTTCCGCGCCCTTATCTCGATGTGGTCAATCGCGAAAGTGAGGAGACCGGCGTGGACCCGTGGTTGATCTACGGGGTCATGCGAGAAGAATCGACCTTTGTCCCGGACATTCGCAGTCATGCCAACGCCTACGGCCTCATGCAGATCATCCCCCCGACGGCGCGAGGGATCGGTCGTAAGTACAAGTTGCCGCATTCGACAACTGCTCTCAAGGTTCCGCGATACAATATCGCTATTGGGAGTCGAGTGTTAGCTGAGCTGTCGCGCCGCTTCAAGAAGAACCCTCTGTTGGCTATCCCTGGGTACAACGCGGGACCATCTCGACCAGGTCGTTGGCTTTCGGAGCGTCCGAATATCGATTTCGACTTGTGGGTAGAGCTCATTCCCTTCCGCGAAACTCGTCGTTACACCAAGCGTGTTTTGGCGAGTCGCGCGGCATACGCCTTCACCTACTATCGTGAGACTTCTGATGCGGCGTTGGTTTTGCCCAAGCGTCTCAATCTCAAGTAGGTGAATTTGTGATGGGGCTTGCTTTGCTTCGTGCTCTCACAGGGGGGGCTTTGTTGGCCGGTCTGTTTCTGAGCTTTCCGCGCGCGCTCCGCGCCGAGGCTCGTGCCGTTTCTGTCATCGATCTCCACGTCGATCTTGCCTACCGTTCCCTCTACAAGAAGCGCCCTTTCTCGCAGGGGAGCGGTGAATTTAGGGCCTCGTCCCTGCTGCGTGCAGGAGTCCGTGGGGTCGTGCTGCCGCTCTATTTGCCCGAAGATGCAAGCCCGAAGGGAAGAACCCGCGGTGAGTTAGAGCGTTCCTACGCTCATGTCTTTCGCTCGATTCTGCAGACGCGCCCCTATTCGCTCCCGGGCTGTGCGGTCAGGCGAGCCGCTGGGGAGCGGCGCGAAGTCGAAACCTGGTTAGCTTTCGAGGGGGCGTCTCCGGTTGGCGCTGACCTAGCAGAAATTCGGCGCTGGGCCTTGCGTGGGGTCAGGTCGTTTGGCTTGGTGCATGCGGTCGAAAACTCGCTTGCTACGAGTTCGGGGCAAAAAGGGGGGGGGACCCACGGCTTGACCAAGCAGGGGCGTCGATTTGTCGAGCAGGTCTTTCAAGTAAAAGGGTTGATCGACGTCTCTCACGCGTCGGACCGGGCGATTTCCGATGCCTTGTCCGTTGCCAAGAAGACGGGAGGCACGGTGATCGCCACACATTCCAATGCCCGCAGCTTAGCTCCTCACCCACGCAATCTGAGCGATGAGCACATTAGGGCGATTGCGGCGACCGGTGGTGTGGTGGGCATTAACTTTCATCAACGTTTTCTTTCACCCACGGGAGGGTGGGGCGCCCGTATGGATGACGTGGTGCGACAGGTTCGGCACCTGATTCGAGTGGGAGGACCTGAGGTTGTCGCTCTGGGCTCCGACTTTGAGGGTGGCATCCGCCCTGTTTCGGAGCTGGCGAGCGTCGAAGGGTATCAAAACTTGGCCCGAGCTCTTAAAAAAGCCGGTTTCACCCGTGCGCAGGTGGAGGCAGTCTTCTGGCGTAATGCGCGACGTGTCTTGTGCCCTCGATAACTTTGGCGCTCGGTCGCTCGACTTTCGATTTCGTCAGCTCCTTGCTAACGGATCAATATGGACGAAGTGGACGAACAAGCGATCGCGGCATTTGACAATTATCTAGGGACATTAGCCGGGGACGCTCAGGCGATACTGGATGTAGTCAACGATACTGCCCAGCCTGAGGAGCTGCGGCGCGTTCTCGCTGGAGCCTTGAACTACCTCTTCAAGTCTCTCGACTTGATCGATGACGGGATAGAAGGATTGGGCTTTTTGGATGATGCCTTCGTGCTGCGCATGGCTTGTGGTCAGGCGGCGCAGCAGGGAGAGCTTCCTGAAACTCTTGTACCCTTGGCTCAAGATGCAGAGTTGGTGGTCGGCTTCTTGGGTGAGGTGAGTGCTCGTCTTTATGGTTACGTTCTTTCGTTGACCGAGCTTTCGGTTCGAGGTCGTTCCGTTGAAGCCATTGTCCAAGATGAAGGCGTGCGAGGGGAGTTGACGGCAGATGTGGTGTCTTGGGCGGCTCGTTATCAGAAGCCTCAGTTCGTTCTGGATGAACGCGGACTCATCAAGTTGCGTTCATTCATGAACGCGAAGCTGCCTAGCTGATTCGGCTCAGCCGCCCTCTTCGCGAAGAGCTTTTTAGCCTTCTGGAGCGTTGGGGGCCTTGCCGCGCTGGGAAGGGAGGGGAGCCGCTTCTCCGAGTTCGACCAACAATTCACGAACTTCGGGGCGCCCCCGTAGGTTCGCGATGATCACCTCAGAGCCCTGGTGGAATTGTTTCTCGTAGGTGAGGCCTTCTCGGCTCTTGGCGGCGACCTTTTCGCGGCCGCTATTGAGGTCGTCCTCGACCGCCCCTGCATACCGAGTGAGTTGCCCCCGCAGGTCTTCGATCTGACCGCGCAGATCAGAGGCGACTTTTTCGAAGTCTTCGCGTCGCTTCTTGCGGTTGTGAACCCAACTTGCCTTCACGTCTACCAGGGCGCGTGCTGCGCCCGCCCGCTCGTAGAGGGTCCGGCTTCCTTGTCCGTTGCGTTCCGCATGATCAGCGGCGGCGATGTGTTCCTTCGCGCTGCTCTGGGCATGGGCGAGCTCTCGACGGGCTTGAGCTTCTTCTTCTGCGAAGGTGGCCGCGTCCCGCAGGGCTTTAGATTCGTCTTGGGCTAGGTCTTCCACCTTGCGACCGATTTCGGCGCGCAGAGCACGGCCACGTCGCTCCAACGCTTCTAGTTTGCGTGTCTGGTTAGAAATCTCACCCTCTAGGTTATTGGCCCGTTGAGAGACTTTCCACACGGTGGACAGGGCTTCGGTGATTTCTGCCGGAGCGGTTCCCCCAGGAAAGGCCCGACTCACCATGCGCGAGAAGATTCCTGCCCGCGCTGCCCACTCGGTAACTTGAAGTGTTTTTGGTGGCGGCGGGGGGGGCGGAGCTTGTGCGGGCTCGACGCTGTTGCCTGAGTTGCGCCGGTTGTCCCAGGTTGCGGCATTGGGCAGAGAGCGCTGGAGCTTCTTGAGTTCCTCAAGCAGATGGTGACCGTCTCGGTAGCGTTTCGCTGGCGCTTTTTCGAGCAAGCGGAGAACTATGTGACGCGCGTCGTCGTGACAATCCTTACGTATCGTCCTTGGATCGGGCGCTTGCGCGGTGCGCTGCATTTCGAGCAGGGCTTCTCGGTCGCTCGCACGGAAGGGCAGTTGACCGGTGAGCATTTCGTAGAAGAGCACGCCCACCGCATAGAGATCGGATTGAGGACCGGCCTGCTCGCCGCGAGCTTGCTCGGGTGACATGTACTCTGGAGTTCCGAACACGGCTCCCTTGGGAGCCAGTCTTGGGTCGTGGGCAAGAGCTGCCAGACCGAAATCGAGTATCTTAACGTAGTCGGGTCTGCCGCCGCGTGCCGTGAGCAAAATATTGTCGCTCTTGAGATCGCGGTGAACCACACCGAGATCGTGGGCGCGCGAAAGCGCCGCCGACATTTGTTCGATGATGTCGACGGCACGATGCAGAGGCATAGGCCCCTTGGAGAGTTCGGTGGAAAGGGGCGTGCCGATCAAGAACTCCATCACGAGGTAGAGCGCGCCTTCGTCCGTTTCGCCGATATCGTGAATATCGATGATGTGGGCGTGGTCGACGCGATTGGCGGCCCGTGCCTCGCGGAGCATCCAAGCGCGCAAGTGCGTCTCACCGCGCAAGTCGGGCCGGATGAGCTTCACGGCGACAACGCGGTCGATGAGGACGTGTCGGGCTCGATAAACGATGCCCATGCCCCCTTCCCCGATGCGTGCCTCTAGTCGATATCTGCCTGCAATGACTTTGCCGAGTGCTGGATCATCGCTGCGCTTCTTCTTGTCGCGAGTGGGCATGAGTGTGCTCAAAAACCGTCTTTATTTTCTGTGATCTTAGAAGCTGAGGTTGAGGACCACTGATCGAAAGGACGGCGCGTTGGGCGCGTTCTTGCGGTAGACAAGCTGAGCTATTTGTTCTTCTCGCTGAGAATAGACCGAGACGACACTGAGCTCGGGCATGCTTAAGTTAAGCCGACCATTTTGGTTCACGTTCACCCAACCGCCGCTCTGTCGGCGATGGGCTAGTGCGTGGCGGGCCACGATTGCCTGCATCAAGGCTAAATCTTCGCGGGCCTTCCGTGCAGCGGTGTCGACCTCGGGATTGGCCGGTGGCTTGTAGGTCGTGGCCGAGAGGACCGCGACCGCTGTCGGGACGGCCAAAGTGAGTCCTCCAGCGAGCAAGCCCATCGATACAGCGGGCTTGTCCATCTTGTCGATGAAGTAGCCACCCACGCCACCAGCGATGGCGCCCAGGCCTCCGCCAACAGCATAACCCCACCAAGGCTTGACTCCGACGAGCGCTTCAACCGCCACAACGGCTTCGGCGCCCAAAAAAGCGAGCCCCACAGTCCCTTTGGCGGGGGCTTTAGCTTTTTCTGTCCCTGTTTCGGCCCGTGCCGCGGTTGAGGTGAAAAGAGTGGTTGCAGCAACCAATACCGTGATCGCCGAACGCGAAGTGTTAAATGAAGCCATACTTTCTTTTTGCGCCTTCCATGCGCAGGAGGCTTTGGGCCCCTGCGTTCCAATCCCCACTGCGCGTGATGCGGTGATTTCAGCCACCAAGCATACCAACGGGCGATGACCGGCAAAACTGTAGGTGGACGATTCGTGCTGCCCTAGGGAAATTTATGTCTTTCTTTTCCTCCACCTACCTTCTCCCGTGCATATGTATTCCAGTCGTGTTAAAATATTGGCTATAAGGCGCGGGAAGCGCCTGGGTTTTCGTTCGTTGTCGTCCCTTCAATTGCCGCTCCCTGGGCCGGGTGATAGAAGCTGCACGCGCCGCGAGCCTGAGCCTCTCGGTCACTAATTAAGGAGAAAATACTGTGTCCCCCGGTCCCTGGCAGATTGTTATTATTGCTGTTGTGATTCTTGTGCTCTTTGGCGCAAGCCGTTTGGGAGACATTGGCAAGGGTCTTGGTGAGGGGATCCGTAATTTCAAGAAGGGAATTGCGGATGATGACTCGAAGTCGGCGGACTCCACCAAGAAGACCGACGACGAATCGAAGGAAACCTGAGCCGGCGGTTCGCCAATGCAGTCCTTGCCCTCTTCTTCCTCTCTGCGCCCGATGGGTGTGAGCATTCCGAAAGTTGCGGGTGAAGGCGACACGGTGTCCCGACACGGAAGAGGGGTGGCCTTGCGTGCGCTGATCGAGCTTTCCAAACCAGGAGTGACCCGCCTTGTGCTCGTCACCACGGCTCTTGGTGTGCTCGCTGCACCCCTGGGTTTTGCGTGGCGTGATCTGTTCGCCACCGTGATTGGTACGGCTTTAGTCGTCGCTGGTGCTAACGCTTTGAACATGTTTGTCGAGCGTGAGAGCGACCGCTTTATGACTCGAACCAGCAAGCGACCTTTGCCGACGGGGCGACTTTCGCCCGACGAAGCTCTTGCTTTCGGGGTGCTCGTTTCCATCCTGGGGCTCTTTGTTCTGGCTCAGTTCGTTTCGGGGCTTGCTGTCGGCTTGGCCGCCTTCGCCTTGCTCTCTTACGTGCTCCTCTACACCCCTCTCAAACGAATTCATTCGGTAGCACTTTATGTGGGAGCTGTTCCCGGTGCACTGCCGCCGGCGATTGGTTATGCGGCAGTGACGGGCACTCTCGATGGTGTTGGGCTCTCTCTCTTCTTGATCCTCTTTGCCTGGCAATTGCCGCACTTTTTGGCCATTTCCATGTTTAGGCGTGAGGAATACGGGCGCGCTGGCCTGCGCGTTTTGCCGAACGAAAAGGGCATGAGGTATACGAAGTGGACCGCCTTGATTCAGTCGGTCGCTTTAGTGGCCGTTACGCTCTTGCCTCTTCGTCATGCGGGGATTTCACCTGCCTACGGCTGGATAGCTGGGGCGACGGGGATACTCTACGTCGCGATGGCGGCTTGGGGGCTCCGTGCTTCCAGTGGTGATCGCTGGGCTAAGCAGTTCTTCTTCTCTTCGATGCCGCACTTGGTCGTGGTGATGACCGCTCTTGTGCTTTGTGCGCATTGAATCGGAATTGAACAGCCAGCTTCGAGCGACGTATCAGCGCCCGAAAGACGTGCGGAGCGGCAGTGTGGCCTCCGCGACCGATTTCGTGAGGCGTTATTGGGCCTCGGGGTCTCCGGCGGCCGGGCGCTGACGTTGAGCGCAGGATTCGCCAATCGGTAGGCGTGGAGCAGAGGAGCGAGTTTCCGACTCGGGAGGAAAGGCATCATCTATGAGTTCGAGAAGAGCATCTACTGCTTTCACAACGCCTTCCGACTTGGAGACGTAGCTCCCCAGCTGGCGTGCCCGAGCGATTTCTTTTTCGTTCGTCGTGGCCGTGTAAAAAACGGACGGCACATCGAGACCCTGTCGAACGAGATGAACATACAAGTCGAGGCCGTTACCGTCCGGAAGGTGCAGATCGATGATGGCTCCTTTGAATGGACCTTTTGAACTTGCTGCCTGGCTGAAGTGGGTCAACAAACGATGTGACTCACCCTTGAGCTGCAGCGCCCGTACCAGCGCCCGTGCGATGATAGGATCGTCTTCGACGATCAAAACTGGGAGAGAGGGAGAGGAGGTCATCCGGAGCAGATTCGCTTTCGTCGTTTGGCGACTTCCGAACACTAGCACCGGTTCGCGCGAGGGGCGCGAGTGTTTTCGTCGCCGGGTGTCCCAATCGTCAGATAATCGAGGGGGGAGGCGGCGATATAGACAAGAGTTTTGACGACTTACCTTCAGTCGTTGTTTTCGTTTCACCTGCCCACAAGGTGTGGACGATTTGGGGAAAGAGGCTGGGGGGTATCAACCCCATAAATAAACGGCAGAAAAACTCCGCAAAGCGCAAAGGCACTCGCCACCAGAGGCGTGAGTTGAGCATGAGAAGCCAGCAGGACACAGACAAGAAGCAGTCGTGCGCAACGACTCAGAAAACGGCGCGCGCAGACTACAGAAAGTGAAAGGAGCGCGACAAATAGTCCCGCAGAAAGTGACGATGGGTGCGTTGTTACGGCGTTCAGTGTGCGCGCGAGTACGAGTAATGGCGTTGAGTGGATACTCCCCGAGTGGCCGCTGGCCTGGCCGAGAAGCGCGCCCAAGCCCAAAGAAAGGGCGAGTCGCTTGGGGCTCAATAGGACGGATGGAAGGAAAGCGTTGATTGTGGCAGTCAAGGCCAAAACATGAGCGACTTGGAGCAGGGGTTCGGAGGCGCCCTCTGTCGACGACCCCGCTTTCAGAAGTTCGCTTGCTGCTCGTGCTGTCACCGAAAGTCCGCACAAGAGAAGAGACCGAGTGGTGCTTCGGTCTAGCTTGGCCAGCCAAGTGCCAAGCAGGAGCGAGCCCCCTGCGCAAGCAGCCGCCAATCCGGTTGCAAAATGGGGCAAGGTTGTGCGTTGGGCCAGGAAGACAATGGCGGTGGGAAGGCTGACGAGCAAAGCATTGAAAATGCGAAGCAACAGTCGCGTATCGATACGCAAGCCCCCCAGTCCTGCGACCACGAGTAAAATGGTCGTGGCCAAAGCAGCGACTTGAGAAAGAAAGTCTCCGATGTGTTCGGTGGATTCGATGATCGAATCGGCGCCAACAAACGCTCCGCGCAGCGCTGGCTCGACTCCCCCCTTGACGATGAGGGCAACTAGCCAGAAGCCGGCCCAAGCGTAGAGGAGTTGTTTGTGGTGAGGTGGCGCCATTGGAAAGGGGCCAGAAGACTCAACCGGTTTCGTCGTGCTGGGGGTGCTCACTCTGAATGGATCCGCTCTTCTTTTCGGGAGGGCGAGGTTGTTTTTCTTCCAAAGCTGGGGGTTGCTTTGGATCGACCCGAGGCGGTGCTGACTTCTGACCCAGGTCGATGATGTACGGTTTGGCAAAGTAGGTGGAGCAAGCGTACTGCGGCTTTCTGTGGAACTCCCAATGCAGATAGACGTTGCCGTCAGAGGAAACGATGGAGCTGGGAGGTGGACCGTAGGGAGCTGCGCGCTGCACTGAGTCGAGCGCGCCCACGTCAAAGAGCGTGACTCCGCTCGACTTGGTGATTCCCATGCGTACGACTCGACCGTCTTCGCGACTGAGTGCGATTTCCAGATGTGTGCTCATGTCTGGATTGTTCAGGGGGTGATCGGCAGGGAGTTGATTGAGATGGCCCAGATAGCGATGGGCGAACACCTCGTGAAGACGTTGATGGATTTGATTGAGGTAGCGAGAAAAAGGAACTCGTGCCGTGTTGAGGGCTGTTTGGTTTCCCGGTTTGACGTTGGCCACGTAGTTTTCCAGGGCCGGCCGCCAACGCTCGAGTCCCAGGGATTGCCATTTGCCGCGATGTTCGGCCAGTCGACGTTCGCCTGCCTTCTTCCGAACCTGAGCGAGATGATCGGCTCCGAGCACGGCGTGGGCACTCTTGAAGTTCAGATTCAGGTTGACGCCATTTTTCGTCTTGCCCGCTGAACCCAGACCGAGCATGGCTTTCGACGGGCTCGACTGTCTACCTAAAGTGGCTTTACGTGCTGCCTGCGCTTTGACCTCGGCCTGTTCGCGACGCGGTCGAGCAACCAGATAAGAGCCGCCGTCAACAGTGAGCGTTTCGGGAGCCGCGATTTGTGCCTCGCTGGCTTCTCGTGCCTCTTGTGCTTTTTGTCCCTGTTGGGGGGGAGGAGAAGCTTGCCTTCCGGTTGCGGGCGGCGACGGTGGGGTTTGAGCCGAAACCCCCGCACTCGGCGTTTGCTGCGAGGCGCTGGCCGGACGCGGCGGATCGGGAAGCATTTCGCCGGGTGCTTCGTCTTTGCGCCCTTCCGACTCAGAACTTTGGGCAAACTTGTTCTCACTGGAGTTGCCCGGGTCCGGGCCGTCGCCTCGACTCGGGCCCCCCATCTCGGCTTGGCTGCCGCTTCCGTCTGAGGCGGTGATGCGAGCGCGGGTTTGTTCTTTGACGTGGTTCGCGTGCTCGGCCGCAAACTCGGCGCTTTCGTTGTCCTCCTGCTCTTTGTCCTGCACATCTTGTTCGACGGCGACCCGGCGGTTGTCCACGATCACCGGCGGCTTTATCTTTTGAGCTAGAGGACTTGGCTGCGTTTTCGGTTTTTCTTCAGGCTGAGGTTTCTGCTCGGGCTTCTTCTCGTCGTCCTTCTTCTTTTCTTCTTTGGCAGGTTTCGGGGGCGTGGGCTGTGTTTCGTTCACATCCTCGGGATCGGAAGGGAGGGGATCGACCTCGGCGTCGGTGGGCTTGTCTGCTTCGAGCAGTTCTTCGAGTTCGGCCTCGTCTTGGATCAACGTGACTTCGACGGGGGGACCGGCGTAGCTGGCTTGGCGCCTCACCTGTTTGGCGAAGCTCTTGATGTCCATCGTCTCTTCGAGGCGCTGGACCACCGTTGTCGCGCCTCCCCCGCCGAGGCCATGGACGACCACAGCTGTGGCGACCCACAGGAAGAGCGGTATTTGAGCTTCGCGGCGCATGAAACAGAAGAGAGGAGCCGGGAGGGTTTCCCGTAGAGCCATTCAGAGTACCATTTGTGGCCCCCGTGCACTCCTTGCCAGCTTTATGCCGGCGGAGCCAGCGCAAACGCTTGAAATTACCTAAGCTTTCGGCCTAGCGGCGCGCTATCGAGTCGTAGTGCTCCGCGATTTCCTCGGGGGTCCAGACGCCATCGTCGGCTTCCTTGACCCGCCCCTGACTCTCTGCGAGCTCGAAGATGCTCAATCGTCCCCCCGCCACACTCAGGACGGTCCCGCTCAAATCTTCACAAAGGTCGCTCGCCAAGAACAGCGCTGCCGGCGCGACATGTTTCGCTTCGAGAGTGCCTGAGACCTTCTCGAAGAGAGGGAGGTCTTCGGTGAGACGAGTCCGCGCGATAGCGGAAATAGCATTGACCCGGACGCGGTAGCGCTGCAGCTCAATAGAGGCGGTTCGTGTGAGTCCGTAGATGCCGGCTTTGGCGCTCGACTCATTGATTTGTCCCAGGTTGCCCAAAAGTCCGGAAACGCTCGTCATGTTGATGATGCAACCGCCGTTCTTTTTGCGTCGACTGAGGCGGGCGAAAGCTTGGGTGGCTAGAAAAGTGCCTCGCAAGTGGGTACGCACCACGCGATCCCAGGCTGCGAGTTCAAGATCGAACAAATTGCGGTCGGCAATGATCCCGGCGTTGTTTACGAGAAGATCGACCTGGCCAAACTTGGATTCGGCTTGACTGAAAAGATCGGAAACGGCCTCAGGATCGCCCACATCACCACTGTGGGCGAGAACTTCCGCGCCCTCCTGCCTGAGTTGCTCGGCAGCTTGCTGTACGACCGTCGGATCGGCGCCTGTTCCGTCTCGCGAGCAGCCGAGATCATTGACCACGAGTTTGGCCCCGTGCTGGGCAAAAACACGAGCCAGTTCTAGACCGATCCCTTGAGCTCCCCCCGTGATCAGGGCGACTTGGCCTTGGAGCAATGGGCTAGGGGCTGCGACGTCGTTCATGGTGCAAAGCCTCTAGCTCAGGTCCGGACCCTAAAAAAGCCGCGGGCCTCCGGGCGCCCCTGGCGCCGTTTTTCTGCTTCGGGCCTTCTTTCCCGCGGCCGTTGTTGTTGCTTTCGTGGCTTTCGCTACCCTCCCGGCCCCATGAGTTCAGTCGATTCTGCGAAGCGAATTCTCGTCACCAGTGCGCTCCCTTATGCCAATGGCCAGATCCACCTCGGGCATTTGGTGGAATATCTGCAGACGGACATTTGGGTACGATTCCAACGTTCGCGCGGAGTTCGAGCGGTCTATATCTGTGCGGACGATACGCACGGGACGGCCATCATGTTGCGCGCCCAGAAAGAGGGGCGGAGCGAAGAAGAGTTCTTGGCCGAGATGTCTGAAAACCATCAGCGTGACTTCGCCGGGTTTGGTATCGCATTCGACCACTACGGAAGTACCAACTCTGAGGAGAGTCGCCGCCTCTGCCATCAGATCTGGCAGTCGATTGTCGACAAGGGCCTCGTCGTCGAAAAACCGGTGACTCAGTTCTTCGATCCTGATTCGGGTGCGGCTTTGGCCGATCGCTTCGTCAAAGGGACTTGTCCGAACTGCAAGACTGCCGAGCAGTACGGAGATAGCTGCGAAAAGTGCGGAGCTGCCTACACTGCGACGGACCTGCTCGATCCCAAGAGCGTGCATAGCGGCAAGACGCCGGTATCCAAGAGTGCTCCTCACTGGTTTGTGCGGATCGAAGAGTTGCACGAGTTTTTGGACGAGTGGACGCAGACCGAAGGACATCTCCAGCCCGAAATCGCAAAGTTTCTGCGCGGGAACTTCTTGCAAAACCCCGTGGACCCAAGCGATCCAAGCAAGGGGATCCAGCCGCTTCGAGACTGGGATGTTTCCAGACCTGCGCCCTACTTCGGTTTCGAAATCCCCGACGCGCCGGGCCATTATTGGTATGTGTGGTTCGATGCGCCTATCGGCTATATCGGATCCACCCAGAAGTGGTGCGAGCAAAACGGGGAGACGCTCGAAGATTGGTGGAAGAGCGATGAGTGTGAAATTTATCACTTCATCGGCAAAGATATCACCTACTTCCACACTTTGTTTTGGCCAGCGATGCTCAAGAGTGCTGAACTTTCGCTACCTAAGCGCGTACAGATCCACGGGTTCCTTACGGTCAATGGCGAGAAGATGAGCAAACGTCGGGGGACGATGCTGCGCGCTTCGACTTACCTCAAGCATGTTGATCCGGCGGCGTTGCGCTACTTTTATGCGACTAAGTTAGCGAACAATACGGACGACCTCGATCTCGATGTGAACGAGTTTGTTACGAAGGTGAACGGGGACATCGTGGGGAAGGTAGTGAACTTGGCAAGTCGGACCGCCAAGTTCACTACAAAGCTCGCGCCGAACTATCCGGAGGACGGTGGGCTGTTTGAGGCGGGCAGGAAGGCCGGCGTCGAAATCGCCGCTGCGTATCAGTCGTGCGACTTCGCGAGAGCCATGCGCGGCATCATGGCTCTCGCGGATAGGGCCAATGAGTACCTGGATCAGAAGCAACCGTGGAAGTTGCGCAAGGACGCCGACAAACAGGTCGAGTTGGTTGATGTTTGCACGGTGGCTCTCAATCTTTATCGTCAGATCGTGGTTTACCTGGCTCCTGTTCTTCCCGAGCTTGCCGAAAAGAGCGCCGTTCTCTTGAACACGAGTACGTCGCTGTGGAGTGACGCGAGCAACCCTTTGGTCAATCACGAGATCGGTAAGTTCAAGCACTTGATGCAGAGAATCGACCCAAAAAACGTGGAGAAAATGATGGAAGAAGAACGTGAGGCTGCCGAGCAGGCTGCGGCCGAAGAAGGCGCGACTAAGGACTTTGGCGATGGACCTGAAGCCCTACAGGCGGAGCCCCTTGCCGAGACCTGCACGATTGACGACCTTGCCAAAGTCGACCTACGCGTTGCTAGGATTCTCAATGCCGAGCAAGTGAAAGAGGCACGTAAACTACTCAAGTTGACTGTCAGCTTGGGGGGCAGCGACAGGCGCACGGTGTTTGCCGGCATCAAAGCGGCTTACGAACCCCAAGCGCTCATCGGACGTCAGGTGATTGTTGTCGCGAACCTAGCACCTCGTCAGATGAAGTTCGGTTTGAGTGAGGGTATGGTTCTGTGTGCTGGAGAGGGGGGCTCGGATCTCTTCGTGCTGTCTCCCGACGAGGGCGCAAAGGTCGGTCAACGTATCCGTTGAGGGGCCGCGCCCGAGCTCTGGCGCGGGGACTCCCTGCGCCGAGCTTCTCGGGGTGAGCTCGATTCAGACTCGTCCTAAAAGGACGCCATTCTGTGGTGTTTTGCCTCGACCCACCGAGAAGGCCGAGCGGGCCCGTTCTTGTTGTGACCGGGCGGCGCGCCCTGTTTGTTGGGTATGGAGTTCGCAGAGGGGCTGTCCCCTCTTGATCATCTGATCGAGTTTGACCTTGAGCACGATACCGACGGCATGATCGACCCGATCTCCGATCAGGCGCCTTCCTGCTCCCATTTCTTGCGCCAGCTGGGCCAAAGCGAGAGGGTCGATGTCTTTGATACGCCCGTTTTTTTCGGACAACACAGTCATGACGTGTTGCGCCTGCGGTAGAGTTGTGGGGTTTTCGATCTGTTTGAGGTCCCCGCCTTGAGCTTCGACTATGGCGCAGAAGCGCTCAAAAGCGTGACCCGATTCGATGACTTCTCGGGCGCGTTTTCTGCCCGCTGCGCGATGGGGAACAGTGCGTCCAAGAAGGAGCATTTCTGCCGCCAGTTCGATGGTGAGTTGAGTCGCGTCCTTCGGACCATTGTCCTTGAGGATTTCGATGCTTTCTTTTACTTCGAGGGCATTGCCGATCGCCTCTCCCAGAGGCTGGTCCATGTTCGAGAGCAGTGCCTTGGTCGGAGTATTGAGTTGGGTGGCCACGCGGACGAGCCCTTGAGCGAGCAGGCGGGCGTCCTTCTTGTTTTGCATGAAAGCCCCACGCCCTACTTTGACGTCCAAGATCAAACCATCGAGCCCCGCCGCGAGCTTCTTGGAAAGGATGCTTGCGATGATGAGCGGACGACAAGCCACTGTGCCTGTCACGTCTCGCAAGGCGTAGATGCGCTTGTCGGCGGGCGCAATTTCTTTCGTTTGGCCGATGATGCAGGCACCAACACGAGAGACGATCCTCTCGAATTTACGGGTGCCGAGGTCGACGCGCAATCCCGTGATGGACTCGAGTTTGTCGAGGGTGCCTCCGGTATGGCCCAGGCCGCGTCCCGCGATCATCGGGACGTGCAGGCCTGAGGCGGCGGCGATGGCAACCAGGGGGAGACTGATCTTGTCGCCCACGCCTCCCGTTGAGTGCTTGTCTATACGAGGCCCGGCGCACGTGCCTTTGTTGAGTTGCTCTCCCGATTCGAGCATGGCGCGGGTGAGCGCCACAGTTTCTCTTTCGGTCATCGAGTTGAGGTAGACGGCCATCAGCCACGCGGTCATTTGGTAGTCGGCGACCTTGCCGTGGAGGAAGTCCTCGATCCAACAGCGAATGGCTTCCTCACTGTGTTCGAGGCCGTCTCGCTTCTGTCCGATCATTTTCGAGGCGAAAACACTCATCGTCTATCATTGTAGCAGTTGCGCGCTAAATGACTGCTTGTCCTTTACAAAAGCCTAGTGACACGCAAAAGGGTTGGCTACGCCTATAGGATTGAGGAGCACTTATGGCAGAGGTTGGTCGTCCCAAGGGAAAATTCACGCAGCATCGTCGGCTGGATCTGTTGCGCGAACTGTTGTTGCGACACCCCAAAGGACTCACCATCTACGAGATGGCGGAGTCTTTGGATGTGACGCCACGCACCATGCGTCGCTACCTGAAGGAAGTCGACCGCCAGCTCGAGCTACAGCCCGTTGAGACTCGAGGAGGAGGCCCCTTGTTGTGGAAGATCCGGACCAGCGAGCTGCCTCGAAAGGTGGAGTTGCGTCGTACCCAGGCCTATGCCTTCTTGGCTGCGCGGCGTCTGTTTGCTCCGCTTCGAGGCTCGACTCTTTACGAAGAGATCGATATGGCGACGAACAAGCTGCTTTCTTTTTCGCGTCGTCCTGGTCGAGGTCCCAATGCCGGGCGGGCCGATGCACGCTTGGAAGATCGCTTTTTGTATCTTCCCTTTGCGCCCAAGGACTACTCGACCAAGACGGAGGAGCTGGACGATTTGTTTCAGGCCGTGGCCGATTTACGTCCTTTGAACCTGCGCTATCGATCAGCCGGAAAGAGCCGTGAGGAACGCCTCAAGATCCATCCTTATGCGATGGTTTTGCATCGGGACTCTATCTACTGTGTGGGCTTTCATACTGGAAAGGATGAGGTGCGGACCTTTGTTTTGGACCGGATGCGTGACACTCAGATCGCCTACACCGAACATTTCGAGCTACCTGAGCAGTTTAGTGTGGATGAGTACTTTCACGGTGAGCTGGGCGTTTTCAAGAGCACGCAGCAGCACGAAGTCGTGATCGAGTTTGACGAGCGAGGCGCCGAGTACGTCAAGATGCGTCGCGTGCACGAGACCCAAAAACTGACGCCACTTTCTGGTGGTGGTGTGCGCCTGACCATGACCGTTGGGAACCTCAATCAGCTGACGAGCTGGGTACTCGAATGGGGCGCTCGGGCCAAAGTGGTGGCGCCGAAAGAGCTCGTTGAACGAGTCCGCGAAGAACTCAAAGGCGCCCTTGCTGGGTATAAGTGAGCGACCTCATGCTTGCCTTTCCCTTGGCGCTGGTTAAGGGGGTACCCAAGGGAAAAGTCGCGCGCTTCAGTCGAGGGCTTCGGCGCGGTAGCGCTGGTAGTTCTCGAGGACCTTGACGACGTAGTTGCGAGTTTCTTCGTAGGGGGGAATGCCCCCATAACGAATCACCGCCCCCTCCCCCGCGTTGTAGGCCGCTACGGTGAGGTGAATATCGCCGTTGAACATATTGGCCAGGATGCGTAAGTAGCGAGCTCCCCCAAAGATGTTTTGTCTTGGGTCCATGATGTCGGTGACCATCATGCGCTCGGCGGTGAAGGGCATGAGCTGCATCAGACCCTGTGCTCCGACGGGTGAGATCGCTCGCGGGTCGAAGTTGCTTTCGACCTGCATGACGGCGCGAATCAGCTCCGCGGGAAGATGATAGAGAGCGGCTGCTTGTGCGATTGTCTCGTCGTAGCGGGTCAGTCGTCCCGACGAACGATCGCTCGGTAGATGAGGGCGCGCTCTGTTGGAGCGGGCCGAGGCCTTGGTACTGGTCTTGGGCCCGCTCGAAATGACGATGACGCCGTTTTCGTCCACCCGGCGCTCAATATCTGCTTCGGCGTCGGTGGCGAGCAAGATCCCTCCGAGGATGAGAAGGCTGGCCGCTCTGAGCAGTTTGAGATAGTTGGGCGCTGACGTCACCGCGTGCAGTGTAGCTCAAAAGAGGTCATGTAGCAGGCGGCGCCGGGTTCTGACTGTTGCCATCGTGTCAGACCGAACCAGCTGCCGCGGACTTTTGTCCCTTGGGGGACTTTCAGGGGTCGATGGGTGGAAACAGCGGCCCGAGGGGCGCTTGGACGGTTTAGCGGGTCAGATAGGTGTAGCCCCGCAAGGATTCCTCAAAGTGTCCCATGAGCGTACGCATCTGACTGTTGTCGAGGCGCCCAGCTCGTACGGCGCGTTCCGCTTGGCGACGGACCCGTTCGACCATCTCGTCGGGCTTGTGCTGCACGTACATGAGTACCTCCGAGACACTGTCCCCCTTGACGACATGCACGACCTCATAGCTGTCTTCTGTGAGTCGGACGTGGGCGGCATTCGTATCGCCAAAGAGGTTGTGAAGATCGCCCAAGATCTCTTGGTAGGCGCCGTTTAGGAACATTCCCAAGTAGTATGACTCGTTTCGCTTCAGCGAGTGTACCTCGAGGATTTCTCTTTCGTCTTCCAGGTCGATGAAGCGGTCAACAACGCCGTCGCTGTCGCAGGTTAAATCGGCCAAGGTACAAGTGACAGTCGGCTGTTCTTGCAGTCGATGAATCGGCATGATCGGAAACAGTTGATCAATTGCCCAAATATCCGGGGCCGACTGGAAGACAGAAAAGTTGCAGTAATAGATGGCGCTGAGCGTGCGCTCCAAATCGTGGAGCTCCTCTGGAACATACTTGATTCGTTTGAGCATGTTCTGGATCTTGTCGCAGCAGTGCCAGTAGAGGCGTTCGGCGTGAGCGTGTTCTCTCAACCCGAGGTAGCCATACTTGAAGAGGCTCTGGGCCTCTTCCTTCGCCTGAGTCGCATCGTGGAAGCTTTCCTGAACGTTCTTTGGCACCACGTTCCTGTAAGTATCGAAAAGCTCGCGGAGCACTCGGTGGGACTCTGGGTTAGGTTCGATGGGGTTGCCGTAGCGGACTTCGTTGGCGCCTACGACTTCGAAGACAAGGACCGAGTGGTGGGCCGCGACCGCGCGTCCACTTTCGCTAACGATCGTTGGGTGAGCGACCTCGGCCTTGTCACAGGCGGTGCGCATGGCGGCCACGACATCGTAGGCGTACTCTTGGAGCTGATAGTTTTTACTCGCGTGGAAGTCCGTCTTGGAGCCGTCGTAGTCTACGGCCAGGCCACCCCCGACATCCAGATAACCCATCGCTGCGCCCATTTTGCAGAGCTCGGTGTAGATGTTGGAGGCCTCCTGCAGTGCGGTCTTGATAGGGATGATACTCGAGATCTGGCTGCCGATATGAAAATGCAGAAGCTGTAGAGTATCGAGTAGATTGGCCTCTTTGAGGCGATCAACCAGCTCTACTATTTCGGCCGTTGAGAGCCCAAACTTGGCACGATCTCCCGCCGACTTTGCCCACCTCCCTACTCCTTTGCTGGTGAGTTTGGCGCGGACTCCGAGCACGGGACGTAGACCCAGCGCTTGCGAAGCGGCAATCGCTATATCGACTTCCTCGAGGCGTTCGAGGACGACGATCACCTTCTTGTCGAGACGTTGGGCCAACAGTGCCGTTTCGATGTAGGCGCGGTCCTTGTACCCGTTGCATATCACAAGCCCGTTCGGACGCTGCATCGCCGAAAGTGCGATCAGAAGTTCGGGCTTGGAGCCAGCTTCGAGCCCGTAGTCAAACTGATCACCGAACTCGACGATGTCCTCGATGAGGTGATGCTGTTGGTTGACCTTGACGGGGAAGACTCCCTGATAGCGACCCTCGTAGTCGTACTCTTCGATGGCGGTCGCAAATGCGCTATTGAGCCGCGAGATGCGGTTGCCCACGATGTCCGGGAACCGTACGAGCAGTGGCATATCTAGACCGCGTGCTTCGAGGTCGGCGACTAGATCATGGAGGTCAATGTGAATGTCCGTTTCTGGATCGGGAGTGACGACAACGTGGCCCTTCTCGTTGACGGAGAAGTAGGGCTTGCCCCAGCCATCGATCTGGTAGAGCGCTGCCGAACGATCAGTCGTCCAGGGGACGTCGGGGCTGGGCGGGCGAACCGAAGGCTTGGAGCTTTGCGAAGCGGATTTGGTGGGTGCGTTCATCGTCGGGCCGAAGTGTGCATCTTGTAGCCGGGCGATTCAAAGCAAAATCACCAATTAGCCGGGCCACATGCGGGTCGGAAGTCCGTTCCGAGCGGCCAGTGCGTAGTAGTCCATCAGACCAGCTACCGTGATGTGGACCAGGAATCCGGCGTAGACGCTCTTTGTCCGCATGGCCAAGGAGCCCAGCACGATCCCGGCGATGATCGCTCCGTTGGCTTCCAAGTAGGGCTTGCCATAGTGGATCATGCAGTAGGGGACGGCGATGGCGAAAATCGCAGCCGAACCCATTGTTCGGCGGAGGGTCTGAAGCAGAAACCCTCGAAAGAAGAACTCGAGGGCGAAAAACTGCGCGAAGTAGAGGGATTCCCACGCCAGTAAATCGAACCAGCTGCGCGAAGCCAACTTGTAAAAAGGATAGTAGGAGAGGAAATCCTTCTGCTGAGAGAGGATCGCCATGGCACCAAAAACGACAGCTAGGCAAAGTCCGTAGATCCACAAGTGGGAAACAAAACCTTTGACGCGCAACCCCATGTCGAGAATCGAATCATTGCGAAACAAGAGCTTCCAGACGACAAGTGGTGCGATGGCGTAGCCCAGGATACGTGCTGTTACCCACCAGGCGTAGGAGTAGAGGCTCCCGTAGGTGCTGACCTTGAGCCAGGCATGCCCCCCTGCCTCCCACGTTTGGAGCAAAGGCTCCAAACTCGAGCGATAGAAGCTACGCCCTCCGTAGTATTCCTGAATCGACAGAGTGACCGCCAAAAGCACGAGGGAGACAGCTGGTCGATAATCCGTGCCTGTGGCGATCCGGGCGTGAGCCCGGGCTTCTTCGTCAAGCTCCTTCCAGGTGCTCTTGAATAAGAGCCACACGAAAGGTGCCACCAAGAGGATCACCGGCACCGGGATCAGCGCTTTGACCAAGGGAGTGTCCAGGATCGCGTCAAATGCGCGAGCGACCTCGAGATTGAGCTCGGGGGTCGAGATGGCTGGAAGTTGCTCTGGATTGCTCACAAAAAGAGGGGGGCGCCGGGAGCGCGTCAGTTAGAGTGTCCGGACTGACTCTAGATCGACAAGAGGGTCAACTTTGCTTGCAGAGTTCTGCGGCGTGCCGCAAGCGCTTGAGGCTGAGTTCTTTGCCGAGCACTACCAAGACGTCGAAGAGTCCGGGGCTTGCTGTTCTGCCGGTGAGACCGACCCGGACCGGTTGCGCGTAGACTTTCATCTTCAGGTCGCGCTCTTGTCCGTACTGGACGAAGATGGGCTCCAAAGCCTCGGCTGTCCATGCCGGTGCTTGTTCGAAGAGGTCGGCCAAATTGCTGAGGTGCTGCTCGGCTCCGGCGATCAAAAACTTCTTCTGAGCCTTGTCGTCGAAGAGGGGTAAATCCCTGAAATAGAAGTCCAGGTGGTGGGCTGCGTCCTTGAGGTCCCGAGCTCGCTCGCGGATCAGGGGCAAACATTGTTTTAGTTTTTCGGTGTCGACCTCTAAGCCGGCTGCTTCCAAATGGGGAGCAACTAGAGCCAGATACTCCTCTTCGGATGTCAGCTCTGGGTTCTTGAGGTGTTCGAAAGCCACATCGGCAAACTTAGCTGCATCGAACTTGCCGTCGCTCTTTCCTACGTGGTCCCAGTTGAAGGCCTCGATCAGCTGACTGCGCGAGAAGATTTCCTGATCGCCACTCGACCAACCGAAGCGCACGAGATAGTTCAAGACGGCGCTACTCGTGTAGCCTTTGTCGCGGTATTCCGAAACGCTGACGGCCGCGTGACGTTTGGACAACTTCTCGCCTTTGGGAGAAAGCATCATCGGCAGGTGAGCAAACTGGGGTACCTCCCACCCCAAGGCTTCGTAGAGCAGGATCTGCTGAGGCGTATTGCCGATATGGTCTCGTCCTCTGGCGACCAGGGTGATGCCCATTTCGTGGTCGTCGACGACTGCGGCTAGGTTGTAAAGCGGCAAACCATTGGGGCGGACAATGACGAAGTCTTGCTGCTGTGAGTTGGGAGTACTGATGGTGCCAAATACCAAATCGTTGAAGGCGGTGGCGCCGTCCTTGGGGCTCTTGAAACGCACGACGTGAGGAAGGTCGGGTGAGTCGCTGCGCTGGCGGCAGGTGCCCGGATAGACGAATTGAGCCTTCGGGTTCTTAGCCTTGAGCGCTTCGCGCTGAGCGTCGAGCTCCTCTTTGGTGCAGTAACAGCGGTAGGCCTTGCCTTGGGCAATGAGCTGCTCGATGGCCGCCTTGTAGCGATCTTTGCGTTCGCTTTGGAAATAGGGTGCATGAGGACCTTCCATCTCCGGCCCTTCGTCCCAATCCATGCCTAGCCATTTCATGGCGTCGAGAATCGCGCGCACGCTCTCCAGGCTCGACCGCTCTTCGTCCGTGTCCTCCACGCGCAAAACGAAGGTCCCTCCCATCTTGCGTGCCCAGAGCCAGTTGAAGAGAGCGGTGCGGGCGCCTCCGATATGTAAGTAGCCACTGGGTGAAGGAGCAAAACGCACACGGGGCGGGTGGGCAGCTGTCATGGGGGCCCGCTAGCATGCACTCTTAACGGAAGGAAGGCGAAAGAGGCCCCAATTCGCTTGCCGGTCCCTCCGCTCGCTGCTAATTGAGGCGACCCCGAAACGGGTTTGTGGCTTGTCCCGCCGCAAAAAAGGCGCACCGCGTGCGTTCGACTCTGCAACTGGTGCCGGAAGGAGCTTTGCTCCCGGGACGATGGCGCCGAACGGAGAAAAAATGGCTCAATCACCCCTCGCTATCGTCAAAGACAAGTTCGGTAGCAAAGAAAAACTCGTCGAAGCTGTCCAGAAGTTGGCAACGGACGCCTTGTGGCTTGATCGCGTCAACGACCAAAAAGGTCTGGGACGCGTTTCTAACGCCAAGCTACTGCGCCTGCATGCATCGCTGGAAGATGCCAAGAGCCGCTTCGGTTCGCGTGACAAACTTGTCGCCGCCATCTGTGAGCTTGAGAAGCGCAGCAAGGATGAAGGCTACAAGAGTCGTCTGAGCTCCTACCCCTTGCCCCGTCTGATCGATCTGCACGATTCGGCTAAAAAGCGGACTGCCCGCGCTGCTGCTGCTCCCAAAGCTGCGCCCAAGAAGAAGGTTGCTCGCTCTAAGAAGGCCCAGATCAAGGCAGCTGCCAAGTAATTTGCTTTAAGCTCTCTCTGCACCCCTAGTGCTACGACCACTTAGAAATGAGCGGTTTCGAAGCTCTCCCCAAGAAAGTGAGGTCGGCTTCGAAACCGAGCCGTCTCTCAACGCTGGCAGACTAAGAAGCGCTCAAATTTAAACGGTCGCAGCATTTGAAGCTGCGGAAAGGCACAAAGAAGAGAGAATCGGTTCTCTTCGAAAAAGCAACGAACGGCCGTATCTACTCAAGATACGGCCGTTCCTATTTTGTTGTTCGTCCGAGTTTGTTGTGTGCGCCCAAGGCGCCCCTTCTACTTCAGGGATTCGGGCACGAAGAGATCGTAGATCAATTCGTCGCTGTCGCATTCTGCATACTTGCTCAAATCGGTGAGCTTTGCTGCCGCCAACACTTCATCGTCTATGAGAAACTGACCGGTGAAGTGGGAACCCTGAGCCAAAATGATGCGCGCTGCGTCCGCGACGATATCTGGGCTTCGCCCACGCCGGGCGATGGATTCACCCCCAAGGAGGTTTCTGACCGCTGATGTGTCGATGATAGTCCTGGGCCAAAGGCTATTGACCGCTATTTGGTGTTTTTTGAACTCGGCGGCAAACCCCAAAGTGCAAAGACTCATTCCGAACTTGGCTATGGAATAGCCGACGTGGGGAGCGAAGTATTCGGGCTTGAGATCGAGAGGGGGACTCAGGGTAAGCACATGTGCCGTTTCGCTTTTGATGAGATGCGGAAGGCAGGCCTGGGTGGTGAGGAAGGTGCCCCGAGAGTTCACCTGGTGCATGAGATCGAAGCGCTTGGCCGTCGTCTGATCGGTTGGGGCCAAGTGGATCGCCGAGGCATTGTTGATCAGGATGTCGATGCCTCCAAAGCGTTCGACTGCCGCGCTCACGGCGCGACTGATTTGTTCTTCATCGCGAATATCGCAGATCAAACCCAGGGCTTCGGCACCAAGTTCTCTTACTTCGGTGCAGGCGGTTTCGATCGTTCCAGGCAACTTGGGGTGAGGATCCTTTGTTTTTCCGACCGCGACGATATTCGCGCCGTCTTGAGCTAGCCGTTTTGCGATGGCCAGGCCAATACCGCGGGTTGCCCCCGTGATGAAGGCGGTCCGTCCTCTGAAGTCATCAGCTTGGGCTGTGAGCGCTTGATTTGATATCGGAGTCCCCATCCACTCAGTCTAACCTAGCTCGATGAGGGGCGAAACGTTTCGCTACTCCATCGATTGACCGACGACGATGTCGAGGCTCTGCCCCGTAGCTCGGGGGGTAGAGCTTTCGAAGGGCGAGCGCCCATGGGCCAAGATTGCTGGATCGGGACGGGAATGAGGGACCCGGGAGGGAGGGATGGCGTCGCCGTGCGCCGAAGCACTTTCGCTGCTTTTTTTGGGGGGGGTGGCGGCTGCTAGCCCGTCATCCGCCTGTTTTGCCCTCATCGGCTCCTCTTGAGCGGTCGACCCCTCCAAGGGTGATGGTGAATGGGCACTTTCGATCGCCTGTTTGATGGTGTCTTGACGCTCTTCTCGCTTTTGGCCTGCTTGAACTCGAGCCAGCTGTTCTTCTGCCTGCTCGACTTCCTTCTTGGCGTGGGCGAGTTCTTCGGGGTCCATCACCTGGGCCGGGATCAGGGCGAGGCGCTGAGCCCGCGCGCTGAGCTCAAGACTGGCCGCCGACACTTGACGAGAATCGAGCTGATTGGCTGCTGGGCTTTCGTCATCGACCTTGCTTGTTTGCTCATCCGTTCGGACGGCTGAAGCCGCACTCGTGGCCGACGAAAGGTTGACCGCGACGATCTGGAGTTCGACCTGGGCGCCAGCAGCGGACGCTGAGGTAGGTGTCGCCGAGGACGTGCCCACAACAGGAGCGGCAGCATTCTTCTCGCGTGAGCGAGAGCCGAATTCTGCTGAGTTACCGATATCCAAAGGTCCAGATTGCATTGAGAAAATCCTTTCTCTCTATTGGCGTGGACGGATGGATCTCGTCAAGCTGAAGAGGATTGACGATCTTTTTTGAGATACGGGCGCCACGGCCAAGCAGGGGCCGTACCCAAGTGACAAGGGTGAGTTAGCCAGGCGGTAAGTGCGCCCCGAAGTCGAACTTTTAGTCAGACTTGATTTCCCTCAAATAAGCACCTGACTTCCTTGAACTAATCCGCCTAGGCGCCTTGTACAAACTCACCCACCCCTTAAAAATGCACCCATGCGTGTCGGTCCGTTTTGGTCAGCTCTTTTCTTCGGATCTTCGATGCTCGCCGTCCTTGCGTGCCAAGGAAAGCCTCCTCCTTTGACGCCCATGGAGGGCGAGAAGCGAACCAGTAACACCACCAAACTCTCACCCGAAGTCGAGCGCGCGATTTGGAGGGTACGGGGGAGCGACGTCATCGATGGTCGGGGTGAACTGGTGACGATGCAAGGCATCGGATTCGGCAATGAGGTGTGGGACCACGTGCCCATTCCGAGTGCTCACCATACGGGGCAGGACTATCAAGTGGTGAAAAGTATGGGGATGAACGTGGTTCGCTTCTACTTATCTTATCATACATTTGAGTCGGATGGTGCTCCGCTCGAATACAAGCCAAGTGGCTGGGATTGGCTCGACCAGAACGTCGAGTGGGCCAAGAAGGCGGGGGTGCGATTGATCTTCAACATGCACGACCCAGTCGGAGGTTTTCAGCCGCAGGGTGAAGGGGAGTCTCTGTGGACCGATGAGGAGCGACAGAGACGTTTTATCGAGTTGTGGAGAGCCATCGCCGAGCGGTACCGTGCCGAACCCGCAGTGGCAGGCTTTGGTTTGCTCAATGAACCTCTTCCCCCACAAGGTCCCGAGCAGTGGAAGGACTTGGCCGAGCGTACGATTTCGGCGATTCGTCAGGTTGACCAGCACCATATGATTTTCGTTGAAAGGACTCACCTGAGCGAAGAAACCGAGGTGGAGCAAGAGCGGTTCTTCAAGGTCAACGATCCCAATGTCGTCTATGAGTTTCATTTTTATGAGCCCTTTCACTATACCCACCAGAACGCGAGTTGGCTTTCGTCGGTCGCCCGAGAGGGCTGGTATCCTGACGAAAGCATTCCCGAAGTAGAGTCGTCTCGGCTCAAGCTCGTTGCGCGGACCGAGAGTGAAACTCTTCCCGCCGGCGCCTCCGAGTGGACCTTGATCGAGACAAAACCATACGTCGTCGAGGACCCGAAAATCGTAGTCGGTAAACCATTCCTCTTTTGTGATTCTGCTCAGGGTCGCATCACATTTGATACATTGAGTCTGACGCGAGTTGACGATGTGAAAGGCGGAGCAAGGGAGCCGCAAGTCCAGTTCGAGCTCGACCTCGATACACTTCGAGGTTGGGAATTTTGGCAGGAAGAGGGAGGCGGGCGCGCTTTTTTTAGTTCAATCGGTCATGGCGACAAGACGGCGCTTTCCATTGAAAAAACACGCGGTCCTGCCCACTTGGGCTCGGATCCCCTCCGCTTCTTCGTTAAACAAGGTAGCGAGTATACGCTTCAGGTTTTGGTTCGTGGAGAGCACCTGGGCAAGGATTCGCGGTGCGGGCTTCGCCTCGAGTTTTATTCGGCGAGTTCTCCGGTGTTGGCGCGAGGCCAGAGCTATCTTGAGCAGGCTCTGGTTTCTGATTCGGCCTGGGGAAAGGAGCAAGGAGTACCGCTTTTTGTGGGGGAGATAGGCACCATCAGAGAGAGTTTTCTTCCTGGTCGAGGCGGACTGAAGTGGGTTTCAGATATGCTCGATCTCTTGAAAGAACACGACCTCCACTTTTCGTACCACGCCTATCACGAGACTCCTTATGGGCTCTTTTTGGGGGAGGGGTTTCTCCCTTCTCAATATGGATTGCACCGACCGCTTTACGACCTCATAGTCCAACACCTGCACGGCAGTGGTCGACTTCCCTGGGAGCCGACTGCCACCGCGCCTGCAAAGACGGTAGAAAAGAATGAGGAGGCGAAAGAAGAGGCCGACCCGTCCGAGCAAGATGGCGTTGGTGAGGGTGAGACTGTGGTCATTGAGGAGTGGGATTGATGGAAGAGCGAAAAAAAACCTCTGTTTGCTTCGTTTGCCTAGGAAACATCTGCCGCTCTCCAACCGCCGAGGGTGTGTTTCGCACGCTAGCGGCAGCTCGTGGTTTGGATCGCGACATCGACATCGACAGCGCTGGAACCGCTGCGTATCACGAAGGGGAGTCTGCAGATCGTCGCTCTCGCTCCTTTGCCCGGAAGCGTGGTTACGACTTGACCAGTGTTGCTCGCCAGTTTCAGGTCGAGGACTTTGCTCGATTTGACTATGTGCTCGCCATGGATCGGGAAAACCTTCGAGACCTCCGAGTTCTCAAGAAGATGACCCCTGAGCCCGAGGCTGGACATTTGGGACTGTTTCGACAGTTCGATGCCAGTGCTCCCGCTGAACCCGCCGTTCCCGACCCCTACTACGGTGGGGACCGGGGGTTTGAGGAGGTCCTCGATCAGTGCGAACGAGCCTGTGAGGGGTTACTCGACCACCTGGTCAAACACGAGCTATCCTAGAGTCGGGAAGGGAAGCTGCTTGCTCCCTGCGAAATCTTCAAGGGGATTGTCTCCCGCAGTAGCACCGCCGAGCCGGCGCGCTCTGGAGACTTAGTTCAGGGAGCCGTCAGAAATGCGCAGAGGGAAGCCCGCAACTTCGGCGTCGAACCACTCGTCTTCGGATGGCACGTACATCTGGTACTCCCCTTTCATGAAACCGAACTTGGTCGAAAGCGGGCAGCCAGAGGAGTACTCGAAGCTTTCTCCGGGCGAGAGCAAAGGCTGCTTGCCGACAACACCCGGGCCGCGCACGTGTTCAACACGCCCGTTTCCGTCCGTGATTTCCCAGTGACGGTTGATGAGTTGAACGGGTTTTTCGCCGATATTTTCGATCGTGATCGTGTAGAGAAAAAACCAAAGCGGACGAGCAGGATCGGAGTGCTCACGGGAGTAACGTGCTTTGACTTCGACGCGTACGCCCTGGGTTACGGCATGAGAACGGGTGACGACCATCGGCTCAGTTCATACCGGCGGAGCGTGCTGCACGCAAAATTGCTCGGATTGTTCGATCAAGAGCCCTCGTCTGTAACCGACGAGGGCATCATGGAGGGCCGCCATACCTTTGGTTTCTAGGTTGATCTTGATGTCCTTCATGATTCGACCCGGAAGCACCAGTTCGGGAGCAAAGCGTAGGGTTACGGCCAAATAGGCTCGCCACTTGGCCAGCCAGGCATCCAGCTCGATTTCTTCGAAAGTAGCGTAGGGGGCCGGTTCGAGCAGCTCGAAGTCGTCGCTCTTGGCTGACGCGATGGCTCGAGCCATGCCGTCGATCAGGGTACGGCCGTGTTGCTCGACGAAGCTGGGGGAAACTCCTTTGATGCGACCAAGTCCCCCTGGGTTGCTCGGAGCGGCTCCGGCGACCGAAAGCAGCACTTTGCCGTCGGGGGCGTGGCGCTGGGCTTTGGGAGAGAGTTGGTTGTACCACTCGATGATGAATTTCAGTGCCGCCTGTTTGGGGGGAGAGAGCTGCCAGGCGTTGCGAAAGGACTTGAGGCTGATGGGTGGACGGGGCGTCCGAGGAGGCACGAGGGTCTCGTGGGAAGCCTGATAAATGAACTCGGCGCGATCGAGCGAGGCCGCTTCTTTCAATAATTTGTCCTGCATTTGTGTCAGGTACAGGACGTCACTGGCAGCGTAGCGGAGCTGACTGGCCTGCAAGGGGCGGCGCATCCAGTCGTCGGCTTGGTGAGTTTTCTCGCTCCGGACCCCGACGAGCTTGTAGGTTAGGTAGGCCAAGGAAACGGAGGATTCGGCCGAAAGGAGTCCCCAGGCGATCTGTGTGTCGAAGAGTCGTGCCGGTGCCTTGACCCCAAAGTGCTTGGTGACCAAGTCCACATCCTGGAGCCCGGCGTGGAGCACCCACTCGTTTTCTGGGTCGCCCAGAACCAGCGAAAGGGGCTCTACTCGCTTGAGACCGAGAGGGTCAACCAAGTAAATAGTCTGTCCTGTGGTGATCTGAAGCAGGCACAGCCGAGTGCCCGAACGGTTCGACTCGAACTCGGTGTCGATGAACAGGCGCGGTGCCTGGCCCTCGGACTTGTGGTCGGCCAATTCGGACTGAAGAGTGCGCGAGCACTCTTCGAGTGCAGAGGATGAATCGACGAGTCGATGGGGGCGGCTCACAGAATGTCACCTGGGGCGTAAGCTGCGGCGTCGGGGTGGTGAGCTGCGATGTCTTCGACTTCGCTTACGAACTGGTGCACTTGCTGCTCGGCCGCACCTGTGAACTGAAGGGGCTCTGCGATGAGTTGGTTGAGCTCTTCGAGGTTCATGGACAAACGAGAATCGGATGCCAGACGTTGGAGTAGGTCGTTTTCGGAGCTGCCCTTTTCGCGCATCGAGAGCGCGACCGCCACTGCGTGTTCTTTGATCGCTTCGTGAGCGGTTTCGCGACCTACGCCAGCCTGGACGGCTGACATGAGTACTTTGGTGGTGGCCAAGAAGGGTAAGTAGCGGTCGAGTTCGCGTTCGATGACCTTGGGGTAGTAGCCGAGCTCACTGAGCACAGAGAGGAAGGTTTCGAACATGCCGTCAGTAGCGAAGAAGGCGTCGGGCAACATGACGCGGCGTACGACCGAGCAGCTCACATCACCTTCGTTCCATTGATCGCCAGCGAGACCGGTCGCCATGGTCAAGTGGCCGCTCAGGATGGTCGAAAATCCACAGATGCGCTCGCAAGAGCGCGAGTTCATCTTGTGAGGCATCGCGCTAGAACCGACTTGGCCGGGTTTGAACCCCTCGGTCCCTAGTTCGGCCCCTGCCATGAGTCGGAGGGTGGTGGCGAAGCTCTTTGGCCCGGAGGCGACCTGGACCAAAGCGCTTACGACATCGAGGTCCAAAGAGCGCGGGTAAACCTGTCCAACATTGTTTAACACGTTTTCGAAGCCCAGATGGGCCGCTACGCGCTTTTCGAGCTGGGCCAGTTTGTCGGTGTTTCCCCCGAAGAGATCTAGCATATCTTGCTGAGTCCCCACGGGCCCTTTGATGCCGCGGAGAGGATAGCGGTCGATGAGATCGCAGATGCGATAGTAGGCGAGTAGCAGCTCTTGTCCGCTGTTGGCGATGCGCTTGCCGACGGTGGTGGCCTGAGCGGGAACATTGTGGCTGCGTCCAGCAATCACCAGAGTCGAGTGGTCGATGGCGACCTTGGCGAGTCGCGCGAGAGCAGCGACGCATCGATTGCGCACCAGGACCAACGCTTGGCGGACCTGCATCTGTTCTACGTTTTCGGTCAGATCGCGACTGGTCATGCCCTTGTGGATGTGCTCATGACCGGCCAGAGCGCAAAACTCTTCGATTCGAGCCTTGACGTCGTGGCGAGTGATTCGTTCACGATTGGCAATACTGGCGAGGTCGACCTCGGCCACTTTTGATTCGTAAGCTTCGATCACTCCATCCGGAATCGAGAGTCCGAGATCGCGCTGACCCTTGAGTACAGAAAGCCAGAGCTTTCGTTCGAGAATGATCTTGTTTTCAGGGGACCACAGCTCGGCCATGGCGCGGCTGGCGTAGCGGGTGGCGAGGACGTTGGTTACGGCTGGAGATGACACCGCCCGGACTTAGCAGGCCCCTTGAGACAATTCGAGAGTTCGTTTTTGTGGCAGCAGCTTCGCCTACTTGCGCTGGGGGCTGAAGGGTGGGCCGGCGCTTTGAGAGCCTCAGGTGCCTTGCTGTTCGAGGTGATCGAGCAGGATGGTCAGGGACTGCCTGAGGGGATCCATCACTGAGGCTCCGAGTTCGGCGCGTAGTTTGCTCTCGATGTTCTGAAGATGAGTGAGTCCCTCGAGCATCGAGCTGCGTCCGAGCCGAGTGAAGACGATACGTTTGGCCCGTCCATCTTGTGGGTCGGCTTAGGCCTACCCGAAGGCACGCCTGATCGCGGCGCCGGGGGTTGCCGCCCTCCGGTCTCGGCTGAGGATCGACCACACTCTGAGCACCGGTGCATGGGGAGACGACGTCGAAGTTCTCCTGCTTCAAGGCGCTCCCAAACTGTCAGAGGGTGTGTTTTTTCATCGCCGAACTGGATCTGTGATCATCACCGATCTGGTGTTCAATGTACGAGAGGCGAACTTCATGACCCGTTGTCTGCTCAAGGGGGTCTCGCGGGCCTATGGGCGCGTTGCGCAGAGCCGCCTCATCCGCACGTTGACGAAGGACCGGGCGGCGGCCGCCCAAAGCGTACGAGAGATTTTGGCCTGGCCAATTGAGCGACTTGTTGTGGCGCACGGATCGGTGGTGGAAGAAGACGCCCTTTATGAACTGAGTGCGGGGCTCAAATGGATGAAGGGCGAGCCTACCTAGAGAGGTAGAACTCGCCCTTCATCCATGAGCACGAGGTGATTCAGTCGGATTTCTTGGAATCGTCGGTGCTCTCGGTGCCCTCGTTTTCGGTGGCAGGAGCCGCCCCCGTCGTATCGGACTCTTTCTCGTCCGATGTGGACTCGTTTTCGCCGTCTTGAGCCTTGCTGCTCTTGGGCTCTTCATCCTCCGGCTCGCTGTCGCCGTCTTCGGAGTCTGATTCGTTGTCATCACTCAGATTGGGCTGAAAATGAGGTTCCTCCTCGGCCAAGGCGTCGTCTACATCGGGATCGACTTTGTCGTCTTGCTCGTCCTCATCGTCCGGCTCGCCTTTGGACTTCGGCTCGCTCCAGCCAGCAGGGATTTTCGAGCGTACGCTGGCGAAAACCCCGAAGACGCCGATGAAGAAACCCGGAATCGACAAGAGCTGTCCCATGGTAAGCGGGCTTGATGACTCGAGAGTTTGATACTCTTTAAAAAACTCGACGCAGAAGCGACCGGCAAAGTAGAGCAGGAAGAAGACCGAGATGAGTAAGCCACGCGGGCGCTTTTCTTTGCCCATGGCGCGATCCGTAAGGTAGAGCCCCAACAGGACGGTGAGCCCCAAGACGAACTCGAAGATCTGCGTGGGATAGCGCAGGGGAGCTTCGGCCAAGTGCTGATCATAGCGGGGAAAGCGCACGCCCCAGCTTTGTCCAGGGACTTCGCGTCCTACGATCTCCGAGTTGAAGAAGTTGCCGAGACGCACCAAGGTGGCACCCAAGGCGGCGGAGAAAGCGAAGCGATCAGCCCCCTCGAAGAAGGGAACCTTACGTTGCTTGGTGAAGATCCACATGGCCACGATCAAACCAATGACCGCCCCGTGACTCGCTAACCCGCCCGTCCAAATTTGCAGAACCCAAAGTGGGTCTTGGAGGGCATGGTCGAGATCATAAAACAGTACGTGACCCAAGCGGGAGCCGACCAGCACGCCGGCCACCCCGTAGACGATGAAGTCACCTGCTGTTTCTTCGTCGCCACCTCCTCGCATGATCTGCCAGTTGAGCAGGGCGTAACCACCGAGGAACACGCCGACAAACAATAAACTGTAGTAGCGGATGCCGACGGGATCGGGCACGAAGTTGTTGAGCAGAGCCAAGACGGCCCCCAGAAACAAACCGAAGACAGCGAGATCGGTTTGCTTCTTCGCGAGACCGAAGACGAGCATCAGGGCGGCGACCGCTCCGACGACCATCATCAAGGTCCCCTTGTCGAATTGGATGGCTATTGGATCGATATCCCAAGTGAAGTTTGGCACGGGGGGAGCCTTAACACGCCTGAGACGATCCTTGCCACCTCAGATAGCGATTCCGAGGGCCGATAGCTGCTTTTCCACGGCGGCGCTCCAGCCGCGATTGGCGGCCGGGGAGGCGGGGCTGGGGTGAAGTATCGTTGCTACCTTCACATTTATTCCCGAAAGGGCCTCTTGAGCTCGTTTTTGTGCGAACCCGCCCACACCGAGGACCCATTCGGGCTTGAGTTCGGAGACCAGTTCACGCACGGCTTCGTTGCAGACCGAGAAGAGCTCCTGCCTCAGCGCCTGGGGCAATTTGTCGGGGGTGAGGTTGCGCCCGCTCTCTTCCATGAAGACCAGGGGACAGTAGTTGGCCACAAAGAAGCGTTGAAAGAAGCGTTCGGCGCTCTGAAAGCGGTCTTGAGCAAAACCCCATAGGCGAGTTCCGCTCACCTCGCTTCTCGAACACGCAAAGCCCGTGATGAGGCGTTTGGGATGCTGCTCTGGTGGTGCTCCGACTCGGCCGGTCACTTTCAAAAATTCCGTGACCATCTTGATATCCCCAAAGGGAACCCCCGTCTGAGCCATGCCGAAGGGGCCCGGATTCATCCCCAAGAGCAACACTTCTTTGCTACCTCGCCCATATTCCTTGAGGTACTTTTCGTGGGGAGCGCGAGCGTAGTCGAGGGGATTGTAAATGTAGGCCGCTCCTCCGCAATCTTCTGGTTTTAAGTCTGCCACAACGGCATTGACGTTTTTGCTGAGTTTTCGGCTGATGGAAACAAGGCTCATAGTGCGGCTTTTGTAGTGAAATATTGTGATAAGAAGCGAAATGTCGCCGACAGCGCTGAGCTGAGCGGATGAATCTGATCAGTTCAAGAGGGGGGCGTTTTGGTTAACCAAAAGTGCCGGTTTGCCGTTGAGATCCCTGGTGAGAAAGGCAGAAAACCCAAATGCGGAGGTGGAGGAACCGTCCTGGCAAGAGCTGGTGCTGGGTATGGGAGACGTGTTTTATACTGTTGATTCGACGGGGCGAGTCACCCGGGTTTCCGAGGCTGTAGAAGCGATTTTCGGACTACCCACCTCTCACTTTGCCGAGACCTACGAGGAGTTCTTTGGCGTAGACGACAAGCAGGATGCCAAGGAAACAACACGCCTTCGAATACTCGAGGTCCCCAACGAGGAGGGGGAGATGATTGTCTTCGAGCTGAACGAACGTCGATTGGCGCGTTCCGGGCAAAATCTGTACGTGGGCATTGCCCGTGACTTGAGTGAACGTGAACGTAGATACCGCATCGTTGCTCGCGGGCAAAAACTCGAGGCGCTCAAACGCATGTCAGGAGGGTTGGCCCATGAGCTCAACGATCTGCTCACTGTGATCGGGGGCGAAGCTGATATGCTGGTGGACGGTCCGTGTTCGGAATCGGCCAAGATCATTCTCGACACCACCGAACGGGCCGGAGATTTGACTCGTCGCCTGATGTTGTTCGGTGGTGATCCGAGCGGGCCCAAAAAATCCCTCGACTTGTCGACACTGGTTCGTGATGCCTTGCGTCTCTTCGGTCGCATGCTCCCCGAGCGCATCACCGTTGATCTCGATCTGGGGGCGATGGGGCGCATCGAGGCGCCGCCCGCCGAGTTGAGCACCGTTTTGCTTAACCTGCTTTCAAACGCAGCCGACTCTATGCCTGAGGGCGGAGCCATGCGCGTGACGACGGTGGATTTACCTCGAAATTCTCAGTTTGCGGTTCAAGGCAAAGAGGGCCCGTGTGCCAGCGTCGCCCTCTCCGTTGAGGACAATGGCGTCGGAATGAGCGCCCAAGAGAAGGCGCGGATGTTCGACCCTTTTTATTCTAACAAGGGTAAAAGCGATCAGTACGGCATGGGGCTTTCGGTGGTCCACGGGATTGTGTCCCGTTTGGGTGGGGCGGTTCAGGTGTACTCAGAGCTAGGAGTGGGAACGCGCATTGATGTGGTCTTGCCCAAGGTTATCGAGCGAAAGACCGAAAGTTTCGGACTATCGGTGAGCAGTCAAGGGCGAGGTCGTTTGATTCTGGTTGTAGAAGACGACGCCCGCGTTCGCTCGTTGACGACTCGCGTTCTAGAACGTTCAGGGTTCCAGGTGCTCGGGGTTGGAGTTCCGACAGAGGCACTCGAGCTCGACGATGAGGTGCTCGGCAAGATCGATCTCGTTGTCAGTGACGTGGTGATGCCTCGTCTATCTGGCCCGGAGCTCTACGATAAACTGCGCGAGCGACGCTCCGACTTAAGGGCGATTTTTGTTTCGGGTTATGCCGGAGAAGCGCTGGGCAGCGAAGTGATCGAAGGAACTAGCTTTCTGCGCAAGCCGTGGAAAAGGGACGAACTCTTAGCAGCAATCGAACGCTGTCTGTCCGATTGAGCGTCGGCCCAGGGGGCCTCATAAGTTGACTTTTAGGGTTCGACCACGCACTGGCCTTCGACGCAGGCAAGGGTCAACTCTTCGTATTCACAGTCGAACTCGGGTTGGACGCAGTGCTGGCAGAGCTCCTTTGCTTCGGCAGACAGCTCGGCGAAGTGCTGGCCAAATCTGCTCTGGTTGACCACGAGCTCGCAGTGGTAGCCGCAGCGTGTACTCGCTTGGTAGCGACGACAGTCTTCGTCGAACTTGCAACCGGACCACTTCTGCGCTGCCGCCACATAACTCGCTTCGTAAGTTGCAAGTCCTTCGGCGCAGAGGTTCTCATCGAGCATCGGAACGCAGACTTCGCAGCAGCCTTGCTGCTTTTTTTCGAAGTGCGCTTCGCAGCTGAGCTCGGGGCAGGCTTCTGGATCGCATACTTCTTCTTCCTCTTCAGGTTGATCCGCGGCGCAACTGGCGCAGGGTTCACAAGCCGGACAGCAGTTTTCGGGACCGAGCTTCAAGCGCTCGTTTTCACCACAAGAAGGAATCTCACACGACTCGATGTCGCACGACTCGCTCTCATCGATCAAGAAGGTCGTGCATTCGTGGTTGCCGTCTTCGTCATAACAATTGGCCTCTCGTCGGAGCTCGCCGAGGGAGATCAGGCGGCACCTGGATGGCTCGGCGCCTGGTTGACGGGGCCCTTCCAAGCGCCACCCGCTTTCGTTTTCGCCGTCCAATGGGAGTCCAACCCGGTCTCCCTGTACCCGCAGCACGCACGAATCGCCCGCGCTTTTGATTGTCACTTGTCCGGGGTCGCCGCATGAGCCGACCACGTCGAAAACGTCCTCTTGAGGCTCTCGCGAGCCACAGTGGGGACCGACGTCTCCGCCATGTCCGATCAGAAGCAGAGCCGTTGCGATGAGGAGAAGGGCTTCGACCGAGCGATGTGGTGTCATGGTATTGCTTTCGAGTCAGATAGGCGAGTCGCCTGACGGGCATATTTCAGTGCCAGGCCGCAGAGTGGCAAAGCAATCAGATCGGTAGGATCAGCCAGATTGGTCCTCAGGTGCAGTCCTGACCAGACTGTGCAGCCATCGATCGCGGCGTTCAGGAGCTCTGATCCGAGGCGGCTGGCTTTGACCGAGAGAAAGAGCAGAACTGTGATCGCCGTGCCATAGTAGAAGCGCGCGAAGCCGAGCCGTGGCAGCAGTCGAGCGATCAGTGCTGCGATAAATAGAGGGAGGAAAAACGCCGCTGCGCAATCGCTGACTTTGCCGGTCCACCAACCGGGATAGAGCGATTTGAGGTAAAAATTGTTCACGGCGAAGCCGAGCACCGCCGCGAGGACGGGCAGTCGGAAGAAAGGCTCAGAGAAGGGGCGTTGCGTTACCATCAAAATGAACTTCGAGAGTAGTTCTGCAGGTGAGCAAGATTCGAGCCTACCCCGGATTGTTGCGGATTTGGCAGCGATTTCGTGCCTGGCGGAGCGCCTCTTCGCGGCCTAAAGTCAGCCCCCTCATGAGCTATCATCTCCCGTTGAACGGCGCCCCCAATCCCTCGTCTCAGCAGGCAGGAACCAACCCCGGTTCCTTTTCTGCCGCGGCCGATGTGGGAGGACCTCGAGCCTATTCTTCTCCTGACACGCCTGGCATGCCGGCGCCGAGTACCAAGACGGCCTGGGATTTTCTGCCCCAGGGGTGGACCAGGGAGGGGCGGTTTGCTCAAGCTCCCGAAGGTTTCGTGCCGATCACCCAGCTGGAGCACGCTCGTTTGGGCATGATCACGGACGCTATGCGACGAGTGGCCCAGCGCGAGACTCATCTGACTGCTGAGCAGGTGCGCGACGAGGTGGCTGCCGGTCGCATGATTATTCCAGCCAATACGGTTCATCTCAAGCATCAGCTCGACCCGATGGCGATTGGTCGGGCCAGTTTGACCAAGATCAACGCCAACATGGGCGCTTCTCCGATTTCTTCGGGTATGGATGAGGAAGTCGAGAAGTTGCGTTGGGCGGAGCGCTGGGGAGCAGATACTGTGATGGATCTCTCGACGGGAGGTGATCTGGACGCAACCCGCCTGGCTATCATTGAGAACTCACGAGTTCCCATTGGTACAGTGCCGATTTACTCGATGATCATCGGTCGCAAGATCGAGGAACTGACTCGCGAGATTATTTTGGAGACCCTTGAGCATCAGGCCGCCCAGGGTGTGGACTACTTCACGATCCATGCCGGGGTGATGCGGGCGCACATCCCCTTGGTGCAAAAACGTCTGATCGGCATCGTGAGCCGCGGCGGCTCGCTTCTGGCCAAGTGGATGTTGACCCATCAGGCCGAAAATCCCATGTACACCTACTTTGACGAGATATGCGCAGTCATGCGGCGTTACGATGTTTCGTTTTCGTTGGGCGATGGGCTCCGACCCGGTGGTTTAGCTGACGCCAGTGATGCGGCCCAACTGGGCGAGTTGAGCGTCTTGGGTGAACTCACAGAGCGAGCTTGGCGTAACGGTTGCCAGGTCATGGTGGAGGGGCCGGGCCATGTTCCCTTCGATCAGATCGAATACAACATGAAGCTACAACGTACCCTTTGCCACGGAGCGCCCTTTTACGTGCTCGGGCCATTGGTGACGGATATCTTCCCGGGTTACGATCACATCACCAGCGCGATCGGCGCGACCGCGGCCGGGTTTCATGGCGCAAGCATGCTTTGTTATGTGACGCCGAAGGAGCACCTAGGCTTGCCCAAGAAGGACGACGTCAAGCAAGGTTGCATCGCTTACAAAATAGCGGCTCACGCGGCCGACGTGGCCCTCGGTATCCCCGGTAGTCGCGACCGTGATGACGAGCTGACGAAGGCTCGTGCTGCCCTCAACTGGGAAAAGCACTTCGAGCTTTCTTTCGATCCCGATACGGCCCGCGCCTACCACGACGAAGATCTTGACGTGGATACGGACTTCTGTGCCATGTGTGGGCATGACTGGTGCTCGGTACGGATTTCGAAAGAAATCCAAGAAATCGGTAGCGGCAAAGCCGAGGGCTTCGATCGGGGAGCGGCGATCAAGTCGGCTGCTTTGACACCGGAGCAAAGGGAAATTTTGGAAAAACGCGGCGTTCTGTCGCCCGAAGAAATCCACAAACTGGCGAGCAAGACCAAGAAGGCCGTCAAAGAGTCCGAAGAGGAAAAGGCATCCTGTCACTCGGATTATGTGGAGCGAAGCACCGCCGAAGCGATCCAAAACGAGCGCTTGGTTCAGCTGCGGGCGAAGGCTCCTGCGGCTGAGTGAGGGCAATTGAGCCAGGGGTCAGTGAAGCTGGCCCTTGGTGACCCCTTCGAAGAGGGCGGCCAGAACCTGCTCTTGTTGTTCTGGGGGCAGATCGGCAAGCTCGTCTGGATTGAGATCTCGGGGCAGGCGGTAGTTCCCTTCGAGCCAGTTACTCAAGTCGAGCTTCTTGCAGCGAGGCGAACAGAAGGGGCGCGTTGGTGGAAGTTGCTTTTCGTCGATAGGGCTCTGGCACATGGGGCACTTCATGGTGGGCCTTCTTTTCAAAAGGGGGCTCGGGGGCCCAGTCAGTTGGAGCTGAGCAGTCCGGCCAAGCGATGCGGCCGAATTACGTAGTGCTTGTGGCAATACTCGCAGTCGATTTCCAGCGGTTCATCGTCATCGACCATGGACTTGAGCTCGCTCTTGTCCAAGGTGGCGAGCGCCCCGAGAAGCCTGTTTTCGGAGCACCAACAAGAAAAATTCAGCTTGGAATCATCCAAGTTTGTGTAGGCCATCCCGTAGAGCAGCTCACCCAGCAGTGTCTTGGGATCAAAGCTGTCAACGAGCAAATGTTCGATGGTGCGAAAGTCCTCTAGGCGTTCGGCCATGATGGCCAAAGGTCCCCGTCCAACCTCGGGCAGGAGCTGCACCATGTATCCTCCTGCCTCGACGATCTTTCCATCGCTGTCGATACGGGTAGCCAAGGCAAGCATGGTGTCCACTTGCTCTGAGTCTTTCATGTAAGTCATCAGACCCCGGCTGATGCCTCCGGCGTCAGATTCGTTGGGGGCAGGACCGGAGATCTTCACGATCCCTTGGTTGATGCTGCCGTTGTGTAGGGTGCGCATCATGTGAAGTAATGTGCCTTCACCCGCCTTGAAGTTCTTGCCGGGCGTTCCCTGGGCAAGTCCTCGTGTCGCTCCCTCCGGGGCCGAGTCGGCGACCAAAGAAAGTTTCGGCTCGCTCGACCGAACGATCCCTTGCACTCTGAGTCCTGGGGACATCGTTTCGCGAAAGAGAATCGTGCCAGTCAGAAGGTCACCCATCGTCTGGGCCGTTTCTCCAGTCAGGCCCTGGGCCGAGCAGATCTCTCGGCAAAGCTCGGTGGTGCGTGCGACGATGACCCGGAATGCTCCGTCATCCGTCATCGCGCGCAGACAATGATCGTGGTTTGCGGGAGTTGTGGCGTTCACGAGGGCTAGTTAGCCCCGGAGCAGGGCTGCTTCAAGGCAACAAAAAAAGAGCGCGCCGACAACAGGCGCGCTCTTTTTACTCAGCGAGCTAACTCAGACCAATTTGCTCTCAGCGGACCGAGAAAATGCCTTCGTTACCACCAGGTGGGGTGGCGAAGAGCTGCAGGTTGATGTGGTAACGCGGGCCCTGGAAGTATTCGAGGACCATTTCGTGTTCACCACGGAGTAGCTCGATCTCACCTTCGGCAACCTTGGGCGGGTGTTCCCCATCGTTGTTGATCACCAGCTTGCCGTCGATGTAGAGCTTGGCTCCATCGTCACTCGAAATGCGGAACTTCCACTTTCCGGCGGTCTCGACCGCAAAATGTCCCGAGTAGCGAATAGCGAACCACTCGAAGAGGTCGTCAACGCCGGGGAAGCCTTGGCTCCAGTCGCGAACAGGAATATCCCACTCGCAGGCGTAGACCGCGCTCAGGGCTTCAAGAGCACCCCATGCGGTGGGTAGGTGCTTGGTATGGGCGCGCAAGGGGTAGACGATGCCCTCAAAACAACCACGGACAGGGGTCTCGTAACCGAAGACATTGTCAGGCTCTTCTTCTGGTGGATCGATGGGTTCAGCATCGACCACGGCAGGTTCTTCGGGACTGGGCTTCTTGGGCTTCTTGACGACCTTCTTGTCGTCGTCCTTTTTGGCGGGCTTCTTGGGCTTCTTGACGACCTTCTTGTCGTCGTCTTTTTTGGCGGGCTTCTTGGCGACCTTCTTCTTGTCACTCTTGGCCTTTGCCTTGGCCTTGGCCTTACCGCTGACTGATCCAGAGGCTTTGCCGCGTCCCTTGATCAGCACGCCAGCTCGAAAAGAATCGTTCCTTTTTGAGCGAGCCATTCCTTTGGCTCGTCCCTTGCTCTTGAAGGTAAACTTCAAGCGCCCTTTCGTCTTTGATTTGCCGTGGGCTCTTGTTTTTTTGCTTGTCTTTCCTCGTGCTGAGGCGTCGCCCTTGGCTTTCGCTTTGCCGCTGGCCTTGGCGCTGACTTTGACAGAAGACTTCTCCTGGACCTTCGATTTCGAATCGCCCTTGGATTGAGCGGAGCCGCGCGCTGAGGCCGATCCGCTTTGGCTGCTGCTTGAGCCCTTGCTCTTGGCATCATGAGAGGTACTTGCCTGCCCGTGCACATGGAAGCTGCATGCGGTGGCCAGTAGGAAGAGGGCGAGCGATAGGAGCGCTAGGATGGGATGACGAGCTGCCATCACCGGGTGCGAACTCCTGGCTCGAGATGAAGGATGTTGCTTGCTTGAAATCATGAGATCTCCAAAAAAGAGAGGGTGAGAAGTTCTACGAATGGGCTTTTAACGGCCTTCCCCTGAAAGGGGGGAAAGAAAGCAAATCCCATTATTGGCTGGCTTTCAGGGCGAGACGGGTTTTTTCGAGGGTTTCAGAAATATCCTGTTCTGTGTGGGCGTAGCTGAGAAAAGCCGCCTCAAACTGCGCGGGAGGCCAGTACACTCCCTGCTGGGTCAATGACTGGTGAAAACGCCCGAAAGCCTTTGTATCCGAGGTCTTGGCGTCGTCCCAGTTCTTGATCGGTCCTTTGCGGAAGAAGAGCGTGATCATCGACCCCACCCGTTGCACTGCGGCCTCGAGGTTGAGTTCTTGGATTTGAGCATTGAGTCCAGCTTCGAGTTGGGCGCCGCGCTCTTCGAGTTGAGCATAGACCGTATCGTTGAGCTGCTTGAGGGTAGAAAGGGCTGCAGCTACGGAAAGCGGATTTCCGCTCAGGGTTCCGGCCTGGTAGACGGGCCCCAGAGGTGCGATGGTTTGCATGATGGCGCGTTTGCCGCCGTAGACGGCCAGAGGCATTCCGCCGCCCACGATCTTCCCTAGGCAAGTCATGTCGGGTTTGATCCCGTAACGGCCCTGCGCCCCTGCCGAGGACAGGCGGCACCCTGTCATGACTTCATCAAAAATGCTGACGGCGCCGTGCGCCGTGCACAGCTCAACGATCGTCTCGAGGAATCCGGGGGCCGGCGGCACGCAGCCCATGTTTCCGGCGACAGGCTCGACGATGACAGCGGCGATATCGTCGCCTCTTTGAGCGAAAAGTTCTTTGAGTCCGCTCACGTCGTTGTAGCGGGCACTGAGCGTGTTTTGAACAACCTCCTTGGGGACACCTGCGGAGTCCGGAGAGCCGAATGTGGCCGCCCCGCTACCCGCCTGCACCAAGAGACAGTCCGAATGGCCGTGGTAGTTGCCATCGAACTTGATGATGAGAGAGCGCTTGGTATACCCACGCGCCGCTCTCAAAGCACTCATTGTTGCTTCGGTGCCACTACTGACACAACGTAGCATCTCGATGGACGAAAAGCGTGTGGCGACGAGCTCGGCTAGTTCTACCTCAGAGATCGTCGAAGCTCCGAAGGAGAGCCCCTGATCGGCTGCGTTTTTTACGGCTTCGATGACAGCTGGCTGTGCGTGACCCAAGATCATGGGGCCCCATGAGCCGACGAAATCGATGTACTTCTTGTCCTCGGAGTCGAACAGATAGGCACCTTTTGCGCGGGCGATGTAGGGTGCATCCCCGCCTACGGCCCGGAACGCCCGTACGGGGCTGTTGACCCCGCCGGGAAGCACTGATTCTGCTCGCTGTCGAATCCCGCTCATATTCATGAGCTAGGTTACAGCAAAGCCCACGCGCCTTGTCGATGGTTTGTTGGGCCGACTCAGGAGCCAGTGGCCGAAAGCAGAGCCTTGCGCCACTCGTCGAGTAGTTCTTGAGACGCGGGCTGCCACGGGTAGCGACTCAAGCGGGCGAGAAGGTGGACGGTGTGATCGCCCACGCGTCGCTTTTCCGGAAACACGACCATGGCGTTTGCGAGGAGCTCGGCGGCTTGCTGTTGATGACTGCTTTCTTGGAGCAGCCATGCGTGGGTCAGGAGGCGGTGCTGATGGGGTTCAGGTTCTTCGACTTCGAAGCTAGCGCACTCTTGAAGGAGAGCGGAGGCCGTTTCCATGTCACGTCGCATGAGGGCGACCTGGGCTTGCAAGAGCTTGGCTTCGACGAGACCCCAGGGGTCGTCGAGATCCGCTGAAATCTTGGCGCACCACTCTGCGTTGCGCTCCGAGAGTTCGGTGTTGTCGGTATCGATGCCGATCATGGCCAAGAGGCGACGACAAGCTGCCTGTCCTCGTGGTGTTCGTAGATGTTCGAAGGCGACGAGTGCCTCTTGTGCGCCAGTGGTTGCCGCGTGAAAGTTGTGCATGCGGTGCTCAACATGAGCCAAAGACGCGTTGGCTTGTGCCGTTCCCAAACGGTAGCCGACGCGGTCGAACTCTTTGCGGGCTTCGAGGGCCAGGCGCTTGGAGCGCTCGACGGCTCCTTCAGAATGTTCGATCCAGCTGGAAAGCAGAAGGCACTGGCCGCGCCCGAGGGCTTGATTCAGGCTGGCAAAATGACGCTCGCCGGCATCGACGAAGTGGCGGGCGGTTTCGAAATCGCCGAGCAAGTAGCCGATTTCTGCCAAGACGGCCTCGGCTTGGGCGCGGCCGAGGGCGTCGCCGTGTTTCTTGAAGTCCTCCAGAGCAGATTCGGCGTGACGTCGCCCTTCAGTGGGATTGCCCAAGTCGGCGCAGACATGGCTGAGCACCCGTCGACAGTGGGCGACGTGAAGCTCATCACCCAGTTTCTCGAAGGCCTTGTAACTGCGCTCAATGTATTCTTTGGCCTCGCTCGCCCGTCCGACGTGGCGCAACGCTTCGGCGCGCCATCGGTCTTGATGAGCCTTCGTTCGTCCATTGAGCCGTCCGCGGAGAAGATCGAGGTCACTGAGAGTCGAAAGTGGCTCGCGGGCTCCGTTCCATGAACTCTGAAGAAAGTCGAAGAGCAAATGTGCTGCGTCATCCGCGGTGCCCGCCAAGATCAAGTTCATGACGCGTTGCCGCACGACGCGACGGGTGGCTGCCAAGGGGTGACGTTTGAGCGCAGTGGCGGCCGCCTGGTAGACGCGCCGACGCTCCGGGTACTCGGCTAGCTTCCCGGAGAGGTACTCTTGGAGTAGGGCATGAGGCCAGCTGTAGCGTCCAGGGCCGCGTGGTATCAGAATCTCGGCCTTTTGAAGCCTTCTGATGCATTCCTCGCCAGGAAGTCCGAGTTCACCGAGGAGGTCGAGGAGGACTTCGCGACGAAGGTCGCTCGAGATCGCAGCGACGGCAAAGGCTGCCACCCGGTATTGCTCGGGCACGGCTTCCAACCGACTTTGCCAGAGCTCGGCTGTGGTGCGCGGGCGTACGGAGAGCACCTCGGGAGAAACGTGATAATGCTGCCCGCGCAGTTCCATTGAGCCCTCGAGGGCCCAGGCGTGGAGCTGCTGGAGGGCAAAGAGGGGGTTACCGCGACTGCGTCGAGCCGCTTCCTCGACCGCGTCGTCCTCGAGGTTGAGGGACTTGCGGATCAAATGACGGGTGGTTTCTGGCTCAAGGGGAGTCACGTCGATGGCCACGCCATCCATGTGTTCGCGTAGTTGCCTTAGGCGTTCGGCTGCGGGGGTGCCCAGATGTACATCTTCGGCGCGCACCGTAGCTACGATCACGTAGGGCTGATCGGCATCTTCGACATGCATGCGTCGAAATCCCTCGAAGGTCGACTCGGATGCGTTGTGTAGATCATCTAGCCAAAAGAGCAGCTTTTTTCCGGCGCCGACCCTGCGCACTACGTGTCTTGAAACTGTGCGGCGGGTGGCCAAGGTATCGAGGGTAAATCGAACTCCACTTGGTCCCAGGGCGCTTTCTTCGCCCGGGTTGCGCGGACGGAACCATTCGGCCGCACCAGCGACCCAAGTGCGGCCGTTCTTGTCACTCTCTTTCACGTTCCATCGCCGCAAGAGAGAGTGCTCGATTGTGTTGCGGTCCGCCCGCTCAAAATTGTAGTAGCGTGTGATCGCGCCGACGACACCGTCCAGGGGACCTCGAACTGGCCGATAACGTGCCCACAGAGGAATCATGGTTCCTTCTTCGTGCACGGCCTGACAAAGCCACTCGGCGATGCGGCTCTTGCCCGCTCCGGCGGGACCGACGAGTATAATCAACCGGTGTTTGGCGCCTTCGCCATCAATGACTTCGTCGCAGATTTCGCGTAGCTGCTGACGGATTTCCTGACGTCCGACGAGGGGACTCTGTCGGATGCTGAGCAGACCGGTGGTGCGCTCGGTATCGGCGTCCAAGTGGGGGTTTCTGCCCGCGAAGCCGCGCCCTTTCGGCAGGGGGCGAGTTTCGGCCGGGCGGATGCGGGGCAGGACGTAGTCCAGCTCGGAAGCCTGTGTGGGTCGAAAGGGCGCCCAGCGCCGCCGAGTTTCCGCGGCGAACTCCCAACGGTTCCATGGTTGCTTTTCAAGCATGCGCATGACCACCTCGGCGACGCCATCGGGGACATCGATAGCGGGAACCAACCGCGGCACCGGTTTGAAGGCGTGTTGACGCAAGAGTTCTTTGGCCGTACCGCCGAAGGGAGGGCCTCGACCGATGAGGCGGTAGAGAATGCAACCGAGGGAGTAGAGGTCGGTCGCCCCGCAGACGTGGTGTTGTTCGTGCTGAATCTGCTCGGGAGCCATGTAGCCGGGGGTGCCGGCTCCTGCATGAGGCTTGAACTCGGGAGCCTTTTCTCCGTCAAGGCGCTCATCGTGTGTTTCTCGCTTGAGCCAGGCCAGACCGAAGTCAAGCATATGCACGATCGGTGGCTCTCCGGGGACCTCTTCGACGAGCACGTTGGAGGGTTTGAGATCGCCATGGATGATGCCGCGGGCGTGGGCGTGGGCCAAGGCGCCTAAGATTTGATCGACGACGTGCCAAATCGCTGGCCATTTGAGTCCGGCGTGGGCCAGATCGTGCAGGCTCACCCCGGGGGCCAAGTCCATGACCAGGTAGGGGGAACCATCTCGGAGTCGACCGAAGTCGCGTGCGCCGACGATACCGGCGTGGTCTACGGCGGCCAAGGCTCGCGCCTCCTTGTAGAACCACATGATGTACTCTTCGGCGTATTCGCTCTCGGGTACGATGACTCGTTTGAGTGCGACTGTTTCGTGGGCATTCAAGTCGCTACAGCGATAGACAATGCCCATGCCGCCTTCCCCCAAGATCCCGTCGACGCGATAGCGGCCGGCGACGACGTCGCCTTCGTAGGCTTCTGATCCGACTTGAGACAATGGGGCGGCGATTCCCGTCGAGGCCACTGCTGCCGCGCTCGGAATGGTGGGGGGGCGACTGTCGAGCTCCTCACCACTGATCTCTTCGGCAAAGGAGGAGAGCTCCGAGCCGAGCTCTTCGACTTCGGATGAGTTGGTCGAGATCGTTTCGGGGGCTCGGGAGGATACCGCCGTGTCACCTCCCGAGGCGAAGCTGGCTTCGGCTGGCTCATCCGGGGGGGCGGGAGTCTGCGCGATGGTGTGGTTGTAGACTTCTCCACCCGTCGTCGGATGTTCTGCCCGAGCCACGGGCGTGGAGGCGGACTCTTCAGGATACATAGAAATGCGGTCAAGCGGCGGTAGCTGTGCGTCGGAGGGCAAGCCTTCCAGCTCTGCACCCAGGGCGTGAGCAAACATTTCCGCGGATGGGGGAACAGAGGACGGGAACTCCTCGTTGGGCGCTTGCTTGGGCTCAGCGGAAGCGGGCGTGGAGTCGGTTGGTTGGGCCGCCTTGCGAGCCCGTTTTTGTCGTGCCTTTTTTGGGCGTGGCGAGACAGGATTGCTGTCACTGGAATCCGCCTCCGGCGACGCCAGAGAGGGAAGGGCTACGCTCTCGGTCGCGTCGGGCGCGACCGGTGCGGGCACCGGCTTCGAGGGCGAAGTTCTAGGGCGCTTTTCGCTGGCCATCGTTGCTTGCTTCTCAGTGCTCCCGGCACTCGAAGGTGCCTGGAGGGGAGCATAGTGTTCCTGGACGCATCGTCGAGGCCTGAGCTGAAGCGCACAAAAACACCCAGTAGAGTTTTGCATGGAAAGTCGAGCGGGTCCCTTTTGGTCTTAGAAAAAGGAGCTACATTCCGCCCCCCATGGCAGACCTCCACGACCCATCTCTATCGGAACGCGATCCAGAAATCTTTCAACTTATCAAGCAGGAAGAGCGGCGTGAAGCCGACAAGATCCGTTTGATTGCCAGTGAGAACTATGCGTCCAAGGCGGTACTCGAAGCGACTGGTTCGGTGCTGACGAACAAGTACTCCGAAGGTTACGCTGACAAACGCTACTACGAAGGGCAGCAGGTCATCGACCAGGTTGAGAATCTCGCCGTCAGTCGAATGAAGGATTTGTTCGGGGCCGACCACGTCAACGTGCAGCCTTACAGCGGCAGTCCGGCCAACTTGGCCGTCTACCTTGCCTTCTGTCAGCCAGGGGATCCCATTTTAGGTCTCGGCTTACCTGCTGGTGGCCATCTGACCCATGGCTGGCGAGTCAGCATTAGTGGCAAGTACTTTAACAGTGCCGGTTATGGAGTGACCCGAGACACTCATCTGATCGACTTCGATGAGGTTGCGAAGTTAGCACGCGAGCATAAACCGAAGCTGATTTGGGCTGGAACGAGCGCCTATCCTCGCACTTTGGACTTTCCCAAGTTTAAGGAGATCGCCGATGAGGTGGGAGCTCTGTTGATCGCCGACATTGCTCACATTGCCGGACTTGTCGCTGGTGGTGTCCATCCCAGCCCCGTGGGTATCGCAGATGTGATTACGTCGACAACTCACAAAACTCTCCGTGGCCCGCGCGGTGGTGTCATCATGTGCAAGAGCGAGCACGCTTCCGCCATCGACAAGGCTGTGTTCCCCGGTTTGCAGGGTGGTCCTCACAATCACACCACCGCAGGTATCGCGGTTGCTGCCAAAGAAGCCTCCACGGATGCATTCAAGGCGTATGCTGCTCAGATTGTGCAGAACGCCAAGACCTTGGCCGAAGAGCTCAAAAGCCGAGGCTTTAGTCTCGTGACGGGAGGAACGGACAATCACCTCGTTCTTCTGGATCTCACCCCCAAGAACATCCCCGGCAAGAAGGCCGCCCAGGCTTTGGATAAGGCAGGCATCGTCTGCAACTACAACTCGATTCCCTTCGATCCAAGAAAGCCGTTCGATCCCTCGGGTGTCCGTATCGGTCTCGCTTCCATTACGTCGCGCGGCATGGGCGCGACCGAAATGAAGAAGCTGGCCGATTGGATGGATGGTGTCGTATCCAATCCCGAGGACGAAGCCTATTTGGGCAAGGTAGAGCGCGAAGTGAAGGAACTCTGCGATTCCTTCCCGGCTCCAGGTATTCCTGTCGAGTGAAGCCGAGGGGAGCGTCCGATCGTGTCCAGCCTCTCGACATGAGTGGGCGCAGTCGGGGGATTCTCTGGAGCGAGGTGTGTTCGATGGCCGGACGACGCCGGCCCGGATAAGGTGTCCGCGTGGAACGACTTGCAACGTTACTAATATCTTGTGCCGATAGGCGAGGCCTCGTAGCGGGTCTCGCCCAGGTCCTTTCTGGACACGGGGCGAATATCCTCGATTCTGATCAGCACACGGATCGCACGGCTGGGCAGTTCTTTCAACGGATCGTCTTTGATGCGGCAGAGCTGACTACCGACTTGGGGACGCTCGAGCGCGCCATCGATGAAGTCGCTCAGCGTTTCGAGATGAGCTACCGACTTTGTTTCAAACAAGGCGCGGACGGTGTCCGGAAGCGAAAGCGGGTAGGGCTCTTCGTGTCCAAGTACGAACACTGTCTTTATGATTTGCTTCTGCGTCACCGTGTGGGGGAGCTCGACTGCGAATTTGCTTTTATTATGAGCAATCATCCCGATTTGGGGCCAGTAGCCGAGCAGTTTTCTATCCCCTTCTTTGTGTTGCCTAAAAACAAGGACAACAAAGCGGAAGTCGAAGCTCGTGAGCTCGAGCTGATCGAAGAACACAAGGTCGATCTCGTCGTTCTTGCCCGCTACATGCAAATTTTGAGCGACGACTTCGTTTCTCAGCTGCCGGGACGCATCATCAATATTCACCATTCCTTTTTGCCTGCCTTCATCGGCGGGCGTCCCTATCATCAGGCGAGTGCCCGGGGGGTGAAGTTGATCGGGGCGACGGCTCACTACGCCACGGCCGACTTGGATGAAGGGCCCATCATCGAACAAGATGTCGTGCGTTGTTCTCATCGAGACACCGTGGACGATCTGGTGCGAAAGGGGCGCGACTTGGAGAAGGTCGTGTTGGCTCGAGCCGTGCGCTGGCATCTCGAAGATCGAGTGCTTACCTTTGGCAACAAAACGGTCGTTTTCGCCTGAGATCGAGACGTCGTGGAGGCGGTGACCACGACAAAGCTAGGGCTGCTTTTTCGCGTTCTTTAGGGCTTTGTCTATGGCCTTGGCACTGAAGCCTCTGAGGACCGTTCCGCCGACGTTGAGCACGGGGATCGATGAACCGCTCAGGCCGGCGCTCTTGAGCACCGCGCGCATCTCGGAAGCGGCGCCCGGATCTTCTTCGATGTCTTTCTTGATGACCTTGGCGCCTTTGCTCTTGAGGTAGTCCTCCGCCAGATGACACGGCTTGCACCAATCTGCGCCGTAGATGATCGCGTCGAGACCGAGGTCGGCGAGTTGGGAAGTGGCGCTGGGTTCTTCTTTGGGGGTCAGTTCTTTGATTCGCTGTTCGCGTTTTGCCTTACCAAGCGACTCCCATTCACTTCTGGGCATGGTCAGAAGCGAATAGCTGCCATCATTGACTTCTGTGAGGTCGGCAACATACACGTACTCGGCCGAACCGACGGACTTTCCGTCGACAACAACTCGGACCTGTTTCTGCGAACCTTGTGGAATGGTCGACGGATCTTCCGTGATCTGAAAAGAACCCTGATCATCGACCCAGGTAAAGAGAGCGCCTTCCGTTTGGGGGCCGATACTGAAAGCGGCGCTGGGTCCAGTAGGGGCCTTCCCCTTTGAGCTTTCTTGCTGCTTCGGGTCGCTTTGCTTCTTGCAGGCGCCGACGCCGGAAAGAGCGAGCACGATGAGGCCTAGGTGAATCAGGGGTCTGTTCGAACTAATACTGATCAATCGCTTCTGATTTCCCATTGTTTCGTCCGGATCGAGACGCCAAATCTCGTACCGTCTCCAAAATGCCGATCAAGACATAGAAGGAAAGGAGCCACACCAAAACAAATTGGGGGTTGTAGGCTTGCCAAACATAGAGACTTGAGCCCAACACGAAGAGGATAAAACTCACCGTGGGGGTGTTGAGCTTGAGGTCTTTGAAGGAGCGGAAGCGTACCGCCGAAACCATGAGCAGCGCCACAACGACCGTCATCACCAGGATAGCGATGGTGTAGCGGGGATCACTGAGGGCATCATCCGCAGCCTGATTGGCCACCACCAACGAGATGAGGACACCACTGGCTGGAGGGGAGGGCAGGCCTAGAATGTACTTACCGGGGACGAGGGGCTGGCCGTCGTCGGTCGCGCTCAGGACGTTGAAGCGAGCTAGGCGGATGGCGGCGCAAGCGACGAAAGTGAAGGAGGCGAGGAGCCCAGCCGTGCCAAGACGATGCAAGACCCACTGATGGACGAGGATGGCCGGTGCCACGCCGAAGGATACGATGTCTGCCAGGGAATCCATCTGCAGCCCAAAAGCACTTTGGGTTTTGGTCAGGCGAGCGACTCGTCCGTCCATCAAGTCGAAGAACATCGAGAAAATGAGAAGGATGGCGGCGCGATAAAACTCTTCGCTTTGTCCCGGGCCTGCGGTGGCCACGATGCGGATCGAGTTGAAGCCGCAAAACACTGCGGCCAAGGTGATCGCGTTGGGCAAGACAAAAAGTGTTTTGCTCAGGTCGAGTTTGCGCAACCGTCTTCGGCGGCGGGGACGGACTCGACGATGGCGGAAAGACCCTTCGCGTCTCTCGTGTCGATCCGCGTTGGGCTCGATGCTTGGCACGGGGCGAAACCTAATCGGGGTGACTCAGCGCGTCAATTTTGGCCACAAGAGGGCTCTAGACGTAGGATTTACCCACCATGATCAGGTCGGGCTTCCTTGCTGCAGCGAATTGGGTTCCAGATGACGGGGTCTCTGGACTGCCCCCACTTCAAGGAATAGTCTATAAGTGTATAAAATCATTCATTTTAATAACTTCTTTGAGCCTGGGCGGTTGTGGGGCATCCCAGCAGCGTCCGAGAGAGCTGCGTATCCAAGAGTTGGAGCGGCAGAACCAGGAATTGGAAGCCCAGCTCACTCTTCTTCAAGAACGCGCGCTCGCGAAAGAACGCTCTTACTGCAAATCTGAGGGAAATACCCGAGCACATTCGACGGATATCTCCCCCGCAGACGAGCTCCAGGGCTCCACCAGCAACAAGACCGAGCTTTCTGCAAGGACCCCCTCTCCCCGCGCTCGTGGAGGCGGGGCTCCGACGAATCTTCCCATCGTCCGGCTTTCGCCTGACGGTGCTTCACCTTCCTACTCCAGCTCGCCCAGTGAGGAGCCCCACTCCGAAATCGTCTCCCCACCCCCAAGTGGCTCGGCGGGATCGGAGCTTTCGAGTCGACCTGTCCTTAAGGTGCACGGCTCGAACGAGGGGCGTGTCTTACACCGCGCTCTTTCCTCCACTGAATCAGAAGAAACCTCTCCATGAACGGTCATTCACTACTTCGGATCTGTCGCCCTCTTGCCCTCGCCTCCCGCCCGCGCATCGGACTTGTGGGTCTATCTCGAATGGGGCCCCTTGGCCTGTGTTGGCTCTTGGTATCCTCCTTGGCCGGCGCTCAGGAGCCTTCGTCGAACAAGACAACTTTGTCCTCGGGCAGCTCGATTCAATTGGCGGGCTCGGGTGCGGGCGCGCCGGCCGAAACTCAGTTTGGTCTCAGTGGGATTTACGGCACGGTGAGCGGTCAAGCTGGTGTGTACGGTGATCGGGTCGGGGGCGCCAAGAAGGACGTTCCGCCCATTCATCTCGTTCGCAAAGGTGACACCTTGTGGGGGATCTCTGAAGATTATTACGGAAACCCTTGGGCATGGCCCAAGGTGTGGAGCCTCAACCCTCAAATCGAAAACCCGCATTGGATTTATCCAGGGGATCAGTTGCGCACGAGCTCTCAAAAAGTCGCAGCTTCGCGCGGCCCTTCCGAGGATAACTCAGCGGGTGGCGGCGGATTCGTGGGGCGCCAGAGCGTGGTTCCTCCGGGCACGGTCTTTATTCGTGACCAAGGCTATATCGGTGACCCCGAGCGCGATGTTTGGGGGGAAGTTGTGGGAGCTCACGAGCCTCTTATGATGCTCACGGACGGCCAGGTCGTATATTTAAAAATGAACGAGGGGACGGACTTGCGCATCGGCCAACGCCTTACTGTCTTCGATGACATTGCCGATCCCCCGTCGGTAGAGGATGGTCGCGATCCCCCAGGGAAGATTGTAAAAGTCTTTGGGACAGTGCGCATCGATGCCTGGGATCCGAAGACGCGGGTCGCGCGGACTTCGTTGATTGAGTCCATCGATGCAATTGAACGTGGTTTCAAAGTCGGCCCGGTGGGGAGGCGCTTCGATGTCGTACCGCCCGAGCCAGCAATCGAAGATGTGGAGGCAAAGATTCTTACGGGAATGAACACCCACATGATCTTCGCTCAAAACGAGATTGTATTCATTGATCGGGGCAAGGAGGACAAGCTGAGCCCGGGAAACCGACTACGGGTTCTCCGTCGCGGCGATACTTGGCGGCGCCAGCTTGCGACCACCGACGAACATGCTCGCATGAGGGTGGAAATGGGAGCTCCTGAGCTTCCCGATCCCGAGACAACTCCCTTACGCGGCGATGACGAGGAGTTTCCAGACGAAGTGGTGGGCGAATTGCTCGTGCTGCGCACTGAAGATTACAGCTCGATCTGCCTAGTTATTGAAGCCGCGCAACATTTAGAACCAGGTGAGCGGGCCGTCGCGGTTGCGGGCTATTGAAGCCGAGGGCGATTCGTTGAAGGCTAGGGACCAATGGAGGCCCTGGCCACAATTGCCTTTACGCTGGCGGTGATCGCCTACTCGGTCTCGACGACCGAATTTTATCTTGCTTTGACTCGGCCTAACGCCGTCGTGCGCAGTAGCACCTCGTCGATTACGATGGCCGCTGGCGGAGTGCTGCATCTGGCGCACATCGTGATTGCCTCCTTCTTGCTGCACACCTGTCCGGTGGCGAGCATGCGCTTTACCTTGAGTTTGGCCGCGCTGGTCGCGGTCTTTAGCTTCTTGGTCTTGCGTTTGAGGCGGCGCATTGACGCGCTTGGCGCCTTCGTCGGACCCATGGCGTTGTTGTTTTTGATTTCGGCGCAGTTCGTCGGCGCGAGTGACGTTTCAGGAGATCTTTCGAGAGCCCTTTTGATGTTGCACGTGGCGGCGAATCTATTGGGGATTGGTTTTGTTCTTTTGGCTGGCGGCGCCAGCGCGTTTTACGTGATGGTCGAAAGGCGACTCAAGGCCAAACAGCTCGCTGGGATTGGCCGTTTGCCGTCGTTGGATGTTCTCGATCGTATGGGGCATCGTCTGCTTCTGGTTGGGTTTCCACTTCTGACTTTTGGCTGCGTAACAGGTGGGATGTTTCTCCATCAGCTCGACACGAGTTCTCCAACCTCTTTGACTCGAGCTGTGCTTGGCTATGCGGCGTGGATATTCGTGTTCTTTGTTCTCTTGCAGCGAGCGCTTTTCGGTTTTAGCGGTCGCAGGTCGGCCTACGGAACTCTGGCGGGTATGGCCTGCGTCGCCCTTGTACTCGTCATTTATTTGGTGAGGCCCTGGTTAGGAGGCGCAGCTTGATCGTTCTGACCGGGCTGTCCCATCATACGGCTGACATTTCGATTCGGGAGCAGGTTGCCCTTTCTGTCGAAGAAGAGGCCGAGCTCACGCATGCCCTTCTTCGAAGCGGAGTCGTTGCCGAGGCCTTTGTCGTCTCGACCTGCAACCGCGTCGAGATCGTGGCTCTTTCCAAAGACGACTCCGAGGCGACGGTCGAGACCTGCGTTCAGGTCTGCCAAAAAGCGATCCTGGACCGGAGCGTCGATGCAAAGAAGAGCGTCTACAGCCACCGAGACATTGCTGCGGTGCGGCATTTGATCCGCGTGGCCTGCTCCCTTGATTCGCTGGTGGTGGGTGAGGCCCAAATTCTGGGACAGATCAAACAAGGCTACGAGCGCGCCAAGGGTCTTTCGGCTGTAGGCTCTGGCTTGCATCAACTACTGATGCGAGTTGTCCGTGGTGCCAAGCGGGTACGCAACGAAACCAATATCGGGGAGGGACAGGTTTCGGTCCCGTCGATCGCCATCGACTTGGCGATGCAGATCTTCGGCGATCTGGCGGGGCGCCACGCCGTTTTGGTTGGGGCTGGCGAAATGGGACGCACCGTGGCGCGTCTTCTGAACGAGGCGGGGGCCCACGTGAAAGTCGTGGGGCGCGACCTAGAAAGGGTGCGTCCAGTTGCCGAAGAAGTCGGCGGCGCGGCTCACTTGATGGGAGAACTCGAGCAGCTCTTGGTCGAGGCCGAAGTGGTGGTTTCGTCAACCAGTGCCACTCTGCCAGTTATCGTCCAGGATACTTTGAAACTGCGCCAAAAGAAGCGCCGTGGGGCCAATCTTTTTTGCATTGATCTGGCGGTACCTCGCGACATCCAGCCGGCTGTCGGCAAGATGGATGGGGTGTTTCTTTATGACGTGGACGACCTTTCTCAAGTCGCGGCCGAATCGGCGCAGTCGAGGCAGAAGGAGGCCAAAGCGGCCACCACTATCGTCGAACAAGTGGTCAGCGATTGGGAACGCCACACTCAAGCGCAACAGATCACGCCGACTATCAAAGCTCTCCGGGCCAAGTTGCGTTTGGGGTTCGAGGTCGAGCTCGACAAGAGCCTGCGCACTAAACTCAAGGATTTGACGCCCGAACATCGCCAGGCCTTGGTGAAGATGCTTGATGCGGGCATCAACAGAGTGCTTCACGCCCCTGTCACTCACTTGCGCGAAGAAGCCTCACGCAGTGATCCCAGCGGGGCCGAAGAGTTCTCCGGTATGCTCCAAGAACTCTTCGATCTTGGGCAGATCGCCGACGAAGAACTGGATGTTCCTACTGTGCGCGTCTCGCCTTCGGCACCAGCTTCTGGAGGATCGGGTAGTCCGAGTTCTCCTTCTTCAACCGAAGTCTCATCTTCATCCCCCCTGTCCCAGCTTAGATAATCTCATGAATGCACGTCGAGTTGTTGTCGCCACCCGAAAAAGCGAATTGGCCTTGGCCCAGTGTCGGCAGTACCTGCAGAAGTTGGCCGAGCGTCATACCCACTTGGAAATCGAAGAACTGCATGTCGTAACAACTGGCGACAAGATCGTCGATCGACCCCTCGCCGAGATTGGGGGCAAGGGGTTGTTTCTCAAGGAAATCGAGGAAAAGCTGTTGGACAAGAGCGCTCACATCGCTGTCCACTCGATGAAGGATGTGCCCCCAGATATCCATCCTGATCTCATGATCGGTTGTATTCCCCTACGAGAGGATCCGCGAGATGCATTGGTCACCACCGATGGGCGCCCCTTTTCCGAGCTCGCCCAAGGCGCCAAGTTGGGAACATCGTCTCTTCGACGGGGGCTTCAGCTCAAGCTATTGCGTCCCGATCTCGAAGTCGTGCCTATTCGGGGCAACGTGGGTACGCGGATTCGCAAGTGTCGCGAGGGCTTGGTCGACGCCACGGTGCTAGCCCAGGCCGGGATCAATCGCTTAGGTATTGGGAGCGAGATCACTCAAACTCTGAGCATCGAAGAGTGCTTGCCTGCTGTTGGCCAAGGAACTTTGGCTATCGAGTTGCGACGGGATGACGAAGATCTTCTGGAGCTGCTCCGAGTCATGGATCACGACGAGACGGCCCTGATCACCGAAGCGGAGCGTGGGGTCATGGCCGCGGTAGAAGGTGACTGCAAGACCCCGGTTGCGGCCTATGCTCAGAAGAAGGGCGACCAACTTGTTATGACTGCTCTCTTGGCCGAGCCCGACGGCAGCCATTTGCGCAAGCGTTCGATCGAAGTGGCCTGGACGACGAGTCGAAGCGCAGCTCACCAGCTTGGTCTCGAACTGGGGCGCGAGTTGAAGAGCGCCTAGAAAATTGCTCGCATGCTGCAGGAACTCTTGTTTGTTGGCTGGTGACTCGGGACGTCGCCGTGATAAGGTCGGCGCCATGTTGAAGCGCACACTCGTCTACTCGCTCATGGGCCTGGGGATCTCAATGTCATCTCTCGCGATGACCGGCTGCGGTGGTAATAAGCCACAAATCATGACCGCCGATCATGTCAAGCCAGGGGCGCTCCCTGCTGAGGGAGAGTGGCGCGGCGTCTTTTTCAATCAGACTTTCGGTTTCTTGCACATCACCACCGAGGGCAAGGGCGCGCAGGGCGCATGGCGTACCGCCAATGGCGACAAGTGGGGCGAGCTTTACGGCGAGATCGAGGGCGATGTTCTCAAGTTCACCTGGACTGAGTACAAGGTGGGAATCGTTGGCCCCAACGCCAAGAGCGAGGGCAAGGGCTACTTTCGTTACACCATTCCTCGCGAGGGCGAGGCTCATGAGCTCAAGGGCGAGTGGGGCCTCGGTGAAAACGCGGTGGGTCACTCTTGGGATTGCGTCAAGCAGATGAACCAAGAACCCGATCCCGACTCGGTTCGTCCCAATGAGATGGAAAGCGCCATCGGTGCCCAAGGTTTCGATGGAGCCAAGGGTGACGCAGACCTGGGTGCGACCGAGGGCGGCGAGACGGCGCCCGAAGAGGGCGGTGAGGCTGAAGGCGCGGGCGATCCGCTCTGATAGAAACGCGCTGTCTATTTGCCGCTTCAGTTGTCTGATTCGGCGTTGACAGTCCCATGACCGCGGGCCAGCGTTGGCCCGCGGTTCTTCGTTTGTGCCCCTGAGCCGCTCACCAAAGGAGATTTTGTGCCTGGAGTCGCCAGTTCTGGTTTGCAATTTGAAGAGCCCCCGATTTTCGAACGGGGTGCTGTTGGTCGTACGGCGGTTTCGCTCGATCCTCTGGATGTTCCAGCCGTCGATGTAAAAGCTCAGCTCGGACGTCTCTGTCGAGCCGAGCCGGCGGCATTACCCGAGGTGAGTGAACCAGAAGTCTTTCGCCACTTCGTTCGTTTGAGTCAGTGGAACTTCTCCATCGACACGCAGTTCTTTCCTCTGGGCTCGTGCACCATGAAACACAACCCCAAGGTGAACGAGTGGGCGGCTCGACTTTCTGGTTTCGCCAACATGCATCCCTTGGCTCCTGATGCGGTTGCCCAGGGGTGCCTCGAGATCATGGTCGTCCTGCAGGAGCTGCTCGCGGAAATCGTTGGCCTTCATGGCGTGAGTCTGCAGCCCGCTGCCGGCGCGCAAGGCGAGTTCACTGGACTCATGATGATGCGCGCCTACCACCAGGCCCAAGGACGTAGTCCCCGAAAGATACTCATCCCAGACAGCGCTCACGGTACGAACCCGGCCTCCTGCTCACTCAACGGTTTTGAGGCTGTTCCCTTTCCCACCGGTGCCGATGGGCTGATCGATCCTAGTACCTTCGCCACCTTCGTAGAAAAGGCCGGCGACGACGTGGCTGGGCTCATGTTGACCAATCCCAATACCCTGGGCATGTACGAAACCTCGCTGCCGACTTTGGCCCGCTTGATCCATGAACGGGGTGGATTGGTCTACGGGGATGGCGCCAACATGAATGCTGTCCTGGGCAAAGCGCGTCCCGGAGACGCCGGCGTCGATGTGATGCAGTTCAATCTGCACAAGACTTTCACTACTCCTCACGGAGGCGGTGGTCCGGGCTCGGGTCCTGTTGCCTTCGTTGAGGCCCTCGAACCCTTCCAGCCGGGGCCCGTCCCTCGTCGTGCTGGTGAGGGTTTTGTTCTCGACCAGGATCGCCCGCTCTCGGTAGGCCGCGTCCGCTCCTTCCAAGGCAACTTTGGAATGATGGTGCGAGCCTACACCTACATTCGCGAACTCGGTGCTCAAGGACTTGTTCAAGTGAGTGAGCGTGCGGTGCTCAACGCCAATTACCTTGCGGCACGGGTGAAAGAGATCTTGCCCCTCGGTTTTGAGACGCAGTCCCTTCACGAGGCGGTGTTTACCGACAAACAGCTCGAACAAAGGACGGGGATCAAGACATTGGATGTGGCCAAACGCCTCATTGATTACGGCTTTCACCCGCCGACCGTCTACTTTCCTCTCGTCGTGCGGGGCGCCCTCATGGTCGAGCCGACCGAGACAGAAACGCGTCAAACGATCGACGCCTTTGTGTCGGCCTTAGAAAACATTGTACGTGAGGCCGATGAGGATCCTGAGCTCGTCAAATCGGCCCCTCACTTGCCTCGAGTCCGTCGCTTGGATGAGGCAAGAGCAGCCCGCAAGCCACGCCTTCGCTGGTCGCAAGTGACTGAGCAGGAGTAGGCCGGGGCCTTTCGAAGAACATCCAGACCGAGTTGTCAAAAGAAAGCGCTTTGCCCTAGGGCGAAGCGCTTTCTTTTATGAAAGCGTTTTCCTGACCGCTGCTTTAAACGAAAACTTCCCAGCATGGGTCGATTGTGAGGGGACCGAGGTGGCTTTCTTTCTGCTACTTGATCGCTAACTTAGGCGAACGAAGGCAGAATACGCGAACTTTGCGCGTAGATAGAGAATGGGTCATATTGACTGTACGGTGCTTCATTCCTATCAGAAGTCGAAGCTCGAAGAGGAGCATCCCCATTCGTCTTGGACCGCCGAGTCGATCGCGTTGACTCCATTGAAAAGTCGACGCTTCAACTCGATGATTCGCACGTACACTCGCTTGGCGGCGGCGCTCGTGGTTGCTGCGCTCGCTTCAGGTTCTTTTGCTACGACGCGGGGGGGCGGCTGGGGTATGACAACGACCGCCAGCGTCTATCAAGGTTTCTCGTGGGCGCTCACTTCACAAGAGGCGTCTGGTTTTGATCGGCCGACCCCGGTTGAGCACCGCGGGGCCCTTGAGCGAGAGTTCCGCGAGTGTCGGGCTCTGCGAGACGATGTGATGGGGCGGCCTGCCTTACCTGGTGCTCCTCGCTTTGAGGAAAGACGAGAGATGGTCCTGGCTCGGAGCAAAGCCGAGCCTGTCGTTTTCACTCGAGTGCCCCAGTTCACCGGCGAGCTCAGTCCGGGCATGGAAGCGCGTCGACGTGCTCTCTTGAAGACCGAGCATCCCCAGGAAGTCCTTCAAGAAGCTTTCAAGCTGTTTGCCGACTTTCCGGAGCAGCGGCGTCAGATCATGCTGCGTGACGGCTATCTCTACACCGATGACCCGCGCGCCGCCCGCTTTTTGACGATGAACGTGACTTTGGAAGATCTCTTTCGCGAGGATGAGATCTTCTTGCAACGGGGCTCACAAACTCATCGTTTAATTCGTGGGGAGCAATACCACTACGTTTTCGCTGATGGACCACGTAAGGGCCATCGAGCTCGTCTCTTGGTGTTCGATCGTCTCTGGCTTAGAGGCGACAAACTCGGTCCGGCCGTTCATCTTGATGTTCGAGACTTTGCCCAGCGGCTCGGGGTGGATCGCATGAAGATCGAAAGGATCACTCTGGACAGTGTTCTCGCTCAGCTCAGATTCGGTTCCGAGACGGTGCCAGCTGTGCTCAAACATCACAATCAAAAGCTGCGTCTGAGCTGTTTAGCCGTGCCCCCCAAGGACGTCACGCGCGTGGGACGCGCCCGAGACGAGGCGTACCGGCGAGCCCAGGTGATGCATATTTTACGCAAAGAAATAGTCAATCAGGTTTGGGCAGGTCTGCCCTTCGACGAACCCAAGACCGAAAACGGTCAACAGGATGGGGAGTTGCGCCGTCGTTTCGAGACTGCCTATCTCAGTGGCAGAAAGAGCTACCGCTTCAATGGCGATCGTTACGAGGTGTTTGCCGAAAAGGGGCATCCGCTTGTTCCCCAAGTTTGTATCGATTTCGTGACTGAAACCCTCGAAAGAGCAAGTGGTATGCACTGGGCGAACGAAGACGAGACGCCGAAGAAGTACCTGGGGGCGCTCGACTTCGACGAACTCTTGCAGGGGCATCGACGTCAAGAACTTGCGCTGCGTACCTTCGCTCGCGAAAACCCAAGGTGGCTTGATATCTACGATGTGCCTCAGTCAGACTGGGTGCGTTACGAGAAGATTAATCAGTTTTATCGCTTCGTTAGCGAAAACAAAGAAACCTTTCGTCCTGGCGACATCATGATCATTCGAGGCCGGGCCGCTTGGGATTTTTACCACGAAATCCATACCCACACCTTTTTCATCTACGAAGCTGATCCTGTGACAGGAATGCCGACCCTCCTTGCTGGTAACTCGGGCAAGCCCCGGATTGTCACTTGGGACGACGAGATGTTGCGAGCACCGAAGCGCTCGATCCGTCATCGCATCCGTCCCAACATGGACTGGTTGTACGATCACGTTGTACTGCGTACGCCCCTGAAGGAGGAACGTTGGGCAGCTCCGCTGTCGGCGGTATCGCATTAGCCCCAGCAGGGGCCGCCCTCAGGAAGGATCACTCTGGAGTTTGAGCTCATGTCCTTCCAAAAGAACCGGATCTTCCTTCTTGGAAAGGATGTAGACGATGATGCCGACCACGCACAAGCCACCTGCCATCATCGGCATGGCGCGCACCGCTAAGGTAGAGCCCTGGCTGGCGAGCAAACCGGTGATGAACAGGGCGAGGCCGTTGAGGGCTTTGACAACGAGGTTATAGACCCCAAAGTACATGCCTGTTGACTTGTAGGTGCTGCTTTGCGCGCAGCGGGCCACTGCTTCGCCTTCGAGTCCAAGTACAAAAGCCGAGCCCGGTCCTGCAATGGCGAATACGATCATAGCCGTCTGCAAAGGGGTGCCGATCACCCCGCGGCCCAGCAAGCCTGCTCCCAAGTAGGCCACGCTCAGCACGATGGCACCGACGAGGGTGGACTTTTCCCAACCGTATTTTCGCGAGAACTTGGGGACAAGAATGAAGGTCGGAACGGCGGCGACAAGAAAGGGACCGAGCAGGAGAGCCACGTCCTTGATCGTCCCACCCAGAAGTTTTTCGGCGATGTAGGGTGCTGCCGAGGTCATGACCGTCAAGGACATGTGGGCGCCAGCGAACAGCAGCACGACGGCTACGAAACGAGAATGAGAGAGGCTGGCGATGAGGCTCTTACCCAAAGCCGGTGCCCGCTCGCTTTTTCGCGTGACCAGACCCTTCGGGGCGGCGAAATAGGGCAGGGCCATCAGGACGGTGCCCACTGCTGCGAAGACCAGGGCTCCATTAAAGAACCCGAACTTGTCGATCAGCGGGGGACTTAAAATGAAACCGACGCCTGTGGCCAGTAGAAGACCGAGACCGAGAGCATTGGACAGAGAAGTGCGCGTCTTTTCTTGTCCCTGGCTGTAGTCTTCAAGCAGGGACCAGTAGGGGATCGCGTAGAGCGTGTAACCCACAAAGAAGAGGAACATCCCCAAAAACAAGAGGAACCAACGTAGTTGCGCGGACATCTCCCCATGGGGAGCAAAGACGAGAAGTAGGCCGATGGCAGGGATCGCAAGCGCAATCCAGAGCATCGAGCGCCGTTGCTTGCCAGCGGCGACCCAACGATCACCAAAAGAACCAGCTAGAGGATCGGTGATGCCGTCGAAGATTCGAAAGCCGAAGAAGAGGGCGCCGACGATGCCTGCTGCGAAGAGGGGTCCCGTGGGGGTTTCTTTGCCGACATCCGCAAAACGAATGACCCACTGAAAGAAGTAGCGAGCCAGAAGCATGATCCCAAGCTGTCCCGCGCCGTAGAGAATGATCGCTCCTGGTCCCATGGTGGGACTTATAAGCGCTTCGGGGCGAGGGGGGAACCCGAAGGCTCAGCAGCGTGGGACTTCGCGCGAGTGAGCGAGCACGGCGATGTCCGTTTCGTCGAGTTGATCGTCCTCCCAGACAGGGAAAGGATCGGGGAGATGGCGCCAACCCATCGGGCCCATCCGCATTTCGAAGTCGTCAAGCAGACAGGCGTCGAGGGCCTGACGAATGGCCTGCTTGTCGAGCTCCTGACCGATGATGACTAACTCTTGCCGACGATCACCAAAAGGTCCGCGAAATTCGGCTTGAATTGACTTGCGTACCACTTCGTCGTCCGGCCACATCTCGTCGGGCACGCTGGCCCACCAGCGTCCAGCACTTTGATGGCTACAGGCGTTGCCCGCTTGGGACCACAGCCCGGAATCATTCATGCGCGAAGCGATCCAAAAGAGCCCCTTGCTGCGCATCACCCCCGGCCAAGGTTCGTGTAAGCAGTTCCAGATGCGCTCGGGGTGAAAGGGGCGTCGGGCTCGGTAGACGAAGCTACTGATGCCAAGCGCTTCATGAGCCGGGATTTCCTCGGGCTCGGGCGGGGGAAGGATAGCTTGGCTCGAATAGTAGGCATCCGTGTTCAACATGTCGGCCACGTCCACCGTTCCGAACATGGTCGTGATCAGACGCGCTTCGGGATTGAGACACGATAGAATTCGCGAAAGGCGCGCGATTTCGTTCGTAGACACCAAATCGGCCTTGTTGATCACGATCAGGTTGGCGAACTCCACCTGCTCAGCCAACAAGTCTGCGAGAGTGCGGTTGTCCAAACGGTCGACAGCGAGACCGAGTTCGACCAAATCTCGAGCTTGATCCCAATCGCTGAGAAAGTTGCGGGCGTCGACGACGGTCACCATGGAGTCGATGTGTGCAACGCTGGCGAGCATGTCTCCGAATTGATCTTCCTGATCGAAGGCCATCGCAATGGGCAGTGGCTCTGCTACTCCGGTGGCTTCGACGATCAAGTGATCGAACTGACCCATTCGCGCTAGGCGTGACACCTCATGAATAAAATCTTCGCGCAGGGTGCAGCAGATGCATCCGTTGTGGAGCTCTACGAAGCCGTCTGCGACAGATGCTACGGCAGTTCTGCCTGGATGTAGCTGCATCGCGTCGAAGTTGATGGCCGCCATGTCGTTGATCAAGATGGCGTACTTGCGGCCGTCGGCGTGGGTGAGCAGGTGGTTTATGAGCGTGGTTTTCCCGGCTCCGAGAAACCCCGACAGCACAGTGACTGGTAGCGTCGGCATCGGTAGTGACTTCGCGCGAGAGGCGAAGATAGGTAAATCTTACCACGCATGGAGCGCGGCGCAATTCTGGGGGTGCCTTTGCCTTTTGGCCGCGGCGGGGAGAGTGAAGTGAGGGGTGGGTGCGTTTTATTGTTGAACGTACTCGCTTCCATTGAAGACATAGCGTCGACTACCGACAGTGCCCCAAGGTAAGAGCAGGGGTTCAAGCCCACCGGAGGGATGTTGTTCTTCTGGGAAGGGGTAATTCTTCTTGGTCCAACCGATAGCCCGCGAGGAGCGCAGTTCAATGGCTAGTCCTCGGTGAGAGGGAAGAAAGGCGAGTGCGCCCAGGATGCGGTTCGTTTTTAAGCTGCGACCGGTTTCGGCGGCGAAGATCCGTTTTAAGTTTTCACCCTCCACCTTGTAGATGAAGAGCGCTTGGCGTCCAACAACGTCACCTCCCAACGACTTGCTAGCTTGGGTTTTGACGATTGCGTGGACGAGGATTTCGGCTTTGCCGTCACCGACGATGTCACGGGCCGTCACCGACAGGATATCTTGCGCTTCTTTGACCCCGATAGTGAGGTAGGTATAGCTGAGGCCTTTCTTGAAGCCCTTACCAAAGATCACCAAATCCCGATCATGGACTAACACTCGTTCCATCTGAGCGTCTTCGACTACGTCGGTTACGAAGTCGAACCTCGGTGTTGAGCGGCGTTTTATCTTTCGATTTTGTTTGTACAGCCCGTAGACGCGGTCGAGCATCTCGTCAGCATTGGGAGCACGAGGGGGAGGGGGAGCATCCACCGCCACGGCGGAGCTCGGAGCATGTCCGTGGGGAGCACCTCGCGAGGGACGACTCATCTTGGGTTCCCACGAACTTTCGTCGACAGCGGCGAGCCCCTTGCCCTTCCAGGCGAAGGTGCGCGACTTGACCGTTTGCCAGGGCAAAAGAGCTGATTGGAAGCTACCACCGATGCTCGGCTCGGAGTAATTGCCGGCATCGAAACCTTTGACCTTTCCCTGTTCGATAATGATGCGGGCGTGCTTGCCTGTTCCCTGCAACTTGAGTTTGTTTTCGATGCGACCCTCTTCGGTCACGATTGAGATCTCGTGCCCGAAGACTTGCAGTGGGGCGCCATCGGAGCCGATCTGCAAGACCTGAATCACTTCGCGGTAGTTCTTGTTCTTGCCGAGACGTTTCTGTAGCACGATCTCGTCTTTTCCGTCGCCGTCGAAGTCACGCAGAGATAGATGAGTGATTTGTTGTGCTTTTTCTACGTCGAGTTCGTTGAAGTAGAACTGCTTTCCGCCCTTGTAACCTGGGCCAACGATGGACAAAAAATGTCCATAAAGGGCGACTCGCTCGACTCCCCCTTTACCCGTGAGATCACCATAGGCTTCGCGGTCCGGTTTGAGGGGTAGCCCTTTGGGCTGGAGCAGTGCCTGAATCAGGCCGGTTTCGGGTTCGGTGGTGAGGGGCGGCATGGAGTAGCCCTGGCCACTTCCACTTGTGACGACGCTCGAAACGCGTCCGACAGCGCTGGCGTTTTCGTAGCGAATCACGGCGCGCAGCCCGACGCCGACTTTCTTCAACTGGGGAAAGGCTGAGCGGGGCACCTTGGCTTCGAGCAAGTAGCCGGTCTGGGTAGGGTTTTCTACGGCGTCGGAGCCGGAGATCTTTCTTCCGTTGACCCGCACTGTCGCCGCGAGCTTTCCGGGCTGCCCGGGATAGATGTCTACTCGATGAGTTGTTCCTTTGGCGTTGAGACCCGGGATGTAGACGGAGACGGAAAGGCGATCTTGTCCAGTTGACGTTTTTTGGGTGCGGACGATCTTCGAATCTTTGATCTTGGCCGCAAAGTAAAAGAACTGATCATCGTAGCCGATCAGGGCAGAACTGCCCGAACTTGTGCCTTTTCCTTTCAAGGTTGCAAACCCTGAAGGCCACTCCCGCAGCATCCCGTCGATCGAAACGCGTTTTCCCTTCATCGGTTCGAGGGCGAGATAATCCTCGGCGTGAGAGGTCCATGAGAGGGTGGAGAGTAGGAGGGGAGCAGCAAGCTGGGTGATAAATCGGGCAATCCTGGGCCGGGTCGACATGAAAGCAAGACTAGAAGAGCTGGCTCGGCGAATCGAGTGTTGCGAAGCGTCCGGCGTTGTGAACCTGAACAACTGAGTCGCCTCGCTTGAGCTAGACGAAAAATTTGGCTTCTTGTTGCAGCCTTACCCGTCACGGTTGACCAGTGGAGTGCCCTCAAGTATGCCCGGCCATGCTTCAGCAAGGTCTCCGCGAATGTTTGACTTTTGACGACGTTTTGCTGGTTCCGGCAGAAAGCCACGTTCTGCCCGTGGACGTCGAGGTGAAAGCGCAGCTGACGAAAAAGATTCAGCTGAACATCCCTCTGGTCAGTGCTGCGATGGATAGTGTGACTGAGTCACGCCTGGCTATCAGCATGGCTCGCCAAGGTGGGATCGGATTCATTCACAAGAATCTGACGATTCGGGCGCAGGCTCGAGAGGTCGAAAAGGTGAAGCGGGCAGAAACCGCCGTCATCTTGGAACCCGTCACGGTCGAGCCCGAGCAATCTCTGCGCGATGCTCTCACTGCGATGCATCGCCACAATGTATCCGGGGTTCCGGTGGTCAAAGGCAGTAAGCCCGTCGGGATCTTGACTTCGCGCGACATCCGTTTCGAAAAGAACCTTGACCAACCCGTCTCGGCGCTCATGACCAAGGAGCTCGTCACGGTTCCATTTGGCGTTCCTACCGACGAAGCACGGGAGATCTTGCACCGTCACCGCATCGAGAAGTTGCTCGTGGTAGAAGATGGTCGTTTGGCAGGGCTCATCACCATCAAGGACCTACTGCAAGCCGAAAGAAACCCACTGGCGGTCAAAGACGGTAATGGTCGCTTGTTGGTTGGAGCTGCCATCGGACCTGGCAAGGATCGCGATGAAAGGGCCGAGGCCCTCGTCGAGGCAGGAGTCGACGTGGTCGTGGTCGATACGGCACATGGTCATCACGTTGGTGTGGCTGAGGCCGTGCGCGTGCTACGCAAGAGGTACCCTAGCCTGCAGATTGTAGCTGGCAATGTGGCCACGGCTCAGGCGACCAAAGCGCTCATTGATGCTGGGGTGGATGCTGTGAAGGTGGGCATTGGTCCTGGAAGTATTTGTACGACTCGTGTTGTTGCTGGTGTCGGAGTGCCTCAGGTGACGGCGATTTCGGATTGTTCAGCAGAAGCCGACAAGCAGGGGATCCCCGTGATTGGAGACGGGGGCATCAAGTTTTCGGGCGACGTGGCCAAGGCGATCGCCGCGGGCGCGTCGACGGTGATGATGGGGTCGATGTTCGCCGGCACGGACGAAGCGCCGGGTGATCTCGTCCTGTACCAGGGACGGAGCTACAAGGTTTATCGCGGCATGGGATCAATCGGTGCCATGAAGAAGGGCAGTAAAGACCGATACGGACAAGCGGGAACCGCAGACGAGAAGCTCGTCCCCGAAGGGATTGAGGGACGTGTGCCCCACCGCGGATCTTTGAGCCGCATCTTGGCGCAGATCGAAGGCGGTCTTCGAGCAGCGATGGGTTACACCGGCTCGGCCACGATCGACCAGCTGCGCAAGAACGCCCAGTTCATTCGTATGACTGGTCAGGGGCTGCGCGAGAGTCATGTGCACGACGTGATCATCACGGAGGAAGCTCCGAACTATCACGTGTGATGATCTTACATTCATCTGGGCTAACTCGTTTCGAGCAGCCGGCTCCACAACCCGCCCTGAGGTCGCATTCGCTTTGCTTATGTGGGTCTCGGAAGGGGTTTTGTCCCCCCTTGGCCTTCAAGTTATCCGGCCAACGGGCGTATATTCATAGGGTGGGGAGGTGGAGCCGGTCTGTCCTTCCGCCGCGGAGTGCGTTTGGGAGCGCTCCGCGGAATCGAATCCTAACATTGTCAGAGCGATACCTGGGGGGGGATCCATGCTGAGACCAACTGCACCTAACTTCTTCTTTTCAACCGAAGACGACGACGGACCGGAGCCACCGACGGTGAAGATCCTTCGCCGCCCCGAAGTCCGCGCCGCAAACGACAACGGGCCACAGTTTCGCTCCACGCCTCCGCAATCGAGCATCCTGCCTCGAACCCCCCATCGCCCCGCGATTTTGAGTCGCCGCATCCATCGGGTGAGCTGAAGCGATCCCCGGGGCGGGAACTTCTGCTTTTCTCGGTGCATTTCCGGGCGCCCGATTCTTGACAGCACCCCACCTCCCTGCCAGCTTCGCGCGCGGAGAGATGACCGAGCGGCCGAAGGTGCCTGATTCGAAATCAGGTGTGGGTTCACGCCCACCGTGGGTTCAAATCCCACTCTCTCCGCCACGTCTTTTGAAGGGGCTTAAGGCCCCCTTCTTTTTTGCCTTCCCGTCGACGCTCCGTCGGCCCTTCCGTTTCTTCAGTCGAGAGGGACGGCGAGCCCCACCTTCTGCATGAGTCGCAAGGCGTTCCCCGAGGTCACGGGACCGGCGCGCAGGGTGTAGTCGAAGGTCATCTCTCCATTTTGAACCAACTCTCGGAAGTGGTGCTGCCGTACCAGGTCCATCAGTTCACCGGGGAGCTGACAGAGCTCCATATCGTGGGTCGTGATGACTCCGAAGGCTCCGAGTCGGAGCAGCTCCGCGAGCACCCAACGGGCTCCGACTTGTCTTTCTCGGGAGTTCGTGCCGTGCAGTACCTCATCCAGTAAAAAGAGTACGGGACGAGACTGTGACTGAGCCAATTCTACAACACGCGCCAGCTTCTTCACTTCGGCGTAGAAGTGACTCACCCCTTGGCTGAGCGAGTCGCTGATCCGAATACTCGTCCCCAACTGAACCAGGGGCAGGGTCATCTCTTGAGCGATCACCGGACCGCCAGCGAAGGCCAGCACACAATTGGTACCGAGAGCCCGTAGAAACGTGCTCTTGCCTGACATATTTGAGCCGGTAACCAATAGGGCGTGGCCCACCGAAAGCGGCTCAAGATCGTTGGATACCCGCTGTCCACAAGGCAGCAGAGGGTGTCCCATTTGTTTGGCGCTGATCGAAAGGGGCTCTCCGGGTAGGGAGTCGATCACTTGGGGAACGGTGCTTTCAGGGTCGTCTGCTAAAAAGCCAGCCAGAGAGGAAAGCGCTTCGTATTCGCCGATGATCGAAAACCAAGCTTGCAGTTCCTCGCCATGCTGGGACTTCCAACGTTGGAGCGCTGCGCTGCAGTGAATGTCCCAAAGGAAGATGGCGTTGAAGAAGGGATAGGCCATTCCGTTGTGTCGAAAGTCGTACCAACTGACGATTCGACGGAAGCGATCCATGATCTGACTCGGCCGGAGCCCGCCCCTGGATGCCAGCAGTTCGGAGCGCGCGCGGAACCAAGGCGCTTGTGCCTCATGTGTTTCGAGTAGGCGGAGAAGCTCTCCGTAGCGCAAGAAAGCTCCCTCGGTCGTCGATACGGCAGCAAAGGTGTCCGTTGTTGCCGCTTTGACCACCGAAAGCACGACTAAGGACAGGGCGATTGTGATGAACCAATAATAGGGGGGAGCAGCGATGAGCGCCTGGGCAACCATCGCTGCGAGAGAAAGCACGGGGAGCAAGAAGGAAAGCCCCAAGATAATTGGGTTTTGCAAGGACGCTTCGCGCGTTTTCGCCCAGCTCAATAGGCGCTGGGGATTGGGCCCATCTGTGAGGATGCGCGGGCCTTCCCCGCGTCCACCGTCAACGAGGGCCATTGCCGTTGCCTCGAGTTCTTCTCGAAACTCGGCCTGTTCGGCTAGCTCCGTTACCGCTTGTTGGCGCGCTAATATCTCTTTCTCGTCAGCCGGTGCACTCAACCAATCGGCAAGAGTGCTTTGCCCGTAACGCGTGTGTGCGACGCTCAGGCGCTGGTAGACCGAGGCCGTGCCGAACAGATCGAGATCGCTGCTATAGGCGTGGTCGGCGGGGGCGAAGGTATTGCCCGCTCGGGGTAGGCTTTGCCAGCGATTGCTGACGCGGAACAGGCCGTGTTCGTTGACGAGGGCATAACGACGTTTTTGTTCTTCGGCCTCGACGACGCTGCTGTGGTGTTTGACCCAAGCGACGAACATGAGCAGCGCCGCAAGGACACCCAACAAGAAGATGATGTTTCGATCGTAGCCGTAGGCGATGAGCAGGCCGACGGCGGCCAAGAAGCTCAGACCCCGATAGTTTCCGATGCGTTGACCTTTGGCATCAAGAGCCTCAGCTTCTCGCGCGAATCGGGCGTGACGCTCCTCGTAGCGTTTCTTGATGGCCGCTCGTTTTTCTTGCACAGAAGCATCCATGGTGGGCCACTTATTGCAGTCTCGGACAGGCCCGACAATGCACGCTGTTGCTTCTCAGTGGCTGAACTTGAAATGAAGTTGTGCTCCGGTCATCGGGGCACTGGGGCTTCCGACTTTGCGGCGGTCCACGACGTCAGCGATGCACTTCGCCGCCTTCTTACTGACGCCCTTGAAGCTTTGGACACTTGCGCCCTCAGCGCGTTCGGCTTCCCCGCGGACTAAGAATTTGACGACGACCAAGCCCGTTTCTTCCTTCAAGCCGTCGTTTTCGATGACGCAGCTCTTGTAGCGGTCTATGGGCTTGTCGAGGCGACCGATAGTGATCTCGCCTTCGCTCGCTACGATAGGGCCGATAGACAGTTGCACATCCCGAGGGAGGGATGCTGGTGTTTCCGGGGCCGTTTTTGTATCGGCTTTCGGGTCTTTCTTCGGCTTGTTCGCGGCAGGGGTGGTGCTTTTGTCTGCTACGCTTCGAGCCACGGAGGCTGCCTCGTCTTCGCTCAGGCAGCGATGAATCATCCCCTTGCCGTTGGAAAGGCGACCCCACGGGCAAGCGGGATCGTACGGATAACGTGCGATCAGGGAGGTCTTCGCAACAACACCTGCTGGGATGGCGATACAGCTCGAGAGGAACAAAAAGCGCAGCCAGCGCTGCTTGTTGAAATCGCGCTTCATGGTTGGAGATCATTGCCACAAAGACGGCATTTTTCCCAAATTACGTGCGCTTTTTTTCAAGGATAGCTAAGGAGCCCCCATGAACTCCGTCGTCCAGGATTCTGTGCTGTCTTCTCTCGTCATCGAATCAGGCGAGTTGCGCTATTTTGTTGACCCTGTTCTCGCCTCGCGTGTGACGCGTATGAGCTATCAAGGGGTCGATTTGCTCGTCTCCTCTGCGGTGCATCCCGACAACTGGGGCGCGACCTACTGGACGAGTCCCCAGGCCGATTGGGGCTGGCCACCCGTACCGGAAGTTGACTCCAAGCCCTATACCGCTTCGGCCGTCGAGGGCGGATTCGAGCTTTGTAGTCCCTTGGCGCAGATCGGGGACAAGAAGTTTGTCGTCAAGAAGCGCTTTGTGAAGGGGTCGCTCCAGGGAAGCATCGATACCTGTTATTCGATCGAAAACCGCGGTGAGAGCAGCTTCAAGATGGCCAACTGGGAAATCGCTCGTGTAGGCGGAGGCGGACTCACCTTCTTTCCTACCGGCGACGCAGAGCTGACGCCGATTGAGCCTCATCATCCCATGGTCACTCGCAAGCAAGGGGGAGTCACCTTTTACGAGCACGCGGATTTCGTACCAGGAAAGTCGCTCAAGCTGCACGCCGATGGGAAGGAAGGTTTTTTGGCCCATCTCAGCGGGCGGCATCTTATACTGAAGGTATTTCGTGACAGTTTGCCGGCGGAGCAAGCTCCGGGGGAAGGTGAGTGCGAAATCTTCGCGAACTTCGATGGGAAGTACGTCGAAATCGAGGTCCAAGGCCCCTACGTTGCGATCGCCCCCGGTCTCAGCAATGATTTTTGGGTGAAAACCTTCGTTGCCCCGTTGCCGGAAGGCCTCAAGAGGACCGACTACGAAGGCTTGGTCGCCTTTGCGCGAGAACAGGTGCGCATCTGCACCACTTCGGGGGCGGGGGATTCTTTTGGAGCGAGCGACTGATGGCTGAGGGCCGCTCTCGAGGCCCGTCCAATGAGGGCGCAAGTGGATTGGCGGCTCATCTGTTGCGCTTTTTGGGGAGTCTTGGTCAGCGCTCAGAGGCCGAGATGTATCTGCGCGCCTTTCGTGCTCTCCCCCCAGGTAAGTTTGCCATGATTCTGCCGACCGTCGGGGTCCTCTCGGAGCACTCCGGGACATTGGCAGAGCAGCTGAAGTTCCTGACCGAGCTGGGATTGTTTCCTACGGTGGTGGTGGGAGCTCTTTCGGAGGTCCCCGACCCTATGGTTGAGGATCTGCGTCTCTCGCTGCGCGAGCTGGGGGTGGATTCGCGTCTCGGCGAAGCTCCTTGTTCCTTCTCTCCCCACCAGCCGGCCTGGGTGGATATCGTGCGGATGAGCCCCGAGCGAGAAAATCGTCTGACCCGCATCACCTCCAAAGTGGCGCCGCGCAAGATCTTGATCCTCAGGCGCTCGGGTGGACTGGGTGGAGGGGGCGGGGCGCGCATCGAGCTGTCTCCTGGTCACTTCTTGCCGACCAGCGAGATGGGGATTTCGGCCATCAACTTGCGGAGCGATAGCGCTGAACTCAAAGGTCTTGGAATCTTGAACGCAGAGGACGACCGGTGTTTGCGCACTTGCCAGTCTATTTTGGAGGCTCCTCGCGCCGACCCAAAAGCGACGGTTTCGGTTGCCTCTCCCCTTTCCATCGTGCGCGAGCTGTTCACGGTGCGAGGAGCGGGGACGCTCGTCAAGTTGGGCTCGGCGATCGAATGTCATCAGTCGATGAGTTCAGTCGACCAAAGACGTTTGCGCCAACTGATAGAACAGGCGTTTTCGCGTCCCACGGTCGACGCGCTTTTCATGAGGAGTCCGCTGCGCGTCTACCTCGAGACCGACTATCGCGGTATGGCGCTGCTGGAGCCTGGCAAACACGCCGCTTTTCTGAGCAAGTTTGCGGTTCTTCCCATTGCGCGTGGTGAAGGCTTGGGTCAGGATTTGTGGTGGGCGATGGCCAGGGAAACACCCTCCTTCTATCTGCGTGCCCGGGCCACGAATCCGATTGCCAACTGGTATGCCACTGTTTGTGACGGCATGCATCGAGCTGGCGAATGGATCGTTTTTTACAAGGGGATCGCCCCTGCACACATCGCCGAGATCATCGAGGATGCCATCAGCCGTCCCCAAGACTTTGGCTTGTGAGACCTGTTTTAGCGCGTTCAATGATCGAAGTGGAGGCGGAGCTGGTTTTTTAGCTCTTCTCGAACGTGCTCCTCGAACTCGTCGAGCTCGTCCAGATCGCCATATTCGGCATCGAGGTTTGCTCCAAACACCCGAATCAGACCGTCTCCGTCGTCGTCCGAGTAGGCCGAAAAGGCTCGAGGGTCGAGGCCGGCCTCGATGTCCTCGGCTTGTGGAAAGAGCTCCACCCTCTGAGTTTTGATTTTGCCTTGCAACTGAGTCTCACTCACTGCCTGAGCGAGGAGCTGGGTGAGTTTCTCTTCCAAGAGCGATTCACTTAGGTGACGTCGTTCGGAAAACAGACGTCGGTCGAGTTCCAAAGTCTGTTTGAAGTGATCGTTGGCGGCCTGATCGTCACCGAGATCTTCGAGCACATCGGCGAAGAGGTGATGAATATCTGCGAGAAGCTCCGGATCCGTTTGAGAGGAAAGGAGCTGCTGGCAGATAGCGCTCGACTCTTTGAGCTGCTCGTCCTGTTGGAGTGCGCGAGCACGCGTCAGCTGAAACTCGGGGCGGTTGCGCACAGCGTCCGGCAAGGTTTGGAACATCAAGAGCGCCTCCTCGGGCGACTCGCTCAATAGCTCGTCGAGCGAAAACAGCGCTTCATCGAGTTCGGATTGGAGCTCCGGGGTTAGCTCTGAAGGGGGCATAAAGAGGCTTCTTGCACCAACGGCGGGTCTTGTCCAAACTCTCGCCCGTGGTTACTTTTTACGTATTCCTGCTCATTGTTGCGGCGGTCGGGGCGTTGGCCTACTTGGCTCTCTATTTCTCTCACGTTCCAGGGGCAGCGGATGAGCGTCTAGGTGAGCTTGAGGACCTACCGAAGAGCCTGAACGAGTGGGTTGAGGACGAGCAGCCGAGTGAAGACGGTCTGATTTGCGAACGACGCCACCTGATGCCTGACACCTTCGCGAGCCGAATGACCCTTCAGGTGCGTTACCGGGATCCGGCCACTCGCGACATCGTACGTATCGATCCCGAGGTTACCATCAAACGGCGACGGGTGCGCAGGTCGTAAAACTCCATGGCTCAAGGGCTCGATAGTTCGTCTAGACGTTCTCAAGAAGTGGGAGTTCGAAGGCTTCGGCGACGCCGCGATCGTAGATTTGCCCGCCTTTGATGTTGAGGGCCGTCACGAAGCTGGGCATGACCTCCGCGACTTGAGGAAAGTCGAATCGTGCCAGTGTTCGGACGAGGGGAAGAGTCGCGTTGCTCAAAGCAAAGGTGCTCGTTCGACTCACTGCTCCTGGAATATTTGGCACCCCGTAGTGAATGACTCCTTCTTCAACGAAACTAGGGCTTTCATGTGAGGTGGGGCGCGTCGACTCGAAACAGCCCCCTTGATCGACGGCTACATCTACGATCACGCTCCCCTTCTTCATGAGCCGCAAATCATGACGGCTTACGAGTCGCGGGGCCAAAGCGCCTCGAATCAAAACGGCTCCGACCATCAGATCAGCTACCTTGAGCTCTTCGGCGATGCGCTCAGGATCCGAAAAAAGGGGAACGACGTTGGCCGGGAGCAGCTCGGACAAGGTGCGGAGTCGGGCCAGGTTGGTATCGAGCAGGTGAACCCGCGCTCCGAGCCCGGCGGCCATTTTTGCGGCCTCCGTGCCCACTACTCCCGCTCCCAGAACGGTGACGTGAGCTGGAGGGGTCCCGGGCACGCCTCCTAGGAGGATCCCCCTACCGCCCACTGGGTTTTCGAGCAGCTTGGCTCCTTGTTGTATGCTCATGCGCCCGGCGACTTCGCTCATTGGAACCAGCAGCGGAAGCTTCCCTTGGTCATCGAGGAATGTCTCGTAGGCTAGGGCCGTGGCTCCCGAATCCATGACTGCCATCGTCAGTGAACGATTGGCTGCGAAATGAAAGTAGCCGAAGAGGAGGTGTTCGGGCCGAATGAACTTGTATTCGTGGGGCTGGGGTTCTTTGACTTTGACGATCAGTCGAGCCTTCGAAAACCCTTCCTCAGCTGATGAAATGAGTCGAGCACCGGCTCGAACGAACCCGGCGTCTTCGATGCCTGCGCCACGACCTGCGCCCTCTTCAATGAGGACTTCGTGACCATCTGCGACGAGTTGAGCAACGCCGACCGGGACCATGCCTACTCGGTATTCGTGGGGTTTGCTTTCTTTGGGGACGAAGATCCGCACTTAGAAAACATAGCACTGGCGTCTAGGGGTGCCAGTGCCACTGTCATGATTCGAACGTTAGAACTCGTAAGTCGGCGGGGACATCTCTTGGTCGACGGCGTAGAGCACTGTCTCTGCCCAACCTACCTGGGGTGGAGTTTTCGCACCTTTGCTCGCCTGGTAGGGCGGAGACTTCGATCCGCGGTCAGCTTCGAGCACGAGCTTGCAGCCAAGTTCGAGTAGGGTTTGGGCTAGCGGGGCAATGCTATCGTGTTCAAGGAATCCGAAATAGAACGTGCCTTTCGGATCGATGCACAGGGCTTGTCGAGTGCGTCGACCACCGAGCTCTTTGGCTTCTTGTAGCAGCCGTCCGTCGCGCACCAGGGCGGGGAGCTGCACCGCTACTGTGCCTTCTGCTTCCGCCAGCGGTTCACCCGGCGGCCTGATCTCTAGCTTCTTGCCTTTAGAAAACACCAGGGTCCCATAACCCCGCGAAAGCGGCACCACGACCTCGTCGTCTACGCTGAGACCTGCACGAAAGCCATGGGTTTGATGACCCAATCCGAAGGCCAGTAGAGCCTGGGGGTGGGGGGCGAGTTGGGGCTTGGGGATAGCGGCGTTGGCGTGGAGGCTTTCTGCGACTCCGGGTACGGCCTGGAACCGAACTCGACCAGGATCGATCCTATAGACCCGAACAGACAACGGCCCGAGATTGCGTTGTGCAGTGTAGACCCCAGGGATGAAGTCTGGGGAGGGTTGGGCGCCGTCCAGGGGCTGGAAGGAAAGTCCGGTCTCAATCTGACGATCGGCGTCGTCGGATCGGCGGGTCAAGTAAAAGAAGTCTTTGGGGGACCAACGAACGTAGCGTGTTTCGTTGGCCTTCATGCGACGATCGAGTAGTTCGCCCTCCGCTTTCAGAGGATCGACTGAGGCGATCCGATTGAGAGCGAAGGTGCAGTGCCCCGGATTCATATCGAGGTGCATCGCGTAGCTGCAGCCCGCGTTCTTGAGGCCTTGGGCAAGACTTTCTCCCGTCGCTTCGGTGGCCCACGCGTAGAGTAAATGCCCCGATTCGTGCAAACACAGAGCACTACGCTCGATAGCAACTCCGGTGGCGTCGACGTGTTCACCCCAAGTCGTGCGTCCTTCTGGGTTGATCTTGCCGCGGGCGAGGAGTGGATCGAGGTTCTGGCGCATCTCTACCGTTTCCGCGAGATCGTGGGCTCCGGTCCAGGTGCCCATTCCAACTCTGCCGTCGGGATCGACTCGGACTGTGGCGGCGCCGAGCTGTGGAGTGTTGAGCACCCGGCCCTCTGCCTTCATGCCGTATTTGCCGTGGGTCGACTTGAAGGCACCGTTGAAGGTCGCCACCACCCCTGTAGCCGACTCAAAGGGGATGTGGCCGCTGCCTGGGGGGCCGGTGTCGGGTTCGGGGTCTTCATAACCCGCTCGCATACCCAGCTGGAGGCGCCTCATGTCAAAAGCGACGAGGTGCAGTTCCGCGTAGGGGCGTTTCTCATCGTGGTGCAGAACGGTTCGGTAAAAGAGAGCTTCCGATTCGGCGGGGAGAAGCTGGCTCATCCAAGGGGTCCACTTTCCGTCCTCGGGATGCTCCGCATCGGTGGGGCGATCGGCAGGGGGCCAGTTGGGTCGCTTTTGGTCAGGAGGCAGGGGGGGAGTTGAGTGTTTCGAGGATGAGCTCTTGTGAGCGCTCGTTCCCAAATCGTAGCCCGTGCGTTTGACGCCGTCTTGGGCCGCGAACACCGTACGTTCCAGCTTTCCGACGAACTCGGTGCCCCAATATGAGCGCAGCAGGTTTGCCCCGAAGTGAGTCCAAGGCAGGGCGCGCGTTTGGCGCGGCACGAGGAGAGCCCCGGAGATCGGTGCTGAGTCGAGCACGAGATCCGTCTTGGCCTGGGTAGCCGCATGGAGCCACCGGTCGAGGTCGAGGCGATGGGTGAGCGCGCCTTTTGGACTGGCTACCGATACAGTGAGCTCACTCGGACTCAGTTCGAGTTGAAGTGAGGTATTGGGGTCGGGGGAGATCACGTCCATGCGCGCTGGAGAAACCCAAGTGCCCGTTTCGATGAGTTGAGACAGGCCGATCTGAAACCGTCCGAGCCAGGAGGTATCCGGGGAGAGCGACGAGGCATTGAATCTGAGAACGCTGAGGGCAGAAGGTGCGATATCTGATCGACTCGACCAGGCTGCGAAGTAGTCGTTTCCAACCAGACCTTGTTCATCGCTTTCTTGGGTGCGGGTGAGGTTGTGAACTTGCCCGATGGAAAGGACTCGTCCTTCTGGACTCAAGCGCACGAGGGTTCGGAAGATATCCCTAGGCTCACCGACGCTGAGACGAGCCTCAAAGAGCAGGGGGCGCCCGAGCAAGAAATCAAGAAGGCTTCCCCGACTGGGCTCCCAGGTCACCGCGGATGCCTTTCCTTCCACCTCGTCGGACAGTGCTTGCTCGAGATCCTCGATGTTCCGCACCAAAGGGGCTGCATGGAGCAGGGCAACAGCTAGTCCGCTCGCTGCGGCGGCTCCTATCCAGGGGAGTCGCGGCTTGAGATAGCCCATGAGATTCGGCACCCCCGAGGGGTAGAGCCACGCGCAAAGCCACGCAAGGCGGTGGAGTATTTTCGGCAAATGCCCAGTGTCAGGTCGCGACTTGTGAGGGCGCAAAATGGCTGTTAACCGAGCAAGCGTGAATCAACCTCAAGGCAAAGCTAGCAATTTGCTCGTGCGAACGGCCACGGCATTGATTCTGGCGCCACTCGTGCTGACGCTTCTGTTTCTGGGGCCTGCCTGGGGATGGGCGCTCTTCATTGCCGTGTCTTGCGGACAGGTGGCTTGGGAGATGCTGGGGATGACTCACCCCGAGGACAGGGTCTCTCGCCTCATCGGTTCGGGGATGGCGGTGGCCATGTCTGGGGCGACCTACGCGGCATCTGGCGATTTTCGGATTTTTTTCGCGGCCCTTCTCATTGCGCTCGTGCTGGGAGCCATGTTGCCCTTGGTGCGACTCGGCGAGATTCCTACTGCTGCGATGCGACTCTTGGGTGGTACGACGGCGCCGCTTTATGTCGGCGTTTTGTTGACCTGTCTTTCTTTGCTACGTCGGGAAGCAGGGTCAGAATATGTTCTCTTTGCTCTTTTCATTGCCTGGATGGGAGACACTGGGGGTTATGCGGCAGGACGACTTTTTGGTCGGACCAAACTCTATGAGGCGGTGAGTCCGAAGAAAACGCGAGAAGGTTTGGCCGGCTCTGTCTTTATGTCGGGTGCTGTGTCGGTTGTAGGGAGTTTGACCTACATTCCCGAAATCCCCGTGCTGCACGCCGCGTTCATTGGTTGCGCGGGAGCTGTTTTGGGCCAAATGGGAGATTTGGTCGAATCGCTTCTCAAACGTTCGACGGGAGTGAAGGACTCTGGATCGATCTTGCCGGGGCACGGAGGACTGTTTGATCGTGTGGACGCTCTTTTGATTGTGGGGCCGCTGGTTTACCTTTACTTCCTTGTCCAGAGCTTCTGACTCCTAGAAGCGTGTCCGTCCTATCCCGAGGTGGTGGGGCTATGCTGCGCGAGCGAAGGTCGGTTTTGCTCGTCAAGACTTGCTTCGAGGCATTTCCTGCCTGACCCTGAGGTGTGGGGTTTTCGGTAGGAGGACCCAGATAGGTGGTCATGGCCAAAGCAAAATCAGAAAGCAACAAACAGGAATCGGCGGCTCTGCGACAATCTGCCATTCCCTTGCCGGGGGAACCCGAGTTTCGCTTCTTCCGAGTGGTCCAGGATTATGTGGAACAAGCCGCCAACTTGGTGGACCTTCCCGAATATCTGCGGAGGATTCTTCCCGAGCCGAAGAACGAAATCATCGTCCACTTCCCCGTGAAGCTCGATAGCGGAGAGGTAGAGTTGTTTAAAGGATATCGTATCCAGCACAACAACATTCTCGGGCCATTCAAGGGTGGTCTCCGCTTTCACCCTTCTGCCGGGCTTGATGACTTCAAGGCCCTTGCATCACTGATGACCTGGAAGTGCTCCCTGATTGGAGTTCCTTTTGGTGGCGCGAAGGGCGGCATCAAGTTCGACCCGCGCAAGTACTCCGCTGCCGAAATCGAGCGCATTACCCGTCGCTTCATTCACTCCTTGTCGTCTAATATCGGACCGGACTCGGATATTCCGGCTCCTGATGTGGGTACGGGTGAGCAGACCATGGCTTGGGCGATGGACACCTATCTCAATACGCGCGGCGGGCAGCAGGCCAATCGCGGCGTGGTGACCGGCAAACCCGTTGCTGTGGGAGGCACTCTCGGCAGAACGAAGGCCACCGGCCAAGGGGTAGTGCATTGCATCGTCGACTGGGCCGATCGCAACGCCTTCGAGCTTGAGGGCAAGAAGCTCATGGTTCAAGGCTTTGGAAACGTCGGCAGTCATAGTGCCGTTCTGCTCAGCCATTTGGGTGTTTCATTAGTCGCTGTGGGCGATCACACGGGGTACCTCTACAATCCCGAGGGGTTCAATACCTACCGGCTTCAAGAATACGTTCGCAAAAACGGTTCGATCAACGGCTACCCGAACGGTGAGCCCATCACCCGTGAAGAGTTCTTTCAGGCCAATGCCGACATCTTCGTCCCCGCCGCTTTAGAAAACCAAATTGGTGCGGAAGAAGCGAGTGCTCTCCAGGTGCGTCTGATAGCTGAAGGAGCCAACGGCCCTACCAATCCAGCTGGCGAAGCGATACTGGACGAGCGCGGTATCGCCGTTCTTCCTGATGTTATCGCCAACGCCGGAGGCGTGACGGTGAGCTACTACGAATGGGTGCAGAACCGCCGGAGCGAGAGCTGGACAATCGTCGACGTCGACGACCGTCTTGAAAGAGCGATGCGCCTGGGCTGTCAACATATGCACGACATCGCTCATCGTTATGGCTGTAGCTACCGCCTGGCCTGTTATGCAGCCGCTCTCGAACGGCTGCGGGTCGTCTATGAGCAGCGCGGTATCTTCCCCTGAGTTATGCCGGTGAGGGCGCGCTTAGGGGTGCTTCTTTTGAGCTGAGCCGTCCTTGCCTTCCGAGGGGAGCGCTTCGGGGCTGGCTGGCTCCAGTACGACCCGCCACTGATGGTCAGTGGCGGGCGCTATGATCGGATGCGGCCGAGGAGCAAGAGGATTGGGTGTGAGCTCAAGCTGAATGCATGGAGAGCTACTAAGGTCCGTGGCTGGGCCTCTCCAGGGGCTCGGTTGATCCCTTTCGGACAGAGCGAACCCCCGGCGACCGCCGTGCAGACGAACCGGGATCTTGTCCTTGGGGCCTCCAAGTGGAGTGACGAGCAATGCTGCTTTGAGCGGGCGTACTCCTCCTTCGGCATCAAAAACCACGAAACGACCCAGGCCCGTTCCGGTTGCGCACACAACGTCGACATCGCGCATTGCGTTCAAACGGCCCGAGACTTCGGTGGTCTCTTTCAGGTCGAGCGGCGCTTGAGGGGCTTTTGGTTCGCGCAGGCGCGCAGGATGTTCGTTGGGCTCGGTTTCGAAGCTGAGCTTTGTGGGTGGAGCTTTGCGTATGATGAATTCGTAGTCGTCGGATACGTTTTCGTGGACGAGGGGTTCATCCTCTTCCGCGTACTTGTCCAGATCCTGTTTGACGACGAAGAGATAGGGGCCGGGACGTAGGGCGAGGTCGCGAATCTCGATCCCGTGTCCGGGACTGCCGCTGCAGTAACGGGCGAGGGGAGATTCGGCACCCTTTTTGAAGACCCAGACGCAGACGGCCATGTTGGGGAGGGCACTCAGCTTCAACTCGACGTGTCTGTGGCCACCACCGGCGGGAGGGATCTCGATCAGGTAGTTGTCCTGATCGCCACGTCCGGGGGCGATGCGGCGACCTAGACGTCCCTTGGCAGTTGCGCCAAAGGGTACAGGTGTGGCCGTCTGCACTTCGTGATTGGGTTCGATTTCTCGACCCGAGAATTCGACAGGTCGAGTCGATTCCAGGTAAAGGTGCGCTCCTGCTGTGCAGGCGGCTAGGATGCCAAGGCTCACCGTTGCGCGAGCCAACCATTCACGTCGACGCAGAGCTCGCTCATACTTTTCGACCTCATCGCGGGTTGCCGTTACGTCTTCGTTGACTCGGGCAAAGGCGCCTGTTTGGGGGAGGCTCAAGCGGGTGAAGCTGACGCCCTGGAGTTCTGCGGCGAGGGCTTCTTCGAGTTCGGTAACCGTCTGGAAGCGGCTGTCGGGTGATTTCTCGAGCCCCTTGAGCAGGATGTTGCTCACGCTTTTGGCAATCTTCAAATGGGGAGCTCTTTCGTGGGCCGGTTGAACGACCCCCGTGACTTGTTGCGTGAGTACCGCAATGGGTGAGGGCGCTTCGAAGACGTGGGTGCCGGTAATGCAGGTATAGATGAGGGCGCAGAGAGCGTAGACATCCCCCCGGGCGTCGACTTCTTCTCCCCGTACCTGCTCGGGCGGCATGTAGTACGGAGTACCCACGATATTGCCGCTCGAGGTGATTTCGTTGAGATCCTTGGACTCTCTTAGTTTGGCCAAGCCGAAGTCGAGCACCTTGACGATCTCTTCACCCGAGGGTGTGCGTGTGAGAAAGAGGTTTTCTGGCTTGATGTCGCGATGAACCATGCCTTTGTCGTGGGCTTCCTTGAGAGCGCCGCAGGCTTGTATCGCGATCTTGGCAATTTGTTCGAAGGGACGTGGCCCCTTGTCATCGACGAGCTCTCCTAGGTCCTCGCCGTTCAGGTACTCCATCGCTAGGTAAGTCAAACCGCCCACACTGCCGTAGTCGAAGACTTGAACCGTGTTGGGATGGGACAATTTGCTGACCAAGAGCGCTTCGCGTTTGAAGCGACGCACGGTATCGCGATCGCGGGCCAGTTCGCCTGTGAGTAGTTTGAGTGCCATGATCTTGCCGATCTTGGCGTGCTCGACTTTGTAGACGACGCCCATGCCGCCTCGCCCGATCATGCTCAAGATCCGGTAACGATCGGCGACGGTCGCTCCGATCAGAGGGTCGGCGATGGTGACGAGCTCTTCGCCGGGGCGAGGGCGCTGGGTGAGACGCGCTCCAGATACCGAAGGCGGATGACTCGAGATCTCGGGAGGGGGGATGGTGGGCGCAAGCCCCATCACTTTTGTGCCGCAAGTGCCGCAGAAGCTCGCGGTCACTGGGATCTTGGCGTGGCATCCAGGGCAGATATTCAGGTCGCTTGCGAAATCTCCTCCCATGGGCCAAGCGTAGCTTTGTTGTGAGCGGACGTCGCCCCTGTATCTATCAACCCCAGTGTCCTGGGTGTCCTCGCTTTGGCGAGGAGGAGCTTCCGAGCCGAAGTCTGGGGCGATTGCGCGATCTGGTGTTGCGCTACGATGGCCCGGAAGTCGAGGTCCACCCGTGGCCCGGGGTGGCGCATCGATATAGAAGTCGGCTGAGCGTGCGCGGCAAACCGGGCCACATCCAAGTGGGGCTCTTCGAAGCCGGATCACATCGACTCGTCGCCATCCCCGCATGTCCGGTGCACCACCCAGCCATCAATGAGGTGGTGCAGGTGCTCGTGCAGAGCGCAAATGACATCGGCATCGAACCCTACGACGAAAGCAATCACAGCGGAGTGCTCAGGGCGATTCAGTGCGCCGTCGAGCCTCAGTCTGGCCGCGTTCAGCTGGGACTATTGATCCGCGCCTCCAGGCTGAGTCAGGTCTCCGACCTCGACCCTCAGCTTGTCGTCCTACTTCAGAGACTGAAGAGTGCTTGCCATAGCCTTTTCGTCGGGGCCCTTCCTAGGCCAGACAATTCGCTCCTTGCGACGGAGTGGCTCCACGTCTGTGGACCTGTGTGGCTCGAAGACGAGGTAGGGGGTGCTACCGTCTACTATCCGCCCGATGCCTTCGGTCAGGCCAACCCTTCTCTTCATGCTCAGGTCGTCGACAAGATCCACAGCTTCGTGGCCAAGGATGCGAGCGTGGTCGAATACTACGCAGGTGTGGGGACAATTGGCCTGGGCTTGCGGTCGTCCCTTCGAGTTGTGAAGTTCAACGAGGTGGGTGAGGGATCACTTCGGGGCCTTTCGCTGGCCCTCGATAAAGCTGGGTGCGGGGCCCCAGTGTTGGTCGGGCCAGCGGGAGTTCATGCTGACGCTTACAGGGCGGATGAGGTCGTTATTGTCGATCCCCCCCGCAAGGGGCTCGACCGCGCTCTTCTTCAACGGCTGATTGATGTCCCCCCGCAAAAACTCATCTACCTCAGCTGCGGTTTGCCGGCCCTGGTCCGTGAAGGCGGGCAACTACTGGAAACTCGGCGCTTTGCTATCACCCACGCCTCGGCCTGGGCGTACTTTCCCTACACGGAGCATATCGAGAGTCTGCTTGTGTTCGAACGACTCGACTAGAATACGTCTAAGAACCAGCAGAAGCTCCACCCAAAAAAAGCGCCCGGCCGAAATCTTCGACCGGGCGTCCCCCCTTTTCGACGAGGCGCGCTTCTCCGCGCTCTTCGTCGCACTCTTCGCGTGCCGTTCTTCTTAAGCGGCTGACTCCATGAGATCACGGAGACGCTGCATGGCTCGCGAATGCAACTGAGAAATCCGGGGTTCGCTGACCCCAAGCTCAGTGCCCAAATCTTTGAACTTCACGCCCCGGAAGTAGTGGGCGGCGACGATGTGGCGTTCGCGCATCGGTAGTTGGTCTACTGCGCGGGCTAAGGACTCCTTGATGAACTTCGCCGTCACTGCTGCCTCGCTGTTGGACGAATCGTCGGTGGCCAAGCAGCGTCCCTGCTCCCACTCGCTGACATCATCGAAACGAACGACAGCAGGAGCGACGGCGCGGGCATGGTTGCCGTTTTCTTGCGCTTCGGCCGCTGCGGCGCGAGCGCGGCGGGGCAGCCAGTCTTGGGCGCGGAGTTCGTCCAGAATGGCGCCGCGGATGCGAACTCGCACATAGTAGTCAAAGCGATCACTCGGCTGTTCGACCTGGCGTCGCACTGCGTCCCAGAGCCCGCTCATACCGGCAGCGAGCAGATCATCTCTCAAAACATTGCGGGGCAGCTTCCTCTGAAATCCTCCGGCGATCTGGCGTACTAAAGGTGTGTACGTCTCGATCAGCTCGGCCTCGGTCCGAAACACGACCTCCGAAACAGGAGCTTCTGTCTCAGATACTTTTTCTTCCGCGACGGCATTGACCGCAGGTTTCTTTCCCTTGGGCATCCAGGGCCCGGAAACGGTCTTGGCACGGGTCGTATCTGTAAGCTTCTGATTCATTCGCGTATTCCCCTTCGGTTGCCCATGCACAGAGCAGGACTCGTGCCAGAGTGGCTCAGGGCGAGAAATTAAGGGGAAGAAGCGTCCCAAGTTGAAATTGAGTGGGTCGACTTTGACCCTCTAGCTCAGTGGGCTTCGACTCTCTCGTCTCGGTTTTGAGCCGATATTCTCCCTCTGAGACGTTCGCGTTAAAATTTTTCTATCCAAACAGTCAGTGGGTCCTAGCGACCCCGCAGGGTCAAAGGTGGTCGCTATTGAGCGAAAGAATTCCTTGATTCCAGCTGGAGCACAGGTGGGTAACTTTTGACCCCTCAAGAGGGGGCCACTCAGTCATGGATCTGACGGGCTGGGTTTTTGGCGTTTTCTTGGCTGGTTAGGGGACCTAATGCGAGGATCCGACAGTAGGTAGCAATGCGCGAAGGAAAACACCTCGTCGGAGTGGACATCGGGACCACCGGGATCAAGGTCTGTCAGCTAAAAACAGGCAGAAAGGGCCTTGAGCTTGTCCGGTTTGGGTACGAGCCCCTGGGTTCCCAGGTGGTCGTGGATGGTCAGGTGATGGACGCAAACGTCGTCACCGAACTCATCCAGAAGATATTTAAGCAGTCGAAGATTCGAGAAAAAAATGTTGCGGTCAGCATTTCGGGTCAGGCGGCGATTATCCGGAAGATTTCTGTTCCACTCATGACGGACGCGGAGCTGAGCGAACAAATCCAGTGGGAGGCCGAGCAGCACATTCCCTTCGACATCAAAGACGTCCAGGTCGACTACCAGGTCTTGGCGCGCCACGCCGATGAGGGGCAAATGGAGGTCCTTCTCGTCGCAGCCAAGAAGGATCAGATTGAGGACTACGCCCAGTTGGTGCGGTCGGCCAAACTGCGACCGATCGTCTGCGATATTGATGCGTTTTCCATCCAGAATTGTTTCGAATCCACGCGTGGGCTCGATCCGGCGCAAACCTTTGCCATTGTGAACGTGGGAGCCACTCTCTCGAGTCTCAACATCGTCTCGGCTGGAGTGAGCGCCTTCACGCGTGAGATCGCCAACGGGGGTAACGCGGTGACCGAAGAGATCCAACGCACCATGGGTGTAGGCTTCGAACAAGCCGAAGCCTACAAGTGCGGCGATAACTCTGACGGAATCGTTCCCGACCAAGTGGTTCAGATTGTGGAAGGTTCTTGCGACTCCATTGCCGCGGAAATCCAGCGCACCTTGGACTTCTTTATGACCACGAGCGGAGACTCGGGCATCAGTCGTATCTATGTCACAGGCGGTACCGCGAACCTGCCTTCTCTCGCTCAGGCGGTTGAACAGCGGAGCCGAATCCCCGTCGAAACCTGGGTTCCCACCGAAAGCCTTGTCTCTGTTCACAAGGACATCGACCAAGAGCTACTGAGTCGCTCAGCTCTTCAGTTGGCTGTTCCTTTGGGTCTGGCCTTGCGCCGTGATCGGGAGGCACGGGCATGATTCGCATCAACCTACTCCCCCAAAAAAAGGCTCGCACCCAAAGTTCGGGCGGCGAGTCTTGGGTTCTGGTGGCTGTTGCCCTTTTGGTGCTTGAAATCGGTGGCCTATTCTTCTTCCACACGACCCTCGAAGAACAACTCGCCGCAGAAAGACGCACGAATAGCGAGATCCAGGCGAAGATTGATGCCTCGAAGCAGGCCGTTCAAAATCATCAGAAGGTGATTACTGAGCTGGAGCAGCTTCGCGCACGCGAAGAAGCCATCGCTAAGCTGCAAAACGCTCGTACCGGGCCGACTTCGGTCCTGCTCGAAACAGCACGCATCTTGACGCCCGGTCGTGGCCCCAGCCTCGACCCCGAAAAACTCGCGCAGGTCCGGCGTGACAATCCTTTGGCCGCTTTTAATCCGACCTGGGATACGCGTCGCCTTTGGCTTCTGACCTTTCGTGAAGAAAGCCGAAAGTTGCACCTTACGGGAGTCGCGCGGGATGCTGAAGATGTGAGCGAATTTGCCAAGCGCATGACCCTGTCTGACTATTTTGACCAGGTGCGGCTGCTTCCGGCCAACCGCGATCGGGATGGCGAGACAGGACTCGACGTGGTCCGTTTCGCTCTCGAGGCGGAGGTGAGGTACTGATGGCTGATAGTGTTCTTGCGAAGATGCCACTCCCCGCTCGGGTGGGCGTTTCCTTGGGGCTCCTCGTCTTGGGTGGCCTGGCGTATTACGTGGTATTTTATACCGAAATTTCCGGAACCATCGAGGCTGAGGTTTCTCGACGGGATGCTCTCAATCGTGATCTGAAATCCGCCAAAGCGGCGGAGCAAACTTACCAGAAGGATCTGGAGGAGCTTGCCCGGCGTCGCGAGCGCGAACGAGAGTTGAACAAGGTTCTGCCCCAAACTACCGAGTATCCGGCCTTTCTTTCGTCCATTCAGAGTGTGGCCAATGTATCGGGGGTCGAGCTGACTGCCTGGACACCTCAGCCTGAAGTGAAGGAAAAGTACTACGCTCGGGTGCCGATGAAGCTGAGGCTGACCGGACGGTTTCATCAAATAGCCAAGTTCTTTTACGGGGTAGGTCAAAACGATCGCATCATGAATATGGAGAACATCTCGCTGACGAACCCTTTGGTCGAAGATCGCGACGTCTATGTTCAAGTTGAAGGCCTTGCGACGGCATTTCGCGCCTTGGATGACGAAGAGGCGGTCGCGGAAGACCCGCAGAAGAGGAGGCGCTGATGAAGTCGCGGTGGACCTTTCTCGTTGTGGTATCCCTTCTGGGATGCGGAGAAGACAAGATTATCCCAGCGGAGAACGCGCCGGCTCGCCCTCGTAAAGCAGCTGCGGCGGCGGAGGCTGAGGAGGCGGATGAATTGCCGCCTCCTCTCGACTTTCAAGAAACCTCCTTCGTCGAGTCAGAACGCAGTCGAGACCCTTTCCGGAGCTACGCGCAGATGTTCGTCGAGGAAGAGCGCGGAGCTGTGACTTCTCAGCGTGAGGTTGTTCTGGAACAATACGCGGTCGAACAGTTGAAGCTGGTGGCGCTGGTAGGTGGCATCGAGCCGGCTCGGGCCATGTTGGTTGATCCGGCGGGAATGGGCCACGTCGTCAAACGCGGTCAATACGTGGGGCGTGCGTCGGTAGTGCAGCCGACGGGCGGCACAGGGGCTTCCTACGAGGTGAACTGGCGTGTTGATCGCATTCGTGACGGCGACATGGTGCTCGTTCGCGACGACCCGACTAATCCGGATGTGCCGAGTGCCACCCGGGTCATCCCTCTACGCACCGACGAACTGTCGCCATCCGGCGGTGATTCCGAAGAAGCATCGGGGGGAGGCCTAGAGAAAGAGCTGCGCAAAATGCAAGAACGTCTTGCTCAACTAGCCGCAGCCGAAGCCGAAAAGAAGAGCGAAGAGCGAGATGCCAAGGATGCGGCGCGACCCTAAGAATTTGTGTGTTTCGATCTTTGCAAAGTATAAGTTTCAAAAGTGCCTCGTACTTGCCTCGACGCGCACCACGGAGAACCCGGATGCGAGCTAAAACCATGAAGTTTCATCGACCATTGACCAACTTACTTTTCGCGTCGCTGTTGTTTATCGCACCAGCAGCGTGGGCGGTTGGTCCCAACGTGACCTCGGTTGAGTTGACCGAGGGAAGCAATGATATGGGCCAAGTTGAGGTTGAATTGGACGGTGTCCCAACCTACACGGCGCGTATTGATGAGAAGACGAAACGTCTGATGATCGATCTGACCCACGCGACCGTGAAGGGAGCAGCTCCTGCCATTGTAGAGAGCAAAGGTGTCGTAGGCGGCGTCATGGTCCAAACTTACGGTCAAGGCGACGAAGCGCGCACTCGAGTGACCGTAAGTCTGCTCAAGGAAGCTCAGTATAGCATTGCTGTCGAAGGCAACCGCTTGGTCGTGCGCTTTGAAAAGGGCAAGCTACAAGTTCTCTCGGGGCTCGAAGCCAAGCTGGAGCGCCTGAAGAAGACGCGTCAAAAAACTGTTGAGGTGAACGTGGCCGACGTGCGTTTCGAGCACAAAACGGGCCGAGACGAAGTCGAAATCGAGCTAGATACGCGGGCTCGTTTTACCGTGGACAACCGACCCAACGGTCTGAGCGTCTTGCGCATTCGTGGTGCAGTGCTGCCGGACGCTTTGCAGAGAGCACTGGATGTGGGCGACTTTGGGGGTGGTGTTTCTCGGATATCGACCTATCGCGACGAAGGTGATGTGTTAGTTGAGGTGGAACGCGAACCGAAGACAACGAGTTCGGTGCGCCGGGTCGGGAACTCTTTGAACTGGCTCTTTTATGAGCCGGGGTCTTTGCCGTCCAGCTTGACGGGTACCGGACGGGACGGTCTTCCTGCTCGTAAGTCCCGTAGCATCATGGCTCATGATCCGAGCTTTGAGTTTCCTGAAATCGAATCAGGCAACGATGTCTTCCTCGCGGCTTCGACGACCGAATCCGACGAAGCTGGAGCTTTTGCTCCGGCGACGGTGGGCCAGGCGCGAGGGTACACCGGTCGTCGCATCGACCTGGACCTGAAGGACGCCAATATTCACAACGTGCTGCGTCTGATCGGCGAGGTGTCCCGGCGCAACATCGTGGTGGCCGACGATGTATCCGGCACAGTGACTATCCGCTTGCGCAATGTCCCTTGGGATCAAGCTCTTGCAGTGATCCTTCAGTCCAAGGGTCTCGGCAAAGTCGAGTATGCAAACATGATTCGTGTGGCCCCTCTCGACCGTCTGCAAAAAGAGCGCGAGATGGAAATCGCCCGACGCGCCATGGAGGTCAAACTGGCTCCCATCGAGACCCGTCTGATTCCGGTCAGTTACGCTGAGGCCACCGAACTGCAGGGCCGTTTGACTCCTTTGCTCTCTGATCGCGGCTCGCTGTCCATCGACGAGCGCACCAACACCATCATCGCGCGCGACGTGGGGCCTGCCTTGGATCAGGTCGAAGAGCTGACCCGCGCTCTAGATACCCAGACCCCCCAGGTTTTGGTGGAGGCGCGTATCATTGAAGCAACCAGCAACTACAATCGTGATGTCGGTATTCAGTGGGGCGGTTCGGGAACGGTCTCTTCCGTTACTGGTAATCCTACCGGTCTCGCTTTTCCGAGCTCCATTGGTGTGGCCGGAGGCGCCACTGATCCAGACACTCCTACGGCGGGTCTGAGCGCTTTTTCTAACAATATCACCAATCCCAATTTTGCCATCAATCTCCCTGCCACCGCAGGTACCGGCGAAGGTGGTGCGATCGGCTTTACTTTCGGGTCGGTGGACAACAACACGAACCTGGCGCTCCGGCTTTCGGCAGCCGAAAACAGCGGCATGGTCCGCATCCTGTCGAGTCCGCGGGTCCTGACGATGGACAACAAGACGGCGTCGATCACCCAGGGAACGATGATACCTTTCTCTCAGGTATCAGCCCAAGGTGTGCAGACTGTGTTTCAGAACGCGACTCTGCAGCTCCAAGTGACCCCTCATGTGACAGCCGATGGCTCGGTGCAGATGCAAGTGAGCATCACGCGCGATGAGCCCGACTTCAATAATACGGGCGCGCGAGGCGATCCAACGATTCTTAAGCGTAGCGCCAACACGCAGCTTCTCGTTATGGATGGTCACACGGCGGTGATCGGTGGGATCTATACACGTAATACCGGTCGCAGCGTTGATCAGGTGCCTTTCTTCGGAGACATTCCTATCTTGGGCCTGCTCTTCCAGAGACGTCGCACCAGCGACTTGCGCGGTGAGTTGATCATCTTCATCACCCCCCGCATCGTAAACCGCGCCGAAGCTCTCGGGCGTTGAGTGGGAAGGAGCCAGCGCCGAGCGGGCTGGCCTGCCACCTTTGTCGCGAAGAAAAAACGTCGTCCTTCTGGTCGACGTTTTTTTTCGTTCAGTCGCCCCGACGTGCCTGCCTTGTTGGATACCTTGTTGACAGTGTGAGCTGCCTCCCTCATCATCGATTAAAGGTGAAAATGGCCAATTGACAACTGAGTTGACAGTCAAAGGCGGGCTCATCGATGAGAGCATCGCCCTGCGGCTTCCCCTTGGCGCTCTTCTTGGCGCTGGGGCGACGGCGGAGGTCTACGAGGTGAAAGGGGCGCCTCAACTAGCGCTCAAGATCGCTCGAGATGGGTATGACGGCATCCTATTGCGCGAAGCACGTGCCCTGTCCCTTGTCGAAGGCTCAGGAGCTCCCCGACTTTTCGGTCTTGCGCGAGACGGGGCCAGCGTTCGTTTGGTGATCGAACGGGCGCCGCGCACAAGTCTGCTCCATCACCTTCGTTTGCTCGAGGAAACCGTGCCGCCTCTGCGGCGGCAAGAAGAACGGATGAAGTTGGCTGTCGCCGTTCTGCGCGAGGTGGGCAGAGCTCTCCTACAGCTCCATACTTTGGGCTGGGCCCATCGGGACATCAAACCCGAAAACATCATGGTCGAAACCGAAACCGGAGGTTTTCGTTCCTCGGTTTGGCTGATTGACTTTGGGTTGGCGAGCGATGAGACCTACGTGCGCTCAGGTACGCCTCTGTTTTTGCCTCCGGCTGTTCTCGAGGGCAAAAACGTCGATGCTGCTCGCTCGGACGCCTATGCCTTGTGCCGCACTCTGGCTGGGCTCTTTGACGAGCGTTGGATCCAAACGCGGCATGTTCCTGGTGGTCTAGCCCAACTGCCTTCCCCCATGGTCGAGCTCCTGGGGCCGGTGCTCGAACCGCGCGATTCACTTTGGCCTGGGGTGCCCTGGATCTTGAAACGAGCCGAGGAGTTCGGTCTGTTGCCTCCAGGGACCGAGACGGAACCGACTCTGCGACAACACTACCTGGCGACTCGCTTTTCCGAACTCACGCATCTGCGACCGGGGTTCGATATTGAAGTGAGTGGGGTGCCAGGCACTTGGTGCAAGCAGGTGGGTGGGGTCTTTGCGAGGACTGCTCGACTCACTCGCGGCGAAGTTCCTGAGTCCAAAGAAGCCCATGCTCAGACTGTGGTGGACTTGGATGTTCACGACCGTGGTCGTTTTCTGGGGCGCGTTCTTGGCCCTTTGGCGGCTTCATGGGAGCTTCCGCCCGTTTCCGACCAAGTTCTGATCGAACGACTCATCGCTCTGGGCCAGAGCACCAGTCTGCGGGCAGTGACCTTTCGCGTTCTTTCCGAGGCTCTGCGAGGGGGCCGCACCGCTGGACCCAGCGCTCAAACTCAGGAGCCTTGCGCGCTGGCTCTAGCGCTCGGCAACCGTCCGGTGGCGACAGCTACCCTTCACGTGATTGCCGAGCTCAATGAGGCGCCCGACTTGTTGCTCGAAGAGGCAGCGCAAGTAGCACGTCTGAGCGGCGATTTGCGACTGGCAGAGCAGCTTCTTGGACGCTGCCACTCTGAGTCTGCGCAGATCGGTCGCGCTCAGCTTCTCTCTCGACGCGGGGATCGGGTACAGGCCGAGATGCGATTGGTTGAGCTGCTTGGGCAAACCGAAAGTGAAACGATCCGCAGCCGGGTGCTTCCTCTGTTGGCTCGATATTCCCTCGACAGGGGAGAGTTTGTGGAGTGTGCTGCCCTCCTAGAGAAGGCGGAGCCTAGCGCGTCCAAGAACGAGGTTGAGGCGCTGCTCGCTCTCATGCAAGGTCGCTTCGACGACTGTGCGCGTCTTGTCGATCGGGGGCTGGGGCGTGCGGAGGACCCAGAAGCGAAGGCTAGACTCTTCGGGGTTCGTGGCTTGCTGGAACACAGTCGGGGTGATTCTTTCGCCGCAGGAGCTGACTTTCGGCGTGCCGTGGATTTCGCACGCAGTGCCGGTGCTGCTCTCGAAGAAGCGACCTACTTGACTGGCGTGGCATCCGCCGCGAGCGATGCGGGGCTCTTGAGCGAGGCCCTGGACGCAAGTGAGCGCGCTGAACGTTTGTTTGAGGCACTGGATCAGCGCGCTCAAATGGCCCGATCGATTCTGGCGCGGGTCTCTGTTCTTTCGGTCTTGGGTGCGGAGACCGAAGTCAGGAGTCTTGTGGCTCGGGGCATTGCTCTGGCGCGTTCAGGAGGAGATACGCGGTGCGAGGCATTTTTGCTCTTGTGCGCTTGTGATGTCAGTGAGGACCAGGCTGAAAAGAGACGTTGCGCGCAGTTGGCTTGGGATCAACTGACGGGAGGCGATCGGGACGATCGCTTGAGCGCAGCCGCGCGACTTCTGGAAGCCACCGGGGAGCTGACACCAGAAGCCGACACATGGGCGGAGCAGAGTGAGCGTATTGATGTTTGCCTGTCCTGGTGGAAGGCGCGCGCTCAATTCTTACTTCAGAAGTCCGAGCTTGATGCCGGCGCCGCGGCGGGGAAGGTGCTCGAGCATCTCGAGAGGGTGTGCTCTGCTGCTCAGCGGCCTCTTTCGCTAGGGCCCGCTCTCGTTGCCGGCGCTCATCTTGCTTTGCGGGTAGGACGCGCCGAAACCGCCCGCTTGTTCTTGACGCGGGCGGACGAAGTCGCCCGTCACCTCCTTGCCCACGTGCGCCCCGCCCACCTGGCATCGGCACAAGCCCTCAGCTGGGTGGAGCAGGCGCGGGGCAGTCGCACTCAGGCCATGGACGGGGCCGACCAGCTCAGCGATGTGGAGGGGTTGCTCAAAGCATTGGGCCGACGCCAGGGCTTTGTTAGCTTACTCGATCAGGTTCTCGATATGCTGCTTCTGTGGACGGGGGTGGAGCGGGGGTTGCTCCTGCTGCGCGCTCCAGGAAAGAAGCTGGTCGTGCGCGCCGCCCGTAACCTCAATCGCGGCGACCTGTCAGAAGAACAGAGGCAGCTCAGCTTTTCTGTTGCCCATCGCGCCGTGGAGGAAGGGCGCCCAGTGGTGCTCGTCGACGCAGCTTTCGACGCTACCAACCTGCATCGCTCTGTGGTTTCGTTGAACCTGCGCAGCGTTTTGGCCGTGCCGCTCGTGGCTCGCGGAGAAATCCTTGGCGTTGCCTACTTGGACGATCGCGTGCGGCGCGGGGCTTTCGGTCAGCGAGAGCTCTCGTGGGCCAATCTGATCGGTACGGTGGCAGCATTGGCCATTTGTGATGAGCGGGATCGCCTGAATCTGCGTCGCGCTCTGCGTCGAGCAGAACGTGCCGAGCAACGACTTTCCGAGCAACTCTCAGAAAACGAACTCGAACTCGAACTCGCTGAGCGCGAGCTCAGTCGCATCAAGGATGAACGCAAGCTCAGAGGTGGGTACGAAAACATCATCGGTCGCAGTCGTCCCATGCGTGAGCTCCTTTCGCTGGTCGATCGCGTCGCTGCGAGTGAAGTTCCGGTTTTGATCTTAGGAGAATCGGGAACGGGCAAGGAGCTCATTGCCCGAGCGATCGCTCAGGGGGGAACACGCAAAGGTAAACCCTTCATCGCCGAAAACTGTGCTGCCGTGCCGGAGGCCCTGCTTGAATCGACTCTCTTTGGTCATCGCCGCGGCGCCTTTTCTGGGGCGGCCAGCAACCAGGCCGGACTCTTTGCTTTGGCGGATGGGGGGACTCTGTTTTTGGACGAAGTGGGGGAGATGCCGCTTTCCATGCAATCCAAGCTACTTCGAGTGCTCCAGGATGGACTGGTGCGCCCCTTGGGTGCTGAGCGCAGCACGAAGGTCGACGTGCGTCTGATCGTGGCCACCCATCGCGATCTGGAGAAGATGGTTGCCGAAGGAAATTTCCGTCAGGATCTCTATTTTCGCCTCAATGTGGTGCATTTACGCCTGCCCCCGTTACGAGAACGGCGCGAAGACATCCCTTTGCTCGTCCGCCATTTCCTGGCCACGCATGGGGACCCCTCCCGATCCGTATCCGACGTGGCTTTGGGGCGACTTGCGGCCTTTGAGTGGCCGGGGAACGTGCGTCAACTCGAAAACGAGATCCGTCGCATGCTCGTTTTGGGGGGAGAGCACCTGACCGCCGCCGATTTGAGCCCCGAAGTCTTGGCCCTTACGTCCGAGGGCGGGTCGCCGACCCTCACACTCCGACAAAAATTGGACGCTCTTGAAAGGCAACTCGTGATCGAGGCTCTGGAACAATCAGGCGGAAACCGCACCCGCGCCGCCGAAGCGCTGGGCATCAGCCGCTTTGGGCTGCAGAAAATGACTCAGCGATTGTCCATTGATGTGGATTCGCAGGTGCAGAAGTCTGGACGGATCCGGGCGCGCGGGTTAGACGAAAGATCATGACGGTGGGTCGCAAGTCTCCGATTTCATCGCAACTGTCCGACGCCAGCCGACCTTTGCTCAAATGGGCGGGCGGCAAGCGCCAGTTGCTGCCTGCCATTATGCGGCACCTCCCTCAGCGGATGAACACCTATTTTGAGCCTTTTGTCGGCGGGGGAGCAGTGTTTTTTGCGCTTGCGGCTCAGAAGCGCTTCAAACGGGCCGTTTTATCGGACCAAAATGAAGAGCTCATTTTGACCTACCGGGCTATCCAGCAAAACGTCCATCGCGTGATCGCCCTGCTTTCCAAAATGCCTCATTCCGAGGAGGCATACTACGAGATCCGAGCGCAGCGCCCTCGCAATCCGGAGCGCCGAGCCGCCCGGATGATCTATCTCAACCGCACGGGCTACAATGGTCTTTATCGCGTCAATCGCTCGGGCCAGTTCAATGTTCCGTTCGGTCGTTATGCGCGTCCGAATATTTGCGACGAAGAACGCTTGCTCGGGGTGGCTCGGGCTCTGTCAGGGGTGCGCCTTGAGGTGGCCGATTTCGGCCAGCTTTGCGCTGCCGCCCGTTCTGGCGATGCGGTTTATTTTGATCCCCCCTACGTGCCTGTTTCCCCCACAGCGCGTTTTGCCGAATATCAGAGCTCTCCCTTTGGGATTGAGGAACATCAACGGCTTGCTGAGCTCTACCAAGATCTGAGTGCACGCGGCGTGGACACCCTGCTGTCCAACTCGGATACCCCAATTACTCGCAAGCTCTTCCGTCAATGTGGGTATGAGCTGGTTTCGGCACGGCGCAGCATCAATTCTGCGGCCTCACGGCGGGGACCGACATCTGAACTTCTCGTCTACGCAGGCAGACAAATCGATCAGCTCAAGGTGGGAGCAACCGGATGAATGCCAGCTCGGCGCCCTCCTCAGGGGGCGCACGTTCGGGACCGAAAATCAAAGAAAAGCCCGATCAATCGAAGGTCCACGTGTTGGCGATTGCGGTGGTGGGGTTTGCCATTGGTTTGGTATGGCCGCGACTGGCCGGGGTGAGCCTGGTGCCCGAGGCCCCAGTTGACGATGATGTGCCTGCGAGCGAGGAAAGCGAGCCCGGCGCGGATGCGGCTGCAGTCCAAGAAGAGCCCGAAGTCATTGAGTTGTTGCCCGAAGACCGGTTGAACATCAGTCCGGCGAAGGTCACCAGCTGCGTGAAGGGGGAGGACAAATCGACGCGTTGTGATGGCATCAAAGTGGATGAGCTCGTCCACCCCCACCTGATCGCCCTTTTGGGATGCCCTTCGGCCCAGGGCGTGTTCGGGACTCTGTCCTTGGGGTTCAAGCTCGATTTCGAAACGGGAAAGGTGATGGACGTCGAAAGCGGGCGCAGTACCGATGTCCCCGAAGAGACGACCAAAGAACTATTGCGCTGTGCCGATCAAGAGCTATCGGCTGTATCCGTTGGCGGGCTTGCTCATCAGTACGACTCCTACCAGGTCTATTACCTGCTGCAGTTCAAAACCCCTGAAGCCGCGGCTCAGGACAAGACTTCGGTGACTCCGGCGAGCGGCAAGGCGACGGTTCAATGGCGCACGGCGTTGATTCGGGACGAGGCCGATCGAGACTCCAAAGTTGTGGCGCGTATCCTGACCGGTGCGGTGGTGATTGTCACCGGGCGCATGGGGGAATGGTATCGAGTCAAATACGACGATAAGGGGCGCGAGGGCTGGGTTCATGGTGCGGCCATTGGGCTCAAACCCGATTCGGAAGAGTGACTTGCGCCCCTTGGGCCCACGGACCAAGATGCAGGTCAGAAAGAGAACCCCTTCGTGAGCAAGAAGCCCACTTCAACTCCCGCAGCTTCCACGACTTCGGACGCTTCGCCCCAGGGTGCGGAGCCGCCTCGGACCACTGAGAGGGCGAATCCACCCAAGGCTCAGGCTGTCTCGGCGGCGAGTTCGCCGTCGTCTTCGCCTCAGAAGTCATCTGAAAGTGGACGCGACCTCGTTTTGATCCACGGAGTGACCGAGGACAAGAAGGGACTCAAAGTCCTGCGTGCGCGCAACGATACCGTTGAAGCTGGCGAGGTTCGTCCCTTGGCCGAAGGTCAACCGATCACCAGCGACATTGTTCGCCTCAAGCCCCGTAAGGGCACGCCCTATCTTTGCGATGTTGAGACCGAGGTTTCGATGGAAGAACTCAAGCACGGCACAGCGCCGCAGCGAACTGGTCCGGCTCAAGTCGCCAACCAAGCGTATCGTCAAAATTGGGACGCCATCTGGGCCCGCCCCAAGACCAAGAGCGATCCGAGCACCCTGAACTGAGCTTTCTCAGCGATACGCCGTGAGCGTCACTTTGCGCCGGACACGTTCAAAGAAGAACTACAAGGGCGCGGACGCTGTCGGCCGAGAGGTAGTACGTGCCACGGTGACCTTCGATCTGAGCCTCATAGGCGAAGTGATCCATGAAGGGCACCAGTCCTAAGATGTTCATTGAAAGGGTGCTTCCTTCGTCAATGGTGGTGGCCTCGATGTTCAGGGTGGATTTTTTGCCAGAAGGGGGCTTTGGCAAGTAGGCCAGAACTTGGACCGCCCGGAGTTCGTCCAAAAGGGGACGCAACTCTTGTTCGGGAAAGTCCCCCCCTCGAGTTTGAAACTGATCGGCGATGCGGACCAATTCGAGGCGCCGTCCCCCGCTATTCAATGTGAGGGTGGAGAAACGGTCCGGTTCGATCTGCGCTGCACTTCGGTCGAAAGGGGGAACCGAAAGTAGGCGGGCTGTCTCATACGAGAGAACGAATTGAGGCTCGTGTCCTTGCAACCAGGCGCGATAACCACCACGGACCCGCGCCCCCACCACGAGCCTCAGTACCCGATCGCTCTCTTTTTCCGCGAAGCGGATCTCGTACCAGGGCGAATCAGGAGCACCGCGGTCGGGCAAAAATCGTAGAGCTTCGAGCTCGGCAAGGTGCTCGAACATTCGTCGTCCCAAGCTTTGATCGGCGCGGAGAACGCCATCACTGCTCTTTCTGCCGACGAGCAAAGAATAGGCCGAGTTGTCCCGGGCGAGGCGCAGGGGCTGCTCGGTCCGAGGAAAGTGAGCCTGGGACGACGAGGATTTGAGCTCCAACCAGTCGAGGGCCTCTGCTCGGGGCGTATCCAACTTACGCTCCTGGGTCCACGCATCATCCTGATTGAATACCCAATCCAGAGCACGAGGGACTTCAAGCCAAGCTCGGTCGTCGCGACGGTGGATCAAGGTCCTTTCTTCGCCGCGATAGATATCGAGCAAGAGACGTCGCTCGGGCCCATGGGCGCTCGCCGTCTTTTGGAGCCAGGGCTCTTTGTCCAAAGCCTTTTCGCGGGGGTTGCCCACGATGGTCATGGTCAGTGCAGTCCCGCCGGGCTTGGGAGGATCGCTGAGGAGCTGGAGTTGCCCTTCGGCCAAGAGACGCAAGTATTCTTCGCCGGCTGCTGGGGGCACCGCCCGCTGCTGTTGATTCGGCAGGATGAATCCGGTGTCCTTCCGTAGGAGATCAAGGCTGCGGTCTTGTCCTTCGATGATCACGTGGTCGATCTCGTCGCTGGTCAAAACCGTGGCCGTACGGTCGCTGATTCGACCTGCGTCGAGGCTCAGGCCGGCAAAGACTGTGGAGGCGATGCACCCCGCGATGGGAGGATCCGTCTTGCGCCAGGCCAACGTTGAGCTGGGATCGTTCGGGCAAGAGCCGCCTACCTCCACCCGAATGGTCTTGCCGGGGCCGCGCTGCACGATTGAGTATTTGAGTTGGGCGCTCTCGATCGTTTCCTGAGCGCGCTGTTGCGGGACAAAGCTAGAGATATTGGCCTGGGCTAGATGGTAAAAGAGCAGGTCGGTGAGGCGTCGGTCGGCGCGGCGTTTGCCACTATTGACCAAGAAACCAAGCTCATCGGCCACGAGCCGAAGCTCATGGGAGGGGCTGATTACGTCGAGGGAAAGTGTCGTTTCAATCGAAAAAGGAAACAGCTGACTGCCCCGAAACTCTTGCCTGGAACGCTTGAGCGTCGAAAGCAGTCGTCCCTCGACGACCCCCATGCGACGGACCCCCGAGCTGATCACTTCTACGTAGACTTCACCCTGGGCATCGAGCTCACTCGTCTCGGTGGCAGAAAAGAAATGGATCGTGGAGCTCTGCCTTTTGCTTGCGACCTTAACGCTCAGCTGTGGTTCTTGGGTAGCGACGGCATGGGGCAACTGCGTAAGGCGCCGTTTGAAAGTGGCGAAATCCAGAGAGCTCAGCAGCTCTCGAACCAAGGCCGCGTCGGCCCGCCCCTCGCCTTCGCCTTGGATAATATACTCGCCGGGGCGTTTGCTGTCCGCGAGAAGGGTGAGTTCTTCGCCATCGCTCTTTAGGGTGAGCGAGTCGAGCTCGGATGGGATCAGGTGCTGCAGCAAGTGTTCGGCTCGAGCTTGCTCCTGCGCTTTTGTGGGTGCCCCGCTCGTGCCAAGCAGATAGGCTCCGAGTAGCAAGGTCGAACCGAGGAGCAGGGCATCAACCCATCGTGAACGAGGCGACATTAGCGATCTCTCCCAGAACTGGCACGTGAACGCTGCTCGCTCTTGCTGCGCCGCAGCAAGACCCATGCCCCGAGACCGGCCGCCGAAAAAGGCAGGTAGAGCAATACGTAGCGCAAGAGTTGAGACAGCGATTCTTCGCTTAGGTTGAGCCCGGCACTCATGGTCGGGCGCTGGGGGATGGAGATGAGTCCTTCGCGTTTGAGCAACCAAGCGAAGACGTTCTCGATGAAGATGCGGTTGCCGAACTGAGCACTATCGGAAAACGCCCGATTGCGCACCGGGTTGGAACTGCCCACAATCACACCTCGCACCGAGGGGGCCTGCTTGCTGGCGAGAGCGAAGGCGAGGGACACCGGGGCGGCGTGATCGGAGCGCGCGTTCATCGTGCTCAAATCAGAAAGAACGTGTCCTTCTTCGCTGGTGGTGAGCAGGGTTTGGGCGCCGGACCCTGGGTAGGGGCGCAGGGGCTGGGCGGCCACCAAAAGCACTCGCGCGTCGAGGCGATCGTTTTGGGTCGAAAGCCCTTGGGTGATGGGGTGAGTTTTGGGAGTGGCAAAGAAGGTTTCTCCCATGCCTTGGGGCAGGCGCAGCTGTGGATCTTCTTCGATGACGAAACCCGGTTCGGCGATCACTCCGAGTTGCTCAAAGAGCGCATCGAGCCCGAGGGGTTGAATGCGTCCGTCGTCGGTGACCAGGGGGTCGACGAGGGCCAGGAGGGGGACTCCGCTGTTGACGCGCTCAAGCAGGGCTTGTTCGTGTTCGCGGGGGAGGGGGCGAGTCGGGCCGATCAAGGCTAGGGCAGGGCAAGAACGAATTGCGTCTTTGGGATTGGGAACGTCCAGGGGCACCCTTTGTCCCTCGATATTGGCGCGTTTTAACTCGGTTTGCAGTAGGGAAAGCCCCTCGGCCGAAGTATCGTCCACGCTGGCCTCGCCGTGACCGGTAACGAAGCAGACGCGATCTTGTCGGCTTTGGGTCACCTGGAGGATGCCTTCGCTGATGCGTTGCTCGACCGTCGACTCCGGGTAGCCCTCGTCATTGGTTCGGCTGAGTTGATGCGTGTAGACGACCCACTGCTTGTCGCCTGATTCGATCAGCAAAGCTGGATCGGCGTAACCGCTGTTGCCTTCCTCCGAGAGCACACCGATGCTGCGGATGGTTTTGAGGTATTCGGCAGGCTGGCGATCGGGATCGATTGTTTGCAGGGTCACCCGAGAGCTAGTCGCCCGGTAGCTTTCCAAGAGATACTTGAGCTCGAGGCGAAAAGGCGTATCTGAGGCGAGCAGGGTTGTCAGACGAACCGGCTTGTCGAGTCCGGCGAGTAGCCGCTGGCTTGGCTCCGAGAGACTGTAAGAGCGAGTGTCCGAGAGATCGAAACGATCGTAGCGGCGTGCGCAAAGGACATTGATCTCGGTGAACAAGAGCCCGGCCAAAAGCACCCCCCCGGCCCCCTGAGCGTGCCCGTGCCAAAGGTTTCGCCAGCGAAGGCCTAGGCGCCCTCCAAGCTTTGCGATCAAGGGGTGCGCCATGACTCCACCACCCGTCCGCTCACGAAGAGAGCCCAGGCCGAGAGCGAAAGATAAAAAACGATGCGGCGTGTATCGATCAACCCTTGCGCCGTTTCTTCCAAGGTGGAAGTGAGCGAAACGTAAGCGCACAAGGAGCGCATCGCTTCGGACTCGAAGATGTATTCTCCGATACCGAGCACGAAAAGCGCAAAGATAAGCGAGCTCGAAAGCAGCAGTGCTACCAGTTGAGTCTTGGCCATCGCGCTCATCAGCACTCCCAGAGCCAAATAGGCCGCCCCAATCAAGAAGACTCCCAAGTAGCCGCTGGCGAGAAGCGGTAGATGCAAGGTGCCAGTGTCTCGGAGGGTAGCCGCATAGAGCAAGGTCGGCGACCAGATGAGGAGGTAGGTCACCAAGGTCGCTAGGTACTTGCCCATCACGATCGAAGGGGCCGACACGGGCGCCGAGAGTAGGGCTTCAATGCTGCCACTTGCCCGCTCTTCGGCGAAGGTCTTCATGGTCAGGCCGGGGCAAAGCAGCAAAAGAGAAAGAGCCATCAAGAGGCTCTGCTGGCCGAAGTAAGCCTGAATGGGTCCGGTGTTGCCCACTCCTTCGGCTTGGGCCAGGTGCACCGTGATGCTGTAGAAGACGCCTCCCTGAATGAGCAAGAAGGTGGTGAGTAGGACCCAGGCGAGGGGAGTCAACCACAAGCTCAGAAGCTCTCGTTTGAAGATGGCCCACATCGCGCTCACTCGGAACCTCCCACGGTGATGGGTACGGCTTTATTGGCTTGAGCCTGGGTCTCGCTGGTCAATCGAGCGAAGACTTCGTCCAGAGCGGTGGGTGCGGCGGCAGCGTGCACGACGGCAAGCCCCTTCTCTACCAAATGCGAAACAAGCGTGGAAAGGCGGGCCTCGTCGCCCTCGAATTCGAGCTCCAGCTTGTTATCGTCGAGCTCGCGCAGTCGGATCGCAGGCGCCTGTGGTGCGCACAGGGCGCGTACTGCTTCCGCCTCACCCAATACATGAACGCGCATGAGCGGACGATTTCGTCCTGCTTTGAGCTCGGAAAGAGTCCCTTCGGCGACCAACTGTCCCCGGTCGATGACCAAGGCCCGACTGCAGGTGGCTTCGACTTCGGACAAGACATGGGTCGACAAGATCACCGCATGTTCCGTCGCCAACTCTCGAATCAAGCGTCGCGTCTGCAAAACTTGATTGGGATCTAAGCCGGCGGTCGGTTCGTCGAGCAACAAGATCGGTGGATCACCGAGCAGAGCATCGGCCAGAGCCGCTCGCTGTCGATAACCTTTGGAAAGATGGGCAATGCGTACGCCCAACATCTCGCTCGCTCCCGCCTTTTCGGCCGCTCGCTCTCGGGCCGCTTTGCGCTTGGCTCCGACAATGCCGCGCAGTTCGGCTCGGTAGCTCAAGTATTCGCCCACGGTGAGCTCGGGATAGAGGGGGGCGGCTTCGGCCATGTAACCTAGTTGGGCTTTGGCTCGCAGAGGATGAGCGCTCATATCTGTGCCGAGCACGCGCACGCAGCCAGAATCGGGAGCGAGGGTGCCGGCCAACATGCGAAAGGTGGTGGTCTTGCCCGCCCCGTTGGGGCCCAAGAAGCCGACGGCTTCGCCCTGCTTGATCGCGAAGCTGACCTCACGGACGGCCTGCAGCGCGCCGAAGGATTTGCTCAGCTTCTCTGCTTCGATCATGCACTATTCCCGATAACAGACGGGGTTGGGGCTCTGCCAGGTCAGTCTTCGGCCAAGGCTGCGGCCCCGTGGCATTCTTTGAACTTCTTGCCCGAACCACATGGGCATAAGTCGTGGCGACTGATCTTAGGCTCTTCCTTTTTAACGACCTTCTGCGCCGCGGCCTGACGAGCTGCTTCGAGAGCTTGGGCCGGCGGCGGGGGATTGCTGGCTTCTCCCACATGGCGGGCCACAGCGCGCTGTAGGTCCTGATGGTGCTTTTCTTCGGCCTGGCGCTCCATGCTTTCGATCTGCTCTTGGCCTTCGATGCGCAGCTCGAAGAGGCGTTCGAGCACCTTGCTCGAGACATTGGCCATCATGTTCAAAAAGAGGTTGTAGCCTTCCTTCTTGTATTCGTTCTTTGGGTCGCGCTGGCCGTAGCCGCGTAGACCGATGCCGTCTCGTAGGTGCTCCATGTTCTGCAGGTGGTCGACCCATGCTTGGTCGATGGCCTGGGTATAGAGGTGACGGAAGACGCGCAGGACGAGATCGACGCCCATGACCTCGCGACGCTTTTGGTAGGCCTTTTCTGCTTCCTCGTAGAGGATACGCACGACCTGTTCGGCTTCGCCCAAATGGTCGATCTGTGCGGTGAGCGGAGTCGAAAAGAGCTCCTGGTAGGCGTCAGCGATGGCCTTCCAGTTCCAGTCTTCGGGGAGCTTGCCGGCGGGGCAGCTTTCTTCGGTGACGGCGGCGACTACACGGTCGACCAAGTCCAAGAGCCTCTCTTGCTGCTCGCTCAGGCCGCGCGCTACCAATTCGCTCAGTTCGTCGAAGACGCTCCGTGGCGTGCGGGCCTTGCGGCTTTCCAAGTCGAGTTTAACACCCCAAAGGTGGTAGGCCTCGTGTTGCAGCTCTTCCAAGGATTCGATGGTGCCTGCCTCGTCCAGCTCTTCCGGGGTGGGCGCGCGGGGGTTGCCATCCTCGTCTTTTGCTTGAGGTGGATTTTCCGAAAACATGCCCACCAGCTGAGCCACCAAGGGCACGACCTGCTCTTGGATGTCTTTGTCGATGGAGATTTCTCTCGTTTTACCTGTAGGCTTTCCGAGTTCGTCGAGTTCCTCAGGCGTGTACCTGCCGAGGCCAAGCTGCTGGCGCAGACTGTAGAGAGTCTTGCGTTGGGCGTTCATCACATCGTCGTATTCGAGCGTGTTTTTTCGAATATCGAAGTTGCGCTCTTCGACTTTGCGCTGAGCATTCTGAATGCTCTTGGAGACCATGGGATGCTCGATGGGTTCGTCGTCCGGCATGCCCATTCGGTCCATCAGGTTCTTCACTCGGTCACCGGCAAAGATGCGCATCAGATCATCTTCGAGCGAGAGATAGAAGCGACTCGAACCGGCATCACCCTGGCGCCCGGCGCGGCCACGGAGCTGGTTGTCGATGCGGCGCGACTCATGGCGTTCGGTGCCCAGGATGTGCAAGCCACCGGCGTCCAAGACGCGCTTCTGCTCTTCTTTGCACGCGCTCGTGAAGCGCTTGACTTCTTTTTCGAACTCTTCGGGCTCGAGATCGGGATCACGTCCCGCCTGGGTGAATTCCCAGCGGGCGAGCATTTCTGGGTTGCCGCCCAGCATAATGTCCGTGCCGCGCCCCGCCATATTGGTAGAGACGGTGATGGCTCCGGCGCGTCCCGCCTGAGCGACCACGAAAGCTTCGTTTTCGTGGTGCTTGGCGTTGAGTACGTGATGTTCGATGCCCTTCTTGGTCAGAATCCGACTGACAGCGCCGCTCTTTTCGACACTGGTGGTGCCGACCAGCACGGGGCGACCCTGCTCGTGCATCTCGAGGATTTCTTGGACTACCGCGGTGAACTTGCCGCGCTCGGTCTTGTAGACGATGTCGTGATAATCTTGGCGCTGGATAGGCCGGTTGGTGGGTACCGTGGTCACGTCCAATGAGTAAGTGCTCATGAACTCACTGGCTTCGGTCTGCGCCGTACCCGTCATGCCGCTCAGCTTCTTGTAGAGACGGAAGAGGTTCTGGAAGGTGATGGTCGCCATGGTGCGACTCTCTTCCTGAATCTTGACGTTTTCTTTGGCTTCGACCGCCTGATGGAGACCATCGCTCCAGCGACGACCCGGGAGCACACGGCCCGTGAAGTCATCGATGATCATCACCTTGCCGTCACGGCTCACCATGTACTGCTGATCGCGCTTGTACAGAGCGTGGGCTTTGAGAAGCTGGTTTAAGATGTGCAAGCTCTGTACGTTGATGGGATCGTAGAGGTTGCGAACGCCAGCGAGCTTCTGGACGAGTTCGATGCCTTCGTCGGTAAAGGTGGCGGAAAACCCCTTCTCGTCTACGTTGTAGTGCTCATCTTTGACGAGGCGCGTGACGACCTCGTTGAGAGTCTTGTACTTGTCGCTCGCGGCGTCGGCAGGACCGCTGATGATCAGTGGGGTACGAGCTTCGTCGATGAGAATCGAATCGACTTCGTCCACGATGGCAAAGTGCAGGTTGCGCTGAACGTGTTCCAGCGCGCTGTCTTTCATGTTGTCGCGCAGATAGTCGAAACCGAACTCGTTGTTTTGCCCGTAGGTGATGTCGGCTTTGTAGGCGGCGATCTTTTCGGCGCTGCGTTGCCCACTGACAATCACACCGGTGGTGAGTCCCAACCAGTTGTAGAGCTTGCCCATCCACTCGGCATCACGGCGGGCGAGGTAATCGTTGACAGTCACAACGTGGACGCCGCGGCCCTCCAAGGCATTGAGGTAGGTCGCCAGGGTGGCTACCAGGGTTTTACCTTCGCCGGTGCGCATCTCGGCAATCTTGCCGTTATTGAGCACCATGCCGCCCATGAGCTGCACGTCGTAGTGCCGCATGCCAAGCACGCGCACCGAGGCTTCGCGACAAACGGCGAAGGCTTCGGGCAAGATCTTGTCGAGAGATTCTCCGCTGTCGATCCGCTGTTTGAAGTCAGGCGTCTTGGCCTGCAGCTCAGCGTCGCTCAGCTTCTTCAGCCCATCTTCCAGCGAATTGATCCGCTCGACGATTGGCTGCATTCTTTTGATGGCGCGTTCGTTGTTCGTTCCGAAAAGCTTTTTGGCGACCCAGGTCAGCATTGCGCCGCGGAACCTAGTACAAGCGAGGGCCCATATCGAACTTCCGATGAAAAAAGCCGGACATGCATAAGTTTATGAAATGACGAGAGAAATTGACTTGGTTTTGGTGCCGGCCAGGGGCCTGACCCTTTCAGCTCCGGGAGAGGGTGGCCCGGAGGCGTTTTTTCGCCTCAAACGACAGGTCGAGTTCGGCGAGCCCACGTGGATCGTTTCGGCACGAGCCTAGCCCCCTCAAGGCTCCCCCGAGGGGGAGCCTTGAGGGGGAAGGGAGCGCTTTTTGGCCGAGTGCGCCCCTCCCCGAGCATCTCGGGTGGCGATGGGTTAAGCAGGGTCCGCGATGGTTCTTGCTTGGACTCAGAGGCGCGGCCTGGTTTTGGGTGTTGTCTTTTTGGCGGCGCTGACCGTCGGCTTGTCACTCAGCTTTGCCTGGGAGCATCGGGCCAGTCGCGGACGTGTTCTACGCGGGGTCTTTTGCGCGGGGCGCCCAGTGGCCGGATTGGACTCCAAGCAACTCGACGTTTTTTTGGGGCGGCTCGATCGAAAGCTCAAGCGCGAACAGCTGCTCCTTCGTTTGGCCGAACAACAAAGGGACGTTTCGGTTGGACAGCTGGGGGGCGGCATCGATGTTGCCGAAACCAGGAAGCGCTTGTTAGCCCTGGGCAGAGCCCACGGCTTGGGCTCCGAAATCGGATTTTGGCTGGCGCGGCTGTTTGCCGCCCGTGAGCTCTTGCCTCAGCTGGCCGTGGATACAAAAAAGAGCGCTCAGATTCTCGGACCTTGGGCGAAAGAGGTGCTTGTCGCCCCTGCACTGCCGAAGATATATTATCAGCAAAAGCTCATCGTCCAGCACGGGGCAGCTGGACAGATTGTCGACCTGAAATCCTTTCAAGTTGCTTTGCGAGAGCGACTGAAGTCCACCTTGGGGCGCCTGAGTCCTGAGAGCGAAGAGAGTGACGCTACGCCCCCCAGCGAAGAGCTGATCGTGGCCAGTCGGAGTGAACCACTGCTCATCTCCGAGCAAGAGGTACAAGAGCAGGTGCGTCGCGCCGAAGCGCTAGTTGCCGGTCCTCTTCATCTCGAAAGTCAAGACGGCGAGCACCAGATCAGGGTACGGGCAACTACCTTGGGCTCGCTCCTTGGTAGTTATGTCGACCGAGAAAAACGGCGTCTCGTGTTGACGCTCTCGGTGGCGCAGTTGCGCCCCAAGATGCGCAGCTTTCTAGCCCAGCTCGAAAGGCCCGCCAAAAGTGCCGAGTTTAACTTTGGTTCCGCTTCGGCTCCGATCATTACCCCGAGCGAGACGGGACTTTCTGTCGATGATGCTGCCCTAGCCGCCGCGCTTTTTGAGGGAGCTCAGAGCGAGGAGCGCAAAGTGGTCGTTCCCCTCAAGGAGCTGCCTCCGAAACTCAGCACCGAAGTGGCCGAATCCTTGGGGGTCAAAGGGATAGTTTCGCAATTTGTGACCCATCATCCCTGCTGCCAGCCCCGGGTGCACAACATACACACCGCTGCCGACCTGCTGGATGGAACGATACTCAAACCCGGACAGCGATTTTCTCTCAACGATCTCTTGGGGCCTCGGAGTGCAGCCGCGGGATACAAGAGCGCTCCGACCATCGTTCGTGGCGAGATGCGCAAGGTCTACGGCGGGGGCATCAGTCAGCTGGCGACCACGCTCTTCAACGCCGTGTTGCGTGGCGGCTACAAGATCATTCAACGCCAACCCCATAGTGTTTACTTTTCGCGCTACCCGGAGGGGCACGAGGCGACGGTTTCTTTCCCGCTGCCGGATTTGATCTTCGAAAACGACACTCAAGCCGGCATGCTCATTCGTACCCAATACACCGGCACCTTCATCAAGGTGCTCGTCTATGGTGAAAATGGCGGGCGCGTCGTCAGCGTGCACAAGTCCAAGCGTTACGACATCAAGAAGCCAGAAACCGAGTACGAAGCGAACGAAGAAATGGACCCCGAAAAGCCCAAGCGTTTGCGCGCGGGGCAGTTGGGCTGGACCGTGCTCGTCTCGCGCAAGGTGAAGTACCCAGACGGCCATGTGGAAGAAGAAAAGCGCGAGGTGGTCTACAACTCGCGGCCCGAGCTGATTCGCGTCCACCCCTGCACGATCCCCGAAGGGGCCGAGGGCCATACAGGTGAAGACTGCCCGGAACCGGACGAGCACGAGGAAGTCGAAGAAGAACTCTCGGATGGCGTCTACTACGAGACCGTGCCCGTCTATGATGAAGAGGAGGGGTAGGCGGGGCTGGCCCGGGGCGTCGTCGATGCTGCCTTGTGCCCTCTCCGCCGGTCCTCGCCCTCAAGCGCTCTTCGCGCGCACAACCGGAAAGTCGATATCGGTCTGTGCCACGTTATTGAGGAAGTTGGTCAGGACGTTTTCGGCCACCAGAGCGACCACCTCGGCGTCGCTATACCCCGCGTTCCGGATGGCGAGGAGAGTCGCATCGTCGACTTGGCCGCGCTTGTCCGCTACCTCGACGACGAAACGCAGGGCTGCTGCTACTTTGGGATCTTCCGAACTTCCATGACGGGCTCGCTCAGCTTCGTCCCTACTCAACTTGACCATTTCCACACCGATGTAGGTATGCGCTGAGAGGCAGTAGTCGCAGCCGTTGACCGCCGCGACTGCCATCGAAACCCTTTCCCGCAGCTTGGTGTTGTGAGTATGGGAGAGCTCCGTGGATAAGGCCCAAAGCCCCGCGAGTGCCCGAGGGCTGTGACCTGTGACTCGATAGAGGTTCGGGATCACCCCGAGCTTCTTGCCAATGGTTTGGAGCATCACCTGACAACGGCAGTTTTTCGGCGGCAGGCCGGAAGTTGGGCAAACCCCTGCCGACGATCAGCCGCAAGGTGGCCGAGTTGGAAACCCACCTGGCGAGCCCCGCTTTTCTTGAGCGCCACGGAGTTCCTCGAAAGGCGGCTCAACTCAGTGAGTATCCGTGCGTTACCTTCGACATCTTGGGGACTTCGAATGAGTGGCGGTTTCGAAAACCTGGTGCAAAGACAGAGCTCCCTGTCGTCATCCACTCGCGTCTCGTGGTCAATACCGCTGAGGCGGCAATTGATGCAGCTCGTGCGGGGCTTGGGGTGACTCGCGTTCTTTCTTATCAGGTGACTCAGGGTGCCTGCCTTTGGGCACTTGGGGTGTTGAGAAAACACCAATGGTTTCAGATGTTTATCTTGTTTGTTCGATTTGTTTTCGATTTTACCGCCGGAACCGGGAGGCAGTCACGTTGAACCTGATGAACCGGCCACAGAGCATTCGAACTTGCTCGATGCGCCTCAGAACTTCAGCGGAACAACATCCCCTCACCTAAGGAATCAGCACTCATGACACACACCACTTCTCGCATTCGCATCATCAGCACCGTTTTGGCATCTGCTTTGGTTTTCACCGTCGCCAGCGCCTCGGCTCACGGTCACGGCCATAAGGAGCAGGGCGCGCGCATGTTCGAAAAGGCGGACACCAACCAGGATGGGAAAATCACTCGCGCCGAAGCTAAGCAAATGCACGACCGGCATTTCGCCCAAGTAGATACCAACCAGGATGGCGCCATCACCAAGGAAGAAGCCAAGGCCGCCTGGGAAAGGATGCGCGCCGAGCGCAAGCAAGCGCGTTCTGAGCGAAAGGCGAAGCGCGGGGGCGACCCCAAGGGTAAGGACCGCGCGAAGAAGGGCCAGGCGCACGCTCATCATGGTCCCCGTGGCAAAGGTAAGTCGATGGGCGCCAAATTCTTTGAGCGTATGGATGCGAACAAGGACGGCAAGATCACCCGCGCCGAAGCCGATGACGTACAAAGTAAGCGATTTAACAAGGTCGACGCCAATCAGGACGGCGCCATCACGAGAGACGAAGCCCAGGCGCATCATCAAGCCATGAAAGAAAAATGGAAGAAGAAGCACGCTGAGCGCAAAGGTGGCGAAGCGAAAGGCAAGAAGAAGTAAAGGGCTGCGAGCGTCCGAAATAAGAGAAGGGGTGCCCTCCAGGGGGCGCCCCTATTTTCGTCTTCGAGGTCGGCTTCCTTGGTTGCCTCGCTAGGGGCCTTGTTGAGCGAAGGAATCGCACGTAGACGGCCGGTGTGCCTTTTGGTCGAACTTTGGCGGTTCAAATCGAACGCGGATCATCGCGGCTCCCCGGGCGTCCTCGACGACACTGACGGGATAGGTGCCGTCTCCGGCCCCCGATGGCGTCACAAGTCCGTGCTCTCGTACGACAGGCCCACTCCCGCAGAAATTGTTGATATCTGCGAGGGTCGAGTCATCTCGGCGCCCAAGGTCCATGACGGTCAGCCTACCGCTGTCGACCTCAACGCAGTCAACGAGCTTTCCGCTTTGTTTCACAAGAGCCGCGGACGTGTCGCGCCGCAGTAGAAGAACTTCAACGATAAGCTCTTCGTCCGGTAGAGCATCACTGACAGCGTTGAGGGCCTTACTCGAATCAGACGATGCGGCGGCCGTGAGCGAGGCAAGTGAGTCACCGTCGCGCACGTAGACGTGCCAGCTCGATGGTTTTCCGTGGAATAGGGCGTTTCTGGCGATGCCCTGAGGACTCCGTTGTCCGTCCGAAATCGATTCGACGTAGATTGGATCACCTACCACGAGTCCGGAGCCCGCTTGAAACGTTCCCAAGTACTTGGCGTGGGGCACTTTGACCGCGGGTGTCTTCCCTGCTTTTTGGGTCGAACAATCCAAGATACCCGATGGAATTCGTGGTTCGAGAGCTCCCCTGCGGAGGGTCTCCATGGCGGTGCGTCGAAGTGTAGTTGCATCCTCTCCGAGCACCTCTGCGATCGGTGCCACCACGTCGCCGTGCAGCGTTTCGTCAATAGGCCGCTCACCCCGCGAACGCTCTTTCGAACGGGCCCATTCGCGCCTGGTCAAATCGAGGCGATCTTGAAATGAGCCATCAGCAAGAATCTTCATGATGCTTGGATAGCGCTCCGCGAGTTCCCTAGGATCGGGGTGGGCGGTGGAAAATAGCTTTTTTTTGAGGGAGAGCGCCCGCTCCCTTGAGGGAAGTGACCACAGCACATCGCGCGCTTTGTCGACTTCTACGCCTAGACGCCGGTGTGTGTCCATTTGGACCAGCAGCAGCTCCTTTTCCTCGCGCGTCTCGATACCCAGAACTGATCCGAGGCCTTGCCCTGGCCACTGAACTCGCTGCCCTGCTTGGAACGGAGCAGGAGTCGTCGGTCCAATTGAACTGCCGTCCTTTTGGTCAACTATCGGACTTGCCGCCGTGCTCCGTTCCGATTGCGGGGAGTGGTCTGATCTATCACAACCCGCGCCAAGAACGAGTCCGAGCGTGAGGGCGAAACTAGGGCGCCTCATGCTTCCGGCTATCACATAGATCTTGGGCCGCCATGCACTTTCAAGACCATGCACTTTCAAGACGGGGTCCTCGACTCCATCTTGAAAGAGACCCAATCGTTCCCAAAGCGGTCTTCCATTTCTTCCCGGGTCATCGTGTACACCCGCACGGCACGTTCGCCATTGGGGCCGCTTTCCGTGTACCGACGTACCAGCCGATACCCCACTTTCTCGGCGAGACGCCACGTTTGCTCGTTGTCGTCGTAGATGCGGGGACTGATCGCACGCGCCCCGACTTGGAGAAAAAAGAACCAATTGCACAGAGCCCCCGCCTCCTGTCCGAGAGCGCGACCAGCCCAAGCGTCGCCAATCAGCATGGTTTGGATCGCTGTAGGTTCGGAGCCGCGTCCGTTGTCTTCGGAGACAAGCTGCACCTTTCGATAGCCGATCAGCTCTTCGCTTTCACGCTCCCGGATTCCGAATGCAAACCGAGTCTGTTGGTCGCAGTAGCTAATCAGTGCTCGCAGGTACTCGCGAGTCGGCATGCTGGGCTTCCAGATGAATCGATTCCTCTCAGCCGTGCCGGTCCAATCCTCGACCGAGCCACCGAGATCACCCTCGCCCAGCGTGTGCACGATGACGCGGGGCCCAATCAATTTGACGGGTTGTCCAGGGAGCCAGGCGTCGCCGTTTGACATGGCTTGCAGCCAATCAGATGCGCGTCCATGTTTCAAGGTACGTTGCTTTCTTAGACTGCATCCGCGTGCGCGGGCCCGCGCACCGTCTTCGATAGAGTCGGTGGCGGGCCCGGATATTGCGCGTCTGGCGATGAGCCGTTGAGCTCGCGGAGCTCGATCTTCTTTTACGGAACGTTGGCCGGTTCACCATTGCAAAGCGCGGTGCGTGCCGGTGCTGTGCCCTGGGTTGTACATACGCCCGGCTCTTCGTCGACTGCGGGGCAGGAAGAGTACACCCAATGCGCCTCGGTGCCCTCGTAGAAACACACGCCGAAGGATGATTCCGGCGCGCTCTCTCCATCGCCACAGGTCTCATCTTCGGGTACACATTCGCTCGGCACGCATCCTCTGCTTTCAAGGCTGCACACGGTACTGCCGGAACACTCGGTTTCGGTGAGTTCGAGAGGGGCGTAGGGTGGGAGGCCTCGACACTCGGTGTAGCCCTTCCAGACCGCATTTCCTTCCTCGGGATCATCAAGGTCTGTGCAATCGCGGGTCATGGCCGGTGTTTCGAAGAAGGCGGTGCGCCAATCACACTCCCGATCCTGCGGAGCCTCGACACAACGGGCACTCGTATTTTCGGGTAGCTTTGGCGCCTCCGGGAATAGGCCAAAGTTCGTGTCATTCGCGATCAGGTTGGTGAACACCCACTCGTTTACCTCATCGCGGTAGCGAGCTGCCTCCGCCCGGTCCACACCATCGTAGACACAGATGCTATAGGTATCATCGTCGGACGGACATGCTTCTGTGACCCAGCGTTCACCATCGACGCACCGCAAGATCACGGAATAGTTGGGTTCGGCGCCCTCGAACATCGTTCCGGAGAAGTGTGTCGAGTCGTCGCACTTGGTGGCCCCAACTGTACAGACTGAACCGGCGCAGAGCCCGTCTCGGCATTCGGTGGCACCGGGGCAGTCCTCTTCGTCCCAGCCGCTGCCGTCGTCCTTGCAGGTACGGGTGGTGTTGCCCGCGCAATCCTTCTCGCCGGGGACGCACACCAGACCGCCTTCCATGCCGCAAGCTCCGTCTTCGCAGACGTCTCCGTTTTGGCAGGGAATGTTGACCCAAGAGCGTCCGTCGGCGGTGCACACGCGCTGCACCGAGCCTCCTACGCACTCGGTCTCGCCCGGTTCGCACTGGCCGACGCACGCGCCGTCCCGGCAAACGTCACCTACTGCGCAGGTGAAGTCGACGGCGTCCGTGCTGCCTTCGGGGCACACCAGACCCGAGGCCGTGCCCGTGCACTGGGCGCCACCGGGTTCGTCGCACTGCGGACCGCTCGGTGGACTACTCATGCCGTCGCCGCTGTCGCCGCTGTCGCCGTTGCCCCCGTCGCCCTCGCTGTCGCCGTCGCCGCTTGAGGTATTGGCATCCCCATCACCCCTACTGGGTGCGCCGCCACCAGAGTCGCTGTCGCCGTCGCCTCCCTGTTGTCCATCCCCATCGCCACTTGGCTCTGTGTCGTCGCCACCGCAAGCGACGAACGTCGAAGTGCAGGCGAATGTACAGGCCAACAATAGGGCCGCTTTCTTGTCGAGCTTCATAGTATTAGTTCAACCTTCCTCTATCTTACTGCGCGTGGTCCGACTCCATTCCTGGCCCTTCAAGTTCGAGGCTCGGTATCGTACGAAGTGCCCGCGCTGGAGGACGATGATGACTAGGTCTGGCCCCCACGTCACGTCTCTATTCTGAAAATAAAGCATAGTGAGCGTACCCCATGGCGAGGTGCGGTTCGTCATGAAGTGCATATGAATGCATTAGAAAAACAGAAGCCCACTTGGGCCTACACTGCGAAGGCAGCGTTTAGGGTTGTAGGATCAATCAGCTGCAGTGTGGTGAGAGCATACGTCTCTAGCGGCCCTGACGTGGGTGACTAGTATCCGGACCGATGGCTGCGTCGCTCACGTCTATTCAGTCGCTCCTCTTTTCTGGTGACTCTCCCGCGAGTGTCACCTCTCGACTCACCCGACTCTTGGAAGCCACGGCGGCGACGAGTCAAGAAGAGCGACGGCTACAGGTCGAGGCGCAGCTTGGCGGAGTCCTGCGGGTCGCCACGGCTCTCATTCCTCGCTATCGCTCCCATTTACCCGCCTGGTGTCAATCGGGCGAGGTGAGCCTCGCTCGTTTTTTGGAGTTGCCACTCTTGCAACGTTTGGACTTGCAGACAGAAGGAAAGAGGCTTGAGCATCCGCGTCCTCCGGAACCCTATCGACCCTTGGGGAGTACGACGACTTCTGGCTCCACTGGCACTCCCATCGTCACTCGGGGACATCGCGCTGCGGGTCTCATGAAGGCAGCACAACAGCGTCGCTTTCAGAACCGCTACGGATTCGACTACCAATTGCCCTGCGCCTTTCTTACGAGTCCGCTCGAACCAGGCTTCGCCGACCCTCCGGACGGCAAACGCTTAGGTCCTTGGTCGGCTGGTGCCGGAACGGGGCCTTCCTTGGTGCTGGATCTCATGGCCGACACGGACGATCAACTCGACTGGCTATTGCGCAACGACCCACCCTATCTGGCGACCTATCCTTCGAACTTACAGGCGTTGCTGAGGCGCAGCGCCGAGCTAGGGAAGACACCCTCCAAGATGCAAAATATCGTCTTGTCCTCTGAACCCGTGTCCCAAGAGCTCATGGCCGAGGCGCACCGAGTTTGGGGGGCTCGGTGTCTTCCCACCTACAGCTCAAGTGAGGCTGGCTTGATGGGTGCACCTCGCGGTGAGGGTGAGGGTTACTACGTGGAGGCCGAGTCGGTGTACCTGGAGGTTTTGCGTGACGATGGCTCTGCTTGCCTGCCCGGTGAGGTCGGTCGCGTGGTGGTCACCACTTTGCAAGATTTTCTGCGACCCCTCATTCGTTACGAGGTGGGAGATTATGCTGAAATGGTAGCGAGTGATCCGAGCGATCCCATTACTCTGCCGCGCTTGGGCCGTGTTCTGGGTAGAGAGCGAACGATGATTCGCCTGCCTGACGGTCGTCGTGTATGGCCGCATTTCGAGTTTGCCTCACTGATGGAACTCGGAGGGTTGCGCAAGTGGCAGCTCGTGCAGCACGTTGATCTGAGCATGACGGCTCGGATTGTTGGACAAGGGCCGATCAGCGATGGGCTCAAGGACCGCGTTGCTCAGGTGGTTCGTTCGGCGTTGCCAGGAGTCGATGTCCGGGTACAAGAAGTCGACGACATTCCGCGCACTGCCCGAGGGAAATTCATGGAACTGATCAGTGAGATTGATGGCAAAGGTCAGCCAAATAGAACTTGACTGGTATCGGCGAAGGGCTAGGCGTGGCCGCCACGAGCAAGGATCGAATCGAAACTGAGCGTGTCAGGTCGACTCCGGGCTCGACCGTCAAGATGGTCACGCTAGTTCTTAAGGTCACTTCGGATTTGGCCAATTCAGGCTTGGATAGAAGCCCTGGCGCGTTTTGGCAGATGTTCTCCTATAATGCGGCCTATGACAGGGATGAGTTTCCTACGAAGAACGACCGCGCCTTTGGGTGCCGTCGTTCTTTTCGCCCTCACTTCCACTGCCCAAGCGCAGACGACAGGTTTTTCGCTCAACCGCTTTGATCCTTCGGAGCGCGGAAGCGACTGGTTTTGGGCCGAGAGCCTTGACTTACGTGGACACAACCGGTGGGCCGTCGGGGTTGTGGGTGATTGGGCCTACAAGCCCTTGGTGGCCTATGATGAAAATGGCGACGAGATCGCCGCGCTCGTCGAAAATCAGATCAATCTACACGTAGGCGCGAGTTGGATCCTATGGGATCGTCTCAGGTTCGGCCTCAGTGCCCCCGTTCTTGTCTACCAAAATGGAGATTCACTCACCGTCGGGGGGGAAAGTTACACAGCCCCGCGCGGAGCGGCGATGGGCGATCTCCGGATTGGGGCAGATTTGCGTCTCTTCGGAAAGTATGGTGGGCCGATCACCGGTGCGATGGGCGCCCATGTACATCTACCTACCGGCAGCAGTGACTCCTACACGGGCGATGGCAGGGCACGCTTTGTGCCTCATGCCACAGTGGCAGGTGATCTCGGAATCTTCACTTATGCGGTAAAATCTGGCCTGAACCTGCGTTGGGAAGGCGAGAATTTCGCTGGCCAGGCTATGGGACACGAGTGGACCTTTGGTGCCGCCATGGGCCTGCGGTTGATCGACAAGAAACTTACGATTGGTCCTGAAATTTGGGCATCGACCGTGGTGTCGGACCATGGTGATGGCTTCTTCAAGCGCGGATCCACTCCGGTCGAAGGGGTGTTTGGCGCTCATTACAAATTTGCCGAACAGTGGCAAATCGGCGCGGGCGTTGGCCCTGGCTTCACTCGGGGGTTGGGCGCCCCCAAGTTGCGCACCTTGCTTTCTTTGGAGTGGTTTCCGCAGCCGAAGGAGGCGCCCCCCGTCGTGCCGCCCACCGATACGGATGGCGATGGGATCTACGACCCTGACGACACTTGTCCGAATGAGCCGGGACCGGCGAGCGACGATCCGAGCAAACACGGTTGTCCCTTGCCCCTGGATACGGATGGCGATGGGATCCACGATCCTGATGACGCCTGTCCGAATGAGCCCGGACCGACGAGCGAGGATCTGAACAAACATGGTTGCCCACTCCCCGAGGATTCAGACGGCGATGGCATCTTGGATGTTGAAGACGCCTGTCCGAATGAACCCGGCGTCGAAAACAACGAGGATCCCTCGAAGAATGGCTGCCCGATCCGCGACACAGATGGGGACGGTATCCTCGATCCTGATGACGCCTGCCCGAAGACTCCAGGGGTAGAGAGTAACGATCCGAACAAGCACGGTTGTCCGAAGGCGAAGATCAAAGACGGTAAGGTGGTGATCCTGGACCGAATTGAGTTCGACACCGGCAAGGCGAGTATTCGTGCCGAGAGCAACTCGGTTCTCGAGGCTGTCTTGAGGGTGCTCAACGAGCATCCCGAGATCAAGAAGCTAAGAGTCGAGGGGCACACGGACAACAAGGGCGCACCTTGGTACAACAAAAATCTGAGCAAGAAACGTGCAGCTGCCGTTGTGACTTGGTTGGTGGATCACGGGATAAACGTCGACCGCCTCACGTCGATAGGCAAAGGGCAGGACGCTCCGATTGACTCAAACGAAACCGATGAAGGCCGTCAAAACAACCGGCGCGTCGAGTTCCACATCACCGAGACCGACGGCAAATTGAACGCGCAGAACCAGGAGGAAAACTGATGTTTGGTAAGTGGTGGACGGCTGGAATCGCAGCTTTTTTCATCCTGCCGCAGTTGGGCTGCAACTCGCTTGAAGCAGACGAGGAAACCCGCACCATCTCGCAGGCAGTTCTCGGGGCAGGATGCGCAACGGACGCCGACTGCGACACTGGGGAAGTGTGCGACACGGTGGGGAGCAACCAGTGCGAGCTGGCCAATGTCTGCGGAAACGGCGTTGTGGAGCTCAGCGAAGCCTGTGACGACGGCGGTACGGCTGACTCTGACGGATGCTCTGCTGGCTGCCTAAAAGAAGACGGCGAGACTTGTGAGGCTAGCTCCGAGTGCGAATCGACGGTTTGTGATCGTCATGACAGCTTCGTCTGCGAACCAGCCGACACCTGCGGAAACGGCATTGTCGAGGCGGGTGAAGAATGTGACGATGGCGCGCTAGTCAACGGAGATGGCTGTTCGGACAGCTGTGTCGTCGATGATGGCTACTCGTGCTTTGTCAGTGCGCTTCCTTACCAAGATTTATCGCCCACTGGTTTTGGCCTCGAAGACGAGGACTTCACTGGCCTTTCCCGAACGCTTACGGGTCTCAACTTTCCGGACAACTATCCGCCGGAGACCTTCAGTTTCGACGGAACGGGCGATGTCGCAATTCGCTACGCTTCGGTAGACGACGTCGTTCGGTTTTCCATCAATGGGGTAGCTGTCTATGATTCAGGGCTCATCCATCCAGAAGGAACGCCCTTTGTTGAGGGGTCGCTTGTTAATTCGTGGGAGGTCAATGTAAATGGGCTTCCGCGCCTGGTGATCGTGATCTCAGAGTCAAGTCTCACCTTCTTCGGGACATTGACCACGACCTCGACGGAGCTTGTGCCTTTGACCCCAAGCACGGGGACGGTGCTCGCGTCGCACACGTTAAGCGCCGGGCAAAACGACGTGGAGTGGTCGGTGTTCAACATCGCCGGCCTGACCGCCGCCTTGTTTCGCTACGCGGGCTCGGGAAGCACGTGCTTGCCGAGCTGCACGGACGGCGTCGTTGATCAACAAGAGGTGTGCGACGACGGAGACCTGGACGACACGAACATCTGCTCGAACACTTGCTTGATCAACATCGCCTCTGCGGGGGTGTGCACCCAAGATTCCGACTGCATGGACCACGGAGTTTGTGAGACCGGAACCTGTTTGCTTCCCTTAGAAGGAGTTGGTTGCGCTGGCGATCCCTCGCGCTGTGTTACTGGTTTGGATTGCCGTGTGGATACCTGTGAACTGCCGATTGCGCTGGGAGAGACGGGGTGCTCTGCTTCTGGTGCCTTCTGCACAGATAATAACGCCGAGTGCAACACGGACACCTGTGAGCTTCAGCTGAGTGAAGGGACCTGTGACGGAAGCGAGGATTGCGAAGGTGCTCTGGTTTGTGACACTGTCTCGACGAACACGTGTTTGCTCCCGCAGGGGGGAAGTAATTGCTCGACCGATGCACAATGCCTGGGCGATTTGGCTTGTGACGACCCGTTGAGCAATGGCACAGGAACCTGCAAGGCGCTGATCGCCACCGGTGAGACCGGCTGCGCCACTGCGAGCACCCTGTGCGCCGACGCAAACGCCGAGTGCAACACGGACACCTGCGAACTTCAGCAAGGCGAGGGAGCGTGCGATGGAAGCGAGGATTGCGAAGGTGTTCTGGTCTGTGACGACCCGTTGAGCAATGGCACAGGAACCTGCAAGGCGCTGATTGCCACCGGTGAGACCGGCTGCGCCACTGCGAGCACCCTGTGCGCCGACGCAAACGCCGAGTGCAACACGGACACCTGCGAACTTCAGCCAGGCAAAGGAGCGTGCGATGGAAGCGAGGATTGCGAAGGTGCTCTGGTCTGTATCGATCCGTTGAG
>JBNKYC010000057.1:0-95565 GCA_050300635.1 Polyangiaceae bacterium
CACTAGTGCTGCGAGCGTTTCAATTTGAGCGCTTCTTGGTCAGTCAGCGTTGAGAGACGGCTCGGTTTTCAGGAAGGGTCGCGGCACAAATGGGAAGAGAAAAGTGCGGAGACAGAGAGGGGCGAGCGCGGTTTCGAAGCCGACCTCACTTTCTTGGGGAGAGCTTCGAAACCGCTCTTTTCTAAGTGGTCGTAGCACTAGACGGTTCGCCTCGGGCGTCGAGGTTTCATCTAGGGCTGCACTGAGTGGAGACCAAAAAGAAAAGCCCAATCCGGGGATTGGGCTTCCTTCGATTCGGAGGCAAAGGACTCAGTCCTATCACCTCAATCCTGTACGATTGCGAGAATTAGAGAGCGGTGAGAGCGGTCTTCCGGCGGCGCCCACCCATCAGAGCAGCTCCGCCCAAAAGCAGAACGAGAGCAGCTGAACCTGAGGCCGGATCTAGCTCGGGAGTGCTCACTCCCAGGGCCTTCGCGGTGCCGCTCACCGTCAGGCTTGTCAGGGTTGCGATGAGATCTTCCTTGTTGTCGTCGTTACCCAGGAAGATCTTGAGTAGGTTGTCGCTGCCTTCGTCAAGAGACAAAGAAGTCGGCAGATCGCCTGAGTAACCGATGCTCTGGCCGTTGATGGTCAGGATCATCCGACCGGGAACGCCCTCGGTCTCGTTCGAGTTCCGAACCTCAAAGGTTTCGCCACTGGCACTGACGCCAGCGCTCGTGATTGTGGGATCCCACTGGTCGAGAGAGAGGAAAAGCCCAGAATCGGCGTAAGCATCGGAGCCTCCCCACCAGCCAGCCTCGCTGTCGTAGCTGAAGCTGCCGCTGACTTCGCTGACGCCATCCAGGCCGAGAAGGGCTAGTTCAGCGTCGTCGGCAAAAGTGACATCCGCGGTAAAATCGTAGCTGACCAGCTCGGCTTGTGCCGATGCTGTGATGGCAAGGGTAGCAAGAGCGGCAAAGCCGCCCAAAAGTCCACGTGAGAAAAGTTGAGTCTTCATGTCTGAGGTGCGCTTCTTAGTGTGTCGAGCGTGGTGAGGGGAAATCCAGTACATCTGGAAAATATGCATCCATATGCACTCTTTACTTGCCTAAGGTAGGTTTCGACCTACATGGAGTCAAGCGCTTCCATGGGTAAATGTTCAGAAGCGCTCTTTGTGGCTCTGGATCGGAACCCGGGGGCGTCAATTTGCGAAAAATGGCTTCTATTGTGCAGATTTTGATACTCGCTTTGTTCGTACCGAACCAACTTTGGCTTCGAAATCGAAACGGATGACTACGCGAGTAGTTCCCAATGTCCATCGATGATGGCGTAGGCGGCGAGGGTCGCATTGGCAATTGCGTGGGCCCACACCGCGTCGCTCAAGCGATTGCGGTACATGGCAAGTGCACCAAAGATCATTCCTGCAAGCGTACCGAGCAACCACTGCGAGTGCAGAGCCCCGAATATAGCTGACGATACGAGGAGGCCGGTCCAGCCGGAAGCGCGATAGTTGGCTTTTTCGAAGTCGCGCTGCGCCACCCGACGCAACAAGTAGCCACGGAACGCCAGCTCTTCCACGATAGGAACAGTGATCGATGTTCCCAGTACCCTGGATACGAGCCAGATGTTGGACCACGGGGTAGAAATTTGAGCAAGTTGCTCTCCCAGGTTGTTTTCGGAGGCGGCACCGTTTTGGAAACCCGCGGCCCACCCTCCCGCAACGAGGACTCCCACGGCGAGGGGCAGCCACGGGAACGACAGAGAAAAGCTTGGGTATTGGTGGCGGAATAGAAACAAACAACCCCCCGCCGCTACAAGACGGAGTGGGTAGAGATGATCGAATTCGGCCTGGAGGAGCCCAGTCATTAAGGTCACGGTGATGACCGACAGAAGAGGAACAAGATAGGCGGCATCCGGCGACTTCTTTGGAGGGGCGGGGGGAGAGAATGTCTTCTTGTTCTCGTCCTCGGACAGGTCGTCGGAGTTGGTGGGTGGTGTTGGTGTTTGTGGCTCGTCTTGTCGAAGCCGGTAGAAGTAGTGGCTGCGCCGCACCAAAGCGATCGCGGCCAAGCACGCCCCGGTGAAGAGGACCCAGCCAGCTTTGGAGTGAAACCCGCCAAGAGCCACGTCGGGCAGGCCCCATGTTCCGATGAGAACCAGGGCTGTCAGACGTACCGAATTAAGCAACCAAATACCCGAGATCGAAAGGGGAAGCAGTAGTAGAGCTCGTGGCCATTTGAGCTCTTGACGGCTCAGATAAAGAAAGGCGCTCATGAAGGCGAGCGTGAGCCCGATGCCTTCGACTCCCGAACAGACTGGTGCAATATGTACGTAGAATCGACTCGTTCCGACTAGAGTGTGTTCCACCGACGCGACTGGGTCTCGCGTGACCACCGTGAGTTGAGCGTGAACCAACTCAAGGGTGAGACGTGTCAGCGGGTTCCAAAGAAGCGCTGCGGCGTGGCCCGCCCCCCAGGCCAGGAAGCCCACCCCGACGCCTAAGCCGAGGGCGGCACGCATTTGGTCGAAGGCTCGACGCAGCTGAGCTCTGTCCCATACTGCGAAGACGAGACATACGGTTGCAAGTACTGGTGAGGTGAGCCAAACGACGATCCACCCCTGATCTCCCGTCGGGGACGGAGGGGAGGTCGTTAGACGTTCGGCGAGAAAGAAGCAGGAAAAGATCGTCGCCAGGTGGGCTATTGCCCAGCTCCCGCTACAAAAACTGGCGCCTCGCCATGGTTCGAGCGTCACCATCGCTCTCTGAACGCGACTTCCTCCTGTGATGACTATGGCGACCAAGGTCACCAGTGCAAGGGGCGCGATCCCTCCCAGTGACATACCCCCTTCTCCCACCAAAGGGGCCAGCAACTGATGGGCATCGAAACGGTAGCTGATGGCTAGATATTCGCCCAGAAGGAGCGCGATGAAGGCCAGCCAAGCGGGCGGTTTCACTCGCCTTGCTCCAAGAGAGCTCTTGCTTCTTCAAACCCATTGAAGCTCTGGGAGAGAGAGATGGCTTGTCGGAGCAGGGCCTTGCCCTCCTTCTCCTTCCCTCGCGCTATCAAGACGGCCCCAAGGTGGTACTTGGCACCGGGAGACTTGAGATCGGAGCGAACCCGCTCTAGCAATTTTTCGGCTCGCTCCAAGGATTCGGGGGTATTTTGGCGGTAGAGGGACCAACCCAAGGTATCAATGATGGCAGCTTTCTTCGGTGCTAGCTTGTTTGCCTTCTCGGCGAATTCGACTGCCTTGTCGGGGGCGTTCAGCTCATCGGCGTAGAACATGGCCAGATTGTTGAGGGCCACGACATCTTTTTGCGAGCGCTCAAGAAGCTCTTCAAACAAGGGGGCGGCTTCCTTGGCTCGGGCAGCTCGCGTGAGGTCTGTGGCCAAGGCTGCTGCCAGTAGTTGGTTTTCGGGGTTTCTTTTGTGTGCTTCCTGGAGGACTTCAATCGCTTGGTCGTGGTGCTTTTGTCGGTGGTGGTGGCGAGCCAACTCGATCCAGAGTCGAGCTTGGTTGGGCAAAGCGTCTACACTGCTACCCAAGGCCTCTGCGGCCGATTGAGTCTTGCCCAAGTGATTCATCAATTCTGCCTGAAGGAGTCGGAGGCTCGGGTTGCCTGGTGCTTGTTTGATCAGCGTAGAAACTGTCTGGACGGCGGCGTCGGTGTCATTCGCCTTCAACTGCAGGGCGACGAGAAGTTTCGCTGCGCTTGGATGATTGGGGTCCTCTTTGAGAAGCTGCTTTAGATGTTGCGCTGCGCGCTGATACTTCTTCTGCGCAGCCCATGCCAACGCAGCGATTTCTCGGGCTCCAGCTAAGACGGGCTCAGCCAGTAAAGGTTCGAGTTGCTTCAGGGCTGCCTCTGAGTTCCCTTCGGCAAGGGCGATCCTGGCCAGCACGAGTTTCGCTGGCCGCTCGACTGGGCCTACTTTGATGAGAGGGGTGGCGGTTGCCCTTGCCTGTTCAAGTTGACCGTCTCGAAGCAGGGACTGGGCGAGGAGGAGTTCGAGCGCATCTTTGGAACCCGGGGCCGTGGTCTGTTTGAGTGCTCTCTTTATCGTTTGCGTGGCCTGAGGGGCCGCGATGGCAAACTCGTGGCGCGCCTGCAGCGCCCATACAGCAGCATCCTTTTCATGGATCACGTCTAAGACTCGGGAGGTCAACTTGTGCTGTCCCAACTCATGCGCGAGGAAGGCCACCTGACGAAGCTGCGCAGAAGAGGTGATGTCGTCCGTCGCGCGCTCCAAGAGGGTGTTGGCGAAGTCACGCCGCCCTGCAGCTGCGGCCATCACCGCAAGCGAAAGCGCCTCACTATCTCCTCTCAAATGGCTTTGTTTTGACTTCTTCAGGGAGACCGCACGGTCTCGAGCTCGTCCCAGCTGCATGAGGAGGCTTGCGCGGGCCAAGTGGTATTCAGCGGGCGCCAGCGAGCGAGGGGAGTTGGCTTGGTTCTTGGGCGTCCAAGTGTCCAATGCGTCGAGTGCGGCCTCGGCCCTTTTCGGGTCGTCAGCCACGCAGGTCGCAAGTAGCAGAGGCATGAGTTCGGCAGGCGCTTTAGAGCGGGCCAAGTCCACGTGTTCCTTGGCGGCGTCTCGTTTGCCCAACATGATTTCTAGGCGAGTGAGCGCTTGCCAAACGACTTCCTCATCGAGCTCTTGGCTCACCGCCTTCATTTCTTGATGGGCGTCTGCGTAACGTCGAAGCCCTTCGAGAGCCAGTGCTTTTCCTAGTTTTGCCTTTGGGCTTTCGGGTTCTCTGGATTGTTTGAACGCCGAAAGGGCCTCTTCGGGATTGGTGCCCAAGAGGGTAAAGCCCTTGGCTAGGTACGGGTCTGGTGGGGCCTTCTTTTCACAGGCCAAAGGTAGAGTAAGGAGGAGGGATAGAGTCAAGCGCGTCGCAAGCCGTTTTGCTTTGCTCAAAGGGGGGGACATCGGCGGCGGTCATAGCAGGTTGGCTGCGCAGCGTCAGCCAGGGGAAGTTCCTGGTGAAGGTAAGGCCTCCTCACCTACTGCAGGCCGAAGTCTGCGGCGTACTTGGACTCGACCGCCAGACCGAAAACGTCGAGGCGCATCTCGTCCAAGGTTTTGTTGCCGAGCCGTACGTCTTGTGGCGCGCCGAGTCCATGCTCGTCGAGAGCTTCGCGCACGTAGGGATGACTCAACGAATTGTCATAGCTGCATCGCGTGGTGAGACTGTGGCCCAGGTAGATCTTGGTCACCGTCGTAGAAGTAGCCACGCTGCCAATTGAGATCCCAACGTGGGGTTTGGAGCAGACATTCTTCTTTGTCGACGTCGCCGTTTTCGACAGTGATCTTCATGTCGGTGCCGACGTAGTGCCTACCATCCAGACCGAGATCGGTACCGAGCGGGCAAGGAAGTCGCCCCCATCGTCTAGCCAGAATCGGTTAACTTCCTGGTGATTCGTTGCTCCTGCCGGAATCAAGAAGTCTGGTCCCGTGACGAGGCCATCACCCTTGCCACCGGCCCAGGCGGGACCGACTTCGTCGAAGTTTCCAATCAGGTAGATCAAAAGCACCCGCATTGTGCCAAGGTTGGGCCAGCGGCGGGAGCGAGCAGGCCGGTTTTCGGGTGTTGTGCGCTCACACCCACGGCACGTGTCTTGCTTCGCGGAAGGGGTGACCTCGATGATGCGCAAGGTTCCCTCGATCAGGGGAAAGGGCCAGACTACAGTGCACCTCATCACCCAAAGGGTGGCAAGGTGTGCACAACAAGACACACGTCGTACATCGAACATACCACGAGAAAAGGCTCCATCGCTGTTTGTCTCGCAAGGTCGACCATGAATAGAACTAACTTTCCCCGAGGCTGTATTCTTTCTTTGGTTCTTTTGACTTCCTGCCGAGAGCCCATCAAGGAGTCTGATCTATGCGGGCTCGATCTTGGCGACGTGACGATCAACGAAGTTGTTTCCAACAACGAAGGCGTCTTTGTGGATCAAACGGGCTCAGCCGATGACTGGATCGAGATCGTCAACAATAGTGATGAGCCTCTTGCCTTGCGCGAATTTGCGTTACGGGACAAGAAGACGACGTCAGAGCTTCCCGATCTTGAGTTGGCGCCGGGCGAACGCATCTTGCTCTGGGCCGACGGCGAGCCGGAGCAAGGGGACGACCACCTGGATTTTTCGATTTCGTCCGACGGCGAAGAGATCGCTCTGCTTGCCTGCGGAGGCGTAATTGATGTGGTTGAAGTGCCACGGCTAGAAGACGATGAGGCATGGTCACGTTTTCCTGACGGCAGCGGTGATTTTGAGGTCTGTCGTTACACGTCTCCCCAGCGTCCTAATCCCAAGAGTTGCGCCCCTCCGCGGGCGCAGGGGTTGAGTGACAGTGTGAGCTTCGACTCGTACGGATGGAGCGCACCGCACCCCCCCGTACCGAGCCCCCTCGCACTTTCTGAGCTGCGGCTCAGGCCAGCGGGCTTCATCGAGCTGGAGAACACAGATGACGAAGTGGTGAACCTAGAAGGATACGCCATTCAGATCGCGCCCATCAAGCCTGGTCAGTCGCTACCCGAACTCGAAGATGCTCCTTACATCGAACTCGATGCTGGAGAGAGCCTCGATCCGGGCGAGTTTTTCGTTGTTGAAATCAATGAGGAAGACCTGGGGTCCGTAGCCCAGGACCCGCTGTTTGAAGGCGTCGTTTCTGTTTTTGATCCGGAGGGACACGCGGTCGAGCGCTGGGACTTCATGCGTTACCCAGAGGGTGCCAGCTTGGCTCGGCTTTCGTCCGAAAAGGGAGGGGCCGTGTTCTGTGACAAGAACACGGAGGGCGAGCCCAATGATTGCGACATGATGGACAAACGCAACGTGGGCGATCGTGTACGTGCTCTTCGGACCCGAGGAGACTTCGCTGCCTTGGCACAGGGGGGGACGAACCTCGGGACGAGCGCTGTGAAGTTTGTCGTGGACGTCGCTCAGGGGAGACGGGTTCACCTTCTCCGCTCTCTGGACTGGGCTCTTCACTATACTTTTATTCGCGAAACTATTTTCGGAGAAGAGCCTCTTGACCGCTGCAACCCGGTCCAGCGGCTCGAATTCAACCAGGGCTGGTACGAGTTTAGTGTGACCGAGTACTTTGCCACCGAGGGGCGGAGCTTCTTCTTAGGGACCTTGGTCAAACACGGATCGACAGGTCACAAAACCGTAGAGTTTGCCCTCGGCGACGTGATTCTGCCTGAGGACATGCGGGATACGTTTTTTACGGTGACAGAGAAAGTCCCCGATGCCGAGGAATATGCCATCCGCCCTCAGGGTGATTCCCAAGTAGAGCGGGCTCAATCGATTGAGGGCAGTGCTCCGCTCCTCAGTCCTAACGCCCCGTTTCGTGACCTAGTGTATCAGCCGCTCACTCGCGGGGTGGGCTTTGGCGTGCTCACTTTCGTTCCAGCGAAGGAGTTGAGTACGACGGCCTTGGGGGCTCAGGTGATCCTGGTGACGGACGACGTTCCCAACGATATTCCTCTTGTAGGAGGGCTAATTACTCAGGCTTTTCAGACCCCGCTTGCTCACGTCAACGTGCTCAGTCAAAACCGCGGTACTCCCAACATGGCCTTAGCCGATGCATTGGATGACCCTCGTATTTCCGAGCACTTGGGCGAGTTAGTTCGACTTGAAGTCGCGGGCGACGATTTTTCAGTTTTTCCGGCAGCGGCCGACGAAGCGGCGGAGTTCTGGAAGGAACACAGACCTTCGGGGCTTGAGGGAACACCCCGTTTGGACGCAAGCGTCCGAGAGCTGGTGGACCTCAAGGATGCCTCTCTCGAATCCGTTCCGTACATTGGCGCCAAGGCAGCGCAAATGGCCGAGTTACTCAAGGTGGACCTGAATACGCCGGACGTCTGTCGGGGCATTTCTGGGTTCTCTCCTCCGGACCAACCCTTCGCTGTCCCGGTGGCTTACTTTCTTGATCATTTTGAGGAGAGCGGCGCTCGAGAGCGACTCCAGCAGGCTCAACAAGAAGAAGACTTCGGTTCGGATCCGCTTTTTCGTTCGCGAGAACTCGAGAAAGTCAGGGGCCGCATTTTCGAGCATCCTGTAGATGAGGGGCTGCTCGGTGAACTCGAAGACGAAATCCGTGAGCGTTTTGGTTCTGAGCGGGTTCGCTTTCGAAGTAGTAGCAACGCTGAAGACCTACCCGGATTTAACGGCGCCGGTTTGTATACCTCTGTGAGTGGGGCTCTTGACGACGACAAGCGACCTATCGAGGACGCTCTGCGCACAGTATGGGCGAGCCTTTATGCAACCCGGGCGTTCGACGAACGAGCGTTAGCCCAGATCGATCACGAAGAGGTCGCCATGGCAGTGCTCGTTCACCCGGCTTTCCTGTCCGAGGCCGCCAATGGAGTCGGAGTGAGCCGCAATGTGCTCGATCCTGTGCGTGGAGATATCTACTATCTCAACAGTCAAAGTGGCGAGGCGAGTGTCACCAACCCCGCTCCGGGGGTGACCACTGAGGCTCTCAATTTTCAATGGCCGCCCCGTCAGCCCCTGCTGTCATACCAGTCAACCAGCAGTTTAACCTTTGGTGCTCCGGTTCTCTCGGAAGAGGAGGCCACTGGCGTCGCCTGTGCTTTGTACGAGATCCATCAGCACTTTCGGCCGCTCATTGATCCGGAGGAGCAAGATCCGTGGTTTGCTATGGAGATCGAATACAAACTTCTCTACCCGTCTCGCGAACTCATTGTAAAACAGGCTCGTCCTCATGCCTTTTCTGGGTTTGAGGTGGCGGGTGATTGTCGCGAATTCTAAAAAAAGAAGCAGCCCAGCTGATTGCAGGACTGCTTCTTTGCTTCGCTCGAGGCTCTTGCTCGAGGTGGTCGCGGTACTAGAAGGTCAACCGAGCGGCGGCGCCGCCCCCGATTGGGCTAGCGTAGGGAGCCCACGTGAACTCGGTCTTGCTTCCCTGCTTCTTCTTTGCCGATTCTGAAGCCGTGGCATCTTCGCTGGTGAGCAGGACAATGCCGGTCAAGCCCAGGGTAAGAGCGATACCAAAACTCATGTCGGCGATCAGAGCATTGCGTTCTGCAGCGTCCGCATTGTCCACCGTGGGTTCATCCTTGAACTTGCTTTTCGAATTGAGCGCCATGATGCCGAAGACCGTTCCGGAAACGAGGCCGGCTCCCCCCAAACCGAGGGTAACGTAGGCAGGAACCATGCTCTTTTTTTGCGCTTCGGGTTCGGGCTGCGTCTCGATCGCGGGCTCGGCCGGCGGGGGAGGTGCAACAACGGTCTCGGCGAGCTTCACTTGCTGTTCCAGGGCGATCCCTCCTTCAGCACTGATTTCTACTGTGGCAGGGTCATAGCCGTCCAAGGTCAATCCGACCTGGTAGGCCCCCGCTGGGAGCTCGACAGTCAGGGGCGTCTTTCCCTCTTTGGCTTCACCGTTGATCGCGACACTGGCTCCTTCTGGCTCCGTAACGATAGTGACGGTGGCAGGCAGTCCTTTGCGCAACTCCCCCAGACGCGTCTGAGCGGCCGCGACCTCTTCATCGCCGACGTGCGCCGCACCAGGATTGGTGAGGAAGGTCTCGTACGCTCCCGCGAGAGCCTTGGCGTCCTTGGTTTCTGGATCAGCTTTGTCCATCGACAAGGCAATCCAGTATTCTGCGTGGGGCGAGGGGATCAGCTCGTAGGCCTTCTTGAAGCTGGCTAGGGCTTCCTCGTATTTTTCTTCGGCGAAGAGCTTTGAGCCAGACTCGAAGGCGACACGGGCCTGTTCTCGCTCCTCGGCTGTGGGTTCCTTGGGGGCAGGGGCTGTCGCGCCTGTTCCCGCTTCTTCCGGGTTGGCGGTTTTCTTGGGTTCAGCCCCTTGCTCGGCTGTCGGGGGCGCTGCCTTTTTGGTTTCGGACTTGGCAGCGGCCTTTGTTTCGGTCTTGGTCACGGCCGCCTGAGTCGGCGTCGCCACCTTGGCTTCTGCGAAAGCGGGTGAAGCGGTAAAAATGGACATCCCGAAGACGAGCGAGCCCCAGGCCAAAGGCGAGGTCAACGCGCTGCTCAAGCTGGAAAACTTATACATGTGAATGAGAACTCCTGAAGGCTGGAAATTTCCAACATATTTTGGCGTGGTCCAAGGCTAAACCCCTAATATGTCAGGCGACAAGCCCGAGTTGGGTATGATAGCGAAACAAGGCGCATTTGCTCCAGTAAAGTTCACCCGTTCGTCACAATGAATCCCCCCGACAAAGAAATTCCGCGCAGTCGGCGCCCCCGCACTCTGCCCCCGACGTCCAAGGTGGAATCGACTTTGCCTCCGACGGCCGAGCCAGACGTCGTGGTCCCACGCTTCTACGAGGACGCCGCTCAACTTTCGGCGCTGTCCACGCAAGTTCGAACACTCACCCAAAACAAGGACAAGGCGGTCGTCGCGGGGCGTCTGGCGAGACAGCTGGCGCACCATCGCATCGAAACCCGAGATGCGTTAGCTCTTGGTGAAAAGTCGTTGGCAATCTTTTTTGATCCCGATCTGGGGCTCGATGTTTCGCGCTGGTGGTGCGAAGCGGGTGACCCGCGTCGTGGCGTGCGGTTGGCGGAATCGGTTGTGGACGAGCTCCCCGAGGGGCAACGAAGGCAGGCCCTGCTTGCTATGGCGAAAGCAAACATCCGGTTAGCTCAAGCGAGCCAGGCGGCACGGGCTCTTCGCCGAGTTATGGATCTGGCTCCACAAGACCCGATTGCCTACGAGCTTTTTGGTTCGATGGGGTTTTGGTCGGATTTGCCCAAGGATGAGTGCGCGCGCGCACTTTTGCGAGCCGCGGAGTTGCGCCGAAGTTCGGGAGACGAGTCTAATGCTTTCGAGAGTACCCTGCGCGCTTTCGAAGTGGATCAGCGTTGTACCGAGGCGGCAACGGCGCTTTCAACGACACTGGTAGAACGAGGGCGGCCGGGCGCTGCCGCCGAAATCTTCCGAGAACACTTACGCACGGCCTCCTCCGCTCAGCGCGCTGCGCACCATCAGCGGGCTTTTTATGCTGCTTTTGGGGAAGGGAAATTAGAGGAATGTATCGAGTCGGCTCTTGAGGCCGAGCTCGATATCGATGTGGATGTGGAGCGCGTCTTTGCTCTTGCTCTCGGAGAAGCTCCTCTCCGGCAAGACTTTGAGAGCTTTCTGTGGAAGCTCATATCTCAGCAAACTTGGGGCCAAAGTAATACTCTGGCAAGTTGGTTGCTGGCGCTCTGTGAGATTCATCGAGGGTCAACTTCCGATGAACGGTTGTTGATGCTGTCGAAGAAGCTACAGGACAACTATCTCGCCGAACCCCTAGAGGTGTTGGACACCCGCGACAACGCTGATCATATCGTTAGGCTCCGGTCCGAGCTCGTGAGCTCAAGCGAGCCTGCGCAGGAGGCCATACGTTTCGAGTTGGCTCGTCGACTTTGCGTCGAGCAAGAATGGAACGAGGCGCTCCTCGTCTTGTCCCCTTTGCTCGAAAACACTGAGGTTGGGCTTGCGACCGCCGCTTTCGGCGCGACTCTTGGTGGCCGCACCTCCAATGCGCCTGTTCGTATCCGCTCTATGGTGGCCCTTGCGCCGTGGTTGCCGCCCCAGGCTGGAGCGGTAACCTATGCTGTTGCCGCCGAGCGGCTGCTCAAGTCTGGAAGCTTTGAGGAAGCCCATCAGGCCGCTGACGCGGCCGTTGAAGCTCTACCCTCCAACGAGCGAGCTATCGCAACTCAAGCTTTGGTTGCGCTTCATGTGCCCGACGGTGCTTCGGCTTCCCTCCTCGAACACTCGCTTTCTGTTCTTGTCGCTCGTAGCGATGCCTGCGGGCTGCTTTCGGAGTTGGCGAGCCAACGGGGCTCGTCTCGTCTCGCCTTGACTTGGGCGGGACGTGCCTTGGCTTTGCGTCCAGGGGATGTCTCTTGTGCGAAACGCTATCTTCAACAGGCGTGCTCCCTGATTGATGCGACGAAGATCGCGGACGCTCTTGAAGAGGTCATTGAACAGCCGCTACCTTTGTCTGACCTTCAGGAAGAAGTTTGCGACTGTCTCACCTTGCTTAAGCAGTCAGGGGAGACGCAGGTGATTCGGATTGGGGAACGTCTACTGGCCGCTTTTTCGGTCGAGCACGAACTCGTTTTCGAGAAACTGCACGAACTGGCCGAGTCTGTTCAGGTCAATGAACTGCTGGCGACCTTGATCGAGACCAAACTCATTTCAGCTGAGGCCCCCAAAAAGGCCGACTTGTTCCTGAAGCTGGTCAAGTATCGGCTTGCGTCGGGCCAAACTGTCGCAGCTGCGCGCGCATTGAGGAAGGCCCAGCTGAACTTCGCTTCCGAAACTGAGGTGAAAGAACTCAGGCAACTTTTTTCGGGACGCTTCGAACCCGACGGTCGTCTGGCGCTGCTGGAAGTCGACGCTGATCTCAGCGTGGGCGTTTCCGAACAAGAACGAGCCGAGCGTTTGTTCGTTCTGGGATGCGCACGCTGGGATATGGCTCATGACAGCGAACAAGCTGTTGCTGCATGGTTGAAAGCTGCGGAGCTGGACCAAGAACGCGGGTTGGAGCTGTTCGCTCACTATCTTCGACAGGTGGCTGGCTCGGAAAGTGCACTGGAGCACCTCAAAGAAGCCGCCCGTGGTACGGATGACCCTGCTCGTTCGGGGAAGCTTCTCGGTCTTGCTGCTCGCGAAGCTTTGAAATTGGAACGAAAATCCGAGGCGTTTCGTCTTGCGAGCGCCGCGCTTGAGCGGGCTCCGCTTCTAGCGGATTTGTTAGCTATTGCAGAAGAAGCGGCGGGGGAGGCGAACCTCAATCAGCTCGACCGCCTCTACCAATTACTTGCTGACGGTGCGATGGGAAATTTCGGCGAACGTGCAGTTCACTATCGTGCGGCACGGCAACTAGAAAAGCGAGGAGCTCTCGAAGCGGCGCTGACCCATGCTTGTGCGGCTTTCGAAGCCGAACCCGCCGAGGGGGTAGCCTACGTGTTGATGGCACGCTTGGCTGACGCCACGGTGGGACACTCACAACTTCTTGACTCCATTCAACGGGTTGCAGATGGCCCGGTCTCGGACGCGGAGCGGGCGCGCTGGCTTTCGCTCGCCGCGGCTCTCTCGGATACTGAAAGTATCGGTCGGGGTGAGCGCCTGGAGATCCTTTTTCGGGCTGCTCAAATGCAACCGGTGGTTGAAACTCTGGAAGACCTCTTCGATGGAATCGCCCATTGCTTGGCGGACGAACCTGGACAACGTGAAGAGCTTTGGGGGAGGTTCTCCTCGCTGGCTCGGGACGTCTTTGTCAGTGGTCGCGGTGAGGAAGGAGCCCGTCGTTGCCTCTTGTTCGCTGCTACGGCGGTGAGTCATTTCGAACAACCAGATTTCGCCGTTGAGGCGGCTATTGCTGCGGTTGCCTGCGATCTTCGCTGCGGCGAGTATGGCAAGTTGCTCCCCTATGTTCATCAGCTGGCAGGAATCGTTGGGCCGGCGACCGAGTTTCTTGAACTTGTTCGCGACTCTGAAAACGAAAAGGATGAGGTTCTGGGTAAGGAGCTTGCGGAGTTGGCAGGGAAGATTGCCGGTCTCCTCGGGGAGCGCGACGTCCAGGCGGAATTGACCGTGCGTTCCGCGAGCCACTTTCCCGAAGATGCTGGACTTGTGAACCAGGCTCGAGAGTTCGCTCGGGACAGCGGGCGCCCGGATCTGATTGCTCAGGTCGACGAACTATTGCCGCCAAAAGAGCGTGCGAAAGGGGTCTTGGACCGCCTCGAGGGAATGGAGCCGGATGAAGCGCTGAACGCTCTGCTTGATCTCGACGTGGAGCAACTCGAAGGCAGTGACCGTCTGCGAGTTCTTGAAGAGTCGGCGCACCGGCTTGAGCGAATTGGCAGGGTCGAGGACGCCGCCGTTCGCTATCGCGCCTTGGTCAAGTTAGACGATAGCTCTCAGGAGGGCTTGCTCGGTCTGGAGCGTCACGCCGAGGCGAACGGCAACCACGAAGAGCTGCTTCAGATCTTGGCCCGGCGCATCGAACTGAGTACCGATGCGGGCGAAATTCGCCGTCTGACGCTCCGGCGCGCAGCAGCCCTTGAGATGAAACTGGGACGTGCCCCCGAGGCCCGAAAGTTGCTTCAAAGCTTCCTAGCTCAAGGTGAAGACCGAGCAGCCCTACGCCTCTTGGCTGACTCATGGCAGCGCACGGGGGACTTCACCGAGTCTGCTGAGTTATGGTTCAGGGTTCACGCGGTGGCGCTCGATTCTATCGAAGCCGACGACGCCGCTTACCGCGCTGCCTCGAACTTCTCTCGTGCGGGACTTCCGCGTCGCGCCAAGGAGGCCTTGGCCAACATCGAGCGTCCACTGCTTCATCATCTTGAGTTGTCTTTGGAGGTGGCTCGCTCGGTGGGCGACAAGGATGAGATTTACTCCGGAATCGTTCGCCTCTGCGAGGTGCTTGTGGGAGACCAAACTCGGCAAGGCGAGCTACTGCTCGAAGCGGCGTCGCTCGCTTTGGCAAAGAAGCGCATCAATGACGCCCAACGTTGTGCTGATCGAGCGCTGGAGCTCATCCCTGATTGCAGTGAGGCAAAACTGTTGGTGGGACGCATCCGTGCTCAAAACGGAGCACTCTGTACCTCGCTCCAGGCTGAGCAAATGCGTCAGCTTCTCAGTGGAACCGAATCCTTGGAGGGCGCGAAAGACAGGGAGATGGCTACTTTCTTGCGAGCCAAGTCACTCATGCTTTCTGGAAAGAAGAGCGAGGCTGAAACACTTTTGGAGGATGCGCTGGTGGACCAAGGGGAGCGACCGCTCCTGTCCGCTTTGCTGTCGGAGCTGATCGTTGACGATGACGAACGGGCTCTCCAACTTGTAGATGTGGCTCTCGGTGGGCAATGTCATGGTTTTTTCTCGGAAGGCGAGTTGCTACTTCGCGCTGGTAAGCTTGCGCAAAGATTGGGGGACTTTTCTCGCGCCCGGGGGCTGATTTCTGCCGTCTCGGACGATGACCCCCTGCGTGTTCGAGCCGCACGTGCTCTGGAAGAGTTGTCGGAAGCTCGGGCCAAGAGCGTGACGGCTGCTCACAATGTCGATGCGTCTGCATCGAAAGTCGGGGAAGAGAATCAGTTGGAGAGCGATGTCCAGTCTTCCCTTTCGGAAAGCTCGAGTTTTTCTCCTTTGGACATAGCTACCCTCGACGCGAGCTTGGCGGATTTGGTGGTCCCATCGAACGAACCAACACCTCCGGTCCTTGGTGAGCAGAGTGTTCCTTTAGGACAGCCGATGGACGACCTTGTCGCTTCCCAATCAACTCCCCGGGAAGAAAAGATCTCTGCCCAAGGAGAGCGGTCCAATCAGAGTACCGATGATGCGGAATCGGTATCGGCACCCACGGTCGAAGAAATCAGACGGGCCGCTCGAGAGGAGCATCGTAACGCAGCTCGCGCAGTTTCCGACCATCAAGAGCTTGCAGGTCCCAGGCGCGTGCGGCGCTCGAGTCGTCCTGCCATGCGCGCGGTGGTGGCCGCGAGTTTGAGCGTGGAGAACGAAGAATCTCTTCGACCGGCGGCTTTGCCTTCTTTTGCCGACGAATCGGCGAATACGCCCGGCGTTCCTCAAAATCTCAGTATTTCGGATACCGAATTGTTGCAGAGACTTGAAGAAGGAGACATCGAAGCGGGATTGGATCTTCTGTCCCGTCTTCACTCCGATAGAAGTCGCTCTCGGGACGCGGTTATTGTGGCGCAGCACTTGGCTCTACTTAATCCTGGTGATGCAAAGCTGCTCGGACGACTGGTTACGGCCGCCTATCGGGACGGCAATGAACCTTTGGCGGCGGCGGTTCGCCACATCCTGGGCGCCTACGGCGCAGGAGATCCGGTCGACCCGCCCGCTCCAGAACGGGTACTTGACCAAAACGGCGCTGCTCTGGCTCTGATCAAGCAGGCTCAAGGAGTCGGTAACGAAGCATTGGCCCTCATTTGGGAGCACGGGTCGTCCTTCCTTCGCAAGGAGCTCTCCGACTATGGCATTTCGGGGCTGGAGCGGGTTTCCCTTCATGCTCAATCCCTGGTGGGAGAGCTTGCTCAAGGTGTCTCGCGCGTGACCGGATTGGTGAAACCTCCCATCTATCGCTCATCGGGGCAGGACGAGATCTCGATCCAAGTGGCCTTGCTTCAGACCCCCTCGGTGATCATTGCGGGACAGATTGAGGAGACCAGCTTGGAGTTGACCTATCACTTTGGAGCGATGATAGCGGCCTGCTCTGCCGAGCACGCTTTGGTGTTCGGGGCCGATTTTCAACGCCTGCAAGACGTGCTTTCGGCGCTTTCCCTTTCTTTCGGCAAGGAGGAAACAAACGGTCGACCTCGCTCGGCAGATGCGACTCGCCTTGCCTCCCTCCTCTGGGAGTCCATTCCGTCACGTGCCCAGAGGCGATTGTCTCAGCTTTGCATCGACGCCAGCGAGCTCAACTATGGCACCCTGACTGGACACTCTCGCTTGGCCGTTCGTCGCGCCGGGTTGATTTCTTGCGGGGACCTGCCTACGGCGGTCGATGATGCTTGCTCCGAGTGCAACTTGCCTCCGCCCAGCACCTTGTCCGAGTTGTCCCGTGTGGTGAGTCTCTGTCCTGCGGCGGCAGATCTTCTACAGCTGAGCCTGTCCTCAGAGTACGCGCAGGTGCGTTTTCAGGTTGCCAAGTGAAGGTACGGAAGAAGGGGCCTCTGCGACACGAATGTCTTCGTTTTTCTTCGCCGAACGAAGCGCGGCTGGCCAAAACCGGCGAAACTTCCCTACTGGCACGCGTCTTGCCATAGTTTTGTGTAGCCTGATAGTAAGGTTCGGTCACCAATGGTTCACTCTCTCCTCAGTAGGTCCTTTTTGGCGCCGTGGGTCGCCTTCCTTGCGTTGGGGTGCAACCTGGGATTCGCCGACGACACCGCACAGTCGGGCGTCCGCAATGAGTGCAGCAGCGATGATGATTGCGGTCGAGGCAAGTGCGTCGGCGACATGTGCCGGACCTACAATACGGAGCTAGGGGCCCTTCTTCTGTACATTACGCCAGCGACCGGAACCGATGTCATTGCTGGGGTTGGCTTTACAGAGGTGATTGAGGACTTCGACTTCGATTCTGGCCCGTACGGGACCGAAATCGTTTTAGGGCATGTGAGTCGTCTACAAGGGCCGATTCGTGCCACGTCCATCGATCAGGAAAACTGTGTGCTTGATGAGTCGTTGCCTCTCGGTGTGCCCAACGAAGATGGGAGCATAGCCGCTCGACTGACTCTTTTCCCGCGGGCTCGCCTCTTGGGAGTCTCGAGCCCATCTTATACGGCGGAGCTCTCTGAAAGTGGCGCCTCGTCGTATTCCTTCGACCTTCCTGTTCCTCCCGGAACCTATGACGTCTACGTCGAACCCCAAACGAGCGAGGCCGGTTGCGTCCGACCGCCCTTTCTTGCCGTTAATCAGGAGATTGCCTCAGGCGATGTTGAGCTGGGCATTAACCTGCCCCAGCCTGAGGCTCTCGACGTTCGAGTGCGCTTTCCTGGAGGCGGCAATGATCTTCGCGGCTGGACCCTCGAAATCATAGAAAGAACGTCAGGCCATCGACTTTCGAACCTTGCAGTACTGGGAGAGGCCGAGAAAGTCGAGGAAGGGTGGGAGTATCACGCAGCATTGTCTTTTTCTGAAGTCGAAGGGGCGAAGACGAATCCGTCTTCGGAGCTTGTTCGCCTTTCACCCCCGGCGGATGTGGTTGGCCCGCAGATCTACGTTGAGCGGAGCGTGGTCGAACTCTTTCAGGGCGGCGATGGGCTCATCGATCAGCTGGCGGAGCTGCCCCTGCCTGTCACGTTTGGCGCGCGCATAGCCAGCGAGGGTGCGGTGGAATCGGTGCAGTCGAGCGTTCTGTTCTTGGCGACGGGCCTCGATTCTACAGGCCCGGGCACCGTGGCCGCCTTCTCCAACTCAGTTGAAACGGACGAGCAGGGGCTTTTTCAGATTGAACTGCTACCTGGCACCTATCGGGTCATCGTTGATCCTCAAGACGAATCGCTCGCTCCAGTCGAAACTACAGTGATCGTCAATGAAGCGGAAACCCAGGCTGGGCGAACCATCGAGATTGAACCGCGTACGAAAGTGATGGGGCAACTCGAAGACTTCGGAAACCATGAGCTTGCTGATGTGTCAGTTGTCATGAGCCCTGCGGTAGTGGGCACTCGTGCAAGCGTGCTGGAATTGGCTCAGGGAAGACAAATCTTTTCACCTGTTGCGACTCGAGTAGCCACAGGCCCAGAAGGTGAGTTTACACTCTTGTCGGACGAAGGCTCTTTTCATCTGACTGCGCGCCCCAACCTGAGCACGGACTTCCCTTGGTTTGTGCGACTCAATGCTGAAGTTGGCGCAGGAGGCTTGGACTTGGGGGCTCTTAGGGTATCTCTTCCGGTGGTGATCTCGGGGTTTCTCACCTCTCAGGATACGGGAAGCGCCGTTCCTGAAGCCCTCATCGTGGCCCACGCTATGTTGAAGGACGGGGAAATCGTCACCGATCCAACGGAGGCGACGCACGTGACGCCTGTGGGGGAGACTCGAGTGGATAGTGAGGGCCATTTTACCCTTGTCCTTCCCTCGTCGCTCTAGAGCACAATTCACAACCAGCAGAAGCTCCATCGACTTCGCCTACAATGTGCGATCTCGTTCTAGCCTGAGCGGAAGTCGTGCCTTTTACCTTTCGAAGCAGTTCGCGTGACGACGACTATGAGTCCCGAGACATTGTGCTTTCGCTCAAGAAATCATAGATCTTGCCGCTGGCGAGAGCTGGCGCTCCGTTATACGGTTTGAGTGAGTGCGCGTGGGGACCGGAGAATCAAGTGTAGCCCAGTCTGAGTTGGGGCCTTCGTCGACAGAGCATGTTTCGTGTGCTCTGCACGAAGTGTCGAACGCGCTCACCGTTGTTCTCGGCTGGCTCGAAATGGCCAATCGAGCAGAGACTCGCGAAGAATCGCAACGCGCGATAGCTGTGGCCCTTGAACACGCTCAGCGGGGTCGGGTGATTGCACGTCGAGGCATTGGCTCTGAGGTGGAGTCGGTTCAGGAGCGGCGTTTTGCTTCCGAACTGGCTCTTTTTGCTGGTCGTTCGATCGAACCTCAAGCTCTTGAGCATCAAGTTCAGATCCTCGTTCACACGGACCCTACGAGTGTTCAACGCATTGAGGGTGAGGGTGATGCTCTTCAAGTTCTTACGAACTTGCTTCTGAACGCACTTCAGTTTTCTCCTCAAGATAGTCAGATTGACCTCTCTGTTCGTCGCGAGGGCAGCTCCATCGTTTTCGAGGTAGCGGACCAGGGGCCAGGTGTTCCGTCCAAGATAGTGAGCGAGATGTTCGACGGAGGAATCACCACACGAGCCGAGGGGGCGGGGATCGGACTCCCCTTCTCTCGTCGACTGGCTCGTCGCAATGGCGGTGATCTGCGATTGCTCAATCCTGGATGTCCTGGTGCGCGGTTTCAGCTTAGTTGGCCCTGCGCGCCGTCGAGTCAGGTTCCACCTACTCAGGCTTCCGCGAGAGTGTTGGAGGGCGCGCGCATCCTGATGATCGAAGATGACCACTCGATTGCTCACCTAGTCGAGCTGAGCCTGGAGGCGCGCGGGGCCCAAGTCCTGTCGGTCATTGAGCCCGACTCGCTCGACGAGATTCTAGGGAGCCGTCCTCTTTTCGATCTCGCGCTCATCGATTTGTCACCTATCAAACTTCGAGCTCAGGAAGTCTTGGCGCGCCTTCGACATCTATCACCCGAGGCACCACTCATTATGATGAGTGGTGAGCCGGGTGCTCTCAGTGAAGAACTCGAAAATCGATTCGCCACCTCCATTCGAAAACCTTTCGACATGGATCAGTTGGTCGACGCTGCGGAGCGTTGCCTCGCGCAAGCCCGCAAGATGCAGCCACGTTAGTTTACTTCTTCGCACACAAACCCGGCGTCTTGACCACCCCAGTTGCACTCTAGTTCTGCGCCGCACACGCCGCCGCAGCAGGCTTCGCCGACTTCGTCGCAGCTAGTGGTATCGATATTTCCGAAGTCGAAAGTCCCCGCGTCGACGCAAGTGGCCGACTCGCTTGAACCGTCACAGAAGAGTCCCAATCCACAAAAGCCGCCGCCGCCAACCCCCTGGCAACAAGGGTCTCCTTCTTCATCACAGGTCGCGATGTCGAAGTCGAAGTCATCGAATCCTCCTGTTTCGTTGCTCCAACAGGTCGCGTTGCTGCCGAACCCAATACACGTGAGTCCTACTCCACAGAGGCCGAGACCGCGTTCCTGCTCGCAGCACGCATCGCCTTCTTCGTCGCAGTCGCTGAGGTCGATGACTTCCTCCTCAACGCATTGCGCGTCCTCTCCGAAACCGTCGCAGTAGAATCCGTCGGCGCAGATCCCAGGTCCGAGGCCGCTCCCTTCACAGCAGCCGTCCCCTTCGCTGTCGCAATCACTTGTATCGATGGCCCGACATTCCGCTCCTAGGCGGCGGTCTACGCAGGTGAGATCCCCCGTGCAGTGAAGGCCTCCGGTTGCTGACAGACAGCAGTCGTCACCCTCTTCGTCGCAGGAGGCTGGGTCGTCGTAAGCGTCGTTGGTCGAACCTCCTTGTCCCGTAGTGGAACTAGCCCCTCCGTCGCCAGAATCATCACTACCTTCCGACCCAGTGGCGGTATCTTCGGTGGTCGAAGTTCCGTTAGCGCCCCCCGAATCGCTGCTGGTTGATTCGCCAGTTGTGCTTGAATCAGTGGTCGTGCTGTTTGACGAACCACTCGTGCTCGTAGTCTCTGCGCTTCCGCTGTCGTCACCGCTGCCGCCGCTGCCGCCGCTGCCGCCGCCGCCGCATGCTGCGGTGAGCAAGGTCCCTGTTGTCAGAAGAAAAGCTGTGTTTCGGATGAGCTTCATCAGATTTGTTCCTATGAATGAGTTATTGCTAACAAAGAGATATTTGACTCTATTTGTATAAATGAGTGAGTTATGATCGCCGGCTCGTTGAGGTTGAGCCACCGTTGAGGTTGGCCGAACGAGTCACGACTCGATGGTTCTTGTCTGTATAGGTACCCGGCCCTCCGATGGCTCAGGCAAGAAAATACTGACTCGCCCCCAATTCATGGCTTTGACGCTTTGCCCCAACACAAGAGGTGTAAAAATCGTTCTTCTCTGGAACCCCACCCTCGTTCTTTCGCTTGAGGCGACACGAAGGGTTCCAGTGCAGGAGGGGGCTCAACTTCTGTCGGCGAGCTCGACAAAAAGAGCGGGCAGAAGGTCAAGTTGGCATAATCCCTGCTGTTGTGACTAAGTCTAGCTATGCTGGTTGTTACTCGCCGCAAAGGCCAACGCATCGTCATTGGGAACGACATCGAGGTCGTCGTCACCGGGATTTCTGGTTCGACGGTTCGTTTGGCTGTCGTCGCTCCTCGATCGGTGCCTGTTTTACGAGGTGAAGTGTACGAAGCGGTGCTGGAGCAAAATAAGGCGGCAGCACGAGCGGCCCTGGATCCAAATTTTGATCCTTTCGGACAAGCTGAGCCTCATCCCCAAAAAACCGAGGACGATTCGCGTCGCGCTGTCAACGAACCGTCACCTCCCGGCGTCAGTCGGTCGACAGAGAAGTAAGATATGGACCCTGTGCCCGTCGATTTCCTCCAGGACAACTTGAGCTTTGGGCGGTTTGAGCCTGAGACTTGCGACGAGATCTTGTCCACGTCTAGTCGCGGGACAGTGTTGCGTACGGTGGAAGGCTGGCCCGTGATTTCTTACGAAAAGAACGGGGCTCAATACTTGTTGGATGGTCCCCTTCATTATCGTGTGGTCGAGCGTTTGGGCACCGAGCCTGATTGCGTTGTGATCGTCTTCGGTTTGGGCGCGGGGAACACCGTGAGGGCACTTGTCTCCGGGGGAATTCGGGTCGCTGCCGTTTTCGAACCCGATCCCGGCATCTTGCGCACCTTCTTGGAACAAGGCCCGATGGACTTGGGGCAGATCCCAATTGTGACCCAGCATAGAGAGCTTGAGACCATTTGGCAGCGCGTCGTCGGTGATCGAGACAATGTTCATGTGACGGATACGCCAGGATACGACCGCCTTTTCGCCGAAGAAAGAACGAGTCTCACCACAAAGATAGCGGACCTGCTTGAGCGCGGTTTGGTCAACGAGCAGACGATTCGGGCACGCGGGCGCGTCTGGGTCGAAGACATCATCGACAACGCCGAGTACATTTCGAGCGCACCGAGTGCTCATCATCTTCAGGGTGCGTTTTCGAAGGTCCCGGCGTTCATCGTTGGTGCGGGCCCCTCCCTCAATCGCAACATCGAGCAGGTGCGTCGTGCCTCCGAGAAAGGCATTGTTTTTGCGGTAAACTCAAGTGGCCGGGCCCTAGATCAGGTTGGGATCCGACCTCACATCCTTGCGGCTCTCGAATCCATCGACGTCTCTCACCTGATTCATGACTTGTCATTTATAGACGAGGTGGTGCGACTCTTTTCGTTGACGGCTCATCCGAGTCTCTTCGAAACAGGAAACGGTCCCCTGCTGACACTCTTCGAGCTACTGCCTCATATTGCCGGACCCTTTGAGGCTTTCTTTGGTCGTCCTGGGCTGCCCGTTTGTGGAAGCGTGTCTACCGCCTGTTTTTCGTTGGCGTATCGGATGGGATGCGATCCCATCGTGCTGGTGGGTCAAGACTTGGCCTACACGGGCGGGCGCTGTTACGCAGACGGGACCCCTTATGAGCAATCTCGGGTTGAAGTTCAAGGTCAGACGTTGCGTCACGATTGGTGCGGGACGATGGTCGAAACGCACTTGAAAGGGGGGAACGAGTTATTGCCTGGTCAGAAAGCTACCCAGACCGGGGCGTGGGGTGGTGAGGGGCTTGTCTACTCGGCGGCGACATTTAACCATGTTAGAATGTGGTTAGAAAGGGTTGCTGCGATGTTGAACGCAAGCGATGGTCCCCGATTGATTAATGCGACCGAGGGCGGTGCACGAATCGCGAACTTCGAAGAACTGTCACTCGCTCATGTTTTGGACGAGCTTCCTGATGTCCATATTCGCCCTGATCAGATTGAGGAGAGCGCACGTCAGGGGGGGGCTGAAATGCACGTGGGCGACGTTATCAATCTCCTGCGAGCAAATCAGCGTGGGGCTGAGGCTGTAGCAACGGCTGCTCGCGTTCTCTCTCAGGCCAGTCGCGCCGCCGAGGCGTGCTGGGACGACGCAGATCCTTCCATCTTGTCCAGACGTCTTCGGGAACTGCAATATGCGGAGGCCGAACTCAAGAACGTTGTCTGGCGCTGGCCCTGGGTGGACGCTTGGGCTTGGGGCGACGTCGATGACACCATCGATAATATGAAAGAGGTCAGGGGTGTTCCTGAGGCTCTTCACGGCATCAAGACCGAGGGCGCTTTGGGTGATGCGATTATGAAGTCAGCTTTGCAACTTGCCGAGCGTCTCGAAATGAGACACTTGAGTCTCAAAGAGAAACACGAAAAAAAAAGTTAAAGTTTTCTTGAGCGCCATCTTTAGTAATTGCTTCATTGTTCCGTCTTATGGGGTGTCGGGCATTTGACGCCCCACCGGGGTCACCCGGGACACTCCACGGAAGGGGAACACAATGGCAATCAACATTAACACGAACGTCTCGTCCATGATGGCGCAGAAGAACCTTCTGGCCAATCAACAGATGTTGTCGAGCAGTTTCAACCGACTATCCAGCGGTCTCCGCGTGAATACCGCGGCGGACGACGCCGCCGGGCTAGCGGTGAGCGAGAGCATGAAGGCTCAGATTCGCTCCTATAATGTGGCCGAACGCAACGCGGCGGACGGAGTTTCTATGGCTCAAACGGCAGAAGGCGCACTTGGAGAAGTCCACTCCATCTTGGGCCGTATGCGCGAGCTAGCGATGCAAGCATCGAATGGAACTCTTTCTTCCGCCGATCGTGGTCACGTCAATCTCGAGTTTCAGCAACTACAGTCCGAAATTACCCGTATTCAGGGCTCGGCACAGTTCAATGGTGTGAGCGTGGTGGCTACTGCGGCCACTTCTGTGACCTTCCAGGTGGGGCTCGACAACACGGCTTCTGATCAGATCACTGTTTCTTTCGGGGGGGTGACTCTGACGACAGTCTTGGCTGGGAGTACGGCGGTGGATACGGCTACCGCAGCGCTCGACTCTCTGGGGCGTATCGATACCGCTATTAGCTCGGTTTCGGGGTCGCGCGCTCAGTTCGGTGCTGCCATGAATCGTCTAGAAATCGCCGGCAGCAATATTCAGACGATGAGACTCAACTTGTCAGCTGCCAATTCTCGTATCCGAGACGTTGATGTTGCGGACGAAACTGCGCGCCTATCTAGAAATCAGGTACTGACACAAGCTGGTACATCCGTGCTGGCCCAAGCCAACCAGATGCCGCAGATGGCGCTGTCACTGCTCCAGTAGTAGGTGCGGCGTTTAGCGCGGATTCTATTCAGTTCGCGCGTCGAACATGGCGCGCGAACTCTCCCCAACTTCCTCCTTTCGGAGCGGAGTACAATCGGGGTGCGAGAAAATTCGAAAGAAATCATTCAAGAAACTCTCTCAGTATACGTTCGTCTCTATAGGAAATATCTGACATGGCTGGCCCGATCACATTCAGCGGACTTGGATCCGGACTCGATATCGAGTCGATCGTGTCTGGATTGATCAGTGCGAGTTCTCAGCCGATCAGAACCGTCAATACCAAGATCAGCGACGCGCAAGCCGCAATCTCAGCCCTATCTGGAGTCGGTTCGCTTCTTGGGGAACTTCGCACGGTAGTTGATTCTCTCGATACCGCATCGGAGTTGGCCTCATATTCGGGTACGTCGGGCAACGAAGATGCTCTGGGTATCTCGACGACCGGCCTAGCCCAACCTGCCACATACAAGATCGAACAGGTGAGCTTGGCCCAGGAGCAGCGGAACTACAGTGAAGCCACCGCGTTAAAGACCGATGCTTTTGGAAGCAGCGGAACGCTGGCCTTCACCCAGGATGGCAACAATTACAGCGTCGACGTCCTTTCGACGGATACTCTTGAAGACATCGGCGCCAAGATCAACGAAATGGGCGGAGACATCAGTGCTTCGGTTATCTCGACCAAGGATGGCTATCGCCTGCAGGTGCGGTCCAAAGAGACGGGAATCGACCAGGCATTTACTATCGACGAGTCCGGGTTGACGAAGAAGACGGGACTCAATGGCGATACCCTCGATACTCTATCCGGCGAGTATCAGGCGGCTCGTGATGCGAGTGTCACGATGGACGGCTTCGAAATTACGAGCAGTACCAACACGATCAAAGATGCGATTACCGGGGTCACTCTGAACCTCAAGGAAGAAACCACGACTCCGTTCAATGTTACGGTGCGTGCCGACACCGATGCGATGAAGAGTACGCTGGAGGACTTCGTGTCCAAGTACAACAACGTCATCGGTCGAGTTCACTCGGTTGCTGGTTTCGGAGAAAACTCCGGATCGAGCGCTGCTCTTCGAGGTGACTCTTCCCTGCGCAGTATCACGAATCGCCTGAGTACTCAGGTGCTCACCGCGGCTGGCACTGATGGCGCGCTCGACACTCTCGCTGATATCGGAATTCGGCTCAACAATGATGGGACGCTCCGCGTCGACTCGGACCAAATGAGCGAAGCTCTTACCGAAAACCCTGAAGCGTTTACCAAGGTTCTTGCAGGCGACGAGAGTTCGGATGGTTTGATGGATATGATGAGTGACTTGGTGAAGAGCTTCACCGATATTGGGACCGGGACTCTCGATATCAAGAAGGAATCGCTCAATTCTCAGATCAAGACCTTCCAGGCTACCGCGGATCGCGAACAGAAGCGGCTCGATGCGATGGAGCTCAGGTTGAGGAGTACATTTTCTGTGATGGATGCCCAAATGGGTACTAACAACGTGCAGATGGCCTACTTGGCCAGATTGTGAATCTTAGTTTTTGGGGCGCGACGAAAGTCAATATTCTTAGTTACAACAACATTTGAGTGACGCATGGAAGCGGCACTCGGGGAAACGAGGAGGCAAGGATGCTTCAGACAGCGGCAGCTCGGTACGAGCAGGTCAAGATACAAACCACAAGCAAGGGAGAACTCCTCCTGGCTCTCTACGATGGACTCTTTCGGTTCCTTCGCGGAGCACGCATCTGCTTCGAACAGAAGCAGACTGCTCGAGCTCGTGAGTTGACGTCGAAGGCGCACGCGATCATCAGCGAGCTTCAGATCGCTTTGGATCCATCGGTAGCGCCTGATTTGTGCTCTCAGTTGGGAGGTCTTTATACCTTCTGCCTGGATTGTCTGCGCAGTGCGAACGCCAATGCCGATACTCAACAGATCGACGATGTGCTTCGTGTGCTCTCTCCGCTGAAAGAAGCATGGGAAAAGGCCGTACCCGAGGCAGCTCGCCAGGGGATTTGCAATCGGGCGGAGTAAGCGATGGTACAGCTAGCTTTTTCTCGCGAGTCAACTCCAGACTCGAGCGTTGTCGCGTCAGTTCTTGTTCCCGCCTATGTGGATGTTGGGGGCGGGCGCGTTTTAGCCCGGTTTGCGGATGCGGCTGCCGGACCCGATAGCTTGGAGATCCAGCGCAATCGCGTTCGGGCTTATCCGGGGCTTCCTGCTGCTGCCCCTCGCACTGACTCCTTCTACCGAGCTTTTTCGGCTTACGTCGCCGGGCGTCGCGTTTTGGATGTCGGTTGTGGGGCAGGTGTCGGTTTGAGCTATCTCGACGGAGCGAGCGCCATTTGTGCGGTCGATTGTGACCCGAGCGCTGTGTGGTTCGCAAAGAACGCAGTTTCGGGCATCGAGGTACTCCAGGCTGATGCCGCCACTGAGGCTCTACCGGCTTCTGAGGTGGGGATTCTGGTGGACGTATTGGGGCAGGTAGCCGAACCCCGGGATGTGATCCGGCGGGTCGGTACGGCGATAGGGGAGGGTGGACTGCTTTGTATCGCTGAGCCTCATGCGTCGATTGCTCAGGAGCTGTGCTGTCCGGTACGTCGCGCCTTTTCGAAGCAGCAACTCGAAGCGCTGCTTTGCGATGGCGGTTTCGTTGTTCAAGAGTGGCTGAGTGAAGGTGGGTTCCTTTGCGCCGTCGCTGAGAGGCGCTCGACGGAATGGACCAGAGGGCTCGAAGCGGCGGATCGTCTTCGCGCGGAAGGGCTTGAGGGGGAGGCTCTCGATCTTTTATTGAGTCCGCCAAAAGTCGAAGACCACGGGGCCGCTCCTGCTTGGTATCTACGTATCGCAGAGATCTGTCTCGCTCGTGGAGACGGGGACGGCGCTCTTGAGGCTTTGCTTGAGATTCAAGCGAGGGCGCCTGACGATGCGCGGGTGCTTTCGATGTTGGCTCAGTTGACTTTGGGCATGGGTGCGATGGATGACGCGTCACGTTTCGCGATTGCAGCGGCGCAACGGGATCCGGCCGAAGCTACCGTTGCCTTTTCGTTGGCCCGAGCCGTAGGCGACAAACTGCCACCAGCCGAAAAGGTCGCTTTGTGGTCGAATGCTGCTCGACTTGCTCCCGCTGATGTCGACGCAGCTGTCGCTTTGGCTCAGAACGCAGCGGGCCATGAAGCCTACCACTTGGGCATTAGAGCTTTAGAACGAGTCAGGGAGTATCATCCTACCCTTCCAGCGGATTTTCACCTGACTCTTGGATGGATGTACTTGATGAGCGCACGTGTGGAGGATGCGTTGATGGAGTGCCGCCTGGCGACAGTTGTGGATTCTGACAATCCCGCAATTGCCGAGCTCCTGGCGGCGATCTGTGAAGTACGTCCCCGTCCTATGGGTGTGAGCTGAGTGGGCCACAGTTAGGGCGGCGGCTGACCCTTGGGCGCCGCCTGTAGACAACCCGAGGATACCGGAGCGCTTGGCGACGGCAGCGATTGCAGCCGCCCGGTGCCCCTCCACAAGGGGGGAAAGCCGATCTGGGGAGAGATCGCACGAAAGGGAACGAGGGCCAATACTTTGGTATTGGCCCTCGTGCTATTTAGGGCTTGCGGTTGCCCAATGCCCTTTGCTTGTAGAGCTTCTCAAGCGAAGTCGTTCAGATAGGGAAGGCGCTTCCTTGTCTCCGCGATCGCGTCCTTTCCATCCAACAAGCCTGCCGTAGAATCCCAAGTTCCGTTGAGAAATGCTTGTCGGGGACCGTCTGGAATCGAGAGTGGAAAGGTCTTGTCTCCGGCCGTGAGCTTGCGCTCCTCCAGATCAACGCTCAGTTCGAGGTTCGGGTCGGCTTCGACCATTTTCATGAGTTCTTCGATCACATCGACACTCACAGCAGGGCAGGGCAAGCCGAGCGACTGGCAGTTTCCGTAAAAGATCTCGGCAAAGGACTCTCCGATGATCACTCGGATCCCTTTGCCCCAGCGAGCTATCGACTGCGGGGCGTGTTCGCGCGAAGAACCGCATCCGAAGTTCTTGTTAACCAAGAGCACTGTAGCTTCACGAAACTTGGGTTCGTCGAAGGGGTGAACCTTGCCCTGCTCTTTGAGCCCGGCGCGATCATCTTCGAAGGCGTGTTCGCCCAAGCCATCGAAGGTAACTGTCTTGAGAAAGCGAGCGGGGATGATGCGGTCGGTATCGATGTCGTTGCCGCGCACAGCGATGGCTTTGCCTTTGAGTACTACGCGTTTGCTATCCATGTCGTTTTACCTTTCTTACTTAACCCCAAAGACTTCTCGAGCATCGGCTACTTCGCCAGCGATGGCTGCGGCAGCAACCATTGCGGGGCTCATCAAGAGAGTGCGGCCAGAGGAAGAGCCTTGGCGTCCCTTGAAGTTGCGGTTGGAGCTCGAAGCAGAGAGCTCTCTGCCCTTGAGCTTGTCCGCGTTCATGGCCAGGCACATTGAGCACCCAGGCTCACGAAACTCGAAGCCAGCATCTGTGATGATCTTGTCGTAACCGAGCTCCAGGGCCTGTTTTTTGACCTCATGAGATCCGGGTACCACCATGGCGCGGACGCCTTCTTTCACTTTTAGGCCCTTTCCTTTGAGCAACTGTGCCACTTCGGCAATGTCGCTGAGGCGGCCGTTGGTGCATGAACCAATGAAGGCGACATCCACTTTGATGCCTGCGATCTTTTGGCCCGGCGTGAAAGACATATAGCTGTAGGCTTCTTCGACGGTGGCTCGTTCATCTTCGGGGAACTCGGACACGGTGGGTACGGTAGCGCCCACGCTTGTCGATTGACTCGGGGTGATCCCCCAAGTGACAACCGGCTCGATTTCTGAGGCGTCGAACTTGACCACGTCATCGTAAACGGCGTCCGGATCACTGCGGAGCGACTTCCAATCCGAAACCGCACGATCCCAAGCGGCGCCTTCCGGCGAGGCGGGGCGACCTTTGAGATACTCAAAGGTGGTTTCGTCGGGCTGTACGTAACCACAGCGGGCACCGCCCTCGATGGCCATATTGCACACGGTCATGCGCTCCTCCATGGACATCGCATCGAAGACTTCTCCTGCGTACTCGTACGCGTAGCCGACTCCTCCCTTGACGCCCAACTTCTGGATGATGAAGAGCGTGACGTCTTTAGCATAGACGCCGGGTTTGAGCTTTCCGTTGACTTCAATACGTCGAACCTTGAGCTTGTCCATCGCCAGAGTCTGGGTTGCGAGTACGTCGCGAACCTGGCTCGTACCGATCCCGAAGGCCAGGGCGCCAAAGGCGCCGTGGGTCGCCGTGTGGGAATCCCCACAGCAGATGGTCATACCGGGCTGAGTCAGACCACGCTCGGGGCCGACCACATGAACAATGCCCTGCTCCTCTTTTTCGGGAGTGAAGAAGCGGATGCCATGCTTCTTTGTGTTGTCTTCCAGGGCGACCATCATCTGTTCGGCCAGAGTGTCTTGAAAAGGACGCAGCTGGCTCGTAGTGGGGATGATGTGGTCGACCGTGGCGAAGGTGCGGTCGGGATACATCACCGAAAGACCGCGCTCTTCGACCATGGAAAAGGCCTGGGGCGAAGTCACCTCATGAATGAGGTGAAGGCCCATAAACAACTGATATTGCCCCGACGGCAGCTGGCGGACGACGTGGCGATCGAAGACTTTCTCGTAGAGTGTCTTACCCATTGGTGTCTTACTCCTTCTCTTGATAGTGAGCCGCTTGCTTGGCCCAATCGTTCAGACGGTGAGCCAATTGGCCCCCGACCGAAACAAACTGTTTGAGTTCGTCCGCACTGAGCTTCATCCAGATTTCGGAGATGGCTCGTTTGCGTTCGTCGCGGACGTAGTTGAGGACATCCTGTCCTTTTTCAGTAACTTGATAGTCCCGCTGCCTTCCGTCTTTGTCGGACAAGGTGACGAGAATGAGCCCTTTGTCAGCGAGTTGCCTCAGCACCTTACTCACTGCGGCGGCACTGCTCGCTCGCTGAGCGGCGAACATGGTCGGCATGAAATGTTCGTGCTGCACTTCTTCGAGGGCTTGCCACTGCACCACGGTGAGTCCAGCCCCTTCAGCGAGCTGACGGCGCCTTTCTTCGAAGAGCCCAGCCAAACGCCCCAGGACCTCAACGGCGTCGAGGGCGAGGGTGGCTTTGTCGCCTCGTCTGACTCGTGGTGCGTTCACGTGGTTATTGTTAACCAAGGTTAACTATTGTGCAAGGGAAATTATTGTGGGTGGTAAATTACCTGGGCGAACGGAGTTTCCCCACACTGCTAACTGCGGCTCGACTGCTTTTTCTTCTTCAGAGCGGAATCGTCGTCCTGAAGGGGGCGGTAGCAGTTCTCGCATGAATCGCAGCGCCATTGACTAGATATGAGAGTTTGTGGATTGGTCGCTTGGCAGCGGTTCCACTTGTTTTTGGCTGCGACAAGCGTAACCCTCAGCGAAATAATAGTATTTTGAGCTAGTCAGCTTCCTGGCATCCGGCTAATCTTTTTAGACTAGGTCCAAGATGTTTTTTCGTCAGATTGTTCATAAATTTCCGCGCTCCTCCCATTCACTTCTGCCACTCATGGCGGCGACGGTCCTTTTCGGCGGCGCTCTTCCTCCCGGTTGCGGGAGCGACCCGAAGGTCGATTCGGGCGATACGAGCGGAAACGGAGACGAATGTGTTCGGGACGAAGACTGCGGGGTGAATCGCTTTTGCGGCAGTGGTACCTGCCAGGATGTGTGTGACACCTGCGGGTTGGTTTGTACCCAAACTGACGAATGTCCCGTAGGGCAGTTCTGCTCGGCGGGGGCATGCCAAAAGGAGTGTGTGCAGGGCGATGCTGCCGCATGCGGAAAGGGGCGCACCTGCAATCAGGACGGCAAGTGCGTGGCCGAGAGCAGTATTGAAGTCACCTCGACTTCAGACGGTGGTGGGGCCGGCGGTGGGAACGGCGGGGAAGATTGCATCGAAGTCGAGGTGGACTTCGAGCCAGAGGTCCCCAATGTGGTTTTGCTCATCGACCAGTCCGGGTCGATGAACCATGACGATGGGATTGATAACGCAATCGAAAACGGCTCATACACTCCTTGGAATTGTCCTGATACAGCCAATGGTAATACGAGCGGCAGGTGGGACAACGACGACAATGAAGAGGCTGACGACTCATGGCGTTGGAACACCGTGCGCAATATTCTGCTCAATCCCGATTCGGGAATCGTTAAACCTCTAGAAGATAAAGTTCGCTTTGGTTTGACTACCTACTCTTCAGAAGGTGGCTTCGGCAACGACGAGATGAACCCCAAGACTTGTCCGATGCTGACGGAGGTTGACATCGCCTTTGGTAATCATCAAGCGATGCTCGATTCGTTCCAGTGCAGCGATCTGGTTGGAGACACCCCGACTCGTGAGTCGTTGACTGCAGCAGCGGAGAAGCTGGCCGCTGCTGCTTATGACGGACCCAAGGTCATCGTTTTGGCCACAGATGGAGCCCCGGACACTTGCAGTTGTCAGAATTGGAACGCCCAAGCTGGCGCAGCTTGTGTGGATACCGCCACCGTTGAGTACATGGGCATGGACTACACTCCCGAGCAATACGAGCAAATACTCGTGGCCTTGGAGGCGGCACGCATCCACGACGAACTGGGGATCACCGTCGAAGTGATCAATGTCGGCGAGGCGGGTCTTAAACCCCACCTGGACAGTGTAGCCGCAGCAGGTGGAGCTCTGAGTGGCGCCTCGATCGACGGCACGGGTCCGGCGGCGCTCACGGACGCATTCAACACAATTATCGACGGTGTGCGTTCTTGCGTGATCGATCTCGATGGCGAAATCGCCAAGGGCAAGGAAGACAGCGGAACGGTGGCGCTCGATGGGGAAGAGCTTGTGTTTGACGGTCCGGACGGGTGGGTGGTCCTCAATCCCAGCCAGATCGAACTAGTGGGTGCCGCCTGTGAAGCCATCAAGAGCGGCGATCACGACCTCGATGTCACCTTTCCCTGCGACTCTTTCGACATCGTCCGCTAGTGCTGCGACCGTTTAAATTTGAGCGCATCTTGGTCTGTCAAAGTTGAGAGCTGGCTCGGTTTTCAGGAAGGGTCGCGGCACAAATGGGAGGAGAAAAGTGCGGAGACAGAGAGGGGCGAGCGCGGTTTCGAGGCCGACCTCACTTTCTTGGGGAGAGCTTCGAAACCGCTCATTTCTAAGTGGTCGTAGCACTAGTTGAAGCTAACCGAACGAGACGAGTTGAATGGAAATGAGCTGAAGGCAGCGAGACGGGTGTCTTGCTTGCCTTCTTCATCATCGGCTTACCTTCTCGTCAGTCGAGGTAATCTGAAGCATTGAGACCATTGAGTTCGCAATAGGCCCTGATCTGAGCTTCTGTTCTTTGGACGGCGAGGGCCACTACTGCTGCATCGTCGGAGTACCCGTCCTTTTCGTCGTCGGGGATGATGTCGACGGGGGCGCCTAAGTAGATGAGCGCGCCTGCTGCGTCTTTGAGTTCGTCCGGATGAATGTTGATCTTGCCGGTTGCTGCTGCGCGGATGAGGTCGAAGAGTAACGTGGCTTGTCGTCGAGCTTTGGCCCACTGCTCCGGAAACTCATTGACCATCTTCATGACCGCGTCTTTGTTTCCGGAAACGCGACGGACGTCCTCGGGGCTCAGGTTCTGCGAATTGGCGTTGAGTGCTTTTTGGATCTGGTCTCGGGTGAAGCTCGGCATAGGGTCCCTATCGATGGTGGACCCACATTAACCCACCCCAAGCGGGCGCGGGGGCAGGGGAGGGTCCTTATGGAGTGTCACAGATACGGCCCAACTGGCCAAGTGCTGAACCGGGGCTGCCAAGTGCTCACCGTGGCGGACCCTTGGGAAGTTCAATCGGGCTGAAATCTGTATGCGCGGGACCGGCGCCGTGACTTCAATTTCGCAGGCGCTCAGAGCCACAAAGCTTCTTGGCTCGATCTCTATACCCACACTGTCCCCAAAAATGATATGGACCGCCTGGATCGAGGCGCCCACCCAGACTAACCAGTCACGGAGGACCCCTCCTGAGGTGAGCAACAAAACGAACTGAGAATTTATATCTGTTCAAATGCGGTTGGTACACATTCAGGACAGTCTTTGGGCGCTACCAGGTCACTCATTCAATCCCCCCCAAGCATAAGTTCGCACCAGGATGTGCGAGGCACTTGGGCTCCTTGAGAGCCGCGAGCTGGTTCTCTCACAGATCAGAAAGAAGGAATAATAAATGATTAAGGTCGGTATTAACGGTTTCGGTCGAATTGGTCGTATGGTTTTCCGCGCAGCAGCTGCTCGTGACGACATTGAGATCGTTGCAATCAACGATCTGCTCGACGTCGACTACTTGGCCTATATGCTCAAGTACGACTCGGTTCATGGCCGTTTCAAGGGTAGCGTTGAGGTCAAAGACGGTGGGCTTGTCGTCAATGGCAAGGCGATCCGCTGCTCGGCCGAGACGGATCCCAGCAAGCTCGCTTGGGGTGACGTTGGCGCTGATATCGTTGTCGAGTCTACCGGTATCTTCTTGACCGAAGACGGCGCCAAGGGTCACATCGCGGCAGGTGCGAAGAAGGTGGTCATGTCTGCTCCTTCCAAGGACAGCACCCCCATGTTCGTCATGGGCGTGAACGACAGCGCCTATGCTGGTCAGACTTTCGTTTCCAACGCTTCCTGCACCACGAACTGCTTGGCCCCTATCGCCAAGGTGCTCAACGATAGCTTTGGCATCAAGCGTGGCCTCATGACCACGGTGCATGCTGCTACCGCAACTCAGAAGACGGTTGACGGTCCTTCGAAGAAGGATTGGCGCGGCGGTCGCGGTATTCTCGAGAACATCATTCCTTCCAGCACGGGCGCTGCCAAGGCTGTGGGCAAGGTGATTCCTGAGCTGAACGGCAAACTGACCGGTATGGCTTTCCGCGTTCCCACGTCGGACGTTTCGGTCGTCGACCTCACCGTCGAGCTTGAGAAAGAAGCTTCCTACGAGGACATCTGCGCCGCCATGAAAGCCGCTTCAGAGGGCGCGATGAAGGGCGTTCTCGGTTACACCGAAGAAGCCGTTGTTGCCACCGACTTCCGCGGTGAAGTCTGCACCTCGGTGTTCGACGCCAAGGCGGGCATCCAGCTCGACAAGACCTTCGTCAAAGTCGTTTCCTGGTACGATAACGAGTGGGGCTACTCCAACAAGGTCTTGGACCTGGTCGCTAAGATCGCTGGCTAAGCACCCTGAGTCGCAGCCAGAAAGGTGCCCTCTGAACCACGTTCAGGGGGCACCTTTTTTTTGCACTGTCGCTGAACGCCGTTGGCCACAATATTTGCGTTTGCTCAAAGTACTCGGGTGGGCTTAGGCCCCCGACCTTGGGGCCTAGTAGTGCCAAGGAAAACGAGAAAAATCGCGAGGGCGTTTTTCGACGAAAGATTCGCGTCCTTCCTGCGCTTCCTCCGTGCCGTAGGCGAGGCGCGTTGCTTCGCCTGCGAAGAGCTGTTGCCCAACGAGTCCATCGTCTGGCAGATTGAAACCGTACTTGAGCATGCGCATGGCGGTCGGGCTCTTCGAGTTGATGCGGGCCGCCCAATCCAAGGCGACCTTTTCTAGTTCCTCGTGAGGTACTGCTCGGTTGGCTGCCCCCTGAGCGACGGCTTCTTCGGCGCTATAATCGAGCCCAAGGAAGAAAATCTCCCGGGCCAGTTTTTGTCCACATTGTCGCGCTAAAAGGGCCGAGCCATACCCACTGTCGAAACTCGCCACGTCCGGATCTGTTTGTTTGAAGCGAGCATGTTCTTGACTTGCCAGGGTGAGGTCGCAAACCACGTGCAGGCTATGACCTCCACCTGCTGCCCAGCCGGGAACCACCGCAATGACGATCTTGGGCATGAAACGGATCAGGCGCTGGACCTCAAGAATGTGTAGGCGACCTAGCTTGGCAGGGTCGATGTTCTCGCGCTCTCCGTCTGAACCATCGTGCTCGTATTTGTAGCCATCCTTCCCTCGAATGCGTTGATCACCCCCTGAGCTGAATGCCCAGCCGCCATCTCGTGGTGAGGGACCGTTGCCGGTGAGCAGAACACAACCGACATCACTCGTGGTTCGAGCGTGTTCGAGCGCCGTAAAGAGCTCGTCGACCGTTTTGGGACGAAAGGCGTTGCGGCATTCGGGGCGGTCGAAAGCGATGCGGACCGTGCCTTGATGCTTGGCTCGATGGTAGGTGATGTCTTCAAACGAAAAGCCCGGAACTTCGTCCCACTGCTCGGGATCGAAGAGAGCTGAAACTTTCTTGGTCGGCTGACTCATGGCCCGAAGTTGAGCATGAGTCAGTCTTCGTTGAAAAGACGGGGGTTTGGCTACGCATCTAGAGCGGGGATGAGGCTCCCTGGGGATCGGTCGCTTGCAGCAAATTCTTCATCGCCAGGCGCAGACGCTCGAAGCTGGAGCCGAGCTCGTGAATTTCTCTTGGGCCCTGAGCTTGGATGCGTCGGTGCACGTCGCCCCGCGACATGGCGTCGCTCAGGTGGTTGAGCTCGCGCAAAGGTTCGATAACCGTGCGGCGCGTCACTGAGGAGAGAATGAGACTGAGTACTAGTCCCAAAAGCACAGCTCCGCCCTGGACATAGTAGAGCTCTTGAACTCGCCCCTCCGCTTCCATCTGCATCAAGTTGACGGCCGTGTTCATTTCGCTGAGCAACTCGGTGTTGTTGTCGATGATATAGGTGACGGACTCGTGCCGCACTTCGTCCATACCATCGAGGATAGTCCGAGCGTGCGCGCTGTATTGCTTGTATAGGCGGTCAACACGCGCCAGCTGTGCTGCGACCGCAGAAGATGCGGGGGGCGTGTTTCTCATATTGACCATTTGCAAGTCGAGGGGGGCCGGCCCACCATGCCAAAGGGCGGCGAGGGTTCGCTCGAAGACCTGCATGGAACTGAGGACAGAAGCTCGTTGCTGCTGGGTGTCTCGGCCCGTTTCGACGAGGGACGAATAGCCCAGGAGTTGGTGCGTCATTCGTTGGGTTAACATGCGTTGACGTCCAGAAAGATTGACCACAAGGCCATCGTCTTTCTGTTGGCTGAGGACGAATCCCGTTGCGGAAATCACCCCGGCCAACAAGACGAAATAGAGAAAGTGCATGAAGCCGAGGCGAGCACCGATGGTTCGAAACATGGGGGTCCTCTTAGAGCTCTTCAACAATGTTTAGAGCGGCCTTGATAAAATGTTCGCAAGAATCAGGGTCGTCCAGGCGGGCCGCCAAAGCCGTGATCAGTTGATTGCGGTACGCGAAGGGGAAGGCTTCTGCGGTAGCTCCCAGTTCGGCGATTTGCCGTAGAAGGATTAATCGAGCGGCGGGACCTACGTAATTGTTGTACTCGTCGCGGAGGTTGCGTAGCTGCTGCAGAGAAATCGTCCTGGTTCCCCCCAGGGGTTGTCGCGGCGGGGGCGACATGGGGACAGTTCGAGCCTGTGTTGCAACCGCGCTCCTCGGGGTTGGCCGGGCAGAAAGAGCTGGAGAAGCTTGCTGCCCGGAAGATGAGAGGTGCCCGCTGCTGGCCTGCGCCGAAGATGGTTTGACGATTCTTCGTGAGGGGATGGGAGCCGAAGAAAGGCGGGGGATGACAGAAACACCACTATCGCTTTTTGGTTCCTGCTCTGCTTGGCGAGAAGACGAGGGCGCGTTGTCGTGCCCGATTCGGGCGCGCCTGAGCAAAGCGGGGTCGGGACAGTATTGCGCGGTGACGTCGTCGTCGTCGAATGCGTCCATGAGGGGGGAAGGAAAGCTGGAGGGCATGGTTGTTTAGAGGGGAGGAGATGTCTTCTTCTTGGATTCCAGCCTGCGGGTCCAAAGGTTTCGAGTTGGACGATCGGAGTGTTTCTGTGGCTTGAATTGAGAAATAAAAGATGGCCGCCCGTCTGGCTTCTGTTTCGGTTTTGGGTCGCCTCCTTCCGCGAGCTCCGCGTCTCTCGCCTCGATGACCCCGGTCGCTGTTCTGCGAGCAGGCTGGATTAACGATCTTTGAGAAGTTCTTTGATCGTCCCGATAGAGCCGAGGGACGTCGAAGCTTCGTAGGGGATGAACACCTTGTTTGCCGCCTTCGCTTCGAAGCGTCCAAAGCGCTCTAGGTAGTCGGTCGCTACAAGAAACTGCGTCGCGAGTTCGGGTTTGCCGATGGCCGCTGTCACTTCAGAAATAGCCATCTTCTTCGCTTCGGCGACCAAGCGGATCGCGTTGGCCTCGCCTTCGGCTCGACGCACTTGGGATTCTTTTTCGCCTTCAGCTAGATTGATTTGTTCTTGGCGCTGCCCTTCCGAACGCGCGATACGTGCCTGTTTGTCACCTTCGGCTTCGAGGACTTTGGCCCGCCTTCCGCGTTCGGCCTGCATTTGCTTCTCCATCGCATCTTGGATTTCGGCTGGTGGGGTGATGTTCTTCAGTTCGACCCTGTTGACTTTGGTTCCCCATTTATCGGTGGCTTCGTCCAAGATCTGCTTGAGTTTGCCGTTGATCAGGTCGCGCGACGAGAGCGTATCGTCGAGATCGAGTTCACCAATTACATTGCGAAGGGAGGTCTGCGCCAGCTGACTGACGGCAAGGGGGAGATGTGCGATCTCGTAGCAGGCCTTCACAGGATCTATGATCTGCACGTACATCAGGGCGTCGATATTGATCGATACGTTGTCCTTTGTAATCACCGCCTGTTCCGGAACATCGAGCACGGTTTCGCGCATGTCCACACGATTGGTTTTTCTGATTCCGGTGTCAGTGATCCAAAACATTTCTCGAGGCCGATCGAGAAAGGGAACGATGATGTTGAGTCCGCTTGAAATCGTGCGCGAATAGCTTCCCAATCGTTCGAGCACGATGATTTCGCTTTGTTGCACGACTCGAAAGCCCTTGAAGATAAGAACGATGAAGAATCCGATCAATAAATAGAGAAAGACTTCCACGTGACTGCTCCTGCTGGTTAGGCTGAACCCATCCGTCCAGCCAGTTGCGCATCGTGGCAGCTTTATAAAGGCCCGTCATGGTGGACCGCCGTTTCAGCTGCGGGGGTGCGATCGGGCGAGGCGTCTCAGGCGGAAGGGGAGGTCGTCATCGTTCGTCGGGACCGATGACGACTCGGTTGCCTTCCGTGCGGAGGATGCGAACTTGCTGCCCCTCATCGTAACGTTGTTCGGCGATCACGCGCCAAGTGTCACCATAGAGTTTTACCTCTCCAGCCCCTGTCTTTGGGTCGATGGTTTCGCTCACCGTTGCGAGCTGACCTACCATGGCGTCGGCGTTCGTTTTCGTGCTTTGGGGCACGAGGCGTGACCACACGAAGCGTTGGAAGGTGCTATAAACGATTGCTAAGTTGATGGCGAGCAACAGGGCCAGGACCGTCCAATTTTGCGTCGTGAAGGCGCAGGCTGCTGTAGCCAGGAAGGCGAGTCCGGCAGGAAGAGCAAAGAAGGTGGGGGTGAAGAACTCGGCCAAAGCGAGCAGGATGCCCAGGCTCCCCAAAAGTTGCCAAGGTTCAATATTCATCGCCAAAGGAGCCCCCGGCGCCTCCGGCACCACCCACGCCTGACGCGGGCTGATAGCGTTCACCGAGGAGGTTGGATGCACTGGATGCCTCCAAGTCGCGCCAGGGTTCGTCGTCGTCGTGCCACTTCAGCATGAGTGTGCCTCCCTCGTATTGGAAGCTGAACTCGGCTTGGGTCAGGAGTCGACTGTAGACGGCCATCTCGCCTTTTAGACTGACGGTGTGGACCACCTCGCCCTCATCGAGGAAGTTCAGCGTGCCTTCGAGCGGCATTCTGCTCACGTCGATGCAGGCATGAGCGTCCTTGACGAAGCTGCGACTGCCACAAGCATGGGCCGCTTTGATCCATTCATTGGAAAGGGGAGCCAGTTGGGCTGAGGCATCTCCTTCAGTGGACTGTTCGACTTGAAAGCTGAGCTCCAGGTGTTCGGCCCCGGTGTTGGCGTTTTTGAGGCGTAGATCGGTCGCCTCGTTCAAGTCTTCGACCACCTCGAGCATGTCCGCTTCGTCGTACTCAAAGTCTGCTTCGGCTGAGCAGCCGGTGAAGAAGGCAGGGTTGGCCAAAAGGAAGAAGCCAAAGCTCAAGGTGCAGGTGCCTAGGGTAAGCTGTTTCATAGTAGCCCAAGGCTAGGCTAGAGCCGCGAGGGCGACAAGGATGACGGCTCAGAAGTAGAGCAACGCGGTGACCTTGGCTCGTCAAAGAGTCGGAGTAGCGCGTTGAGGGGGCTCATCATGGGGGGGCTCCTCGCTCGAGACAAGAAAAGGGAACGAGCTTAACTCGTTCCCTTTTTTCTCAATGTCCCGGGCAAGACCTAGAGCTGACCCAAGGCGATGAGCGCCATGCGACGTAGTGGCTCGGCGGCGCCCCACAAGAGTTGATCGCCGACGGTATAAGCCTGCAGATAGTTGTCGCCCATGCGCATCTTGCGGACGCGTCCGATGGGGACGGTCAAGGTGCCAGAACAAGCGGCGGGGGAAAGTCGAGACAGAGTGGCTTCTTTTTCGTTGGGCACGAACTCGACCCAATCGTTGCCACCACGAAGAGCGGCCTCGACTTCTTCAAGAGGCACGTTCTTGGTCAGCTTCATCGTCAGGGCCTGGCTGTGTGAGCGCATGGCTCCGATGCGGACGCAGGTTCCGTCGACTGGCACTTCGGGATCGAGGCCGAGGATTTTGTTGGTCTCGACGTGGCCCTTCCATTCTTCACGAGTTTGGCCTGCTTCGACCTCCCGATCGATCCACGGGATCAAGCTGCCCGCCAAAGGGGCTCCGAACTCGCTCGTCGGAAACGCGTCCGAGCGCATCATTTCTGTGACTTGCCGATCGAGCTCCAGAGCAGAGGACGACGGAGTTTTGGCCGCGTCGACACCACCGAGAGCGCCCATTTGCATGACAAGCTCGCGCATGTTTTTGGCTCCGGCTCCGGACGCGGCTTGGTAGGTTGCGGCACTGATCCACTCGACCCAGCCCTTTTCAATCAATGAGCCCATTGCCATCAGCATCAGGCTGACGGTGCAATTGCCTCCGATGAAATCCAGACACCCGTTTTTCAGAGCCTGATCGATGTTCTTTCGATTGACAGGATCCAAAATGATCGTCGCACTTTCGGCCATGCGGAGGCTGGAAGCCGCGTCGATCCATAGACCTTTGTAGCCAGCTTCTCGCAACTTTCCGTGAACCTCTTTGGTGTAGTCACCCCCCTGGCAGGTGATGATCATGTCAGTTTCGCTCAGTTGCTTGATGTCCGTAGCATCGCGCAAGGTAGTCTTGCCTTTGCCCACGTCCGGTCCGGCTTGCCCGGCCTGAGAAGTGGAGAAGAAGACTGGATCGAAATGCTGAAAGTCATTTTCGGCGCGCATACGGTCGAGGAGGACTGATCCGACCATGCCACGCCACCCGACGATACCTACGGTGGCCAATTTGTGATGTTCCTTGCGGGGAGTCGTTGAAGCCTCGTCCGGCCCTTCCTGCCGGATCGGGGGTGGCGGGCTGCCCCGAGCCGCCGCACCACGCGCGGAGTGAATCACCGACTCTGGTACAGTGCAAATTGCGGAGTTTTTAAGTCTAGTTGGATATCTTGAGTGCTGACTTGGTGAAATGGACCGCGCTGTGGTCCGGTCGGTGGCTATTTTAGGCTCACTTCAGCGTCATAGGTCCTTTCGTTGTATGGTAACTCCTGCGCAGATGACGACCTCTTTTGAAGAACTCGCCGACTCATATTCTTGTATTTTTTTCGACGCTTTTGGGGTCCTCAAAAGCTCAGCCGGGCTCTACGAGGGAGCTCTCGACCGCCTTCGGGCGATGCGAGAGCGCGGCAAGCAGATCTATTTGGTGACGAACGATGCGAGCAAGTCGCCACATCGCATGGTCGAGGTCTACTCCCATCCCGAGGCCGGACCTATGTTCGAACTCGACAAGATCGTCTCGAGCGGCTCGTTGGCTTCGGACTACCTCAAGAACAAGGTGAGGAGCGGATGGGTCGCTTTTCTGGGGAAGGACGCCTCGGCCTTCTACATTGCTGACGCGGGGCTGCATCCTGTCCCCCTTGCTATGGTCAATCCGGATGAGCATAGCCCGAAGGCTCTCGTTCTTTTGGACGACGAAGGTTTCGACTGGTTCGGGGACCTGAATCGGGCGGTCAATTTGATCCGCCAACACAATATGCCGGTGGTCGTGGCCAATACGGATATTACCTATCCTATGAATCGGAGCGAGGTCGGTGTCGCCATCGGCGGTATCGCCAAGCTATTAGAAAGCGCCGTCGGCAAGCAGTTCATTCGCTTTGGTAAACCGGATCCGATGATTTTCTCGAAGGCGTATCATCGTGCTCTGGAAGAAAACCCCCGCCTGACAAAGCGCGATGTTCTTATGGTCGGCGATACCCTCTGGACGGATATCTTGGGGGGCAACAAGTACGGAATTGATACCGCCCTCGTCCTCTCTGGAACGACCCTTGAGAAAGACCATCAGGCTTTGATTCAAGCTACAGGCATCGTACCCAACTACGTTTGTGAGTCGATTCTGACCTGAGTTGCCTACAAGGAGGGCGGCGAGTTCTGGCACTCGAAACAGGCGGGCGCCAGGTAACCCCCGGCTGCTCGGTCTATCCTACACGGACTATTCTACGGCTTTGAGCAATGGTGTGAAAGAGGTGTGCTCAAGCTGGGGGAGATAGATGTCGACGACTTCTCTTTGCAGTCGTCGACATATTTCGGTCCTGAAGAAGTACTGTCCGATGCGTAGAACGTAGTTGAGCAAAAACACGCGATAGGCCTCCTTGATGAAGAGGAGTTCCTCGTCTTCCAGAGGGAAGACTTGATGGTATGCGTGGAGAAACCTGAAGAAACGCTCCTCGAAGAAGGGAGCGGAACTATAAGTGAAGTGATCCTGATCACCTTCAGCGCGTACGACACGTGCGCAAAAGTAGAAGTCGAGCATGCGGGGCTCGACTCTGAACCAGTCGTAATCCCAACGCGAATAAAACTTGAAGCCTTCGGCTTCGAAACCAACCGAAAAATTGCCGATATTCCAGTCGACGAGAACGGGGATCTTCTTGAATTTGTGGTACCCGAGTTTCTCCGCGTTCGTCAGGAACTGATCGCAATGACGCTTGATCGCCTCTTCGGCATGCTCGTCCAGATCATGCTCAGCCCTCCAGGACACGTCTCCTGCGAGGTCGTAGAGAGTGGCGACGTCGGAACCGAGACTCTTCCAGCTCGAATCAAGTTGGGAGGAGACGTTGGACGAGGCCCGGTGAAAGTGCCCCATTTCCGTTCCCAAGGCTGCGACCTGACCTTCTGTCAGGATTTTGGGCAAAAAGTCATAGAAGTCGGTCTTCTCGTAGAAGACCACCCAGGTTGGACCACTACGATGAGTGAAGACGTCTCCAGTGGAGGGGTTCTTACAAATCGGGGCAAGAAAGTCCCGGTAGCGTGAGTGTTGCAGCTGACGAATCCACTGGAGGATAATGCGATGGTCCTGACGAAAGTGAACATAAGAACCGTAGAGGGTCGTCTTGCAGATCAGCTCGTGTCCGTCGGACAAGCGGAGGCGGTAGACGCGATTGGTCGAAACAGTCGCGCTGATGTCGAGGCACGCCTCAATCTGCCTTCGATCCCCCCAGGCGAGCCAGGCTTCGTGGACCGCCTCGGGGAGCTGATTGGGGACGGAGGAATCTGGGTCCACCCGTGCCCTCACCAGGAACAAGTGATGGCCAGCCACCACCACAGCAACAGTGAACACTGGGGCGGGGGCAAGACCTCAGGGTAGCGCAGTTCGGTCTCGGGATTGAGAATCGGGTGAACCAGAGGCATAGGTGGTGCCGCCACCGTCGCTTTCAACAATTCACTTGGTAGGTCCTCGTGTTCTCCGAGCCCCGCAAGCAAATCGAGCTGAGCTTCGACTTCATCGCTTGTCTCTTTGTCGAAGAAAGGACTGATCTCGCGGATGTAGCTCTCTGATAACTCAGGTTCCTTGTCGTTTGCGGGCTCGAACGACGAAGCGGCCATCTGCTTCGGGGTGATGTGATCGAGGATCACTTGCAGCGAAGGGGTTGGCTTATCTAAGAAGATGATCTGCTGAGCTTGCTGTTGGGCTTGAGGCATCGAGGGCGTCTCCGAGGCTAGGCACTGCGTGCAGTGATTCGCGCCTAATGTCTCAAAAAAGCCGAGAGTGGGCCAAAGATTCGACGAAGCGCATCCATGCAAACGAGACGGCGGGAACTTGCGTTTGGCTATATAAGACGCGCGCCGTGAGTCGGAACTCATGATCGCGATTTAGGACTACAGCCGCTTGCAATAACATGAAAGCGGCCTTTCCTAGGTCTCACCCCTGTCGGGGCGAGGGCTCGACCTAGGAAAAGCCTGCGTTTGACATGTTTAGCGTGTGTAGTTGGTTACCGTTTACTGGGACACGCTATTGCAAGTCCCAGTAGAATACATCTCACAACCAGCAAGAGCTCTGCCGCCGCTCGCCCCAGAGGAGTGAGGCAAGCGTCGGCGGAGCCATTTTCTAGTGGTCTGTTCGATGTACGAGTGTCTTGTAGCGCGCATCTCGCCACCCTTTGGGTTGTGAGATGCGCTGTAGTGTTTGCGCGGCATCTTCTGGGCGTTTGGTCTTGTGTGTGAGCTGTCGAGTATAGACAGGTGTCCTGTGTCGGTTTTGGGGCGAGTCAGGCGACACGTGTGTTTCGCTGTGCTTCTTTATCTTAAATATTTGCTCGAAGACGTAAAAATAGGTTGCTGGTATGATAGCTGGGGGATAATCATATAACTAACAGTTGGGGGATCGCGCTCGGTGCGATGGATGTGGTCGCGTGTGTTCCCGGTTTTGTTAGAGAATCTCTTTGGTTGATCGCCGTTGTTGCCGTTATTGGACCATAGAGAAACTAGGAGGGGTCCATGAATCGAGTGAATCAGTTTTCGGCTTTGTTCTTGCTGGCGATGGTCAGTGCGTGTGGTGACAGCGGAGAAGACGACGGCGGCGAAACGCTGACCTTCGCGATGGTTCCCAAGACCAGCGACAATCTTGTGTTCTTCATGGGAAACGAGGGCGCGCAGCTCGCAGCCGAAGACTTGAGTGGACCCAAGCGCCAGGTAAAGGTTGAATACTTGGCTTCAGTCGAGCTAGAGCCGGAGGTCGTTACTGCTCACATCCGCGACGCCATCGATATGGAGGTCGATGGAATTCTCGTTTCTTGTATCGATGCGTCCACAACCGAGCCGATCAACGAGGCGATCGACGCTGGGATTCCCGTTATTACCTTTGACTCAGACTGTCCGGACTCGGAGAGGCTAGGTTTTTATAGCATGCATAGCGAGACGACCGGGGCCAAGGGCGCTGACCTTCTTGCTGAAGCCATGGGTGAGGGCAGCAAGAAGGTGGCCATCCTCAACGGACGGGCGGGGGCCGACAACCTTGAGCGCCGAGTGGACGGCTTCCGAGACCGAATGGAGGACAAGTATCCAGATGTCGAGATTGTTCATCTCGCCAACTGCCTTGAAACAGGAGATACCTGTGAACCTGTGCTCGAAGAGGAAATCATAGAGGCCTTTCCCGATCTAGACGGACTCTTTGTCGTTGGGCTCTGGGGTATTCAAAATGCGTGTACCTGCGATGATTCGGCCATGAATTGTACGTGCGAGGAGGACCAGTTGCCCAAATGGAAGGCCGCGTCCAAGGCTGGTCTCAAGACCGTCGCCTACGATACCTTGCCCTTCCAGCTTGAGCTGATGCGACAGGGATACTTCAGTGCTCTGCTTGGACAGAAGTACTTCGGTTGGGGCTATGATGGGGTAGCAGCCATGCACGACTATCTCGTCTTGGGAACCGGAGTACCGGACTTCATCGACTCGGACTTTGATATTGTCTGTCCGAACAATGTGGATGATATGGCCTCGAAGTGGAAGGCGGCTGACTTCCGCACACCGCTTGAACCCTGCGAACTTTGAGCCAGGAGCAGCGAAGGGAAGGTGCTAGGGGAAGTAGATGAGTGAAGAGGGGCCCGGAAATCGCAAGTCGAAAGGTGTCGCGCTAGGTCGACGTAATCTCGTCGCGGGGAGCATGGGTGCCGCAACTGCTCTCGGCGCGAGTACGGCGCTGGCGGGACACTCTCTCTTCGTGTTTGCTGTCCATAGTCGTCGAGCGCACGCCCTCGAAAAGGATATTTCGGCTGCTCTGAGCGGTGTGAACGTAACGGTCTTTGGCCGAATCAGTGACTTCGTGCGAGCCGTCGAAAATGAGCGTCCTTCGGCTGTCTTGGCGCCTGAACCTGTGTTTTCGATCATAGACTATTCGCCGACGTTGCGGGGCACCTTTGGCGGCAAGACGTGGGAACAATACGCGATCATTTCCCAGCGCGGGCTTTCGAGCCGGGGCGCTGAATCGGTTGGGGCGGTGGACCTTCTCGGTCGACGAAAGATGCCCGAACTGGTCCGCCAACTTTTGTCCAGTGAGAGTACGCCGCGCGTGATTCGGGTTACCCGTCCCGAAGATCTGCTTCCTGCCCTTGCATTCAACAAGGCCGAAGCCATCGTACTGCCCGAGCGGCTCGTTGGAGCCCTCAAACAAAGAACAAGCATGGAACTTACGACGAGCGCCCCAGCCCATGCACGGCTTGGATGCCTCTGTGTGGGGGGAGCCATCTCTGACAAGTTGGCTCCGGGGTTGCGCGGATTACCTGCGCGATTGGAGGCGGATTTGGGAGTGGACGGATGGCGATGAGCCCAAAGGTATCTCGACGTTTGCTTGCAGCCTTGGCGGCCGGAGCTCCTCTTTTTGCCTTGGGGTGCCGAAAGACGGAGAGGGAGGCAAGATCCGCGTTCGCGGTCCCACCCATCCGAGGAGGTGCTTCGGTACCAAAGATTCTGATCCTTCTTCCTCCTGAAGAACAGATTTTGACCCTCGTCGATTCGCTGGGGCGTGAGCTTCAGATGGACTTTCAAGTGCAGCATGCGGTTGTGCGCAAGGGTGCGAGCCCAGCGGACATCGATCGTCAAATCGCTTTGCACCGACCTCGTTTGGTGGTGTTGATCAATAATCCTACGGCGCAGGCCTATGGGGAGTGGGCAAGGAGCCAGAGCTCGCCCCCGGCGGCTCTCGTGCTGCTCGCTTCCTTTGCCGCAGAGCTGGTCCGAACGATTCCCAATGCTGCGGCGATTTCTTGGGAAGTGCCTGTCGCCACCTCTGTGCAAGGACTCAGAGGTTTGGGGCTGGACGTAGGTCGGGTGGGGGTGCTCTATCGGGAGGGTTTCGCGCGGGAAGTTCAACGGGAAAGGGAGCTAGCTCGTCCCGAACGGGCCGAGTTTGTCATTCAACAGCTCGATGATCATCCCTCGCCTCGAGAGGTCAAGGCGGCGATTGTTCGTCTGCGTCGGGCGCGCGTGGATGCCTTGTGGATCCCGAACGACAACACCTTGTTGAGCGAGCGTCTTCTGACCCAGGTGTGGGCTCCTTATTTGAGACACTTCGGAGCGCCCGTTATCGTTGGGGTTCCCTCTCTTGTTCGGGGCGATATGAGGCTCGGTAGTTTTGCCACCTTGCCTGATTTGGTTTCTTTGGGGGTGCAGGCAGCGGACCGCGTTTTTGATATCGCCGACGCAGACTGGTCCGTTTCTAGCGATATCGCGATGGACGTCCCTTTGACGGTCAAGTCTTACCTTTCGAAGCGAGCCGTTGCAGATTTCGCGATCTCTGAGGACCGCTTGGCGGGAATCGACTTCTTGGTGGGACAAGGAGGAGCGCAGCCTTGAGAACCGCTTTCGCAAGCAGCTTCTGCTTAGGGGTCTTGTTGCTATCGGGTGAGACAGCTTGGGCGCAGTCCGGGCCGAGCGTCGATGGAGACTCAAGCCCCGGTGCGTTGGGCCCCAAACAAAGGGGGGGGGGCGACGCAGAGAAGACGAAGCTTGCCGTCGATGTCGATGATTCGGACCAGAACTTGGCTCTGCAAGAGCTGGACCTGATCGGGCTTCTTTCGACTGAGGTGACGACAGCGAGCAAGACTGCAGAAAGCGCAGACGAGGCGCCGGCGATCATTACGGTGGTGACACGCGAGATGATCCGCCGTTGGGGCTATCGCTCGGTGGCCGAAGCGCTGCAGCACGTCGTCGGCTTTTATATGATCGACAATCACACCCTGCCCAATGCTGGCGTACGAGGTGTTCCAGGGGGTCTGGCGTCTGAAAGCGGCAATATCAAAGTCATGATTGACGGACGGTCGGTGGCATTTCGCTCGACCTCTGGCAATTGGCTTGGTCAAGAGCTCATTCCCTTCAACGCGGTCAAACAAATCGAGATCATCCGCGGACCGGCATCCGCCTTGTACGGGGCGGATGCCTTTCTTGGTGTCGTCAACATCATCACTCTCGACCCGGACGAGATCTCGACCGTTGATGCCCTCGTGGCGGGTGGGGTGGATGGGAGCAATCCAGGTGGCTACTTCGATGTAGTGGGAGGCCACGCTTGGGAGCGTTTCGACCTTCTTCTCGGGGTGGCTGGCGAAAAACGAGACCGAAGTGGATTGCGACTTCCCCCTGAGTCGCCGGCCAGCGCAATCCCGGATTACAACTTTGGAAAGACCCGCACCGAGAACTTGCACCGCGACTCGGTGACCGCGATGGCCCGCCTCGGTTACCGCGGAATGCAGGGAGGCTATGCTGTCCTGTCCGGCTATGTTTCTGCGATAGAGCGGGGGGGAGACCTAGGAACCCTCGCGCAACTGACGGCAGCCTCCGATCGAGAAGATGGTTCTATCACACGGCTGGGTCAGTTCCGTATCAACTTCGACAGCTACCTTCCGGTCGTCGACGAGTTTGGGATCGCCGCCCAGGCCACCTATTCACAAGGCCAAGTTTTACCGGGCGACCGAACCGAGGTTTTGAGCGACAGCTACTTCGTGCATCGGAACTACAGCTATCGAGGCGTTGATGGTCTCATTGAAGCTCGCTGGACGCCGGGGCGTCGTTTTGGACTCATAGTCGGCGCGGAAGGACTCTACGACAGTGAGTCCTTCCCCACTCCTGACTTTGTCAGTAAGTCCACCGGCGAAGTGGTTGGTCTCGGAAGTGAGTCGCACAAGGTTCAGCTCACGAATATAGCGGGTTATGCGAGCCTCAACGCTCGTCTCATCGACCAATATCTAAAATTCACCGCTGGTGCGCGCAACGACTACCACAGTATTTATGGGAACGAGCCCAGCGGTCGTGCTGGCTTGACGGCGAGCCCTCGTACTGACACGACGATCAAGCTTCTGTATGGCAGTGCCTTCAAGGCGCCTTCCCCCTACTTGCTGTATGGTAAACCGCTTCGATCGGCTGAGCCCATTGGTGACGACGAGCACGCGGCTCTCAATTGCCGGTTTCGAAACAGGAGCCGCGCTTGTCAGGATATATCTGGTAATGAAGGGTTGCAGCCACAGATCGTACATACAGCCGAGGGGCAGGTTGCCTACCGTCCCTTGAGCTACTTTCAAGTGAGCTCTGGGCTTGCCTATTCGATTTTGCTCAACAAGGCGGAGTTTACTCCAGAAACTATCAATCAAGTTGCGAAGAACCTGGCGAGCCAACGGATCTTTTCTTGGGAGACTCGCGTCGATTCGACGGACAATGATCTCTACCGCGCCTATGGCAGCTTCGAATTCCATCGGGGACAGCGCAGTTTGGGTGACGATGTTTATGGTGCAACCATTTTGGGCGACCGCTTACCGAGTTATCCCAGTTGGATCGTGCGCCTAGGCTTGGCTTTCGAGTTGCCACTGAGCCATCTCGTTCCTATCGAGCTCGCGTCGGAATCGATGGTGGTCGGTCCTCGTAATTCCTCGGACAGCAGTACTCTGGCTGCGGGGCGGGCGTTTACTCTAGACCCCTACTTTCGTCTGGATGCTTCGATTCGCCTGCACGATCTGTACATAGTTCCGGGCCACGAAACCTCAGTGTCGATCCTGGCGAAAAACGTCACAGGTACCAACGGTCCTGACCCAGGTGAGACCGGTTACGAATATCCGCTCTCGGCTCGTGAATTCTTCTTGGAACTTCGTCACGAGCTCTAACGAAAAACGCCCCGCAAGTGAGCGGGGCGTTTTCTGCACTTTCGGAGCGAGTTACTGGGACTTGCAGTAGCATGTCCCAGTTAAACGGTAACAAACTACACACGCTAAACATGTCAAACGCAGGCTTTTCCTAGGTCCAGCCCTCGCCCCGACAGGGGTGAGGCCGAGGAAAGGCCGCTTCCATGTTATTGCAAGCGGCTGTAGTTATCTGACGATGACTTTCTCTTCGGTGCAGAACTGCGAGCAACCGTCTCCGTTCCTGCGATTGCCATCGTCGCAGGTCTCTCCGTCCTCTTCATCGATCTCTCCGTCGCCGCACTTGGTGCGGAAGCTACAGTTTGATTCGCAACCGTCGTCGTCCTTGTCGTTTCCGTCGTCGCATTGTTCGCCGAAGGCCAGGTTGACTTCATCATCTCCGCACCGGGCTGGTGGTACGCAGCCTGGAGCGCAGCCTTCACCCTTCATGGCGAAATCGTAGGAGGTCAGATTGGTGCCGTCGTCGCAGAGCTCGCCTTCGTCTTCTTGCAGCTTTCCGTCACCACAACGTTCGCCCAGACCACTGCAGTCCTTTTTGCAGAAGCCGTACTTGCCGTTCTTCTTCCCATCGTCGCAGACTTCGTCTCCAGCCACGATTCCGTCGCCACATGTGGCGACACAGTCGCTCTTGGTTCTGACAAATCCATTGAGAGTCAGACGAAAGTTGCTCTGCGTCTGCCTGCGCTCAGCGTGGAAGAGTACCACCTCGTAAATGCGCCCCTTCTCCATGCCTAGGTCTTCGATGACCTGATCGGTGAGAAGGATTGAGTCTTCAAGTTCGACATGTAGGCCGCCTAGGTCGATCAAGAGTTGGTTGTTGATGAAGACCCAAACATCGTCGTCGCCGCTGAAAACGAGCTCTTCGTTTCCTTCGAGTTGAAACCAGTAGCGGAGCTCGCTGGTGAAGGAAAAGTTGGTGTTTGGATTCGCCGTTTCTTTTCCTTCGGCCACCCATCCCAGATCGGCGAGAGGAAAGAAGCTGGCCTCGCTATCAAATACATACTGTCCAGAGTCGTTGCGAGTCAGGGTGAGCGTTGAGTCAACTCTAAACGAACGGTCGCCATCATTGTACCATTCGTTGAAGTTTTCCTCGGTGGTCAATTGTTGGTTGTGCGGGCACTCTGGGTGGTCGGCCGGCATGGTGTTGTCACAGATGCCAGCGTATTTGGGTTTCCCGTTTTCGAGAGTGGATTCGACTAGCCCAGGGGTCCCCGAACCAGAAAAGACGTTGAAGTCTGGATGAACAACACCACCATTCGTGTCGAGGTTCCTTCCGATAAAGTCTCGATAGATGATGGGGATCGTGAGCTCATCCGGGGGCTCTTCGGTGATGAGTGTGCACTCGTAGCCCTTTTCTTCTTTGCACTTGCTGCTGCAGCCGTCGCCGTCATTGAGGTTACCGTCGTCGCACTCTTCGCCATCACCAGGGAGAATCATGCCGTCGCCGCAGGTCGAGGTGCAGGCTCCGTCGACGCACGTGGGTTCACGTTCGCATAGAGGCGTGCACCCGTCGCCTACGTCTTTGTTGCCGTCGTCGCATGGTTCGTCGCCCTCACGTTTGCCGTTTCCGCATTCGGTTTCTTTGCAGGTCTTGCCTTCTTCGGGGCAAAAGTGACCCGGTTCGAGGCGGCACTGCTCAGAGCAGCCATCTCCGGACTCGGGCGGGTCGCCGCCATCTTCGCATTGCTCGGGGCCCACCACGATTCCGTCGCCACAAGCAATTGGAGCGCATCGTGAGCCAATAGCGGGGCATTCCCAACCGGCTTCAACGAGGCAAGACTCAGAGCAGCCGTCGTTCCCCTTAGTATTGTTGTCATCACACTCCTCACCCATGCCCAGCTTTCCGTCGCCACAAACAGCTAATAGTACGCACTCCTCGCCGGGGGCAGGGCACGCGTAGCCGGTTTCGGTGGAGCAGTCTTCTGAGCAACCATCGCCCTCGTCTACGTTCCCGTCGTCGCAGGTTTCTGGGGGTTCGATGATACCGTCACCACACGACTCGTCTCCTGTCCCGGTCGTTCCCGAGCCAGTTGTGCCGCCGCCGGACGAGCTGGTGCCGGTACCACTATCGCCGTCCGTGCTGATCGAGATGCCGCTGTCTTCACCAGTCGCGCTTTCGCCTCCAGCTCCGCCGTGACCGGGGCCGCCCGTGGAGGGCGAGTCCGTGCAGGCGAAAGGAAAGGCGGCGGCAAGGATGGGGATCAAGAACAGTGAAGTTCGGGAGGCGGTCGGCATAGTCAAATTAGAACGGCTTGCGTGGAAGAAAGGAACGGCAGTTATTAAAAAAAGAGACCTGGTGCGCCAATTAAGAACGATAGCGGACTACGCCTCGGCTGAGCTGATTACAGGTGGGACTGGGGTAATAAGAGCGAGCACATGTTCGGCAAAACCTACGACCTCTGCTTACATGCTCCTGAGTGGTCCATAGCTCGTGGCGCTTTGAGGAAAGACGCTTCACGCCCCTCGTTTGTTGGTACCGCGGGCGGTTCGAAGGGGGCCAAAAATGCGAGGTCCGACGCCGCCTACAAAACAAAAAAACGCCCCAAGATGTTCCTGAGGCGTTTTATGGAGCGAAAGGGTACCGCTCCTTGTTTGCTGGGCACCCGATGAACCAGGTGCCGCTGTTCGATCAGACGCTGTAGTACTGTTCGAACTCGAGAGGGGTCGTGGTCGCACGCATCGCCGTGACCTCTTCGCCCTTGAGAGAGATGTAAGAGCTGATCATCTCGTCGCTCATTACGCCGCCTGCCTTGAGGAACTCGCGGTCGCCGTCGAGAGCTTCGAGAGCTTGCTCCAGCGAGTAAGCAACGCGGGGGTAGGTGTTCTTGCCCTCGAGCTCCAGCTCGAACAGGTCTTCGTCGCCGGGCTTGCCGGGATCGATCTTGTTCTTGATGCCGTCGAGACCAGCCATCATCATTGCGGTGAAGGCGAGGTAGGGGTTGGCCGTGCTGTCGGGGAAACGAATCTCGATGCGCTTGCCCTTGTCGCCCTGAACGAAGGGGATGCGGATCGAAGCAGAGCGGTTGCGTGCCGAGTAGGTGAGGATCGTGGGCGCCTCGAATCCGGGCACCAAACGCTTGTAGCTGTTCGTCGATGCGTTGGCGAAGGCGTTGATGGCCATGGCGTGCTTGATGACACCGCCGATGTACCACATGGCCAGCTGGCTCAGACCGCCGACGCCGTCACCAGCGAAGAGGTTCTTACCGTCCTTGAAGATCGACTGGTGGACGTGCATGCCGTTGCCGTTGTCGCCGACGATGGGCTTGGGCATGAAGGTTGCCGTCTTGCCGTACTTCGCTGCAACGTTGTGCACGATGTACTTGAGCATCTGAACTTCGTCGGCCTTGCGCACGAGCTCACCCACGCCCACGCCGATTTCGCACTGACCAGCAGTAGCAACTTCGTGGTGATGAACTTCGGGAACCATGCCCATCTGCGCGATGACTTTGCACATCTCGGCGCGCAGGTCGTTGAGGCTGTCGACGGGAGGAACAGGGAAGTACCCACCCTTGACGCCGGGAGCGTGACCGAGGAAGCCCTCTGCATCGGTAGACCAGCAAGCTTCGCCGCTGTTGATCTTGAACATCTGGCCGCCCATGCCAACGTTGTACTGAACGCTGTCGAAGACGAAGAACTCGTTTTCGGGGCCGAAGTAGGCCATGTCACCGATGCCGCTCTCCTTGAGGTACTCAAGAGCGCGCTTGCCGATGCTGCGGGGGCACTTCTCGTAGCCACTCATATCGGAGGGCTCGACAACATCCGAGCTGATGTTGAGCTGCTTGTACTTGGCGAAAGGGTCGACGACTGCGCTGGCAGGATCGGGCATGAGGATCATGTCAGACTCGTTGATGGTCTTCCAACCAGCAATCGAGGACCCGTCGAACATCTTGCCTTCTTTGAAGAACTTCTCGTCGATCTCTGCGGCGGGGCAGGTGACGTGCTGTTCTTTGCCCTTGGTGTCGGTGAAGCGAACGTCGACGAACTCGACGGCCTCATCCTTGATCATCTTGAGAACATCAGCTGCGGTGGTCATCTTTTCTCCTTAGTTTTCCCTTATCTCTGGCAAGAGTGAGCCCGTGGCCTATCCCGTCCAGGCGTTGCTTTTGCCGAAGTCTTTGACTCCCAAGTTGTCGGCAGAATGCCGTGCTTCTTGGTGCGAGAAGACAGATAGCGGCCGAATGTTTCTATCACGTTTCCCCCTGACCCCAGTCGCAAGGAGATCGAAAAAAACCTCGAATTTTTTCGAGCCTTGAGCGTGCGAATCGGAAACAAAGTCTTAACGAAGAACAATGATTCTCTACTCTTGAAGAGCGCAGGTCCGCCGTCCGGTGCACAATCTGCGGTCTGGGAGAGAAGGGCGGCCCCCCAGTCGAGGACTGGGGAGGGGACGGCCCAGGGTCATCAACGTTTTACCGAGCGCGGACTACTTCGACAGGGGCAGATGGCCCGGCTCGAGGTTTTGAAAGAAGTCGTTCCCTTTGTCGTCGACGATGATGAAGGCGGGGAAGTTTTCGACCTGGATCTTCCAGACGGCTTCCATCCCGAGTTCTTCGAACTCTAACACTTCGACCTTTTTGATGCAGTCTTGGGCTAGGCGTGCGGCGGGGCCGCCGATCGAACCGAGATAGAACCCTCCATGCTTTTTGCAAGCTGCGGTTACTTGAGCACTGCGATTGCCTTTGGCGAGCATGACAAGACTGCCGCCGGCTGCTTGGAACTCGTCCACATAGGCGTCCATGCGCCCTGCGGTCGTCGGCCCGAATGACCCCGAGGCCATACCGGAAGGTGTCTTTGCTGGACCTGCGTAATAGACAGGATGGTTGCGCAAGTACTCGGGCATCGGTCGCCCTTCGGCCAATAGCCCCTTGATCTTGGCGTGGGCGATGTCCCGCGCGACGACCAAGGTTCCACTTAAATTCAACCGGGTCTTGATGGGGTACTTGGAAAGCTCGGACCGGATCTCGCTCATTGGGCGATTGAGATCGATCTGGACGACTTCGCCTCCCAGAGTTTCGTTGGTCGCCTCGGGCAAGAAGCGCGCGGGATCGGTTTCGAGTTGCTCGACGAAGATGCCGTCTCGAGTGATCTTTGCTGTTGCTTGGCGATCGGCTGAACACGAAACTGCGATGCCGACTGGATTGGAGGCACCGTGTCGGGGGAGGCGAATGACCCGCACATCGTGGCAAAAGTACTTGCCACCGAACTGTGCGCCGATACCTGTGCGTCGAGAGATCTCGTGGATTAGTTTCTCGAGCTCGTGATCACGGAAGCCGTGCCCCGTGGGACTTCCTGCAGCCGGCAGAGTGTCGAGATAACGGGCCGAGGCTAGCTTGGCTGTCTTGAGGTTGTATTCGGCGCTTGTGCCCCCGATCACAACGGCTAGGTGATAAGGGGGGCAGGCGGCCGTCCCCAGCCCTTTCATCTTTTCTTCGATGAAGGACAAGAGTCGCTCGGGGTTGAGGAGAGCTTTGGTTTCTTGAAAGAGGTAAGTCTTGTTGGCGCTGCCGCCGCCTTTGGCCATGAAGAGGAACTTGTAAGAATCACCCTCGGTGGCGTAGAGCTCGATCTGGGCGGGAAGGTTGTTTTTGGTATTGACCTCTTCATACATAGAAAGAGGTGCCATTTGCGAATACCGCAAGTTAGAAGTTTGGTACGTGTCGAAAATTCCGCGCGATAGGGCTTCTTCGTCGTTTATGCCCGTGAAGACGCGGTCGCCCTTCTTGCCCATGACGATGGCCGTGCCGGTGTCTTGGCACATGGGCAGGATACGGCCTGAGGCGATACTTGCGTTCTTCAATAGATCGAGGGCGACAAATCGATCGTTGTCCGATGCCTCGGGATCGTCGAGGATGTTCCGTAGCTGCTGCAAGTGACCGGGGCGCAACAGATGGGCGATGTCGGTCATTGCCTCACGGGCTAAAAGAGCGAGGCCTTCGGGCTCCACTTTGACGAAACTGTGTCCGCCGACCTCGAAAGTAGAGACGTAGTCACCTGTGAGTTTGCGGTAAGGCGTAGAATCTTCACCAAGGGGGAGAATGGACTGAAACTTGAACTCCGGCATGGGCCTATCCAAGCATGAACTGAGCGTGGGGACGAGGCTCTAGCTCGGCCCTCCGGGATGTAGCTGGTTACTCGTCGGTTCCAGAATCAGGTGCTCCCGCCCGGATCGTTACGGAGCCTCCCTCGGTGGTGGGAGGGTCGATATGCCACAGTTCGAAAGAATCTTCGCTACTTCGGAGTTCTTCGGTGTCCTCGTCGTAGTCGAGGGTTCCTGATGCCCCCGTCACGTCCAAGCGTGCGAAGCGTTTGAAGGCGGAAAGCATGGCTGGGATGTTTTCGGCATCGAGACTGATAGGAAGACAGTCTCCGTCTTTGTAGTCTCCCAGGCAGTCTCTTTCGCTGCGGTTCTTCCAGTCGCGATCACTAAGTTTGGTCATTCCTTCGGCGATGGTGACGGGCGAGATTTCTTTGCCACGCGTTTGTGCATACAGCGCCCCAAGGAGCAGCATCCAAGTCGCGTCGTAGGCGTTGGTCGTAAAGGAGTGATTGAGCGGAGATTCGTCGTAACGAGCCTCATAAATACTCGAAAATACCCCGTAGCTTTCGCCATCGTATTTGGCTTTGGCTCGGGTGCCGATCACGCGACTTCTATTTTCGTTTGCAACGAGCTTGACCGTATCGGAACTCGCAGCGGCATCCGAGAAGAAGATGGTTTTTCCGGCAAACTCGGGGTCGTCCATGCGTTCGACCATTTCGCTGAGATGGGCTTCTTGAGCGCCAATGAAGAAGACGAGGGAAGATTCATCGAGGCGATCGCGTGCAGCGTAGCTTCCCAACGCGCTGGCGAGAGAGTTGACATCCGAAGATGAGCCGTCGAAGGAGAAAGCGCAGTCCTTGCACAAGCTTCCTGCCTTGTCCTTGAGGGCGGAAAAAAGCCCTTGGCCGTAGGCGGTCTCTTCGTGGAAGACCACGATGGGTGAGCCGTAATCCTGGGCAAACTTGCCCATCAGCAAACCCTGTCCGTCATCGGTGGGTGCGGTGCGCCAGAGTAGCCCTGGCCTCAGCTTTTCTTCTTCGGTGAGGGCTGCGGAAGTCGCACTGGGGGAGATGAACAAGGCTCGCCTGAGCTCACTTCCGCTTTCATCAATGTTCACTTCTTCGAAGGCTTTGATGATGGCTGAGGAGGAAGAAGGGCCGAAGATGGCGGGAGTGCGCAGAGTATCGACGAGGTATTCGGCGAGGCGAGCCGCTTCTGATACAGAACCTTGGTGATCGCATTGGACCAGACCGAAGCGTAAACGGGCGAGTTCGGGGTACTTGGTTTCGTTGCGCTCAGCGAAGCGGTTGAAGGCATCGACCGCTAGAAAGGCGCTGTCCTGTCGCGCTCCTTCCTTTCCGGTGGAACGCATCAGGCTGCCCAAGATGATGTGGTCGCGGTAGTTCTCAGGGGCGAGCAGAAGATCGCTGGGATAGTGGTTGAGGCAGCTGGGTTCGATCGGGGCGATCTCACATAGGCCTTCTTCGGCGCAGACATAGCCTGGCCCGAAGTGCTTTCGGCATTCGTCGGTGGTCTCGCAACTGGGGTTGGTGCGCGAGAAGGAGCAACCTCCTGCCGCCCAGAGCATCAGAGCGAGGCTGCTGCTCAGCCGAAAGTCAGTGCGTTGCGCCTTCAAAAACGTCCCCCGAAGGTGGCGCCCAGTCCACGAGTTGTAACGGCGAGTTCGGTTGTTTCTGTCTTTTTTAAGAGGAGGTAGATGCCCGCCGCAGACAGAGCGGCGCCACCAATGAGGGCAACATCGGCGACCAATGAATGTGCTCGATCCCGTCGGATTAGGGTTTCACTTTCGGGCGGGCAGAGGCGGCGACCATCTTGGCATTGTTCCTTGAGTTGGTTGCGCGTCTTGAGCGCAGAGATGCCGAACGCCGTTCCAGCGATGATGCCGGCCACGCCTAAGGTGACAAGTCCGACGCCCGCCACGCGGACCAAAGGAATGGGCTGCTCTTGGACCGGCGGAACGGGAGCCCCTGCCGTTGTTGGAGAGCCGAGGAGTTCGGCTTTTTGCTGGGCGGCTTCTTCGGCTCTTTGCTTCAGACGCACCATACGGCGCTGGAGCTTGGGTTGAGTGGCCAGGGGGGCGTGGGGGAGATAACTCTGCAAGGCGAAACTAGCCTCGAGGTACTTGCCAAGCCGTTCGTAGGCGTTGGCGAGATTGAAGAGCATCTCGATTTTTCCTGAAAGAAGGTACGCTTCCTGGAATGCATCTGCAGCGCCTTGGTAGTCCCCCTCGAGGTACTTGCTGTCTCCAGCCTTGAAGGCGGCGCGGGCTTGCTCTTCTGCGGAGGCCGTGGCTTGGGTGATCTCTTCTGACCCTGCGCTTGGAGCAGTCGAGAGCTTCTTCTGAGTCAGCGGGGCTTCGTCTTTTGCTTCCAACGCGCCGCTATCGTCTTTCGTTTCGAGTGTCCCGCTTTGGTCCCCCTCCGGCGCTCCATCGCGCGCCACTGGTGTTTCTTGTGCCAGAGCACTTGAAGAACAGAGGAGGACGGCGCCCAGGAGAGCAACCCTCAGTCCGCCCATGGGTCCAGGTTTCCTGTTTGGATACGAGGAGCCGGTGAGCTCTCGGGATTTTGGCGGGGCTCTTGCCCCTCGGGTTCACTCGAGGTGGCGCTTACGTTTGCTTTCTCCTGCTGTGGGGGGGCGAGGGAACTTTCGGGCGCAGGGCTGTCCACCGCGTTTTTTGCTGGTTGGGGACTTCCCTTCGAGGCCAGAGTTTCAATCCGGCTGGACTGAGTCGTAATTTTCACGGGCGAGGTCGCCGTGTGCAGGGGCTTTTTGGGGGGCTTCTCTGCGGGGGGCCCAGCTTGGGAGTTGGTGGCCTGTCTCGCTCCTTCGAGTTCGGGTGCCGCTGAGGAGGACGTATTATGCGGGATGTCCTCTTGTCGTTCGGTGGGCCTGAGAGCAATCAAACGCGCCGGCGGTCTGTCCTGGAACAAGATCTTGGAGGGTTCGAAATCGGGGTGGGTGATCAGAAGCTCGTGCCGTTCTCCGTCCCGAGGGAGTACCAAAGAAAGTGAACCCCGAGAAAGCGTGGTGCCGTCGAGCGTGATCTCGGCATCGCGCGGGGTCACCGTCACTTCCGCTGTATAGGTGGCCTGTTGCGGTGCGCCAAACTCGTCACGTATGAGCGAGTAGCTCATGGTGAGAGTGATGATGCCCGCCAAAAGCACGAAGGCGATCGTCAGAGGGGTGCGCCGGGGTTCGGGACGGGGTGTCTGCTTGGGCACTCCAACCGAGTTGAAGCGCCTCGATGAGCCCGGTGAGCTCGATGGTTCGGCTGAACTCTCACTTGACACCGTCGAGATGGGGTTAAGGCGGTCGGGGGCCAAGGGGGGGCTTCGACGGCTCAGGGCGCTGCGTGTTGGATCAAAGCTCTGGGTTTTTGCGTCTGTATCGGGGGGGGCGCTGGGGTGCGGCGGCCTTGTGCGTCCGATCGTGACCTCGGCCGAACGTTGGGAGAGTTGTTCTTCTCGATCGTGCACGGGCGCATTGACCGACGCCATGGTTGCATCGTTTGCAGTCAGGAAGGCGGCCTGCCAGGTTTGCCGTTGCCTCGGGGAGGCGAAAGGGAGCAGGGCTGCGCCGAACTGTCCCATCGATTCGAAGCGATCATCGGGAGTTGTGCTCAGGGCTCGCACGAGGGTGTCGCTCAATCCCACGGGAATGCTGACGTCCAGATCACGTGGGTTTTGGATTTTTCCTTCGGCTACATGCCGAAGCAGGTTGACCAAGGAAGACTTGTGCTGCTCAAAAGGCCGAACTCCGAGGAGGCTTTCGTAAAGACAGAGAGCGAGTGAGTATTGGTCGCTTTTCCAGGTGCTGCTGGCGCCATCCGCCTGCTCGGGAGCAATGTAGAAGGGCGTCCCGAGGAAGCGTGGGTTTTGGGTCAAGGCTGCGTCGACGGGCCCTTCGAGCTTGGAGATCCCGAAGTCGAGCAGGTAGGGTTCGGGGGTACCGCGGGCAAGATCCGCGAGAAAAATATTGGCCGGTTTGAGATCGCGGTGGAGAACCTTTGCCTCATGTGCTGCCATCAGTGCGGAACAAATCGGCAGCATGAAATCGACCGCTGCGGTCAAAGGAAGCCGCCCCCGTCTTTGGAGGAGATCGGCGAGCGTCTCGCCATCGAGTAATTGCATGGCTAGGTAGGCATATCCGCCTTCCGAGCCTGCATTGTAGACCTGCACGACATTGGGATGGCGAATGCGCGCCGCGGCTGCGCCCTCCTGAACGAAACGCAGGAAGAGTTCACTCGCCTCGTCTTCGGCCGATACGACCTTGAGGGCGACATCGCGTCCCAACTTGAGATCGAATGCTCGGAACACCGTGCCCATGGCTCCCGATCCGATCCGTTCGTCCAATCGGTAGTCCCCGATCATGCGAGGGCGGTTGGCTTGATCAAAAGCGGCTGACACGATGCTTAAGGGATAGATTGCGCCGATTGGGGAGATTGTCGATACACTGCCGGTAGCAGCCACATTCGGCCGCATCGAAAGAAGGCCCCTAGTCAATGGGTCGAGAGATGTGGAACAACGGGCCAAGAGTGAACAGTGCGGCCACCATGAATCAGACCAAGTACGAAACTTTTGTTCAGTGTGCGCTTGGCTTGGAAAGTGTCGTGCGTCGAGAGCTCCTTGACCTCGGATGGAAGAGCAAAAGCGTAGTTGGAGGCGTTGAGCTACGAGTTGATGCTCTTGAGTTGGCGCAACTCTGTTTGCTCTGTCGTTCTGCCGAAAGTGTTCGCGTGCGCCTCAAGACTTTTAAGGCGCGCGATTTCGACACGTACAAGGCTCAGCTCAAGAAGTTGCCTTTCCGCGCCTACTTACCCGCGGGCTGCCCGGTGCGTGTGCGGGTCGTCTCCCACCATTCTCAACTTTGGCACTCGGGTGCGGTCACGGAGAGAACTCTCGAGGTGTTGGTCAATCACGTGGGTTGCACGGACGGAGTCTCTGCTGAGCCGTTCCAGCAAGTTCATGTGCGTTTGGAGCAGGACGAAGTTCAAGTTTCCCTCGATGCCGGCGGTGCCCATATGCATCGCAGGGGATATCGTCCTCACGTCGAGAGAGCTTCCCTGCGAGAAACATTGGCTTTCGCTCTGGTCTATCAAGCCCTTTGTCTCGAAAGGGGAGAGCGACCCCGGGCGCTTTGGGATCCTTTTTGCGGAGCTGGGACCATTGCGTTGGAGGTAGCGCATCTCAAGGACGGACGGCTCGCTCGCGACGCTCGCGGCCTGAGTCTCGCTCGGTGGAGAGGCTCTGATGTAGAGTTGATTGATGCCGCGACTCGGGCTGCAAAAAAGCGTGCAGAGGTCCTGGCTCAGAGCTTCGCTGGCTTCGACACGATCTGGGGTTCCGACCAGGATGCTCGCGCCCTCGCCGCAGCCAAACACAATGCACAGGTTGCCGGCCTGAAGGGACCACGCTGGCTTCACGGCGCGGTCGGTGCAGCGTCAGAGCACATACCAAAGGGGGCACTTGTTGTGACGAACCCTCCCTATGGCAAGCGGCTTTCGGATTGTTCTTGGGTGGAGAGCTTGTTGCAGCTCCTTAGACAACGACCGGATTTGGACACGGGACTGCTCCTGGTCGGGGGCGCTGCTCGAGACCTGCTGCCCCAAGAATGGTCCGCCCAGCTTCGCACCAAAAACGGTGGACTGTCCGTGAGTGCCCGGGCCTGGGGCTTGGCCCCTAGGCGACCCTGAAGCCCCCAATCGGATTCCGCGCCATCTGCTGATCAGGAAAACGGAACTCCACGGTCGTGCCTTTGCCGAGGTCGCTTTTGATCCGAATTTGGCCCGACCGATTCTCGCACTCCTTGCGAACTGCCGCCATGCCGACCCCTCGACCCGAGTATTCGGTCACCTCGTCTTTGGTCGACACACCTTCGGCGAACAAGGCGGCTTCGAGGTCGCTTTGTTGGTTGGCGGGCAACCCCATGGAACGCGCTCTTTCGGCCACGCGTTGCCAGTCGATGCCGCGTCCGTTGTCGTTGATGCTGATCACGAATTCGGCGCCCTCCTTGCGGGTTTCTAGCTGGAGACGACCGGAGCGCTCCTTCCCTTGCTGTTCTCGTTCGGATGCCGGTTCGATGCCGTGGTCGATGGCGTTCCGGATCACGTGAGTGAAAGACGACCAAAAGCTGGCCCAGTGTTCGGGCTCGAGAAGAAGGTCCGACCCCTCGACTTCGACCTGAAGGTCGGACTTGTTGAGTCGACGGGCGATCCCTTTGGCTTGTTCGGCGACGCGCTCTAGACGAATGGACGTGTGCTCGAGTTTCCAGTTGGCTACCCGTTGTGCGATTTCCTCCCGTTTTACTCCGTTCGAGAGTATCTGCCGGAGTGTTTCTTCGTATTCTCGGTCATCGATTTCGATCTTTCGATCTTTGCGTTCGCCGAGCAAGGTCTCGAGGTTCTTGCGCAGGTGCTCCCAACGAATCGAAAGTTCGTGTCGCGCTTCCTCGCTTGGTCGCGTGGACTCTTCGGCGATACGGTCTTCCATACTGTGGCAGAGCTGAGCCACGGTGTTGATGCCGAATAACATCGAGTTGCCTTTGAGGGTGTGGAGCACCCGCTTGAGCACCGCCAGGTCGCTGAGGCTGTCGTCGACGAGGTTTTCAACTTGCTCTGAAGCTTCCTCGAAGAACTCCAAGAAGCCACCCTTGTCCTTCATGACGCGCTCGAAAATGCCCATGATTTCTCTGGATTCTTCTTCGTAACGTTGACGTTCGATTTCGCTTGTCTTGTCGGTAATGACGACCAGGAGCTTGTCGAATTCGCCACCCTTCGTGATGGGCGTGTAGGCGAGCTCGAAGTAACGACCTGTCGTTTCGAAACGGGTCGGAAGCTGATCCAGCGTCACCTCGAGGGGGAGCAGTCCGTCTACGACCTGATCGAAGCTGAGCGCGAAGTGAGCGGCGGCTTTGGGGGACGCTTCTTGCAGAAGCTGTTCGAAGGTAATTCCCGGCTGGGGTGCACCGAGAAAATCGTCAAATATGGCCGAGCGCTCTTGAGAAACGATGCCGTCTCGGTCGACCGTGATGAGACCCTGGTCCACATGGTCCATGACCAAGCGCATCTCTTGATTGCGCAGGTTCAGAGCTTGGGTGCGTTCTTGAACTATCCTCTCGAGCCCGATGACGTTGTCAAAGAAGCTGCGGGCGATGAAACAAGTGGCTACGGATTCGAGTACGACGAATCCGGCGTGGACAGCGACGACCCAAAATGGCGCGTCGTAGTTGAATACACTTGCAGGCAGATACCACCAGAGTAACCCATGGTGCGCCGCTACCGTTCCGGCTGCGATGAGAATCACCAGCGGGTTTCCGAAGACGGCGAGCATCGCAAGTGATGCGAAGAAGTAGAAGTGCATCTCGATTTGCACCGGGCCCTGTCCGAAATGAACGAGAAGCCCCCCGACGATCATGGAGGTAAATCCATGGGTCAGAGCGACGTGGCGCGGGTTGTCGAACTGCCTCATGGCCAGGAGCGGCACGGTGCAGGCGAGACTGGTCAGGGCGAGTGCGAGGATGGGGCCCGTGTCGTTGAAGTAAGCCAGCGCCGTGAAGACAGGGATGTGGAGCGCGAAGAACCACATAGCGATTCGATTCAGGCGAGCAAGATACTTCCTTTCGAAGTCGCTGACTTCTGGGGGCAAGATCAGGGCGGCGAGGGCGTCTTTCATGATTCGATCCTTAGGGGCTGGGATACTTGAGACCCAAGGGGTCCACGAGGTCCTGGAGGCGTTTACTCACGGCGCATCCGAAGAGGGGTAGCTCGCTTTGGGGCTGCTCCGTGCGCGCGCGGGAGAGAATTTCTCGGTCCAAAATGGCTAACCCGCGTTTGCGCTCGGTATAACCTCCGACGTAGCGAAGCTTTCCCTGCGGGTCGCCGACGATGAAGAGCGGAGCCGACTCGATGCCGAGGCGAGTCTTGAGCTCGCGGGGGGAAAGCACCAAGGTCGAGAGCTGAGCGGCTTGCGCCCTTCTTTCGTACTCGGGATGGGCGCCCACTAGGATAAGTTTTTCGCTCGTTTCAACTTCGTCTTCGCTTAGCGAAAAGAGATGCTCAAGGACGCGACGTGAGCAACCACAATCCGAGTAGAGAATGTGATAGGCGACCCATTCATCTTGCTCGTCTTGGCTCCTCATTTCCCAGAGCGCGGCACGCAGCTGTGGGTCTTCGTGCTTGGGCTTCGGGAGCGTGTACCAGTGACCTGCCATCAGGCTGGCCACCGCAAGAAGTAGCCCTCCAACTACCGCAATCAGCATGGCCCCGTTCAACCATCTGGTGTGGGCCGGACGTGTCGGAGTTGTCTTTGATACGACGAGCAGGTCGGGCTGCCCCATTGGGGTAGATGAAATTGCGCTATCGAGCCATGACATTCCAATCGAATGAACGACCGTGGCTGCTCAAGCTTGAAAAAGTTAGGGTATTGAGCCTCACTTACCACTCGGGGCGCTGCCCAACCTGATCCGTCCGTGAGCGGGGCCTCAGCAGGCGCCCCTCTTATTCACTTCATTGCCACTTGAAGGATCGGACTGCCACAGTGAAACCGATCCCTCCCCAAAGACTCAGAATAAGGAGTTGAGGCGCGATGATGCCCAGGTGCGCCCCTTCATTATAGACGGCACGCAGTGCGTCGTTCAGGGCTGTGAGGGGCAAAAGCTTGATGGCGGGGTGCATCCACTCGGGAAAGTGCTCGTACGGGAAAAACGCTCCGGACAGGACGTACATGGGCAGCTGGACGAAGTTCATCCAGCCATTGGCCGTCTCGGTATTGTCCAGACGACCGCCTATGATCAAGCTGATGCCGGCGAAAGCTGCGGCACCCAAGATGGCGGCGCAGATGAAAGCGATCAGGCTGCCGGTGATTGTCGTGTCAAAAACCACTACCCCGAAGGTCACGAGTAGGGTCAGCTCAAGAGAAAGGAAGAGTGAGCGGCTCAAGAAGTAGGAAAGCAAAAAATGTGGCCGGCGCATCGGCGTGACCGCATAACGACGTAGCAACTTGCGCTTGCGAGCCACCACAAGGTTGTAGCCGACCCCCCACATGCTGCTGCCCATGAGGTTCATCCCGATGAGTCCCGGGATGAGGAAGTCGATGTAGCGCGAGCCGGGTTCGGTGACCTGGGTGTCAGAAGTCGCGACAGGATCGGTGCGTCCGGCCGCTTCTTGCAGCACCTGGTTGGCCACCATCTTGGATTGGGGTGCGGTTTCCTTTTTGGGATCGAAGCGGAAGTCGGCTTCGTCGCCAGATAGAGTGATCACAACGTCCACCCGTGAACGCGCCAGAGCCTGACTTGCGTCTTGTTTGGAAAGCGAACGGGCGTGCAGGCGCGTCGAACGCAAGAGCGCCTTTTCTAGAAACTCTGTCTTTTCGGTCTTGGGGCCTTGGAGGACGACCGCGACTTCTGGAGTCGGGGGTGGTTTCGAGCGGAAGGCAGCTCCGAGGCCCATGGCCATCAGGAGCGGAAACACAAAGACCCAAAAAACAATCGCGGGCTCTCGGTAGAACTCGCGGAGGCGGGCTTTGATGAGTTCGAGCAGTGGGTGATGTTCACTCATCGGTGAGCCCCTTTCCTGTGAGTGAGAGGAAGACGTCATCCAGGGTTGCTTGGTGAGTGGAGAGCCCACGAGGAACGAGTCCGAAGCTGTCGACCGCTTCGAGTACGGCCGATAGGGCTGAAAGGTCGCGCGAGATGGTCAAGCGCAGGCGCCCCCGTCTGCTTTCGACCTTCTGGATATGTTGATTAGAAAGGAGCTGGTCGGGTTGGAAGGTTTGTGGTGATTCGGCGAGTTCGAACTCCACGAACTGAACTTCTCCAAGAGAATCAATCAACTCGCTCGGTGTCCCTCGAGCGATGATTTTTCCGGCATCCATCACCGCGATTTCGTCGCACAGGATGGCGGCTTCATCCATGTAATGCGTCGTCAGCACCACGGTGCCGCCTCCGTCTCGAAACTGCTCAACCACCTTCCACAGTACCTGGCGTGCGCGCGGATCGAGGCCGGTCGTCGGTTCGTCGAGAAAGAGCAGATCCGGATTGCCTGCCAGGGCCGTGGCGAGGGCGACTCGCTGCTTTTGTCCGCCGGAGAGAGTGTGAAAGCGTTGGTCGCGTTCTTCCTCGAGCCGAACCATCTTGATCAGATCGTCTACGGTGTGTCCTTTACGATAGAAGGAACGAAACAATCGGATCACTTCGGTTACGGTCAGCTTGTCGGCGAGCTGCGTTTCTTGGAGTTGTACGCCGATGCGCTCGCGGATGGCCTGCTCGTCGCGGGTACCGTATTTCATTCCGAAGAGCTCGATGTTGCCGCTCGTCGGGGGATGCAGACCTTCGATCATTTCGACTGTCGTCGTCTTGCCTGCTCCGTTGGGGCCAAGCAGTCCGAAACAGATGCCGCTGGGTACCTCAAGATCGATGCCGGCGACGGCGATTTTTTCGCCGTAGGTTTTGACGAGTTGTTTGCAGGAGATGGCCGTGGACATAGAAGTGGCGCGGTCGGGACGACCGTTCCGGGTCTCTGGCATTGGGACCGGCGCTAATCAACCTTTGCGATCTGAAAGGGGGAGCCAGGGCGCCTGGCGGCGAGGACATGGCTTTTCACCCTAGTTTTGGAGGCGCGTATCCGCTGAAAAATAAAGGAAGAAGATTGTTGGCGAAGAGTCCTTGACAGTCAGCGCCTCACAACTATGTTTCGCCCCACCTGACGCGCGGTGGAGCAGTCTGGTAGCTCGTCGGGCTCATAACCCGAAGGTCGTCAGTTCAAATCTGGCCCGCGCAACCAAAAGCCCCGGAAGTAAAATTCCGGGGCTTTTTTCGTTTGTCAGGTTCGGGCGGAGCAACGTGGTCCGTCGCTCGTCCCTGTAGTGACGACGCCACGCTGGGTGGCACAGGACTGCTCGACAGCGGGCGTAGCCGACTGTTCATCTGTAGATCCCGTTTGCCATGATGACTCGTTTTATGCGACCTATCCCCGGCTGGTTTCCAGCGAAAGTTTCGGCACGCCGCTCGTGTACGGGCAGGTGACTTCGGACCGCGATCTGCAGCGGCGGAACTGCGACGCGAACTCGTTCGGGGACAATGCGATCGTAGACCCGCTGCGACTCGCGTACATGACCCTTGACCTGGCTGAGCTCTGAGCGGCCACGGCGCCGTCTGACGACCGATGGCCCATTTGTGTGAGTGGCGCAAGAGTCGACGATTCGGCGGGTGAGGGGCGACCACTCGACTAGCGACAAGCCGCAGGTAAGGTTGTCGCCTCTGGGGAGCTGCGAATCAAAGTGAGCCTCGCTCGCTGCTTGGGGCTTCCGCTCCAAGCTCCCGACCCGGACAGACAAACGGCCAAGCGATCCATCGACGTTAGCTGATTGTTGGGTGCTTGGCACAGCCCATTGTCGCCGCACTCAAATGGTGCGCCTCCGAGCGTGGAGCAAGGATCGGTGCTTTTGCAACTGATGGGGCGACAGTTGAAGTCGGTCTGCTCGGGTGCACAGGCAAGAAGATACCTCCCATCGAGGCGTAGCGAGTATTCTGGAGCTGGCTCGTTCTCGCTTTTTGTCTTCAGTTTGAGGACGCAGGGACGCTTGTGGCAGTCGATGTCGAAATGGTTGTGCTCGGTGTCTTCGGCGCTTTTGACGCACCCGAGGAGGAGGAGAGAGGCAAGAGCACTTGCGAATAGACAAAGGGGGGGACGTTTGGTGTCGAGTTTCATGCTTGGGATGACCTTTTCCGCCGGGCGGAAAACAAGGTGATCAAGAACAATATTAGACTTGATGTCCTCGGAAAGGACGCTGCCTGTTGGGGCCCGAGGCGGCATGCGCATGTTTGCTGCTTTGGATGAGTGTGGTCGCTCGAGTTGATGCTGTCCCTGGGAGAGTCCCCGCCTTGACCGCCGGGCATCGAGGGCGACTCGTAGTCAGCCGGATCTATTCCCGTCGCGTCCGCGGCTTCAGTAGACGAAGCGCCGCCTGATGCCTTCGATGTCGGAGTGCTGTCTGGCAACTGCGCCCAGCTGGGGACCGGATAACCCCCAAAGCGGGCGTCTTCTCTTACCCGACGACTCAACCACTCCCGATCAAGAGCAGAAAAAATAGAGAGTCGGCAGTCTTCGTAACCTCGCGAAACTATCCCCAAGATCCCCCCCTCTCGATCGAGAGCTGGCCCACCAGAATCCCCCGGGCACGCCCCTGCAGGACCCAACCATTCTCCATCCAGCAGCTCGACGGATGTGGTCATCGGGGCTCCAGCCTTTCCCTCAGGTTCCCAATCAGAGCAATCATCATGTCCGACGCACTCGACGGCTACCCATTCGCTAGTGCGACGAATGCCTTCGCCTGTGCCGGCAAAATGGCCCGCGCCGTAGCCGACGAGTCGGTATTCGTGCTCACTAGCGGCGGGTGGGGAGGGGAAGAGGGGGGGGACGTCCTCCAGAGTCTCTCCTAGTTCCAAGAGAGCGATATCCTCACCGCAAATTGTTCCCCCAGGTACATAGAGTTCCACGCGCCTCACGCCCACGAAGTGGACGTCCACTGGTTCGCTTTGCAAGTTGGCGCTGTTCGTCAGTCGAAAGGCAGAGGGATCCAGCGGGGCTTCAAGCATCGTTGTTCCGCAATCAACGTCCTGCCATTGACCGGTGACGCAATGAGCGGCGGTTACAGCGAGTCGAGGCGAAATGAGAGAAGCACTGCAGGTCGCCTCATTGCTGCCCTCGCTCACGAGGAGAGCAAATACGGCTTCGTCTTCGCTTGAGGCTCCTTCGGCAACTGCCTGGTTTTGCTGTCGATGGTCGGGGGATGGCTCTGCACACGAGCAGTGGGCGAGCGCACTGCCGACGCCGATGGAAGCGAGGATGAAGCGTGACCTCATCGTTTACTCACCGGAGCTGCCGCCAGCTTGGGTCAAGTCGCAGTCGGCAATGCTTTCTTCTTTGCTGAGTCCGCCCACGCACACGCCAGCGTATCCTGACTCTGGAGCTGCTAGGCATCTTTGTTCTCCAGGGCAATCGTCGTTGCAGTTGCAGAGATGTGCGCAAATCCCGGTGTCACCCAGCCCCTGGTCTTGGTTGAAATCGCTCAAGTCGTAGGCAAAAAATGGGCAGGCCAGCCCTGCCTCGCCCAAATCTGAGACGCCGCAGCCCTGCGGGCTCCCGACTCTACAATGTTCCTCACATTCGAAGGTGTGCTCGTCCACTTGGACGCATTTGCCGGCGCAGTCGTCTTGCTTTGGATCGCAGTTTTCGCCGAAATTCAGCCCCTCCTTCTCGCTCGGCTCGCCCACGCATTGGGCCGTCAGCGAAAAACATTCTCCAGAATAGTGATCAAATCGAGACGATTCGAAACACAATGTTCGAGCGGGGCAGTCCTCGTCCAGGTTGCAGCCTTCGTTTTCGGGAAGGAGAAAAGGCGAACAGCTCTGCTTGACGTCACCCTCGCACTTGTCCGTATCGTCTCCCAGTTCACAAGCGAGGCCGTCCGTTGAAGATGGCGCTTGTCCTCCAGCGCCCCCTGCTGAATCGCTTTCGCCAGAGCTCGATTTGTCGTCGTCTTCCTCCGAACGATCCACCTTTTCAGATGAACAGCTCGCCAGAGTAAGCACACTCAATTGCAGCAGGGCAAAAGGAGTCATCAAGGCGGGCAGGGTGCGGAAGCGGCGACGAAACATTTCTAGTGACGCTAGAGCGTCGATCAGTTTGTCGCAAGGAACTCCAGAAAAACGCTTGAGTGTTTTTTGATTGAACACAGGGCGTCTTGCTTGTTGATGAGCGAATTGCTAGCCGGGGCTCACGTTGCACGACTCAATTTTCGGTGCGCAGCAACGAGCTTGAGGAGCGGCTTCATGATCATTCAGCTTTTTTGTCCCGGTGCATTTTCATCCGAACCTTCTGCGCGTTGGCGTCGCGCAGGCTTGGCGTTTGTGGTGCTCAGTGCTTCCCTGACTCAGGGTGCCTGCAAAAAGGAGGACCCCCCGAGCTACTTCGGGCAGGAGGATCGCGACGAAGATGGCTGGCCATCCGAACTCGACTGCGACGACCGTGATCCAGCTGTTTTCCCTGGCGCAGACGAGATTTGGGGCGACGGGATCGACCAAGACTGCAGCGGCTCGGACGCCGAAGGGGGAGCAGGCGGATTCGGAGGGGCGGTGCCTGACGAATGCGAGGGGCTGGGGTGTGGAAGCGGAGGAGTAGTGGCGGAGGGTGGCAGTCCTGGAACTTTCGATGGCAGTGGAGGTGGTGATACGAGAACGGACGGAAGCGGTGGCGCCTCAACTCGCGGGAGAGACGCGGATGGCGACGGCTACGATGCTGCTCCAGATGGCGACGACTGCGACGATGACCGACTCGAAATCCACCCTGGTGCGGTTGAGATACCGCTCAATGGGGTCGACGAGAATTGCGACGGTAGCGACTTGGTGGGGGCGCCCGAGCTCGTGGACCTTGGGGGAGACGCCGCTGTTCCCCTCGAACCGCCTGTGATCGCCCGGATTGTGGTCGACGGCGATGAGCGTTTCTTGGTGGCGTGGAGCGACTCGAGAAAGGCGCCGGGCCAGGATATCTACGGTCAAATCGTGGACGGTGATGGCACCCCGGTAGGTGACGAACTCGAGATCGAAGTGTTTGATAATCACAAGAAGACCGATCTTTGTTTGGCTACCAGCGGAAGCGAATTTTTGGTTGCTTGGGTCGACGCTGAGGGGCTTTGGACTCGTCAACTCGACGAAGAGGGGAGCCAAGTGATTGATATGCCAGTTGGTTTCGGACCTCCTGGATCGGTAGAGCCGCGCGTCGCGCATTCCGGGGACCACTGGGGTGTGGCCTGGAAGGATGGGGTCGAGCTGACCGGATTCTTCAGAACGATGCGCGAGACGGATCGTGCCCGCTGGGATGTCTGGTCGATAGGAACCGACACGGTCGGGCAACTGAGAGTCGCCAGCGCAGGGAAGGGCAGCTTCACGCTTGGTTGGACCGACACAATCGACGAATCGAAAAACGGGATCTGGGCTCAAACGCGAGGAAGCAAGGGAGCGCCTGACGGTGATCAAGTTGTGGCGCAGGAAGGCAATTTCAAGGACCTTGAACTCGCATTCGACGGGAAGCGGACATGGATGGCCTTTGGTGTTGCCAGTCAATTGTCGTATGCGGCGATCACTGCGCTGGATGCCGCCACACTTGAGCCCCTCTCGCAGCATGTGACACAGCTTTCGACCGAAGTGGTGAGTCTCGGTGGATTTCAATTGGATGCCTTTTCTGGCCATGCTCCATTTGTTGTTTGGAATGACAGACGTCACGCCACCGGTGCGCCCTCGGCAACCGCTATTTACGGTAACGGGGTTGATATTGATGCCGGGGGTGAACCCCAAATCGATTCGATTTGGAGCACAGCTCGACCGATCTTAGTTGATTCTGCGGTCGAACTCGGCGGTGTCAGTCGAAGCAACGATGGTGCTTTGGTTACCGGTGTGTTCAATGGTCGACCATTCGTCTTGCCAGTGAAGTTTTAGCCCGGATTATTTCGGCAATATTTTCGTTAGCTGGTTTCCTCGCGTTCTTCATATTCACACTTTTCTGGGCGCTCCTCTACCGTTGCGAACGGATCTTGGAGCCAAGATTGCGACCATTCACCTTGTTCGTGATCGCGGTTGGGCAGAGGTCGTGGGTGATGAAATGGACGAAATAATGTGATTTCGTTAGAGCGACAAAAAAGTTGTTGATCAAAAAAACATTTTGATCGCTGGGAATAAAATCGCCGGAGAGACTTGCACCGGACACGTGCCCGATCCTATGAGTCTCGTTATCGTCCCAGTGGCTGCCAACGCACCGGTTGAGTCGACCTTTCCTTATGTCCAAGTTACCTGTTTTGCGCCGCAGTGTGCTGGTTCTCTACGCTTCCATGTTAGGTGGCGGTGCCTGTTCCCAGGTCGAAATGGCGGGGAAACGCGTCAGTTTGGACTGGCAGAGTCCACCACCTTCAGACTTGGCCTTTCCGGAATGGTCCGAGGAGGCGAGTGGGAGTCAAACCACTGGCAGTGAATCTTCCGGTAGTGGCAGTTCATCTATAAGCGCGGCATCTGAAAACGGATTGGAGGCGTTTGCAGGAACTCCGTTGGAGGTGGATGCACCTCGAACGAGCTCGCTTTATTGCGGCGACGGCGCCTGGGATCCCGCGACTGAAGAATGTGATGCCGGTCCGATCGAGCTGACGAATACTCGTTCGCTTTGTTCTGCTAACTGTCAAAGCCGCGACGTCTTGGTGGTTGGTCCTGACCAAGATAGCCGTCAACAGAGTCGTCGAATGGGGCAGGGGCGCCATCCCTTGGCATTGGGTGAGGTGAGCGGTGCCTTGGCTTGGGTGGAGCACGGTTGGGCAGAGTCGGTCACAACCGACGGGGGCACCACTGTTGACGGAATCGTTCCGCAAGTCGTTGTTCAAACGCTCGGTCCTCAAGGAGACTTGGACCAAAGGGTCGTGGTGGCGGACGAGCTGCTTGGCGATAGCCCTGTTTTGGCGAGCGATCCGGTCGTAGCGGCACTGCCGAGCGGCAAGATCGCGGTCGCCTACACGGACTTAAACGGAGACGGAAGCGAGTTGGGCGTTGCGCTGCGCTACCTTTCGCGCAACGACGTCTTTGATTCTTCCGAAGCTTGGGAGGTTTCGGAGACGGTCTACGCCAATTCAACGACCCAAGGCGCGCAAAGCGGGGCCGATCTGGTCTGGTCGCGCGGTGGGCTCATCGGTGGATGGGTGGATACGAGCGACCCAGACGGTCCCCGTATCGCGACGCGTGTGCTTGTGGGTTCGGACACGGATCCAGTGCGGGACGAGCAACACATTTCGACGGTCGGACCTGCCGTCGGCGGAGTCGCCCTCACCGCCCTGCCTCAAAGCGTGACGGCTTCCCGTGATCGAAAATGGGCTTTGACCTACCGTCAAGGTGAGGATGACGGCCCTGAGGACCTGATCATCTACACCCCGGAGGGCGATGGCACGGGCCAATCTATAGTGATTCGCCCCGCTTGGGTGAACGGTGCCGTGAGCGAGATGGGGGCTCTGACGTTCGAAGACTCGGACGGACCAGGGGGTGCTCCGGCTGTTCCGGTTGAGGAATTTGCGCGCCCCATGCCGGGCCATGCGGACGACAAGCCTTCGATTGCACACTTGTCGGGTGATCGTGTAGCTGTCGCGTTTTCGGTGGGAACCGACCCATTGGGCACCGGAGTCGCCAATGTCTTTGGTATTTGGATTGCGGTAGTCGACCTCGAGTTCACCTTGGTCGAGGGAGTATATCCAGTTGTTCCGACGCACCCTGACGCTGAATGGAGCGACCTCACGCGGAGCCTGCGCGAGCCCAGCCTTGTCAGTACTCAGGAGGGGCGCGTCTATCTTTCGTACCGTACTGAAGGAGCACTTGGCTCCGCGCGAGGGGAAGATATTTGGCTCAAGCGCATCGATTTTGATGTCAACGCGGGAACGCTGGACATGGGCAACGTTGAGATCCCCTTTCAGCGTGATGCAGATCGCGAGGGGGGGGACCAGCGGCGTCCCGTTTTAGCTTCGGGTTACGTGCCGGGGGAGGGCTCACTGCGCGCACCGGCGTTGGGTTTGGCGTTTGAAGATTGGGGCGTCCAGTACGATTCGGAGCAGGCGCGTCCTGATCTACTTCTCCAAGTGGCGCCAACGCCCCTTCGGCGAGGCCCAGCCATCGACGACAACTGTTCGAACGGGAGCTGCGGTTTGGGGGAGGGGCCCTGCGCTTCGGACACCGATTGCGGAGGCGGACTTGTTTGCCACTCTGATCGTGGGCCCTGGTATGGCCGAGGGCACAAGGTCGCGGTCTGTGAACCAGCCACCTGTAACGACGGGGTCGAGAACGGCACCGAAACGGCTGTAGATTGTGGTGGTGACTGCGGGCAATGCTTTGAGTGTCTTGGTGGCTCTACCTTCGCTGGCACGGCCGACTACTGCAGTTTGGTTTGCCCCTGCTCAAATCGGGATGGCGATTGTGACGACTCTTTCGAATGCAAGCCGGGGTTAACTTGTATCAAAGATAGCGGCGCTCTTGAGGGTTATCCCGAGGCGGTTGACTTGTGCGACTACGGTCATTGTCACGACGAGCTTTTCAACCACGATGAAGACCGCACCGATTGTGGCGGAGCTGACTGCGTACCCTGCGAAAACGGAAGCACCACTCATTGTCTAGAAGCCGCCTGTGGGATTGGCGAGGGCGATTGTGGACAGGCGGGGGCTCTGTGCGAAGAGGGTCTTGTTTGTGAACAGGACGCAGGAGGGCTATTTCTCCTTGATTCTAGCGTGGACGTCTGTGTGGAGGCGACGTGCCCGGACGATAGAAGTGCGCCATTTAGCTCGGGTTTTTGCGACGTCGCGTGCAAATGTCCTGGCGGATTCGGGCTTTGCGACTCGGACGAGGAATGCGACGACTCGAAGTGCGTCGTGGATCGGGGGCTTTACTATGGGCAAGACTCCAGTGCTGCCATCTGCATGCCTGATCACTGTTTCGATCTCGTTAAGAATTACGACGAGGTCAGGATCGATTGCGGCGGTAGCTGCGGGAGCGAGTGCCCTGTTTGCGATAGTGATCAAAGACTTCGATCAGTCGAAGATTTGAGAGACTGGGGATATACCCAGTATACGCCTGTTGGGATTTTGCCTGCTCCGGGCCTGTCGAGCGATACCGAGCATACCGACGGATCCTTCAGTCTAAAATATACCGCCTGCGACTATCAGAGCGTCGCAAGCGTTATCATCGATGGCTCGGAGTATGACGTCATCGGTGACCACCTAAAGCTGGATGTACGTGCCGATATTGGCTCTGGAGGTGAGGTCTGGGACTGGGTCGGAGCCTTGGAAGTGACCGTCTGGATCGACGGAACCACCTATCAGCTTACCGGGGGGAGTAAGAGCTGGTCGCGGTCGGAGACGGGAGTCTGGGAAGTTCTCGACATGGATGTTCCCCTCGGGGTTCAAACGGCGTTTCTTGATGGCACGAGTGACATCCAATGGCGTTTGGCTTTGAATCGCAGTTGCCAAGCGGCGGGGTCGGGTTCCGGTGCCATCCTGATCGATAACTTTCGTTTTACGGGCGATGCCACGTTCCGTAGTGACTGTGCTCCTCCAGAAGACAACGGGAGTGGGGGGAGCGGATCTGGTGGTGCCGGAAGTGGCGCTGGCGGCGACGCAGGCAGCGGTGGCGACGCAGGCAGTGGCGGTGACACGGGCAGCGGTGGCGATGCCGGAAGCGGTGGCGACGCAGGCAGTGGCGGTGACACGGGCAGCGGTGGCGACGCAGGCAGTGGCGGTGACACGGGCAGTGGCGGTGACACGGGCAGCGGTGGCGACGCAGGCAGTGGCGGCGATGCCGGAAGCGGTGGCGACGCAGGCAGTGGCGGCGATGCCGGGAGCGGGGGTTCGGGTAGCGGGGGATCACCCGCCACGACGGCGGACAAGATCTTCGGCTTTGAAGACAGTTCACTATTTAGCCCCAACATTGAGCAGAGCAGCGATGCGACCCAAGGCCAATACTCGCTGGCGGTCGGCGGTGGCTATCAGCAATACGTGACCGGAACCTTCAACGCCGCCGATGTGCCGGAACAGGGGGCGCTGGTTGTGGACATCAAATTGCCACCGCGCGCAAACCAGGGGACGCCGGTCAACGGTCAATTCGACCTCATGTTCAGTTGTCCGAGCGCAGGCCTATATGGGAAGTACGTCGGGCCTGTGTCTTATCTGGACCTCACGAGCAGCGTGTGGGAGCAAGGGAGCTTCTTGGTTCCGCAGGAGGTGCACGACGCGCTCGGCACTGCGGCCACCGACTGTGAGATTCGTCTATCGAGCAACCTGTGGGACCATCAAAGTGGGACCCAGGTCTTGGTCGATAACTTGCGCTTTGCCGCTCCGACGGCGTGTTTGACCCATCCTCAACAGGATCAACCACCCTTCAGCCTCGACATGCCCACCACGCCCGATGGGACAGCTGCGGCCCCCTATCCTATCTGCAAGTCCTCACAGCTGCAGCACGTGGTCAATACTCCCAGCATTTGGGGCTCCTATTTTGTGCTTTCCTCTGACCTAGACGTCTCCACTTTGACGAATCAGATTGGCACGGTAGCGACACCTTTTACGGGGACGTTTGATGGGCAAGGTCACGTTCTACGTGGGTTCAATAGGCAAACGTCCAGTTCCACGGTCGGACTCTTCGGACGAGTGCTGGGAGACGGGGTGATCGATGGGTCGGGAGACGGGCTGATCGAAGACCTGATCCTGACCGATTTCTCCTTGAGTGGCGGTGGGCAGGTGGGGGCCCTGGTTGGGGAACTCGAAAATGGGGTCGTGCGGCGCATTACGGTCGATCAAAGCACGGTGTCTGCTACTGGGGTGCGGGTCGGCGGCCTAGTGGGCTACGTCAACGGTGGGCAAGTCATTGACAGCGAAGTCGATACGACTGTGACGGCTCAGCAGGGCGCCCAGGTGGGCGGTGCCGTCGGGTATTGCACAGGCGATCTCGATGGTGTCATCAGCTACGGACCAGTCGGTGTCACTCAAGCGAGTGGGCCAGTGGGTGGACTGTTGGGCGAACTTGTAGGCGGGGACGTATCCATGGGTGAGGCCTACGGCCACGTGACGACTGACTTCGATGAAGCCGGGGGTCTCATAGGTTCAGTATCCGCTGTATCATTGGTGAACGCTTGCTGGGCGTCCGGTGTGGTGACCATTCAGGGCTCAGGCGAGGCAGCTGGCGGCCTGATCGGTGTTCTTGATTCGAGTGATGTCATCGGATCAGAGGCGGAGGGTGATGTGAGCTCTTCCGCAATTGCAGGTGGTCTGATTGGGACGTTGAGCGGAAATAGTCAGGTGAGTGATTCGAGCGCTCACGGCGACGTCAGTACGACGAGTTTGGGTGGGGGCCTGATTGCCGAGATCATCGCCGGAAGTGGTGCTCTACTCGAACGTTGTGGTGCTCGCGGAAACGTAACCGTCACGCAGGACTACGCAGGTGGACTCATAGGAGACGCCGCTGACGTGACGATTGTCGATGCGTTTGCTCTGGGTACCGCCCAGGCTCAGGGGAGCTATTCGGGAGCGCTCTTGGGCGCGAGCGCGGGTGTTTCGGTCACCCGTGCCTACGGCGCCGGTACTGCCAGCGCCGGTTCGAGCGCTGGGGCGTTCGTTGGCCAGAATCAGGGCAGCCTGAGTCCCAATGCTTGTTTCGCTACCCAAAATAACAGTGGCATTTCGCTCGCCGGGTCAGGAACCAGTCCCGGGGGCGTCACACGCATCTTGAGCAGTGCGCTCTTCAATCAATCCACCTTCACCAGCGCCGGATGGGACTTCACCAACGTGTGGACCATGGGCACCGAAGGGCCGGAGCTCAGATGAAAACCAAAGATTTAGCCTGTCACCACGAGACACGGATGAGAACGACCATGAAACAGTCAAATAAAGTGAATATGAAACGCTCCATATCTCGGGCGCTTGGCCTAGGTTCCGCGGCTTTTTTGTCCGTCCTAGCCTCCGCTTGTGGCGTTCACGACGGCGTCGGCGGACGTCAAGTATTTAAGAACGAGCCTACGTCTTCACGGGAGCGAACGACTCTCAAGGACGATGCCTACTCGATCAAAAGCTTTGTAGTTCTCCCCAACGGGGACAAGTACCCGTTGTCATTTCCAGCGCCAGGCATGGAGCTCGCAGCGGAAGGAGAAGAGCTGGGCGACAAAAACGACATTGATTCGCCAGTTGGACAAAGCGACGACAAATCGTCCTTCTCTCAAAAGGGGCAGAACGTCCGCATTGACGTTGATGAACAGGGAGAAGAAGATTCGCTCTTGTTGGATGTGGAGCGAGGATGGGCCAACGGGTGGACACTTACCACCTTGGCAGCCCGAGCGTGTGCAAAAGGAGAAAACGCGGGAGACCTCCTCGGACGACCCAAGATGTATGTCCATCCACCGTTCAGTGATAATGTCTTCAACAAGGCAAACGCACCGGGGTTCTTTATGTTCCACGGTCTTGGAATGACCACCGGAGTCGACAGCTGCGATGGCATCGTTCGGGCCCAGGAAATACTTCTTTGTACTGCGGACAAGCTGGCGGAGATCGCCGAATCTGTTGGACCTGTGGAGTGGGAGATTGATTATACGGGCTTCGGCGATGAGGGCGCTTCTGAAGAGCCAAATTGGATTGACCTTGAAAGCGCAAAACTTCTCATTCCACCACAACGTACGGCTGATCGCTTTATAGCTCGCGATATGGCGGTCAATGTGCTTGGGCAGTTAGCTGTCGCCGAGTGGTACACTCCAACTCGAAAACCGCTTGAAAGGCCCTCGGGCGGGACCTACGAGACCTGCGGTGACGTCTACGTTGACGCGGCGAAAGGGAACATTAGCGGGACGGACTACCCGAACAATATGTGGGACCAAGATGGCTGGCCGCCAAATCTAATGCCAGGTACCGGGAACTTTGTCGAGATCGGGAGGTCGAGAATTGCGCGTAAGCTGAACATCCTTGGAAGTTCCGCTCGACTGATGAAGAAACTCGTCGTCGGCGGGGTGGCTGATGACCTCGCCACAGCTGAGTCAAAGCGAGCGAAGTTAGGTGATCCTGCCAAAGGGCTTCAACGCTTTTGGGGGCACCGTCAGATAGCTGAAATAATAGAACCGTATGACAAACGAGCCTTTGGCGCGCACTACTACGGTTCCGTACAGCATGCTCTCCAGACGTTAAATGCGCGTCTGGAAATTGGACAGCTTTTCGACGCCGGCAAGCCAGTGATGTGGGACTATGATGAGTTAACATTCCGTGACCGCCCCAGTTGCGGAGGCGGCTGGACCGCACCCAATTTCTTTTCAACCTTTCAGCCCAATACTCGACTCTACCGTGCGGCATTAGAGAGGTTACACCCGCCACGTAGCTCGGGGCAGGCGCTCGCTAGTCGCCTCGTTGAACGTCTCGGGCTCGTTGGGGAGCTCGCCCCTGATTTTGCACCGGATGCTCTTCGAGATGCCATCGTGGAAGCTGTTCTCTTGAGGTTGGATGGCGGAGACTCAGACATTGCTCTGGGCAAACCGGAAGAAGTATCCGCTGTCGTTAAGCAGCTTCGAGAAGAAGATTTTGTCTTCGGTGTTGCGCGCTCGGACGCTCTTCTTGGCCTCTACGGCGAAGCCGGAGTGACAATGCTTGATTCGGAGGACTCTGGATATTCGCCGAAGATTGCTGCTCTCGGGTTAGAGCAGGTGGACGGAGGACTGCCGGTAGACGAGATCGGCAATCGAAACAGCATGCGGGAAGTCCTTGCCCACCGACCGAACGCTCAGTGCTACCTTGGTCGAGATACGGTTGCGGATTTGACCGCCGATATGGGCCCCGTTGCTGCCATGCAGGGGGTGTTTCCCTGGGGTCAAGCTGTTGCTCGACGTATTTCTATGTTGGCAGCCGAGCTGCCAGCCTTGGGCCAGGAAGCTCAATCAGCTGAGCTCATGAAGGCTGAGATTGTTGAGTGGGCAGGCCGAGCGTTGGTGGCCGCTGAATCGACCAAAACGGAGTCCGGCTATGAGAAAATTGTTTTCAGTGTGCTTGGTGTCGACTCGTCGAATTTTGGACTCGGTCCCGATGAGTTTGCAGCTCGTCTAAGTGTAGTCACACCAGCCGCAAGCGAATGTTTGACAGGTCATCGCTCTCGTTGTGAGGGGATTGTTGCAGAAGGTCAAACCTTACCGATAGATGTGCGCCGCCAGGTCACCGGTGGCGCGGAGGGCCTTGTCTACGAACTAGAGGTTAGCGATTTTGCCCTGCTAGAAGGCGGGAACGGCGTACACGTTATCCTGTCCTCCAAGGATGGGGTGCCGGGTGTTGTTCTTGGTTCACTGATGCCAGCGAATTTGGAGGCAATTAGTTCATTCGCATTCGAGAATGATGTTGTGTTTGATGTGATCAGCCCCCTGCGCGAAGAACTACATGAAGCGATCTTCTCGGGTCGCTCTGTCTTGCAGGATGAAAGCGCGTGTTTTTCTTCGGCGACAGTCGGTTTGCCGGAGGCCTATTGTATTGAGGGAATGAGGCGAGATCAGTTCGTGCCTTTGGCGAATGATCTGTCGAACGACGACGATTCCTCGACCGAAAATAGTTGGAGGTACTATCTCGAAAAGGCGCACCTAGCTGCACTCAAGGCGGATGAACTTGGAAGAGACTTGCTAATTGAGGGTATCGACGATGCCGTTCGCCAGGAGGAAGCAGCTGAAGAGTTCTCTAGGCTCTGCGGTGTGTTCCCTGTCGAGGAGTCAATCTATGTGGAGGATGGCATCGCCAAGGTTGAACCAGGTTTCGATTCGATCTCACAGTGCGTCAACCCTGATAAGTATGATGTGGTCTTCTTGAGACGTGACCCCTTCAAAGGCGACGTTGCTGCCATGAAGGATTCGATGTGCGAGGACGGCCACGGATCATTCGCGGAGAATTACCCCTTTTGCTCCAAGGCAAACGATGAGATCACCGTAGCGCAACTTGGTCTGAGCTCGTCGTCACCCACACCGATGACTTTTCCCGATCCCCGCCTCGCCTGTGAAGGTATCGTTAAAGCGTCAGGGTTGAATTTTTCAGGCTTCAAACGCGACTACGACCATGGGGGAATGCAGAAGGTGCTTCGTCAGCCTTTTGCGTCGTTTGAGGGGCTGCAGTTTGCCATTCGTTCTCTCAAGTTCGAGTCTTCGGGGCTTGGTCACAAAGAGTTCGGTGTGTTTACGAACACTGGTAGGGCCATTCTCGGTACGGACAAAGGGACAGTCGCGGACGAATCGCGTGTGCTAGCCGACATTTGGCCTGCTTGCGAGCCCGACTGTTCCAGTTTTGGTTTGATGGTCAAGAGGGCCTTTGGTCCGGGGTTTTCTTCTTCTGCTACTGGTGCTGAGTCTTTGCAGAGGGGCTATTTCTACCTGGGTGCGCTAGCAGGAATCATCCCTGAAGGGAGCTTTAAGCTTGCGGTACCCGCCTACCCCCTACCTACCGCTTCGGACGATTATCTACGTGTTCCTCTCGTGGCACTTTACGGGCACGGCATATTCACGAATCAAGGTGGCTCTGAGTATACCTACAACGGTACGTTTCCAGAAATCGACGTCATGAAGGATTGGGGCCTCGACGACGTAGCTGGAACATCCGGTCAAAGCGTTACCTGGTCACGTCACATAGGATCGACGCCGCCCTGGAGGACGGGAACGCAGGAGCTTCTCGATGATCGGGGGTATTTAATTCGGGAAGTATTTAATACCGAGCTTGGCTTTGCCAATGATGAAGCCGAAGAGGAGATGCCGCGTCGACACATCCAGCTGAAGATGCAAGATTGGTCCAATCAATTCGACGGATCCTGTAAATACGGGCCACTCACAGATAACTTGCTCAAGCTCGGAGCATCTCCTCCAGCTGGTGTGGTCATCGCAAACTACTTCGAATCTACCGTGCATAAGAACGGGCTCTGGGCTGACGTTGAGGTGCAGGATGATTCTACGGTTAGCCTCCTCGGGCAGGTCCAATCTTTAGGAATCGGCTACTCCGAACGAGCTGTCTGTCGCAACATGCCGTTCAGCGCCGGGTTCTATACATACATCCCACGTACTCTGTTGGCGGAGCCCCAGCCACTCGTTCCAGAGGAAGGCATTCCCCTTGAATTCGTGGGTGATACTCAGTCTGGAATTTTTGCGACGTATTTCGCTCAAATTGAAAGCGAGGATGGGTGGTTCCGACCCTGGGACGTCTACGAGGGGCTCAGTGATCCCTTAAGTACCAGCGATTGGAGTGCTGCATTTTGGAAAGACCGAGTTACATACACGGACTGCACCACCAACCACCCGTTGTTCGGAAACGTTGAAGACAACAATTGGTCCGTCCGCGAGGACTGCACCACCGACACCTACTCGGGGACAAAAGAGTACGCTGTGTTCGCAAACGAACGATATGCCCCGGAGGCTTGCCCTCCCGAGGAAAGGGCAGAGCTTTTCCTTGAGCGTGAGATCGTGAACGATTGTCAGGCATCAGATGCGATGGCCCAAGCCTTGATGCTCTCATGTTTGGCGCAAAACTTTAGGCCGTCGGCCGAAAAACAACTTGTCCCACCACCGATTGAAGATGCTGATGACATTTTCCTTTTTGAAGCATGGCTCAGGCGTACCGAAGTGGCCATCCATGAGATTGCGGGCATGCAGTTTCTTGTCGGAGTCCCTCAGAAGGCGCTCGCGAACTTCTCGGATGAAGAGTTCAGCCATTCCAACATTGGAACAGGCGCACAGGGCGAAGTAATGTTCGACCTTGAGGATAGCCTTCGCGCGATCGAACAGGGGTTCTCCGATGTATCCGAGGGATTCGGTACAATGGCGAATATGGTTCAGGGCGCCCGACTTGGCATCGAAGGCGTGGAGTTGAGTAATCAGCAAACAGTGCTTTCCCTGACGGGTCAAAAATTGAACGTTGATCGTGAGTTGGCCTTTCTTGATGCGACCAAGTCTTGGGTAGCAATGAAGTGGGCTGCCAACCTCGTCACTCGTACGCATGCAGCAGCCTCTACAGGTGGTTCGGCTGGAACGACTCTTTCTGGAGGGAGTTATACCCCGTGGGCACCGCTTGCGTCCGGCCTCGGCGCTGGAGTGAACATTGCCGCCGCGTCTGCGGAGTGGATGGCTGAGTCCCAGATCGAACTTGCGCGACGGAAAACGGATGCCGGCTACTACGGTGAGATGAGTGACAACTACACTCGTCAGATTCACGCCGCAGAGGCCGCCGCGGTAAATGAAGAGTTGCAACAGATTAGCAATCTAAAGCTAGAAACCACAACTGCACGTCAACAGATCAAAGAAGCCGTCCGGGTGATTTACGATTCAGGCGAAGCTTCCACCCGATTCCTCAATGAGCTGTCAAGAGTAACAAGCGACGCTCGAGTGGCCCTTGCCAAGTACGCGGGTGCGGAATTTGTGCAAACAGAAACAGGCAAAGTCCCTCGCGAACTGGGGAGCGTTTTCCGTAGACTCTATGATATTAAGCTCCAGCGATATCAGGAAGCACTTCAAGCGGCCAAAAGAGCTGCCTATCTGGCACGTCTGGCTATCGAACAAAAGCTTGGCGTTCGCCTTTCTGATCTCGATGCTTCGGTTGGACCCATTGAGCCACCTTCTTTTTGGGCTGATGATGTTTGTAGCCTAACCGGTATAGACTACAAGGCGCTAGCAATGGCGATGGCTGATGACGGCGCACCGACCGAAGAGACAGAGTTGATTGACGCTTTCGCGGACCAATACGTGGGGGATTACGTTGACCAGCTCGACGAGTTTGTCGACTATTACAACCTGGAGAATCCCTTCGCTAGCTCGTCTGATACTGCGGTGATTTCGCTCAAGGATCACACTCAAGACCTCAATCAGAGTTGCAATGAGCTGAACCGAAATATTCTGGTCCATACAGAGGACCTTACTGATCGGCTAACCGATTTTTCAGACAATCCAGGCAGCTGGAAACGCACGAACTGCGAAGATACACAGTGTCTGGTTGTTGATGGTGGTTTCAGGTCAGTAGCTGAGGGTGAATTTGGCGAGGACCACCTTCTCCAGGTGGACGGTGCGGATTTGTTGGCTCCGCTGAACTACGGTGGCTACAGCACTATCTCACTCGCTCCGGCAAGCGAATCAGAGCTTGTTTTCCGAGGGCCGCCAGGCTGGCTCTACCAAAACGTCGAGCTGCAAGGTGGCAAAGAGTATGCGTTGAGCTACTGGGATGCGGTGGTGGCGGATTCGGCTGATTTGAGCGCGGACTATCAAGTCGCTGTCTTCGATGAAGTGGGAGAATTTGTCGCGCTGGAGTTTCCTTCCGCGAAGTCCACCGGAGACGCGCAAAGCACCTGGGGCGAAAGAAGAGTGGTCAACTTTTACGCCCCACAACATGGGCTCTATAGAGTTGGCTTCGGCAAACTCGAGCTTGAGGACCCCGATGCATCCCGACTTGCAATCGCAAACGTTCAACTCGAAGAAGGAGACTCGACCTCATACAGCGGCAACCGCGAGAAACGGTCGGCAGTAGCCGAACCTTGTCGAGGTCGTACGTCTCAAGAATTCAGAGAGGGCTTCGATTATCGTTGCGATGGTGATCTGTGCTTCTATGCTTCGAGGTTCCCAATTACTATCGATGAGGAAGTTCTTGCCGCGGCCTCTGGCGTCACCGCCACTGGTTTTGCGGCAGGGAACTACAACTATCGCTTAGCCGATATCGCGCTGAACGTTGTGGGAACAGGTGTGCTCGACTGCTCGGCGAGTTCTCCCTCGTGTTTTTCAGACGGATATCTTGGTTATACCTTGGAGCACCATACAGGTAGCGTTCCGATTTCGTCGCAAGATGGGTCCAATACCTGTTTCGACTTTAGAACCGGAGTGATTCGAGGTGGGAAGGCACTGGCGACGGAGCGAGTGTTGAGCATGCCCCTAAGTTCTGCGGACCAAGCATTGATCGAAAGCCCAGCTTTTCGAAAAGTGGAACTCAGAGGCCGTCCACTCAGTGGCTCATATCGACTTCGTATTTGGGATCAAGCTGAGCTCGACTGGGATCAGGTGGAAGATATTCAACTTCTTGTTGACTACTCTTATTGGTCAGCTGTGGAATAGAGGTCCCATGTTTCGCTCTTCGCGTTTATCTCGCGTCGCTACAGGCGCGGTCACGCTTGTCTCTTACGTGGGCGTGACTCTCGCCCCCTCGCTCGCTTTCGCTCAAGAAGGCGAGCGGCGCTCGCCGATGGAAGTTGGGTCGGCGACGCGGGTTGGTGGGGGAAGTTTGTCTTCTGCCGGTGACCGGTCGAGTGCGGCTACGGAGGCAACCGGCGCGGCTCGCGCGTTAGCTCCCACTTTGGTGGGGGCGGCGAGCGAACAGGTTGATGGTGAGGCGAGCGGAGTGCCGGATACGGCGGGTGCAGCATCGGGCGATGGCACCAGTGCGGGGCAGGGCGACTCCGACCAAAATAGTGACGAGACGGAGAGCGGCTCATCGAGCGAAAACGATGGTGCCCCCAACCAAGACGATTCGGACAGTCCCCAACCGGCTACGACGACGCTTGGTCTGCCCAGTGGTGACGACAAGTCTGGGGTCACCTCGCAGACGATTTCGCTCCCCAAAGGTGCGGGCTCCATCAAGGGCATGGAGGAGAGCTTTTCGGCGCAGCTTTCGACTGGCATCGCAACCTTTTCCGTCCCCTTTGCTTTGATGAAGGCGCGCGGAGGCGTTTCTCCCTCGCTCGGGCTGAGTTATTCGTCGGCGGGAGGATCCGGACCAGCGGGGCAAGGCTGGAGTGTTGGGGTTCCCTTCATTGCGCGGCAAACCGACCGTGGTTTGCCGAAGTACCTGGATGGCTGCAATTCGAAAACGGCTCCCGGCTTTGATTGTAAGCATCCGAACTCCTGGCACCCGGAACAAGACCGCTTTGTCTTCAACGGCGGGCAGGAACTTGTGCCCATCTGTACGGTTATTGACGGTGCGTGTGACGGCGCTCTCACGGACGCCGAGACTGGGGTCAGCGGCTTGGCCGGTTCTGCGGCGGTGCTCGGCGTGAATGAGGCGTTTCCCGCGTGGGCGAACGGGTATCAGTACTTTCGTCCTCGCGTTGAAGGGTCGTTTTTACGTTTCTTTTGGGCAGAGGACCATCAGAGTTGGATCGTTCAAGACAAGAGCGGCACCTTCATGGAGCTGGGGAGCGTGGGCAGTAAGGGCCCAGCTCCTGGCGGAATGAACCTGGCGGGCGTCGATGCGCTGGAGCGCAACCCAAAGGACAGCAAGCAGATCTATCGCTGGCACCTTTCCCGTCAGTATGATCAACACATCACGGATGACGTTCCCCTGAACCTAGTCGTTTACGATTACACGCAGCAGGGGGGCCAGGCCTATCTGACCGATATCTTCGATACGACTCCTGCCGAGTTGTCGACGAGTACTGATCCCAATAATTTCGCCCACCACACGCATCTTCGTTGGGAAGAACGGCCAGATGTGACGGAAGGCTATCGCTCGGGTTGGTTGATGCGCTCTGAACTGCGCTTGGGCGGTGTCGATGTTACGTCCAAACCTTTTGTTGCAGGTGTGGGTGCTGCGCGTCGGCAGGTGCGCCGCTATCACCTCGAGTACAGCGCCGACTTTCATCGATCCTTGCTCAATCGAGTTCAAGTCGAAGGTCGATGCGGAGGGAGCGAAGACGACTCGGCGACGCCCTCCGAGCAAGGTGGGCTGCTTCCACCTTCGACAAACTGCGGGCTGCTTCCTCCGATGGAGTTCGCCTACAGCGAGGTGGATGGCTACGAACCGGATGGTTCATCCAACAATTCTCGCCTGGACGGCTACATGCCCTTTGATGGACGGGTTCAGGTGCTGGCCGACAGTCCCGATCATTCTCTGGATGAAGGGTTGACGGACTTCTTTGACATCAATTCCGATGGTCTTCCCGACGTGTTGGTTACGGCGCCTGGTCTTTATGGCAACGGGCACGCGTTCTTTCAGAACGGCGTTGGTGGGCAGCTTGGGTTTGCCGATGTACAGCTCATGGGCGTCAAAGGGGTCCTGGGAGCGGATGCCAACACCCTCAAACTGAGCAATCTCAACGTGTCGCCTCAGGATGTCGACGGTGATGGCCACGTCAACCTTCTGCACATGCCACGCTACAAGCAGTACGCGATTTACGATCCGCGCCTGATCGGGAGCAAGTGGTATTGGGTGGGGCGCGCCGTTGAGACAGCCAGCGGCCAAAACGTTAAAATCGACTTCGGCAACGATACGCTCGACACGCAGATCGCTGATATCAACTTCGATGGCTTGGTCGACGTGGTAGTCAGCACTGGTACGCAATATCAAACCTTCTTCTCGCTGGGGCGTTATCCTGGCGGAGACGGACAGTTTGGTCAGGCGCGGCGCACAGGTGCTTCTTCGGCAAGTATCAACAACGATCCCGTAGCTAAGTGTGTGCCGCACAGCGGTCTTCCCGTTCGTTTCAGCGACGCCGACGTGAAAATGTCGGACATGAACGGCGATGGGATCTTGGACATCGTGCGGGTACGCCGTGGCGATATTCAGTATTGGCCGGGTCGCGGCAACGGGTACTTCGGCACAGGCGATCTCGACTGTCCGGGGGGGGAGTTTCAGCCGGACGAATACAAGGAGATGGTCGATGCTCCCCAGTACAGTGACATCCAGGGGAGCACCCTGCGCCTCAACGATGTCAACGGCGACGGGCTCGATGACTTGGTTCAGTTTCGATTCGACGCAGTCGATATCTGGCTCAACATCGACGGTACGGGTTGGACTGACCGCTTCATTCTCGAGGGAACACCTTACCACGCGGGCTATCACAACCGCGTGCGCTTGACCGACGTCAACGGTAGCGGCACGCCCGACATCGTTTGGGGAGACGCCAAGAGCTACAAGTACATCGATCTCCAGGGCGGAAAGAAGCCGTACCTGCTCGTTGAGGTCAAGAATGGCTTGGGTAAGTCGACCGAGCTCGAATATTCGACCAGCACTCAGGAGATGCTGACAGCCGCCGCGAGCGGTAATTCCTGCGGGGAAGCTCCTGAAGAAGACCGTTTTGCTGCAGAATGGTGCAGTGTGATGCCGACGGTGACGCATGTGGTCAAACGCGTCACGGAGAAAGACAATATCGAGATTCGGGGTCGCCCGCCCGCTTCGTACGTGACTGAGTACGAATACCGCGACCCGGTTTACGAAGGCCGTCAGCGCGAGTTTCGCGGCTTTGCTCGAGCCCGCGCGCGACGCATTGGTGACGCGAACAGCCCGACTGATATGAGCGAGAGTGTTTTCCTATTGGGTGAATGTCTCGACCCGAGCGACGGGAGCCCATGGGATGGCGAGGACCAGACGCACTTTTGTGCGCCGCCCAACCGCTCTGCCGATAACCCCTTCGAAGCGCTCAAGGGCTTGCCTGTTGAAACGCACAAGATGGACGCCTTCGGCGTGCACTTGGCGAGTACAGAAAACGAATACACCATTCGCACGTTGTACGAGGGCCTAGATGGCCGCGCTGTGCGCCACGCGTTCTTGAGCCAGACAGATTCGCTGCTTTACGACACCGGGGCCGGCGACCCTGGACGCATGGATATCGCCCGCCGGGGGTTTTACGACGAAGACTATGGCGTGGGCGATGACCTAAGTACCCAGACCTCCCCGGCGGCTGGAGTCGCTGGAATGGCGCACCTGCGGACAGCTAGCCAGGTCGATCGGTTTGGTAACAAGATCCAGGCTAAAAACGAGGGCTGCGTCGCTGGGGGTGAGTGCCCCGGGAGTCACGACTTGTTTGGGGACGAGACCATCTTTCAGATCACTCTGCCCGAGCTGGTTGATTCCGATACGATTTCGAGATGGATGTGGCGTACCGGTGAGAGTTACATCATTGGCTCGGGCGCTGGTGCTGTGGCGCGCAACCGGTCTCGGTCGTCGTTCGATGCTTTGGGGCGACCAATCAAAGCCGAAGCTTTTCTTGCTGGAGTTGATGAGGCCGGACCAATCGAGCGAGTGGACAACATTCCGGGGCCAGGCGGCGCAGCGACTGACGACAATTGGTTCACCCAGAGCGCGACTCTGTACGACGAGTTTGGCAATGCAAGGCGAACTCGCGGGGCCAACGGGCGTTGTGCTGAGGTCACCTACGACCTTACCGGTGGTTTTGCGCTGTTTGCGAAATCCGAGTCGATTCAAACAAGCGGCAGTGTCGTTAGTGTCGTTGACCCAGCTGCTGCGATCAATACGGCCTGTGTTGCCGATCTGACGACGACTGCCTCTTACGATCACGGTCTGGGAACGGTCACTTATGCAACGGATCTCAACCTGCGAGATACCAAGGCGGTCTATGATGAGTTTGGGCGCATTACGGCTCTTCATAAACCCAGCGCGACCAAGAGCAACACCGCCGAGCCGAATCATCAGGACGCGCCTAGTGTCCAGATTCAATATTATTTGCCCACGGACCTGGGCGGTACTCTGCACAGCATCATCCATACGCAGACCCAAGACGGGACTGATGAGACGGATACGACGAATCAGATCCACAGCTATGCCTACGTGGATGGCTTTGGCCGGACGCTTGTGACCTTGAGTGAGGCTGACCCCTCCACAGGCGAGGGCGGTGGACACGACGGTGGCGCTTGGATCGCCGGCTCTCTGATCGAGTGGGACCAGAAGAGCGCCGTGGCAAAGAAGTACATGCCTTTCTTTTGGGACGGCGATCCGATGGCCTTCGACTATTCGGATCAACCAACGACAGAGTATGGGCGCCAGCGTTATGACGCTTTTGGCCGCCAGGTGCAGACCTATGATCTCGACGGAACGATTACCCTTCAAAGTCGTTACCACGCTCTGAGTACGGATCTGTGGGATGCTGCCGACTTGACGCCTGGCCCGCATCAACACAGCTACGCCAGCGAGCGCAAAGACGGTCATGGTCGCACGGTGCAAACCACCGAGCGCTTCCGCGACCATGGCGTGATGGAAGAACGCCATGTGCAAACGACTTACTTGCCTACGGGGGAGCCGCTCAGCATCAAGCGCACGCGTGGCTCAGGACCGGCAGCGGAATCAGTTGTGCGTTGGATGCATTACGACAGCTTGGGCAGGATGCTGCTCAACGTGGAGCCCAATACCACCGAGGGATACACCTCGACGCCGGGTGACGATCCTTCCGGCAGTATCAAGGCTTGGCGTTATCAATATAACTTCGCAGGCGATCTGATTGCGACGAGCGATGCTCGTGGTTGTGGCCAAAACTTCTATTACGACGGCGCAGGTCGCATTTTGGGTGAAGACTATGCGCCCTGCGAAGCCCATCAGGCAGCATATTCGGCGCCTGCTGGGTCCGACTATTCTGAAAAATCGCGGGATGCCGCAAATCTTGAGGTCATTTACTACTACGATGACCCAAGCAACCTCAGTGCTCTTCCAGCGGGTATCGTACCAGCAAACTGGGATGCGGGGGGCTTCGCCACGGGGCGAGCTATCGCTGTGCTCGACCGAGGTAGTGCGAGTTTTACGACCTTCGATGGTCGTGGGCGTACGGTCAGGACGCAAACGAAGCTGGTTAGGCCCATCGCGCTTGTTGATGGGCAGGCGCAGCAGGCGTTGCTGGCTGAGCGTTATGCTCCGCGCGTCTATGAGCGCAATATGAGTTACGACGCTGCAGACCGTGAGGTGAGTGCGAGTACGGGATTGCAAGAGTTGCGTGCGAGTACGGGTAACACGGTGCTTGACCAGTTTCTTGCCGGTATTGGAGAGGGCGCTGGGCAGAGCAATGTCACCACGAGTTACAGTCGACGCGGGGCTGTGAAATCAAGCGGCAGCAGTTACGGTAGCTTGGTCAGCGATATTACGCGCACTGCGGATAACCTGGTTACCGGCATCACGTATGGCGACGCGGCCCAGACGAGGACCACGTACTTGTACGACGAGCGTCGTCGCATCAGCAGTGTGCAGACGTACCGCGGCCCGCCCGGCAGTGGTTATTGGACCTTCAACAGCACCAGCGGTAGCGAAGAACCCACCCAGCAGATGGTGCTGCAAGATGAAGACTTCATCTACGATGTGGTGGGCAACCCGGTCGAAGTCCGCGATTGGAGGGACCCGCAAGATTGGCCCGCGGGGGCCAAGCCCGTCACCAAAAAGATCGAATACGATGACCTCTACCGAGCGACTCGGATCAAGTACGAATATTCGGACGGGGACGATGACTGGAAGAGCCCGTTTGATGCGGAGAACAACGGAGATGTGGGTGGAGCTGCCGGAGAAGCGCCCAAGCGAGCCCAGCCCAGCCCCCACATCGCCTTCCAGAAGCGCATTCTGGAGCAGACATTTGAATACGACTGGGTCGGGAACAATCAAAAGACGACTGATGACGCCGACGGCTTTTATGATCGCAGTCTGGGCGATATCGAAAGCGACGACGGAGACGGCGTTGGCGAAAATCTGAAGCCCTATCAGCTCAGGAGTGCCACAGGCGTCAACGGACACCTTGAGGCCCGCTACGATGTAGCGGGGAACATGACTCGGCTTGCGGTTGAGCGCACAGGGACGTGCTTACCGGCAGGGAGCGTATGTGATCAGCTGTTCGACTACCAATGGGACGAAGTCGGTCGGCTTGTGCGTGCTCGGCGCTGGGATACCGAAAGCCCGGATGCCGATACTACGACATTGCCGAACGGAGCTCCTGCCGCCGACCTGCGCTACGGTTACGATGCCAGCGATCAGCGCGTCATCAAAGAAGCCGTCGACCAGGATCCGCAGCTGGGCGAGCAAAAGAGCTACACGCTTTACATCTTCGCCTCCCTTGAGCTCCGCCGTAGCCAATTTGGCGACTACGGCGAGAATTCGGCCGACGACTATGAGTTGAGCCACTGGACCATCAGTCCGTACCTGATGGCCAACGGTGTCCGCCTGGCGCGCCTGGTTTACAATGGATCAACCGTCCCGATGGACGACACCTCCACTGGAGGTGGTCCCGGTGACGTGAATGCATCCACGAGCCAGCTGCACGTCTTCTTCGAGTTAGGCGACCACCTCGGCTCGACCAGCGTCGTCCTCGATAAAGCAACCGGCGAGCTGGTCGAGCGCTCGACCTTCCAGGGCTACGGAGGAGCCGAAAGCGACTACCGCCCAGGCAGATGGGGCAGCTTCAGAGAAGACTATCGCTTCACCGGGAAAGAAGAGGATGTCGAGGTAGGGCTGCAGTACTTTGGGAAGCGGTTTTTGAATCCGTTGCTCGGAAGGTGGGTGAGTGCGGATCCTCTCGCCGTACATGCCCCCGGCGAGGCCGACCTCAATGTGTATGCGTACGTGCACGGAAAGGTGCTCAAGAATATCGATCCTCTTGGGCTTCGAGATGGTCCCAGCGCCGACGTCAAAGAGGCGCAGGCTATCGGCGCTGAAGCAGAGAGGGCAGAGTACGACCGTCAGTCTGGGCTAGACGGTGCCCAGGCCTCCTTGGACCAAGCCAGGAAGAACCAGCGTGCTGATGCGCATAGCCCCGGAAGGAAGGACAAGCGGATAGCCGCAGCCGAGGAGAAGTATAAGAAGGAAGTCGCCGAAATAGAGGCAACCTATCAAAAGCGAATGGATCAGGTGGAGGCTCGTATTCAGCGATACGAGGGCGATGTCGATACTCTGATCACGCACTTCAAGATTGGCGCCACGAAGTCGGAGAATGGCCGGGAGGGTCTGAAGCAGGCAGTGGAGATTGTCCTCGTCACGGCGGTGACAGAGGGTATGGGAGCCGTGCTCCGACTCGCTCGTGTAGGCAGAGCGGCGAGCGGGATGAGTAAGGCTGGTGGATCTGCGAGCCGAGCCATCCAAAAGGTCCGAGACATCTGTCCGTGTTTCGCGGAGGACACGCTGGTGCAGACGGTCGAGGGGTTGGTTCCAATCAGCGCCGTCCAAGTTGGCGATCTCGTGCTGGCGAGGGACGAGGCGACCGGAGACCTCGCGTTCAAGCCTGTTGCGCGAGTTTACATCACCCCGAACAAGGAACTCCTTGAGCTTACGTTTGAGAGCGCGCTCGGTGAGCTGGAGAAGATCGAAGCGACCCCCGGCCATCCGTTCTGGGTCGATGGGCGCGGTTGGGTAAATGCGGCTGAGCTCCACCTCGACGAACCGGTCATGACCGCGGAAAGCGGAATGGCTCGCTTGGTGGCGGCGTTGTCACTTGAGGGAAGCCAGACTGTTTACAACCTCGAGGTTGCGGACTTCCACACGTACTTCGTTGGGGAGGGACAGCACTGGGTCCACAATCAATGCTCGTGCGGACCGCGTACTCTATATCACTACACAGATGATGCGGGGCTAGAAGGGATTACAAGTTCAAGGAAGTTGAATCCCTCAACTAAGGCCAAAAACCCGAACGATGTAAGGTACGGAGATGGGCAGTATCTTTCGGACATCGCACCGGGCACTCAGAGCAACGCCCAGCTGTCGCGGAAGTTCATCAATAACCCGTTTCAGGGTAGAAAGTTTTCGAACTATGTCGAAGTGGACGTGACCGGTCTCCCGGTCGTCAAGGGACGGGATGGTGTATTTGTAGTTCCGAACAGTGAACCATTAGACTTGACGACAAGGTTGGTCAGTAGTGGGAAGAATACCCCATGATTTATCTCAAAGTTCACTGGGAGCATTCATTTGAGAGCGAGCCTGTGCTGTTGTTCAGCGAGCTTTCAGCAGACAGGAATGAGGTAAGAAAGGTGGAAGTCTACCGGGACGGGCGAGCAGACTTTGCGGACAAGGCGACGAGTAGTGGGACTACCAGGCTGTCGAAAGAGCCCATTCCGCTGGTGGAAGAGATCGCTACGGATCCCCAGTTTCGACCCTGTGAGATCGACGCGGTAGAATTCGAGTTTCAGTGGCAACGCGCTCGTGTTCCACGAACCGACGAGGTCGATTCGTGACCGTCCGCTCTGTTGATCCTCGAAGCCTAAGTGAGAGCTAAGCTGCGAGGGCTCGCCTGAAGTCTCGTGCCCCCGCGGCCCTCGTCAGCTTCAGCGACACTTAGGCGGGCGTGCAGTCTCGGACCAGTAGACAAAGAGGAGAGCGTGGAGCTCTCTTTTTTGTATATACAAATAGACCCCTGGCTGTAAGTGCTCGCCGGCTCGCGTCTTGACCGACGCTTTCGTTTGAGCGTTCAGGCGTGGCGCTCAGCGCGTTTCGTGGGGCAGCGGGACTTCGGCGCCACGCAGCGCGGCATTGATCGCCGTTTTGAGATAGGTGTGTGGACCTACTCCGGCTAGCTTGGCGCTCTCGATGAGCGTGTAGAAAATAGCAGCGACTTCTGTGCCGCGCACTGAGCGTGAGCCGTAATGGTTCTTTCGGCCGAGTACGATGCCGCGCAGGGCTCGTTCGGTGCCGTTGTTGTCGAGACCGACGGACGGATTATCCAGAAACACGCGCAGACCATCCCACAAGGAGCCCATGTACGCGATGGCTCGACCGAGGTTGCTCTCGGGGAGGGCTTCGACCTCGAGCGCCCACTTCTGGATCGCGAGAATGGTTTTCTTCGAGCGCTCCTGACGGAGCGCCAGCACTTCATCGGGTGGTCGTCCTTTTGCTTCCTTTTCGACTTCGTAGAGTTGCCCAATCAGGTCGAGCACCTCCGTGCATCGTCCAGGATTCTGCTCTTCGACTTCGATGAATTTTCTTCGGACATGCGCCCAGCAGTTCGCCAGGGTGAAGTCGGCTCCTTGCTTTTTCACGGATTCGTAAGCTGCGTAGCCGTCAGTTAGAGCGACACCGTTGAAGTCTTCAAAGATACGCTTTGCGGTTTCTGCGCTTCGACTGTCTTCGATGCTGTAATGCACCGCATCTGGGCAGCAAATTGCCCACGCCTGCCAGCGTTTGCCTTTGCCGCCCTTCTTTTTCGACTTTTCAGCCATCAGCTTCCAGTGCGTCTCATCGACACCGATCACTGGTTGATTCAGAACGTATGCCTTGAGGCGCTGATAAGCAGGCTCGAGGTGCCGGGCCAGGATGTTGATTTGGTCCCAGAGCGTTTGTGAGTCGATGCTCAGCCCGTCGCGAAGCATGCCGCGGACCTGACGCTCTAGCGGCAAGTGGTCGGCGTACTTGCCGATGGCCACATGGGCCGCAAAGCCCACCGAGTAGCGAGCTCCATTGATGAGTTTCAGGGGACCGGGGGCCGTCTTGATGCAGCTGCCACAGCCGCACTTATACTTCTGGCGGCGGTGCTTCTTGACGACGAAACGACGTTCGATGATGTCGACCTCTTCGGACTCTTCAAAGAAGCCCTCGCTCGCTTCAAGATGCCCACCGCAGAGCTCGCAGGTTTCTTCCTCCACATTGGCGAGATGCACCTCCTCGACCACTTCGAGCTCAGGCTGCTCTCGACGTCCGTGCCCCGTTTGTTTGGGCTTGTCTTTCGGCGTCTTCTTGTCTCGTTTCGTCTTTTCGCTCTTGTCGCCAAACAACATTTTGTTGCGACGAGCCAGCTGCTCTTCGAGCTCTGCGATTTGCAGCTCAAGCTTGAGCTGCTCGGGCTTACCGTGCTTGAGCTCGAAGAGTTCGCGCTTCAGACGCGAGATCATTTTTGCCATCTGGAGATTTTCGGACTCGAGCATCTTCGCGGCTTTTCGCAGCGTCTCGATATCTTCTACGTCATCCAGGGTCACGGTGGGTAAACCTACCCACCGTCAAACAAATTCCCAGTCAGCTCACTTTTTCTTCAAAAAACTTCGTCCGTAGATCTGCCTTGCGCAAGAGCGGTGGACTGAGCGGCAGTCTACCCAGCGCTTCGGACCCCTCCAAAAAGAGCGAGAGCTCGTTCATGGTTAGCTCCAGCTTCTTGCTCATCGGACCTTGCCAAGGCGCTGCGAATTTCCCCGTCTCCAATCGTTTGGCAAAAAGACACAAGCCCGTGCCGTCGAAATACAAGACTTTTGCTCGCTTGCGACTCTTGGCGACGAAGACGAAGAGATCACCGGTTGCGAGTTCGCGATTCATTTTCGCTTCGACCAAGGCCTGTAGTGTATTGAACGACTTTCTCATGTCGCACGGCTCTGCGTAAGCAAAAACGCTCACCCCTCGAAGTGCGCCTAGCATCCGAGCTGTCTCCAGATCTTCACAACATCGTCCACGCTAAGGCCGTCGACCATTGTGCCCGCAGGCCCGCGCATTGAAAGCGACCCGCCGTGGGGCGTTGGACGCTCCGCAATCACTTCGACTCGCCTCAAGGCTGAACTCTTATGGGCCCCCAACCAACTGTGAATGGTCTTTGAACTGATGCCCAGGTCTCGACCAATCCGCTCAACCGCTTGTCCCTGCCCACGCGCGCTCTCTGCGTACGCGATCAAACGGACACGAAGCTCGTCAGAAAACTTTCCTCGACCCGAGCTCCGGTCTTTCGAAACTGCCGATTTCAAGGCTTCAAGATTTTGATCTCTCATGGAGTCGATCTTGAATCGATCCTCCTTGACTTACCCGACGTGAGCCGGCGAGGAGATAC
>JBNKYC010000058.1:0-2616 GCA_050300635.1 Polyangiaceae bacterium
AGCGGAGAGTGACGTTTTCGGAGCGCGCTGAGGTAACGTGATTCGTTGTAAGGAGTTCGGTCGACCCAGCAGCGCCAGAGGATGCGTATCCACTTGAAAGCGAGGGCTCTGATCGCAGCGTTGTGCGATGCTCCACCTTCCCTGAGGCGGACCGCAAGTACTTATTTGGAGTCTGGGCCTCAAAGTTGAGCAGCGGAGAGTGACGTTTTCGGAGCGCGCTGAGGTAACGTGATTCGTCGTAAGGAGTTCGGTCGACCCAGCAGCGCCATTGCTGCAGGCCGCATACTGGTAGGATTTCGCTTCGATGCCGGGTCGTCGCCCGCTCTCTTCCCCCATGGGGGGAGCGGGCCTATCGTTTCTTTGCTTGCGTTTGATGCGGCTGCAGAAGCGCAAGTCGTTAGACAGAAGCGAATCACATGCCACCTCGTTCAAATGCCTTTCAACGCTTGGTCACTCTTGTCCACGCGAGTCTTGAGCCGATATGGGCCGTCTCGGAGTCCCGGATGCTCCTCGATTCTATCACTGGCGAGAAGCGAGAGGTGGACATTGTCGCCGAGTCGACCGTGGGCACATACACACTCCTCCTGGGAATCGAGTGCCGGGATCACCGCCGTCGCGCAGATGTAACGTGGATTGAACAGATGAGCAGCAAGCACGAGCACCTCCCAACGAGCAAGCTCGTTCTCTGGTCGTCCAGCGGATTCACGTCTGCCGCTGTTAGGAAAGCAAAGCAGCTAAAGATTGAGTTGAGGTCTCAGGCCGATGCTTTAGACACCGACTGGAAGACCATTGCTCGTGCTATTCTCGATGGGCTCGTGCACCTCATCGAGGTAAAGTACACGTCCTTCATCGACGTGCTTCAAAGCAGCGGTACGATGGTGCGATTGACCGCGGATGGTCGCTATGTACTGCGCGGAGCGGATCTTGATGGTGACGTTCCACTTGGACAGCTCATGAACGCAACTCGCAATTTGCCAGAGCTTCGCAACGTACTCCTAGATCATGCCCCTAAGGGTGCCGGAAAGTTTTACACAGTCGTCGACGCACCGACTCCGATGGACGTATGGGACCGTGAGCAACGGCTGGGGGCGCTCCGGCGGTTGCTCACCGAGTACGAGACTGAACTTCAAGAAGCCCGCGCGAGCTCAAAGTCCGTCCGCGTCGACGACGAAGTTCTCACACTGGTGCACTCAAACCTTCAAGGCGGGCACTTCGAGCTTCAGCTGTTGGAGTCACGCAACGCCGCACCAAAGTTCCGAGCCATATTCACCCCCTCGACTAAGCTCCCTGACTAGCCCGACGGCAGAGCGCTAGTTCTCCGTCGAGGATCTTGTCCGAAAGATCCTCGATCAGAACCACACACAACGTCCCTCTGGCCCCGGATAATCCGAGTAATCGTCCAATGTAGCACTGCGTGTCCCCTGCCGGTACAACCGAACAGGGTCTGCAAGAGTAGAGCTGATTAGGAACCGTTTCAGTACCAGTGATGCACCACCAACAACCTGACGAAGATAAAGATGGAGTGGACGGCACCTTTGTCCGCATACTGCTCGGCGGAGTACTTGGGATACTTCTCCTTTCCGCGACTTATGCCGTTGTCATCTTACACCTGCTCCCGGAGCCTGATGAACACGGCACCTTCGGGGACCTGTTTGGCGGCCTCAACACATTGTTTTCCGGCCTGGCGTTTCTAGGGCTTATCCTGGCCATCTTGCTGCAGCGCCAGGAGCTACGCGAACAACGCAAGGAGTTCCAACAGGCGCGCGAGGCGCACGAAGCGACTGCTAAAGCTCTACAGGACCAACTCGTAAGTGCCGAGCGAGCTGCGAACGTTCAAGCGATCAATCTACTGTTGAGCACCTACCGCGAAAGAGCAGAATCATTGCGAAATCCACAAACAGCCAGGGACGCGGTCCGGTATCGTCGTTCAATCTCGAAGATTTCCCACTACGAAGCGGAGCTGGAACGAGTTCTCGACAGAAAGCTACCAAGTGTCAAATGAAACTCGACTCACATTCCTTACGGCGAAGGCGTTCGCCTACGCAAAATCGCTGGCCACCCTTAGCGAGAGCGAGCGCAAGCTGAAAGGCACACAGACCTTTGCGGAGGATTACAATGACCTTCGCGACAAGGTTGCCCAGTGGATCGACGAATCCGATCTCGTCCCACCGAAAGTAACAATCGTTGAATACGGTTCTGGCCTCTGGATGACTCTCGAACCTTTGGCGGAAATCTACGTATTCACAGAACAGATTTACCAACTTCTGGTAGCAAGTCTTCCCGATGACTCGTCGTCGAGTTGACTCTTGAAACCAACCACCATCTGCTTGGTTGTTTGTTGAAGAATATTCAAGAGCTTGATGAGCACTATCAGTGCTTGCTATCATGTCTGTCCAACTCACCCCCTGAGGTGGACCACCGACCACACCAAACCGAAAATTAAATTCCCCGCAACGCCCCCCACTCCCGTCCGATAACCGGGAATGATTCAGATATTCGAGCCGATTGAGCCTTCCGAATTCAAACCCCGGGCCATCATTGAGTTCACGGGCACGGGTGATGCCCCCTCGCTTGAGCTGCACGTTTGGGAGTTCGGGCATCGCACCCAAGTCGAAT
>JBNKYC010000059.1:0-3448 GCA_050300635.1 Polyangiaceae bacterium
CGTGGAAGATGCTTTTGTCTAGATCCGTTGCCCATTGTAGTCCTGAGTCGCTAGCTGAGAATGTCATCAACAAACTGCAGCAGAGTTTTCTTCAACAGCACTTCGACATCACAATCATCACTGCGATTGATGCCCTTCGAGCAATAGCGCGGCTGGGTGGCCACCTAAAACGCAATGGCGAGCCAGGATGGCAAACTCTGGGAAAAGGATGGCTGGACCTTCTCAAAGGAGAGGCCTTCTTTCGCACCGTTCAATCGGCCCGGACTTGTGATCAATCATGAGCCGTTGGGGATGAGCGCCGGTTGTTGTATCCTGTTTAGGCCTCAGGCCGCGGCACAATTGCAGGGTGTTGGGCGGACTAGTGATGCCTATTGGATGCACCCACCGCTTCGAAAAATATAAAGAATCTGAGAGCGGCACGCCTCAAGAAGCCGAGGGCAAGTCACACCGGGCTTCTCGCGGACCTTCCATGGGCGGGGTCGGCTTCTCTATGGTGCGGCGTCACGGAGTCTGCGCCTCCCGGTCCACTCCCAAGTCGAAGTCTACAGGCGGAAGCTTGGAAACGAACCATTCCGACCCCGCGGTACTCAAGTGAAAACCATTCGCGTTAATCGGGGCTTTCGTTGTCCCATGGTCCACAAACGTCACACAGTGTCCATCGCCACAGAAAATGCGGCGCGCATCGACGAAGGTCACTCCGGGGGGAGTGGTCCGCTGTACCTGGTTGGCAATGCTGAATGCTCCCTCAGCTCTAGCCCCTTGCGCGAGGCGATCAAGTTCATCCACCCCGATCTGGGGATGTTGAGCCACCAGCTCGCTGAGCGATGGCTGGTGTTCCAGGTAGCCAGAGATAAGCCAGACAGGCACCCCTTTCTTCGCGATCCACTCGGCCGTCGCTGCGACTCCTTCAACCGTATCTTCGTTCTGGCGCACCGAGACAATGACCAAGTCCACATGCCTCCAGCCATCGAACTTCCGGAACAACTCCTCGCGGAGCTGACTGCAACGCGGCGTGTCCTTCTGGTACCCGCGAATCGGCTTGCACCCTCCTGCTGCAAAAACTGCCAAGTTGACATCAGGCCACCTTGATTTGATTCCGGGAAGCAAGTGTTGCGCCTGACTGTCGCCGATCAACATGAGCGTGGGGCGAGTCGATCCGACGTCGGCGCAGGAGGTTGAGGAGACGTTGTGCAGTGGAGTCTCGCAATCGAAAGTCCACTCCTTCTTGGTACGTTCCCAATCGAAGTAGAACCCCATATCTTCTGGCATCGAGTCCAGACGGTGCCAGCTGTAGGCGGTGGTCAAGAGAACCGCGAACGAACTTGCGCACAGAAAAACATAGGGACGCCATCGTCCACTCAGCGCGCGGCCAAACCTCAGAGGCGCCTCCCAGAAGTGATAGCTGATTGCAGAAACCCCGAGGCTGCACAATAGAGCTGGGTACGGTGCCCAGTGGACCTCCGGCCAGAAGAGCCTTGCCGCCACAAGGATGGGCCAATGCCAGAGATAGAGTCCGTAACTAATCTTGCCCACGTAGACCATCACGGGGTGAGAAAGGGCGCGAATCAGTGGGTCATTCTGCCGGGGACCTCCCGCTATCACGAGAAGAGTACCCAACACAGGGGGCAGCGCTCCCAGCCCGGGGAAGCTCGTCTCCGTCGTGTATGAGACCATGGGAACGCAGACCAGAACGAGGCCAAGCAATCGTGAAAAGCGCGCCCGGGACTGCACCTTGAATTCGAAGCCCCAAAGAGCAAGCAGCGAGCCCAGGAGCATTTCCCAGAACCTAAGTGGAGAAACGTAAAATGCTTCATCCACTGACCCGGCTCGCATCGCAACGATCGACATGACGAGAGATCCCACGGCCATAGCCGCGGTGGCGATCTTGCCTCTCTTGTTGTTTCCGCCTCGAATCAGCAGGAACAGGAGAGCGGGAAAGAACAAGTAGAACTGCTCTTCTACCGCCAAAGACCAGGTGTGGAGCAAAGGTTTGGTGGCAGATGCCTCGTCAAAGTAGTCCGCTTCGGAAAGGAAGACGAAGTTACTCGAGTAGGTGAAGACCCCCAGAACACTAGCCATGAAGCTTCGCAGTCGATCCGACAGGAATAGAGCACCAGCAAACGCGCTGCTGAAGGCGACGACAGGCAGCATCGCAGGAATGAGACGCCGGATCCGGCGAGCGTAGAAATCGCTAAAAGAGAACGTACCCTCGCAGATCTTGCGCGAGATGATTCCTGTGATCAGATATCCAGAAAGCGCGAAAAAGACGTCGACTCCCACGTATCCGCCCCCAAGAAACGTCTCGTCGGCATGGAACCAGAGCACTGCCATCACAGCGATAGCGCGCATCCCATCAAGTTCTGGCCTGTACTGCATTCGTGCCTCAGGTAGGCCGAATGCGTTCATTTCTCAAGGAGAGGAGTGGTGACGCGTCCAATATGAGGGCAGAAGCGGCAGTCCTTGGCCGAGCTGTTTGTCCTACCGAACGAGTTCTTCTGACTACGGCTTCTCAGTCTTCGGCTTCCTCCTTGGGATTCGTCCGGCCGCCGCTCTATGTCCCGACAGTTGGAAACCGCCAACGAAATAGGATTTTCGCGGTGACGCGGGTAAGGTCGCTCTGCGACCGTCCCGTGGCCAGCGCTAAAAGCTTTGTTGAACAACCCGCCGCGGCTGGGCTAGAGCAAGCGAGACCCTTGGTGCGTTTCATGGAGCGACGAAGCGACAGAAACGGTCAATCCCGGCGCATCGAGAGCATGAGGCACTCAATTTGGGAGGTCTTGGAGTGAATTCGGCTTCGATCGTCGCGTGAAATTTGACGAGTCCGCGTAGAGAGGTGACGCAAGACGCACCGGTACGCAGACGCGTCTACCGCGTGCCGAGCATGTGCAGTGGCTCACATGTTCATTCATGCAGCCCTCGTTGCATGCGGAGCGAAGTGGTGAGGTGGGGCTCTAGCCATAGCCCTGTCCTGGCTACCTTGCTCATCCGTCACAGAATCGTTCGGGAAATCGCCGAGAGCAAGACTTGAAGTTGTCGCCTCCGTTGACGAGAGCAGCCATCTACTCCGCGAGTACGTCGCGTACTTCAACACGTCACGGCCTCATCAAGGGATCCAGCAGACAGTCCCAGCTCCGGCCTCAAAAGAAACCTTGGCACCATCTACCAAGGTAGTCACTTTTCCAGTCCTCAACGGACTTCATCACGACTATCGGAGGGCGGCTTGACGACGTGGATGCGCTAGGTAGCCAGTACAAGTGCTCCCCCTCGGGGGTGCGGGTCTTTACTCCCGGCGGTGCTCCCTTCGGTCCGCGCCGGCGGGGTCCCTCTCAGTCCGTGCTCGTCACCCAATGGATGTTGCAGTCGCTGTCTCCGCTCCGGCGTGAGCGTCGCTCCCGCCTACGACTCCGTCAGCGCTATCTGGCGAGCTGCGCTCGCTTTTAACTGACTG
>JBNKYC010000060.1:0-4915 GCA_050300635.1 Polyangiaceae bacterium
ATCAGAGCCCTCGCTTTCAAGTGGATACGCATCCTCTGGCGCTGCTGGGTCGACCGAACTCCTTACAACGAATCACGTTACCTCAGCGCGCTCCGAAAACGTCACTCTCCGCTGCTCAACTTTGAGGCCCAGACTCCAAATTAGTACTTGCGGTCCGCCTCAGGGCGCGAGTTGGGCCGTGATGCAAAGAAGTTTGGTGCTTACGTCTCAGAACTGCTGGTAGAATCAAACGGACTAGGAAGTTCGTCTGCGATCTCGGTCAGATTGGCGTGCTTTAGGAAGAAGTGGAAAGTCGAATCTACAACCTGAAGCCTTTTGCCCGTTCGGTCGTAGTCGATTATCGGCGGGGTGATGTTCTTGTTCGCTTGAGTCTTGGCTAGATTGTGAAGCAGATTGCTTATGTCTGAAGGTCGGACATCGTCGGCTCGGTGGTGCAGTTTCTGGATCTGCTCGTGGATTTCCTTGCGCTTCATGCCGTCCTTGATGCCGTCATGTCCGCCCGCCAGGACTACTCGAATCAAGTAGTAGGTTAGATACAGCGGCGTGAGGCCCGCTTTTGCTCCGCTGCTTGTGTTCCCGGCGGCGATCGCTTCCAGAGCTCGTTGATGCCGAACGGCATACTCCCCAGCCTTTCCTTCGATCGCGTTATCGACGCATTTCTGATCGCTCACGACTCGAGGAGCTCCAGGTTGGGGACCGGCGACTCCGCTTGCCAAGCACGTTGCTTTTAGTAGTTCCTGAAACACTCCGATGCTCGAAAACGAAGCGTCAGCACAATTACGGATTATGTCTGGAGAAAATTGAATATTGAGGTGTTTGGCGCCGAGGTCCGCGACTGCGTCAAATTCTTCCTCAGTCCATGGCTCTACAGGCACTTCAATGATGCGATCCAACAAGTCGCCATTGAACTGAACGAGACGATTCTTTTCACGCCAAACGCCCAGAATGACGAACTGAATGTTGAGTTCTTGAAAGGTTCGCAGATCGAATGAGAAAGCTTTTTGCCTTTCTTCGTCCAGATAGTGGAAATTCTCCAAGATAACGATTGTCCGACCCTTGCGGATCGCATGTATCAATCCAGCGACGTCTTCCGGAAGATTCAGATTGGCGGGGACTTCCTCAAAACGCCGTTGTTGCGAGGCTCCCACGGCCGCTGACACGGAGGTGTTGGCCTCGCCACTGCCCAGGAAGGGTATAAGAGCTTTTACCTTGGCGCCCACCCCGGCCGTGACTTTTGAATCCGCAGCGGATGTCTCTCCTACTTGAAGCTTGATTCCCAACTTCCGCAGAACCGAGGAGTAGATGTCTACCAAATCGGTTTGGGGAGTCAGTCTAACGACGAGATTGTCATCGTAAGGTAGGTGCTTCGAAACAAGAGCCGTTTTTCCCTGTTTGCTAGCACCGTAGACGACGATTTGTTTGTCGGACTGAACGGCTTCGACAAACTTATCATCCACCTTTACACGGTTGATATACGAAAGAACTTGCTTGGTAGTTACGCCAAAGACGTCTTCGGTTGATATCTTTGTCACAGCGACTTCAAGCCTACTCCCTATCGGTCACAAGGGAAGACGAACTGGTAATCGGCCCAACGACTTGCGCTTCTGCAGCCGCATCAAACGCAAGCAAAGAAACAATAGGCCCGCTTCCCCCACGGGGGAAGAGAGCGGGCGACGACCCGGCGTCGCAGCGAAAACCTACCAGTATGCGGTCTGCAGCAGGCGCTTGTTAGGCATCTCTTCACGGAACATGCCTTGCCGGAAGCTTATTTTGTTGCTCGTAGAATTTTGGGCCGTACCTGCCGTCACCCGGTGGACCGCCACGGACAATCTCAAGGAAGTAGTAGATACCGAGAACGGCGAAGATGAACCAGAAGAACCGCGAGCGCGTGGTTAACTTTGGGACGGCGGCGCCTTTAATGAGATCGTCGATTTCTTCCTGCGTGGGATAGTGAATGCGAGAGCCGTCCTTCCAAAATTCGGGGCGCGATGAAGATGCTTCCTCTCCGGCTCTTTGCGTGCGGAATGCGCCCGCGTCCGGTGGGACCCGCCAGCCATGCTCTTTCAGGTATTGATAGGCAGCGCTGACCCTTTGAAAGCGTTCAGCGGCCTTAGCATCACTTGGATTTCGGTCGGGGTGGAGCTCGAAAACCTTTCGCCGATAGGCTCGGTGAATTTCCGTTGAAGATGCCTCTGGTGACAAGCCCAGAAGCTCATATGGGTCTTCGCTCAGCATTCCTCCTCTGCGATCGGTTTGCCTAGTTGGAACCTACCCAAGATGAGAGATCGACGACCCCCGCCGGTTTCGAGCTGTTCGAGTAACGCCAGGGTGGTCAATTTCGTGGCTCTTGTTGCGTCCACGATGACGATATCGTCAGGGGAGCCCTTGAGCAGGACAATCTCCGCGGAAGTTTCGACCGAGAAGAATGCGCCGATCTTGAAGTTCTTGGTCTTCCACGAAACCGAAACGGGCGTCATCGACAATTGCGATGGCAACGCTACCACGTGGGGGGCCTGCTGCTGAGTCGCTCTCCCATACTCATGAGCGAAGCAATGCCGAAGTCGAGTCATAGCGTTTATCGCGAGCCATCCCTCCCGACCCATGTCGAGGTGAAGTTCTTGTCTCCAGTCTTCGCTCTTTAGGTCCACCCTCTGGAGGTTCGATTTCCGACTCCGGAGTTCGTCGAGAGCTAGGCTTTCAACAAAGGAGACGTACATGATGATACCCACGCCAGGAATCGCCGGCCCTACTGAGCGACGCAAGGCGTTTCCTCTGGATTCGCCCTCGCCGTCACAGAAGTCCTCAAACAAACGTGGCAAGTGATCGGACCAGAATCTCACGAAGGTCGGCCATTCTCTCCCGACGAGCATACCGGTATGATATGCCAAGAATCACTTGGGCAAATACGACTTCCCGATGTTGCTGGTCTTGGATAACAGTCCCTGCCACCACCGCATGGGGGTGACTGATTCGCGCGGAATAGAATTTCTCCCGCATGCCTAACGCCTCGCCATTCTACTGCGGCGCTATGCCTTTCAGAATACGCCAACCGGCCGCCACGACAAAAGGAAGAAACCTTTTGGCGGCCGCACAACGACGTTGCGTTGGGGCCAAAACCTTCACGAGCGCCGTCAGGTAGAAATGGCTTGTTGGGCTGCTTTTCAGCTGTTTCGCGACTTGCCTGCAGAGAACCAAGATTCAGCAAGTCGATCTAAAGACACATTGGGTTGCACCGTCCAAAGCGTCTATGGGCCTTTGAGCGGGATGTCGACGAACTCCCCGCGCTCGTTGTAGATGAACGCGCGTGCGAGACCTGGAGAGGGGTTGAGGTCCTGAAGCGGGATTCCAGTGAACCAAGCGAGCACCTTTGCGTAGTCGTCCTGTCTCCAGCTATCAAACATAGGCTGTTCGAGTACTTCAGGCGGAATATTGGGTACCGCGAGGACCTGGTCTGCATCTAGTTCGACGAATCGGATCGTTCCGGTCTTTGCTTCCGAGTCCATGGCAACCAGGTTGATGTGGTAGCGGTCACCAATTCGGGCTGTCTGATACAGGGGAACCTTCCGGAAGAGTGAAGCCTTGTAGAAGACTTTTGCCGCAAATTCAGCGGCCTGGATGGGGTGAAGTTGGTGCTGGGACAGATCCCGGTAGTACTCCGAGCCTTCTTCCGCCTGGGCTCCACCATCGAAACACACAACCAAGACGCGGTTGGCCAGCCGCAGGTAGATGGAGTGGGTGTGCAGGTTGTCCCTGAAATCAAAACGGGAACGTCCTTGCTGCAGCTCCTTGACGTCGAACACAAATACCGAAGCGGGAAACTCGCCCCACAACCCCTTGATCTCCACATCGAGCCGAAGCGCTTGAAGAAGCGCATGCATAGTGTTGAGGTTTTGGACGAATTCAGGGGGCACTATGCTACCCGACTCCGGTTTGCGACGGTCCGCCAGGAGTCCGGTTTCACGGTACAAGATTCCGAAAAAGAGCTTCGAAACCCAAAGCGCCAGATCGACCGTAAGCCCAGGAACTTCACGGAAGTCGGAAGCGAAGAGTCCCTCTTTGACTCGATTCTCTAGGGGGGACAGGTGAGCGTTATTGCAGGCTGCGCAACAAGGGATGGTCAGCGATTTGTACTGGATGTCTGTCCCGTTCAGCAGCGTCAATCGTTCATTGTAAAGGTCGAAGCGTTTCAGAAGCCATTTAGGGAAAACATGCTCACGGCTTCCATCGGTGTGCTGCAAGGACGCACCGCAGAGGAAACAGGTCTCGTCGTCTAGTTGTCTATCCCGTAGGATGTCGAAGAGTCCTTCCATTTATTTCAGACTTTCGTTTGACAGAGTATGCGAGCGTACTCTGCGTGACAGCCCAACGCCTTGCGCTTCTGCAGCCGCATCAAACGCAAACGGTGAAACGATAGGCCCGCTCCCCCTACGGGGGAAGAGAGCGGGCGATGACCTAGCGTCAAAGCAAAAACCTCACAGTATGCGGTCAGCCGCAATCGCTCGTTATACCCGCCCCGCCGAAGCCCCTTTGGCGAAGGGGGGTAGTCAAAATGCTTTCGCCCGGATTGCCTCACGAAAAGAAAACGCATCGGTCTCGAGCGCGCATCAAGTGACGAGACTTCGTCATCGGTCCCGGCAGCCATGCGCAGTGAGGAATCAGCTGCAGCGCGCAAGAGACTCGAACGCCCTGAGCCCGAGCGGCGAAATCAAAACGACGCGAGCAGTCTTGAGACCTCACGAAAACGCTCCGGTCCCTGCGCGGGAAGTCGCAGAAAAAGCCGTACGAAGTTTACACCGTTAACATTCAAGCATCACACCTCCCGCGCGAGATGAAGAGCCGCGAATGAAGCGGCGCTCGCAAACCGGCTCGACCCAAAGCCTCCGCAGTCTTGAAAACGCCTGGACCCGAAGTGCGT
>JBNKYC010000061.1:0-8375 GCA_050300635.1 Polyangiaceae bacterium
TTCTTCGCACTCTTAAAACCCTGGAATCCGATGCGGTTCCGGGGTTTTCTGTTTCGCCCATTGACGTTTTCTTTGACGAATGGCTCTTCACCCTCCCTCGAAGGAGACGGCTGAGCCTTCGAATTCGACTTCGGCGCCCCAACAAGAGAGACTCGCCGCCATGAAACAGAAGCTCGTTCTGGGTGGCCTCGTCGCTAGCCTCCTCCTCGTTGGCGGCACAACCCTAGCCCAAAGTCCATTTGTCCCTCCCCCTGCCGCACGAGCGTATCTCTGCTTCGAGGGCCACGGGGCAAGCGAGATCACTCAGAAAGCCAACGAGGCCGGTGCCCGGGGCTGGAGGATGGTCAGCGCGGTGTCCCAGGGAGATAGCTCTATTTGGTGTTTCGAGCAGTATCGAGCCGCAAGGCCCACAACCAGGTAGATTCAGTCCGAGCAGAAGGACACCCCAGGACGTCCACATCTGCCCAAAGACATCTAATCTAATCGTTGCCAACGGCCTGACTTCCGTCTGTCGACCGTGCTATGGGAGCCGCCACCGTGAGTTCAGGGCCTTTGAATCATCCTTTCATCAACCCCGAACTCCTGATTTTTCGGGAAGTTCGTGCACTCGACCCGGCCTCCGGACTCGATGCAGTCGTCGATGTCGTTATTGAGCGTGGACAGATCAGCCGCGTAGGCGCTGGGGCCGCTGACGCTCTTGTCCAGGCGGAGGCTGCCGTGGTGGTCGACGGGCGCGGCAAGTGGCTCGTTCCGGCCTTCGTGGATCTTCACGCCCACCTGCGAGAGCCGGGGCAGGAGTATAAGGAAGACATCTTCTCTGGTCTCAATGCCGCGGCCGCGGGTGGTTATGCACACGTATGTGTCATGGCCAACACCAAGCCGGTCAACGATTCGCGCGCCATCACAGAAATGATGGTGTCACGGGGACGCGAACATGGGGGAACTACGATTCATCCCATTGGTTCCGTCACCAAGAAGATGGCAGGACAAGAGCTCACCGAAGTCGGAGACCTCCGCGAAGCGGGTGCAGTCGGCATCAGTGATGATGGCGTGTGCGTCATGAACGCCGCGATCATGCGCCGGGCACTGGAGTACTCCAAGAGCTTCGACATGCCGGTCATTCAGCACGCTGAGGACCACGACCTCACCGCCGGGGCCAGCATGCATGAGGGGGTGGTTTCGGCACGACTCGGCTTGAAAGGCTGGCCCCGAGTCGCCGAGGACATCATTATCGCTCGCGACGTTTTGCTCGCCGAGTACGTCGATGCGAAGTACCACGCCGCCCACCTATCCACCCACGGCGCCGCTCGCATCATCGCGGAAGCCAAGGCCCGCGACCTTCGGGTCAGCGCCGAAGTCACGCCTCACCACCTCCTTCTGACAGATGGCGCGGTCGTCGGCTACGACACCACGTGCCGCGTGAATCCACCTCTGCGCGAAGAAGTCGATGTAATGGCCTTGCGTCGTGCCCTGGCCGACGGAACCATCGACGCCATCGCAACCGATCACGCTCCACACTCCCGCCTTGAGAAAGACCTCGAATTCGCAGAGGCAAGTCCAGGAATGATGGGCCTCGAATTGTGCTTCGGGCTCTTGGTTCAGCTGGTAGGGAGCGAGGGAATCACCCTCCAGCGCCTGCTCGACGCAATGAGCCAGGCCCCGGCTAAAATTGCTGGCATTACTCCTCCATCTCTGCGCGTCGGCGCCCTAGCCGAACTCACCCTCATCGATCCCCAATGCAAATGGGTCCCGGCCCAGACCAAGCTGCGCACCAAGAGCCTCAACTCGCCGTTTTTGAAAGACGAATTGGGCGCGCGCGTGAGCATGACCATCGCGCACGGATCCATCGTCTATCAAGACTCCCTGGCCCCCCCACATTACCTTGCTAACTCACCCCTGTGATCATCGGAGAAACCAAGTGACTCGCGCCTACCTCGCCCTTGCTGACGGCACCATTTTTCAAGGCAAAAGCTTCGGAGCCGAAGGACACACGACCGGAGAGGTCGTGTTCACCACCGGTATGAGCGGCTATCAAGAAGTGCTCACCGACCCATCCTTTACTGCCCAGCTCGTTACGATGACGGCCGTGCATATCGGCAATACGGGCATCAACAACGAAGACCCAGAAAGCACCACAGACAAACCGATGGCAGCTGGGTTTATCGTCCGTGAGCCGAGCCCCATCGTGTCCAACTATCGGAGTGAGCAAAGTCTAGGCGACTACTTGAAGAAGCACGGAGTCGTCGCGATCGGCGATGTCGACACACGTACTCTCACGCGTCATCTGCGAGACAAGGGCTCTCAAAATGGCTGCATCGGAACAGGCAATCCCGATGATCTCGTCGACCTAGCGCGACAGGCTCCTTCCATGGAGGGCCTTGACCTCGTCACCCGAGTGACCCCCAAAAAGCCCTACGCTTTTGACGAAACGCTCAAAGACTGGACCCCGGAGGTCATGGGTCAGCCCTTGGTCGGCGGTAGTGAGCGCTTTAAGGTGGTAGCCCTCGACTTCGGCGCAAAACGAAACATCTTTCGCTGCCTCACCGCTTCGGGCTGCGAGGTAACTGCCGTTCCGGCGACGCATACAGCGGAGCAGATCCTCGCGGAAAACCCCGACGGGATATTCCTTTCCTCGGGCCCCGGCGATCCGGCGGCCCTGGGCTACGCGATCGAAACGGTCAAGAACCTATTGGGAAAAAAACCCCTCTTCGGCATCTGCCTCGGACATCAACTCCTTGCTCAGGCCTTAGGCGGCAGCACTTATAAGTTGAAGTTCGGCCACCGCGGACTCAACCAGCCGGTGCAGGATCTTTCAACAAAGCGAGTCGAGATCACCAGTCAGAACCACGGGTTCGTCGTGGACGTCGACTCCCTCAAAGGCAAGGCGAAGAGCAGTCATCTCCACCTCAATGACGGAACGAGCGAAGGGCTCATCGCCGAAGACGCGCGCGCCTTTAGCGTGCAGTACCACCCCGAAGCGGCCGCTGGTCCCCACGACGCCTTTTATCTGTTCAAACGCTTTACCGATTTGATGCGCGGTTAAGGCTCAACATGTCCAAACGCTCCGTTCACTTCATCTCGCTCGGTTGTCCCAAGAACCGAGTCGACTCGGAGGTCATGCTCGGCACCGCTCGAGGTGAAGGTTTCGAACACACGCAGGATCCCGAACACGCAGAGGTGATCGTGGTCAATACCTGCGGCTTCATCGACTCAGCGAAACAAGAATCAATCGATACGATTCTTGAAATGGCCGAGTTCAAGAAGCGCGGCTCCTGCAAGAAGCTCGTGGTCACCGGTTGCCTTTCCCAGCGGTATTCTGCCGATCTCGCCGCCGGCATGCCCGAAGTGGATCACTTCTTGGGCTCAAGCGACATGCCCAAGATCAAGCACGTGCTCGCCGACGAAGCCGAACGCATGCTGGTCGGCAACCCCGCCGATTGGGTCGTCACGGCCAGCGATCCGAGGACTCTTTCAACACGAGGAGCCAGCGCCTACGTCAAAATAGCCGAGGGGTGTAATCGTTCGTGTTCTTTCTGCGTGATCCCTCGCCTCAGGGGCAAGCAGCGGAGCCGGTCCATCGAAGACGTCGTGCGCGAAGTCGAGCAACTGGTCCAGAGCGGAGTCCTTGAAGTCAACCTCGTCTCCCAAGACACGATCGCTTACGGGCGAGATCGAAACGACGACAGCAACTTAGCTGCCCTGGTTCGTCGCGTTGCCGATGTGCCCGGCCTCCAGTGGCTACGCGTCTTCTATCTCTACCCCGAAAAAATGGGAGATGAGCTCATCGAGTTGATTTCGGACCACCCGACCATCGTCCCTTACGTGGACATGCCCCTTCAGCATGCAGCCGATGGCATGTTGCGCCGCATGCGACGTGGGCACGGCGGCAAGCGCCTTTACGATCTCGTCGAACGGATGAAGGCACGCATCAAAGATCTTACTTTTCGCACCGCATTCATCGTCGGCCACCCCGGAGAAACCGAAGAAGAATTCGAGGCGCTTTGTGAATTCGTACGTTGGGCGGAGTTCGATCGAGTTGGGGTCTTCCGATATTCTGACGAAGAGGAAGCACACGCCTTTACCATCGATGGCAAAGTGGACAAGCGCAGCTCATACAATCGAGCTCGCAAGTTGATGAGCCTCCAACGCGCGATCAGCAAAAAGAACAATCGTGCCTTGGTCGGCCAGACCTTACCCATCCTCGTAGAAGGACCGAGCGAAGAAAGTGAACTGGTCATGGTCGGGCGGCACCCCGGTCAGGCTCCCGATATCGATGGCTGCGTCTATCTATCGGGGGGAGAAGTGCACCCCGGCACCATTGTGCAGACCAAGATCTCCCAAGCGACCGACTATGACTTGCTCGGTGACGTCGACGAGTCGATCCCAGCCATTACCGGTCAAGGGCGTACCCCTATCGCACCCACTCTCGTGAATCGAGCCTCCGACGGGCGCCGGGTTCTCAAAACACTTTCCTAGTGCTACGACCCCTTAGAAATGAGCGGTTTCGAAGCTCTCCCCAAGAAAGGGAGGTCGGCTTCGCAACCGCGCTCGGCCCTCTCTGTCTCCGCACTTTTCTCTTCCCATTTGTGCTGCGACCCTTCTTGAAAACCGAGCCGTCTCTCAACGCTGACAGACCAAGAAACGCTCAAATTTAAACGCTCGCAGCACTAGTTTCGAAAACGGTTCGCGCCCTCGACCATCAGCTCGGCGCTCTTCCCCACGCCGCTGGGTTCACGGCTCGCTCAAGCCGAACGCCAAGCGAACCTCCGCGCATTCAAAGCAGACTTATTCTGCCCCCTGGCCGCCCGCACCGCCTTGGGCCTCCACGCGTGGGAGAACCAAAAGTTCGACGAACTCGCTTTCCTCGCTTCCGTCCTTGTACCAAACGATGATGCGGTCGTTAGACTCCGCCATCATGGTCAGCTCGTAGAGCCCGCTCGAACCCGTTTCTTCGCCCACGATTTCCAAGGACCTTTGGTTCTTGGCGAACACTTCGGAACGAGGTCGCACCGCGCCGCGAATCTCGATCATCCCGGCGTCATTCGGAGCCGTTATTTCCGGCTGTGAGGGTGGCGGCAGCGGCAGCGTCGGAGAGTAACAACCGGCCACCAAAAGAGACGAGAGGCCGAGAGACCAAGCGACCAGCCACGAGCGACGCGCCATCTCTCGGTGCGGCACCTGCTGAACACGAATAGAATCAGTTCGCTTACTCACCGCTCCAGCTTACCGCGATCCGTCAAAGTTCCGAATGTTTCAATAAAAACAAAAACTTTCTACGTGTCCAGAATCGCAATTTTTTTGTTCCTTGGCGCCACCAAAATTGTCGCTCCGTAGCTACAATTAGATTGAAATGTCGCTCCGGTCGGCTATTTCGTTGGAAGAACGACTTAGGTTGTTCATCCCTGGCATGTCGCGCGATTATCGCCCGCCACGCCGCAAGGATGACACAATCACTACTCCGTGAAGACCGCTCCGCACATGAATGCAATTCGTTTGAATCGGGTGACGCTCACTCGCCAAAACGAAACCAAGCAGGTATTCTGCTCTTGTCGAAATCTCTCCGATTCATATGAGCCGGCATCGACGCGAAACGACCTGCTAGTAAAGCGTCTTCGCAATCTCGCTGCATTCGCGGCAGTGCAATAACCCTACCGGTCGGATTCCGTCCGACGCATTCGAAAGTTGTGCGGCACGAGGCCGCGTTGAGGAGATTCCCCCAAATGAGTGACCAAGGTGGTTCCGATCTGGACGTTTTCGAGAGTCTGTCAAAAAAGCCAGCATCCGGCCCGGCTCCCGCGCAGAAGACGCTCATGGGAATCAACATGCCCAAGCCTCCTCAGCCGGGAAAAACCCCACCTCCACCTCCGCCGCCGAGCAAGGCACCGGCGGCCGGCTCGCTCGCCCCCCCTCCCCCTCCTAGCGGTGGCTCGATGGCCCCTCCCCCCCCCGCTCCCTCAGGGATCAGTGCGCCAGCTGCCGGTGCACCTGCGCCACCAAGCCCGCTCTCGGCGCCGGGTGTTGCGTCTAAGCCTCCTACTCCTCCACCAGCTCCCCCGGTCACATCGGCCGCGCCACCACCGCCTCCCAAGTCAGGCGCAGCCACGCCGCCTCCCGTCCCCCCCAAAGCGTCAGCGGCGCCGCCTCCGATACCTCCCTCAGTAGCAACCGCCGCCACGCCGCCGCCGGCAGACTCGCCCAAAACGTCCCAAGCACCCGCGCCTCCTCCTATTTCGGCCGCTTCCGCCGCGCCGCCGCCTCCTCCTGCGTCCGCAGCTTCCGTCGCGCCGCCGCCTCCTCCTGCGTCCACAGCTTCCGCCTCGAGTTCGGAGCCGCGTCCCCCTTCGAAAGCGCCCATCGCGAAGTCATCCTCGGGGCCCTTGGGAACAGCCACAGCTCCGGCGATTCCCGCACGTTCGTCCTCTTTGCCGCCACCTCCCCCGTCGAAACCCTTGGCGCCACCGTCGGCTCCCGCCAAATCAGCTGCGCCTCCTCCTCCCCCCCCCACCTCGGGGGCGGTCATGCCGCCGCCCAGCAGTGTGCCTAGTTCGCGACCTCTCGGGGGTGATGCTGGAGACGACTGGGACGACGACGACGAAAAGACGACGGTATTCGACCGCTCGCACGAGGAATCCGCCCAGGCCCTGTTGCAGAAGGCCCCCTCGACAAGCTCCACTCCCGCTCATCCTTCGGCCCATGCGCCCTTCCCCGCTGCACCTAACCCGATGACAGCGACGGTTCCATCATCGCCCCTGGCCGCCAAAGCCCTCAGCGCCCTCGGAGCTCCGTCAACGGGCCCCTCCCAACCGCATGTGCCTGCGGGGAGCAACGCCGTCTCCGCTGGCCCGATGCCAAGTCAGCCTGCCGCCTCTGCGCCGATGCAGTCGGCGCCGATGCAGCTCCCCTATCCAGAGGAGCCTGTCGATTCGAAGAAGAAGAACCTCTACCTCGGTTTGGGCACCCTAGCTGCACTCTTGGTCGGCGGGTTCCTCGTCTTTGGCGGCTCTTCGCCAGGTGGACTTCTCGTCACCGTTGCCGGTCCTGGAGGCACGGCGGTCCCGGGCGTGAAGGTGCTCGTCGATGGTCAAGTCAAATGCGAGGATAGTCCCTGCAAAATCGACGACTTAGAAGCTGGCTCCTACGTGGTCAAAGCCGTGGCATCAGGTTACGCCGAGATGGCCGGCCAGGCTCATCAAATCGTCGCTGGCGAGCAGAAGGCAGTCAACGTCACGTTGCTCTCAGGAGCGGCAACAGGAATCGAGGTCTCCGCGGAAGCCCCCGGGCTGTCGTTGATCGTTGACGGAAAGAAGATCGGAGCCCTTCCCCAGGAAGTCACCGAACTTGAACCTGGCGAGCACAAGATCGAGGTCTCTGGGAGCGAATTCTTCGAAGAGTACAAGAAGACCATCACCGTCAAGCCGGGTGAGATGGCTGCTGTCGAGCCCGAGCTCAAACTCAAGAAGGGCCAAGTCACAGTCAAGTTGGACAACAGCGCGGAGGATTCGAAAGTCTATCTGTTAGTCGACGGTAAGCGCCGCCCCCTCAATCGGATCGTAGAAAAGGGCTCCCCTCTCATTCTTCCCGTAGACGGAAAGAGCTACCAAATCATCGCGACCAAGAAGGGCTACAAAGACTTCGAAGAAAATCTGAGTTTTTCAAACAGCGAGCCGGTCAAGACGGTCACTGTATCGATGGAGGAAGAGGGCGAAAAAGAAGAAGCCCCCTCCTCTTCACGAACGACCAACAGAACGGTTTCGACGCGCAGCACCTCGTCTACTTCGTCCAGCCGCCCCTCAAGCCCCGCCCCCAGCGGAAAGGGCACCCTCAACATTAACTCTATTCCGGTCTCTAACGTCATCCTTGATGGCCGCCCCTTGGGAACCACTCCCAAGATCGGAATCAAAGTATCGGCGGGCAAACACACGGTGCTTTTCGTGCACAAGACCAAGGGACGTAAGTCCAGCACGGTTACCGTAAGGCCTGGTAAAACTGCCACCGCGGCTGTGCGCTTCTAAATCCGCGTCCCCAAAACGAACCGCAGTTCGTCCCAGCTCTCTCCAGCGCATCTCATACCCCCCCCAGGGTAGAAAGGTGCGCCCACGTACCTCGAGCAAACCACGAGAAATGGTTCCGCCGAAGCTGGCCTTACTCCTTTGGGCGAGCGGCGGCGGAGCTTCTGCCGGTCGTGAGAGGTGTTCTAGTGCTGCGAGCGTTTAAATTTGAGCGTTTCTTGGTCTGTCAGCGTTGAGAGACGGCTCGGTTTTCAGGAAGGGTCGCAGCACAAATGGGAAGAGAAAAGTGCGGAGACAGAGAGGGCCGAGCGCGGTTGCGAAGCCGACCTCACTTTCTTGGGGAGAGCTTCGAAACCGCTCATTTCT
>JBNKYC010000062.1:0-44906 GCA_050300635.1 Polyangiaceae bacterium
CGGATAAAAGGTACTCTGGGGATAACAGGCTGATCGCGCCTGAGAGTTCACATCGGCGGCGCGGTTTGGCACCTCGATGTCGGCTCGTCGCATCCTGGGGCTGGAGCAGGTCCCAAGGGTTTGGCTGTTCGCCAATTAAAGCGGCACGCGAGCTGGGTTTAGAACGTCGTGAGACAGTTCGGTTCCTATCTGCCGTGGGCGCAGGATACTTGAGAGGGTCTGCCTTTAGTACGAGAGGACCAGGGTGGACGAACCTCTGGTGCGCCGGTTGTCACGCCAGTGGCATAGCCGGGTAGCTACGTTCGGAATGGATAACCGCTGAATGCATATAAGCGGGAAGCCGGCCTCAAGATTAGGTATCCCAGTCGTAAGACTCATAAGACCACTTGTAGACTACAAGGTGATAGGCCGGGTGTGGAAGCGTAGCAATGCGTGGAGCTAACCGGTACTAATTGGTTCGAGAGGCTTGACCTTATTCGCTAAGGCAAACATTTGAGTTGAAGTTCGGAGTCCGGGTGGGGCATATGCCCATCCTGTGACTCTGTTTTCGAATAGAGTGCTTACGGACATTCGTTTCGTAAGTCAGAAGCGCAAAAAAAAGCGCTAGCATGGACGCACCCAAAATTTTCCGGTGTCGATATCGACAAGGCCACACCCGATCCCATCCCGAACTCGGAAGTTAAGCTTGTCGGAGCCGATGGTACTGCAGGAGAAATTCTGTGGGAGAGTAGGACGTCGCCGGGTTAATCTTGAAAAGCCCGATCAATGTAAAAGTTGATCGGGCTTTTCCTTTGTTTAATAGGTTAACGCTGTTAACTTCAAAGGGACTCAAGCCGACAACGCCGAGGGCTGCGTTGTCGGGGTTTGAACGTGCTCTTGGAGTTAACTGACTCAGGAGGGGACGCTATTGCTGATCGCCCTGTCCTACCTAGTCAGAGCAGCGGTCTAGGTAGCGGGGCGCCGCGAGATCCCCAGTTTGGTAAGCGTTGACTGCGTGACAGTAGCGACCGCGATCCAGCCAATCGTCCACGATGAGCTTGCAGGAGTCCTCGTTACCCTTGTCGCCGATGCTGCTCTCAGTGCTGTCACAGGTACTGCAGTTGTCGCAAAACTTTTGTACCGTGCAGCAGAAGGTGCCGACCTTGTCGGAGTCATCGCTCTTACATCCTGAAAAGAGCGATGTGGCTAGGAGCGCGAAGGTGCAGATGAACCAGGTCGGCTTTGCTGATTTGGGGGCGCGAGTAGCGCGAGAGTTCGTGATCATGTCTACAATCGTGTTGTTGTGGTGACTCGAATGGATCGAGATCTGGTAAAGGTTTGAGTCGAGAGCTTATCGCATTTGCTATGAGTAGTTGTAAAGCTGGTGGCGGTCCGTTGGCAGGTTGCTGCAGTTCGTTTCAGTCATGACTCCGAAACGTCCAGGCTTTTGTTGAGCACATAACCGACTACGAGAGCTACCAGGGTGCCCGCGATCTGAGTCGAGAAGGCCGCAAAACCCGTGCAATATGGCGAAGAGTTTTAAGGAACAGATGGTCCGAAGGATGACGGGTCGTCGAAGCGGTAACTAGCTTTCTTGACACTCACCGGAAGGTCCATGCCTTATTGAGACCATAACCCGCGACGAGTGCCACTATCGTTCCCATCATTTGGGCGAGTAGGTAGTGGACGTTGAAATCAGCGCCGAGCCGCACTGCGGTGGTGTTGATGAGCACGCTAATGGCTGCCACCGTCATGAAACGCGGTAGGGTGGCTCGGTGCGGTTGAGTGCTGGCGAAGATGAAGTGGTAGTTGAGTAGGTAATTGACAACGGCGCCGGCCGTTGCGCCCAAGGCGGCGGCGATCCAGGGAATCACGAAGAGGAGTTCGACTGCCGCTATGACGGTTAGATAGTGAACCGCTGTTCCGATCGCTCCGGCGCTTGCGTAACGGAGAAATGGCGCTGTGATGAGGTCGATGGCACGCTGGTAGCGCTGAGGCACGCGATAGGTGCGGTAGATGCGGGCCATCGCCCCGAAGGAGCGCAGGAAGTCGACCGGGCGGACTTTGGATTCTCCGACATCCACCCAGCGCTCCAGGGGCACCTCGTAGATTCCGTCCGGGCCCGAAAAGGTTTTGAGGTACCGGGCGATCATTTCGACGTCGAATACCCATCCGGAGATGAACGGCTCTTGGAAGAGGCTCGCGATCTCAGGGGTGTTGCGCATGAGCTTGGCGCCGCACTGGGTGTCGTAGACTTGTAGGCCGAGCACCAGGCTGGCGAAGGTGGCAGATACCCGGCCGAGGTAGTGCCGGTACCATTTTCGGTCGATGAATCGACCTAAGAGTGCCACCCGTGAGCCGAGGGCGAGAAGAGTTTGGGGGCGACGTTCGAGGATGTCCGCGAAGTGCGAGATATCTGCGAGGGGCGTGGCCCAATCGGCGTCCCAATATCCGATGTAGCGGTAGCCGCCGGCCGCGGCTTTTAGCATTCCTTGCCGCACGGCTTCTGCTTTGCCCGAGTTGACCTCGAGATTGAGTACCTCGATATGCTTGTGGCGCCCGGCCAACTGGGTCAAGAGCGCAAGCGTGGAGTCCTTGCTGCCATCGTTGACGAAAAGAAGCTGGACCTCGGTGGTCGCCGAGAGAAACGCCTCGAGTTCTCGTACGTTGAGGCGGTCGGCTTCATTGTACGCGGGCACGACGACGCAAACGTGCGGGGGTGAGGTGGGATGTTCGATAGACATCATGGGCGAAGACTAGTGGCTCTTAGCCTGCTTCTTCCTCTCAGTGAACTTCTCCTTGTTCGTTAGAAAGTCGCAAGTTGGGTTCGAGGTAGATGAAGGGGCCTTTTGGAGCCCAATCAGCGTTGAGCGCTTCGTCGGACGGGCGCGCGCGCTCGGGGCTTTTCGATGACGCCACTGGTGCGAAATGCTATCTGTTGGCCGCCATGTACGGGAAGTTCCTCATATTCAGCGGCGAGAGTCATCGGCAACTGGCCGAGGGAATTTGCGGCAAATTGGGCTTGCGCCTCGGGGAAAGTACGACCACGAAGTTTTCGAACGAAAATTTGATGGTTCAGATTGAGGAGAATGTACGCGAAGCGGACGTTTTCGTCGTGCAAACGGCAGCACCCCCCCTTCACCAGAACATTTTCGAGCTGCTCATCATGATTGATGCGCTCAAGAGCGCTTCAGCGGCGCGTGTCACTGCGGTGATCCCGTACTTTCCTTATGTGAGGAGTGATAAGAAGGATCGTCCGAGGATCTCGATTACCGCAAAGTTGATGGCCGATCTGATTAGCGCGGCGGGCGCCGATCGCGTGCTCACGATGGACTTGCATTCGGCACAGGTCCAGGGTTTTTTTGGCTGTCAGGCCGATCAACTCCAGGCGATCAACTTGATGTGCGAACACCTCCGCACAGGGGATTTGAGCGATGCGGTCTTAGTGGCTTCGGATGCGGGAGAGGCGAAAGATGTGGCGCGTTATACGAGTCGCTTAGATCTTCCGATGGCCATCATCGACAAGCGGCGAGTGGCGGATGATGAGAACCCCCGAGCCGCGCACATTATCGGCGAGGTGAAAGGGAAGCGTTGCATCCTAGTGGATGATGAGATTGCCAGTGGCGGAACCCTGCTCAAGGCGACGGAGCTCTTGCTTGAGCACGGGGCGCTGGATGTACGCGGGGTAGCTACTCATGCGGTATTTAGCGGTCGCGCCCTAGAGAGGATCGCGAGCAGTCCGATTGCGGAGGTGATTGTGACCGACACGATCCCACTGCCTCCTGACGTAAAGTCGGACAAGATCCGTGTGCTGAGTGTGGATAAATTGCTCGCCGATGCGATTAGGAGTATCCATGATGGGACGTCCGTCTCTGCGCTCTTTCAGTGAGACCTTCGGCGGGATGCGTTGGGTCCGAAACCAAGGGGGGCAGTTCAAGGATGTAGTTGCCTGAGGGCAAGGAGTAGATGGCGGCATGTTGGACTGAGACTTCAGGGTGACGAACACAAAGAGTCGCGCCGGGGAGGCGTCCCACGATCACTCGTGAGCTGAACATTTCAGTGTATTTCGTGCGTTTGTCGAAGAGGCCGTAGCTGGTGCATCAGGTGCTCGCGGGGGCTGGGGACTCGGGTGCTCAGCGCGAGCTCAAGCCCAAACCCAAGGTGGGGGATGAGCCTTCCCGGAAGCCGCTCCAGCGCCTGGCTCGCTAGGGGGCAAGGACAAGGAATTGACCAGGTGCCCGAGCTTGCGGGCCGTGATAGGTCCAAAGGGATGTCGGTTCGCCTTTCCCCCATTCAAATCGCTTTGATTGTCGGTGCAACGGGTCATTTCGGTTGCGGGGGCAAGGTGGTTTACCTGGAGGGAGACGAGGGCTCGCCTGAAGTCGAAGAAGAAGAGCTACGTTGTGAGGGCGAGTTCGGTGAGCCTGAAGTGCTCTTTGTTGATGAGGGCTGGTTGCCGCAGGCTCTGGCGCCGACAAGTGACGGCCTCGAGTTTTTTTACGCGCGGCGCACGAATGATGTGGCCCTTGATGAGTCGGGTCAGCGCCATGTGACGGTGCGAAGACGAGCTTCGCTAGATGAGCCTCTGGGAGAGCCGATCCAGGTTGCCGAGTTGATGTTCGCGTGTGATGCGCTCTTTCCTGGCACCCAACTGGCAGGTTTGGACGTGAGTCCTGATGCGCTTCGCCTCTACATCGCCTGCAATGCGTTTCGCTCTGGTCCGGATTCGGATGGGCAGCTGATCATAGCGACCCGTCCCGATCGTTTGAGTCCTTTCGAAGTACAGAGCATGCCAATCGGCATGGTTGGAACGTCGATTGGACTTACGCGGGATGAACTGACCGCTTATGCGACGAGTCTTGACCCTGAGCGAGACGGAATTTGGCGTTACCAGCGCGCCGATGTCAACGAAGCTTTTGGTGACGGGGTTTTGGTGGAGGGGTTAAGCGAGGTGATGAATCCGGAGCCGATACCCGATGGACTCGGATTGCTCATGGTGGACAAGAGCGGCTCGCCGCGCCGTATGGTGGCGAGCTACCGGAGTACTGCGTCGGATCCTTTAGCCCTTCCTAGCTCCGCTGGATTGCCCCAGCCTCCAGCAGGCTCTTCGGACTACAGTCCCGCCTTGAGCGCCGATTGTGCGACCCTCTACTTCACGCGGGTGGGAGGGGGAGATCGCGTCATGGTGGCTCGAAGGGAGTTCGTGGAGAAACAGTCTTCTGGCGCACTCGAAGGGTCGCAATCCGATTAGTTATTTACCCTTCCCTGGTTGAAGGCCGCTCAAAGGCGCAAAAAGCTGGTGATTTCGGGGGACTTTGGACCCTGCTTCGAGGAGTGGTTTCCCTATCCCTGTTCTGCGATTGTCATTGGCCCCCGTCCCCCACTATGTCTGGTGGACAAGTTTGACCATGGATTCACGCGCCAGTTTTGTGATCGCCACCGTGATGCTCGTCATGGGGGGCCTCGCCGCCAACCGTATTTCGGTTGATTTAGCCATGGTGGGTGGAGTCATTCTGCTTTTGGTCGGAGATAGTTTTTTTGGAGGGATCCTCGATGTGGAGTCGGCCTTGCGCGGGTTTTCTAATCCCGCGCTCACCCTGATCGGGACTTTGTTCGTGGTCGCTGCGGGTTTGGAACGCACGGGGGGGATCGAGAAGATCGCGAAGGCTGTGCTTGGTTCTCCTAAGTCCGAGCAGGCGGCGCTCGCCCGGTTGACGATACCTGTGGCCTTGATGAGTAGCATGATGAACAACACGCCGATCGTGGCGATGTACCTGGGCATCGTGCGCGATTGGTCCAAACGGTTGGGGATCAGCTCATCCAAGTTTTATATGCCTCTCAGTTTCGCCGCGATCTTAGGTGGCCAGCTGACTCTGATCGGGACAGCATCGAACGTGGTAGTGATGGGGCTATACCGCGACTTCGTACAACGGCTCCCCGAGGAAGCGGCACAGAGGTTGCGCCTGTCGCAGCTGGAGGAATTTTGGGGGGTCACCGTTCTAGGGCTCCCCGCCGCTTTGTTTGGGTTGGGTGTGCTCATTTTTGGCGGCAAATTGATCCCTGCTCGTCGCCCGGTGGAGACGACTCGTAAGCAAGCAAAGCACTACAATGTGGAAATGTGCGTGGGCGAGGGGGCTCCGATTGCCGGAAAGACGGTAGAAGGCGCTGGCCTGCGTCACTTACCGGGTTTGTTCTTGGCTCATATCGAACGCCAGGGAGAGACGATCGTGGCAGGGCGTAACTTGCGCCTGCAGATTGGCGATCATCTCGCCTTTGTAGGAGCCCTCGACTCGGTACGAGATCTACGCAAGATCCCGGGACTGGAACCCTTGGAGGAGCGGGGAGATTCGATCCCTCCGAGTTCGCCGCGAGCCGACGATACGGCGTTGGTCGAAGCTGTGGTGTCGGGTCAGTCGAAGTTGGTGGGGCGCAGTATTCGAGAAAGCGACTTTCGAGCCCAATACAACGCCGCGATTTGGGCGGTGCATCGTCACGGGGAGCACATCAAGGGCAAGATTGGGCAGATTGTTGTGCGCCCCGGCGACACTTTGTTGCTTGAAGCGCGCATTGGCGTTGCAGAAGCTCTTCGGCACAGCGAAGATTTTTATCTGACCTCTTTGGTGCGCGAATCGCGCTCTGTTCGTCACGATAAGGCCAATCTGGCCATCTTGATCTTGGTGGCGATGGTGCTGACGATCACCTTGACGAGCGTCCCTCCTCTGGTGGTTGCGTTGGTGGCAGCGGCTCTGATGGTCGCGACACGCTGCGTGACGGGAGCGGTCGCGCGCAAGGCTATCAATTGGCAAGTGCTGGTAGTCATTGGTGCCGCCCTAGGCATCGGTGAGGCGATGCGTACTTCGGGGGCGGCGGATCTACTTACCCACGGCATGCTGACGACTTTGGACGGAGCACCCCCTTCGGTCATGATCTTCTTCTTATTCATCATGACGAGCATCGTGGCTCAGTTGATCACGAACAATGGTGCCGCTGTGCTCATGTTCCCGATCTTCATGACGGTCTCTCAACAAACGGGGCTGAGCGCACAAGGCGCACTGTTTACCCTTATGCTCGCAGCGGGAAGCAGCTTTCTTTCGCCCATTGCCTATCAGACGAATCTAATGGTGTACGGGCCGGGATCTTACAAGTTCCTCGACTTTGCTCGAGTTGGCCTGCCGCTCACGATCGTATTGGCCACGGTGTGTGCCGCCCTGGCTCCCTTCATCTACGGTCATTGAGGGGTTAATGGGTTGGTCGCCCATCAACCATGGCTTGGGGGAATGAACGGTACCGAGTGGGTCAGAGAAAACTGCCGCTCCGAGATCGTGCCTCCCAATGCTTTGACTTCGACACCATGATGGATGGCTTCTTTTAAGGTGCGTGCGTATTCGGGATCGATTTCGAATGCGGCGCGCACGGCGTGCACATCGTTGCGACTCACACAGAAGATGAGTACCGCGCGATGTCCTTCGTCGACGACCTTCATGAGTTCTCGCAGGTGTTTGGTGCCTCGGGCGGTGACTGAGTCGGGAAACGCTCCCTCTCCACTTTCGAGTTTGAGAGTGAGGTTTTTCACTTCCACGTAGGCCTTTCCGGGGCTGCCCTGCAGTAGAAAGTCGATACGACTGTTTGTACCGTAGCGGACTTCAGGGAGGATGATGTCGTAGTCGGCGAGATCGGGGATGACGCGGGATTCGAGGGCTTCGGCCACGAGGCGGTTGGCTCCGACTGGATTGACGTAGACGTACTCGGCTTGGGAGTGCTGGTCGGTGGGTGGAAGCACGGCGAGCTCCCACGTGTAGCTCAACTTGCGTCCGGGTCGGGCTCGACTGAGCCAGCCTTCAGGGCGGTGCTCGACGATGCTTTTCATCGAACCTGGATTGGCGCAGTGAGCGGTGACTTCCCTTCCGTCTGCGAGGCGAAAGTCGGCGAGGAAACGTTTGTACCGACGCAGGAGCTGGGCTCGGATCAAAGGTGGGAAGTCCATAGGCAGCGACGAAATCAGTGCTGTTCACTGGGGGTCTTGAGCCAAAGATCGAAACGATCGACGCGTTTGACGTGGCGAAACTCGCTCTTGAGATAGTTCTCGAAGCGAGGATAAAGAGGCAGGCTGTCTGTCGAGTCGAGGCGAGTGCCCGTCACGAAGGGAACGGCGTCGCGGCGCTGAGTTACGATGAGCTGGGGGGGGCGTGCTTCCAGGTCGGTCCACAGCTGTTTCCATGCCCGCTCCGATTTCCACTTGGCTCGTTGGGGCACGTTGTAGATGTACGATGAGCTCGGTTTTCGTTCGCTGAGCCAGTAGAGGGCCGGCTCGAAACCCCATACGTAGATAGGATCGTGTGCTTGGGTGAGGTGGCTGATTTCGTGGGCAGCTTGGCGTGCCACGGCCAAGTCGTAGCCCGCGACGTAGTGGATTTTTTCGTCCAATTCTTCGCGCGAAAGAGAACGTCCCGCGCTGAGTAGATATTGGGTGCGCAGGACGCTGCGCTTCCAGAAACCTTCTGGGGTATCCCCGACAGGAAGTTTCATCGTTGTGGCGATGACGAGGAACGCGCAATAGGCGAAGATGGAGGAAGGGCTGCCCGGGCCGAGCCGGCGCCAAAGCTTATAGTAGCCTTGCCCAGCCATGAGCGCGATGAAGGGAATGCTGGCTCCGAAGTGGTACTGGAAGAATTTGCCTTGGATAGTGATGCCAATGAACTGAAAGGCGAGGACGCCAATCAAGAGCAGCAGAGCTTCGCGTTCACGCTCGGCGCGGGGATGAATGGAGGCGATGGCGACGACGCCCAGTGCCAGGAGTGACGAGAGGCCGAAAAAACCTTGCACCATGGTGTGGAAGAACATGGCTCCCGCCTCCTTGTCCTTCCAACTGAGGGCCGTGTAACCGGGAGCGAACTCGAATAGAGTCCATGACAGGGAGGCGTAACCACCTCGCCAGGCGAACCAGGACAAGGTCGCAACGATGGGCAGAAGGCTGCTTATGCCGATCACGAAGAAGGGCCTCAGTGCTTGAGACCTGGAGTACTTTTGCGCGCGGCGTTGGCTCACCAAGTAGTAGCCGCACGCGACCGCACCTCCTCCAAATGGAGGTTTGAGAACGAAGGCCACTCCGAAGAGCAAGCCGATAGCGCACCACACGAGTGGGGCTCGATGGCGAGAACAGGCTTCGGTGGTCAGTACGAGGGCAAAGACGCTTAGCGGGCCTGCAAAGGATTCGGGCTGTCCGGAGTGCCAGAAGTCCATTTGTGCGTGAACGAGGGCGTAACAAGCCCCCCCCATGAGGCCCGCGGTTCGACTATCGAAGAAGGTGCCGCCGAGCCGGCGTAAACCGAGAACTGCTCCGAGCATCGCCGCGACTTCGAGGAGTCGTGGTGCGATCATGCTCTTGCCGAAAAGTGCGAAAGCTGTGGAATACAGGAAGAAGATCCCCGGTGGCTTGAAGTCCCAACTATCGCGATAGGGGACTTGTCCCTCCAGCATGCTCGAAGCAACTTGGGCGTAGATGCCCTGATCTCGACCAAAAGAGAATACGAGAACCTGGGCAAGACTGAAGACGACCACCGTCCAACTCAAGACGCGGAGCCAGGTGTCCGGATCTTGATGGGTATCGGCCGTCAGGACGTCAGCCGCAGACGGGGGGGGCACCGACGCACTCGGCATGGGGTGCAACCTAGTCGAGGGATCGGCAAAAGCGAAACCGAGATGCGCAACGGCCGATCCCTGCCTGCGGCGCGAGCTTGGCGTTCAGGGGTCTCATCCTTGCCTCTGTGCGGCGATGGCGAGCTCGATTTGTTATTCATCGAGCCAGTGGGCTCTCGCAGCGGAAAGTCCACTGAGCTTCGAGCCTCAGTTGCGCCAGGTGGGCTATCGAGGTGTCATCTGCAAATAGAGCAAAGACGGTCACCCCCCTCAGCGGGAATGCCGTCTCTACCAGTGACTCGACCTAATGGTCCGGTTTTGCTCTTCTTCTGATGGACACCTCCCGGTTAAACCGATGGGAAATGACGGTGAAGTGGTGATGACGCGGCGGACGGCTTCCTGTGGTTTCTTTCAGATTTTCACAGTCTGTTCCGAGAACTCACTGATTCGGCCGATATCAGCTTGAGCCGTACAGACAAGGAAGCCCACTATTGATAGTGGCCCCATGGCACCGCGTTGCGCCATCTACAGATCACTGTGCATCCAAAAATCGGATTTGCCAAGTGGGTCTTTTGTGAATTCTCAAAATAATTTGGGCTTCGATTTGAGACTCTTAAAGTACACACAAGTACAAGTAGCGCGACACGCAAGGAATGCTTCTTTTGTTGATTGCGGGGGGCTCTGGTCTTGGTTTCGGTCTTGTTGCTTTGCATCAAGCGTGCCGAAGTTTTTGTCGAAGAGGTTGAGTTGTTCTTTGCTGTTTGGACTCGAAAAGGCGGTCGAATTGAGGCCGGCGTGTCTGGACTGTGATCGCTTTGTTTAGCTATGCCTAGCCTGGACAGTGGTGGTTTTTTTCACGGCGCAGTGGGTCTCTCGGATTGGAGGCGCTTCCATTTTCCGGAAGCGTTGATCGCGAGGAAGGGCTGCTGCAGCCCGACTCTTGGTTCGAAGCGTGATCGGGTTTAGACCACCCCCATGTTCACCCTGGACCAGGCCCACGAGTTGATCTCCGAAGAAGCGCAGCGAGTCGCGCCGAGCTTGGGGGCGCGACGTAGCTCGCTACATGATGCCCTTGGTCGAGTCCTTGCTGAAGATGTCGTCAGTGTCGTGGATCTTCCGAGTGCGGACTACAGCGCCATGGATGGTTACGCTCTTCGTCTGGCGGACCTAGGAGGGGGGGCTGACAGCAAACTTCCTCTCGCAGGAGAGTGCCAGACGGGTCACCCCGACCAGGCGCTCGCGACCGGGACCTGCCTCCGTATATTTACTGGCGCGCATATTCCTGCAGGGGCCGATACGGTCGTCATGCAAGAAAACACACGACGCGAGGGAGAGCAGGTGGTCTTCTTGAAGCCAGCTCGTCTCGGTGATCATATTCGCCGCAGGGGAGAAGACGTCGCCCGAGGCGCAGAGCTCTTACCCCACGGGACTCGTCTGCATGCCCACCAATTGGGTTTGCTGGCGAGCGCCGAGCGGACGGAGGTTTTGGTGACGCGTAGGCCACGTGTGAGTATTCTTTGTACCGGCGACGAACTGCGACCTTTCGGCTCATCGTTCGTTGGCGGTCAACTTGCCGAGAGTAATAGCATCGTTCTTTCGGCGCTCTGTAGGCAGGCGGGCGCGGAAGTGGAGCTTTGCCCGCTGGTTCGAGACGAACTGGAACCCATGAAAGAGCAACTGCGGGGAGCGATCGCGTCGAGCGATCTGGTGCTCACGGTTGGCGGAGTTAGCGTAGGGGACTTTGATTTGGTGCGTCCGGCTATCGAAGCGCTCGGGGGAGAAATCGTGTTCCATAAAGTGGCGATCAAACCCGGTAAGCCGGTGCTCTTCGCTCGACATGGCTCGACCTTGCTCATGGGGCTGCCCGGCAATCCGGCGTCGGCCCAAGTGGTGTTCAGTTTGCTCGGCTTTCCGTTGCTTCGTGCTCTCGGCGGTGACCGAAACCCGCGTCCCTTACCCCGCTGCGCGAAGATAACCCATGATTTCGTCCACAAGCCGGGGCGACGGTCCTTCTATCGAGCTTGCCTCGAGGGAGAAGATGTGACCCTTCTGTCGAATCAGGCCTCGGGAGCAACTACGTCCATGGCCTGGGCGAACGCACTGATCGAGCTCTCGGAAGAACAGGCCTCTGTTGTGCGTGGACAATCGCTACCGGTTTGGGCTTTCAACGACTTTTAGTCGGTGGGGGAGCAACGTTGAATCAACCGCGCATCTTGATCGGTATCTTCGTCGGGGGCCGTTCGTCTCGGATGGGGAGAGCCAAGGGATTGCTCACCGCTCCCCCGAGTTCGTCTTTCGGGGGTGAGCGCTTGACCCTCGTCGAGCGATTGATTGAGGTGAGTCGTCGGGTGGTCGGGGAAAACTGGATCCTGGTGGGACGTCGTCCGGAATACGAGCACTTGGGATACAAAACTCTCACCGATGCGGAGCAGGAGGCAGGACCACTTGCGGGCCTTTTGACCCTGATGCGCCATGCCAAGCAAGACGGCTACGACGCTGTGATCGCCCTGGCCTGCGATTTGCCCTATCTCAGCGTCGAGCTCTTGAGCAAACTGGTTTTGGTCCAAAGTGAGGCTCAGGTGGTTTGCCCCAAAAGCGGCTCCAAGTTTGAGCCCCTTTTTGCGCGTTATCGCATTAGTTCGTTGGAACTGTGTGAGCAGGCTCTCTTTGCGCAAAAGCTCGGACTTCAACCCTTGATTCGACAATTAGGCTCATTTGAGCTCGAGCTGCAGGATGAGGAGCGGAGCTTGCTGATCGATTGGGACAGCCCCGAAGATCTTCACGAGGAATGATCGTGTCCGTGGCAACGCGCATCTTGCCAGCCCACCCAATAGGGACCATCCGGGCCGTGTTCGCGCTTCCAGATGGGCACGTCGGCCTTGATGTCGTCGATCAAGCGTCGACAAGCTTGAAAGGCCTCGCCTCGATGCGGCGCAGCCGCCACGCAAATGACGGCGGCGTCGCCGACCTGCAGGGGACCAACTCGGTGGAGGGCTGCGAGTCGAACCCCAGGTAGATCCTCTGCGATCTGGGCGGCGATCTTGGTCATCTGTTTTTCGGCCATGCTTTCGTAGGCGTGGTATTCGAGCAGAGTCACGGCACGCCCTTCGTTGCGATTGCGCACGGTGCCTACGAAGACCGAGATACCGCCGATCTCGTCGCCCCCCACAGCAGCAATCGCTTCATTGAGGTCCAAGGGGGTAGAGCGAACAGCGATGAGAGAGGTCATGATGGGGTGGGGGGAGTCGAAGGGTGGGAAAAGTTTCCGGAGCGACCTCCGGATTTGGCGATGAGGCGCGTGGGGCCGATGGAGAGTGCTCGATCAAGAGACTTGAGCATATCGTAGATGGTAAGCGCTGCTGTGCTCGCGCCCACCATGGCTTCCATTTCGACACCGGTACGACCGTAGACCTCGACGCTGCAGAGGACTCGCAGCCGCGCCTCTTGGGGATGATGTTCGAAGTCGACTTCGGCATGTTGCAAGGCCAATGGGTGGCAGAGCGGGATCAAATCGGCCGTCTTTTTGGTGGCCATGATCCCGGCTAAACGAGCTGTGCCTAGGACGTCTCCCTTGGGAATATCTGATCGAACTAGCCGATTGTAGGCTTCGGAGCTCATCGTGACCCAGGACTCGGCTTGAGCTTGGCGCGCGGTTTCCGCTTTTTGGCTGATAGAGACCATGCGTACTCCCCCCTGGGGCCGCAGATGAGTGGAGACCTGTTGGGCACCGATGATTTCCTGGTAACACGCCTCGACCCGGGTGGGCTTATTCTTCTGGGCGACTTTCACCAAGGCGTAACGTTCGAGAGGAGTCAGTCCTATCCAAACTTTGTCCGATAGTGGTCGATCGGGGCCGAGAACACGTTTGAGCTCTTCGGGAACTCGATGAGGATCCGGATCGTCCACAGGTGTGATGGCTTCGACTTGGCGGGTGAGGTGGGCGATTTCGCGTACTGCAGCGGAGTCGACCTCGTCTTGACTGCCCAAATGTGCCAGTCGATAGCGAGTCGCCACGTTGAGTTCTTGATAGGGTGCAAGGCCGAACTTGAGGCCCGATAGATCCAAAGCCCGTCGAGCACAGAGGGGCAAGAGGCTCAGTTCCTTGTCGGAGGCATCGAAAGAGAATAGACGCGGACGGGAACTTGAGGCGGTGGCGTCGTCGTTCACGCATCGGTTTTGAATCGTTCGAGCATGAATGTCGATAGCTTCGGTGTTTGCCCAGGGGCGCTTTTTTGCTTTCGTTGATTTCTGGCTGGTCTGAGGCTGTTGAGAGGCTAGCCTAGGCTCGTGTCCCCTGATCCGGTCACCGAGTTTCGCAGCGATGAAACGGCCCTTTCCGATCTCTTCGGCCGAGTCCCGCATGATCTGCGCGTGAGCGTGACCGACCGGTGTAACTTTCGTTGCGGTTATTGCATGCCTCGGGATTCTGTTGACGCGACGAAGTTTCTCCCCCGCTCGGAAATTCTCCACTTCGAGGAAATCGCGCGTGTGGCGGGACTCTTTCGCTCCCTTGGCACGCGCAAGTTGCGACTTACGGGTGGGGAGCCTTTGCTGCGGCGTGGCCTGGATGAGTTGATTGGCCAGTTGAGTGAGTTGGAGCTCGAGATGGCTTTGACGACAAATGGCGTGCTTCTCCCCAAGTGTGCGGAGTCGCTACGCCGCGCTGGCTTGAATCGTCTGACCGTGAGCTTGGATGCCCTGGATTCGGATGCCTTCCAAAAGGCCTGTGATGCCCCGGGCTACGGACCGAGCGACGTGCTTTCTGGAATTGAAGCGGCCCAAGCGGCCGGATTCGGCACCATCAAGGTCAATTGCGTGGTGCGACGCGGATTCAATGAAGGTCAAGTCTTGGCCCTGGCTCGTCATTTTTCGGACCAGAATGTGGTTGTGCGTTTCATCGAATACATGGACGTGGGCACCCGCAACGGCTGGAGTCCGGGGGGCGTGGTCAGCAAAGGTGAAATTTTGGCGCTCCTGGCTCAGGACGGGGCGATTGAAGCCTTACCACCTCGCCATCCCGGCGAGGTGGCTCGCCGTTATCGTGGACCTCATGGGGAGTTCGGCATCATCGCGAGTGTGAGTGAACCCTTCTGCGGCGATTGTTGCCGAGTACGCTTGTCGGCCGACGGGAGTCTTTACACATGCCTCTTCGCCCATCAGGGAACGTCACTCATGGGTCTACTTCGAGGGGGAGCGAGCGATGCCGATATTAAGGCGCGGATCGCACAGCTGTGGCGGGCACGAGATGATCGCTACTCGGAACTGCGAGGTGCGGGTATAGCCGAGTCGACTACCGCGGCTCGCGAGGCCGAGTCGAAGGTCCATCTGCCTACCGTGGGACGCGTCGAAATGTCTTACATCGGAGGATGAGGATCAGCGTTTCTTCTTCTTGGGGGGGCGACGGAGCTTCCCGAGGGGAGAACCCGGTTTGGGTGCGACCTCGAAGTCGGTTTGTAGGGCTGCTGCTCGGCGGCGCGCCCGAGTACGAGCGTCTTCGATGAAACGCTCCTGACTGCGCACCGACTTTTTGCCCTCGGCCACCTGGGCGCGGGTGTAGCGCCCGTCCGAGCCGAGGATCCATCCCTTGCGGTTGTCTCTCGCCATGACGGCGAGGATTTCCTCTAGGACTCTGGCTTTGAGAGTAGGATCCAAAATCGGATACATGACTTCGACTCGACGCCTGAAGTTGCGCGGCATCCAGTCGGCGCTGCTGCAATAGAGCTCCTCCTTCCCGCCTGCGGTAAAGCTGAAGATGCGGGCATGCTCCAAGAAGCGGTCAATCACCGTGTGGACCCGAATGTTCTCGCTGACCCCGGCGACTCCCGGGCGCAGGCAGCAGATACCGCGCACGAGCAGTTCGATCTTCACCCCGGCCTGGGACGCCTGGTACAGCGCGTCGATGACGTCAGCGTCGACCAAGGAGTTCATCTTGGCCAAAATCCCTGCTGGTTTGCCGGCTCGAGCGTTTTCTCGCTCTCGGTGAATCAACCCCAGGATTGCTTCGTGCAGCCCGAGAGGGGCTGTGACGAGCTGATTCCAGCGGTCGGGGGCCGAATAGCCAGTGAGCAGGTTGAAGAGAGAGGTGGCGTCTTCGCCGATGTCTTCCCGCGCGGTGAAAAGAGAGATGTCCTCATAGAGCCGAGCGGTTTGTTGGTTGTAGTTGCCTGTAGCTAGGTGGACATAACGCTTAAGGCCATCGCGTTCTCGGCGCACGACGAGCAGTACTTTTGCGTGGGTTTTGAACCCCAGTAGGCCATACATGACATTGACCCCGGAGCGCTCCAGGGCATGGGCCCATTGGATGTTGCTGGCCTCGTCGAAGCGAGCCTTCAGTTCGACCACTGCGGTGACTTGCTTACCGAGCTCCGCGGCACGTTGTAGGGCCTGAACAAGGGGGGATTCGCCTCCGGTGCGGTAGAGAGTCTGCTTGATAGCCAGGACGTTCGGGTCTTCGGCAGCCTGTCGTACGAAGTCGATGACCGCCTCGAAGGATTCGTAGGGGTGGTGCAGCAAGATGTCGCTCTTGCTCATCGTCTTGAAGAAGTCTTCGCTGTCCCGAAGTGGCGGCACATAACTTGGCGAAAAGGGCGGGTCACTCAAGTCCTTACGTTCGTCCCGCTTCACCATGGGGGTGAAGTTCTCGAGCATGAGGGGACCGTCGACCTCGTAAAGGTCAAGTTCTGGCTCGATTTCGAGTTCTTGGCAGAGCATGTCCTGGGTCGCTTTGGGACAGTGTCCTGAAACCTCGAGTCGTACCGCGTGCCCCCGTTCGCGTCGGCGAAGCTCGGCCTGAATAGTGAGCAGGAGGTCTTCGCCTTCGTCCTCGTCGAGTTCGATGTCAAAGTTACGCGTCACCCGAAAGGCGAAGGAGCCGACGCTGGGAAGATGGGGAAACAGCCGATCGACATGGCGGAAGATCAGGTCTTCGAGCGTGATGAAGCAGCGTCGATAGCCTTCCACTTTGACGGGTACGAGCCGTTGCAAGCTTTGTGGTAGCTGCACTAAGCCAAAGCTCGGTTCAGAGACATTGGCGGATTCGAACATGATCCCCACGTTGAGTGCTCGATTGCGGAGGTGGGGAAAGGGGTGGGCCGGGTCGATGGCGATCGGCGTGAGTACAGCGAAGATGTCCTTCCAGAACAACTCGTCCAAGTCAGCCAGCGCACCTTGAGGAAGTTCATCGGGAGTCAGGACTGCGATGCCCACGTCTCGCAGTGCTGGGTGAACCCTGTCCCTCCATATACGAGCCTGGAGCTCGCACAACTCGTGTGCGCGGAGCGAAATGGCCAGTAGTTGTTCCTCGGCGGTCATGCCGTCGGCGGGGATCTCGTGCACCCGACTCATCACCTGAGCTTGGAGCCCAGCTGCCCGCACCATGAAGAACTCGTCCAGATTGGTCGAATAGATGGCGAGGAACTTCAGGCGCTCGTAGAGCGGAACGTCGTCGCTTCCAGCCTCGGCGAGCACCCGCGCGTTGAACTCCAACCAGCTGAGCTCGCGATTGATGTAACGAGCGGGGTCGTCATTGATGACAGACTTTCTTTGGAAGGGAACGCCCGGGGGCAGAGTATTCGAATTGGCTGGGGATTGGTGCGGCTTGGACATGTCGATCAGGCTAGAACCAATGAACCCCAGATGGGGCTCCGGATCCAGTCGTCGATCTGTAACAAATGGACAAAGCGCCCCGTCCGCTGGACGACTCGGGTGCAGCTTGAGCTCACCAGGGGATTTCGTCGCCGTCTTTATAGAACTTGCCGCTTGCCTTCCAGGGCAGCAATAGTGTTTTGAGCAATCCCGAAGCGGCTTCGTCGACCGTTCCCGGCGCGTTGGGGCCCCCAAGATCAGTCTTAATCCAACCCGGATCGAAGGCGCTGATGTGAACTCGACCTTGGTACTCTCGGGCTTGGAGCAGGGTCAGACCGTTGAGTGACCATTTGCTCAGGCGATAGGAGGCAATCGCCGGATCGCTCATTGCCGCGAGAGTCCCTGCTCCCGAGGAAACATTGACCAAGCGAGATTTCTCTTCCTTTTCGAGCAGGGGGAGTAGCTGCCGGGCAAGACGAAAGGGCGCCACGAGATTTTGTTCGAGACTGGCCTCCAACATGCCTTCCGGTTCGGCCATGATGTCCCCGTCGTTATACTGAACTCCAGCGTTGAGAATGGCTATGTCGAGCCCGCCCCAGAGCGAAAGAATTCTGTCCCGAATGCGCTCGGGCGCGCCCGGGTCGGTCAGCTCTTCGGCAAGGATCGAAAACTTGGAGAATCCCAAAGAGGAGAGCTCTGTTTGAGTCGCCTCGAGTCTCTCGGGTGTTTTGGAGACTCCGAGGACATGCGCGCCGTTTTTAAGGAGAAGTTCGGCTGAGGCCCGACCGATACCGCGTGAGGCTCCCGTGAGAAGGATTCGTTTTCCTGAAAGCGACTGTGTCATGGCGCAGTCCTATCTCACTCTTGAAGGAGGCGCGACCGCGGAGCGAGGGGGGAAGCACGAGTGAGAGTTAGGATCCCTTTATGATAATTGGGGGAGGTAGGGACCAGCCCGAGGGGGCATGACTGAGTGCTCCTTGGGTCGAGACCAAGCCCTGGGCTTCGATGCGATAACCCTCGATTTCGAGGCGGCTGAGCAACTTGGAGCGGTTGGTCGCGACGAGCAAAGTCACCTCGGGGTTGTCTCTTAGCTGACTGAGTACCTTGTGTGTAACACCAGCGGTGCGTTGATCCATGCCGATGTCCGGGTCATCGAAGAAGAAGTAGTTGGGGTTGATCGATAGCGCGCGAGCTAGAGATAAGCGTTTGCGATCGCCGAAGGACAAGTGGGCCGGAAGGGTGTTCCAGTGTCTTCGCTCGATCTGGGTGAGTTCGAGCACTTCTTCGGTGCGGTCGCTGATGGCGCCCTCATCGAGACCCAATACCTCGCTATGATAAAGGAGGGGCAACGACACATTGGAGTAAGTGTCCATGTTGGCGAAGAGCCCGGCGTCTTGAAAAACGAAACCGATGCGCAGACCTCGCCGCACGCGTTCGCTTGGGGCGAGCCGGCGCAGGGGATGACCGCCGAGGAGGACTGTTCCGCGTTGTGGAGGGAGCAGGCCGGCCGCGATCAGCATGAAGGTCGTTTTTCCCGCGCCACTGGTGCCCATGATTGCGGCGCTCAACCCTTGCTCGAGTTCCCAGGAGAGGTTCTCGAAGAGCTGATGCTCTTCGAAGCCAAAACGAACGCGATCCAGGGTGATGCCGGGTTCTTCGGGGCGCACCTCAATGTCGATCATGAAAGCCGTCCTCCCATCAGCCAGTAAAAACCCACAGTAACGATTGCATTGTAGGCGATACAGGCCAGGAGGCTTTGCACTACCGCCCGAGATGCTTTTTGAGGGACTTCCGTTGGCGATGAGCCCACGTCGAGACCGTAATAACAACACAGCCAACCGACGAGTAGTCCCAGGCCAACAGTCTTGAGCCCCACAAGGGGTAGGTCGGCGGGAGAAAGCGCGAGCATGGCACCGGTCTGCCATTCGGCGAGGCCATGGCTGTCGATGAGGAAGGCAGTGATATTACCACTGATGACGGCCACGGCAGAGAAGTAGATGGTCAGGATCGGAACACCGACTGTGGTGGCGACTAGCCGGGGCCAAATGAGGTAGCGGGGAGGATCGATACCGACTGAGGCGAGGCCCAGAATTTCGCTGTTGATGCGCATGATGCCGAGTTCGGTCGCGATGGCGGTTCCGCTGCGTCCGGCGACAATGATGGCTGTGACCAGGGGGGCGAGTTCGCGCAAGATGACCGCCACGAGTACACGTCCTGCGGTTTCTCGTTGTAGTGCTCCCCCGAGTAGTTCGGTCTGCGCGGTGAGGGTAGCTCCCACGAAGGTTGCCACTGCGCTGATCATGGGCAGAGCCTGAAAACTCGTGTAGAAAATCTGTCGGATGGTCAGATCCGAAACGACTTCGCGGGCGCCTTTGCCGGGGGTGCCGACGGTCCCCAAAGCGGACCATAGGGTTGTGAACAAGCCGCGAGCTACCTCCCCATAGTGGAGGGCTCGCGCGCCGAGACTATGCAGAATAGAGCTGTCGGCGGTTGGGGGGGCCATGAAAACGCCGCGCTCTATTGGTTGCGCGTCGTCTCTCGCACCTTGACCTCAAGAGGTACGACGACGCTTTCCGGACGGCCCGCATTGCCGCTCTTGATCATTTCGAGGATTGACTCGGCGGCCCATGTTCCAAATTGCTGCATGGGCTGATGAATCGTTGTAAGTCCTAGGGCATCCATGAGTGGTTGATCGTCGAACCCGATGATCTGGACCTGATCGGGGATAGCGGTGCCTCGCTTGCGTAGCTCTTGCATGACGCCGATCGCCAGGGTGTCTGCTGCGCAGGCGATGCCATCAACCTGCGGCATTCTTTCGAGCAGCTCGCTCACCAGGGCTACGCCGCTGTCGACGTCGACGCTTTCTGTTTCTAGGATGAGGTGCCCATCGGGGGCGACTTCCGAAAACCCTTGTTCGCGTTCGCGGAAGACGAGAGCTCCGCGGGTGCCGATGAGCAGAGCTTGGTTTTTGCTTCCGTGCTCACTCAGCGTGCGGCTGAGCAGGCGTCCGCCTTCGACGTTGTCCACGCAAATGTGGGGGATCGAGGCATTGTGGTAGTCGAGGGCCACGATCGGAATATTGAGCGTCTCGAATTGATCTCGGCGTTCGTCGCTTAGATCCATACTGCAGAGGATGACTCCCTCCGAGGAGCGTTCAGCCAAAAGCCGATCGAGGTGGCGGTCCGCCTCATCACGGTTTTTTACATCCACCAAAACAAGATCCGTGCCTGCGGCAGATAGACATTCGGCTAATGATTTGCACACCGAAAAATAGAACGCTGTGGTGAAGAAGGGCATCAGGGCCACGACGCGAGGTCGATTGGGGGTTCCGGCTGCCAATCGGCGAGCGGCGTTGTTAGGGCGAAAGTCCAATTCGCTCATCGCTTGCTGAACAGCTTTGCGCGTTTTCTCGGAAACTCGGCGGCTGCCGTTGATGACCCGACTGACGGTGGCGATGCCCACGCCGGCGTGGGCGGCAATATCGTAGATAGTAGGAGCTGGCATAGCAGTGGAACACTCGGCACAATTCGCCGAGTAGATACTCCATGGAAGCGAATACTTTCGCTTGGGGCAAGCACACATCCACTCCCCCGGCCCAGGCCTCGACCTGGGCCGGCCATCTCGCTGTTTTATTGGGCTTTTTGCGTTGGGCGTTGGGCGTGCTCGTTTTGCAACACTAGAGCCAAGCTGAAGGAGCGACCCGTTCTCGCCCCGAAGCGTTCCACCAGAAAAGCGCGAACGCTATATGTTTCAATATTTCCGGCAGCGCACACTTCAATGAGTGACTGGTGGACTGACCTCGGCTTCGACGAATGAGATCGGCCAACGCGCGTGGTCACGGGTCCACTGAGCATCCTGTCCGCGTCGAAACTCGACTCTCAGATCGTAGTGTCCCAAGTGAGCCGGAAAGGGAAGTCCTAAGGAGCGGGTACGCATCCGGATGGCCGCTGCACGGTGCGTGGCCGGGTCGGAATACATCTCAAGTCCTGTTGAGGCGCTAACCAGCGCGAAGCGCATGTCGAAGTTCTCTCCGACTTCGTCTCCGGTCATGGTGAGATAGGCGTGGACTTCAAGGGGGACGCGACTGCCCGGCTTGGGCATCGCCTGGGGGCGAATATTGACCTGTTCAACCAGGTTGAAGAGAGTCACGTTGTTCGTGTGCTGATCCAGGCTCGAACCGGCGGTGAGCGTCAGTAGATAGCATTCGGGCATAATTGGAATTGGGTGAGCGTGGACGCGTTGACTGGGGCCAGGCGACGCTCCGAGAGAGAAACGAAAAAAGAGTTACATCGCTCGTCTAGGGGATGAGCTCCAGGGTGCCGCTTGCATAGCCGAGGAGAGCTCGTAACCAAAGGGCCGAGGAGACTGCCGAAAACAGGGCGGCGAAGGCCTTCTTGCGCGTTCCACTCCCTGTCCCCCATCGCTGAAGAATCACCTCGAACGACCGAAATTGCAGTAACCCGAGGCCAAGAGCGCAGATGCACATGAGCATGGCGACCCAAGGCAACGAAAATACGCTGACCGACAAGCAGGCGGCCCACGCGCTGGAGAGCCTGTGGGGGCTCGAAATACTCCAACGGTTTAGGGCGGTGGCGAGCCAAAGAGTGGCGAGCAACACGCTCACAGCACAGACGCGCTCCACGATTTGGCCCTTTCGTAGCCAAAGGATGAGCCCCGAAGCGAAGCCTAAAAGTGCGACTGCGCTCAAGAACGAGCCGGCCCAGCTCTGGTGTGGGAGAGTTCCGTTGAGGGGGGCCACGAAGAGTCCACTGAGCAGAGGACTTGCGGCGGTGAGGCCGGCATGTCCCAAAAAAGAAAGAGGCCCTTTCGCCTTTGAGGGAGATTCCGGCTCAGTCAAGGCGGCGGACCTTAACATGGAACCCTGTGATGCTACACGGTTGGGTAGTGAACCGAACCCTTCGACGTCGAAAATTCGGGCTCCGGGCGAGCCCGCCGGGCGGCGCACCCCTATCTGTCATGAGAGCTGGGCTCTTTCCGATAGCGTTTGCGGTGTCGACTTCGGGGTGTTCTCCCGCTCCGAAGACGAAGGCTCCTTATGTAGTGGCCGCGGACGAAAAAGACGCACAATCCCAGATCCGCCGACTTCAAGAACAGTGGGAGCTTTCTTCTCACGCGTCAAAGAAAGAAATGAGAGACGAGCTGGAGCTCTTTGTGCGGCGGCACCGAGACGATCCGAGTGCTCAGGAGGCGAGGCTCATGCTCGCTCAAGTCGCTCTCTTGGAGCGTCGTTTTGGTTCGGCTGTTGCGCTGCTCGAGCCCTTGCTTTCTGGTAAGCGGGGGCGCATTCGTGACGAGGCTCACCTGGTCATGGCTTCGGTCGAGATCCGCATGGGTCAAGTCGAGCAGGGGCTCAAACGCTTGGCTCCTCTGGAAGGAAAGCTCCTTTCTCGTTCGGCCGAAGAAACCTTTTATCGCGAGCGTATCTCAGCTGCTCTTTCTGCCCGACGTTGGCGTTTGGCCATCGACTCGATGAGCGCTTGGTTGAAAAAACAAGGAGAGTCGAGTGGGGCGAGCACCCGCAAGTGGATCGAAGAAGCCCTCATTGCCGTTCCCGCCTCGGCGTTGTTTCGAATAGTACGACCGGCTGGGCAAACCCTCGTTGCGCAGCCGGAGCACGAAGATGAGCGTTGGCTGCAGCGCCTCATGATCGAACGTATCGCTCACGAAGCATTGGCGCAGGAAGATCCCCGTTTGGCTCGTGATCTGATTCAAAGCGCTCCCCCTTGGCTCAAGGCTGGTGACCGAGGGGATTCTTTGGTGCGCTTGGCCTCTCTCGCTCAAAACGCCGCGCACATCACGGGCCGCACTCTCGGAGTTGTTCTGGGTGGGGATAGTGAGCTTTCTCGGAGCCGAAACCTGAGGGTAGCTGCGGGGGTGCTGCGGGCGATTTCCGAAAGCCAAGCTCAAGGTCGTCCCGTTGATTACGTCGCGGCGGAGGATCACGGGTCGACCGCGGGTGCGCTGAGTTCCTTGAGTGGGCAGGGTGCTACCTTTGTACTGGGCGGTGTCGACGAATCGAGCGCTCGGGCTGCTCTCCTCTTCGCCAAAGCTCGGGCTGTGCCCACCGTGGTCTTGATGCGGCCTCGCTTGCTTCCCCCGGCCAGTGCCTATGGTTTTGTCAGTGGGGTCAGCGAACGCGAAGAGGTCGAAGCGCTCATGCAGGCGTACCCCTACGCCCCCGATCCCTTGGTGGTGGGCGGAAGCGAGCTGCCTTGCCAAGAGGCCTCCCAGGACAAGATGAGCGCAGCGCTCGCCGCACAAGGGGGGGTTGTGTTCGTGCTGGGAGACGCTCGTTGTCTGCACTTGTTGACCCATACGGGGTACGCCTATCGCGAGCGTCTCAAGTGGGGAGTTGGCCTGAGCAATGCTGCGGGCCCTTTCCCGCCGGGATGGACCTTTCGTGTGCTGACGACGGGGAGCTTCCCGAGAGGGCGAACAGAGTCAGGTCCTCTGTCGGCCGCCCAACTGGACCCCAATTGGGATTGGTTTTTTGCTTTGGGCTACGATAGCGCACGCTTGGTGATTCAGGCCTTGTTTGAGCTTCCTGAGGTTGCTGTCAGTCAAAAAGAGAAGGTGCGGGCTCTGCATCAAGAGGCCGCCGAGGCCTTGGTGCGGGTGAGGACCGAGCTTTTGACCACCGGAGCTCGTGGCTTCAACGAGCAGTTGCGCCTAGAGCGCACTTTTTCGACGCGGGAGCTCAGCCCGGAGTAACAATGGTCATAGACTCTCGACCGACCCTCGGTACTGTACCGAAACGGAGCAAGTGGTGATCTACGTAGACAACGAGGAGGAGCGAACGACCCAGCTCGTGGCGCGCTGTCTTGCGCCTCATCTTCGGGCTTCTGATTGTTTGGTTCTCAGCGGGGATCTGGGGGCAGGTAAGACCTACTTCACTCGGGCTCTTCTTTACGCCCTTGGATTGGATTCGGAGGAGCGAGTCACCAGTCCGACCTTCACTCTTGTCCACGAGTACCTACTCGAGTTGAAGGTGCTGCACGCTGATCTGTATCGACTGTCTGACCCCGACGAAATCTTTGAGCTCGGGCTCTTCGAAGCGCGTCAGGCAGGAAACGTCTTGATCGTCGAGTGGGGACGGCCCCACGTGGCCGAGCTGGGGGAGGATATTCTCTTTCTCGACCTTTCGAGTTTTCCGCGCAGACTTCAAGTCAGCGGGGAGGGTGAACGCGCCCACGCACTGACGGCGGCTCTTTCATTGGCTTTGGGAGAGCGAGCCAAGAGAGGGCCGATTCCACCATGAATGTTGATGAACCCGGGCCTTCGACCCGTAAGGACGGGGACCCGGCCGAGGCTCAAGACGAAGCGCGTTCGTGGTTTGTTCAGGTTCTCGAAGTCCTACTCGCCCCTTTTCTGTACGTTTTTGAGCGAGTTGGCTCCTACGCGCAGCTGACACTTTCGACCATCGTCTGGATATTCCGTCCGCCTTTTCGACTGGGTCAGTACCTGACCCAGATGGAGTTCATCGGGGTGGGTTCAGTGTTCATCGTTGTGGTCACAGGGCTCTTCAGCGGTATGGTGCTCGCTTTGCAGACGGTGCACAGCCTACGGCAGTATGGGGCAGAGAGCACCGTCGGTGGGATCGTTGCTATTTCGCTCATGCGCGAAATCAGCCCGGTTTTTGCGGCCCTGATGGTTACGGCTCGAGCTGGGAGCTCCATGGCTGCCGAACTTGGCAATATGAGGGTCACCGAGCAGATCGACGCACTTTTGACCATGGCGGTCAGTCCCGTTCAATACCTGCTTTCCCCGCGTCTTGTCGCCTCGATCTTGGTCGTTCCTCTGCTCTTCATCCTCTACACCTGCGTCGGCATGGCCGGCGCCTATCTGGTAGCCGTCCAGTGGAATGGGATTGATCCCGGAGCGTTCGTCTCTTACATCGACAGTTTCTTGGTGCTCAATGATTTCGTTATGGGCATGACCAAAGCGGCGGTATTTGGGGCGCTGATCTCGACTTTGAGTTGCCATCAGGGGTTCTTTGTTACCGGGGGAGCCAAAGGTGTGGGCCAGGCGACGACTCGGGCGGTGGTGCAGAGTGCGGTGGCTCTATTGATCGCTAACTATATAATCACTAGCTTGATGAACGAGACATAAACCATGAGTCGCTCGCCGACACATCGGGACTCTGCTTCGAAGGGGGCCAAACGCGTCGTGTGGTTGATTCTTGCTGTACCGACTCTTTTCGTTTTCGTTTTCGACCTCGCGGCTCGTCCCTCTTCAATGCTGAAGTTTGATGGGCAAAACTGGGTGCTCTACGGCCTTTCTTTTGCCATGAGCCTTTTACTCTGGGGGCTGCTCCTCTACGCGGGGAGCCGCTCTACGGCCTGGGTGAGTCGACTGTACTTCGGTGTTTTTGTCTTCTTTTTTACCCTTGCTTGGGGCGGGCAGCGCTACTTCTTCCAGCAGTATCATGCCTATTTGAACCGGCATGTGGCACAATTTGCGACGAATTTTTCCGAGAGTGTCACCAATCAGCTCTTGGCAGATGCGCCCAACTACTTGCGCTTCAAGCTGCCAGCCCTTGGTTTGGCCGTCTTGGTCGCATCCTTGGCGCGACGTCTTCTTCGGCGTCCGTTCTCTTCCTCTTCGGCAAATCTTGCTCTCGGCCGAGTGCACCTAGCTACTCTCTTCGTCTTGCTCGCTTCTCTCGTCTTGCCGAATCAGGCCACGAGGATGCAAGCCTGCATGCCCGATCTGCTCTACATGGAGGCTCTGGGCGAGATGGCGCGCACCCAGCTCGGTTGGGGAAAGCACAGCTACAAGAAGCGTCCCGGTCTGCGCCGCTCTTCCGCCCTCGCCCCGATCGCCTCGAGCACGGCAAAAAAGCCCAACGTGGTGTTGGTTGTGCTCGAAAGTGTTCGCAAAGACGCGACTTGCGTCGACTTTGATCCCGACTGCAAAAAGACCCCCTACACGAACCTGGCCTTTCCCCATCGAGTCGCCTTGCCTCAGCTTCGAGCGCTCGACTCGTGCACTATCGTTTCGATGGGGGTGCTTTACGCTGGGCTGACGCCGGTAGCGAGTCGAAAAGAGCTTCACGAGAGGCCACTACTCTTCGATTTCGCCAAAGCGGCCGGCTACCAAACGGCCTTTTTTACCAGCCAGAATTTGCTCTTTGGCAATATGGGTCTGTGGCTCAAGACCCTGGGCGCTGACCTGCGCCTGGCAGGGCTCGACGTCGATCCCCATGCACACATGGATCTCGGGGCGCACGAGGGCCTCTTCGCCGAGCGTGTGGTGCAACTCTTGACGCAGCTCAGCCCCCCCTATTTTCTTACGCTCCAGCTGTCCAATGGCCACTACCCTTACCTCGTCGACGAAAAGGGACCACAACCTTTTCAGCCCGCTACGACAAGCAAGGCGCCCGAGCGCAATGAGCAGTTCTTCAATCACTATCAGAACGCCATACACCAAGAGGACGAGCATCTAGCTCGCATCTTGAAGGCGATTCGGTCGGCTCCGGGAGGAGAAGAAACCGTCATCATCTACACCAGTGATCACGGCGAAGCTTTTCGCGAACACGATCAGATGGGGCATACCTTCAGTCTCTACGATGAAGAGCTCCTCGTGCCTGGGTTCATCGACGTGCCTTCTTCGGTCGTGACAAAAGAGCAAGAAGAGTCCTTGCGCAAAAATGCCTCGAAGTACTTGGTGCATCCGGACCTGACCGCCACAGTTCTCGACCTATTCGGCATCTTCGATGCTCCCGAGGTGAAGGCTCTGCGGTCGAAAATGCCGGGGCGCAGCTTGCTCCGCCCCATCGAATCCTCGCCCCTCTTTCCTTTGAGTAACTGTACCGAGCTCTGGACATGCGCTTTCGAAAACTGGGGCGTCATGCGCGGCTCGCTCAAGCTTCAGGCTCGCGAATGGGACTCCGACTACCGATGCTTCGATCTCGCACGCGATCCCCATGAGCGTCACGATCTGGGAAACAACCCGAGATGCCGATCCTTGCGAGACAGGGCGCGCGCCCTGTTTCCTCGGCTTCCGGGTCGAGGGCGCAACTAATTGTGATGTTGTTGTGTGTTAGCTTAGTTCGAGCATGCGCTCGATAGGGGCGCGGGCACGGCTACGCTCGTCCTCGTCCATGACCAGTTCAGGTTTGAGATCGCGCAGGGCTAAGTAAACCTTCTCGGGTGTATTGAGGCGCATGAAGGGGCACTCGTTGCAGCTACAGCTTTCGTTTTCGGGCGGAGCGGCGATTAAGGTTTTGTCGGGGGCGGCCTTGCTCATTTGGTGCAAAATTCCGCTTTCTGTCGCTACGATAAAGGTGTCAGCGTCATCCTTTTGGACGAAACCGAGCAACGCCGCCGTGGAGCCGATGAACTCGGCTTCATCTAAGATGTGCTCTTCGCACTCGGGATGGGCAATGATCTTGGAGCCGGGATGGGCTCGTTTGAGTTCAAGTAAGCGCTTAAGCGAGAAGGTCTCGTGCACGATGCAACTGCCTGGCCAGAGCACCATGTCGCGGCCTGTTTCTTTGATCAGATACCGGCCCAAGTTCCGGTCCGGAGCAAAAAGGATCTGCTTGTCCGCTGGGACCGATTGCACCATCTTGACGGCATTGGATGAGGTGCAGATGAGGTCCGTCTCTGCCTTCACCGCGGCCGAACAGTTGATGTAGCTGATCGTATAGGCGTTTTCGTATTGAGCCTTCCACGCCTTAAACTGATCGGCAGGACAGCCATCGGCCAAGGAGCAGCCGGCTTGCATGTCGGGCACCAAGACGGTCTTGGTTGGGTTGAGGATCTTGGCGGTTTCGGCCATGAAGTGGACCCCAGCGAAAAGGATCACGTCGGCTTCTGTCTTTTTGGCCACCTGGGCGAGCTGTAGCGAATCGCCAATGAAGTCGGCTAGATCTTGGATCTCGCTCTCTTGATAATAGTGGGCAAGGATGATCGCGTTGCGCTCCTTCTTCAGGCGGATGATTTCTTCGTCCAAATCGAGATGGGCCAGTTCGGCAGGATCGATGTCGGCGTTCCGTTCAGGCGCGATAGGAAGATTCATATTGGTGGGCTGGATCTGCTCCCCGCAGGGCCGGGGGTCAAGGTAGGTAAAAGTGCCCCACCCTAGCTGTTCTTAGCTGGATCAATGTTTCGTTCTCGTGCTGGACGGGCGTCTCAGAGGCGCGAAATTCGTCGTATTACTGGACATATGAATGCGTTCCCTATTTCACACCGAGATACAAGGACGAAACAAAACAGGCGGCTTTTTCGACGAAACCTTCGAAATGAGTATTTAAAAAACGAATAAAAACAAATAGTTATCAAAATACGCTTATGCAAATCACTCATCTGGGTTGGCGAAAACGGTCGGACATAAACCGGCAACATTGGCACGGCTAAGCCAACAGTGCGTCCGGGCAGTATCCCTAACTGCCGCTCCCCAGCGGGACGCGAATACTCAGACCCCGAATGGAGTGACCCAAAACATGAAGATCAAACCCATTATCGTCTCCTCGGCCGCTCTGGCCGGCTTGTCGTTCTTATCTGGAAGCGCTTTCGCACAGGAAGAAGCTGCTCCCGCTGAAGCCGCTCCCGCAGAAGCAGAGGGCGAAGCTGCAGCTAGCGCGGAAGGCAGTCTTTCGGTCGGCAGCGCCACCGAGGGCGAAGCCGCAGCAGAAGCTCCCGCCGAGGAAGTAGCTGCTGAAGAAGCTCCCGCCGAAGAAGAGGAAGCTCCTGTCGAGGAACCCGCCGAAGAAGCGGCAACCGAAGAAGCCCCTGAGGAGGAAGCTGCCGAAGAAGAGGGTGGAGCGAGCGTTTTCGTTTTCGCTGATGCCTACGCTGCTTTTCAGACGGCGAAGTCGGGCGCCGGCGCCGGCGGTGGTGTCTACAGTAGCAACAGCCCTTCTGGCACGGCCCAGAGCGGTTTTGGTATCAATTGGCTCGGCATCGACCTTGGCTACGACGGTGGCAAGTGGGGCCTGACGGGCAGCGTGCGCGCCGGTGACGGCGTCTACCAGTACGGCGTCGGTACCCTGGGCGGCGACATCGGCGGTGTAACCGGCATTGGTATCACCAACGCCTATGCCACGTGGAAGCCCGTTGATGGCCTCGCTATCGACCTCGGTATCTTTGGAACCATCTACGGCGCCGAAGTCGCCGAGAGCTGGGCCAACCTGAACTACACGCGCGGCGAGTTGTACTTCAACTACCAGCCCTTCTGGCACACCGGTTTACGCGCCGAGTACGCCACTGGCGATCTCGTCTTCCGTGCTCTGGTTGTCAACGATCCCAACAGCTCGACTCTCGAAAACGGAGCCGTCAACGTTGGTCTCCAGGCTGGCTACGACAACGGCACCTTCGGCATCATCGGTGGTGCTTTGCAGTCGCTCAAGCCCGAAAGTTCTGCGAACTACTCTGGCTTCCTCGACACCTTCTTCGACGTGGTAGCCACGGTTAACGCTGGCGACTTTAGCCTGGTCGGTAACTTCGACCTGAACGTCGGTTACGAAACTGCCGACTTCTGGGGCGCGAGCCTTGCGGCTGGCTACGCCTTTACCGATTCCTTCGGAGCAGCTGTCCGCGGCGAGTACCTCTCCACCACCGACGGTCTTCTGGACGGCGGCGCTGACAGCTTGATCACGGGTACCTTGACCCTCGACACCAAGCCCACTGGCGACGAAAATTTCGTCGTTCGCTGGGACAACCGCATCGAGGTTGCGGGTGAGGATGCTTACGGCAACCTGAAGGGCGACGACGTCACCGACATGTGGTTTTCAAGCACCATCGGTGTGGTTGCTTACGCCGATCTGCTCTGATCGTCCTAGTTACCGCAAAAAACGGCCGGCACCTCAGTGCTGGCCGTTTTTTTATGCGGTCATGCAGAAAGGGTCAGCCGCCTTACAGGGGCGTGTTTTTTTGCTGTGTCTTTTTTCATCAATCCGGAACGGGACGCTGGGACAGGTGCTGGCCGGTTGACGCGTTTTCGTCTCGACCTGCTCATCGACGGTAGGGGACCGTTTCGGTGAGGGGTTTGAACTTTTTGAAGGCATCCAACCACTCCTCTCGGAGCTGCAGCGCGAGTTCTTGGTCGTCCCCCCAAGGGATAACAACCGCATAAACCATGCAAGCGTCTTCGTAGGCCGGGTAACCCGTCCAGGCCAGCGCGGCGTCATAGTGCTTGAACAGAAAGTCGATCTCTCCAGAAGCCTTGCGCACCATCAAAGGCTTGCGCTTCCACTTGCGCATTTCTGTTTTTGTCTGACTGAGTCGTCCGCCCAGTTCGCTCACTTGGGTGCGCGCCGTCTCTTCGAAGCGTTGGACGCAGGCCGCGCTCGTGGGAGGATCGCCCGCCTTGAGAGGGACGATCACCGCCACGGCCATGCTGTGCTCATCCTTGCCGTAGATGAAACCCGTGAAGTGCTTGATCATGCTGAAGCGCACTCGTGTCCAGTTCTTCTTGTCGGGAAGAGGGAAGCGCGCTTGGTGGTCTTTGTCGGTGCGGGTTCCGAATCGAGAGTCGAGCATTTCCGAAAGCGCTGCTTGGTGTTCGGCGTCGCGTTTCTTTTTGGGTTTGGGTTTCTTCTTCTTCTCTTTCTTCTTTGAAGGAGGCGTCTTGAAGATCACCGGATCAGGCGGAGCAGGAACCTGCGGTCGAGTGGGACCGCACGCGATGGCCGAGCCGAGCAAGGCGATGACCGCCGTCTGGGGAATCCAACCCAACATTTTCATTTCTGTCCTAGCGTGGGCAGCTCGTGATGCAACAGAGGGAGGTATACCTTCCCTCTACGCCGCGAGTTCACCGAAGATTCCTCGGTTCAAACCGGTGACCTAGGTCCGAGGGAGCTTTGCCAACCGGTGCGGCGTACCAGCTCGTCGACAATCGCCGGGACGCATTGGGTGCCGTCGATGACCCCCTCTTCTGGGAGTTGGAGGGTAGTCAGCTGACTGTGCAGCAAGGCTTTTGGAAAGAAGTGCCCCGCGCGCCCGGCGAGACGACGAGTTAGTTCGTCGCGCGGAACCTCAAGACAGGCGAAGGCGATGTTGGCGTTGCCTTGAGTGAGCCGAGTGCGGTACCGGGCTTTGAGGGCCGAACAGGCCAGGACGATCCTTTTGCTTGAGTGTGCGGCGAGCAGGCAGGCGAGGCCATCAAGCCAGGGCTCGCGATCTTCGTCGGTGAGAGGCACCCCTGCCTTCATCTTTTCTACGTTGGTGAGGGGATGATGATCGTCGGCATCGATGAATGTCGCCCCGGAGCTGCGAGCCAAAGCGAGTCCAACGGTCGTCTTGCCACATCCTGAAGGACCCATGATGACCAGTACTCGCGTGGGTGAACCTACATTGTCACCAGTTGAGTAAGGAGGCGGAGAACTCACGTGGGAATTTCACTCCAGAAACGAAAGGGGGCGCCAAGTGAGCGCTCCCATGGCAAAAAACGAGCAGTTATTGTACGGCACCGTCCGATGAAGGGCGCCACGAAAGCGGCTCTCGAATCGATCCACATCAAGGAACATATCGAAAAGATGTCTGGGGTTTGAGAGCATCGCACGGTCAGGATACAGTAGCGAATCCTCTGTCCGCACCAAGATTCAGAATGGGGTATCGAATTCCTAGAAAACTAGCCAGCTATGGACTGTACCTGTCGGTACTTTCGGCTTCCTCCTTTTTTGCCCTCCCTCAAGCGCAAGCTCAGGAGGACGAGGTTTTGGCGGAAGCTCGATCTAAGTTTCAGCGAGCTCTCGAGCTGGAACAGGCTGCGAATTATGCAGGTGCCTTGAAGCTCTATCGCGAGGTCGGTTTCGTCAAGATGACCCCGCAGGTGCGTTATCACATTGCCCTCTGCGAAGAAAAGCTGGGACAACTAGTGGCTGCTCTTGGTGGTTATGAGTTGGCGATGAGCATGGGGAGCGACATGCCCGAGGCCTTCATCAACGAAGTGCAGACCTCTATAGATGAGTTGCGTGCTCAGATCCCGAAGCTGGTGATCGAGCGCGGGTCGGGCGCCGAAGCGGCAGCGATTGAGCTCGATGGGGTCGCCCTGGGCGATTCCTCTATCGGCGTCGAGATCCCTTTGAATCCAGGGCCCCATTCGATCGTCGCGGAGTCCCCTGGCTACGAGAAGTTTCAAACCACGGTGACCGTTCGTGAAGGCACTTCTGAAAGCCTACAGGTTGTGTTGGAGGTTCTTCCGGAGCCCGTTGCGCCGCCGCCACCGCCACCGCCGGTTGATTCAGGACCTCGTTTTGGGGTCATCCCCTACGTCATTGGGGGCAGCGGCTTAGGCGTGGTTGTTGCTGGCGGGGTCTTGTTGGGATTCAGCCAGACGAAAGTCAGCAAGATTAAGAAGATCTGTGGCGGCACGGATTGCTCTCGTGTTGGCGCCGACGACAAGAGCGAGGCACGACGACTCGAAAAGTCTGCCGTGGGGATCGAGACCGCGGGCTGGGTTTCGATCGGCGCTGGACTTCTCGCTACCGGAACAGGCGTTCTGCTTTATTATCTTGACCGAAAGAAGCCCGAAGAAACTTCCTTCGGGGGGCGCCACTTTCGAGTGCTGCCCGTCGTGAGCCACCAGACCTGGGGCTTGCATCTGGCTTCGGAGTTCTAGGCTTCGAAGTTCTGGGCCCGTTGGGCGGGTCAGAAACCGGCGTCGTACTTCCAGCTGTCTTTCGGCTTGGCCGTGGGTTTGGGGGAAGGCGAAGCCGGCGCCTGAGTTGGTCCTTCATCCGTAGCCGGATCTTCGGTTTTGTCTTCTGCGGGCGTGTCGGTGCCTTCCTGTGTTGCAGAAGGCGTAGGCTGCCGGGGGGGCTGCGCTTCTTCGGGAAGGTCGTCGAGAGCGACGCCGGCCTGGTCGTTGTTGTCGGGCGCCTCGGTGGTGGGAAGCTCAGCCGACGGGGTATCTTCGACCGGTTCGGGGAGCTCTTTGATTTCGGGTTTCGCGACCTGATCTTGGGTAGGGTTTATGAACGTCACCGTCAAAATCCCACCAGAAATCGCAAGGGCGGCTAGTCCTGCCGCTCCAATCAGTCGGTTTCGTTTGGCTTGCTGATTGAGTGCTCCAGTGACGCCGGAGAGATCTGGCGTGGTCACCGAAATGCGTCCGCCGTTGGTGGTTTCGTGTCCTGGCCAATTCTCGGTCGGTGAGGCGTCGGCCTTGGCGATGGCTTCGTCGATACGCCGTCGTTGCTCGGCGCGTCGCTCGGCCATCAGCTCGCGCACGAATTGCCCGACGTCGGCATCTGAGCCGACTCGCAACTGCGAGGGGAGCGAATCCAACGCTCGTAGCATCTCATCACAGGACGCGTACCGCTTGTCTCGGTTCTTCTCCAAAGACTTGAGCAGAATGGCTTCGAGCTCTTTGGGATAGCCTTCGATCACGGATGTTGGCGAAACCGCCGGATCTTTGGAACAAATATTGTACATCGTGGCCGCTTCGGACTCGCGGCGGAAGGGATGTTTACCCGTCGAAAGGGCATAGAGAACGATCCCCAGAGCAAAAACATCGGCCCGGCGATCGAGGCCTTCGCCGTTGATTTGCTCCGGGGCCATGTAGCTCACCTTGCCTTTGACCTGTCCGGCCTGTGTGACTGCGGCGGTGCCGATTGCGGTGGCCTTTGCTACTCCGAAGTCAACCACTTTGGTTACACCGTCGTAGGTGACGAGCAAATTTTGCGGTGATACGTCGCGGTGAACAAGACCGACGCTGCGCCCCTTTTCGTCGTGTAACTCGTGGGCCGCGTGCAGTCCGGCACAAGCTTGCATGGCGATGCGCGCGGCGATAGGCAGCGGGATCCCTCCTCGGGGCTTGGCCGCCTTCATCAGGTGATTGAGAGGGACGCCGTCTATCCACTCCATCACGAGGTAGAGCACTCCTTGCGCCTCGCCAAGGTCCATGATCTCGACAGCGTTCGGATGACGGATCTGAGAGGCAAGTGATGCCTCGTCTAAAAACATCTGCTCAAACTGTGCGTCTTCGCTCAACTTGGGCAGCATCGTTTTGACGGCAACGATCTTTTGAAACTGTCGTGCACCCTTCATGCGGGCCGCCCACACCTGTGCCATCCCGCCAGCCGCGATCGGCGTGAGCAGTTCGTACCTGCCTAATACGAGTCCGGCTCGGACTTCTATGGCGTCGGTAAGAGTTTCGGTTTGCATCGAATGGGACTTGAGCTTGGAAGATATGCGCGCGCGGTCGAGCTCCCAAGGGCGTTTTGCAACAACCGTGTTCGTGTGGCAACTTTGTAGGTCAATATCTTCGGGATCTGGGGAAATGGGTGTCACTATCCCACCTTTGCTTAGATGTGGGATAGTTGTGACAGCGAGGGGTCGCTCCGTTCCGTTTCAAGCGAAGTGGCGCACAGGCTTAGGCTTCAGTTACGATGGGGACCTATGATTCGAAATTCGCGCGAATTCAGGGCTCCCGCCCCATTGATGTGCTCATGATCCCGTTCCTCCATCGAGCTCAGATTCCGTTCCTCGTGCTTCTCACGTTGTGCTCGTTTTTGGCGGCCTGCTCGTGTGAAAAAGACAAGAAATCTGAGCCGCAATCGAAGCCACCGGCCCGGCTTGTGTTCGGCGGTGTGCCTTCTCGCATCAAAGTAGAAATCTATCCGGTGGAAGGAACGATTGCTCCACGACCCGTCCACATCGTCTTCGCGAGAGAGCCTTCTTTTTGCTCCCAAGTCCGCGAGGCTCGTAGACGCCTTGCGCATGTACTCTGCTTGCCCGTTGGGTTTCAGGGCAACGTTGATCAGGCCGCACAGCAGATGAAGGAAGGCCTGCGCTTTTTCAAGGACAAGTATCGTCGCTATGTCAGCGGCTCTCCTGCCCATCTCTTGGCGGATGAGGCTTACACCCAGCTGGGCTTTTCTCTCATGCTGCAAGAGCCACTCGCATTGAGTCATGGTTACCTTGCTGGCTTTCGAGCCGAGCAACTGACTTCGGCCGCGCTTTATGGACTCTTTCACGGCGGAGCGAAAACTCTCGCGCTGAAGGAGGGCTTTGGAGAGGAACAAGCTCGATTGCGAGCGATGGCGACGCGGGGTGGTTTACTCGTGCGCGCCTTGGGAGATGGTCCCCAAGCCCTGTCCCAAGCTCTCTCCCTTCTGCAGGAACGTGATCCTCGTCTGGACTCAAGTGCCGCGCAGGGGCGGTCCGAATAAGTGTTCGATGGGCCGCAAGAACGCTATACAAATGAATAGCATTTTGAGCCCCTTGCTCCCGCCTTGACAGCACCCCGACCGCAAGTAACCTCCCGTTCCCCCAATTCCTAGGGGGCTCTCGGTGTACGATTTTGTCAGCGTACGCCTCCGAGGGCTGGGATTGCCTTGATGGCCTTCCCCTCCATTCCTGTCTCGAACTCTGTTGGCCTCATGGTCTTCCGAGGCCGAGCGGCACAAAAGGCAAAAGTCCGCGACCTGCTTCAGGCCGCATCTTTAGAAAAGAAACGACAGATAACAGTATGCCCACTATCCAACAGTTGATTCGAAACGGTCGCAAGCTGCAGAAAGCTCGCACCGACTCCCCGGCGCTCCGCGCCTGCCCGCAAAAGCGTGGCGTTTGCGTGCGCGTTTACACCACCACCCCCAAGAAGCCGAACTCCGCGCTTCGTAAGGTGTGTCGTGTTCGTCTCACCAACAGTATGGAAGTGATCAGTTACATCCCCGGTGAAGGTCACAACCTCCAGGAGCACAGCGTCGTTTTGATTCGTGGTGGTCGTGTGAAGGATCTTCCTGGTGTTCGTTATCACGTCGTTCGCGGAACTCTCGACGCCTCTGGCGCGGCAGGTCCTTCGAGCACCAACAAAGCAAACCGTAACCGCAAGCGCTCCAAGTACGGAGTCAAGCGCCCCAAGGGCTGATCACGTTTCAGTCTCGTTTGCCCATCCACAGATTTTTAGGAGCTAGAAGTACATGTCACGTAGGCGCGAAGTCCCCAAACGTAAAATTACCCCCGATCCCAAGTACCGCGACAAGTTGGTCGCCAAATTCATCAACTCTTTGATGATCGGCGGAAAGAAGAGCACCGCAGAAGGTATCCTCTACGGCGCATTCGACATCATTTCAGATCGTTTTAAGGAAGAGCCTCTCGAGGTGTTCCGCAAGGCGCTCGATAACGTCAAGCCCAAGCTTGAGGTCAAGAGCCGTCGTGTTGGTGGTGCGAACTACCAGGTACCCGTTGAAGTTCGTCCCGAGCGCCGTGTTGCTCTCGGCATGCGCTGGCTGGTCAACTACTCACGCGCACGTGGTGAGAAGACCATGCGCGAGCGTTTGGCAGCAGAGATCGTGGATGCATCACAGCTGCGCGGTTCCGCTGTAAAGAAGCGCGACGATACCCACAAGATGGCCGACGCGAACAAGGCGTTCGCTCATTATCGTTGGTAAGAGGGGCGACCTCTTGAGGTCGCAACTGAAGAAAAAGGAGCTCGCAAGAGCTCCTTTTTTCGTTTGTGTGGGGTCGCAGTCCTGTGGGAGCGGGGCGAGGACCAGCGCGTGGGCCCGGGCCCCGGGCGCCAACAAGAAACCACGGAACGAAGCAAGGATGTGCTGAGGTCGCCTCGTCGCTCCGCGACATCGGTTGGTCGCGTTCGGTCCAGTGTGGGGTGTGAACTGCTCATATGGGCCAACGATGGTGAGTTCAGAGTCTTGCGGAATAGGGTCTGTTTGTTAGCAAATCTCAAATGTGTTTCGCAGAAAGTAACTATGTCGAAGAAGTCATTCTTCAATGAGCCTCAGATTGAATCATCTGTCAGATTGAATCATCCGAAGTGGCAGCTTTCGGTTCGAATCGCATCGTGATTGACGACAGGAGGAGCCAGACAGCGATACGAAAGAGGGTGACGAGTTGACTCATCGCATTCTCGAAGTGGATGCCATCTATTTTCTCGAAGACGCGCACGATCTCGTGAGAGACTGAGCTTCGGCGTCAGGGCAAAAAGGGAAAGATGGGGCCTTAGGGCTAGGCCCGTGTGCGGCGCACCACGAAACGATACCAACTACGAAGTACTACCCATGTGTGCGGCGAATGCTTCTGCCATTGGCGCGGCCGTGGAGCTGGGGTATCTTAGAGAAGATGCCAAATTTCGTACAGGGAGCGCGTGGAGCTGTCATCATTGATGATCGTTATGCGCCATTGGTTGTTTCTACCTTTATCGGCATTGTCGAACTTCCCGAAGGGCGGTGGTTCGAGCGAGAGGTCGGAAACCTGATCCACCAAGGGTTTGCGCGAGGTCATCGTATCGTGAATATTCACGATACGACTCATGTAAAGAAAACCCCGCCCGAGATGCGCAAGTTCTGGGCAGAAATGAGCAAACGTAACGAAGCGTCTTGGGACGGAAAAATTCTCGATGTCCCACTTGTGATAGCGAGTCCTTTGATGCGTGGGGTGTTCACGGCTGTGGGGTGGTTGAACCCGAAGGTGGCTCAACTCAAAGTGCACTCCACTGTCGAAAAGGCCATTTCCCATTCAGTGCAGACCCTTTTGGCCGCTGGGATGAAGGTGGAGCCTCCTTCTCAGAGCTACGAGTTGCCTGGCGAATGTGCCCATCTTCTCGCGCTGGGCGACAGCGTGCGCAGTGCCTAGCGTCCGCCGAGCCCGTGCTCCGCATCCAACGCGCCCCTTTGAGTTTTCGCCGCTCAGCGTTCGTTGACTGCCATTTCGCTCATTCGTACGATAGAGGGTGGGCTGTGACCCTATCCCTCTACTGTGTCTTCATAGCTGCTCTCTTGCCCTATATGTGTGTTGCCTATGCGAAGGGGACACGAGCGTACATTCAAGGAGGCAACCGAGCGCCCCGCGAGTACGGTGAAGCTCTCAAAGGCGCGCGTAAGCGGGCCTACTGGGCTCAGCAGAACGGATTCGAGGCGTTTCCCATCTTTGCCGCCATCGTCATCATCGCGCATCTCGTCGAAAAGGCAGGGACGATGATCGATGGTCTAGCTGCCGCCTTTGTGCTGTGTCGCATCACTTACAGCATATTTTATGTCGTCAACTTGCCGACTCTGCGTAGTCTGGCTTGGACGGGAGGAGCCTTAGCTGAAGTTCTTATGGTGGCATGGATCGCGATGTGAGGAGCGCTCTTCGCGTTGTCCAAACCGAAAGTCGGCAAGGCGTCCGCCCAGGGACCCCACGACGGATGAAGCGAAGAGACAAAGCAAACAAGCCTGGGCTCCCAGCGGGCTGACCCCTTGCGGGACCTGAGGAGCTTCTTGCCTACTCCATATCGGGGTCGCGGATCATCGTAATGATCATCTGGGTGTCTTTTGACTCGAGATCGTCGAGCGGTTTGCCCTCGCTGGCGATGAAGATGTGACCGCTTGGTGCAACCGCTCCGGCTACCGATGTGCTGATGTCGACGAACATGTTCCACTGTTTGGTGCCGTCGAGTTTGGTTTTCCGGATCAGGGTGGGAAGGGTTGGTTCTCCGTCAAACTGTGAGCTGCCCAGGAGGGCAAAGACGAGAGGGTTGTCGTACTTGTCGAAGCCGATGTCGAAAACGCGGTCATGACTATTGCCCTCTATGACGGGTCCGAAACTGGGCCAGGCTGGGTCTGTAGAACTACTGACGCCGGTAAAAAAGAAGCTGGTATTGCCGCCGTCGTTGTAGTGTCCGCCCAAGAAAGCTGAGCTATTTTGGTTGACGCGTACGGTCGGCTGTTCGTTGTAGCCGGCCGAGCCCCCGAAACGATTGGTGGATCGGAAATCAGGCGAACTCTGATCGTAGGAAAGAAGGAAGATGTTGGAGAGCCCCTGGAGGGGATTTCCAAAGAAGTCTCCTGTCCCGCGGTAAGATCCGGTCACGTAGAGCCTTCCCTTACTGTCGACTGCGACTGAATTCGCGCTTGAGGAACTGCTGTCCCCGAACTGGTGTGTCCACTTGATGTCTTTGTTGGGGGCGTATTTGCGGACGTAAGCGTCCTTGTAGTCGCCGTTTTCGTTGTCGTCAGCCAGGACACCGTCAGTGCCGCCGGTGACATAAACATCATCGAGACGGTCGATTGCCAGACCTCTGGCTTGGGTGTTGTCTCCCTCGCCGAACTCATCCGACCACAGCTCCTCTCCGTCGGAATCCAATTTGACGATGTAAGCATCATTAAATCCGCCTACGTTTACGTTACCAATGACGTAGATCTGACCCTGGCTGTCGACTGCGATTTCACTGACCGTTTCGATTCTGGCTGCCTCGCCCCATGTCACGGTCCAGAGGGGATCGCCTTGGCTATTGAACTTGGAGACAATGACGTCCGTGTAGTTGAGTGCGGTGTTGTCGTCGCCGAGTACTCCCAACGTGGTTCCAGCTACGTACACGTTGCCGTCCTTGTCGATGGTCAGGGCACGGACCAACTCCTGCTGGGCCGTGCCAGCTTCTCGGGCAGAACTCCCTGCCTCACAGTTCAGATCGGCTTCAGCACTGCGCCCGCCCACGACCTGTTCATCCCAATCGCAAAGGCTCCAGGCGTTGCATTGAGTTGCCCCTTTTTTATCCGCAAAGGTCCCGATGGGGCAAGCTGTGCAGGCCTCTGCGTTCTCGGCGTCGGAAAAGGTGCCGGGGCTACACTCGGTGCACAGCTGATCGCTCTTTTCGGAGCCCGCCCTTTCGATGTACTCGCCGGGTTGGCAGACGGTGAAGGGCTCGCAAGGACTATTGCCCTCTTCATCGAAGCAGTCTGTTTCGTTTTCGGAACCAGTTGTCGCCTCGCCTTTGGTTTCACCAGAAGTCTCTTCGGTCTCATTGCCCGAAGCGCCGTCTCCAGTACCGGAGCTGGATCCGTCCGTACTTTCGCCGCTTGAGGTGGAGCCTGAGCTCTCGCTGGACGAGGTGCCGCTCCCGTCGCCTGAGTCAGAGCCGCTGCTGGATGTCTCTTCGTCGCCGGTGCCGTTCTTGCCGCCTACGCCGGTGCCTTCGTAGGTGGAGGCGCCTTTGATGCTCGTGCAAGAAAGGGCCAGGAGAGAAACAAGGACGGGACTGACGGAAGAAGAAGAGAAGAAGCGTTTCATAGGCCGGGACTCCAAGATGAGTGATGGGCTGGCTGTAGTATTTTTGTGGCCCTTGTCTACGCAAGAGAAGCTCAATCCTTCCAAGACTCGAGCTCGGTCGGCTCGACTGAGCTCGAGACTGCGTGTGGAGACGCGCGCACGCCAGATTTGCGCGCATGCCTCAGTTGAGGACAGTCAAATCCTCTGATTGACCGTCCAGGCCCTAGGACGACGATAGCGACGGGGGAGCTCAGCTTTGTGCTCGGGCAAGCGCGTTCCGTTTTCCATTTGGGTCGGTGCGCGTCGGCGGTTAGTCTGCCGCCCATGGACGATCGTCAGCCTTCGACCCTGCCGCGCGGCGATTTGCTGGCTATCGAGAGGACCTTGCTCGCCAATGAGCGCACATTTCTCGCCTACTTTCGGACGGCGGTGGTGTTTCTGACCTCGGGGCTGGCGATCTTGAGTATGAAGATCTTTTCGGAAATCCGTTACCTCTCTGTCTTACTCTTAGTATTATCGCCCCTAGTTTTAGGTTTCGGATTGTGGCGTTTGCTCCGGGTGAGAAAGAGCATTCGTCGCCATTTGGGCTAACGGGCGAAAGGCGCCGATCAGAATGAAACCCAACTTCACGTCCGCTTGGGATCGGGTCGCGTGAACAGCGACTGGGCATTAGGGAACGGTGTCCCATTCACATCGTCCAGGAGCATCAGAACAAAGGCCGAGCACGCAGTAGCCGGCATCGCAGTTATCGTCGCTGTTGCAAACACGGGTGGAACAACGACCGTCGAGGCATTCGGATTGGGCATGGCAGTCAGAGTCGGCCTTGCATAAGCGCGGCTCGCATCGCTCTTTTGCACTACAAACCTCGTTGCGCTCGCAGTCGTGGTCGCCGCTGCATTCGGGGACACAGACGTGATTGATGGAGCAAGTGCCGGTTTCGCAGTCGGCATCTTGTTGGCAGCCCACACAGGTCTTGCCGCCGCTGTAACTATCCGAAACGCATTGACCCGTGCCACAGTCCTCGTCCGAGATGCAGGTGCCACAGCTGTTGCTTGTTGGGTCGCAGATGCTGGCGGTGCCGTAGGTGGATGGACTCGCGTCCGGATCGGGGCAGGGGGTGCTTTCGTCACAAAAATTTCCTGCTCCGTAAGGTGGCATGCTGGGGCAAGTGCATTGGCCGCACCAATTGGGGGCTCCACAGATGTCGCGCGGGGGCGCGTCGAAGTGATAACAACTGGCGCCTTCCGAGCAGTCGAGATCGCCGCGACACTGACGGTCGTCTAGATCAGAAGATAGCGTTGGGTCGCTGCCCGTCGAGCTGGTGTCGCCGGTTGATGTGCTGTCGTCGGTCGAGCTGGTGTCTCCCGTCGAGCGGCTGCTACCGGTTGTGCCTTCTCCTTCCTCCCCGGTGCTGTCGGTCGAGGTGGTGTCCTCGCCGTTCCGGCTGTCGGGATGGGTTCCGTCACTACCGGAACAGGACCAGAGCAACGAGATCAGCGCAACAGGCGCGAGCAGGGGAAGCACGCTCCGGCGCTTGGTGGACAAGAAGAGGGGCAGGCGAGGGACCATGGGGATTGCTAAGCAACTTGCAGGCCAAAATGGAGCACAGAGGGGAGCCGCTTCTCCGCAGTTTCGTTTGGTGGGGAAGCCTTCATTGTGCCGTAACTGTGCCGAGGTTTGGCACAGCCGCGAAACTGAGCCACCGAACCTGTGTTCAGAATGCTGAGCATACGACTAGGTAACCCCCAAAAAATCCCCAAAAAAGATCAACAAGATCTTAGACAATCCTGCGAAATCCTCTATTCAGTCACTCCCGATTCACCCAGGGACGCCAGCTCGAGAGCCATCTTTCGAGAATGTTCCGAGGTGAAGGACGAAGTCGAGGCTTGATTCAAAGCCACCTTCTCGGGGACGAAGCACGGAGCCTCTCAGTTTGGTTCTGGCAAAAAAACTCCGGAAAATCTAAAGCAAAACTCACAAACAGCACACATGACGAACCTGACATAAGGATCGGACTGTCTCTTTCGAGGGGTCTGGAGCAGACCCCTCCCCCAGCGAAGTGAATTCGCCGGGGCCCCCACCCGCCTCCGCAACGCGGGTAACCCTACCGGACACTCAAACTCACACGGAATCACTCAACGCACACATGACGAACCTGACATAAGGATCGGGTTACCAGAAGAAGGAGCGACCAGCTCTTTCCCGCGCGGCGCCGCCGGCGGCAATCTAGGTACCCCGACCCCTTCTGGGAAACCCGGCAGCACCCGCCGGCCCTTCTTCAAAACGGGAAGAAGGAAGAGCCCCAGGAGGGGTCACGTCTATCTTCCGGTCCAAGTTTTCCTTCAGCAGCTTTTCGTTCCTCTCGTCACTCCAGTCGTCCCGTCAGTTTCAACTCTCCCCACATTCACCATGGCCACCCGCGAACTTCCCATAGAAAGAACCCGAAATATCGGGATCATGGCGCACATTGATGCGGGGAAGACCACCGTGACTGAGCGCATCCTTTTTTATACGGGGATCTCGCACAAGATCGGTGAGGTGCACGACGGCGCTGCGACCATGGACTGGATGGAGCAAGAACAAGAGCGCGGCATCACCATCACTTCGGCGGCGACCAACTGCTTTTGGACGACCGAAGTCGGTCCTTTTGCTGACCAGCAGCATCGCATCAACATCATCGACACTCCCGGCCACGTGGACTTCACCATCGAAGTCGAGCGTTCGCTTCGTGTGCTCGATGGTGCCGTCGCTGTGTTCGATGGGGGCAATGGCGTCGAGCCTCAGTCCGAGACGGTATGGCGCCAAGCAGATCGCTACCATGTGCCGCGCATCGCCTTCGTCAACAAGCTCGACAAAGTGGGCGCTGACTTCCAGATGAACCTGGATTCGATGCGTGAGCGTCTCGCCTGTCGACCTGTTCCCGTGCAGTGGCCTGTGGGGGAAGAAGAAGAGCACCAAGGAGTGGTCGACTTGATTCGCATGAAGGCGGCGATCTTCGACAGCGATTCATTGGGGGCCAAGTTCGAGTGGACGGACATCCCCGAGGAGCTGCTCCCCAAGGCGACCGAGTGTCGTGAGCAGTTGCTCGAAGCCTGCGCTGATGTGGACGACGCTTTGATGGAAAAGTTCATCGAAGATCCCGCGGCCATTACCGATGAAGAAATCTATGCCGCTATTCGCAAAGCGACGTGCACCTTCTCGTGGGTGCCGGTCCTCTGTGGTTCGGCCTTCAAGAACAAGGGCGTGCAGCTCTTGCTCGACGCCGTCGTCAACTTCCTCCCTTCTCCTGTTGATGTTCCGCCCGTCGAAGGGGTGAACCCGGACAAGGAAGAAGAAGCGCTGACTCGCCCTTCTTCGGACGACGCTCCTTTTGCTGCTTTGGCCTTCAAGATCGCCAACGATCCCTTTGTGGGGAACCTGACCTTCTTCCGAGTTTACTCAGGGACTTTGGATTCCGGCTCGGCGGTGCTCAACCCGGGGCGCGGCAAGAAGGAGCGCCTGGGGCGCATCTTGCGCATGCATTCGAACAAGCGCGAAGAACTCAAGGACTGCACGGCAGGTAACATCTACGCTGCTGTTGGTCTGCGCGAGACGCGCACGGGGGACACGCTTTGTGACCCCAAGCATCCGATTTCTTTGGAACGGATGAACTTCCCCGATCCGGTGATTTCAGTCGCCATCGAGCCCAAGACTCAGGCTGATATCGACAAGCTCGGAGTGAGCCTCGGCAAGTTAGCCTACGAAGATCCTTCCTTCCGCACCTTCACCAACGAAGACACGGGTCAGACCTTGATTGCTGGTATGGGCGAGCTCCACCTGGAGATCATCGTTGACCGCCTCCGTCGTGAGTTCAAGGTGGAGTGCAACGTGGGTACTCCTCAGGTGGCTTATCAGGAGTCGATCACTGGCTCGGCCAAGCGCGTCGAAGGCAAGTTCGTTCGTCAGTCTGGCGGCCACGGCCAGTATGGTCACGTGGTCATCAACGTCGAGGCAGGCGAGCGAGGCAGTGGTTTTGTCTTCGAAAACTCGATTGTCGGCGGCGTGATCCCCAAGGAGTTCATTCCCTCTGCCGAAAAGGGCATTCGCGAGGCGATGGGCCGAGGTGCTTTGGCCAGCTTCCCCTTGGTCGACATCAAGGTCGAGCTGGTGGATGGCTCCTTTCACGAGGTGGACTCGAGTGGCCCCGCCTTTGAGGTGGCCGGTTCGATGGCTTTCCAGGAAGCGGTCAAGCAGGCCGGCCTGGTGTTGCTCGAGCCGACCATGAAGGTCGAAGTCGTCACGCCCGAGGGCAATATGGGCGACGTGATCGGCGACCTGAACTCTCGTCGAGGCAAGGTGCTCGGCATGAACGAGCGCGGTCCAGGTATCCAGATTGTCGATGCCGAAGTTCCGCTCGCTACGATGTTTGGTTATGCGACCGACTTGCGCAGCAAGACCCAAGGTCGTGCAACCTACAGTATGCAGTTTTCACATTATGAGGCGGTTCCGTCTTCTGTTCAGGAAGCAGTGGTCGCCAAAATCATGGGGTACTGACGCTAAGTGCTCTGTGAGTTTCAACAACTACGAACCGTCAAAATTAGACTTTCGAAAGCAAAACGCTTCAAAAACAAGAGGTAATCATGGCCAAAGAGAAATTTGAACGAACTAAACCCCACTTGAACGTCGGGACCATCGGCCACATCGACCACGGCAAGACCACCCTGACGGCTGCCCTGGTTAAGGTGCAGGCGAACGATGGCTTGGCTAGCGAGA
>JBNKYC010000063.1:0-2128 GCA_050300635.1 Polyangiaceae bacterium
CCTGGAGCAATTCGTATGACCGCGCTGAACGCGATGACCGACCTGCGCAGAAAGGCACAGCGAAAGCAGAGGCGCCTGGAGGGTCTGCGTCGGGACCCGCGCTACCGCGACGTTCTCGGGGCCTTCGTGCACGCGAAGCTCATCACCACGAACGTCGACGTCGAGCCAAGGAAAGGTCCGGTGGCGCTGAAGGACGTCCTGTGGGCGGGCAGGCTGGAGCCGAGACTGCTGGAGCTGCTGCCGGCGGTGATGATCAAGAAGCCGTCCTTGGTCGAATACCGCAGGGTCCCGCCCGATCTAGAGCGGGTGCTCGATGAGCTCCGCCACAACGAAACACCGCCGGACTTTCGAGGGATCCCGGGCAGGAAGCTGCAGGAATGGATTCCGCACGTGGGTCACAAGGGAAAGCTTCCGACGCAGCTCAAGGCATTCCGATTCAGAAAGGAAGACGTTGCTCTTCTCGAGGACCTTGCTGCCGAGCGGGGGCTCACAGAAACCGACGTCGTCCGCGCAGGATTGCGAGCGCTCGTCGAGCAGTGAACTTTCGGCAGCGGCCTCGTCGGTGTCCCGCTAACGCCCTGCCGCTCTACTGCGGCGCGAGGTGCTCCAGGTTACCTCGAACGGCCGCCGCCACAAAAGGGACGAGGCCCTGTGGCGGCCGAACTGCCAAGCTTCATCGAAGCGAAGACCTTCACGACCGCCGTCAGGTAGCAGCGGCTTGTTGGGGAGCTATTGCTTTCGAAGTCTTGCTACAGTCCGGACCCACTCTGAGAAGGAATCTTGATCGATATCACCGGAGGCCACAGCCAGCACCGTGCGTTCTTGGTGGTCGACGTCAGCGATGACTTCGTAACCATTGAGCAGCAAGGTCACTTCCATCGCGGCGTGGCCGATTCGCTTGTTACCGTCCACGAAGGGATGTCCTTGAACGAGCGCAAAGGCAAGAGCCGCGGCTTTTGAGATCAGATCCGGGTACAGGTCCTGCCCGTCGAATGACGCCAGAGGCTGAGCGAGCGCCGATTGCAACTGGCCAAGGTCCCGTAGCCCTGTACCGCCGCCGGAAGTTTCGATGATCCTCGCGTGAAGACGCAGAACCTGGTCAAGGCTGAGCGAGCGCATTAACCCAGGCGTCGATAGAGCTCAGCGTTCTTCTTGAGCACGTATTCGGCCGCTTCTTCGAACTCTTCCTCTGGACGCGCCACTAAGTCAGCGATCGCTGCCCGGGCGAGTTCCTCAGGCCGGATGCCAAGAGTGTTTGCGCGCTCGGTGAGCTGCTCAATGACGGATGAAGAGAGTTCGAGTTCCACGAATCGATTATACCTTGGGAATAGCAATGCGCCAGGAGTCGCGGAGTTTCGGTAGGCTTCGTGGCTACGTCAGGCGATGGGCGTCTAGAGTGGTTGTTCGATGTGCACGTGGTTCCCACTCGGGTCCACGAGGTCGAAGCCCCGAGCCGGCCAGTTTTCCTGCTGAAGCTGGCGAGCAATTCTAGTACCGAGGGCTTGGACCTCCGCATAGGATGCATCGACATCACCTACGGTGAGATGAAGTTGACCGGTCCCAGCACGCGTCCAGATGGGTCCGCCCTCATCCAAGATGAAATGAACCTCCACTGCATCACGCCGCAGGACCGCGTAGTTGGCAAAGTCCTCGGCCTCGCCGCGTCGTCCTTCCCCGTGAATGTAGAGCGGCTTGAAGCCCAGGGTTTGTTCGTACCATTCGATCGTGTCGTCGATATCGCGGACGGGAAGGATCGTGGTCGTCTTGAGGAATTGGTTTTCGTTCATTGAACAAGCTTCTCTACTGTAGGTTACAGGTCTAAGGACCCAAACATCGCGCCGGTCTCCCCAACGCCCCGCCGTTGTGCCGCGGCCTGAGGCCTTCCCAGAATAGCAAGACCGGCGCTCATCCCCAAAGGGGAGGAGAGAGCGCCGAAAGACAACCTTTTTGCATGGAAGCAGCCTAAACAGTGGCCGTCGGTCACAAACGGCTCGTTATGTACGAATGTCTGCCAGCTCACAGATCGCAACGGAGAGGCAGCGGTTTGCTTCGCACTCTCAATGCCCATTCGGCCCCAGATTGGCCCCCTATCGGCTCGCAGGACAAGCCGATCGCCTCCGCGAAAAAC
>JBNKYC010000064.1:0-12408 GCA_050300635.1 Polyangiaceae bacterium
AACCCAATCAAATCGTAGTCAGCGAGTCGACCTTGGAGCAGCTGCGTGGCCTCTTCACTTACGAAGAACTCCCGCCAGCCAGTCTCAAAAACAAAGAGAAGCCCTTCCTCTGCTTCAACATTACCGGGCGGGCTTAGGGCCCGGGGGTCGGGTGTGCTGGCTACCTAGCGCATCCACGTCGTCAAGCCGCCCTCCGATAGTCGTGATGAAGTCCGTTGAGGACTGGATAGGCGACTACCTTGGTAGATGGTGCCGAGGTTTCTTTTGAGGCCGGAGCTGGGACTGTCTGCTGGATCCCTTGATGAGGTCGTGACGTGTTGAAGTACGCGACGTACTCGCGGAGTAGATGGCTGCTCTCGTCGAGGGAGGCGACAACTTCAAGTCTTGCCCTCGGCGATTTCCCGAACGATTCTGTGACGGATGAGCAAGGTAGCCAGGACACGGGTTGTTCAACAAAGCTTTTAGCGCTGGCCACGGGACGGTCGCAGTGCGACCTTACCCGCGTCACCGCGAAAACCCTATTTCGTTGGGCTGCCCTGGACGCCACTATTTCAGCGGAAGATACACATCCGTGACTTGCTCGTGCTCCTTCACCCGGGGCATCCGCTCGACGTAGTGGAAGTAGCGAGGAAAGTCCCGCAGCTCTTCGCCACTCTGGGGCAGCCACCTTGCGTACATGTCTCGCACCGTCGTTCCAATCGAGTCGAGTGAGCCAACGTGACGGACCACAGCCACGCGACCACCTGGGATTACCTTCTCGACCACGCCAAACTCGTTTATTTCCAGTGGACGCTGGAGCTCCCCGCAAACGTCAAAACGGAACTCCTCAGGTTTGACGGCATCGGGGTCGTCATAGGGAATGCCGAACGTCCGGGACCGCGCCTCGGGGGAGGCCTTACTCTGCTTCCTCCATTCGATGAATCGACTCACTGTCGACAGCAAACTTTCCGGCGGTCCTTGGTGTTCAAGCACGGCAACACGGACAGGGTCGATGGTTTTCACTTCTGGCTTCATGATGGTCTCCTCCTTCCGCACCACGAGACGAAAGTCATACTTCTTCGTCCAACAAGGAGCGGCTCTGAATTCCGATGGGTTCTGTCCGAACGAGCGTTTGAAGGCACGCCCGAACGTTTCTGGTGTGGTGAAGCCAGCCGCAAACGCCACTTCGATGACCTTCATCTGCGGTCGAAAAGCCAATTGATAGGCAGCTTGCCGCAACCGCAACTCTCTGATGACCTGGGCCACGCCCATGCCGGTGTAAGACGAGAACAAGCGATGAAGGTGGAACTTGGAGATCTTGGCCTCCTCGCTGAGCGCCGTCACCGACAAGTCGCCGTCCAGGTTTTCTTGGATGTAGAGGATGAGCTTTTGGATGCGATCCGCGTATGCATCTATCGTAGGAGCGATCATTGGCTGACAGGAGTAATCGTGCGCGACGCTCGTTGAGCGATCCTGACGAATCTTGCTCAATCGCAATTGGCCATGCAAAAAGCTCGAAATGCCGCGTCGGACTGCGGTCAGCACAACGACTTGCCGTTGTGCCGCGGCCTGAGGCTTGAGGCTTGAACAGAATACGACGACCGGCGCTCATCCCCAAAGGGGAAGAGCGAGCGCCGAACGATACCTCAAGGGTGAACCGGAAGCATCGGCGACGGCCGTCGGTCACAAACGGCTTGTTGGGCAGGTAAAGTCATGCTCAGAGTTGTAAGAATTGCCACAATGAAATTCTCTGAAAGGCTGAAACACGGCTGTCTTGGGGGAGACAACTCGCATAAAATCAGCAACGACTAATACATGACCGATTTCGGCGTGCCCCACGGCTCCCTTAGCTGGGACTCATTTCTGAATCAGATAGCATCTCGACATAGAAATGGTGAGAGCGACAGGGCGATCTCAGCAAGTCTGATGGGGGCGAGGGTTCGACTGGTTGGCGAGATTCATTCTGTAACAGGGTTGAAGGAAGGGGAAGTCCATGGCGTCTCACTGGGAATGTTTCCGGTGGAGCTTGAGTTAGGCGATGGTTGGAGAGCGCTCGTTGACTATGCTTTTGTCAACGTAGAAGACGTACGATCGGGCGGATGGGAAGTTCTATTCTCCTCCCAGCGGGTGGAGGTGATGGCGACCGTTTCATCCGGCAGCGCCATTTTTCCCGCGATTGAGATATCGAAGGATCCCGAAGTCGACCTCCACCGAGAGGCGGTGATTCTTATGGGGTTTGATCGAGGCGAGCTGATCAAAATTCTATGATGATTCAGGGACAGCAGAGTGAAAGGGCTCTGGAGAAGCGAAAGTCGCTCACGCTTAGTGATGAATGGGTGAAGTCGACGATTGCCTCAAGCTCAGCCCGGCTAGGAGGCAAGAGCGAAGAAGCACCCCGAATGCTCAAAAGGGTTGTTCGTCTAGATACGAAACGGAGATGGGAGGGGGGGATACTGGCCTCTTCGAAGGGAGAGCTGTAACTTCCGGATCGGAATTCTACTGATCATGACTACGAGCGTTGAATCGTTTTTCGCAGGTCTTCTGGAGAAACTGCACGACTATCCGCGGGTCCTCGCAATCAGGCCCCGTGGAGCAACTCTGGAGCAGTTGAGTGAGGTTGAAGAGCACCTTGAAGGAACCTTTCCAGAAGAAGTGCGACAGCTCTACTTGATTCAGAACGGTATAGGTCTCGCCCCGAACAGCGGACTTTGTCCTTGGTTGAGCTTGGAAGGGGGCAGATGGCTACTGGACTATCTTAGGGGCGAACGATGGTTTGAGCGATGGGGAATTGATTCAAATAGAAAGCTATTTCCTGTGACGGATGGGGGGAATGGTGACTACTGGTTTATTGATATCGGGGACGGTCCAGCGAAAGGTCAAGTCTACCGCGTTGACCACGAAGACATGTCGCTAAAGAAAGTTCCTTACGTCGAAACCCTCCCCGAATGGCTTGAAGAAGAGTGCGATGACGACGGTTTGGCCAATGTGGAGGATAGCCTTGAGGAAAATCCGGCAGACTGATCAAGACTTAGATTGCCTAGGTGCGAGCCTCGCAGCGCCTGAGCGACCAAGGCTGAAGGCTTCTTCGGCCCCTTGCGTGTTTACGCTTAGACTTACCTTCGCTGAATGCGCACCAAGGAAGCCCCGAGAGGTAGAACGCGTACTCTGCCCAACGCCTTGCCGTTGTGCCGCGGCCTGAGGCTCAAGCAGGATACGCCTACCGGCGCTCATCCCCAACGGGGAAGAGCGAGCGCCGCACGAGGCCTTTCAGCGAAGCGGAAGCGTCGCGAGTGGCCGTCGGTCACAAACGGCTTGTTGTGCGGCATTGCGTCTGCTGATGACGACCGTGAGACCAGTTAGTGCGAACGCATTCTGCTTTTTCGCGGGCGACGTGAGCGTGCCTTGCGCTCTTGTTTTCGTCCATGGGACATCATTCGGGAGAAGCGAGGGTCCCGCGTACTGCTTGCGTTGATGATGGGGATCATGACCATGCGCAGGATGAACCACCACGCGTAGATGGTTTCGTGAGAATAGGCTTCACCGTCCGATAGCAGACCATGGGCGGCATTATTTCGAAGGTTGGGTCCGAGGGAGTCGCAGAAAAGAACGCGGATCTCGAACGCTAGATTCTCGCCGAATACTTGCGCTGCTTCCGGCGTGTCCATCAGGGCCGTTAGGCCCTTCTCATTCTCGACACCGCCTGCCTCCAGTGTCGTTGTGTGCGCTCCCGCCGCTTGGAGAGCTGTCCGGACAATATGCTCCAGCTGCGGGACCAGGAGGTAGAGAGCGGCACCAAAGTCGCCCAAGTAGCCTTCCCAGAGGCCACGAGCCACGGTCCCTCGACGATCCCTGGGTACGATTGAGGACTTGTCTGCAATTTCGTTAAAGAGGGACCGTTCGAGCTGGTGAACTTCATGTAGGGTCCGCATCGCGGGCATGATTCCTCCGTCAACGTGAAGGCCTCTGTGGATCTGCATGCTTCGGACCACATCAGCATGTAGCGCTGCCTGGGCTTCTTTGGACTCCTCGGACTCGAAGGGCATCGCAGGTGTGTGGGCAGAGATCCTCCCGTCTCGAGTGTATTGAACTTGCGAAGCCAGCCGCATGAACATGAACTCGTGAGCGTTTTCTCGGGCTTGCTGAAAAAGCGTGACCTTGTCCGCAAGACTCAAAAACATGACGAATGCGCGCAACGCCTTCCATGGGTCTGAGAGACGCACAACCCTACGCGCGTGATGAACTAGGTCGCTGATATCGATCTTTTCGCCCGAGTGTTCTCCCATCAACTCGGTAGCCGCGGCGTTGGCCTGGCGATGGATATCACGGAGCTTTGAAATTTCTTCGTCCACTCCAAGACGGTCGCGCTGAGAGTGAGGGATTTGGCGGAGGGTCTCGATGGCCGCTAGATAGAGGTGCCCGGTGGTAAGATGCGATTGTCCTCCTCGGTTTCTCCTCTCATCGGCCTCAACGGAGTAGGTCTTCGCCGCATCGAAAACCGCGCTGGCCGATTCTGCCTGCTCGTTCAATCGCTGGAACAGACGAGACGCGAGAAAGAGGCACTCGCGCTCCCAATGTGGTTCTGAAGGGCTCCGTTCGCGTGCGGCGTTGGCGAGGCGATGGGCGAGGTCTTTCCAGCTTTGCTTGTCTCGGTCCCAGGTTTCTAAGAGGGTTCCCAGGCCATGAAGCAGCTTCCTGCTCGATGCGTCGCAGGAGATCGTCGCAGCCCGGATGGTTTCAATGTGTTTCTGGAGGAGGGTCAAGCCGCCCTTACCAAGTTCCCTGCAGATCTGTAGCGCTCGCCACCACGCGGAAAGGGCAGTAGTGGTCCAAGTGCCTTTGGTGATCGCGTAAGCTGTGAAGCCGCGAACTGCTTCATGGGCGGCTGATGGGTCCTTGCGCTGAATCCATAGGCAGTCATTGATTCGCGCGATAAGCGCCGGGTGCTGAATTTCCCGCACGTAGGTCGCCAGGATCGACAGCTCTGCCTCTCGCAGGTCAGCTGGGACCATGCTTCGAGAGCCGTCGGGTAGGGACCACATAGGGCGATAGGGGCCAGATGGATCTCGCGGCATGAAACCAATGTCGATTAGCCTCGCCAGATAATCCAGCGCGACCTTCACCTCATCGCTGTGCGTCGGTGTCCGCACGGCCCCTCTCAGGGCGCGCGAAATTGAGGTGCTGTCATGCGATGTAATGCCGCTAAGAAGATCATCGGGGTTGCATTGGCGCAGTGCGCCCAGCGTGAAACGCGAGTCCATGTTCTGTCCTAACGCGCACGACAGGAGCAGGAAAGGCCGCTTCGCCGAAGAGACGATTGACCACTCGTCTCAACCCGATTCGCGGGTTCTGGTCCGCACAACGCCCTGCCGTTGTGCCGCGGCCTGAGGCGTGATCAGGATACGACGACCGGCGCTCATCCCCAACGGGGAAGAGCGAGCACCGCAAGACCACTTCACCAGCAAAGCGGAGGCGTAGAAAATGGCCGTCGGTCACAAACGGCTCGTTGTGCTGCCCGCTGCCTTGCCGATAGATCAATCACATGCGGACCGCACTTCTCCGGCTCCAGTACAGAATCAACGTTTTCTAGGTTCTTCCAGTCATCGAATGCCACACCAATGATCTCCACAACGATTGATCCGGCAAACCGCGGCTTTGTCATCGGATGTCACCGCATTGTAGCGTCTGCCTTCCAGAAATAGTTGAAGTATTGAGGGCACCATAATGCTCTCCTGAGCGTTCTTCGCATGGGGAAGCCCTAGCCAGTGGCCAATCTCATGCAGATATACGGCGAAGAGCACTCGCCGGTACATCTTGCCTTCATCGGCCTCATCGTCCTTGGAGTCCTTCAACAGTCTCTCCGCAAATTCTACTATGCCGGGTCGACTCATCGCTATGCGATCGAAAGGCGGTATGTAGCAGCCCAGCGCCCCGTCGGTATCCCGCGCATTGCCCTCACCGCAAGCGTCCATGTTCTCGAACATATGGACGTTGCCAGCTGTACCGGTATTCGGAGTGATCTTGATCGGCAGACCGGAAACATCCTTCCACTGTTGGACTGCAAGGCCAAACACCTTCTCCTCTGTCTTGGTAAACCCAATCCCGATCTTCAATTCGAAATCGAGTCGCACGGGTTCATCGGGTTGCTCGCACGCTGCGGCCGCTGGGGGCGATTCCAGTCCAACGGGTCGGCTCCAAGCTCCTGAGGGGGAACTCGTCTCATACCCTTCCCACGCGTTCTCGCCGGACTTGCCGCAAGCGCAAAGGCCCAGAAGGATGAACACAACACTCGCCCCAATTCTCATTCTTGCTTTCAATATAGTTACCATGGATAGCGAAGTCTTCGGAGAAGTGAATAGGGACTAGCTAGCATGACGAAGCCTTCACCACTACTTCCCGCGTCCATACGGCGTACACGCGCTATCTCCGGCTAGGAGAGTCCAAGACCAGATACTAGGAGTAGTCCAAGACCAGATACGCCCCGTCGCGAACTCAACAATACATCACATGTTACCAACTTTCGATGAACTCCGCCGGCGTCGCGCACAACTTCAAACCCTTTGTTATCTCAGAAAATGTCTCTCGCAAGCCTGTTGCAGACTGATTGGTTGAAACTAGGTAAACAAGCTCCTCTGCTGGGCACGTCATGAACGAACGGGCTGACGACAAAACTCAATGAATACCTTCGAACAGGCGATCATCGCCGTAAGGTCTGTTCACAACAATGGAGAAATCGCACCATCGTCATCAGTTTCGAAGGTGATGTAGGATTCGTTCTCGTCATCGAAATGAAGTAGCGATCCAACGCCCGAAGGATCAGGCGTTGGGAAGCCTCTTAAAACGTCCTCGAGAATATTTGAAGGGAAGGTCTTCGCCAATGGGTATGATGTAGAGGGAAAAGCTAATCGAAGACCTGTTGGCATACGCGCAGCGCATCACGGCGTCCTTCGCGTGAAGTTTCTGAACTGAGCCCCTAGCTGAACATGAACCACCTACCGCAAGGTTTGGGTTTGCCTGTTTTGCAGCGCTTCGACTGATTTGGTCAGCACAACGCCCTGCCGCTCTACTGCGGCGCGAGGTGCTCCAGGTTACCCCGAACGGCCGCCGCCACAAAAGGGACGAGGCCCTGTGGCGGCCGAACTGCCAAGTTTCAGCGAAGCGACAGCGTTCACGACCGCCGCCAGGTAGCAGCGGCTCGTTAGAGGGCTACGTGGATTTGGAGTCTACTCGTGTGGGGCAGTGGATGTCCTCCACCGCAGGACGGGTAGCTATTGTCGCCGGAGTTTAGAATCTGTTGAAGGTGGTTGCCTCTCGGCGGGCGGCTGGCATGTTGTGGAGTGTAAGAACTGCAGAAGATGGAAATATGAAAGCAGCGTTCGAGCCGGAAAAGCATGACTGGAAGCCATTGGTTCCGGAGTTAATGGTGAGTGATATCAAAGCTAGCTTGGCGTTTTGGCGTGATGTGTTGGGCTTTCGGGTCTTGTTCGAGAGGCAAGCAGAAGGCTTCGCCTATCTGGAACGCGAAGGTGCGGAAGTAATGCTTGAGGAAGCACGGGAGAGTGAACGGCATTGGTTGGTGGGGGCGATGAAGAAGCCATTCGGGAGAGGAATCAACTTTCAGATAGAGACGAGCGACGTTCAAGAGATACTGGACGCGCTGGAGCACACGAAGTGGTCATTGTTCCGCCAGCCCGAAGAACGTTGGTACGGAACAGGAGACCAAGAGTGTGGGCAGCGACAGTTTTTCGTGCAAGATCCGGACGGATATTTGCTGCGGTTTGCACAGGGGCTTGGGGTGCGAGCGAAAAGGTCTTTGGCTGTCGATTAGCGGCTGAGTGTTCTGACTACTTCGAGAGGGCCTGAGCGTTGCCCGCGGGGCTTGGCGCTGCTGGTCAGTGGGGATCGCTCAATTACTCGGGATGATGTGCATTCACACGATCGTCAAGCCAAGAAGCATGCGCTCGATACATCTTCACATGCCGGAGCAGCGAAGGGTTAGCAACCTTGAGGCTGTGCTCCTCCGTCCAGGAAGCAAGGAATCGAAGTCTTTCGGCGGTGGCGCGGAGGCACGACAAAGTTGACAGGAGGAGGGCCGTGTCAGATGCCGCATACGCTTCAAGAAAACGCCTAGTCCGGGCAAGCATGTCGTCCAAAGGAAATGGGGATGTTTCGCCGAAGCCAGGCTCCGTAGCAGGTGGCATCAGCGGAACGAAACGATAGAGAGCATATGCAATGTCCCAAATTCTCGGTCCCGGGGAGCAGGCATCGAAGTCGATGACACCCACAAGTTTATGCTCGCGAAATACGCAATTGTAAGGCGCGAAGTCATTGTGACAGATGACTTCATGTGGACTCCTGGGTTTCAAGCCCCAAGTAGAGCTAGACGGAGCGTAGTCTACGGTGGCGTCATGCCATCTGCGCAGAGTGCGAGCGGCATCGATAAGAACTGACTCAGCCCACAACCAAGACGGAGGGTCGTGCGGCACATCGCCAGCAATGAACGACAAGACTTGTCGCCCTCGCTCATCAAACCCGAGAGGTGCTGGAACGCAATGCAGTCCTTTCGAGCGGACGTGCGTGAGAAGGTCGTTTACTTGTACCGTGCACGGACCAGGCTCACGACGCACCGTGTCGCCAACGCGGCATACTCTCGCGACGTTTCCACCTTGGAGCAGTTCTTCAGTATTGAGCATTGAGTCTACAGGCTGGTCGCGAAGATATGCAGTCCCGCTAACGCCTTGCCGTTCTGCTGCGCGCGAGGCGCTCCAGGATACGACGACCGGCCGCCACGACCAAAGGGAGTGAATCAGCGGCGGCCGAGCACCTACTCAGGGGTGAAACGGAAGCCTGCACAAACCGCGTCAGCAGAAACGGCCTGTTGGGCAGCTGCACGTGGTTGTCTTGAGAGTGCTCGAAGGGGAGAATCATGCGCCATGGTATTCAGACAGCTCGTGGTGGCAGCCGCCAGCGTGCTAACTCTCGCATGCAATTCAGGACTCCCGGCTAGGGCTCCACGCCCGTCGCTGCTCGAAGCAGCCGTATTTCGTCCCGAGTTTGTCACTGAAACGGAGAGCTGGTTTGCGGGGACAGGGTTCTTCGCGACGCACAACAACAGGACCTGGTGTCTCTGGGCTCACCATCTGTACGACTCGGAAGTGCCCGTCTCGCGGCACGAGGTGAGGGCCTGGGGAGTCATTGCGCCTGAGGTGGATATCGGATGCAGACCCCTCGTGGTTGATGGAGCGAAAACTTCAGGTAGCGGCAACGACTTCGCCGTAGGACTACCCGAGTCTGCACCAGCTCGGTCTCTAGAAATATCGTGTCGAGCACCCGCGGAGGGTGACCATGTTTGGATGCTTGCTGAGCCGGCGGATTCCTCGGAATTAGCGTTTGAGGCAGTAGTAACCAGCGTAGATGGCGGCGAGCTTTGGTACGACTTCTACGACAAGTTCATGTTGCAAGCCACGAGCGGCGCGCCGATCGTAGACAGCGATGGTCGTGCGGTCGCAATAAACCTAGGCGGCGGCCGGTGGTTTGGGCGGACCTACGGATACGCCACTATCATTTCAGAATTCGACCGATTTGTTGGACGCATCAATACCCCATGAATCGAAATGTTCTGGCTCTCGCAATGATGGTGATCCTAGCTGGTTGCGCGGCGCCAGTGCCCGTTGCGAAGACCATTGTCGAATGGCGGGACAGCGGGCTGCAAGACATTCCTCCCTTGGAAGAAGAGTACGTGCGGTTTGCAAGTTTCTGTGACAACTGCCACGCGCCCAAGGTCTGCTTCAGTCACGACGCTGCGATGGTGACCACGGAAAACGGTTCAGGATGCGGGGTGATGATGTGCACCTCGGGCTTCCTTCCGGAGACGCCCCGCTGCACTCAAGACAAACTGCGCTCTTGGAACGATGGCCACCGGGACTACTACTGCTGCATCGGCGGTCCGTACGAAACCTTCCTCGAATGTTTCAGCGTAGAAAGTCAGTAAGTTCGGACTCTTGCCGGGCACATCTCCTGGCGCTGGCGATAACTAGATATTCGTCTTCTGGCAGCGAATGAGACTCACCGATTGGCTGCCCAACATCTCGCGATTCGGCTGCCGCTTCAAACGTTAGCCGAAGAAACGATAGGCCCGCTTCCCCGCAGGGGAAAGAGCGGGCCGTCGACCCAGCGTCGAAGCAAAAACCTCACAGTATGCGGTCAGCCGCAATCGCTCGTTATACCCGCCCCGCCGAAGCCCCTTTGGCGAAGGGCGAAATTCAAAATACTTTCGCCCGGATTGCCTCACGAAAAGAAAACGCATCGGCCTCGAGCGCGCATCCAGTGCCGAGACTTCGCCACCAGTCCCGGCAGCCATGCGCAGTGAGGAATCAGCTACAGCGCGCAAGAGACCCGAACGCCCTGAGCCTGAGCGGCGAAATCAAAATGACGCGAGCTGTCTTGAGACCTCACGAAAACGCTTCGATCCCCGCGCGGGAAGTCGTAGAAGAAGCCGTACGAAGTTTACACCGTTAACATTCAAGCATCACACCCCCCGCGCGAGATGAAGAGCCGCGAATGAAGCGGCGCTCGCAAACCGGCTCGACCCAAAGCCTCCGCAGTCTTGAAAACGCCTGCACCCGAAGTGCGTGGCAACCCAAGAAACACTTTCAAAGTCCTTTTCGACGCGTCAAACCTATCTGCCCGGCAACGCCTCTCCCTCCGAACGTCGCCTCGCAGTACGGCTGAGTTTTGCCGAATGAAAAGGCAGTGAGTTTGCCACGCACGAGAGCACCATCGAGCAAACCAAAGGACTCAGCAGCCTCGAAAACACATCGCTCCAAAGCGCGCGGCAGCGAAAACAACAACGCTCTTCAGGATCCATCAACCGGCAGAGTCTCAGCGACTCGGCACAACCCAGCCATCGAACGATGCATCGTCAGCTCAGCAAAGTCTGTCGAGCAAAATGGCTAGCTCGTCGAAGCGCGCGATCTGATCTGCGCCGCGTTCAAACTCGGGCCGGTATAACGCCTCGCCGTTGTGCCGCGGCCGTCGCCCCAGCAGGATAAGCCAACCGGCGCTCAGCCCCAACGGGGAAGAGCGAGCGCCGCGCGACAGCCTTCCAGCGAAGCGAAAGCGTCGACGGTGGCCGCCGGTCACCAACGGCTCGTTCGGAGGCATCTTCTGTACCCTAGCGTCCCGCTGGCGATTCGGTCTTCTAGAGCCTCTTTGGGAGCGATTCTGACTGAAAGAAGGCTAGCGGGTGACCGTCAGGATCTTTGAATTCCATCGACCAGCCGCCGGGAGCCTCTGAGACCGGAGTCACCATCTGCGCACCGAGTTCCGCCAGGCCCTCAGCGATCGTTTCTATGCCGCCTTCTTCAAGACCGAAGACAACCTGGGGTGAACCTCCCGGCTCCGCCTCACCCTCAAAGAACAGGATCTCGGTCCCGTTCGGCATGGTGATCTGGGAGTAACCTTGCTGCTCTTCGAGGTTGAGACTGATGGCGGTCGCGTAGAATTGGCTCGTACGCTCTAGGTTCTTGACGAGAAATATGATGGCAACATCCGAGATTCGTGGCTTATTTGTGGGCATGTGAAAGATCCTTTCGTACATCGTTGCCGACCCGGCCGCTTTTGTGAGGAAGAATTCTGAATAAAATAGCGTGCCCGTCTACGTCATGAGTCGCGAGAAACTGGTCTGGTGCGCGCTTGAGCGTCGCGAGAACGGTGGCTCGCCGTTTTCCCAACGTGAGACCCGTCAGTTCTGCGTCAGCGGTCGGCAGCTCATCGCGAGACCGCACGGCCCGACGGAGGGCGGAAAGCCGTGAACGCAAAGCCATGGGGCTGAGTTGGAGAAGCCAGCGTATCTCAATCCCAGTGAGGTCTGCGCTCGCGAGCTTCGCAACCACCCGCAACGATGGCGGTAGTGAGCGAAGAAATGCTGGTTGCCAACGCCAGGCCTGGACGTGCTCAGAGTAGTCGCTGATCGCCTGCTCGCGACTCCGTCGTCGGGATGCGGTACGAGCCGCGAAGGCCGCCTGCTTGCGAGCCACGCCGGCAAGCCAAGGTTGGTTTTCTCGAGCAGACCAGTTCCGAATGCCCTTTGCGAGCGCGATGAGCAGAACTTCCTGGGCGAGGTCGCGGGCCTCGTCCTCGGACCGGGCGAATCGCCTGGCGGTGTTTAGAATGCGGCGATATCCAGCTGCTTCCTGGCGTTGCATCCGGAAGAGTCTAGCGAATAGAGGTTTGCAAGTCCCCTCGAAAGCAAAGCTCTTGAGTTTCGGGAGCCCGTGGCTCTGTCCGCCGAACGCCCCGCCGTTGTGCCGCGGCCTGAGGCCTTCCCAGAATAGCAAGACCGGCGCTCATCCCCAAAGGGGAGGAGAGAGCGCCGAAAGACAACCTTTTTGCATGGAAGCAGCCTAAACAGCGGCCGTCGGTCACAAACGG
>JBNKYC010000065.1:0-110612 GCA_050300635.1 Polyangiaceae bacterium
CTCCGCCTTGATCGCACACGCAGCGTCACCGTTGAGTGAAATCTCACGGAACACTCCTACGGGCGCTGCCGCATATCTGCCCCAACACTGGATCTCTCCCGTCTCCGTCAACTGACACGTCGTTTGGTCTCCCGAGTCCAATTGCGGCACCACGCAGCCGCCAGAACGACAGCTGCCGGCCCCATCCGCACACATCGTGCCGTCCGCCTTTGCCGTGTGCCCACAGCCCAACTGGTCGTCGCATTGCGGATCTGTGCACTCGTTCCCGTCGTCACAGATTACATCCAAGTCGCCCACACACAGCGAACTGGAGAGGCAGTCATCACTGCAGAAGCCCGATTCGTCCTCCAAAGTCGCGTCGTCGCAGACTTCTCCAGAGTCCCGATAACCGTTGCCGCAGGTTTCGTTGCTTAAGCAATTGGCGCTGCAACCGTCCCCATCCACCTGCGCGCCGTCGTCGCACACCTCGCCTGGATCGACCAAACCATTGCCACAAGTCGAGGGAGGTTGATTTTGGCTCGCAATCGCTTTGCCCCAACACTGGACCAAGCCGTTTGCTCGTACGGCGCAGGAATGATCCAAGCCCGAGTCCATGTCGACGAAGATATCAAGCAGCTCCTGTGGCGCGTCATAAACCGCCGGGGAGTTTTCGTCCCCCCAGCAATGCACGCGCCCGTCCAGGTCGAGTGCACAGACGTGCTCATGGCCCGGCGCCATCCGCTTCACCCGGAGGCCACTCGGAACGACAGTCTGTCCCTTGGAACTCCGCCCCCAGCAAAGGACCTGGTCGTCGAGACGCTGAGCACAATAGGTCCAAATACTTCCCTTGACGGACTTGAAAAGTCCTCCCGGTGGGTCGGTTTGGCCCTCACCCGCATCGCCCCAACACTGCAGACTTCCTGCGCCGAGCGCGGCTTCCCCAAAAGTCCACAATCGAAGGGTATCGTTATCCCTTTCGTGCCCTGTGATCGAGGAAACCGACTCAACAATGGCACTCGATGAGCGCGCCACCGAACTCAAACGCAAGTCGGCGATTTGGGCCCGAAGCCCGTCATTCGTATTGGCACTTTGAGCGCCCAGCACGAGCCGGCCCGAGCTGCCCCCTTCAGAAGCGTGAGAGGGGTTGGAAACTCCCAAGGAGACCCCATCGGCAAACAGCTCCTGCACCACTTCGTCTCCTTGCAGTGTCTGGACCAACGCCACATGCGTCCACTGACCGAACGCCACTGCCCCTGAGGACGTCCAGCTGACATTGGTGCCCGAGCCGTACTCCCACAAGCTCCTCATTCGCCCGTCGGCGAGGAGGGTTAGTTCAAGCATATAGTTCGTCACCAAGGATTCACCCGTGGCGCCGTGGCTCACGACAAGCTGATCTACTCCGCTCTCTTCGAACTTGGCCCAGAACTCCAGGGTGTAATCGGACGCAAATGTTTGTGCTAACTCAGGATCATCCGCGCGCACCGCATGACGAGCGAAGTGAGCGGACTTGATCCCGGGGAACGGTCCAGCTTCGATTTCGGGACGGTTCCCCGCAGAAATCGGCGCAAAGCCAGACCCAGTGACCACATCAGCCATCACGAAGGACTCTCGCGCTTCGGGCACAAGCAGCCGCAGAGTACCCGCATCCGCAGTCATTTCGAAGCTGGTGGACGCACTCAAGATCTCCTCAGAACTGCGCAACGCAGAACTCAGACGAACCGGGCCCAACCGGCCATAGAAGAGTGAAGAAGTCGAGTTAATAAGGTCCGCACCGATGGCCCAACGGGCATTCTGGCCCTGATTCGAGGCGACGCGCGTCCCGCCACCCACGGCGACACCATTGACGTAGAGAGTCTCGACTCGGTCGGTGCCCTGAACTTGTGACACCAGGGCCAAGTGCACCCACTGGTCAAAGGGCACGACAGGACCAGCAGACGTCCACTGACTATTCGTCCCATTTCCCGATTCACTAAAGGACGTGAAACGACCGTCATTTTCCACCAACATGCGCAGCAGTGCATTTTCGGCAGCAGAATCGTTGTTCAGCATGCCTTCAAAACCGAGGATCGGATGGCTTGTCGAATGTCCTCCTTCAACCCAGGCCCAAAGCTCGACGGTGAAGTCACCAAACAGAGCCGCACGGGCATCGGTATCGGAAAGCTCGAAAGCTGCGTTGCCCGAAAACTCTGCCGCAGTTGAACCCTCATCGGGTCCCTCGCTGCGCCCAGCAGCAAACGCCGTCCCCCGACTCGCCTCCAATCCCGTGATCTGATCAACAAAAGCCACTCGCTTCTCGTCGTTCACGAGCGCGCAGTTCGACCAATGACCCGCCTCGATCTGTTGTACGCTGAAGTGCGGCTCTGCAATTTGACCGTCACCGTTTCGGCCCCAGCACTCTACATTGGCCGATTCTTCGGTGACCAGACAGGCGTGATCGTATCCAACGGTGACATCTCGCGATTCGATAGCAGGGGTATTTGCAATCACGCCGTGGGTCTCACGCCCCCAACAACGAGGTAGTCCGTCATCGCCAAGCGCACAGGCCGTCTGATAGCTCAATGCCAAGTCGACGAAGCTGCCCTGTGGTTCATTTTGAAGAGCACTCGACTGACCCCAGCAAACTGGCTGACCCGTCGAGCTGAGGTAACAAGAACTCGATTCACCTGCGGCGATCCCAGAGGCAAGCCCGCGGGGCAATTCGAGGAAACACTCGTTACTACAGCCGTCTCCGTCACGGCGATTCCCGTCGTCACACTGTTCGTCACCGTCCTCCTCACTATTGCCGCAGGTTTCCACAGAAACCAGAACCGTCTTCTCGATCCCGTTGAGAGCAACAGTGATTTCGGTTTGACCTCTCGATACCGAGCGCATCTGCCCATCGCCCAGATGTTGGATGACGGAGGAATCAATGATCGAATAGGCGGTTCCGTACGCCTCGGCCGAAAGTCGGGCCGAATACATCTTGCCCGAAATACTCAGTACTGCATTGACCGTGAGCTGGATGTTTGTCGGAGCAACATCACGATGAGTTACATCAATGCTCTCGGGACTGACCTCAAAGGACACGACGTAGGGAGCAACTGCGGGAGCATCGGGAGTCGTAGGTTCTGAGCCGAGCAGGACCTCCACCCCATCGGGAACACCGTCCAGATCGGAATCGCTCTTCGTCGGATTCGAGGGTGGGACAAGCGCTAACTCCTCCGCATCAGTCAGTGTGTCGCCATCGGTATCAGCCAAGTTGGGATTGGTGCCATGTTCGAGCACCTCAGCGCCATCGAGTAGACCATCCCCGTCCGAGTCTTCGAGTGTTGGATCGGTCGGATCGGGGAGTTCCAACTCCACTTTGTCGTCCAGTCCGTCAAAGTCCGTATCTTTCTCGGTCGGATTGGTACCCAGACCGAACTCCACGCCATCCGAAAGTCCATCGTCGTCCGAGTCAGGGTCATTGGGATCGCTGCCGTCCCGATTGATCTCGTCGCCATCAGACACCCCATCATCGTCGCTATCGGGATCAGCGGGATCAGTCGGTTCGTTGAGACTCAGCTCGGCTAGGTTGCTCAGACCATCGAAATCGGAGTCTTCGTCGCCGTCGGGAACTCCATCGCCGTCGGAATCAGGCTCTCTGGGGTCCAAGCCCAGATCGTACTCAAGCCCGTTTTCCAGACCATCAACATCAAAGTCACCTGCTGCGGCGAACAACGCGATTTCTAAGGTATTCTTCACCCGCAAATCGCGACTCTGGTACCGCCCGGAGACCTGCAGACGGACTAGATCCCCGTCTTGGAAGGTTGAGCCAGACAGATCGTCCAACGTCAGCTGCCCATTGTCGAAGTTGAAGGGCAAGGACTCATCCTGAGCGGCAACTGTCAGCTTGGCCGCGTCATTCTGAATTTGATAGCGACTCACACCTCCGCCGTACGCGATTTGCAGAAACTGAGACCTCTCCGTGATCAGATAGCCCCGGATCGCAGCGGCCAAGGCGACATCTGGAGCACAGACCGAGAGCGTCTGTGCAAGAAGCGACCGACCGTCGCTTTCAGCCACGATCGATGATGTTGCGGTATCTACATCGTAGCAGCGCGCCAGCTCGATGGGCTGTTGAAGCGTGACGGCGCCAGCGCTCCCGTTCACGGAAGTGGTCACGTCTACCGCCGTCCCGCTCAAGGAAACAGCAAGCGGTGCAGCTGAACCGGCAATGCGAACAGCTTGGGTGAAAGCAAGGTTGATCGTGGGGTCCGTTGCTGGGTCGTCCGAAACACCAAAAACGGCACTTGAAATCGCCGGCAATAGGGCCCGGAAGTCCAGAAGCAGCGACGCGGTCGGGTCAAAACCAGGAGCTACCGGCGACGGATTCTGCGCCGTCACGAGAACCTGCTCGACCACGTCGTCATCAGCCGACACGGTAACCGCGCCCCCAGTCGCAAGGAAGCTGCCGGCGCTGGCGCCGTTGAGTTGAGCCGACCCGGTGACCGCCAAACTCAGGACATAGTCCGCAGAAACAAAGCTCCCTGAAACTCGCTTTTCGCTGGCTCGGTTGCCAAACGCATCGACGAACTCCACCAGTACTGACGCTGTCTCCCCCACCTCCAAGACCGTGGGACGCCCGAACTCGACATTCGAAGTCTCCGCGAGCGTCATGCGCAACTTGGTGGCTGGACCCGGCTTGACGACGATGGGGAAGGTATCGGTCTCGACCGGTGGGGTGCTTGCTTTTCCGTCGTGATCGACACGGACCGAAACATCTAGATCAACCGGTTCGACCCGAGCCGAAACGGTACCCGCTTTGGTGCTTGGTTGGATATCGATGATGGCTCGACCGGCTGAGAGCTCGATCATGCCTCGACGACCGGTGACACAAGCGCAGCTGGGATCCACGATAGGACTCTCCGTCGCGGCCCCCCCAAAGCTGAAGTGGAAGTCAGGATCGAGAATGGCGAGCGCTACCTGCTGGCCGGACAGCTCGGAGATAAGATTGCCAACCGAATCCTGAGCTTGAATTTCGAGCTGGAGGATCTCGTCCACGCGGATCGGTGCGACGTAGCTCAACGCGAAGTGATGCAGAGTCCCGGTCGTGACTTCAAAATTGTAGCTCGCGCTCACGTAGGAATAGTCCGCGACCTGAGCCGTCATGGAATGGAGCCCGGCTTGGAGACTGGGAATCAGTTGGACCGTCGCTCGCCCAAACGAGTCAGTAACCGCCTGGCCAAGAATCTGCCCATCCACCAAGAAGTTCACCTTCTGATTGGGAACCTGGCGACCTGCCGCATCGAACAGATCGACGACCACGGATACCGAATTCCCTGCTTCCACTTCGGTGGGATTGCTTCCCGCAAGCGCAACGAACGTGATCAGATTGGGCTTCTGCGTCAACGGGACGACGTAGCTGGAGGAGCTCGACGACTGCCCGAGCGCGTCGGTCAAACGGACGAAGAATCGATAATTGTCGTCCCCATCCGATACTGCGGGGGTGCTCAGCGTGTGTTGAATGCGGCTCACTCCGACATAGCTCGCCACGACCTCTTCGACGCTGCCCACCATGCGAACGATCTCGGTCCTCAGTCCGCTCGTTCCACCATCATCAGCCGAGCCCAACCCCTCGACCTTAAGGGGAAGCAGTGAGCCGTAAAAGGCGGACAAAGGCGGCTGAACCGCTACCGCACTGAAACTCGGGGGATCATCGACTTCCACCACCAAGGGCGACGTCACCTGGAGGGTCTGACCCTGATTGTCAGTGACCACCAAGCGGAGCTCGTCCGCTACCGATGTACTCAACCTAGAGCGGAGGTCCGTTAGACTGAGCGAGAAGTTGGACAGCTTCCCTGCGATCGCCGTCTCAACTGATGCCGCCCCGAGTTCAAGGCGAACGCTTGCCAGGCCGACATCGTCCTTCAGCTGACCTGAAACGGTCACAGTCTGCAGCTCTCGAATCGAGGCCGGCGGTTGCCATGACACCAAAGTGGGTGGGGCGTCCGCGGCGGCCGTGAAGATTACATTCGCCGGCTGGGCCAGATTCAGTCCAGCGTTGTCGGTCACCTGCACTTCGAACGTCGTCGAGGTATTCGCTTCGAGTGGCGAACTGGTGTACCTCAATTCACCTGCCGAGCTTCGAGCCGCTACAAGAACTCCGTCTTGGAACAACTTGGCAATGCGAACACCGCTCGACTCATCGGACACGTCCGTCACGACATCGAAGCTCTGCCCAGCGATGGGAACCCCGTTCAGCACCGCGCCTTCTGCAACCAGAGGAGTCGCCTCGGGTGCGTCGGTATCGATGAGGCTCTCCACCTGCTTGACGGTGGATTCGGCGCGATTGCCGAATTCATCGACGGCAATCGCCTTGAAGAAGTGCACGCCCGCGTCGGCCGCTACGTTCAGGCCATAGATAGGACCATGGCTGCGACCGAGGAGCGCGCAAGAAGTCCCGGACAAGCTGAGACACTCGTAGAACTCGACGAAGAGAACGTCATGCGCCGACTCACCCACCCAGGCGCTCAAGTGAAGCGGGGCATTCGCCCAAAGACCCTCAGCGGCTAGAGTAACGCCCATCGTCGAATTTCCGGGAAACCCATCCGTCCTCAGACTCACACGCCGGGCAACACTCGTTGCCTGCTCGCCCCAAACCGATTCTACAACCGCAGAAACAGAAATCTCATTGAGGTGACTCAAATCACCGGGGATACGGACAGTAGCGCCAAAGGGAGCACGAGGACGTACGGCGACCACTCGGTCGTCGACCTTGTACGTGACCGCTCGAACATGAGTGTCATCGACAAGCTCAAGGTGAAGCTCACCGCCCAAAGCCAACTCATCCCCGTCTAAGGGCGTTGCCAGGGTGGGATTGACCCCGGTGGAACCGGAAGCGAGCTGATAGAGAGCGTTGCCCTGGAGACCGAGCCCCAACAGTAGATGATCATAACCCAGGGTCGCCGACTTGATCGGTTGAGTCGATGTGACGATCGCAGCGCCTAGTTCGAATGAACCTGCGGCGGCGATCGCATAGAGCTCGGACTCGGTAGCCACCGCAAGCTGGCCTGCCCCCACGGACAAGGACACGATGGGCGAATCCAGGCTCAACTGCTGGGTGAGTTGGGTCGCTGCGTCGTAGCGGTAGAGATTGGTGCTTTCCGCCCAGAAGATCCGCTGCCCATCCGTCGCCAGACGACGCACGGGGCCACCTAGATCGAGCACTGAGATCACGTCCACATCGTCGGGTCGTTCAAAGGGCCAGTGACGCACTCGCACGCGCAACAATGCTCCACCGGTCGTGGTGACCAGCACCTCGCGCCCGACCAGATTGAGAGCAAGGATGGGATCGTTAACGAGGGGTGAGAGTGTCCGCTCCGTGTAGGTGAACCCTAGCGGAGGCTTGGTCGTCCAATCCGAAGCAAAGCGCAGCTGGTCGGCGAAACTCGCGACCACGAATTCGCTTCCAGATGCCAAGCTCTCGATCTGCGCGCCACTGAACAAGGCCCCGCGTCCCACCTTGAGACTTTGCTCCGCAACCCGAAGAAGCCCTGGTTGATTGATCCAGCTCCCCAGCGAGGAGTAAGTCAGACCGGTGGCGGGCTCGCTGTAGGCGCTTGGGAAAACCGACTCGTTCCAGTTTCCACTTTCGTCTCGGGCCACACGGACAAGTCCGTAATCGCCCGCGGCCACGTGGAATCGCCCTCCTCCCATGTGGGTCGAAGCGGAAACACCTCGGGGTTGAGATGACTGATACAGCTTGTGCGGGGCATGCACCGGCGGCTCCACGGCAATCTCCCGGCCGTCCCCCAACTCAATGCTCCCACGGGAAGCCGATACCGCAGAAGACAACGTCTCTGTGGGTACTGCGAGACGGCCCACGAGCTCGGGGAAGAGCGGGTCCACCAGATCGATGACTTCGAGGAAGCCTGCAGGGTCGATTCCAAGCAGATAGCCCCCAAAATCAAGTAGGCGTCGCGCGGAAATTCCCGCTTGCGATTGGGGCTGGCGCACGCCATCCGCAAAAACGGCTAAACTCCCATCGCGGCCCAGTAAGTAGAATCGGTTCTCCTGAATGACTAAGTCCGCAAAGGCCCCGCTGAGCAGCACATGAGACTGTCCGGATGGGGCAATCGCAACAAGACCTCTGGCCTCCAGAGCGAAGAAGCGACCATTTCCGGTAAACAGCTTCGACGCCTGCTTCACCGCACCGAGCTCTTGTACCGGCCGGATTTCGTTTCCAACCAGGTCGAAAACAATCGTCTTCTCCCCTTCGATCGCGAGGAGCTGACGCCCGTCCACTGCAAGCTGAGTCGCAGCGAGGGACCGTGGCAAGGAGGAGAGTTGCTGCGCCGTTCCGCCATCCAATAGAACCAGACCCACATTTTCCAGAGAAGCGATGATTCGGTCACCATAATGAGCGAGCGCGAGGATCCGAGTTGCGAGGGTCTTCTGGAAAACAGTCTGTCCTCCTTCGACCTTGGTGAGCTCGCGATCAAGCGCATAAATCGACGAGTTCGCCCCGTGCAGAGCTAGGTCAAACGGACGCAACGTATCGCGCGGAGTCAGAGCGAGCGGTGCGATCACGTCGACGTCCTGCTCGAATCCGCGCCGATTACCCAAGCCGTCTTCCACCGTGGCTCGAACCCGCAAACCCGCGACGCTCGGCACTGTGAAGGTCAATCGATCGGTACCGCTGGCGACGACTTGAGCTTGATCGTCCTCGACGACGATTTCTCGCTCCACGTGCGCCGCGTATGCAGTCGTAAAGGCGAGTTCAAGCTGAGTGCCGGACATGATGCGTCGCGGCAAGGCAAGTTGGGGTGAGGCCAAAGCGAACTGGGGAAGAACTGAGATTTCCCGCAACGGACTATCGGTATAGGCGAAAGAGGCGCCATAATAGGCCCGAGCCCTGACTCTATACTCCGAGCGCTTGTTCACCGGAGGTGCCTGCAAGGCAAGTCTCCCTTGGAGGCCTTGGCTCAAACGGCGCTCCACCAGCTGACCATTGAAGGTCCACAGCGAAAGTTCGACGAACTGAAGCGCGGCCTCGTCTACTCCGTCGATGGCGTACTCGATTTCAATAGGATGCCCCTCTACGGCGTCCGATTGGGGAGCGGGAGCGAGCAACTGGCTTGACCCCTGGATCTGATTTTCGACCAGGGTCGGCTGATAGTCGAAGGTCTCGTCGTCGACGGCAATGGTGGTCTCAAGAGAAGACAAAGAGTCAGAGATCTCTATCCACCTTCTAGCGGCGTCAGCACTGCTCACAGCGAGCGCTTGTTGAGCCGAGCCAGTCACGCTCAGACCCGCCGAATCGAATCGACCACTCTCCACCTGGGCCACGACAGGAACCCAAGCCCCCTTGGTCACGGACGAAGTCGAAGACGGCCAAACTGAACCCACCACAGGCACCCCAGTTCGATTCAAACTGACGGTCTGTTCCTCGACAAAGCCCGAGCTCTCGGTGCGGCGGAGCACCAACGACGAGTCAACCAACGCGCTGCGAGGAACGACCCAGTATCGCATCGTGCCGGATTCGTCCCACTCGCTAAAGGCTGGAAGTCGCGTTCCGTCAGAAGCAAAGACGCTGAAGGCATCGCGCCCTCCTCCATCCGAGGAGGTGCCGCTCAATCGAACAAATGCAGCGCCCTCATCCACCATGACGGACAGCGCTGCGCTTCCAGGCTCACGAATGATCGACTCGGAAAAGATAACGGATTCGTCTTCGTGGACCGAGAAAAGTCGATCTCCGTCACTCACCCAATGACGGGCATCTCGGCGGAAAGCACCCACCAACTCACCTGCTTCGAACGCCGTCCAGACAGGTTCGCCGAGTCCGAGCTCTCCGTGAGCAAAGGTCAAAGACCCCAGCTGAATGATTTCATCCACCTCGGACATGGGGTAGCTCATGCCTGGAGTTAGCGAGCCCGGGATGTCGGCAACCAGACTGGCCGTGGCGAAGTGGGTCGTGGTGGCGTAGGCCAGACCCAGCCCATCAACAGAAAGGCGCGTGAGACTGGACGAGCTCGGCACCGGAAGCTGAACCGCAAAGAGCTGAACCAGCTTGGGAATCTCTTGGCGCTGCAGCTCGAAAGCCTTGAGTAAGCCTCGGCGTGTAGCGACGTAAAGACGCCCGCTGTCCACCACACTGGACACCACGTCCCTCTCGACGGCGCCTACAATCGGAGAGACACCGTCCGAAACGATCTCAAATCCGTCGAATAGCTCGCCGTGGCGAGTGAAGACCAGATGACCCGCGACGCCAACCACCTCACCCCGGAGCTCGAAGGAACGCGGGGCACCAAACGCACCGTCCTCAATCGGCCAGTAGAGCAAGGTCTTCATGGCCCCCACGCGCTCAACAGCTGCCAAACCAGTTCCACCGAAGAAAAGCTGGGCAACGGTACCCTCAAGTCCCTGGTGGATGACCTGGCCGTCCGCCACAACTGAATAGCCGCCGTCTAGTTCATCCACGACGTAAGCAAGGGGTAGATTGGAAAAGCCGGGTAGGGCCACCAGGTGCTCAATTCGTTCGTTGGCACCGGCAAGGTAGAGCTCATCCAAAAGACCTGTGAAGAAGGCTTCCTTTTCGAGCACGGTCTCGGTGGGGCTGGAGTTGCCCGACAGGTCAACGGCCGTCGCCTGAACCCGAGTCGTGTCTCCCGCCCAGTCGAGTTGGACCGGCTTCTTGAGTTCAGCGAAGGGGAAACTTTGGAGAGCCCCGCTTTGACCCGGATCTTCCACCGTCACAGTTGAACTGGGCGAGAAGTCGTCCATATCGGGAGCAGCCTGGGCGGCCACCCACACTTCCGTTCCCGAGAGCACGCGAGCGGGAGGGAGGATATCAAGTTCAGGAGGAGAGGTGATTCCTGGGTCGTTGCGCAAGGAAAGGATCACTTCCTGGGTCGCTCCCGTCGCGGTTTCTACTGCTCGCAAAACCGCCATCGAATCGCCGTCGACCTGAGGAACGGTGAGCGTTTGGCGCACTGTGTGGGGGTTGGGATCACCGGACTGAATGGTAAACGCCGCAGGATTGCCCGGGTCCGCGGGATTTCCGCCCAGGTCGATGAACAATTTGAGTTCCTCAATCTGATCCAGGACGAGCTCGCAAACGAAGGACTGACCTTCCCTCAGCTCCGTACCATTCTTCGGATTCAAGATTTCAAAGCGACTGGGTGCCTGTCGTGGGGGCACCGGATGGAGCGTGACCGTATCCGAAGCGGAGTTTCCATTGACGTCTTGAGCAGTGACCTCAATGGTGAGAGCCGTGTCATCAGCTGGCGTTACGTCAAAGGTGCTCTGATTTGCGATGGGAACGGGAGATCCCCCGTTAACCGTGGCGAACACCTCTTGGAGACCAAACTCATCGAAAGCACGAATGGAGAGACGCGTCTTCTGCCCGATCGGAATCAAACTTTGATCTGCCGGCGCAACTACAGTGACGGTCGGAGGCGTTGCATCAGTCTGCAACGAATAGGAATCGCTATAGGTGAGAGTGCTTCCTTGACCATAGGTTAGCACCAGAGTCACCGGTACCGTGCCATCATCCAAGTCGATGAGCCGTGGGTTTCGGTAGTTCGAAACCCGCGCTTCGAAAGTGCCATCCCCGGTTTCAGTCAAGCTATTGACGGAATAGGGAGCTCCCGCGATCAAGAGTTGAGCTGAGGTCGCTAGATCAGCATCGGCGCCTACAACTCGGAAATAGACGTCGGCATCGCTCAGCTCTTCCACCTGAAGCGGCGACGTGAACACGCCTTCAATCGAAAGATCGGGATCTCGCAAGCCAGGTCTGATCTCACGGACGCTAGTGTTGCCGCTTATGTCCGCGGCCTTAATCTTGATCGCCAGTCCCGTGTCCAACGCTCCGGCGGCAAAGCTGAGACGACTCGAGTTGAAGAACTCTTGCCCGTAGCTCGCTCCTCCATCGCGGGAAATACGGTACGAGACTTTGACACTACCGCCCGACGCATCGCTGGCCACCGCTTGACCCGAGTAGGTTCTACCCCGGGTGAGAAGAGCGCCGTCATCCAGGCTCTGACCATTGACGAGCAGCTGTAGCCCATAGGGGGGAAGAGTGTCGCGTGAGGTCAACTTGCCATTCAGCTCGCCGGGGGGATTGCCGATCGATGTGTACAAGTTGCCACTTCGATCGTGGATACCGACAATCCTCAACTTGTAGCGGCGATTCGGAAGCTCCTGGTAGGTGGGCACCTTCCATATCGCGATGCGATTGGCCGCTACGCTTAGGTTGAATTGGTCAGAAACATCCACCGGCGCATTCCCACTTCCATCCAAGGACTCGACGGTCACTGAGTAGGAATCCACAAGGATGTTCTCCGAGAAGAACCATTCCGTGAGATTTTGGACGCTGAAGAAGACATATGGATTGAGGAGAGTGGGTCGAACGTCATCAACGCACGACAACGGCGCCAGGGTGAGCTCTTCTGCTGTGCTCGACTTGCGCACCACGAGCTCATAATCCAGTCCCGCACCACACGATGGAGCATCAAAAGCGAGACCGGTCGAAACGTAGTCCACCCATGCGATTTGGTTCGTTCCGTGAGGCTGATCGCCCTCTTGCACAAGGTGAACCGCGACATTCAAGAGACCCTCTCCGGATACCTGTACGCGAGTCCCTCCGTCTTCCCCCAGTCGATCACTACCGCCAGAGTGGTTCGTTGCGACTCCGGTCAGAGTCATGGGAACAGCCACGGTCAGCGCTCCAGGGAGGCTATCGCCCAGCCCATCGCTCGTCTCGACGGCGACTGTGTAGATTCCGGCTGCGCCCGCCGTCCAGGGCAGGCGAAGAGTCGTGCCCTCTTCATCCACCGAGAAGGAAGTGTACTCGCTTCCTCCAATGCGGACACTCACCACACTGTCCAGGGCGCTTCCACGCAAGATGAGTTCCGTGGCCGCACCAGTGAGGAGCGTACCTGGTTGAACCTCGAGAAGCTCCGGATCCGTCAATCCAAACAGCTCAGATGATCCCAGGTGCCAAGGCAAATCGACAAGCACCTCGCCGCCAACGATCTTCGACCGCGGCTGATTGAAAACTTGGGCGGCATACAACGCGCCTCCGGCGACGAAGCCAGGCGTTCCGGGCTCAAACACGAGTCGAGAGCCACGCACGCTGGAATTTCCAGGCACCAAACTCCGTGCCGCGTCTGTGACCTCCAAGGCCACTTCAGACCAGGGTGCAATATCACCCCCGATTGTCCAGGAGAGCTCTTGGTTGGATCGCGTGATCTCGCTCCGTGGCTGCACGCCAATTAGATTGCTGAGCGGAATCACCCGATTGCCATAAGTGGAGCCAGTCGCGGGGAGCCATTCCAGCAGCGAATCTACATAGCGCAGCTGAGAGACAACTCCCGTGGCGACCCGGGCAATCTTCCGCAGGTTGACGGTTGGGTCGAGATTGATGTCGAACACCGCCACTTCGCCACCCAAACCCTGCAAACCAAGCGCAATGAGCTCGCCAGAGAGAGCGGCGACATTGATCTTGGAACCGACCTCTGTAGTCCCCCAACTTTGAGGTTCGAGACCCACGGCAAGAGGTCCTGTGGTGAAGATCTCCAAGCTGTCATCATTGAACACCGCAAGACGCTGCGGACTGACCGTGACACCACCCAGTCCGACGTTCGGCTCGAAACTCAGGCCGGGATTCCACGGGTCGCTCGGATCGCGCACTTCAATTGCCGTGTCGCCGACCAAATACAACCACCGACCATCGAAGTGGAGCGAGCGGAGAGGCCCGACCGAATCGTCGACTTCCCAACCTTGTCCGAAGATTGAACCCACTTGGAAACCGGCATCGCCCAAGGCAAAGAAGGTTTCGTCAATCAACAACAATGAGTCGTGAGCCTCCCCGTCCGGGTTGGCGATGCGATTGACCAGAACCGGATCGTAAACGTTGGAAATATCGAAAACTTCAAGCAAACCTCCGACCTCCGCGATCAGGTAGTTCTGGGAAAGAACCAAACTCGTCGGCTTGTCACTTGTGCTCGGCTTGGAGAGGAACAGCGGCTGCGCGCCGTCTTGGGTAGAAAACAGTCGAACTCGACCCTCAATGACGAGAGCGCCGAGATCTCCCGAACGAGCGAGAATCGGACTTGAGAGTCCAACCGCGCTGCTGCGCTCAAAGTAGACGGTCAAGTCATTCCAACGAGCCGGCGGAGCTCCTGCATTTTCGATCTCGAGAGACAACTCTCCCAGGAAATTGAGGGGAAGAGGGAAGTTGAAGTTGAACTCGTCGACCCACTCTACGTTGGGAATCTCTCGTCCCTGGAGGCGTACAACGGTATTCGGACCGAACCCCTGACCTCGAACGCCAACGAGCTCGGATGAATTGAAGGCAAATTGACGGTCGTTCTTGTCTAGCACTCCCCCGGACCAGGTTCCCACGGCTTCGATACGAGGTGACGTCACATAGGTCAGTGCGGCAGCCTTGAAGCGACTCAACCTGCCATTTTCGACTTGAACACCCACAAGACGATTCGAGCTAGGAGCATTCGAAAGAGCTGGGGCTCGGACTACGATCCGGCTAGCGGTGCGTGAGACGAAGTCGTTCGCCTGGACCTCAAGACCTGCGACCGAGACACGCGTACTTGAATCGAAACCGCTGCCATCGATGGTGATTTCTTCTCCGCCGGTCCACGAAACGTACTCGGGACCGACTTGGGCAATCTCCGGTTGTTTTGACAAAGCGCCAAACAGCCTGAAACGATGCGGGCCCGGCAAGCGTTCCCCGTGCAGATCGCGCGTGAGATCGCTCACCTCGAATTCGTAGATCGTTTGCGGGTCAAGAGGCTGATCGGGATAGAACAGCAGTTCCGTGCCTGTGTCCGTGACGCGGCTCGTCCCAAGACCACTGATGGTGAAACCGTCCAGAGTCAGCGAAAGTAGTTCTTGCTCGTTGGACGTTGGGTCCAACAAGTGATTGAGCTGAACGGAGATAGGACTCCCGAGCGGCAATGCTTGTCGAGGAGCGGGAGACTGAGCCACAATGGTGAACTCGTCAGGTTGAAGACTGCTGATCTGACCCGCAGGTGCTCCTCCCCAAACATCCCTCTCTGGATCGAAGAGCTCAGCGGGTTGGGGGTTCTCAAGCAGATCGGCATTTACCTTATTGAATGCTGACCCGGCATAGAACCCGCCCCGGTCATACCCAAGAGAGGAGACGGCGCCGAGCACGCCAAAGTAGTCCAGGAGCACAGGCTGCCGGGAATAGTTACCATCGAGCCACGCGCTCGTATCGTAGATCTGAACATCGCCGTCCTCCGCGGCAACATAGAGCGTCTGTCCGGCACGAATGAGCTTCTTGGGTGTGGCATTCGTCCCGTCCTTGAGACTCAGTAGCGGCAGCTCGGCCACTGGCTCCATGGGGAGCGAATAGCGTATCGGATACACTTGGACGGCACCCAAAGTCCCGGCGCTGACCCAGAGATTGTCGCCCTCCACAATCAGCCCGGTGGGAGTAGCAGGTCCGCCCTGAAGACCGCGGACGGACACCCGCTGAACTAGCTCGAAACGACCATCGGCCAGATCCACTTGAACAATTTGGTGCTCGTTGGGTAGTGCGACCCAAAGGTATCGACCGTCCGCCACGATGACGCCCGGAACCCCGCCAAGACTCTGCTTTGTCAGACGTGCGACTGAATCCAGAACTCGGTCCTTGCCGATACGAAGGATGCGAAGTCCGTCCGCAGTCGAAACCAAGACCAGATCGTCGACGCTCGTCACGGCATAGGCCGAAGCAGCCTGTCCGAGTTCATCAAAGAAGGGGATGTCCGTGATTGGCTGTGGGTTAGCCGGTAGCGTCACATCATAATGAAAGAGCCGATGTGCTCCCACCATGAACAAGTCTGGGCCATGGAGGTGCACGCCCTCGAAGCCGCTTGGGGATAGCGTGAGCTTGGCGTGATAGTTGACGGTGGCGCCTCCGAAACTTGTCGGAATGAGCTCAGGCCGCACCGGGTCGGACACGTCGAACACGAGGAGCTGCGCATTCCGGGACGTCATCTCGCGTTCCTCGCCGCTGGTGAAGACGATGGGGTGGTGGCCGCCCGTGACCGCGTACATGATCTGCTCGCCTACCGCGAGATCGGCGATGGGGGCGGCGTCGAGGTCTCCCCCCGCAACATCGAGCGTTCCCGTCGGCTTGCTGGAATAGAAGTAACCGCCGGTCAGAACGCTACTCTCACCTGGGAAGAGCGAGTTGACGAGACTCACGTCCGTGGGACCGAAGGATCCCGAGGGCACGCGAACGCGGAGTCGACCGCCGCTCGAAACTCGGATGTCCGAGGCCGGAGTCTGCCCGAAGAACACACTCGTGAATTGGTTGAAGCCGGCACCCGCGATGGTGACGAAGTTGCCGCCCTCTGGTGGTCCGGTGCTCGGATCGATGGCCTGGATGCCCATCTGGGGTTGGATGATCAGCGCTCCACGGTAGCTCGTCGAGGAGGCTCCTCGCGTGAGCTCAACACTCAGAGTCGCTGTAGGAAGTTCAATTGGAACGATGGGAAGTACAAAGCGGATCTCAGTATCCGTCACGCTCAGGACATTGCCGCTCGGCACGAGCAGCTCACCGATCTTGATTTGAATCGCCCCCGGATCGCTTCCGAAGTGTTCGCCCAAGATCCCCACTTCCTCAGCGCCGTCCGCGTGCACATAGACCGGTCCAACCTGGCCATCGACCACTCGTCCCACCTTGCTGATTCGGGGGACAGGCATTTCGACAATCTCAAACTCCCGCTCGACACTGGCCTCAAGCGGGTCTCCAGCGAGATTGGTCAATGCATCCGTGATCACCAAGCGAGTCGGCCCGACGGGCGCGATGTCCGACAATTGAATATTCAGCCGGCCGCCAGCCAGGGTGTTGATAGGTTCTATCGAGTAGCTCCCTTCAGGCAGCATCGACCCGTCCAGGGACTCGAGCCACGCAGCCGACTCCACGAGGGTTTGGTTGGTGTTGAACAGCTGATTGAGCTGCACCACGATCAAATCCCCACGCCCCACCTGACCACCTTGCTCGGGTCGCAACGAACTCACCGCGAAGGCGGGCGAACGAACCACGCCCAAGCCCTTGGGGTTCGCCAAGAAAGCGCTTCCGTCATAGCGGACCAGTTCGTGAGTCCAGGTATACTCAGGGGGTTTGGGCTCGACCCCAAGATATTCTCGATACCCAAGCTCGTATCCGCCGTCCGCTGCCTCGGTGAGCACCAGGTAGAACAAGTCGCTTGTGATGAGCACTTGACCTTCCTGGACGACCATCGAGGCCCGCGACCAGAACTCCCCGTCTCCGACGGCTTCCGCGATATCGAACACGGTCGGCTCTTGCCCCGGAACGCGAGGGTCGTCGTAGGTGAGAAGTTTTAGATCTCCGCCCTGACTCAAGAGCACCAGAAGACGGTCGCCCAACCACTCTACATCAACCGGAATACCCTCAATTGCTCCCTGGCCGAGGTTCAGCGTGGAGAAATCGGACGGCTTGTCCATTTCTGGGTCGTCGATATCAAAGAACCGAATGTACCCCTGACCGAGCGCCGTTCCGACAGCCAAGGCCAGAACACTACTGCTGCCATGAACAGCGACATCCGTTGCGAAACCACCGCCTACGCCAAACTTGTTCACGATCTGCATCGCCGCAGGATCGCTCTGCTCAACCACTACGAGCCCATCGGAGCCATTGGCGAGATAAATGAGATTGTCTCGAGCCTCAACGCCAGTGACTGGGAACTCGGTCGCCAATTGGCCGAGGCGAACCGGCTTTTCGAAGATATTGATATCGTAGACCTCGAGTCCGCTCTTCATGAGGAACCGGTTGGTCTGACTTGGACCTTGGCCGTGCATGACGCCGACGTAGAGGGTATCGTCCAGCGCTTGTCCCGAACCCATAACCATGGGTGGATAGTTAGGCAACTGAATTCCCCGACCTGGATCGAGACCGTACGAGATTCGACCGACTTCGAACTCACGTTCACCACTCTTGACGAAGACGGTGTAGATATCCGCTTCGAGCACTCCAGGGACGAGGAAGTAGATGGTTCTGGGGTTAGCGACGTCGTCGAGAAGATTCGAAATGTAGTTGCCGGGTGAAATCTCCTCCGTGTAGATCTCCGTGCTACTGCTCTCCGCCCTCAGGATCACCTTCGACCCAGGAAGGAACAAGTTCTTGTTCGCCTGAATGACCCCTTGCGCCCCGCCTAGTACGGGCGACTCCTTCGGCGACAGCACGAAGCTCGGATTGATCGGCTCTTGGCCAACGTAGATCGCCCCAAATTTGGTGTGCTCAAGATCCCCGTTGAGGGCACTCACATGGAACTCGCCCTCAGGTCGGGTCAAGAGGTCCAGGGTGCCCGCAGGAATCACGATCTGAGTTTCATCAATGAAAATCGCGGCCACGTCGGATCCATTGACGCGGATCCGCGTGTCTTCGCTGAAGCCGGAACCGCTCACCTTGAATTCGCGATTGTCGCCCAAGTGAGCCCAACGCGGCTGCACGTCTTCAATGTGCGGCTCAACGGTTTGCTCCGACGCGCGCACGTGGCCCTCAAACGGGATCCAGAGCTCGCCGCCGCGCAAGTTCTTGGCCTCTTCGAGTCGAACTGTGTAGGTGTCCCCCGCATTTCTAGCAAAATCAACGCTGAACTGGGTCGCCGCACCTTGGCCGTCCGAATTGATCGCCGCCACAACTGGTAGAATCAAGTCACCTGTGCTGAGTTCCTCCACGAGCACGGCATTCAACACCGAGCTGGTCGTTACTGCCTCGTTCAAGGTCAACACATAGGACTCAGACGCCGCGATGAGCCCACCCTCGGAGGGTTTGGTTTGCACCACCAAGGGACCGGGGAGAACAACGGAACCGAAGCGCTCGTCGCTCGCTGTCACGATTCGGTCTTTGAAGTAGTCAGCATCACTGGCCGGCTCGTCGCTACCGGCAGATACCACGTAGGGAGCAAGTGGATTGCTGAGATCGAGCACCATAAGACCGCGTCCCAAGGAGACCAAAGCCGCGCTACCTAGGATCCGAATCCGATTGGCATTTCCACTGTGGGCAAGCAGTCCATCATTGATGGGAACGAGCGTGCGCTGTGTCGGATCTTCTCGATGCACCACCTCAACGCCCGCGCCGCCAATCGCCGCGACGAGATAATCACCGTAGACTTGGACATCTCGAACCGAATCCGAGAAGACATACTCCCGCACCGTTCCCGGATCGATGAGGTCAATTCCTTTGACGACCGGATCTGCAAACGGATCAGAGGCAAAGGCAGAAGGAAAGTCCTTGCACTGTTCTCCGGGCACATTCATCACCTGGGAACCATGTGTGCCCGTTCCGTAGAGCCAATTTCCGTGCTGCAACAGACGAGCCGCCACGTCGAACTGTCCGGAGAGAGGGTCGATCTCAAGGGGATCGTCTGGGTAGCCGAGCTGAAGTCGCCCTACTCCAAGTCGTGCGAAGAGCTGGTAGGGAGCAACCCCGCATGGCGGGATCTTGACGCTCTTGGGTGGGGCAGTCGTGTTCTGTCCAAAGTAGAGCACACCGTCTTGCGCATGAACTCCAGAGACGAGGGCACCCGGGTGTCCCACGGTGACGCGAGCGGTATCTTGCAGCCCATTGAGGTCGTCTCCGTTGAGTTGGGTGACTCCCATGAATCCAGCGCCGACATAGTAGCGTTCACGCCAAACGCCTTCATCCAGTTCAAGGTTCTTGGTCAGGCTCAATGACTCGGACACGGAGTTTCCGGTGCTCAACAAGGCGGCGTGGGTTGGAGTCTGCCCATACTTGAGGTCGCCACCCGCGACGCCTGCCAGGACGGCCCGTTTTGGATCCTGGATGTCATAAGTGGCCGCATAGGGCATCGCCTGGTAAATTAAGCGATCAATCGACTTGCTCGTGCCGCTTGAAGTGAACTCGCCGGTGGAAACGACTGCAACCCCCTTGTTTTGCTCCACGTGCAGATCACGCGCCTCATAATAGGTCGGAGTATGGGCTTGCTCTTTGAGCCCGTAACCATAACCGTCCTCGCCGACGAGGGCGCTCTGCTGGTCATACCGGTCGCGGACTGTGACGTCGTTTTTGCCCAGGCGACCTGGCGGAGCCACAATGGTCATCTTGGTGGTCGAATAGACGCGCTGCTGCTGGACCACTCGGTCCCCGATCATCAGGCGCAAGCCCTCCATGACCGTATTTCCGGGTTCGAACCCGGAACCCCGGAGGGTGAGCACGGTGCCGCCACGGAGAGGCCCCCACTGCGCTCGAACCGAATCGAGCTGAACCGGCGCATCGACAGCCAAAGCCCCCTTGAGCACGTCCTCTTCCCAGATTCCATCTTTCAGCACTTGGATCGCCACGTCGTACTGACCGGGCACATCCACGGCAGGGAGATCCAAGTACACAATCGCGGAACGCTCCTCCTGAGCGTTCGACTCGATCTTCGAGACGGAGACTTCTTCCCCACCCAGGAAGACACGCACCCGGGAGACATCCGTGGGAATCCCCAAACCGGACAAGGTCGCCGGGGTGGCGGAGCCTTGCGCGACCCGTCGAGGCACCAAAGCATCGAGAACGATCTGGTCGGGGCGCGCGCCGCGGAAGATCAAAGGAAAACGCTGAGTGCTATGAAGCTCATAGAGCTGAAGCGAAAAGTCCTCAGAAATGGGTTTGACCGCTTTGACACCAGCCTCAACGACGAGATCCAGCTGGTCGCCCACGGTGAGGCCTTGGTTGGCCTTGACCACAAGAATTGCATCGTTGTTGACAATGCTGGTTTGGGTCTCCAACAACTTGCCGCCGGGACCGTAGATGGAGAACTTGCCGAGGTTGCTCGGCTCCAGATCGATGGCCTTGTTGAAACGCACACGGACGAGGAGCTTCCCTTCGGCATCCCGATCCAAAATTCCATTTTGCGGGGATACTTCGTTGATGGCGAGAATGACATCGGGCGTAACCTGGATCGCCCCGTCACCACCTGAAAATACCTGACCAATCCCCGTAGCAAGAACGTCAACCTCGAAGTCGCGGTACGCCTCCATCCCATCGTAGGCGACGGGATTTTTCGGGTTGGTCACGTCGAGAGAAAGGATTCCCTTCTCGCCCAATGCCAAGTAGGCCACGGATCCGCGGATTGCGACATCGTATACCGCGCCCGCTTCTGCGAAGCGGCGCACAATCTTGGGGTGATAAAGGTCGCTGATGTCGACTACCACTAGTCCTGCCTCGCCTGCGGCGAGATAGGCTATGTTTCCAGCTATTTCCGCGGAGAGAGCCGGAACGGCTACCGATCCCATCACACTGAACCCATCGAGAAGGTCGTGACGAATCAGGTAAAAACTGCCAGTCGACGAGTTGGTTGCCTCGACCAAACGATTGGAATCCACATCGTACTGGCCAGAGGTAACTGCATAGACCTCGGCTCCATCCGGCGGACCCCGGATCACATTGACGTCCAAAGCCTGGTGTTGATCGGGCAACTGAAAACTGTCTCTGAGGTAGCTCTTAGACTGAAGGAAGATATCCACGATTCCAACGCCCGCTGAGCCCATGGCGAGCAAGGCTCTACCGTTCTCGGCGTCTACGGACTTCGCGAAGTTGCCGGGAAGCGGCAACTCGCCAACAATCCGTGATTTGGAAATATCGAAGGCATCAAAGTCGAGAATGTAGAAATGCGCTCGGTCGTCAAAACCATCGTGATCCTCGTCCTCGTCATCCCGCTTCTTCGAACGACCGGCTACAATGACTCGGTCCATGCCGCGCTCGAAGTAGGTGTCCACCCCGAGGGCCGACCCACCATCGGGCAACGCGACTCGTGCGACAATGCGGTCGTCTCTTGAGTCGTCGTTTTCATCGATCACCCGGCGCAATTCATCCAAGTTGAGCGGATTCTCGGCGCGCGCAGTGTAGATCGAAGAGTCAGCATTCAGAATGAGAACTCCTGCGCTTCCCGCTGCCACAACCAGATAGGTTCCGGTTGGGTCGACCACTACGTCATAGGTGCGAGCATCGGTATCGATGATCGATTGAATCGGCTGTTGGTAAGTATAGCCGTCGACGATAATGTCTTCCTGACCGTCGGCGAGTTTCACCGTCACATCCACGGTTCCGAGCAACCCGCTGGGCACAATGACTTCGAGCTTGGATTCATCAACGACGACGATGTCATCCTGAGGCACAGTCACGTTACCAAACAGCACCACCGGGACTTCACCCGCAGGAAACCCGGCACCATGAATGACAGCTAGGCTTCCACCATTCTGAGTGCCGAGATCGGGATCGACATGAGAGAGGAGGAGGGGGCGCGTGATTTGCACAGCGCCGATCCGCTCGTCATGGGCGCCTTCTGAGTTTTCGACATAGAGAGTGGCCGCTCCCGAAAGCATCTGGTCGACCTCAAGGGTGTAACGATGATTGACCGGATCGGACGAGACGACTGAAACGAAGTTCCCTGAGAGATAGAACGCCGGGTCATCCCCTGCATTTTCCACCACGGCAGTGAGCGTGCCACCCTCGGTCGTGAGGGTCCTGGGCGCAATGCTGACAATCTGGGGGATCGGGGAATCGCCACTGGAGGTTGCAAAGCGGATCTCGTGATCGAAGAGCCCGCTAGTGCGCCGCGCCCCGATCCGGGCATGGGTACGGACGGCAAACTCGGTATCTGGAGCCAGAGGCGAAGTGGGTCGCAGGATGAGGCGATGAATGTTCTGCTCGTCGATTTCGGCGGCATAGGTGAGGTCGATCCCCTCAACCGTTCCATCCATCTCAGCGAGGTCGATGTACTGGATCAGATCATCAAGCTGATCGACGTCGAGAGCTTTGCTGAAATCAAGACGGATCTCAGAACTGGTGGGGACCCCGCTTTGGTCATGCGCCGGAAAGCTGGAAACCAGATCTTGGGTCAGAGAATCGACGAAAGTCACAAGATTTTTGTTCGCAACAACCACCACGCCATCCGAGGAGATCTTGGAACTGAAACTGCCACCCATGCCGGGTACGGCATCCAACAAAAAGATGTCGGCCGGACGACTCACATCAAACAGCCATACGTGCCCGTCGGCGGAGTTGCCCAGAATCGTTGAGAGACCGAAGATGTTCTTCGCCGGATGTGCCCCAAACCCAACGGAACCGGAGGTGGTAAGAAGGCGAGCCTCGTATCGCCCCAGCTGGTAGTACGACTCAGCACTCGGTGCGGCTACAAGTGACGCCTTCGCACCCAGCCCATAGCCGAGCAACTTCTGATCGAGCAGTGCACTCCCGGTGCGTGGTGAGGCGTGCGTATCCACTTTGGGGAGGGTGGAACGACGCAAGTCGTAAACATATACATACGATTGTGCTCGCTGATCTAGAATGTGGGCATACAGCAGCCCATCGAGAACTCGTACATGTTCACATCTCACTCCTGGTTCCCACCTGAGAACGACCGGACGCACGGGATCCACGATCGAGACAAAACCGATCCCGTCTGCGGCGCACAATGCGACAATATCGTCGGTCGCCACGATGTCGTCCACGCCCTGGCGAGTGGGGAGTCGCACACTCCCCTGGATATCACGGTCCTGTCCTTCGGGGAGCTCGGTGCCTTCGGCGCCCAGTTTACGGGTTTCTCGGTCGTAGACGAGCAGATGGTGGTCTCCCTCGTACTTGAGGCCGTAACCCAAATCGGCTCCCAAGGCGGCCACAAATACGTGCTTTTCGCCAAGCTCGATTGAGATCGGACGTAGCTCGATAGGGAGATCGTAGTAGCCGAGCCCAATCATCGGCGCGGCATTCTCCAACTGGTCGGGTTGGTAGCGAATGAGCTGCAGCCAAGAATGAACGCTCAAGGAACGGTAGCGTTCCTCCGATTCTGGTCCGTCCGGGTACGATCGATAAACGCCGTGTCCAAGCACATATACGAGTCCCAAGTCGGCGTCCGTGGCGATATCAACGATATTGCCAGGGGGTAGTTGGCCTGGATCCTGGTTGCCGTACACGGTGAGGTCGCTCCACTCGGCGAGTTGGATCGTGCGGTTCTTGACGAGACGCCCGTAGAAGAGTGCCTCTGGGAGATAGGCACGTCCGACCTGCGCAGCGCTTTCTTCGCCCGGTTCAACCTTCTGGCTCAGTTCGATGCTGACGAAGCCCCGGTAGCTATCCCCAAAGTCGGGAACATGCCAGACCAGCCGCTCGGAGGACTCGATGGACAAATCGTCATCCCCTACATCGAGCTTCACCAAACTCCCCAGATCCCCGGCCTTCCACGCACGCAACGTCAGATCTCGGTGGAATCCGTAACCGACGATCTCGACCTTGTCGTTCGCACCGGCCTGATCTACCCGCACGACGGCAGGAGTAACGAACGAGATAGCCAAGCCATCTGTATAGGTAAAGGCACCTGCGACTTCGTCTCTTTCAGCATCCTTGCGGATGATCTCCAGGGTCGCCGGTCCCGCGTAGTTGGGTACGGTCGTGGCAAAAATCTGATCGTACTGACTCCCGTCGGGGCCGCCAGCAGGCACGACTGAGGTCACTCGAAGACGCTGCCCACCGAGTTCGACAGAGGGCTCTGGACCAAAATTATGCCCGCGGATGACCACTTCGGTCCCACCCGCGACAGGCCCGACCGAGGGCTCGATGCTAACGATATCCGGGGGAGTTTCGCTCCCAGAGTTTCCGGTGGAAAAGGAAAGAACGAAGTCTTGAGGCAAGGGAAGGCCCGCCACCGAAGGAGTCCCTTGAACCACGGTCACGAACACGGACGCTCGTTCCGGCAAGGTCTTCCCGTCTTTGCGCGTCAAAAGCACCCGACTTGAGTCGAAGTCTTGGTCCCTCGACGCGAAACTCAGATCAAAGTACTCGTCCGTGATTTCCTCGCCCAGGTACGGGTCATCAAGAGTCACCCGGATGAAGTCCGAGAGGTCTGTGCTGCTGGGTATTAAACTTGAAAAATCGAGATCAATCGCAGCGAGCAACGGTGAGACACGCTCCTCACCCATCTCAGGAAGGTAACCGACCAGACTTTGAGTCGGCATCTCGAAACGAACGAGTCCCTGCTTGGAACCAGCCACGTAGATACCGTCGCGGGCGGTTGTGACCCCTCGGGCCCCAAAATCGGTGCCCAAAGAACGTCGGTGAACGACGGCGGGAACCGTCGGATCGTATCCAGGCTCCCCCAGGCGAGCCAGATCGATCACCTCCAACAAGGACTGGGCGGACTTGTCCTCCTGATCGGAATAATGAACAGTAACGAAGGCCTTCCCGCCTTTCACATGGACATCGTAGGCCCCGTCCTGCACAAAGCCGCGTTCTTCTGGAAGAAGAGAGACCGCAGTCACGAATTCCGGATGGTACGGATCAGCGATGTCGATCACGTTGAGTTGGGAAACAAAACCGTCGCCCGACATATCAGTGACGTAGAGGCGCTCCCCCTCAATCGTCAAACGAGTGGCGATACCGAAGGTGTCCAGTGTGGCAATGATCGGCAAAGACGGCTCGCGCAAATCGGCCACTACGACGCCTTCATGAGACGCTGCAATGTAAGCAAAGTTCCCCTGGATCGCGACGTCGCGCGCAAACCCGTTGGGTTTGATGAATCCAACCCGATAGGGGGAAGCCAGGTTAGACAGATCAACCACCTGAACGCCGCCGTTTCCATTGGCCACCAGCGCCAAATTGTCCTTCCGAGCCACTCCCATGGTCTCCAGGAAGGGCATGTCAATCCGACCGGCAAGAACGTAGGGGAGGCCAAAATTATCGTCGGCGTTGACGAGGTTAAAGACCAAGAGCTCACCGTTGGGATTCTCCCAGTAGACCCCGCCGCTTTCCGGATTCTTGTCGATCAGCTTCTTCAGCACCACGAGGAAGGGCTCAGTGAAGACCGGCGACGTTGTTTCCACGCCCATTTTTGAAGCGAGCACGAAGTTCTCGTCCGCGTGGAGTTCGGAAATCACACCAGCGAAAATTTCGGTCGCACCGGCAGTCAACTCAGAATAGAGGTACGTGTTGCCATCCCCTTGGGGTTCGGTTTCGAAAGCATCGTCGGCCAAAAAGAGCGACGAGAAACTCTGCTCTTCGAACGTGTCGGAGGGATTGCCTAAGCCAGGCTCGTGGTAGAGCGGGTTCGAGGTCGACCAAGCCCCGATGAGGGCACCGGTGTGCTCTTCGCCTTGGAACTGGGCCACCGAGGTGTAGTGGATGTCCCTGCCGAGCCCCAAATTGTAGTCGGAATTGGCGTCGGGGTCGTTGCTGGGAAGAGTGACGAAGATGTTCTTCTGCTTGTGGAGTCCGATCTCATGAAAGGTCTCGTGGGTGACCGTGTGCCGGGGAGTGGCAACAGTCCCGCGCAGTCGAATCCGTTCTCGTGAAGCGCCAGTGCGCTTCATCACTGCTCCGTCCGCCAATTCACCTTCGTAAACGAAGTAGTTTTCCTCCAGGTCGGACAGATCGCCATTGACGTCCAACTCCAACTCATGCTGAGCGAGCTTGAGCCAAGCCCCAGCCGAGTACGCGGGGCACGCCGCAGGAGCGCTTGCGTCGCAATCCGGCCGACACAGCATGTCCATGCACGAGCCGGCGAGACAGTCGAAATCCCCTTCGCAGACTTCCGGCTGGTACTCTCGGATGAAGGTCGCAGTGACGTGACGTTCGCTGACCACACCAATATCCGAGACCCCGAAGCGCACCGGCACGAGTTCCGTCTCGGTAAGAACGGCTCCCCCGAAGGGGGCTATCATGTCCAAGTCCGGCTCGACCGTATCGTCGATCTTCCCCACTCGGATGGTCTCGGAACGAGCACTATGTCCGAGCGTATCGAATGCCTCAGCGTAGATGACGAACCCGGCCACACCCCGTGGTGGAGTGATGACAGCGCGATACAGGTGCTCTTGTGCCGCAGACCCCGTGATGTGGGACAGCGAGTCATACAATGTCACGAGCGGGGCCTCGTTGACGTAGAACACGACGCGATCGACGCCATCGATGCCTAAATCATCCCGAACGTCAGCGATGATCTCCAAGTCCTGCCCGTCAATGATGACCGAGTCGTCATTGTCGGGCGAAACGATGTCCACCGTCGGGGGAGCATCCTCTTCGATCACAAGCACGCGACTCGGAGACAGAAGCGACTTTCGACCATCCAGATCGGTCGCCTGGGCTCGAATCATCAACTGATCGCCGACGTGACCCGTGGGAATCTCGTACTCAAAGTGGAACGGTGCGGCGTGATCGCGCGGCAAAGCGACATAGTCACTATCGGTCGGCGCCGCGCCCACGGCGACTTGGACTTCCACCGAATCGACGCCCACTTCGCGATCGTTCGCCAACACGTCGAAAATGACCTGACGTCCTTCGGTGATGGTCGAAAGCGTCGGTCCGAGACTGAAACCCCGGTGGTCCAACACGCGAATTTCATCCACCGTCGGAGGCTCATTCGTCTGGAGCGCGACCAAACGTCCATCACTCGATAGATTTCCTGCCCCGTCGCGGGCAGTGACGCTCACGCGCATCTGCGGCGAAAAGGGCGCGCCATTCGGAAAGTAGTCAGCGACCGAAGTGAGCGAAAACTGGCCAGTGAAGGGCCCCTTGGTGAAGGTCTTGGCCGAAACGACCTCGTTCTCCTCAAACAACGAGTCGGCGTCTTGGTCGACGAAAAGCTGAACCAAGACGGACGCGACTTCAACGTTGTCCAGCACCTCTGCCGAGTAGCTGACCGAACGATCTTCCACGGCGGTGGCGCCGGATGCGGCCGGAGCCACCATCGCGATGGTGGGTGGCGTTGAATCTTTCGCAACGTGAACCGTGATGGTTCGCGCCGCCTGAGCTGTTCGTGCCTCACCACCGCGGCGCAACTCGGTAGCGCTGGCGCTCAAGGTAAGATCGCGTCCGGCTTGTCCGAAGGGGATCTTGACCAAGTACTCGAACGGAAACTCGCGGTCGACGAGAGTTCGCCCTCCGCCGATCAACCCACTGACCTGAAGGGTCGCAAGATCGATCGCCACGTCATCAATCGCGTTGAGTTGGACAAGGAGACGCTCCCCCTCCATCACCGTTTTGCCGTCTTGAGGTTGACCGAAAGCGACAGTGGGCGGCTGATCCGCTACAATCTCCAAGTTGAGCGACTCGAAAGCTGTGTGATTGTCCAAGTCGCCGGAATGAGCGCCGTAGGTGTCCACAGCCTCGACCTCGAGCACTAGGACATTTTCGGCCGACACCGAATCAAGCACTGGGAGGGGAATCGTGTACTGATAGGGAGGTGCGCGCAGGTTGACGTTATAGACCTCAACGCGACCCGGTCCCTTGAGAGCGCGAAGACGCACGTGATCGAGACCCACGTCGTCAAAGGCATTGACGTTGACTGAAAGCTCACTCGACTCGACCACTTTCGCGCCATTTTGGGGCGAGACGACATCCATCACCGGACGTTGATCGGGAAGGATATTGAACTTGATCTCTTTCGTCCGAAGATTTCCGCTGGAATCGCGCGCCTCGAGTCGACACCAGATGTGATAGACGGCCCCCTGATGCAACTCGAAGTCGGGAAGAGCCTCGGCTATGAGGTAGAGGGGATCAAGCGAGATGACATGTGAGTAAACGGGCGTATCGACCTGGTTTCGCGTCTCGTTGCGCTGATCCTCATCCGGAATCCCAGTGATCCGTCGGATGGGGGATCCATAACCGCTGTGCGCGTAGCTCCCGTCAGCCCGAAACGCCCCGTACGCGGTCGAGAGCAGAAGCTCCTCCACCTTCACATTGTCAAAAGCCTCAAACTGCAGGGTGAAGTCAGACGCTTCGGGCGGACCAAAGTCTAAGTCGGGCTCCGATATAACGATTTCAGGTCGAATGATGTCGGGCGCCGCTGTGAGTTCAAAGGAATCCTTACCCACTGCTCCTGAATCGTCTCGAACGATGGCAGTGAGCAACACTGGCTCGTTCGCTCGAATGAGACCTGACGGTATCTCGATAGTACCGACGGCGGTACCGACGTTGTCGGCCTGATACGTGGCAAACTCCTCGGCCCAGATCCTCCCGTACGCCTCCTCATAGGAGTCGTAGATGGAGACAATCGCCTCTCGATCTTCAGTGGGCCAACCGTACGGTTTGGGGTCTTCGAGTCCCCTCGGCAAAGGCAGCCGTGTATTGTTGATGTAAAACTCAACCTCACGGCCCTGCATCGGACGGTCATCCGTCGCCACGATACGAACTCGCAAGTTACGCGTGCCTGCCGCTATCTCCTGACCATCCACAGGTGTCGTGATCCGCACCTCGGGGTTGAAGTTCTCGCGGGGGTGGATCAAGATCTCGCGACTGCTCTTGAGACCCAGCTTGTCGACCGCTTGAAGTCGATAGGCAACGGGTTCAACGGCATCGAACAGAATGCTCGCAGTCTCCTTCTTCCTAACGGTTTGAGGCTTCGGACACAGCTCTCCGTAATCCGCGTGATAGAGCTCATCGCCCACCTGATTCCCGAGAGAATCCACAACGAAAATGGAAAAGGATTCGAGCTCAACATCGTCGGTTACAACGCTCGTCAGGTCAAAGGTTTCTCCAGAACGAAGCCAAAATTCGCCGTAATCGAGCCGATCCGAAGTTTCATACACTTGGGAGGCGAACTCGAGCCGATCAAGATCGATCACGGGCGGTTCGTTTTCCACGACTCGATACCGAGCCGTGTCTTCCTCGACCAAGCCGTTCACATCGAAGGCTTGCACCGTGAGGACAAGTTCACTCCCTATATAATCGTCAGGTATATCGTACGGGAGTCTGTAGTTCGTCGCTCGGAACTGTCCGACGACTTCGGAGCTCACCTCATTGTTCGGACCGAGCAAGACCACTCGCTGAATTGTGTTTGAATTGTCCTGCGCGGAGACATCAACAAAAATCCGCTGACCCGCGCGCACTCGAGACTCGGCCTCCCCGTCTTCTCCTTCGGGAACCTTGATCAACAAGGTGGGAGCCAACTCATCGGCCAGCGAGGGCCTCCCCTCGTCCAAGTTCGCAGCGAAGCCCTGGGCTCGGGATCCAGACGCCCAGTCGGTCGCGTGAGCGAGCTGCCTCAAGGGGCCCCCTTGGGTACCCAATGGCATCCGACATACGAAGGTGAATTCGCTCTCCGCATCACGCACGATGTATCGCTCACCGGGAACGATCACGGCCTGATCCAGGCCATCCTGGACGACGAAGCTAGCGAGGAAGCCCCCCGACAACGTATGCCGACCGTTGTCTCCATAGTAGGCGTGGTTACGCCCCAAGGCCTGGGACTCAACGCGAATAGCCTTGAGAAAATAATCTTCGACGCCATCGGGGCCTGAAACGATGGGTCTGATCATCAGGACCCGCGCCGTTTCGTAGGCGTAAAGCTCGTTCAGGTCGGTCGAGCTGAACTTGGTCACACCGCCCGCCCCACATTGATAATCTTCGTGGACCTCGACCTCGTAAGACACGCTGTACTCATCAGGGAGGGTCAGCCGCATGTTCAGTTGACTGCGGTCCGGCAACCCCCGACTGATCAACATTCCCGTGGTTGGGTCCGCCTCCAACACATCGAATGCGCCCATCCTTAAGACGCCTCCCAACCTGCCCTTGACCTCGGGGTACTCAAAAATAAGCTCCGGCTGCTGGTGATTTCCTGCGCCCCAAACTCGACGCTCTTCGGGACCAGCCACACCGACACCGCTCAGATCCGAACAAGCTTGGTGGAGATAGACGTGGTAATAGTCGTCCTCGACCGTCATCGTCTGATAGACGAAGTCTCCGAGGGTCGCTCCATTCTTGTGGGACTCGTCATCAAGGTGAACGATGGGTGCGTTGTCTTCGACGAAGCTCACGTTCATGGTAGCGACCCCGACATTTCCCTTGTCGTCGCCAGCCTCAACCAACAGCGTCAAACTCTCTCCCACACCATATTGACTGGTATCGAGCAACGCATTGAGAGAAGCAGCGCGCTGCTGGCCGTCGCCAAGCACCTCCGCAAGAAGGGTCGACTTGTCGTTGAGATAGAGCCGCGCGAAGTCGAGTCGACTTACGTCTTGAACGTGAACTTCGACGTCGGTTTCTGGCCAATGCTCCGGAAGTTCCGCCTTGGGCTTAGCAAAGCTGATCTTGGGAGCGTCGTTATCGGGACGAAGAACGAGGGGGACTGGTTCTGTCTCTACCCGATTCACCCCGTAATCCGAGGTTCGGAAGATGAGTGAGAAACGTGTATCCTCGTCGGTACGCAAGGAGGACGGAATATGGAGATCGCCCTTGAACTTGACGTTGTATCGGACGTCCACCACTGACGTGCCGAAGGACTGCGGATTGGGTACCTCAATACGACGTTCCTCCTCCACTCGACCAATATTCTTGGTCGACAAGGAAACTTCCGTTCCCTGCTCGTCGACAACTACGGCTTCGAGATCCGAAACATACCAGTCGTCTTCGGCTTCACCCTCGACGTGAAGCCGATCCTGGTTCACATCCAAGAAGGTCTCCTCATTGGGTGTAAACAAGACGAGTACGGGGTCCTCCTCGTCTTGAAGCACGTCCATTTCGAGCAACTCTTCAGTCACCAGACCGGCCACGTCGACTGCCCTGACCCCGACTTCTGCCTCCATCTCGCCGGCTTCCGCGATCGTGGGCACGCGCAATTTTGCTGTGTGGTAGACGCCCTGTTCGGGACTCGAAACCACTTTCTCGAACAAAGTCTCGGTCCCCCGACGGGCAAAAAACACGAGCTTCGCAACCCCACGGTTGTCCGTCGTCGAGGCCGTTAAGGTGATCCCCTCACCTTCGACGTAGCGCGCTCCTTGAGCGGGAGACCGGATAGACACCTGGGGCGGAACATCTTCCACTATCGGAAACACCTGCTCCACCGTTCCGACATTGCCGCGGCTATCTGTCGCGGAGAGCTCCAATCTCAACTCACTTGCCGCGTTGGCCAAAGGAACGCGATACGTTATCACATCCTCGTAACGCTCCGATTGCACAGCGGGAGAAGCGATCACCTGACCATTCGCCTTGAGCGACAAAGCGACAAGGACGTTCTCATCCAATGCTTTGAACGCTATCTCGATGTCAGTGCCGGAATAGACTGAAGAGCCAGAAAGCGGACGACTGATAGCCACCTTCGGCGAATCCGGATCGGCCGTAACTGCGATCGAGAACGGCGCGTCCTCAATCGAGCGGTTCCCTCGATTGTCCACGGCGACAAAATGCGCAAAGATCGTGTGGTCGACGTTGGAGAGTCCGAGCTCGGGAAGCACGAGCTCAAACCGCTGCTGAATGTCACGCCCCGCAGGGGACACCACCTGGCTCTCTTGCTTGAACGGACTCGTCGCCTCGTCCAAGAAGTAGCTCACCTCAACCGACGCAACGCCCAGGTCGTCCTCTGCTTGCACGATGAGTTCGGCAGTATCTCCGTTAGAATAGGTGGGAAACTGAGAACGACGCGACGTAATCACGGGCGCCTGGTCGCCCACGACACCCACGAGCAAGCTTGAGACGTTCGCGTTCCCCGCCAGATCCCGGGCAGTCACTTGAAGCGGGTACAGATCCCTCGTCTCGTTCTCCAGACGCTGAAACACTGGCGTTCTCACTCGCTTCAGCGCGGAAAACGCCTTGAGAACGCCCGGAATCTGTTGGATCTCAAAGTCCGGCCCCTTGACTACGTCGTCAAGGTTTCCGGTCAAGGTATAGACCCCACCGACGGCCGCTACGCCGCGGAGCTCGAGTTCCCGCACCCCAATATTGTCGTAGCCAGTGGCCTTGAGAACGATCTCAGCGTTCTCTACGACCTCGGCAATATCGGCTCCGCCCTCGGTGTGGGTCACGGAAGGAGAGACGATGTGAACCACCGGATCGTAGAGGTCCGGCCCCAAAGTGAAAGAAACTGATTCACTTTGGGTGGTTTGACCCTGAGAATCCGTGGCCACCGCGTAGGCAGCGCGCGCCGCTTCGCTCTGTTGGTCGGCAAGTGTGTCGTACGTGACCGCATAGGGGCGCGAGAAGTCAGTCCCGACGAAAACGCCATCCACGTAGAAGTCGACTTTTCGAACCGCTACATCGTCGGCGGCGTCCGCCCGTAGTTCGATGGGCAGACCAGCAACATGATTGGCCCCGCCCACGGGATGGGTCAGTGAAACAGTCGGCGGATCATCCCCTTGCACTCCGAGACGAACCAAACTCGATTGTGAGATCACTCCGTGGAAGTCGACGGCTTGAGCCTGCAGATCGACAGTATTGCCGAGCAGATCAGCTGAAACATCCACCCCATAAGTGCGCGACTCGCTCTGAACTTGAAAACCATCGACCAGGCCCGCTTCCGTCGAGAAGAATCGATCTGTAGCGACGATTTCGCCATTGAGCAGAATCCGGAGCTCCGTCCCCGCGAGCAACGTGTCATCAGTCAGTTGCACGGTCACCGGGAGGGTCTGTCCCGCCGAAACGCCTTGCTGATCGCGAGGACTCGAAATGCGCACTTGGGGAGCCGTATTCTTGAAGACCTTGTAGGCCATCGCCACAGACTCGCGCCGTTCGCTCCCCTTGTACCCAACGGCGTAGAAGGTGCGTGAACTTTCCGCAGTCGAGATCGGGCGGACATAGCTCGAAATGCGCCACACGGGCACATCGAACTCAGCACCGAAGATATCTACATCCGTGATGATCTGCTGCGCGTAGCTGGTACCGCGCAGATCGTCATCCACGTAGATTTCGACCCGATCGAGTCCGCCCATACGTCCAATCTCGCTGAGGCTCACATCGAAGATGATCGGCGCTCCTTCAACGAAGTGCTGCAAGTTGATGGGCGAACGCACTATAAAAGGCGGAACTTCTGGACCAAGCCGTTCAACGACCTTCACGCGAGCAAGGGCCGGGAGGCTCTCCTGCTCGCGGGTGTCGACGGCAATCGCCTTGAGTTCGATGACGGCGTCGAGCTCGGTGGGCACCCCGACGGACATGGAGTACGGGGGCTCCACGACTTTGCCCAGGTACTCCCCATCAACGTAGAATTTTACCGCCGAAATCCCAACGTCGTCTTCGGGCCGAACCTGAAAGGAGATCTCAGAATCGGGCAGTGCGGTCGACGGAGCATCAATCTTGGCGACAGGAAGAGCATCAATGGCGACCACATCCAGCTCCCCGAAGATCCCGGGCAACTTGTCGACCGTCGCGCGGACCAACACTGGAAAGTCAAACGGTTCACGGGCAGTCAGCCGCGTGCCATCCAACTCAAGGAGCCCCTCGCCGTTGGCCTCGATCGAGTAGTTGATTTTGAACTGCGACCCTATCTGCGCGTAAGTCCCATCGTCGAACCGCCCCAGGACCGGAGGCATCTCGTAAGGGGTGTTCAAACGTGGCAGCTCATAATTCGTGTCCGCGTACTCTTCAAATTCGAAGCTCACCAAGGTTTTTGAGGCATCCACCTCAACGGGCAGCAGGACGGGTGGAACCCCCGGATAAGTGACCTCTATGGTCACCGGCGCGCCCTCAGTTTCCGCCAACGGATACACAACGCCCGCTGGGGTCACCCCCACGAGGGTAGGGTGAGACGATTGGTACTGCACTCCGCGACCAGAGCCCACCAAGGGTACCGGGCCTCGAAACTGGAATTCGACGGTGGGAACCACCACTGCGGTCTCCAGCAAGTTGGTGAATACGATCTTGGGTTGCGGAGTGACCGTGAGCCCCAAAACGGCTTCCTCCACATCGTTGCCTGTGAAGGCGATGCGCGAGAATTCACTTCGATTCCCAAAGGCATCGACAGCACTGGCTTCCACGATCACCACCCCGTCATGGGCCACCTCGTCCGCTGAAAGCGGATAAGCAAGCGGGACGCTTGCCGTAAACTCAGTTTGCTCTGTGTTAGACGGGTATACGGTCACAGAGTGCTGAGCAAACGCAAACTTCTTAACTCGATCTACTACGCCCCCGGCGCGTCGAAGCTCGGATGCCTTGACCCCCAACAAGCTCAAATGCAGTTCGGCGATGTCCGAGTCGTCCTGAGCGAACACAGACAAATTGAGCTGTTGTTGACCATCTGCGGCCGACAGGCCCAAGCCCCCAAACTCCAGGGATGGACGCTCCGCCTCTGGAACAAATGACTCCTGCACAAGGAAGGACGAGGCATCAGCGAACTGGAGGGTCGCTTGAGGCTTGAGACGTAGATCCCCGGCAGCGATGAACTCCAGTTCGCAGCCCGCTCCGATAGTAGCAGCAAATGATTCTCTTCCCACTGTAGCAAGTCGACTCCCATTCGGAAGTTCGACAGAAACGAGGTTTGAGCAATTGGCAATCCGGAGCGCGTACTTGGCTATCGTTGAGTTCTGAGTAATTGGCTCAGCCGCGCGAATATCGACGACTGTCGCCTCGCCCGCCTCCTGGGCCACCACAAAGGCGACGATCAGAAAGAAGGCGCTCACGAGCAGAGCGCTTGAAACGATGAGCCTTCGATGAAGAGAGGGGGGCATGGGGAACGTCGGATTCCGACATGAGGGGTGACCCCCGCTCATCCCTGAGGTGGAGGTGCGCGTGAGTGCGCCACCGATTAGAGTTCAATCATGGGTCCAAGGCAATCCGAAAATTGGTCAAACGATCGGCCTGCCATCTTCCATGGACCTCACATTGCCCTCCTGATGGACCTCCTCGCAAAGCGAATCGAGCTCAATTAGGCTCGATTCTTCGATCTCACCCTTTCCTCAATGAGTGCTCCCCAAGCTCGGTTTGAGACCTCTACGAAGACGACCTCGCCGATCGCCACCTGGACATCCGCGTAAGTTCCACAAGAAAGCACCAAACCCAGCGCCCCAAAAAGACTGACAATCACATCATTCCAGCCTGATCACAGCACTTGATGACAGTCGCGGGGGCCTAGATCTCGGTGGCCATCCAAGAGCATCCGTGCGGGAGAACGACGAGCTTCTGTGCCGTCATCAGCCGGAAACAAGGCGGTGCCGCCTCAACAGTAGAGCCTACTGTCTCGCTTCCACGCGCTGGATACGACCGAAGTCGCCCTCGTGGGCTTCAATACGGGGCCCCGCACTGAACGAAGTCAAATTTTCAGTGAGCGGACCCGCTCACTGATCGGGAAGGCGGCGCTTCAGCTCGCTTCCTCAGTTCTTCACGGCGCTGGAGCCGGTCGAGCGCATTCTTGGCTGCCGACTGAAGTTCAGGTGGAGTCTTCCCCTCAGCGAACTTCTTGACCAACAACTGAACATCCGCATCTGGCCATTGGTAGGCCAGAGCCGAAAGGGCGAGCCCCCGGGTCTGGGCATCCGTCCGCCCATCCCTCAGCACCTCTTCGAGCAGGTGCCGATTCCGTGCACATTGCGCTTCTGAAATTGGGGACCCCGCACGACGCTGGGTGCCGCTGCACAGGTCACGGTAGGCAGGGATCAGACCCCGGCGGAACTCCCCGGAGGCCGCCTTTCCCTCGCCAAAAGCAAGTAGTTGATCGGTGAAGGGTCCGGCGCATTTGGTGAGGATGCTTGATGCACGTTCGGCAACCATCGGTCGGGTATCCTCGAGGAGTGAAGCTGCCCACGGACATATTTCAGCCCTATCCTTGGGCGTCCAGTTCTTCATCAGCTTAGGTGCCGCTAAGGCTGCAAGCCGGTCTTTGGAAGTCCCCTCCTGAACCACCTTCTGAAGACGTGGGAGAGCACGCGCCCCCGCATGGACCATCGCGAACCGATACACAGCCGTGCCCAGCTCAGGCCGTTCTAAAACGACTTGGTCCAACACCTTCTCTTGTCCAGTGAGCTGCACAAGTGAAGACGCGGTCGGGACCAACTGAGTCGCCGAGGGCAAGGGAAGTTCTCGGACCAAGCGACAGAACTCCCGGGCTACTGCGGGATCAATCTTATCCTGAGGCGAGCCCACCCCAGACCTCGTGGAGGCGTACAACACATGGGCCACTAGCTGCTGTTGGGCTCGATCCGAGGACCCCAGAAGCGCAAGGAAAGTTTCCAGTGACGCAACCAAATCGCGTTCGCGGGTGAGGAAACCTGAAATCAACTTTCGGTCGAGCTCCTTATCGCAAATCACGCGGGAGTCCTTTTCATCCACGCGACAAGCAGCTCGAAGCTTCTTGAACTCGTCCGCTAGGGCGGGATCGACTTTCCACTTCTCTTGTACTTTTGCACTAACGGCAGGCTCGGTCGGCTCCTGCTTTTCTTTCTTGTTGCAACCCCAGGTAAGACAACAAAGCAGCAAAAGTCCGGTGATCTTCCCTCGGACCGCAATTCGTCGAACGCTCATGGGCTGCAGCTTAGCGAAGATGCCAGACGAAGAGAACTTCCGCGACCCCCGGGCATGACACAACCCCCTAACGCATCGGGGCGAGCATGAGTACCTCAGCACTCACCTCGCCCCGCAGCTCTCAAGCGTTTCGCTTAGACTCTGCTCGACTTCAGGCGTCGCTCCACACAGCGAACTCGTTGCCACTCGGTTCAACGAAGTGAAAGCGTTTGCCCCCCGGGAACTCAAAAGTATCCCGACTGATCGTGCCGCCGTTCTTCTTGATTTTAGCCTGAGTGCTCTGCAAGTCGTCGCTGTAAAACACCAATAACGCCCCACCCGACTCCACCCGCGAGGCGCGATCCGAACTGTAGAAACCGCCTTCGAGTCCCTCGTTGGCGAAAGCTGCGTAATCTTGTCCAAAGTCCGTGAACTGCCAACCGAAGCACTCTCTGAAGAAGGTCTTGGTGGCGCTGAGATCACGAGCAGGCAGCTCAACGTAGTTGAGTTTCTCGTGGAGGTGGGCCTTGTGTTTGCCTTCTCCTGCGGCGGGTCCTTCGACCATACCAGCCGCGACCGTATTGTTGCTGATCGGGTCGACAATGATGAACGCGCCTGTCGCGCCGTTTTCGTGATAAGGGTCAACGAAGAGTTTTCGATGAGCGCTGATGGTGACCTCACCGATGTCGTTGAGCTCGATCCCATTGGAGGCTTTTTGCTCCAGGGTTTCCAGATCGACGAGGAACTCTACCGATTCGATATCCGCACGCACGAGCTGAGTCGTGTGCTTGACCATGTAGGTCTTCGAAAGGTCGAGTGCATCTTCGCTCAGCCAAACAAGCTTAGCCCTAAAGCGCTCGACTTCGAGCGGCGGATTGTCCTCATGAACGAGCATATCGCCCCGACTCGTATCGATCTCGTCTGCAAAACGAATCGTCACAGCCATCGGAGCTTTGGCCTCCTCGAATTCGCCATCGAAGGTATCGATGGCAATCACTTTGCTCTTCTTGCGCGAGGGCAGACTCATCAGAGTATCGCCCTTCTTGACGCGCCCCGAGGCAATCGTCCCCGAAAAACCACGATAGTCGAGGTTAGGGCGCAAGACGTATTGAACGGGATAACGGAAGTCCGTCTCGTTGATGCCAGCCCGCACGGGCACGCTTTCCAGGTACTCCAAGATGGTCCCCCCCTTGTACCAAGGGGTCTTTTCGCTCGTATGAACGACGTTGTCTCCCAACTTGGCACTGATGGGGATGAACTTCACCTCTCGGAAGCGCAGCTGCTCGCAAAACTGTGAGAACTCGGCCTTGATGTCGTCGAAGACCTTCTCGCTGTAACCCTCGAGGTCCATCTTGTTCACACACACGGCCAGATGAGGGATCCCAATCAAGGACGCGATGTAAGCGTGCCGGCGCGACTGCTGCAAAACACCCAAGCGAGCATCAATCAGGATAACACCCACGTTGGCGGTCGAAGCTCCCGTGGCCATGTTGCGCGTGTACTGCACGTGGCCGGGGGTATCGGCGATGATGAACTTACGGTTTTCGGTGCTGAAGTAACGATAGGCAACGTCGATGGTGATGCCCTGTTCACGCTCGGCTTTGAGACCATCGGTGAACAACGAAAAGTCAATCTCGCCACCTTCTTGCTTGGTCGCCTTCTTTACCGCGTCCAGCTGATCTTCGTAGATGCCGTGAGTGTCGTGAAGCAAACGACCAATCAAAGTCGACTTGCCGTCGTCCACACTGCCCACCGTCACGAAACGGCACAGTTCTTTTTCTTGATGCTGCTTGAGGTAAGCGTGAATGTTTTCCGGGGTGACTTGTTCTGTGCTCATTAGAAGTAGCCCTCCTTCTTCTTTTCTTCCATCGACCCGTCCGAGTCGACGTCGATGAGACGGCCCTGACGCTCACTCTGAGTAGCCAGCAGCATCTCTTTGATAATTTCGGGCAAGGTATCCGCCTCTGACTCGATAGCGCCGGTCAGGGGGTAACAACCCAAGGTGCGGAAGCGAACCGACTTCATTTCTGGAGTCTCGCCAGCTTTAAGCTCCATACGCTCATCGTCGACCATGATGAGCGTTCCTTCACGCTCGACCACGGGGCGTTTCGCCGCCAAATACAACGGAACGATGTCGATGTTTTCCAGATAGGTGTAGAGCCAAATGTCGAGCTCGGTCCAGTTGGAAAGAGGAAAGACACGAATGCTTTCGCCCTTATTGATGCGCCCGTTGTAAAGGTTCCACAGTTCGGGCCGCTGGTTCTTTGGGTCCCACTTGCCGTAACGATCGCGGAAGGAGTAAATGCGCTCCTTGGCGCGACTACGCTCTTCGTCTCGGCGTGCACCACCGAAGGCAGCATCAAAGCCGTACTTGCTGAGCGCCTGGAGCAGCCCCTGCGTCTTCATCACATCAGTGTGCACCTTGCTGCCATGAGTGAAGGGCCCGATGCCTTGTTTGACGCCATCCTGATTGATGTGAACTAATAAATCGACATCATACTTCTTTGCGATGGTGTCACGAAACTTGATCATGTCCTTGAACTTCCAGGTCGTATCGACGTGGAGCAAAGGAAAGGGGATCTTCGCCGGATAGAAAGCCTTACGGGCGAGGTGCACCATCGCGCCCGAGTCCTTGCCAATGCTGTAGAGCATGACCGGGTTGTCGAACTGGGCAGCCACCTCACGAATGATGTGGATGCTTTCCGCTTCGAGCTGACGAAGATGGGACATCTGCTCGGTGCCGAGCAGGGCGTGAGCGCTACGATTTTGGGTTTCTTCGGTACTAGAGGTCATAGGGCCTAGGGGGGTCAGAGAACTTCCGCCAGAAAGCCGGGTACTAGACCCGGCGCGCGTAGACAGGCGCTAACTAGCATGTTTTTGGTCGGAATATGCGGAAATAAGATCAGGGCCAATTTTGCTAAGATCAACAATCCTCGGCGCGTCTTGGCTGCCACATTCTGCATCCGCCGCGATCCTCGGACGTCGAAACCGTACACTCCAATTGGAAGGCTGCGGCCGCTGGCATCAACCTAGCTGGTCCTTCACTCCTTCTATCAGCTCAGAATACTCCCGCGAGGAGCTATTTTCCGCGGATGCCCCGCTGCTCCTTCGCCTGCCCCTCGATGACCTGAGCCAGGTGCACAAGACGAGGCAAAACATCCTCGACGACTTCGGCGGGAATATAGGGCGGGCTTCCGTAGTCAAAAGTAGCTGAAATCCCGTTACTCGTGGCGCTCAGATTCTTCATCGAACGCAAAAAGCGCAAAGGTTTAATCGCCTCATCCAATACTGTGTTTTCGTTCAGACGGCGTGCGATCGCGGTGGAAGCATGGGCCGTTTTGAATTGAGAGCTGAGCACCGACGAGGTGGGTCGAAAGGCCGTCATATTGGAAACAGCGCGCTTGTTGTGCACAAAGCTATGGAGCTCCACCTCGGGTTGACTATCAAATCGCAAATAGATGCGTCGTTGATCGTCAGGGTCGACCGTCACTTGATAGCCATCAAGCTGACCGACAATCTTGCCCACACCATCCTTGAAAGACGAAGGCCGGTAGCTTAGCCCAAGCTTATCAGCGAGTTTGGGGTATTGGCTGCGAGCGACCACGTTGCCCGCTTTGCGACGCACGACGCCCAAAACCATCATGCCGAAAAACAGCATACCCATAGGGAGCGCACCCGAAGACAAGTCCATAAGTAGCGTTGAGTTAAGGTCGCCCTGGTCCCTTGTCTAGGGGGGGCGCCTGCCTGTTTCGGCCTTGAACAGCCCAAGTTGGGTAGCGCCCCACATGCCACAGCCTTCGTAGACGGAGAAAACGCCAATGTTAACAGTGTTAACTTCAAATGGACGAGAGTTGTATCGAGGCGCCGTACGAGTCGTCTATGCAGTGCTCGAACCAGCGAGCAACAAACAGCGGGCGCTCGACACCCCGAGCTCCACCAGCTCTGGCACCTCCTGACGACAGCGCTCTTGTGAAACGGGACATCGCGTATGAAAGCGACAGCCCGAAGGAGGAGACGCCGGCGACGGAACATCACCCAGCACCTGCACACGCACCGGTGGAGTGTCCGGATCCGGCGACGGAACTGAGGCCAAGAGGCCTTGGGTATAGGGGTGTCGTGGTTCGGCGAAGATCTGTGCGGCTGGTCCGCGCTCCATGATCTGACCAAGATACATCACAGCCACCTCATCGGCGAGATGACGCACAACGGACAAGTCGTGGGTAATGAACAGATAGGACAATCCCAATTCGCTTTGGAGATCGGCCAGCAGGTTCAAGATCTGAGCTTGAATGGACACATCCAACGCCGAAACCGCCTCATCGCAGATGAGCAACTTGGGCTCCACCGCCAAAGCGCGGGCAATGCCGATGCGCTGACGCTGCCCCCCCGAAAACTCGTGAGGAAAACGCCTCATCTGGTCCGGCGAAAGTCCGACTCGCTCAAGCGCCGCGGCGGCCCGCTCACGGCGTTCTTTCTTCGAGGCATAGAGCCTAAACGAATCCATCCCCTCGGCGACCAAGTCTTCGACTCGCATGCGGGGGTTCAGGCTCGTCATGGGATCTTGAAAAACCATCTGCACGTGACGACGCAAGGGACGAAGCTCTGCGGGTTTGAGCTTGAGAAGATCTTGCCCTTCGAAGAGCACCTGTCCCCCGCTTGGCTCAACAAGACGCAACAGACTTCGCCCGACCGTGGTCTTTCCACACCCGGATTCGCCTACCAACGCCAAAGTCTTTCCCCTCTCGACACTGAAGCTCACGTCGTCGACCGCCCGCACGTGTCCGACCGTCTTCTTCAAAAAACCCTTCTTGATGGGAAACCAAGTTCGGAGCTGCTTGACCTCGAGCAACTTCGACGAAACCTCCGAGCTCTGCGTTTTTGGTTCGCTCACGACTCGACCTCCTGCTCCGGGCCCGATGGGGCAAGAACTGAAGCCCCTGGTGCAGCCTGAACAGCATGACAGGCCACCCGGTTAGCTCGCTCTTCACCAATCAGAGGGGGAATCGAGGTGCGACAAGCCGAGTGCACCAAAGGACAGCGGTCCTGGAAACGGCAGCCCTGAGGCCAGTTCTTGGGGGAAGGAACGGTACCCTGGATTTCGGTCAAACGGACTTTTGGTCCGGCGCGCCCCGGCAGGGCCGAAAGCAATCCGCGCGTGTAGGGGTGTTGAGGCGCGGCAAGCAACTGGGCGCGGGGAGCTTGTTCGACAATGCGGCCTGCGTACATAACGGCGATCTCGTCGGCGATTTGATTGACCACTCCGAGATCATGGGTGATGAGCAAGATGGCCGTCTGAAAGTCGCGCTGCAGTTCCCGCAATAGCTGGATGATTTGGGCCTGAATGGTCACATCCAGGGCCGTCGTCGGCTCGTCAGCAAGCAAAACCTTGGGACGAGTGACAAGGGCCATGGCGATCATGACACGCTGCTTGAGCCCCCCTGACATCTGATGCGGGTAGGTCGAAAAGCGCGCTTCCGGATCGGGGATCCCCACGCGCTTGAAGAGTTGGAGTCCGCGCTCCCGAGCCGCCTTCGGGCTAACCTTCTCGTGGAGCAAGACCGCTTCTTCGACCTGGGCGCCCACGCGCATCACAGGATTGAGGCTGGTCATCGGCTCTTGGAAGATCATGGACATCTCGTGTCCACGCACCTTGTACATTTGAGGGACTGAGTGCCGGAGGAGATCCTTCCCTGCCAAAAGCACAGAACCCGACGCAATCCTCCCAGCCTTGGGCAAGAGGCGAAGCAGCGAGAGTGCAGTCATGCTCTTGCCGCAACCTGACTCTCCAACCAGCGCCAAACACCGTCCTTCATCCACCGAAAAACTCAGATCATCGACGATGGGAACACTGCGCCCCGCGATCTGAAAGTGACAACTTAGGTTCTTGACCTCGAGCAGCATCAGTTCTGGCTTCCCCAGGTGCGCGGATCAAGGACGTCGCGCAAGGCATCGCCGATCAAGTTCACAGCCAATAGCAAACCGAAGAGTGCTGTGCCCGCAGGAACGATGTTCCACCAAACCATCGGATCTCGGCTCAACTCATCCTTGGCCACCGCAATCATTTGGCCCCAGCTCCCGTCGACGCCGATGCCCAGCCAGGCCAGAGTCGCCTCAGCGAGCACCAAACCCGAGAAAAGCAACACGAAGGTGATGATCACCAGATGCATCAAGTTCGGCAAGATGTGGCGGAGCAAAATCTTGGCGTGGGATACCCCCAGGGAACGAGCCGCAGCGACATAATCCAGCTCGCGTAGCTTCATGGTTTCTCCGCGGGAAAGGCGACAAAAACCAACCCAACTCGTCACCCCCAGAGCAACGCAGACGCTGAGCGTGCTCTTGCCCAAGACCATGATCAGAACGATCAAGAGTAAGATACCCGGCATCGAAGCAAGGGTACTCATCACGAAAAAGACAGCATCGTCGACCCACTTTCCGAAGTAACCCGCCGTCATCCCAAAGAACAAGGCCAGAGGGATTGTGATCAAGCTCGTCAGACCGCCAATCAAAAGCGCTACGCGTGCCCCCTTCAACGTCACGTAGAGCACGTCCTGACCGAGAATATTCGTTCCGAGTAGATGCTCCTTGGGATGATGGAGAGGGCTGTCGTCATAAAACTCGCGACTGGCCAGGGGCGCCGAAAATCCCTTTTCATCAAACTCACCAAAGGCTCGATCGATGACGCTGCGCGCCTCGAACGAAGCCACCTGATCGTCCCCTTTCACCTCGCCTCCGACCCACACCACCGAATCGACAAGGGCAATGGCAATGTAGAGACCCAAAACGATCACCGAAAGCGGTCTCAACCGAAACACCTGAGCGAAAGCGGCTCTCCACATTTCGTTCTTTGAAACGGCTCGTCCTGCAATAAATCCCAGGAGGACCAAAATCCCAACAACAGAATCACTGACCAAAGCTTGGACAAACGGGTCTTGGTTACTCGAAAACATCAATCATCCAATCGAATGCGCGGATCCACCAGGGTGTAGCTGATGTCGGTCAGAACTTGACCGACGATGAACATGAGCGAGCCCAAGAAGACCATGGCCCGCAGGGTCGAGAAGTCGTTGGCCGTGATCGCCTCATAGGTGACAGCACCCAGGCCAGGGATGCCAAACCCAGCCTCGAGCAAGAGCGAACCCGTGAACAGAAAAGGAATGGCCATGACGACCTGGGTGAGGATAGGAACCAAAGAGTTACGCAGAACGTGGCGCACCATGATGCGCATTTCTCCCGCGCCCTTGGCGCGTGCCGTACGGACGTAGTCACGATGGATCTCGTCCAAAAAGACCGTTCTATAAAAGCGAATGCTGCTGCCCAAACCCGAGGCCACCCCGATCAGTACCGGCAAGGCCAAGAAGCGAGCCACAACGGCCGGGTTGGCGTCAAATCCTGAAACGGGAAACCAGCGCAGAAGCGTTCCAATGACGAACTGTCCGCCGATGATGTAAAGCAAAGTGGGGATGCTCATCGCGAGCACAGCAAGGGCCACGACCAGCTTGTCGATGTACATCTCGCGAAAGAAGGCCACAAACAGACTGGTGAAAATACTGACCACAAGGCCAATGAAAAACATGGGCGCGGTCAGCAGGAGACTCGCCGGCGCGCCAGCAAGGATACGCTCCCAGATCACCACGCCGTCAGCATCGCTCTTACCAAAGTCCATCGTGGCCATGCGGGCGACGTGATCAAAGAGGAGGTTTTGTTTCATATGGCCAGGGCCCGGCCACACGGGCAGATCGTAGCCATGATTGACCTTCCACTGCTGAATCACCTCGGGCATCGCCTTGGGTCCGACTGCTTGGCGCGCGATGTCGTCCGGTGAGGCGACGGTGAAGAAGAGCACGAAAAGAAACAAGATCACGCCAAGCACTACGACCAGCCCATAGGCACTTCGGCGAACGAGATAAGCAAACACTCAGCTGCGCTCCTTTCGGTAGGTGACGATAGCGGGCACCACCACCGCTACTAAAGCCACAAGCAAGAGCCAAGCTGGCCAGTAGATCGGCTGATTCCACTCTTTGCGGAGACGCGCGCGTTGGTTCGAGTCGAGATCGTAATACTTGCCCGTAGGGATGGTGCTGATGCCCACAGTGCGCACGTTCTTCAACCAACCATGCACAAGCGCGTATTCTTCGGGATGAAAGAGCTCAATCCAGGGACGCTCTTCTTCCAAAATCGAAAGCATTTGAGCAATGATGCGCTCACGCTCGGCATCGTTGTCACGGGTCCTCATTTGCTCGAAGAGAGCGTCGTACTCCTTGTTCTTGAAGTTGGCGTTGTTGGGTCCCCCCGAAACCGAACGTGCCATCTTCGTCGTGAGCAAGAAGAGGAAGTTTTCGGGGTCGGGATAATCCGCCATCCAACCCCACGAATAGATCTGATAGCTCCCTTTGAGCATCTTGGCGTAAAACTGGTTGTAATTCGTCGCGGCCAGCTCCACGTTGAGGCCCAGTTTGCGCCACTGATTGACCCAGAAGAGATAACGCACTCGCCCTTCAGCAGAAGTATCCGCCACATCGAAGGTCAAGTGGAGTGGCGCCCGGGTCTTGGGGTCAATCCCCCCCGGGTAGCCAGCCTCTTCGAGCAGCTCGCGCGCTCGCTCAAGATTAGGAGTTCGATAGGGGTTTTTGTAATGCTCATCATAGCCAAACAGCCCCGGAGGCAGGGGCGAATGAGCGGGAACTCCTCGCCCATTCGAAAACAAGCGAAGGTACTCTTCCACATCAGTCACCAGGCTCATCGCTTGGCGCAGCAGTCGCGAACGCTTGCCGTCGCTCGAACCGATCACCGGATCGTCTAAATTGAATCCGATGTAGTAGATCCCCGGTTCGACCGAACGCGAAAGACTCATCCCCCTCGCCTTCATTTCGTCGGAAAGTCCCCCTTCATGCACAACCTTGTCGAAGCTCTCCCGGGCGATCAGTGACATATCGTAGTAGCCCTGAAGAAACTTCGAAAATGCCGGAATCGACTCCTGCTCACGACGGTACTCGATGCGATCAAGGAAGGGCATGCGCTGGCCAATAGCTGGGCTCAGATCGGCCGTCCCTTCCAAATCAGAAACATCAGGGAACCTCGACTTTTGCGGATACTTGAGAGCCCACCAGTCAGGGTTGCGCGCAAGAACCATGCGCGCCTGTTTGTCGTAGGTCGAAAGGACATAGGGTCCAGTCGATACGGTGTGCTCCGTCAGAGGAGGACGCCCCTCATTGCCGTCGTAATAGACCGCCGCCTCCCAGGGCACTGGAGTGGTCACCGGCATCGCAAACCAATAGAGGATCTGAGGATAGGGTTCGTCGAGGGTGATCTGCAGGGTGCGCTCGTCAAGCGCCTGTGCACCAGAGAAGGGTCCGATAGCCCGGTATTGCTCGTTGACCGGTAGCTGCGAAAACGCCGGATCACTCTTGCGCTTCGCCTCAAGTCTCTTTCTAAAATCGCTAAACCCACTCAAATGAGCAAAGGTTTCGACCACCTGACTGGCCAGTAATGGGTCGGCCACGCGCTGGATCTCAAAGACGAAATCTTCGGCGAGCACGGGGCGACGCCCGCCCTCCCCGCTTTCGGGCGTCAAAGAAAAACAGGGATCTTCGTGATAAAATATTCCCTCGTGGAGCTGAAAGGTATAGCGCACCCGCCCATCGCTCAGCTCCTCGGCTTGAGGGATCGACTGCGCCATCGACGGGACGAGCTCATAGGGACGTTTAACGTAGTGATACTGAAGCAAGGTATCGAAGACTTTGCTCGTCACCGTAGTGTCGGCGGTGCCATAACTGATCGCCGGGTCGAGAGTCTTGGGAGGGGTCGCATAGGGCAGATAGAGCACCTTTTGCGCATCATCGGCCTGAGGATAGGGATTGTTCGAGCATCCAATCAGACTGCACCAAGCGAGGGCCAAACAGCCCTTTGCCGCAAGAATCCATTTTCGTGCCGCCACGGGGCCACGCTATCGCGGACAGGATTGAAAACCAAAGCCTCAAAACGCACCCTCAAAGAAGAAACAAGGGACCCTCCCCATAACCTTTAATTCGGGGCGGATGCGACGTATTGACAACATCAATGACCGGCCGACCTTCGATGCTTCCCGAGCAGCGCCGCTTTTCCCTGTCGGTCGCAGGCCGGGTCTTGCTTTTTACGATCATTGTTTGGGTCGGATTGCTCGCTGGGCTCCACATTGTATTGAGTAAAGTCTTCCGACCCACCTTTTCTCGGATCGAGGCGGGACTGATGGTCAAAGACCTCGAGCGTATCGAAGCCGCTGTCACGCGGGAGGAGGAGCAGCTCGGAGCCACCGCCGAGGACTACGCCGCCTGGGACGATATGCGGGAGTACATCGAGGCAGGAGACGAAGGTGAAGTTCCGCGCGCTCTCAAACCAGAAATCCTCAAGACCTTAGACCTCGATGCCCTCTTCGTTTTCGACGAACTAGGTCGAGTCCTTTTCTCGTTGCTCGGCAAACGAGCAGAAGAGCTCAAGGACGTGAAAGAGTACACGCCCAAGGGGTTCGCCAATCAGTTTCCAGTCATCGCATCGGTACGCACCGGTGGCTCCGCCGAAAGCACCGTCCAACAAGGGCTGGTACGCTTCGCCTCACAACGATTGGTCTTAGCCGCGGCAGCGCCGGTCGCTAGCCCCAAGAACGAAAAACACGCTCTGGGGACAGTGGTCATGTTGCGAGAATTCGACGAGCAAGCTCTTGAACGTCTCGCCGATCAGGTTCGCTTGCCCCTCACCCTCGTTGCCGCCGATCCGACCGGACCGGCAGTAGCTGCCGCTGAGGCCCAAGCGAAGGTGGACGGCAAATCGGTCGAAGCCCACGCGTGGCTCCGCGATCCTTTCGGGGAGCCAATTGCCCGCTTCGGAGTGGAGCGACCTGCCACAATCTTGGGCCAAGGCGAAGGCACTCTCAATTTGGCCGGCCTGGGTTCGCTCTTCATGCTGTCCCTGGTTCTTGCCATGTTGCTGCTACTTCTGCAGCTCACCTTGGTTCGACCTCTGCGCTACCTGACTCAGTCAATAGAAAACGTGCGGCGCACCGCCGACCTCAGCGTGCGCGTCGGTATCAACCGACGAGACGAGATTGGGCTCTTGGCCTACAACTTCGACCGTCTGCTCGAGCTGCTCCAACAGCGAACCAAAGTACTGGAAGAGCTGGCTACCACCGATGGTCTCACCAAGCTGCTCAACCGCCGCACCTGCATGAACGAGCTCACCCGCAAGCTCGAGGAGGCGCGCAAGAACCCCGAATCGCTCGCCGTTTTGTTGTTGGACGTCGATCACTTCAAGCGCATCAACGACACCGTCGGACATAGCGTTGGTGATCGCGTGCTACGGGAAGTCGCCAAGCTCCTTAGAAACAGCCTTCGCGCCAGTGACATCGGGGGACGATACGGGGGCGAAGAATTCTTGGTCGTCTTGCCGGGGACGACCAAATCCGAAGCCAAGACAATCGCCAATCGTATTCGCGTCGCCATTTCTGAAGCCAAAATCCAGGGCCTCGATTGGCCAGTCACCGTCAGCATCGGGGTCGCGAGCTGGGTTGGGCACACTGCCCATGGGTTACTCGCCACGGCTGACATGAATCTGTACCGCGCCAAAGAAAACGGCCGCAATCAGGTCGTCGCCGACGAAATCCCCATGTCACGTCTCCCGGCGGCCTCGATTCCACCACCAGCTCATCGCTCCAGTCGCTCCAGTATCGCCTGAGCTCGGTGTCTTCGTAAGAGTAGCGGCACACCTCGCCCGCTCGACGGCGAGAGTTTTCATATTCACTGAAGACTTCCCATCTGTCCTCGGAAGCAGACATTCAGGGTGCATCTCCATGGCCGGGATCTATGATGGCGCGGCTTGAACCCGATCCCCGCCGGACCCCTACCCTTTCCCCACAAAATCATGCAGCTATCTCGTCTGACTCTCGCTCTTTCTAGTCTATCTTTGCTCCCCCTCGCTTGTGGCACCGACCAACGACCGCTCGGCTACGATCCACAAGAAAGCGAGACCACAGCCGATGAGTCGATAGAAGTCACCCCTTTTTCTGTTCCAGGAATGATTGAAGCGGAGCATTTCTTCCGTGCGAGCGGCGCCGAAAGTACGCGCGAAGAGCTCGAAACCTGTGGTGCACCCGAAACCAGCCTCGTGAAGGTGGAGGCGCGCGAAAACCTCAGCAACGGATGCGCGCTGGTGAGCGGCGCTGACACAACCTGGGTCGAATACGATATCGATGTGGAGGCGACTGGCAACTACCACATCGGCGTTGGGATCAAGCGCGGCACGGACGCCCAGGACCTGCAGCTTTTGATCGACGGAACCCTGCGCGACACCATCGAAGCTGGGTCCGTGTTTTCTCTAGGTGAAGAGGTGTTCTTTGATGTGCCGCTCGCCGAGGGCAAACACGTCCTGCGCCTTGCCTTCGATGGCGCCGGCAACCTGGTGGACAACCTCGCGGTGACGCAAGCCGGCTCCTGTCAGCCAGCCTGCCAAGAACGAGAATGTGGGGACGATTTTTGTGGAGCCAACTGCGGCATATGCGACGACAGCGATAACTGCAGCGATGCGGGGCAATGCAGCAGCGGCCCGAGCGAGCCGGTCGACAAGCACGGCGCTCTTTCCGTGAGTGGCAACCAAATCGTTTCAGAAGACGGAACCCCGGTACAACTCCGCGGAGTCAGCACTCAGTGGCTCAACTGGGAGCAAGAGTATTCGACAAGCAAAGAAGGTCTTCAGTTCATGCGCGACGAGTGGGGTCTCGAAATTGTGCGCATCGCTAACGGCGTTGAGGCTCAGGGAGGCTACGCGACAGAAAGCGTGCGTCCCGGCCGCCTTTCGATGGTGCGCGACATCATTGAAAACGCCGTGGATTTGGGCCTATACGTGCTCGTCGACTGGCATACTCACGAAGAAGAGCATCTGGAGCTTTCGAAAGAATTCTTCACCAAGATCGCCGAAGAATACGGTGAGCTGCCTAATATCATCTACGAGCCCTTCAATGAGCCAATCGGCGAGTTCGGCGATGCCCAAGAGCGAGCCTATTGGGACGAGACTCTCAAGCCCTACCACGAAGAAATCGTTGCCCACATTCGAAAGCTCGATCCCGACAATCTCATCATTCTCGGGACTCCTCTTTGGTCTCAGGGAGTGCATCACGCTGCAGCCAACCCCGTGCAGGGAGAAAACCTCGCCTACACGGTGCACTTCTACAGCTGCTCGCATACCGATTGGCTTATTGAGCGCGTGCGTCGAGCACAGACAGACGGCATTGCTCTCTTCGCCACCGAATGGGGTTCGACCGACGCAGATGGCGGGACGGTAGACAACCCGGAACCCTGCATCGCACAGGCACGCGATTGGCATCGAGCCCTAGATGAAATGAATATTGGCAGTACCGCCTGGAAGCTCACTTCAGACGGGGATGCCTCGGCTCTTCTTGTGGGCAATCCACCGGTGAGTGGCGGTTGGACGACCGAAGACTTGAGCGAGCACGGAAAGCTAGTCCGCGAACTCCTCCAAGGCCCCCGCAGCAGCGACTGAGGGAGCGCAGCCTGGGGGACTCAAGACGTTCAGCGCCTCGATAACAGGGAGGCGTAAACCAAGAATCGGCGATTGGGTCCGTTGTTCCAAAGCCAAGCCCGTTCAGCGGGGTTCATCTTCACCTGAGCCGAAAGCCACGGATCTTGAGAAGCCAAGGAGCGCAGTAGTTCGGGATTGGTGTAATGAAAGACCTGATTGTTGTCGATCCGTGCGCCCAAGAAGTCGACGCCCCCATTCAGGGACGAAAAGGCATCCAGAGGCGCGATCTCGTCCGAACTCACATCCGAGACCAAGACGGCACGTCCTCCTGAGCTCGAGAGCCGCGTTAGGAGTCGCAGGTGGGTGACAAGAAAGGTCATCACCCCGGCCTGAAAGAGCTGATGTCCGGCTCCCAAAACGCGCCGCAAGGTGAGCAAGAGCTGACTGAGCAGACAGGAGGAAACCACCACATCGAAGGGCCCAGGAAGAGCCGCTGCCACCCGAGCCGAAGCCTGCTCAGGAAAGTCCATCAACTCTCGCTCACTCACCCGCAGCGTCTGCCAGGATTCGAGCTGTTTGTTGGCCCCAGAAATGTCGAGGGGAGCATGCAGATGGACTTTTGCAACCCCCTCGACCGGAGCACGAGCCCTTGCCTTCTTGAGCGCTTGAGCATCGATATCGACGAGATGCACCTCGTCGAAGGCCTGCGTGACTCGGGCAAGGTCCAGGTCAAAACAGTTCCCTGCGCCCAGTACACAGAGACGTCCCCCCTCTCTTTCTTTCGCCCGAACGATGAACTCGGTTTGGTTTTCTCGGTGTCCGGCGAAATCGTCAAAGAAGCGGAGCCCAGCCTTGTTGGACTCCTTCTGCTTCTTCATTTCGCGACGGATCTGGTCCATGAGATCATCCGGGATAAGGGCCCAGGCCCTTAGAGACCACGCTGAGCGCGGTACTTCAAGATAAGTGAGTTAGTCGAACTGTCGTGGTTGAGCTCAGAAGCGGGGCCAGAAAGCTCGGGAGTGATCTTCTTGGCCAAAACTTTGCCGAGTTCGACACCCCATTGATCAAAACTGTTCAGATCCCAGATGATCCCCTGCACGAAGACTTTGTGCTCATAGAGAGCCACCAAAGCGCCTAGAGCATGAGGGGTGAGTCGATCGATGAGCAGCGAGTTGGTCGGGCGATTGCCTTCGAAAATGCGATGATTCACTAGGTCTTCACGGGTTCCCTCGGCCCGCACTTGCTCTTCGGTCTTTCCGAAAGCAAGCGCCTCAGTCTGAGCAAAGTAGTTGGCCATGAGCAGGTCGTGCATCTGCGCGTCGTCCGAAGACAGCGGATTTTGACTGTTGGAAAACCCAATGAAATCACAGGGGATCAGCTTCGTGCCTTGGTGAATCAGTTGGTAAAAAGCATGCTGCCCATTGGTGCCAGGCTCGCCCCAGATGATCGGACCGGTCTGGTAGCTCACACTCTCGCCCGAACGCGTCACTCGCTTGCCATTGCTCTCCATATCAAGCTGCTGAAGATAGGCAGGAAAGCGCCGCAGGTACTGATCGTAGGGGAGCACGGCGTGGCTCTCGGCCCCAAAGAAGTTGTTGTACCAAACTCCTAAAAGGCCCATTAAAACTGGCAAGTTTCTATCGAAGGGAGCCGTCTTGAAGTGCTCGTCCATGCTGTTAAAGCCAGCGAGCATTTCTAAAAATGCCTCCGATCCGAGGGCCAACATCAGGCTGAGTCCGATAGCCGAGTCCATCGAGTAGCGACCACCAACCCAATCCCAGAATCCAAACATGTTCTGGGTATCAATACCGAAAGCGGCCACCGCATCGGCATTGGTCGAAACGGCGACGAAGTGCTTGGCGACCGCCTCCTTGGCGCCGAGTTGCTCGATGAGCAGAGTGCGCGCCAACTGCGCGTTCGCAATGGTCTCCAAGGTAGTGAAGGTCTTGGAGCAGACGACGAAGAGCGTCTCATCCATCGACAGATCGCGGGTGTTTTCGGCAAAGTCAGTGGCGTCGACGTTGGAAACGAAACGCACAGTCAGGGTGCGATCCGACTGAAACTTGAGGGCCTCATAGGCCATGAGCGGGCCCAGATCGGATCCGCCAATGCCGATATTGACAATGTTTTTGATCGCTTTGCCCGTGTGGCCTTTGTGCTCACCGCTACGAACCTTCTCCGCGAAAGCCGACATTTTGTCGAGCACCTCATAGACGTCGGGCACCACGTTCTTGCCCTCCACGAGGATCGAAGCCGAACGAGGAGCACGCAGAGCAGTATGCAAGACAGCGCGTCCCTCGGTGAGGTTGATCTTCTCACCCGAAAACATGGCCTCGATGGCGGTTTTGAGTCCCCGAGCCTCGGCAAGACTCAAAAGAAGACGGAGCGTTTCGTCCGTGATGCGATTCTTAGAATAGTCGAGATAGATACCCGCCCCTTCGGCATTCATCTGATCGCGGGGCACGACACCAGAAAACAGATCACGCAGATGCAGTTTTTCGATCGCAGAGTGATGCTTCTTCAGGGCAGAGAATTCAGGAGTGGAGGTCAGTTCAGCTTGGGGTGAGATGCTTGCCATGGTCGTATTCGATGTGGGTGGAAGAGCGCTATCTTGGCGCGGCGGCCATGATGGTCAATTGGGAAGAAATGAGAAGGGGAACTACCAGGAGATGGCTTGAAAACGCTATTTCTGCTGATCCAAGCCGGCATTTTTCAGTTCAGGCCAAGGGTGTTAAGACCGCGGGCCAAAGGAGGGCGAACTCAGCCAATATGTTTCGTTCAATCAAGACGGGCGGACGCCTGTTTACCGCAGTTTCCTCGCTTTTTTTCATCAGCACCCTTACAGGATGCGGCCATTCCGAAGAGGAGTGGCAAGCGCAGCTAGACAAGTACAATCAGCTCGCCTCAGAAAATCAGGCCGAAAAAGACGCACACGAGAAAACCAGCGCCGAACTCGAAGAAACCAAGTTGCGGGTTCTTCAGCTCGGTAAGGAGCTCAAGAAGATGGGCGTCAACATGGATCACTTGACCAGCCAGGTGCAGCAGTCCAGCACAGAAAAAGAAAAGCTGGCCAAAGACTTGGAAGAACTGCAGGCCGCCCTCGCCGAATACAAGAAGCGGGCGGAAGCTCTCGAGAAGATCAAAGCTCGCTACGAACAGCTCCGCAGCAAGCTGAAGAAGCTCACCGAACTCGGTCTCAAGGTCGAAATTCGCCACAACCGCATGGTGATCCGCCTACCTGGTGACGTGCTTTACCCCTCAGGCAGCGACAAGCTGAAAGACGCAGGTAAAGAGGTCGTTTTGGCCGTAGCGGACGTCATTCGCAAAGACTCCACTCTCAAGACGCGCTACTTCCAGGTGGCAGGTCACACCGACAATGTCCCCCTCAAGGGCGGCAAGTTCGGAGACAACTGGGGACTTTCGGCCATGCGCGCTCGGACTGTTCTCTTGTTCTTGATCGAGCCCACAGAAGACGGCGGTGGTGGTCTTGACCCCAATATGCTGCACGCTGCAGGTTATGGTGACATCGACCCCGTCGCTTCCAATGATTCTAAAGAAGGAAAAGCCCAAAATCGCCGTGTCGAGCTCGTGCTCATGCCCGATATGGAAGAAATGCTCGACCTTCAGAACATGAAATAATCAATTTTTTGGCCTGAAGGCTGAAACCGGGAGGCTCCTAACCCAGTAAATACTGTGTGTTTGGAGTCTCCCTTGCTTCAGGAGCCGGCTTTGGCGACCGTCCCGTCCTGGTTTTTTCGGGCGCGCTGCTGCACGCCGTGAGCACAACAGGGCAAATCGGCTATATGAAGAGTCCTTCAGACGAGACACTTCGCGCGGAAGAGAGCAGCGCCGAGCAACTCATGGCGCGCTATGTGGGAGGCGATCTCGAGGCATTCGAAGAACTTTACCGCAAACTCTCACCGCGACTCTTCGGCTACTTGCTGCGCCTCACCCGACACCGCGAGCGCGCGGAAGATCTGGTGCAAATCACCTTCACCAAAGTACACCGTGCTCGCGAGAGCTACCTGATTGGTGCCCCCCTCCTGCCCTGGATCCTGGCCATCGCCCGGCGCTCCTTCTACGACGAACACCGGCGGTCCAAAGTGCGCCCCGAAGACCTGAGCTACGATGGTTCCTTGCCCGAACCCCAGCAGCCCACCGAGCAGGTCGACCTGGATATGTCGGAGGCCCTGGAACGTGCCTTGTCAAAATTGCCTGACTCCTACGCGGAGGCTATTCAATTGACTAAAATCACTGGCCTCACTGTCGCTGAGGCGTCAGAAGTTTTGGGGGTCAGCAAGACGGCCGTCAAACTCCGGGTCCACCGCGGTTATGTCACCTTGCGGCAAGAACTCGAAAACTACCACCGCACCGCAGACCCATCGTACGCCTCCTCACTCTGAGCTCACCATGAAACCCAGTCCTTTCGATCCATTCGCTGAACTGACCGTCGCCGAGACGCGGCCCAGTCCACGTGTGCTCGACGCACTTCGCGCCGAGGTCAAAAGCGATCTCGGCACGAGCGCAGCTCAGGGCAGGCGTCCTAAAGGACGCTCCCGAGTCACCCGGGTCTTCATGAGTTTCGGTACGCTGGTGGTGCTACTTGTGGCCCTCAGCCCCAAAGCCCTGCGCCTGGTGCCTGAGTCACTGTTGTGGGGCGGACTCGTTTACGGGATCGTGGCCAGCCTATTGCTGTTCGTCGGGGGAATCCCAGGCAATATGACCTGGTTTTCGAGGCGTGAGCGCAAGGGTGTGGTCTTTACCCTCCCCCCACTCTTACTGGTCGGACTCGCCTGGTCGGCGCGTTATTTTGACCTCTCGGATGAGTTCCTCAGCGACATAGGCCTGAAAGCAGCCGCTGCTTGCTTGACCCACTCACTGCTCGTAGGAGCGCTGAGCACCATCGCGCTGATCGCCATTTGGCGCCGCAGCGATCCCTTTGCGCCCGGTTTCACAGGAGCGCTGCTCGGCATCCTCGGAGGACTACTCGGCACATTGAGTACTGATCTCGGCTGCGCGAGTACTGAAGGCGTCCACTTGACGCTCTCCCACGGACTCGTCGCCGTCGTTCTCGGCGTTGTGGGGCAGATGGCTGGACGAAAATGGCTGACTCCGTAGCCCCCGCTCCCGCCACCCCGAGCCTCAAATCCAAACTCGGGAAAACCTTCGACTACTTGTCCTGGGCGGTACTCATCGCGCTCGGCTGGCACCTGCTCACCCGCGACAGTGGCGGACCAGAAGAGGGAGGCCGGGCCTCAGCACAAAAGCTCACAGATATTGAAAGCGGTGAGCATGTGAGCCTGGCGGACGGAACTCAGAAAGGTCCGCTGCTCATCAAAGCCTTCGCCAGTTGGTGCGGCGCCTGTCGTCGCTCCGTGTGGCTCGAGGATCTCACTTCGGTCGGCGACTCCAGCCAGTTACGCTTCGTCGCCGTCAGCGTAGACGACGACATCGAAAAAGCGAAAAAAGCAGCAGCCGATTGGCCGATTGGCGGTACGGTTCTTCACGATCAGGATGGGGATTTCTCCCGTGACTACGCGGTGCGCGTGCTGCCGACCTACATCCTCATCGACGAAAACAATACCATCACCCGAGTCACCTCAGGTTTGCCCGGTCCCTTGGATATTCGGGCCTGGAAGCAAGCCACCCAAAAGAACTAAGGCGCGTCTTGTTTGGAAGTTTCTTGCTCAGAAGCTTCCTGATGCTCGGCGGTTTCTTCCCGCTCAACGGCTTCCTGCTCGGAGGTGCCCGTCGGAACGAGCGGCGCCATGGGAGCCGCTTCCGGGTCGGTTCCTTTGAGTTCTGCTTGTTCGAGGCGATCATAGGAGCGGGTCACACGCCACTTGCGTTTTTCTCGCTCAATGCCGAAGAAACGAGTCGAAAGACGCTTCTCACCCTGATAAGTGCGGACCTCGACCACAGAATCCCGTGCATTCGCCTGATGTACGATACCTCGAGACACCAGCTCCTCGCGGCGCGCCTTTTCTTTTTCACAATCACCACATGCCCGTTTGGCGGCGTCGACCAAAGGCATCGCCGAATCAAGCACTAACTGACGCGCCGTTTTGAAGTCGGCGCCAGAAAGGGCCTGGGCGAATTCGATGCCTACGTCCTTGGCCGTGCGCGTCCGATCCTCTAACGAGACAACCCTCGGCGTCAGGCTTTCTCCTGGCACATGATAGTTGCAAGCCGCGCGTCCCGCCGCCCACATGACGAGGGTCGAAATCGACATGATGCCGAGCATGATCAACGTATTTACCGTGGGGGCGTTGATTTGCTGCTCGGTCAGAGCCGGTTTCGGCGCAGACTTTTTTCGCGCCTTGCCCGAGGCACTTTCTTTGGATTGCATCGCCGACTTCTTCTTTCCGCTGCCTTTCTTGTCAGAAGGCTTTTTGCTTCCCTCTTGTGCAGCCAACGAAGAGCGCTCCTGGGCCTTCTGCGTAGCACTGCTCTTTTGGGGCTTTCCCTCTGATTCGGGCTGAGACTCGGTCTGACTCATCGGGAGCGGAGCATCTCCCTCCTAGTCTCGCCGCGCAACACCCACAAAGCTGCTTTTTGGCCCGCAATTCAGGTAGGCTCCTGCCATGGCTCAGGGTGTCGTCCCCACGCTCCAAAGCGACCGTTTTCTCGCAAGAACGCGGGTTCTACGGTCTTTGGTCGCGCTTTCGGGCCTGCACCCCATGGCTCATCGACGTTTCCGCTCTCTAAACTACAGCGGATTTTTCCTCTGTCTGAGCGGGCTGATCACGGTGGGTTTCACCGTCCGCGTTGGGGCCTCCGATGTGGCGGATGTCATCGCCCTACGATTCATGGCCTACGCCTGCTGGCTTTATGGCGGCCTCGGTCTCTTGACGCTCCTCAAACCAGGCGCATTCGAGGGCACGGCTCTGGCCCCCTTGCGGGGCGTCGAACTGCCGAACGCCCTCCCCCATGCCGCAACCTTGAGTCTGCTTTTGGCCCGCGGCATCAGTCTGTGTAGCCTACCGGTTTTGGCGTTGGCACTTGTGCTGAGCGGCGACGAGGCCACTGTTCGTGCGCGTGTCGACCAGTTGGGGCTCACCTTGCTTTACATCCTCGCCTGCTCCCTATCCTTGGCAGTGGTGGGGGCCTTGTGCTTGGCCCTGTCCGCTCGAAGGGCGCGCGCGCTGGCCCTGCTCTTTTTGATCGTTCCCTTCGCCCTACAACTGGCCTCGCTTCCGGTACCCAATGTGATCGGCGGCTTGATCTGGGGTTTTGGAGAGCTCGTCTCCGCGGGGGCCCCTTGAGTCAGGAACTCGTTCTCGATTTACGCGGAGTGGCTGTCAGTGGCGCTCATCACCTGGGTCGCTCGACGGGCCCCACTCTACGTATGGAGTCCCGCCTGACTCCCGGCTGTCACGCAGTGGTCGTGCAGTCTCCCCTGCAAGCCGACGCCCTGATCTTGACCTGCACTGGGCTCCAAAAGGCGCGACAAGGACGGCCTCGTTTGGGGGGAAAGAACCCCTATACGTCTCCCAGAACACGCCTATGCATCGCTAGTACCTTGGCCGAAGAGCTCCCCGCTGAGCAATGGCCCGAAGGTATCTCAGTCGCCGATGTCGTCCGTGAAGTCGAGCTCAGTTACAGCTCTTTCAACCCAACCGACCAGCCACGCAGATTCTCTTGGGAGCACGTCGAGGACCTCAAACATCGCAGTTACTGCACTCTCGAAAACGAGCAGCGCCGCCGCATCAGCCTAGAGCTCGCCCTCAGCCATCCGGGACCTCAACTCGCATTGCTTTACGAACCGTGGTCGATCATCCATGGAGGAAAGTACCCCGAGCAGAGGTTACTCATGGAAATCCGACGCCTGGTCAGGCAAGGCTGTATCGTGGTGTTACTCACCGTAAGTGAACAACAAGCCGAACGGTACAGCCCTCGATTGATCCACCCGTCACTTCAGTACACCCGACGTTCCTTGGTTTCGTTAGGGGCCCGCCGATGAAGTACGTCTCAGCTCGACCGTCGAACCTCCGCAGCTCACTGTTGATGGGCGCCCTTTCTCTGCCGATCCTCATCGAGCTCCTCCACCTCGGCTCAGATATCCCTCAGGGTCTGCCTTCGGCGCTCGGTCTCGCTCTGCTCTTTGTGCATCTCGTGCCTCTACCCTTCCTCGCCTGGCTCTTTGCCTACCGCGGCGAGCGCGGGTTCCACTCGCAAAGGCAGCTTCATCGAGCTCGATACGGGGCCAACCGCATGCGCTTTGCTCTCGGCTCAATCGTGCAGAGCTCAGTTCTGCTCAGTGCCGTCGGCTACCTCTTGGCTGGGCTCAGCATCGGTTACAACTTCAAGCAGAACGAAGGAATCATCTACCGCGAGCTCGCCCTCATCGCTCCGGTTGTGATCTGTTGGTCAGTCTTCCTCGTGCTCTTCTTTCAAACTTTGCGCAGCTGGCTTCATAAAGTCGGACTGTGGCTCGCGCTCCTATTTTACCCCTTTGCGCTCGCCCTCGCTTTGCCTCTGGGACCGGGAGGCAAGTTCATGGGAACGTGGCTCACCCACTCCTCGCAGCTCCTTGCCTCCCCACTCTTCCACGTGGCGCACCTACTCGGCGCCTTCGTCCACCACCATCCCTTCCCAGCCTGGATGTCCCTGCTCGTCCTCGGTGGCTACAGCCTAGGGCTCACTGGGTTGCTTTTGGCCCGAGTGCCTCGCTAAGGCAGCCGCACCGAACGGCGAGCGGCTGCACCAAACAGGAGGCAAGCGCTTGGCCCTTCATTGTTCGCGAAAGGCTTCCGCCGGACGCAAGCGAGAAGCATGCAGAGCTGGCCAAACTGTTGCCACCAAGCAGACGATGACAGCAAAAATGCCCACGAGCATGAAGTCGACCGGCTGAATATCCACCGGCAAGTGCGAGATGAAGTAGACCTTCGGATCGAGAGGCAACGCGTACTTGAGCAATACTTGGCAGACCCCGACGGCAAGCACCAAACCAAAGGCACCGCCAACGGCGCCAATGATCATCCCTTGATAGAGAAAGGCGCGTAGGATGGCCGAATCAGTCGCGCCCATCGCTTTGAGCACGGCGATTTCCTTCTTCTTGTCCAGCACCACCATGATCAAAGTGGCAATGACGGTGAAGGCCGCAACGATGATGATCAAGGCCAGCACTGCACTCATCAAGATCTGTTGGATGCGAAGAGCTGTGAAGAGGCCATGGTTGAGCTCCTCCCAGTCCATCGTGTAGTGCAGCCCCTGACCCAAGCGCTTGGAAATATCGGCCGAGATTTCTTTTGCTCGGTCGATGTCGTTCACGCGCATCTCGAGGCCCGTCACACTATCGCCGGAGTCAGCAAAACTCTGGGCTTCGTAAAGGTCAGTGTAAACCAGCTTGGAATCATACTGATCGAAGCCTGCATAAAAGAGCCCGATCACGCGAAACTGTTTGGCGACAGGCGCCCGGATCGAGTCGTTGCTAAAGCTAAAACCAATCGTCGGAGAGGTCACCTGGACACAGTCGCCGACTCCTGCCCTCAGGTTTTCGCCCAAGGTCTTACCTATGATGATACCGGGCAAGACGGCTTCGTTTTTGGCACAGGGATCAACCGCGAGATCTGTGGGCAGGATGTCATCATCGGGGAGCTCGCTCTCATACCCCCCTTCGGGCACAACCGAACCGACTGGAGCATCATCGGGAAGCTCAAGGGCCGAAGGGGCCCCACTCGACGCAGCCGCGTCGCTGGACTCTTCTTCTTCCTGAACGTCCTCAAGAAGACCTTCGATCTGATCGAAGAGATCCTTCTCCGGATCGAGAACAGCAGACTCCTCGTCTTCGTCGGGGGTAGAACGAGGAAAGGTGCTCCCGGAAATCTGTTCGCGACGTGACTCGGGGGGCTTTGCTCCGGGAAGGCGGAGGCCTTTGAAACCGCCTTCAACCATGTGCTTGGGCAGGTCGAGCACTCGTTTCATCCGCTCGGGATCAACCCCCTTGAGCAAAACGCCCGTCGCGGTGCGATCACCGCGGGTGACCATCATGGGATGGATGGTGAAGGGGGCCACACCTGTGACGCCAGGCACCTTCTCCAGATCACCAATCATCTCGCGGTACTCACCGAAGTAGCTGGAACGCTTGAGCACGAGCACGTGCGCGTTGACGCCCAAGACCTTGTCACGGAATTCTTTCCGAAAGCCCCCGGTCACACTCATCGCCGTCGCTAGACCTGCCACCCCGAGGGCGACGCCGAGGACGGCGAAAAAAGTGCCCATGGAAATAGAGGCCCGCTTCTTCGAAGCCATATAGCGGCGAGCCAATTCAATCGGAAAACCCATGGTGCGCGTCGTGTAGGGCGCCGACTCGCTCCCTGCAAGCATTCTCGGCTCCCAAGCGAAGCAACTTGGATCAATCTCAGTTATGGAAGCTGATTTCGCTCAAATCGAGCAGAAACTAGCCGCTCTTCGGGAGAGGGCTCTTGGGACAGAGAGGCTCAAGAGTACGTTCTAGTCTTAGCTCCGACAAAAAAAGGGCGTAGGACTTGCAACGTGGAGCCAGGAGTTGATGTACTCTTAATCCCCACCCGGACAAAGCTTTCACTCAGATTGTAAGCTTTGGGACGGGCCTTTCACCCAGAAGCGCATGGAACCCATCGTATCCAGATCAGAATTTCCTGACGAAGACGAAGACTCTCGTCCAGTCACGGATCATCAGATCAAGGCCGGGGAAGAACCCAAGATCACCCGCAGTCCCACCTCGGACGCGCGCCCCATCGGTGCCTCCCAGGCTCCGACCGAAGCGCCACCACCGCCCTCAACCTTTGACTATTGCGGCGCCACAATTGATGGCCGCTACCTGGTCGAGCGTCAGCTCGGTGAAGGCGGCATGGGTGTCGTCTATCAGTGTCGCCATACGATCATCGACAAGAAGGTGGCGATCAAAGTGCTGCGGGCCGACCTGGCGCGCAACGAAGAGGTCACCGAGCGTTTTCTCAACGAAGCGCGCTCTGCCTCTTCGATTGGCAATCCGCACATCATCGACATCAGTGATTTCGGCCGTCTCCCGGACGGAACGCCCTACTTCGTGATGGAGTTCCTCACGGGGATCTCGATGGCCGAAATCGTCGACAGCGGCCTAGTCATGGAGCCGGGACGACTTGGTCATATCGCGCTCCAACTTTGCGAAGGACTCGCAGCAGCCCACGCGGCGGGGATCATTCACCGCGATCTCAAGCCCGACAACATCTTCTTGATCGACCAAGGTTCGCGCAAAGATTTCGTCAAGATTCTCGACTTTGGGATCGCCAAGGCCACCCACGTGTCGAGCAAGTTGACCCAAGCCGGCCAAGTCTTCGGAACGCCTCACTACATGTCGCCCGAGCAAGCCAACGGCGCCGAAGTCGACGCGCGCTCGGACATCTACGCTGTCGGCGTCATGCTCTACGAGCTTTCGACAGGCCAGTTGCCCTTTGACGCGGACAACTTCATGGCCATCCTCACCCAGCATATGTACAAAGATCCGACTCCCCCGTCGGAGATCGAGGGACTCGCGCCCCTGACGCCCGGACTCGAGGAGGTCATCCTCAAGTGCCTCGCCAAGGCCCCCGCCGAGCGGTACCAGAACTTGGTCGAACTCAAGAGCGACTTGCGTGGGGTCTTCGTCGATCTACTCCCGGCCACCGAAGTGAGCTCCGCCACTGACGCGTATTCGACTCCCGAGCTCTACGCGCGGCAGTCGAGCAAACCACAAATCCCCGCTTCAGCTCGAACCACTGCTCCCATCAAAACGAAGAAGCATCTTTCGCTCTATACGGCGATCGGCGTCTCGGCGGCGCTCTTTGCAGGGTCTCTCGTGTGGTTCTTGGGCGCAAAGGAGCAAGAGACCTCCCCTAAGCCCGTCGACAAGACCGCAGCCGAAGCTCCTCTTGCCCCAGCCCCACCCCCTGCGGTCGAACCTTCGACGCAGGACGCATTGATCAAAAAACCCGTTGCCATCGCGGTCTATCCGCCGAGTGCCCACGTTTACCAAGGCGATGAAGATTTGGGCACGAGTCCGGTCATGCTCGAGGTCGATGACCAACCCGTCGAGCTTCTCGTCAAGGCCAAGGGTTATACGAACGAAGAACTCACGGTAGACGGTTCGATCAACAAGCTTCAGATCACGCTCAAAAAAGAAAAGCGCAAGGTTGTCGTGCCGCGAGCTCCTCGTTCCGCGGCCCCCCGCCGCAGCCCGACACCGTCGCCAACGAGCACACCCGGCGTGGTTGATCCTTGGTAGGTCCGAGCGATCGTCGTTGATTGCTGGGCCTGCTTGTTCCGAGTCAGCGGAGCCCACTAAGCTCGGGCCGGTGAACACCCTGAGTGAGTCCAGTTTAAGCGCCGCCCTGAAGCGAGAAGTCATCGCCCCGGTCAAGACTATCGCCTCCGTTTTGAAAGAAGCAGGGCACGACGCCTGGCTCGTGGGCGGCTGCGTCCGCGACGTTGCCCTCGGGCTCTTGGACCCGGAGCGCCCGCCAGCGGGCGGAGACTGGGATCTGGCCACTTCAGCCGAACCTCAAGAGGTGAAGCGGTTGTTCCGCAAAGTCATCCCCACCGGGATCCAGCATGGCACCGTCACCGTCGTGATCGCGCGCGAACACTTCGAACTCACTACCCTGCGTGGCGAACGCGGGCACAGTGATGGACGCCGCCCCGACGAAGTTTTCTTCGTCGACGACATCGACGCCGACCTCGCGCGCCGCGACTTCACTGTCAATGCCATCGCCTATCACATCATGAACGAAACCCTATCCGATCCCTTCGGCGGAATTTCGGATTTGCTCGCGCGCAAGTTGCGCGCGGTGGGTCACCCCCAAGAGCGGTTTTCTGAAGACGGTCTTCGGGTGCTCCGTTGCGCGCGCTTCTGCGCCACGCTCGACTTCGACATCGAAGAGAAGACGGCTAAAGCCATCTACCCATCCCTCGACAGCTTTCGGAAGGTCGCCAGCGAACGGGTTCAACAAGAGTGGTTCAAGGCCCTCGGAAGCAAAAAGCCTAGCCGCTTTCTTCGAGAATCTTCCCGCCACGGACTGCTGAAGGTGACCGCTCCCGAGCTTTTTTCGGGCCGCTCAAGCTATCTCGCCCTCGAAGAGGCGGGTGCGTGCCTCGATGAGAGCCCCGGCGACGCAATCGAAAGACTGGCCTTACTCATCTGCGCGGGCACAACAAAAAGTCCTACCCCAACCGAACAAAATCAAGCGGCCGACCGCAACGCCGCACAGCTCGGCAAGGGTCTCAAGCTCTCACGGCGCGAACTCGAAGACCTCAGGCGCCTGAGCCTCCATCATCGACTGCCCGAAAGTCTGAAAGCAAAACCAAGTCCATCCCTTCTTCGTCGCTATATAGCCGACGTCGGTCGCGCTCACATCGAGCAGGTGCTCCGCGTGCAACGAAGTCTAGATCGCGTATCGGATGGAGGCTCCCCTCCTTCTCAACCGTCCGTGGCTGATCTACTTTTAGCCGAAGCGCGATCTCATGTACCTCTCACTTTGAAAGAACTGGCCGTCGGTGGCCAAGATCTGCTCAACGTTGGGGTACCTCGGGGGCCCGAGCTGGGACAAACCCTCGCCGCTCTGCTCGAAGCTGTCTTGGACGATCCAAAACAAAACGAACCCACCCGACTTCTCGAACTTGCACGAAAAAGGGCCTCGAGCTCCTCATAGTTTGTTCGACGCAACTCACCAGCAGGCCCACTCGGTCGATGCTGTCCAGGTGAACTTGGCGTTTTTACGCAGTTTTCGCCATATCTACGCAGGGTCTATCAGTCCCGCGGCTCTCGCTCTAACGTCGGGACATGCCGGAATTCGTCTTTACCATGCAGGAGGTCACCCGCGTCCATCCTCCTGACAAGAAAGTCCTCGACAACGTTACTCTCGCATTTTTGCCCGGGGCCAAGATCGGAGTCATCGGCGCTAACGGCTCGGGCAAGAGTTCGCTCATGCGCATCATGGCAGGGCAGGACGACGGCTTCACAGGAGAAGCCCGTCCCCACCCCTCGATCAAGGTGGGTTACTTTGCGCAAGAACCCGATCTGGGCGACGCCAAAAGCGTGCGCGACGCCGTCGAGTTGGCCGTAGCCGACACGCGCAAACTACTCACCGACTTCGAAGAAATCTCGATGAAGTTCACCGAGCCGATGAGCGATGACGAGATGAACGCCTTGCTCGAAAAACAAGGAAAGCTCCAAGACAGGATAGATGCCGTCGATGCCTGGAACCTTGATCAAAAGGTCGAGCGCGCCATGGATGCCCTTCGTCTGCCCCCCGGTGAAGCCGAGGTGGACGTGCTTTCGGGCGGCGAAAAGCGGCGCGTAGCCCTGTGCCGCATCTTGCTCGAAAACCCCGACATGTTGCTGCTCGACGAACCGACGAACCATCTCGATGCCGAATCAGTCGCCTGGTTGGAGCGCTTCCTCAAGGAGTATCCCGGCACCGTCGTCGCCGTCACCCATGATCGCTACTTCCTCGATGATGTGGCCGAATGGATCTTGGAACTCGACCGAGGTCGCGGCTACCCCTACCACGGCAACTACTCGGGCTGGCTGGAACAAAAGCAGGCTCGCTTAATGCAAGAAGAAAAGCAGGAGAGCGCACGACAGCGCAAACTCAAACAAGAGCTGGAGTGGGTACGTCAAAGCCCCAAAGCCCGGCAAGCCAAGAGCAAAGCTCGCCTGACCGCCTACGAAGAGCTCGTCGAACAATCCGAAAACTCGGCGCGCGACGGAGGAGACATCAGCATTCCTCCTGGCCCCCGTCTGGGCGAAACGGTGATCGAAGCCAAGAACCTTCGCAAGGCCTTCGGAGACAAACTGCTCATCGACGACTTGTCGTTTCGGCTCCCGCGCAGCGGCATTGTCGGAGTCATCGGCCCGAACGGTGCTGGTAAGTCGACCCTCTTTCGCATGCTAGTCGGAGAAGACACTCCGGATCAGGGCGAGCTCAAGCTGGGCGATACAGTACAGATATCCTACGTCGACCAGTCGCGCGAGGCGCTTTCTGGTGACAAGAACATCTGGGAGGAAGTATCAGGAGGGGAAGACGTCATCGAACTCGGCCCTCGTGAGGTGGCCTCCCGCGCCTATTGCTCGTGGTTTGGCTTCAAGGGCAGCGACCAACAAAAGAAGGTCGGTAGTTTGAGCGGTGGTGAGCGCAACCGAGTCCACCTGGCCAAGTTGCTCAAATTGGGAGGGAACCTCCTGCTGCTCGACGAACCGACCAACGACCTCGACGTCGAAACTCTGCGCTCCCTCGAAGGAGCGTTGCTTGAGTTCCCCGGCTGCGTCGTCGTCATTACCCATGACCGTTGGTTTCTCGATCGCATCGCCACCCACATCCTCGCCTTCGAGGGCGACAGTCATGTGGAGTGGTTCGAAGGCAACTACCAGGCCTACGAAGAAGACCGCAAACGCCGCATGGGCGAAGACGCCGAGCAACCCCGGCGCATCAAATACCGCAAGCTCCAATAGAGCTTCACTCCAAGCGGCCCATCAGGGGCGACCTTCTAGGCTAGGGCAACCCTGATGGGGGTCAGGCTGACGCGCGCCGCTCCCTCCCCCTGAGTCCAAGTCTCTTCGTGAATCAAAGACGAGCAAACGCTGGGCGGGTTCGCCGCCGAAGGGTCTGGGCTCAAGGCCAGGGTGTCTCTCAAAAGAAGAGCTTCACTCAAGCTCGTAGGAGTACAAGGTCTGGCCATTGATCGATACGAGATCAACCTGCACGCGCTCGGGTTCCACGTGAACTCGGCCGTGACCCGAGTCGCTCCAATAGGTCTCGTAGCCCGTTTCTACGTTTGAGAACTTCCAGGGAGCACCAGCGCTACCGGGCAAAGTGTAGTGAATATCGTCGACGACCATATCGGTGAAGACGTGGTCATGCCCGTAGAAGAAGATCTGCACCCCGTATTGTTTCATGAGCTCATGAACAAGAGCTTGTTCGCCGACTTGGGCCGCCTGTCCGCCACCCCGTCCATAGGCCGAGTCCTCTGGAGTCCCCGCGGCTCCACCCACGGCGTGATGAATGAGCACGAAACGCCATTTCGAGTCGGCCTGTGCCAAGGTTTGTTCGAACCACGCCAACTGTTCGTCTCCGAGCGTCCAGTCGTCGGCGTAACCCGCCCCGAAGGTGAGCAGATGGGAGGTCGAGGTGTAGGTCATGACGTTGAGCACGCAAAAGAGCGCGTCACCCCACTTGAACGCATAGTAGTCGCCATAGGGACTGCCTCCCTCGGGATAAGTTTCGGGTGAGGGAGAAGGAGCATAAATCGAGCGCACGGCGCGAGACTCAGCAATGGTACCATCGGTAAAATCACCGTTTTCTCCGTCCCAATTGCCAATCACAACGAAATGCGCCGCCTCACCGATAGAGTCGCGCATGAGTCGCCGATAATTGAGGTAGGCCTGACGAGTGTAGTCGGGGGACGGCGGAGCCACGTTGAAGCCGAAGGCATGAAAGTCGAGAACGTCCCCGAGATTGATCATGAAGTCGGGTTGCCAGACCGTAAGTTGCGGAGCGATCGTCCATAGGGTGTACTCCTCAGAGTAGCCGAGCCCATCATCACCCGGCACAGCCGGTTTGGGCTGAATATGGGTGTCGGTCAGCAGAACAAAGTCGAAGCTTGCGCCCGGGTCACGCTGGGTCACCGCCCGCCCCGAAAACAGCGTGCGCGGGGGGTAAAGCTCGTCGTCGACAATCTCGTACAGATAGGTTGTGCCCGACGAAAGACCAGTGATGTTCCACTGAATGGTATCGCTCCCTACCTGAACGAAAGGTTCGGCTTCGACGAACCCTTCGCCTCCACGGAGAGACTTATAGCGCAGTACCAGGTCATCTGTTGGTCCTCCTAGGTACACCGCATTGACCCCGAAGGAATCCTTGGTGGGCAGGACGACCATCGGCGCCCCCGCAAGGCCGGGTTCAATGGGGGGTGCTCCCCCCGAAGCCGTCGAATAGCCATCGGTGGCCCCCCCACCTCCACTTGCGCCCGTCGCGGCACCTCCTCCCTCCGAGCTCGTAGCCCCTCCCAAGGCGTCCATACCGCCGGTCGCCTCGGCAGAACCACCTCCACTGCCCAGCGCATCCTGGGGAGCTCCACCGGATGCGCTGGGCAAGCCGCCACCGGTAGAAGGGTTGACGATCGGATAAGCCCTCACCTCCCCCTCCTTGTTGGCGCATCCAATCGTCGCCCCCACAAAAAGGGCAACAGCGCCCCAGGTTGTTCTGGAACGAGCGAAACGATGGAGGTCAGAAGCAGAGATCATCACGACGGCCCAGTCAGTATGCCTTTGTGAACGCTTGTTCCAAGGCACTGCAGAAGATTTGTAGAGATCAAGACTCCGTCGATAGCGTCATTTTCTAGTGAGTCGGCGTACTCCTCCAAACTCATCGCGGTAGCCCAAAAATCTGACCTCAAGTGGCGGACTCGTCTCCCCGCTGCCCACGTCGAAAAACCGGGCTGCCCACCTAGAGCTCAAGGAGGCTGAGAGCTCCACTGAAGCAAAGTTAACACCGTTAACTTTGGCAAGTCCTCCGCTCGTGTTGCCCGGGGACCCAGGGTCGATTAAGTGGAGCTGCCCCCGGGCGAGCAGATTTACATGACCTTCCAACTCGATCAGACGAACTCCCACCTTGGTTTTTCAGTCAAGCACATGATGATCTCCACGGTGCGCGGCTCTTTTTCTGGGGTCGAAGCGGAGGTCGACATCGACGAGCAGGATCTGGCCAAGAGTAGTGTCACGGCACGCATCGACGTGCGCAGCGTTCAGACTCAGGATCGCATGCGAGACGACTACCTAGTTGGCAAAAACTTCTTCAATCCAGATCAGTTTCCTCACCTCGTGTTCAAGAGCCGGGGGGCTCGAGTCAGAGGAAACAAGATCACCGTAAATGGTGCTCTCACCATTCGCGGAGTCGAGCGCCCCATCGTCCTGGACGGTACTTTTCAACGCCGCTCCAAAGCTTCGTCCCAAGAGCGACTGATCTTCGATCTCAAGTCGGAGCTCGATCGCGAAGCCTATGGTTTGGTCTTCGCCGGTGCGGTCGAAACGGTCAGCGTGGTCGTTAGCAAAAAGGTCAAACTCGATCTGCGTATCGAACTTTGCCGCAATTGACCGAGCGACTTCGACAAAAAGCAAACTCACCCGGTCGCAAACACAGCGTTAGGGTCGAGACGGCTTCTTTCGGTGGCGACGAGCCGCCTTCGGCTGAGGATAATCGACCACTAAGTCGCCCACGGTGCGCTCCTCAAAAACGACGCCTTCGCGCTTTCTTTCCAAGAACCAAAGCGTCTGCCCAGTAGCGACCCGGCGCACCCTTCCCAGAACGTAGTTCTTGCGCAAACCAATGACTCGGTCGATGGCTCGCCCTTGGAAGATTTGCCCGATCAACTGAGAAACCGAACGAAAATCTTGGTCGCCACGAAGCAGAGGTGTGACCGAATGAAAATAGTCAGGATTGAACTCGGCATAACAGGGTACACAGGTCTTGCCGTAGATAGCGTTGATTCCATCGGTGTTACCACGCAAGGCGATCTCGCGATTCGCCAGGCCCCACATTTCGATCACCGAGGCGTCCGTCCCATAGGCATAAACGCCGCCATAATCAGTCACCAACCTATCGCCCGGAGAACGCACCATCGCCTGAATGAAAGGCAAAGCGTCGAGAAGTCCGTGGGCATGACGCAAGAGATGATCGTTATGCCCGACTTTGCCCTTTTCGACCGGAGTATCCAAGACCCACTGATTTTGGTGCTGGGCCATGAACCCGGTCGCACCCACGGTCACCAAGTACGAAGCCGCACCTAGCAACGGGCCTCGCCCCTTGAGCTGCTTCAGCATACGGCCCATGCCGCAGGCGAAAAGGATGAGCAAAGGCGAAGCTAGGGGTACAAGCATGCGGTTGAAAGGCATCCAATCGCCCCCCACATACGCCACATAGACGGAAAGTATCGAAACAAAGGCAAGCACCACCACTTTGGGAACACGCTCCTTGAGGTGCACGCCGTAGACGGCGATTAAAGCGGCGAGCCACAACCCTGTATCGCGCAAACCGTTTTGTACGTAGTCGACGCCCCGATCGAATTCGAGCATGCCCAGGCTCGCCTTCGCGTAGTAGGGCAGCGAAAAGGGAAGGCCATAATAGCTGTAGCGCCACAGCCAAAAGACAGCCACGGGAACCAGCCCCAAAGCTCCCCATCTGAGCAAGGCCTTGAGCGGAAGCGGGCGATGGGACAAAAAGGCGCGCAACCCCTCGAGTCCCACAATCAACAAGAGCGGGACGAAGCCATCAATGCGAGTCAGACCTGCGCCAGCGAACCACAAGAGGGACCAACGACGATGGTTTTTGTCTTCGAGAAGATAGTGGACAAGACCGCCCGCAAGGAAGGCAGAGAAGAGGACTGTCTCTAGACCGGACTGGATCAATCGGTGCAGATCGGTACTGCTCGCCAAAACGAGAGTGGCCAAAAACGCGGGCCACGGACCAGCTAGCCGTCGCGCCCCCCAAAAGGTGGCCCCCAGGGTGAGCGCAAACGCGCCCAAACTCAAAAGGCGTGCGGTGAAGATCGCCTGAGCACCGAAGAGCTCACCGATAGCGACCAGGATCATCCAAAGAAAGTTCGAGTACCCCTCGACTCGTAGATCCCATCCGTAGATTGGCCCTTTACCCAGAGCCACGTTCTTTGAATAAGCAAAAGTGATATAGGCGTCGTCGATCTGCAGATCGCCTACCATCTGGATCCCGTGGATGAGCAGGGCCACAGAAACGACCGCGAGTACGGCCACTTCCAGCCAAAATGATCTTCGTCTCCACAGCCGCGAGACAGGTTCACTCAATGAGTCCTTCACGAGCGCAACGTATAGCAATATTCAAATGACAGAACCACGGCCCGAAGAGGACCGTGGTTCTGTCATTTCGTTCTTTCGCTCGATTACCTCACATAAACTTTGAGCGAATGCAGCTGCGAATAGTCACCTCGATTGATGTCATGCATGAGAGAACGCAAGACGAAGCGCGACAGGATCTCGGTATCACCGGCCTCGAAACCACCTGCGATCGTGTATGAACCAACAGCGGTATTCGCACAGTCATAGGGGATCATGGCCTCTTCCTCGGTGCTATAGGCAGCGCTGTCTAGAAGCTGGTTCTCGTGGCAGGCCAAATCGAACGTGCTGCTCGCCGTTTCGGCGAAGAAGAAGACGCTCGATTCTTCCATCGAGTGACCATAGTAGTCGACGTCGATGTGGATCTTCGTGGCGCTAAAAGAGCTCAAGTCGAGAGCCAAGCTAAGCACATCCGCAGAGGCGCTAGCGTCGGACCAGATCAGAGACTCGTTTTCGAAGACAAGCTCTCCCATTGGGCTGATGCCTGTGGGAGGTCCGGCGACTTGGTCAGTAAAGTTGGCCAGGAAGGAATCGAGAGTATCGCCCTCGTTCAAACTGGGATCCCAGTTCATGACCTCGGTCCAAGTATCACCTGAGCCACAAAGAGCAGTCACCGGTGAACCATCCTGCTCGGGATCGAGCAAGTAGTAGCCAAATTCTTCGGAACCGACACGAATCACGCCATCGAGGACTCCCACCATGGTGTATTCATCACAATCGACCGCAACGCGCCCGTCAGCCCAACTGCCGGGATCCGCTTGGCTCAGGGCTCCCGCGATGTTCACCGAATCACGCACCCCCATCATGCCTCCGACCCACTCCCAACCCTCAGACTGACCGCCGCCTTCGTTCATGCGAATACGCAAGACTTGAGAAGCTACCGTGACCGCCTGACCGCTCATCAGCAAAGGCTCAGAAAGGTTGTCAAACTGCACGTAGGAGCCGCACTGACTGGGGATTTCCTGGACTTGACCCAGGCTGAGCACCGGTCCGGTGTCGCTGACTCCACCAATTTGAACATCACCTTGGGTGCCGCATGGGTTCTCACCCCAGCCAGCGTTTTCGAAGATCAGATCCGAGGTATCTGTATTCTGTGCTCGAATCGCTACTTCGAAGTTCGAGGCAGAGACCTCACTGAACTCGAAACCCAAGTCGTAATCGAAGAAACAGTCGTGGGCGCCGTTGGTATCCCGACCAGTCGGCTTCGTTCCGTCTGTGAGTTCACAGGTCCCCTCCGTAACGGTGATTGCCGCTCCGAAAGCCTCCTGGCCCAACGCCGGGTCGAACATGGTCCAACCGCCACCTGTCGTGGTTTGGTCGCAGTAGACGGTGATCTCATTGAGGCCGTTTGGACTGATCGTGTAATACCCATCCCCAACATTGCCTTCGTAGACATAACCCTCGGGGGGGATGAGATATTCTTGGCAATTTTTAGCGACGGTGTTGTCTCCCCACCGTCCCGGATCGCCTTCGCTCCGGTCTCCAACAACGGGATAACCACAGGTGACGCCGTCTCCTGCGTACCCCGCAGCTGTATCGCAGCTATCGCAGGCGTCGCCAGCGTATCCATCGGAGCACTCACAAGCCACGGCGCCAGTTTCGTCGCTGCAGGTCCCGTTTCCTGAGCAACTGCTATCAGCACAAGCGGGAGCACAACTCAGGTCGCCGTCCTTGTCTTGAAAGCCAGTATCGCAGGAGCAAGCGAGGGTATCTCCGCTATCGACGCAGGAACCGTCTCCGCAATCGATCCCGGCACAAGCAATCGAAGAACAATCAGAGGAACCCCAGCCATCATCGCACTCGCACTTCACCTTCCCGCTATCGTCACTGCAGGTGCCGTTTCCTGAGCAGCTGTCATCATCACAAGCGGGCGCGCAACTCAAGTCGCCATCGTTGTCTTGCTCGTTTTTGGGGCAATCACCGGAGCCACTGCCGCCTCCTCCTGTGGTCGTATCACCATCGCCGCCCGTCGAATCACCATCGCCGCCCGTCGAATCACCATCGCCGCCCGTCGAATCACCATCGCCGCTCGTCGAGTCACCATCGCCGCTCGTCGAGTCACCATCGCCGCTCGTCGAGTCACCATCGCCGCTCGTCGAGTCACCATCGCCGCTCGTCGAGTCACCATCGCCACCCGAATCGCCCGATTCCGTCGACTCCGAGGTGGAGCCGGCCCCACCATCACCCTGACCGTTCATTGATCCAGATTTGCCTCCGCAAGCGATAGCTAGCGGAACGGTCAGCAGATATAGGTTTCTGATACGCATCTTATAATACTCTCTCCACTTCTCTCTCGGCCTTCAGGATAGACGGCGTCGCGTGAAAAAATACATTACTCTAACGGAATAAATTTCTCGATGTAGGCATGAAACTCTGGCGCAAAGAGGTGGGAGACCGGCTCATAGCTATCCACACGAACCCTCAGAGCCAACAACCGGAAGGGCGCCCCCAGTGATGGCCGAGCTCGAAGGAAGGGCATTCACGCCCTCGAAAACAAAAAAGGCCTGCTCAGAGGCAGGCCTTTTCGGTTGGAGCGAATACGTCGTCTTGGCGCTCGGGCCTCAGACTTCACCGGTCGCCGGCTTGGCGGGAGTACTGAAGATAGGTGAACGCTCCTTGGTTTCCTTCTTCTTGCGTTCTGCCCAAGTAGGAATCACGACGCGGCTGCGTTGAGGCAAGTCACGACCTTCCATGCATGCGATGATTTCCTCGGAGTCGAGGGTTTCGCGCTCCAGCAAGGCTTGAGCCAAACGATCCAGTTTCTCGCGATGCTCACGAATCATTTGGCGGACCATCTCATGCTGCTCGCGAACAATACGGGTGACTTCCTGATCGATCTCTCGAGCAGTCGACTCAGAATAGTCCTCTCGACGTTGGGCCATCTCGCGCCCCAAGAACACGCTTTGCTCATTTTCGCCGTAGGCGATGGGGCCCAGTTTCTCGCTCATGCCGAGCTCACACACCATCGCGCGGGCCATATTGGTCGCGCGCTTGATATCGTCCGAGGCACCCGTGGTGATCTCTCCGAAAACAACCTCTTCGGCGACCCGTCCCCCCAAAGCCATCGCGATCTTGGCAAGCATTTGCTGACGCGTCATCAGGTGCCGATCCTCGCTGGGGAGAAACATCGTCACCCCAAGAGCAGCCCCACGGGGAATGATCGAGACCTTGTGAACGGGGTCGTTGCCCTCAACCAGCTTACCAATCACGGTATGACCGGCTTCGTGCCAAGCGCTGGTCTTACGCTCGCTTTCTCCCATCACCATGCTGCGCCGTTCGGCCCCCATGAGGACTTTGTCTTTGGCCAGCTCAATGTCCTCCATGTAAACCGCTTCTTTGTCCTGGCGAGCGGCTAACAAAGCTGCTTCGTTGACAAGGTTCTCAAGGTCCGCACCAACGAAACCGGGCGTTCCGGCTGCGATGATGCCCAGGTCAACATCGTCACCTAGGGGAACCTTGCTGGTGTGCACGGCCAAGATCCCTTCGCGGCCACGAATATCGGGGCGCGGCACAGTGATGCGACGGTCGAAACGACCCGGACGCAAGATCGCGGGATCCAATACGTCGGGACGATTGGTCGCAGCCACGATGATCACGCCTTCGTTCGACTCAAAGCCGTCCATCTCGACAAGTAGCTGATTCAGTGTCTGCTCGCGCTCGTCGTGACCACCCCCGAGACCAGCGCCACGGTGTCGACCGACCGCATCGATCTCGTCAATGAAGATGATGCAGGGAGCATGCTTCTTGCCCTGCTCGAAGAGGTCGCGCACCCGGCTGGCGCCAACACCAACGAACATCTCGACGAAGTCCGAACCAGAAATACTAAAGAACGGAACCCCGGCTTCGCCTGCAATCGCCCGCGCAAGGAGAGTCTTACCCGTTCCGGGTGGGCCCATCATCAAGACGCCCTTGGGAATGCGGCCTCCGAGGCGCTGGAACTTTTTGGGATCTTTGAGGAAGGCGATGATTTCTTCGACTTCGTCTTTGGCCTCATCGACCCCGGCCACATCCACGAAGGTCACCTTATTTTGTGCCTCGTTGAGCAAACGAGCCCGACTCTTACCAAAGCTCATGGCCTTACCACCACCTGCCTGCAGCTGGCGCATGAAGAGGTAAAACATGACGAGCAGAAAGAGCATCGGCAGCATGATGGTCAGTGCGCTCATCCAAAAGGCTCCACCGTCATCCTTTTCGTACTTGACCTTCACGCCGCTCTTGAGCAGCAAATCGGGATCTGCATCGGGGGGACCGACAGCGACACCCCGAGAAACGGTCTTGCCGTCCTTCTCTAGGATATCGAAACTAAAATCGCGCTCTCGAATGCGCACTTCCGTCACGCGGCGTTCGCCTTCAGGAGCCTGAGCCAAAGCGATGAACTCGCTGTAACTCATAGGTTGTCTTCCCTTACCTTGCTCTCCTAAGAGTTGCCAGACGGCCAAGAGGGTGACAATGACGACGACCCACAGCAGGAGGGTCTTTTGGGGTTGCTTCACGTTGAGACCTCGAATGTACCTGGCGGCCGCTTCTCGACTGCGGTCCGCTCTGTCCCAAGATCCTAGCCTTTGTGGGCCAGTATGGCCCGCGCATGGGCAACATTTCTCGATGAATTGCCAAATCTGCACGGATTGTGGGGCAAATCGACGGGGCGACCCCCAACTCTTTCCAGGGGCCGCCCTCCTACTTTTTAGCGATACGGACTAGCCTCAATCCCGCCGGCAGAAGCAGGTCTATCGGTAGGTCGGGATCGAGGGTTGCTTGACGCAGTTGTTTGCGGTGTTCCCGGCTGAGTCCCAAAGCCTCGGGGCGCTCGGCCGCCTCTTCGGCAAGGGCAGCCAGATGCTCCACGACACCGGGCCCCAGTTCTTGAAGCAATGGCAAGAGCTCGTGACGAACCCGAGTGCGCAGGTATTTCTCGTCACGGTTTGAGGGGTCGTTCACCGACGGAACACCATGGCGTTTCAAGTGCAGCATCACATCGGCTCGGGTAGCTCGAATCAGAGGACGCAACAATCGCTCACGCCGCGGGGGCAGCACCCCGAGGCCAGCAAGAGAGCTACCTCGCAGGAGGCGCAGGAGAACCGTCTCGGCGCGATCATCCCGGTGATGGGCCGTCGCCAAGAAGCATTGTGGTCCCAACTTGCTCTCGGCTGCCGCCCAAAGAGCCTCGTATCGAGCCGAACGCGCCTGAGCGTGGACGTTGCGACGCAGATTGAGGCCGAGCGAGAGAGCTGCAAAATCAATCTCGTGTTCCTCACAGAAAGCACTCACCATGCGCACCTCCTGCGCTGACTCCTCTCGCAAACCATGGTCCACACTGAGAGCGCAAAGATGGAGCCCCCATGACTCACGCATGAGCCACAGACAGTGCAGCAGCGCCATTGAGTCTGGACCGCCCGAGACCGCAACGGCAATACGCTCGGCCTTGCCGAGGCCGCAATCTTCTGTCCAGGTGCGCTTAACTTGGGTCAGCAGTGAAGGAGGATGACTACGCGCCTTCATGAAGCCTCAAACAGCTTGCAAAACAAGATCTCGGGGGCTTTCAGATCCGGGTCTCTATGTTCTTGGTGAGGGTAGCCCTCCGAACAGCAATCGCGCGCTTCGTCGTAGTAGGCGCAGTGGGGACAAGCGAACTGAAGTCGAAAGCGCCGAGCCTCTTGTTTGAGTTGGGGAGTGACCTGGGTCTTCATGGGAAAGCGATGCTCGCGCTTCGGATTGGTGGAGTTACACAGCTATCCCCCAAGAGGCGCAAGGGATGAACCGCACGCAATAGGCGACTGCAAGTCAGAGGAGCCCCGCTTGGACGGGCCCTCGGCGTATTACTCACACCAACCGTCGCATTCGCTACTCCTGTACTACAAATTTATGTTAAGGGAGCAACGTACAACACCTCCACGGAGAGCTGGGAGTTCGCGAGCACGGACGGTACAGCCGAAGTAGTCATCCTCGCGGCACTGGACGAGGGCGAGACCCTCTCTGATGTGGATCTGGTCGTCTCGTATGGATCAGGCAACACCGATGCTTCCATCGACCTCCAAACTGCGGGTGGCGATAACCTCTCCTCAGCGGGACGATTCACCTGGACGCCTTGGGTACCAACGAGGCTGGCAAGGTTTATGCTAGAACACCAAGGTGTCGCCTCGCCATCCTACCCAACGTGGCCTTCCGCTGATCCCCCTCCTTCTTTTGGCGTGTTCGCCGGGAAGCTCGAATCAGGAGCCCCCCACCGCTGGCACTTCGGGGGACGAGCTCGGCTCGGGTGGAACAACCGAAAGTCCCGGTCCTTCAACGAGCGGAGGGGGCGCCGAACAAGGCGCAGGCGGGGAAGAAGCCGTCACCACGGGGGGAACTTTTGGAGAACTCTCGACGGGCGGGCGGAGCCCGATGGGCGGATCTGGGGGAACGAGCGGCGACACCAGCGGGGGAGGAAGCGGAGGAAGCGGAGCAGCCGGAGCGGGAGGAGCAAGCGCCCCCTCCATGATTCGCCCGGGCTACCGATGGACGGCTCATGACGGGGAGCCCGTTCGCGCAATCGGAGGAGATATCTTCGAAGAGGACGGCACTTACTATTGGTACGGAGCGACCTTCGATCCCGAGCACCTCGGCACCGACCCGGAGTCAGATTGGTACCAACCCATCTTTGAGTACATCAACTGCTACTCTTCTTCGGATTTGGTCCACTGGACCAACCACGGGGCCGTTTTCACCTACGACGACCTACGCGCGGCCTTGGGCCCCGATCTGGATGATCCCTACTCGGTTTGGGTCGGTCGCCCCGGTGCATGGAAGAACGCTGAGGATGAGTACGTCATCAACTTCGGATTTCTCTCTTACCCCAACTTCTTGGAAGGCGAGGGCAACGCACGCAACCAGGTTGCGGCCTTATCCGCATCCGCCCCAACGGGCCCGTTCGCCTGGGAGGGGTACCAAAAACTGCTCGGAACCCACACCTTCAACGATAACTCGGTCTTCAACGATGTTGATGGCAACGACTACTTCATCGTGACTCCCGTTCGAGAACTTGCTCTCGAAGGCGATCCCGATAGCGACTGGCAAGGCACAATGATCACCAGGCTGGGACCGAGCGGCTACTTCCCCACAGAACTCGTGGCGCACTACCCCAAGCTCTGGTCCATCGAGGCACCTTCCTTACTCCATCACAAAGATAGCTACTACATGTACGCTTCCGATCTACATGGTTGGTACAACGGCAACAGCTCACGCATGCAATCCGCTTCGTCTTTGAGCACCTTCGTGGACGACATGGCCGCCATGGATGCTCTGCGATTCTTCCCGGAAACCGACTGGGCCTACGACAGCCAGATCGACTTCGTACTCGCCGCGGGGGACCAACTCATCTACGCGGGCGATCGTTGGTCGATGTGGACCGGACGTGGGGACGGAGAAAACATCTGGCTCCCCATGACGAGCCCCCGCGACGTACAGTGGCACGATGAGTGGAGCATCGATCTCAGCAGCGGATCCGTTTCTGCTCCGAACGCGATCACGAACGGTAGCTTCGAAGCCATGGGTCCCGTTGATGCACCCAACGAATGCGTCGCTTGGCAAGGAAACTGTAGCCTGGAACTCGGGCAAGGGTACGAGGGTAGCTACGCCGCCCATCTGGACGACGACAGCAACGCCACCCAAACTGTGAGCGGACTCGACGCCTCGACCACCTACCTTCTTTCCGCCCAGGCCAAAGCTGAAGGAGGAACGGTGACCCTTCGCGTAGGGGACCAATCAGGCCAAGTCACAACACCCAGTTATGAAGCGGTCGAACTCCGGGTGACCGGCTCAACCGAATACACGGTCACCCTGACCCACGAGAGCACGGGAGTGGGCTACGTCGATAACGTACGCCTGCTCGCCCAATAATGGGGTAGCGAGCCAGCCTCACTCAATCCCAGGAAAGGCCTGAGCGCTCGTTCCTTGCTTGAAGTAAAAACGGAAGTCACCCACGAGGTGACTCAAGAGAGTCTCGTTTGGCTCTGAGCCATCCGCCGGGACCAGTCGCGGGTCGACAACCATCACATCAAACTGGCCATCGATAAGACGCTCAGAGCGTTTCCGCTCGCTCAAGTCCCCTGAGAAAAGCGCCGAAAAGGTAATCGTGCCCGAGACCGCATGCAAAGAAACATCCTGTTCGTGACAACTGTCGTTCAAAAACAAGGAAAGCGCTACGGGCCCTTGCTCCCGTCCCGAGGGTGGATGACCTGGAGGCTGAACACCAGCAGGTAGACGAACGGGCAAGGCCTCTCCCAAATGATCTTCGATCACCTCCTCGACACGGTAAACAACGATATTGAGCCCATCGGAAAGGTCGTTCATCCGATCACCCCGTCGGATGGTGATGATCTGGGTGTCTTGTTCGGGACTCGAGGCAAAAAAATCTGGTTGCAAGTCAAAGGGACCATCCACGCACCCCTCGGCAAAGAGGTGCTCGCTTTTGACCTCGCCCTCACCCTGACCCGGACCGCACCCCACCCAGACACTCACCCAGAGAGCGACGGCGACGAGGTGACTCAATCGCCTTGACCGCAGAGGGGCACTCATGGAGAGCCGCCACCCAACGCCGTGATCAAGCCACCACCCAGCACCCGGTCTTGGTCATAAAAAACGGCAAATTGGCCAGGGGAAGGTGCCGAGACGGGTTCATGAAAGACGACCCGTCCCCGGTCTTGGTCGAGGCGTTCGACGCGAGCCCGCGACGGCGTACCTCGATAGCGGATGACGACATCAGCCTCGAGGGGGAGCGTTGCCCCACCGCGCGTCGTCAGCTCCCCCACTTCGATTCCGTAACAAAGGAGGTCTTCCTTCTTTCCCAGGCGGACCTCCGCTGTATCGGGATCGATGCCCACCACATAGGCGCGCTCCCCCACAGCCACTCCAAGATTGCGCCGCTGACCCCGAGTGAAGCGATGAAGGCCTTCGTGCTGCCCCAACACACGCCCATCCTCGGCTACAATGGGCCCCGGACGTACACGATCAGCAGCGCGTTTTTCGACCAGCTCGTCATAACGACCAGTAGGCACAAAACAGAGCTCTTGGCTTTCGCCTTTGTTCGCTCCCGGCAGTTTGAGGTCGACGGCCTGCTTACGCACTGTCCGCTTGTCGAGCTCCCCTAGAGGGAAGAGAAACCGGCCGAGGATTTCGTCCGGCAGCATATGAAGAAAGTAGCTCTGATCTTTGGAGCGGTCGACAGCGCGGTGTAAATCAACGCCGTGCGCGCCGCGGCGTGTCAATCGGGCGTAGTGACCTGTGGCGACGTATTTGGCCCCGAGTCGATCAGCCAGCTTGATGAGTTCGGCAACCTTCACGCCCCGGTTACATCGAACGCAAGGACTCGGCGTAGTGCCACCGAGATACTCATTGACGAAGGGAGTGACCACCTCTTGCTCGAAAAGTTTGCGCCGGTCAAAAGCATAGTGAGGAAACCCAAGAGCATCAGCGACCCTGCGCGCATCATGGACATCTTCTGGAGCACAACAGCGCCCTTTGACGCTTCCATCGTCGGGATAGTCCCAGAGGTGCAAGGTCACCCCAATCACCTCATAGCCGGCATTCATCAGACGTGCAGCAGCGACCGAACTGTCGACCCCACCACTCATTGCCACAAGTACCCGCTCTGTCATCAAATGTTCGCGCTTTTCTGCTTCCGCTTCGGCGCAAGCGAGCTTGTATGTGGCACGAGGACAGCTGAGGAGCCAGCCAGAAGCTCAAGACACGCCAAGAGCGGACCGATGAACAGTCGCGCCGAAAGCAAAGCCGTCCACTTTCACTCTTGCTGAGCTTCATGTCTGAGGCGAGCCCCCATCCGGGAAAGAGCTCGCGTATGCGTTCGACTCACCCAAGACCGTGAACGCCCGAAGTCTTGGGCGATCCGATCCATGTTGTCTCCCTCCACGTAAAAGCGTCGCAACACCTGATCTTCGGGGGGAGGGAGTTCTTTCAGTGTGGTTTGAACGAGTTGTTTCAGCTCCAACTTGGCGAGTTGTTCTTCCGCGTTGGCGGACTCATCCACTGCCACTATCTGGGCAGCCCCTCCTGAATCAGCACCGGAGTTCGCCTCTGATGCTCCTTTAGCCAAGTGCCCGCTGTGGAAGACTCCGGTCGTCATTGCCGTGACCATAGAGGCCAAATGCTTACGCACCCGTTCAGCTGACTGCCGGGCACCCAAGGTCTCGATGTCTTCTTCGGCCAGATCGGAGCTCGCCTCGTTTGCGGCACGGAGCAGAACGATGTGTTCAAACCCCCGTCGAGTCCAAGGTCCCATTTTTCGGAGCCCATCAATCATGGCCCCCCGCACGCGATAGTGGGCAAAGGTACGAAACTTAACCCCACGGCTCGAATCGAAGCGCAGCGCCGCCTCAAGCAAACCCTGTTGGCCGTAGCCCACCAAGTCTTCCCGAGGAATGGCATCGGCGCACTGGCGCACCAGCTGAGTCGCTAAAGACTCCACAAGGCCGTCCGCGCTCTCGAGAAGCCTCTTGAGCTCCTCGGGAGAAAGGGCTGCAGGCTGTTCGTGGCTGTTCGGTCCCTCCACAGGCACACCATACCCAGGAGGCGGCCGCCATGCCATAGTCGACAGCAATGTCCAGAGCGGCTGCCCTAGCTACGTTCTATGCGCTCGTCGGTCTCGTCTTCGGGGCCGTGGCCGTCTACGTGCGTGGTGAGCTCTGGACCCACCCCCAGCCCTGGCTGTCCCTTTCTCCATGGGCATCTCATGGGTACTCGGCTCTTCTGGGGCTGACGGTGGGAGTAGTCGGCGTCGGCGCCACCTGCGCCTTGGTCAAGCGGACTAACTGGGCAAAAATGCTGCACGACGAATTGCGGCCCAGCGTCACGGGAATGCCCCTTTCCGGAATTATCGCGGTGGCCGTATTCTCTTCATTAGGTGAAGAGATCTTGTTCCGCTCAGTTCTCCAAACGGCGAGCAATGTTTGGGTCCAGGCCCTGGTCTTCGGTCTGGCCCATCAGCTTCCCGGTCGCTCCCGATGGACCTGGGTTCTTTGGGCCACCATCATGGGGCTTATCTTCGGTTTTCTCTTCGAGGCGACAGGCTCACTCTTGGGCCCAATCGTGGCTCACGCAACCATCAACGGAATGAATCTTCGTTTTCTTCAAATTCACGAGGTTCGACCCACGACCCGCACGGTCGGTGGGATTCTCGGTCAGCGCATTTAAACAATGATATCTGGCGTTTCCATCACCCCTGAGCAACCCCGTGTCCTCGTCGTCGACGACGAGAAGTTCATCCGGGACATCTTGGCGGACTTCCTCACCATGGAGGGCTACGCAGTGCGCACGGCGGACGATGGAACCCAAGCGGTGAACGAGCTTTCTCGCTCCAATTTTGCGTTGGTGATCAGCGACCTCAAGATGCCAAAGATGGGGGGTCTTGAGCTGCTTCAACATGTCGCTCGCCTCCAACCCGAAGCGTTGACCGTGATCATGACCGGCTTCGGAACAGTAGAAACCGCCATCGACGCCATGAAGCATGGCGCCTACGACTACATTCTCAAACCTTTCAAGGTTGAAGAAATCGTGCATGTGGTGCAACGCGGCCTCGAAAAACAACGGCTCGCCGCCGAAAACCTCCGCTTACGCGAGGCGCTGTCGCTCTACAAGGTCAGCGAAGCCATCACCGCCAGTCTGAGTCTGGACGATGTGGTCGCCACGATCGAAGAAAGTGCCTTTGACGAACTGGATGCGGATGGAGTCTTTGTCTGGTTGGACGACGGAGAGGGCCAGTTCTTCGAACGTATCCGCAAACTAGCTCCGCCCAAAGACCACGGCCGCGGTCCGGTCTCCTTCCCGGATCCAGGGCCACTGCATCCGCCATCCGTGACCAGTCGGATCGAGGACGAGGTGTCTCTTTTGATCCACGGCATGGACTGCGGGCCGCTCTTTCAAGACCCGCCCAAGAAGCCCCTGGTCAGCACGGTCACGGTACCTCTGCGCATGCGAGACCGACTTGTCGGGTGGATCACCTTAGCCTCCTTCACCCTCGGCAAGCGATTCACCGAGGGACAGCGCAAGCTCCTTTCAATTATCGGCTCTCGCGCAGCGGCGGCCATCGAAAACGCCCGCCTCTACGAGGATCTGCAGCAGACCTTTCAGCAGACGATCCAAAGTTTGGCCAATACCATCGACAAGATGGACCGCTACACCGCCGGTCACTCCCAGCGGGTCGCCACCTATGCGGTGCGCCTAGCCCGTTGGCTAGGACTCGACGAGGGTGAAGTCGAAATCGTCCGTCAAGCAGCCCTCATGCACGATATCGGCAAGATCGGCTGCGTGATGAATCTCAACAAACCCGGAAAGCTCACTTCGAACGAGTACGAGACCTTTCAAAAGCATCCGACTTACGGCAAAGAAATCCTCGACCCGATCCAGTTTCTGGGGCCAGTCATCCCAGGAGTCCACCTTCATCACGAAAGGTGGGACGGCAAGGGCTACCCGCTGCGACTCGAAGGCAACAATATTCCGCTGATCGCCCGCATTATCAGCGTCGCGGACACCTACGACGCGATGACAAGCGACCGCGCCTATCGCAAAGCCCTGCCCCACGAAGTCACCGTAGGTGAGATCGAGCGCTGCAGCGGCACTCAGTTCGACCCCGAAATTGCCAACACCTTCACCGAAAAAATCGAGCGGTTGCGCGAAGAACAAATCGCCGCCGGTGAGACCGTTCCCGAATAAATCTGTTAAGAGGCAGGGGTAAGTCATGGCCCAGCCACTCACTGGTTTCTTCCTCGGACGCCAAAAATACACCCCTATCTTCGAGCTCATGACGGAGCTCTTCGAGGCTCGTCGCGAAAACCGGGTCGGCGATCTCGTGCTCTTGTTGGAACACTCCCCGGTGATCACCTTGGGTCGCGGTGCCCACCAAGATCACATCTTGACCGGGAAACACGAGCTCGAAAAAATCGGAGTCGACGTGGTTTCTACCGGTCGTGGAGGAGACGTCACCCTGCACGCACCAGGGCAGCTCATCGCGTATCCGATCATCGATCTGAAACCCGACCGCTGCGACGTACGCAAGTACGTTCAAAATTTAACGCAAGTCATGAACGAGCTCATCCGTCCCCACAAGCTCGACGGGGGTACTATCAAAGAGCTCATCGGACTCTGGCTAGATGCCGCCGAACCCGGACGTTTTCCTGGCGAAGAACAGCTCCAGTCGCCGGTAAAAATCGGAGCCATCGGGGTTCGCATTTCTAGGTGGATCACCACCCACGGCTTCGCTCTCAATCTGTCGACCAATATGGATCTCTTTCGTCTCATTGTACCCTGCGGGATCAAGGAGCACGGGGTGGTATCCGTCGAACAACTCACGGGCACGATCCCCGATCTGGAAGAAAACGCGCAACTTGCCCTACGGCACCTCAACGCTCGCTTGGGAGCCAAAGAGCCGCGTTGGGTCGATCTGCACCAGAGTGGCGCAGACGAGCTAAGCTCTCGCATTTACGAGTACTTTTCTTGAGTCGATGGCAAGCCAGCACCTCGAGCTTGCCCACTGAGCCCAAAATTGATCGCCATATCAGCCAGTTAGGTACTTGCTGAAGTCCACCACCGATTCTTGAATCTCTGGATTTGAGCTGCTACCCGCTGGCGGTGTCCTCCAGTCCGAAAGACGGTCCCCAAGACAAGCAATCTTCGGGTTCCTCCAGCGCTCCCCCGAGCGTACGTCCCAGCGGCATCTTAGATCCCAACTTGGACGACGGGCTCACCTTGACAGGACCGGGGGCGCCCACCCCTATCCCGCCTTCAACACGATCATTTTCGGCGCCAGACACCGATCACCCTGTTCGGGCCCGTCTCCTCGAAAAAGCCCGCATGGCAGGACGAGGCCAGCAAGAAAGCTTCGGCTCGCCTGCCGCTCGTCAAACGCCGGCTCCTGCCCGCGCCGAAGGGCAGCTTCAGGCAAGCACCCTTCCCTCGTCACGTACCCCCGCTCCAGTGAGCGCGATCGACATCAGCGACTTGGCGTCAAGACCGCCCCCAGCGGTCGCTCCCCTTGGACCTGAAAGCTCACCGGCTTCCTCAGACCCCCACCACGAAGTAGCACCTCCGCCTTCTACCGACGACGACCTTGCGACCGCGGGCTCAGAAGCCTCAACCCAGCAAGAAGTGCAACCCACCCTCGCCCCGCCGACTTTTCGAGCCCCTTCTCTGCCGCCTCCGCCACAACTTCCGCCCCAGCGGGAAGAACCACCAGAGAGCGAACAGAGTCCAGTGCCCCTGCTCACCCCGGCTCCCGGCGACGTGATGAACGAGCTCGACCGCATCGCTCGACGTTCTTCTGTACCCAAAGCGAAAGGCCCCAGTCTATCGCCGAACATGAGCGCCCTGCTTGGAGGACTTCTCGGACTGACGGTGATCGTGACCTTGGGTCTCGTCCTCGACAAAAGCGAAGGCATTTCGCTTACAAAGCCCAAAGAAGAAACTGTCGAAAAGAAGGCCGAGCCCAAAAAGGAAGAAGCTCCCCAGCCCCCACCGCGCAAGAAAGAAAAGGGCCCCTGGCGTGTGATGGACGATGCTCAGAAGGCTGGGCATAAAGTCATAGGTGGCAAGATAGGCAAGCTCGCCTTCCTGCGCGCTATCCAGGACGCGGGGCTCCCCAAGAGCGAAGCCTATCGCGCCTATACCTCACTCAAGGGGCTCCTTGATCTCGATCACTGCAAGTCGAGCGACGAGTTCCTCGCCCTGATCTCGGGTCGCGAGAAGAAGCTGATGGGTTTCGAATACATCGTCAGCAAAGAAGAGGTTTATCAGGCCAAACCCAACGAGGCCGGGCACCTCCAGGGGAAGAGGCTCGATCTCAAAGTCTCGCGCAACCAGATCCGCCGCTCCTTTGTCCACAACGGACGCTCCTTCGAGGATTCCGCTCGCCAAGGAGGTTTCGATCCGGGGATCGCAGACGTCGTCAGTTCTGCCCTACGGGGACATTCGGCCCTCTCGGACTTCAAGGCCGGCGACCGTATGCGCATCATCGCCCAAGAGGTCACCGTATTGGGTGAGTTTTCTCGCTACGCAGGGGTTGAGGCCATGGAGATCCTCAAACAAGGAAAGCCCCCGCGTCGCATCTACTATTATTCTCATCCGATTGAAGGGGGACACTTCGACACCAACGGCCGCGCCCCCTACGAGGGTGGTTGGAGAAAGCCCATCCCTGATGCCCCGGTGACCTCCAAATTCAACATGAAACGCATGCACCCCGTGCTCAACAAGGTCATGCCCCATACCGGAACGGATTTCGGTGCGCCCATGGGCACTCCAATCGGAGCCACCTCTCCTGGAGTTGTCAGTTTCATTGGCCCCGCTGGCCCCAGCGGCAATTTGGTCAAGGTAAAGCACGACGGTGGGTACGAGTCGGGCTACGCCCATTTGTCTAAATTCGCTGAAGGGCTCAAAATCGGCGACAAAGTCGACCGCCTCCAGCTCGTTGGCTACTGCGGCAGCACAGGCCGCTCCACCGGTCCGCACCTGCACTTTACGATGAAGAAGGACGGGGCCTTCATCGATGCAGAGTCCCTCAACCTCGACGGCATGCGCGTTCTGGCCAAGAGTCATCGTGGTGCCTTCGCCGAAGTCCGGGCCAAGTACGATCCCATCCTCGACGCGATCCCCTTGCCCGAAGTCGCCGCGCCCAGCCCTCCCGCCGAAGAAACTCAAAGCGAAGCCGCCCAGGACGATACACCAAGCGCCGGCATGGTACCCGAACAGCCCAGGACCGAAGCGGCTAAGCCCACCGCCTCAACTCCTGCCCCTTCGGCACAAGCCCCCAGAGCTCCGGCACCCCGAGGTGCGCCCGCGAAGAAAGTCGCTCCGTCAGCCCTCTTCTTGTCCGATGAAGAGTTGCTGCGCATGCAAGGACTGACAGACGATGGCGAAGTGGATGAGTAGCGAAAAAGTCCGCCCCCGCGATGAGGCAGCTCACACCTTGATGGTCAAAAAAAACTGAGCACCCCCTTGGGGCCCGTCTTCAACCCAGGCTTTTCCGCCATGTGCTTGGGCGATTTGGGCAACCAAGGAAAGTCCTATCCCCGAACCGCGTGCGCGTTCGCTCGAAGCCACATTGGCCGCTGTCGTACCGCGCACAAAGCGATCGAAGATCTTGCGGCGCTGCTCCTTAGAAATCCCCGGCCCCCCGTCGAGTACTCCGACTTGGTAGTACCCGGCCTCCTTGGTCAGGCTCACCACAATGCGAGGACTTTCTGGCGCATACTTGAGGGCATTGTCCACGAGGTTGATCAAAGCGATTTCCACTGCCCGCTCGTCCACCCGCCCACAAGGGGCCTGATCCATCGAGCACTCGCACAAAAGGGGAACCGACTGTCGTTCAGCTCGTGGCTGACAGACCTCGACAGCTCGATCTAGGGTTTCCTTCAAGTCGGCCGACTCGAACTCGTAAGCGCCGACCGAACGCTCCAAACGCGCGAAGTCGAGAACATTGTCGATCAGAGCACTCAATCGGTCGCTTTCGTTGACGATGATCTCCAAGTACTGCTGCTGCTTCGCCGCCGGTGCCCGTCCCGAAAGCAACATTTCGCTAAACATGCGGACCAACGAAAGCGGAGTCTTGAGCTCGTGCGACACATTGGCGACAAATTCGCTTTTGAGTCGTGCCAGTCGCTGCTCCCGCGCAGCGGCGATCATGATCACGAGCAAGCCAAACACCACGACCAAACTGCTCAAGGCCACCAAGCCCATTTCGATGAGACGACGGCGTTCCACCGCTTGAGCCAATTCTTCGGCCGCCACCATGCTCACATTGACGCGCCACTTGTAGAGAGTCGACGCAAACTGCTTGCCCAAGGTAAGCGAGCTCCTACTCAAGGGTGGCCCGAAGATGATGCGCCCCTCCGCATCGACAACGTTAACTCGGCTAGGTTGACCTTCCTCGGCAGCATAGAGGCGCGGGAAGATATCATGCACGATGCGGGGGACATCATGCCAAGCCACCACGAGTTGACGCTCTCCCTCGACGTCTCTTTCCCAATGACTGAGCAGGTAGCTCTGTCCATCCGCGGTCATGTGAAGATGACGCAGCTGCCGCGCCTGCTCTCCCCCCAGTTTGATCTCGGGCCACAGCTTCTGCAAAAGCACACGGCGAAAGGCGTCGTCGTCTCCGCCCGGCGCGCGCGACGCAAACCCGCGCACCTCACGCGAAGGTTCCTCGAGATCAAAGAGCAGCACGGCGCGTACGGTCGGGGTCTGAGTCGCGGCGGATTCGAGCCAGCGTTCCCCAAAGTCGGTCCCTGTGTCGTTGGAAACAAGCTCCGCCACGGCATTGTCCTGCTCGATGATCCGCTTCTCGAGACGATCAGCCTTTTCGTTGGCCAAGGACAAGGTTGCCTCAGCAACCGAGCGATCCCGCAGCTGCTCCATCTGGAAGCTCGAACGGAACATAATAGTTGAGAGCACAATTACGGCTAAGACAACTCCGCCCACCAGGGGGACGATCACTGCTCGCTCTCTCGTCCAAGCCATTTTGAAGCTCAAAGCTATACGCAAAACCGAAAAATGCCTAAGGTCGACGAGAACCCGCAGCGCTGATAGACCCACACGCCCCATGCCTAAGGACAAGGACGAAAAGCCCCAGCGGCCCAGCTTTCTTGCGCTGCTTTCGGCTGGTCTGACTCTGCAGCAGCTCTACATCCTTGGGGCGGCTGTTCTTGTTCTGGCCAATGCTCGGCTCTTTTACGGCTCCCTCAAGATGCAAACCGAACAGGTCATGCTGTGGTTCGATCCGAGTCGCTACCCCGCCATCACTCAGGGCGCCGGTTCGGGAACTTGGTCGGCCCCGCTCGACGACGTTTTCATTCATTTCGATTTCGCAAGAGCCACAGCCCAGGGTCACCCTTTCGAATGGATCGCTGGCAATGGTTATTCGAGCGGCGGAACAAGTCTGCTCTACCCCTTTGTTCTGGCCATCGGCTACCTTGCCGGGTTCAACCAGCTCGACTTGATGCACTGGGCCGCGATCATCGCCTGCGTAGGAACCTTTGCCACTCTGCTGGCAGCTCAACGCATGTATCGGCGACTCTCAGCCTGGACGGCCCTCTTGGCGCCCCCTATTTTTCTCGCCGTAGGAGCCCTCAACTGGACTTTGTTTAGCGGCATGGAAGTCGCGATGTTCCTGGGCTTCTGGGGGCTTTGTTATGTTCTGTGGGACGAACTGCTTGACCAGATCGAGCAAGGCACCGCGACCCGCGGTTTCGCACTTCTGCTCGGGTTTTCCTGCGCCCTGCTCGTCGCATCACGTCCCGAAGCAGCCCCTCTCGTTTTGGTTTTTGGCCTTTGGTGTGCGGCGGCCTGGTGGCGAGCAGGGCAAGTGCAAGCCGCCATCTTTGGCACTCTGTTGATTGGGCTTCCAGGCGCAGCCGTGGTGCTTTCGCACATGATTACCAATCATGTTTTGACGGGCAGTAGTGCGGCAGCTGGTGCCCTAGCCAAGCTCGAAATGCACCACCCCTACATGACAAGCGAACAAGTACGCGACTCTTGGTGGTTCTTCGTCAAATATCAGTTCTTACGCCTATCCGACTATCACTTCGGCGCCCCGATTTTCGGCATCGTCGGATCTGGCTTCTTACTGTGGCCCCTCGCCTTGCTTTCTCTGGTTTTCAAGGCCACACGCCGAGCAGGAGCACTGCTGTGGATCAGCATCGTACTCTGGATCGCGTTGGTGGGCCTCAATGGGCAGGTCCGTTGGCAAAACGAGCGTTACACCATGCCAGCGGTCGCCTGGTTACTGCTCGCCGTGGCGTTGGGCGTCGGAGCAACCCTGAACTGGGCCTTGACCCGCGCCAAAGCCGCCCCTCGATCGCGACCACTTTGGCTCAGACTCAATGTGGTGGCCGCCATCACCTTGGCTTTATCGCTGTTTTACATTGGTCAGGTCCCGCGCTTCCGCGATCAAGTCTGGTTCTTTGGACGCGCCTCGCGGAACATTCTCGAACAGCATGTCCGAGCAGGTAGCGCTTTGCGCAAGGCGAAACCGCGACTCCATCGCATACTGCTCAGCGACGCCGGAGCTCTCCCCTATGCTTCAGGATTGCCAGCCTTCGACTTGATCGGCCTGGGCGGCTATGGGCGGCTTCCGATCGCCGGCGCTAGTCGCCAAGGGGTGGGGGCCGCAATCGAACTCCTCCAATATGTTCCCGCCTCAGATCTACCGGACGTAATGGCTCTGTATCCCTCGTGGTGGGGCGACTTCGTGCTCTGGTTTGGTCGGGTGGTGGACGATTTTCCTGTACGGGGCAACGTCATTTGCGGGGGGGCGAGCAAAGTCATCTACGCGCCGCGTTGGGCACCGATCCTCCACAGTGGCGAACCAATCAAGCTTACCCCCACTCAAAAAATTGTAGACACGATCGATATCGCCGATGTCATCAGTGAGCGCGCTCACGATGTCAGTTGGGATAGACCAGCTCAGGGTTATGTCTCCATGAAGTTGTTGCCCGATGCGCGCAACCCCAAGACCGATCTGTGGGACGCGGGGCGACTCATCTCCACCCATATGAGCTTGGGCTTTTCCGTCGCAAAAAACACGGCCCCTGCTCAGCGTACCCTGCTCATCCGAACGGCCCCTGCTCGTCCCGCCCGACTCGAACTTCATAGCCAAGACGGGCTCATCGCCACGATCGAAATCGAGTCGGCCGATCATTGGGAAGAACACAGTGTTCCCTTGCCTTCGCTCGGTGAAAAAAATCGCTTCTTCCTCAAACCGGTCGAAGGAGAGGTCATCCTCTATCACCTCTTTGTACTGGAAGAGCAAAACCAGAAAGCCAAGCTCGGTCCATGATTGGCTCTGGCGAACAACCTATGTTCGCCCTGGGCTGGCCTCACGATCCTCTTACTTTGGGTTGTCTGGTTCTCGCCGGTCTCTGCTTACTCTTGCGACTGCCCCGGCGATTTTCCCAGTCCCAACTGTGGGGTCTGCTCTTGGCGCTCAGTCTTTTTGGGGGGGCACTCTCCGTCGCTTACTTCCACCACTACCTAGAGGGACAGCCGCGGCTGATTGACGCAACCACTTACCTATTTCAGGCACGAACACTTGCGGAAGGCAGCTTCGGTCTGAAAACCGAAGGCCCAAGCGCCAGCTTTCGAGGACGCTTCTTGCTCTCGACCGAACAGGACCCTCACGTCATCACAGGGATCTTCCCGCCAGGTTATCCAGCTCTCCTTTCCATCGGAGTGCGCCTCGGTCACTTCGAGTGGGTGGGCCCTCTCATCGCTGCCCTTTTGGTGCTGGCGACCTTCCGACTGGGGTATTTGCTGTTCGGGCACAAGAAGACAGCTCTTGTTGCGGCCACCTTTTGCGCGGTCAATGCCTGCTTGCGCTACCATACAGCCGAGACCATGTCTCACGGCTGGTCGACTCTCCTGGCTCTCCTCGCGCTGTGTGAGGCAGTTTCTTTGAGCCGATCCACCACCACCGACCAGAAGCGCAGAAGAGCGCTCCTGCGGCTAGGGCTGAGTCTCGGTCTATTGATCAGCACACGACAGCTCACTGGCTTGTTGCTCACGATCGCTTGCACCATTCCTCTTGTTTGGCGAGCCTGGCTCGGAGGGCCTCGGACACCCGTCTCAAGCAAACACCTGATCCTTCCGCCGCTTCTTCTGTTGCTCGGCATGGTCCCCGGATTGCTCCTACTACTCAGCCACCACAACTTCGTCACAGACAGCTTCTGGGAATCACCGCAGAGCTACTACTATAGGCGAGCCGACGGACCTCCCGGCTGTTTTTCTCTGGGATGGGGCAGTGGTTGTCACTACGAGCACGGTGACGTCGTCTCCCAGCAGGGTGGGACAGGCCTGTCCACCAAGTGGATGGCACTCAATACCCTGCACCGTTTGCATTGGCACCTGATGGATATCGCTCACTTCGAGCCCCTCGCCCTCTTGGGCGGCTACTGGGCATGGAGACAGCGGCGCAAAGTGCGTGCCCTGCCGGTTCTGCTCGTCCTGGTGACCCTACCCCTGGGATACGGGCTCTTCTATTTCAACGGCAGTTATCCTGGTGGGGGAGCCCGCTTCTTCAGCGAACTCATTCCTCTCTGGCACTGTTTCCTTGCTGCAGCCTTAGTCCGTTTTCGAGTCGTTTCTTGGGGCTTTTCCGCCTGCCTCGCAGGATTTGCGCTCCATGCAAACTACGCGCATGAGCAACTCGCCTCGATGCATTTTGGCCCATCATCGCGCCCGCTCTTGGAAGCCTTCGATCAGATCGAAGCTCCCCCAGGCCGTCCACCGTCCATCCTCTTCGTCTCCAGCGCCCATCACTTCAACCTGGCGACGGCACGTTCGACTCATGTAACGGCGGCGCGACGAACCCATGATCTTCGCGAAGCCCTTGTCGTCGCCTCCCACCCCGGAGCGCAGGCCTACACCTTCGACGAGTCCGATGGTCTCAAAGAGTGGGCACCTCCCTCGTCTCAAACGTTTCGAGTTGAAAGTGAGTTTGATTATCCGGCGCTTGACGTGCAGCACGCGTGGGTCCACCCCGAGCACCTTCCCTTTTCGTGCGTGTCGCGCGGCCGCGCCTTACGCATCCATCAACTCGATCCTAAGGAAGCTCGACTTACCGTCGAACTTCCTTCTCCCCTCCGTGGACGTACTGTTGTCGCCTGGATCGTCAACGAAAAGGCCACATCCCACCCCTGTCGGGCCGTTGCCTTGGGTCAAGCCCCCGATAGTCCGACATGGAGCGTGCCACTGAGATCCTTTGGAACATTCACCCACCTCGACCGACTAGAAATGAGCATACCTTGAAGAGATGCTGGATTTGTGAGCAGGTGTAGAGGGGGTAAGTGTCCGCGAAACTCCCACATTTTCCATCCATCGCCGAACAGCTAGGCCGAGCGGCTCCGATAGCAGAGAGGACGGCAAAGCCAGCTATTTTTTCCTGGATGAGGGAGATGAAGACCGCACACCCAAACGAAGTCAGCCGCTTCCCAACGCACCTGGACGGCGCCCGGGGCAAAAAGCCGTTGACAATCAAACGGTTACAACGAACGATCCAATCAGCGCAAGGAGGGAGGTCCGCCGAATATGACAAAGAGCGAGCTCATAGAAGCTATTGCCGCCCGGGGCGAGCTGACCAAAGCGCGCGCCGAAATGGTCGTCAACTGTATCTTCGACGCCATGACTGAGGCATTGCAGCAGGGAGACGGCATCGAAATTCGCGGATTCGGAAGCTTCTCCGTTCGCCCCTACAAACCCTATGCGGGCCGCAATCCGCGCACAGGAAACCCAGTCCCCGTCTCGGCCAAACGCCTTCCCTTTTTTAAAGTCGGCAAAGAACTCAAGGAGTTAGTCGATCGAAGCCGTGTTCACGGAGAGCTCAAGGAAGACGAAGGCGACGATCAAGACGAGCCGAATGCCGGTTCGGACGGCGGCGAATAACGCCCGCGCCTCTTCTGCCATCGACCAACTGGCTGTCATGCGATTCCTTTCCTTCACGCTTGGATTGGCGTGCGCGTGCTTCCTGGCCGCTTGTCGCCCGGGAAGTCCACCACCCCATGCCGTTGATCCCTCGCAAGCCAAGCCGGTCGCACAAAAGCGCATCCCGCTGCATGAACTCATTCCGGCGCCCGGACTCGTCTTTGCGGTCGAGCTGCGCCCGCGCCAACTGTGGGAAAACACCGCGCTGAGGCAGGATTGGCGTCGTGTTTTCAAGGGCGAACGCATAGCCGCCTTCGAAAGAGCCAGCGGCTTGAAGCTCAAACAAGTCGAGGACCTTTGGATCGCAGGATATCCCCTAGGTACCTTGCTCCTGCTCGACGCGGCGCAAAACGGGATGATGGTGGAGCGAGCATTTACCGAGCGCTCGTCCTCGATCGAAAGTACCGAATTCAAAGACGAAAACGCTCAATTGCTCGTCGGACTCGTCGACGGCGTCCCCCAGGCGCTCTTTCATCGAAAGGGTGACTTCATCGCGATCGCCGAAGGTGACATCGGCTTGGTCCGCATCGTACAGGCCTACGCAGCCGGCCGTCTCAAAGCCACAAGCGCCCTGAAGACTCGATTTGTAGCGCCTCTTTCAGAAATCGAACCCTACGCGCCGCTTAGGGCAGTGCTCGTCGGACCCTTCCCCGGGGCGACCGACGCCGTCAGCCAGTCCTTCGCCTCCGGCCTCGCCACTGTGACCCCCGTTTTCGACCAACTCGAAGTTCAACTGGTGGGTCGCGGTCTCTGGCCCGAAAACAGTGCCTCCGCGCTATCGAGCTGGATGACCCAAGTCCTCGATACCCGCGAGATGCGCGCGGTGGGCCTGGGGTTTCCGCAACACGCGCCGGTCGTGAACTGCCAAGCCGAATCCGATGCCGAGTCGGCGGGGATGCCGCTGAATCGATGTCGCACGCAAGTAAGATACGACTCAGCTCAACTCGCAGAAAACGTCTATCGACTCACTCAAGCCCCTTTGAACGAACTGCTCGGGGAAGAAACCCTCCCTGGGTGGCGTTCCCGTCTCTTACGCCCGGCTGATACGAAGGCGGGTCAGAAGACGAAGGACGAGACTACCCCCGAAAGCCCCTGAAGCCTTGCAGCCGGCCACGCCTCCCGGCTCCCGCGCCCAATCTCACTGCAATAGCTGAAGATGACTGCCCGGCGGCCGTTTTATAGACGCAATGGTAGCCTGTACCGAAATGTTGGCCTTCGGTTCCTTCGACCCCAACGAAGAGTCAAGTTTGGCCGAAGCCGCCGAAGCGTCCGCCGTCAAACTCTTTACCACCGCATCCAATCAAGAAGCGGCACGATGGCTCGATGCCCATGAGGTCGGAGCCATATTGTTAGGTGATGGCGCCAATCAAGCGGGGTTGGCACTGGAAACCCGCGCCCAAAGCAAACATCGCCAACTTCCCATTTTGGCGCTAGCTCGTCAGCCGAGCGACTTGGACTTCGCTGGTGCCTACAGTTGGGGAGCCGACGATGTGGTTTCCCCCCGCGAAGCCTGGCCTCTGACCACCCGGCTTCGAGCCCTGGCCCGCGCGAAAAAAGGCGAAGAGCCGGCACCCCGTGGTACGGCTGTCATCGCCGAGCTCGACCAAAGTCGTCGCGTCGCCACAGCGCGGGCGCTCTTCAACGCCGGCTACGATGTACGATTTGCAGTAACCAGGGAAGATGCTCAGACCTTCTCCCTGGAGCAGCAAGTGTCCTTGGTCGTGGTGTGCACCGAGCTCTGTGAGGATCCCATCGCGCTCATTCGCCAAGCCACCGAGGCCGGGTCCATCGCCAAATTCATTGTATCCACTGAACCGCGACGACACAGCGAGCTGTCGATCGCCCTGGCCCGCACCCCTTTGGCCCGCGTGACCGATGCCTCGGATCCTCCCGAAAACGTCGTCTTTTTGGCCAACGAGCTGAGCTCCGGCATGGGTCTTTCCAACAACAAACGCGCGAGCCCTCGTATCCTGCACGGCACCACCGTTCGTTTTCGCGGAGCCGGACGCGAGGAGGACGAACTCGGGTTTTCCTACAACGTGAGCGAGGGAGGCATCTATGTTCGCACCTTGGCTCCCCCCAGCGACGATATTATCTGGATAGAACTCACCCCACCCAAGTCCTCGTTGCGCGTCCGCCTCACCGGGCAGATTGCCTGGCGCCGTCCCTTTGGACCTCACGGGACGGCAACTGTGCCCCCCGGATTCGGCGCAAAGATCATCGACATGACCCAACTCGATCGAGCACACTGGGTCGAGGGGTGCGGACGAGCCGCCGCCGAACTGCTCAGCGCCTCCCTCCTTCCCCCCGAAGACAGCGAGGAAGCACCTGACACCATCGCAGGCACCTACGCCACGGTCAGCCTCCTGCCAGAATCAGAAGTGGCCGACAAACCTAACTCCCCATAGGCGCGCTTCTTTGCTCGTTTGAGCGACTTGCTGGCCAATGTAAGGTGCGGAGCATGAAGATCTACACACGCACCGGCGACGAGGGAAAGACGGGGCTTTTTGGCGGAGCCCGAGTCATGAAGAACCACCCGCGTGTGGACGCCTACGGAACCATCGACGAGCTGGGCGCCGTCCTAGGTGTCGTCCGCGCTCAGTCGGTGCACCCTGACCTCGCAGATACCCTTTTGCGCCTTCAGGATGAGCTCTTCGTCCTGGGAGCCGAGGTCGCTTGCGCTCCGGGCCAACTCGGTCGTCTCAAGATGAAACTCCTCGACGAAACCAGCATCGAATGGATGGAATCATCCATCGACGAACACGAAAGTCACCTCGAGCCCCTACGCAACTTCATACTTTCCGGCGGGACCCCGGCCGCCGCCCAACTTCACCTGGCGCGCACCGTAGCTCGCCGAGCCGAACGGCTCGTTCTTTTCCTAGAAGATCAACGCCCCTTCGTGGTGAAATACCTCAACCGCCTAAGTGACTTTCTCTTCGTCTTGGGCCGCCGAGAAAACCAGTTGCGGAACGCAAACGAAACACCGTGGCTCGGCCGAAACCGAGCCTAATCCCGCAAGTCAACGAAAGATTCGAGCTGTTTGAGTCCGCGTTTTTTTGAGGCCTGCGAAGTCTCCCTGGTAGACGATGCTTCCACCTTGAGGCCCACCCTCTGGTCCCAACTCGATGACCCAATCCGCTGCTCGGATGACATCCGGATGGTGTTCGATCACCAGCAAACTATCTCCTCGGTCCACCAAACGACCCAGCACGGAAACGAGGCGATCAACATCGGCCAGATGGAGTCCCGTCGTAGGCTCATCGAGAACGTAGAGTGTCTTTTCGTGCCGAACCCCGGCGGCTAATTCTGAGGCCAACTTGAGGCGCTGGGCCTCACCTCCCGAAAGCGTATGAGATCCTTGGCCGAGAGTGATATAGCCGGCTCCCAAATCGCACATCACCCGAAGAGGCGCACAAATTTTCGGATGAGCCGAAAACACCTCGACGGCTTCCTGCGCGGAGAGAGCTAAGATTTCACCAATGGTTCGACCTAGGTACTGCACTTCGAGCGTGCGTTCCTCAAAGCGCTGGCCATCACAAGCGGGGCAAACGGTCACCACGTCGGGCAAGAAACTCATCTCATGACTGAGCACCCCCTGCCCCTCGCAGGTGCCACATCTCCCCCCGGCTCCGGTATTGAACGAAAACCGAGCGGGCGAAAATCCCCGCACCATGGCCTGCGGCGTCTTGGCAAATAAAGCCCGGATTTGACCAAAAATGCCCAAAAAGGTTGCCGGAATACTGCGCGGCGTTCGGCCAATCGGCGACTGATCCACCGCAATGGCGCGTCGGATCGACGAAAACCCCGCCAACTTACAGCCTTGGACCGTGCCTGAGCTTTTTTTGCTTCCCAGAAGCTGTCCAATACGAGGCAAAAGCTCGGAGCGCACCAAAGTACTCTTTCCCGAACCACTCACTCCGACGACGACGCTCAGAGCACCCTCGGGAAAGCGCACTTCGTCTCCCTTGAGGTTATGGGCGCGGGCTCCCGCCATCGACATCATCGCACTCTCCGTCTCCAGAACTCGCTTCTCACGCTTGTACCTCGGGCTCGACAGCGCGCGCGCCGTCACCGAGCCTTTGTGGCTGAGCACCTGCTCGGGAGGACCAGCGGCGATCACCTGGCCTCCCAGAGACCCACCGCCAGGACCCATATCAATCACGTAGTCGGCGGCTCGGATGGCATCCTCATCGTGCTCCACGAGTACGACGGTACTTCCGGTATCCACCAGCGCCCTGAGGTTCGAAAGCAGCCGAGACGTGTCGCGGGGATGTAAACCAATCGTAGGCTCGTCGAGCACATAGAGCGCCCCCGAAAGTCCTGACCCAAGCTGAGCCGCCAAACGCAATCGTTGGAGCTCTCCTCCCGACAAGGTCGAGGCGTCTCGGTCGAGACTCAAATAGTGAAGTCCGACTTCATTCAAGAACTGAAGCCGGCGCTGAAGCTCAGACAGGATGGGTGAGAAGATCGCCTGCTTGCTTGGCTCAACCCGCATTTGCCCCACCACGTCGAGCAGTTCGCTCACGCAAAGCTGTGTCAACTGAGGGTAGGTATGACCCAAAAACTGCACCTTTCTCGAAAAAGGGCTCAGGCGTGTTCCCTCGCAGGACGTACAGATCTTGCGAGGCCCATCTGACTTTTTGGCTCCGCGACGTTTCGGCTCAGGAAGATAACCCGTGCCTTCACAACGTGAGCACTGCCCCTGCAAGGTGTTAAAAGAGAAGAATCGAGGGTCCATCTCCAACATCGAAAAATCGCAATGTGGGCACACCCCACCTACAGAAATCACGTCCGTGTTGCCTGGTTGACCGTCGGCACTCAACTTGATGCTCCCGCGCCCCCAACGCAAAGCCCCACGTACGGTTTCCAGGTCGAGTTTCTGAAAGGAAACATCGTCGGCCAGCACGAAGTCGATGTTGTGTTCCCGTGTTTTCGCAAGCCGGGGGGGCGCTTGGGTGGAAACGCTCTTGCCATCGACAACCGCAATCAAAATCCCTGCTCGTTCTCCTGCCGCCAGTAACTCGGCGTAACTTCCTTTGCGCCCGACCACCACCGGAGCGAGCAACTGCCCCTTTCCTTTTCGACGCCGTGCCTTCGCGAGGATTTGCTCTGCGGTTTGAGTCTGAATCGGAGCGTCATGGCTCGGGCAGTGAGCGACCCCCAACTTGGCAAAAGCAAGACGTAGGTAATGAGCGACTTCGGTCACTGTGGCCACGGTCGAACGCGCCCCCATACGAGTCGTGCGCTGCTCAAGGGCAATCGAAGGTGGCACGCCGTCCACCCGGTCGACATGGGGCCGAGGCAGGGTTGGGAGAAAACGCCGCGCATAGGGAGTCAGGGTTTCGAGAAAGCGCCGCTGTCCCTCGGCAAACACGACGTCGAAAGCTAAGGTGCTCTTCCCCGACCCACTCGGCCCCGTCACGAGAGTCATCTGGTTGTGGGGAATTTCGACCGAGATATCCCGCAAAGTATGCTCACGAGCCCCTTGGACGGACAGGGTCGCCCGAGCCCGGGTCGACTTCTGGCTCGCTTTGCGGCGCTGGGTACGCGGCACCTGCTGGGAGGTCTTCAAAGCACGACCCGTCGCCGTATCCGCCACAAGCAGCTCCTGCACCGAGCCGAAAAATACCAGCTGCCCGCCCCCCTCTCCGCCGGAAGGCCCCAACTCGATCACATGGTCCGCGGCACCAATGAGATTCAAATCGTGATCCACCACAAGAACGCTTCCCCCCGAACGCACCAAGATGGACAAGGCCTCAAGCAAGAGGTCGATCTCATCCTTGTGCAGCCCCGCACTCGGTTCGTCCAAGACGTAGACCGCGCCCGGTTTGGGCGAAGCAAGTGCCCGAGCCAACTTGATGCGCTGCGCTTCGCCCCCCGAGAGAGTCGACAGCGGTTGCCCCAAGCGCAAGTAGGAAAGCCCCAAGGTCACAAGGGGGGCCAGAGCACGTCGCACAGGAGCCGAATCATCAAAAACACGCAGCGCTTCTTCGACCGTCAGCTCCAGGACATCGGCGATCGAACGCCCCCGATAGAGAACCCCGAGAATTTCGTCCTTGAAGCGACGGCCAGAACACACCGGACAAACCAAAGACACATCAGCCAGAAACTGCATCTCTACGGTTTCGTGGCCTTCCCCTGCGCAGGTTTCGCAACGTCCGCCAGCCACATTGAAAGAAAAGTGCGAAGCCGTGTAACCGAGCGCCTCGGCCTCCGGCTGGGCAGCAAACAACTTGCGAACCGTATCCCATGCTTTGGTGTAGGTCGCGGGGTTGCCCCGCGAGGTGCGACCGAGGGGAGATTGGTCGACCAACTCCAAGGTACTCACATGCTCAAACCCGGATAAGGACGTGTGGGGCGCGGGGCGCTCGATATCCGAAACGCGCAGTTCACGCGCCAGCCTTCGGTACAGAGTGTCGACAAGCAAAGTACTCTTTCCAGAGCCACTCGGACCGGTAACGGCAACGAGCTGCCCCAATGGAAAGCGAACATCGACCTGCTTGAGGTTGAAGGCACTCGCACCCTTGAGTTCAAGATAGGCGCCCTTTTGGCCATCCACCTCGTGCCCAAGTGATTTGGTCCGTGGCGAAGCAAAAGCACGTGAAGTGGCGGTCTTGTTTTTACGGGCATCGGCCACACCACCGTCGAAGACGAGGCTTCCGCCGTGCTCTCCCGCCCCTGGACCCAGCTCCACGATGCGGTCAGCGGCTGCCATCACGAGCGGCTCATGCTCGATGACGATCACGGCATTGCCACGATCGGTGAGCTGCCGCATCAACCGACACAGAGGAGCAATATCGGTGGGATGGAGCCCAACGGTCGGCTCATCGAGCACGAAAAGCGCGTTATGGAGCGAAGTTCCTAGAGCCGCGGTAAGAGTAACCCGTTGAGATTCGCCTCCCGAGAGCGTGCGCGCCTGGCGGTCGAGAGTCAGATACCCGAGCCCCACCTGCTCCAAGTACTGGACTCGCGAACTCAATTCGCGATGCAAGATGCGTCCTTGGGGTGTCCAACAGGTAAGGCGATCGAGTCGCTGTCGTAGTTCGCTGATCTCCAGGCGATGCCACTGACCGAGGTCAAGCTGATCCAGCTTGTACCAGCGACTCTGCTCGGTCAGTCGAGTTCCCTCGCAAACCGGACACAAATCATAGCTGCGGTAACGGGACAACATCACCCGCACGTGCATTTTATAAGCTTTGGTCTCGAGCCACGAAAACCATTGGGTCACGCCCCAGTAGTTCTTTCGCCCTCTCTTACCCTGCCCCAAAATCACCGCCTCTTGATGGGCACGGCTCAACTTTCCGTAAGGCTTCGTCTCGTCGATTCCCTCATCTTTGCAAAACTGACGAAGCTGTTTGCGCTCCCACTCAGCCTTGGGGCCCCGCCAAGGTCGAATCGCCCCTTCGGCCAAAGAAAGCCGATCATCAGGGATGACCTTGTCCAGGTCGATACCCATGATGCGACCAAAACCTCGACAGTTCTCGCATGCGCCCAGAGGGGACTCGTAAGAAAAATATCCCGGTCGCGGCGGGAGCAGTTCTCGCGCGCAAGTCGGGCACGTCAGACCATGACGAACGCAGTAGGGGTCCACCTCGAGCCTGCGCCCGAAAACCCAGGCTTGCCCGGGCGTCAGAACGCCGCGACTCTTCTCGAAAGCAGTCTCGAGAGCCTCGCGCAGACGTCCGCCCTGCTCGGGCCGCACTTTGAGCCGGTCTAAGACGACATAGAGCCGCCCCGCCTTGGTGGCGACCGAAGGACGCAACTCGTCCCAATCATAGAGCTTCTTACCGCAAATGACGCGTCGATAACCCGCCTGCAGGAGCTCTTGGCGCAAGGTCAAAAACTCGTCAGGCTCTTGTACAAATGTGCGATAAGTCACAATGACATCATCGCCAGAGAAGCGCGCGAGTAGACGCGACTCAGCTTCTTTCAGGTCGACAAAGTGAGCCGGCTCATGATGCTCCGGGCAATGGGGAACAGACTCCTGAGCGAAGAGTCCTGCCAGATAGCTTTCTAGATCCGCCATGGTCGCCACGGTCGAACGGGAACTCTTGACGGGAGCGCTGCGGTCCACACTTATACCGGCCCCCACTGGGGCAAGAGAATCTACTGGAGGACGTTCCAAACGCTCAAGAAACTGACGAGCATAGGGGCTAAAGCTCTCGACGAAACGCCGTTGACCTTCGGCATACAAGGTGTCCAAAGCGAGCGAGCTCTTCCCTGCCCCCGACACGCCGGTCAGAACCAACAGCTCGCCGGGCCGGACGTCGAGGTCAACGTCTTTGAGGTTGTGCGTCCGGGCTCCCCGAAGAAGTGCATCGAGCATGGGCGAAGCATTGTCGTGAGCGACGAAAAAGCAAAGTCCCAAAAACCAAAGGCTTGGGAAGGTTTCACCATCAACGCGACTGGCACCGGCCTCGGGGATCGTGTAAGCCCCTTGCGCCAAGTTGCCGCGTTCGTTTTCTCCAAAAGCGCAGGGCGGCAAGCGATAGCGCAGTTGAGGAAGGCACATGGCTAAGGGCGGTAAGAAGTCAAAGAAGGGCAAGGAAGGAAACGTCCTTGCGACCAATCGACGCGCCCGCTTCGATTATGAGCTGGGTGACAAATTCGAAGCAGGCTTGGTGCTCATCGGCAGCGAAGCCCGATCTTTGAGAGAAACCTCGCCGGGCATCAACGAGGCCTTCATCGATGTCGACCGACAAGGAGAAGCCTGGGTCCGGCAGATGCGCATCGCTCAGATGAAACATGCGGCCTTCGGACACACCGAAGTGCGCCCCCGAAAACTCCTCCTGCATCGCCGCGAGCTCGACCGCATCCGAGCCGCAATCGAACGGGACGGGATGACGGCCATCCCCACCAAGATTTACTACAAGCAGGGCCGTGCCAAACTCGAAATCGCTCTGGCCCGAGGCAAGAAGCAGCACGACAAGCGCGAGACGATCAAACAACGAACCGAAGAGCGCGAGGCACGCGCTGCCATAAACCGGGGTCGATCATCATGAGTGAAAACGCAGAGCTCATCATCACACTCCCTAGCGGAGAGCAGGCGTTTCTCCTTCAAAGCGATGGGGACAAGACGACTATCAAGAGCCCCCTGCCCGCCCCACCGGGGGCCACCGTTCGAGGCAAGGTAGCTGATCTTGCGGTCGAGTTTCAGTTGAAGGTGCGCAACTGCGTAAAAAAGGGCGATCTCTTCGAGATCGATGGACGCACGCGCAACGCCACCCGCGAGCTCAAGGCTCGACTGATCCAATCCGGAACGAAGCCAACAGCCTGAAGCGCGCATGGATGATGGCGCACTCGCCGGCTTTCTCTTCCCATTTGTGCCGCGACCCTTCCTGAAAACCGAGCCGTCTCTCAACGCTGACAGACCAAGAAGCCCTCAAATTGAAACGGTCGCAGCACTAGCGAAATCGCAGCGCCGAGATCCCCAAAGAGACATAAAACCCGCCCAAACGCCGATGATGGTTAGCGTAGTCGACGGGAAGGGGGCGCAGAACTCGCCCCAGCTCGACTTCCAAGCGAGGCCAAACTCCCAATTCGTGCTGCCGGGCCCAGGCCAAACGTATGCCCAATTGCGCACTGTAGGATTCGCGTTGACGCTCGATCTGATCGAGTTCTGCCCCCGAACCGACGTGCACAATTGAAGCACCCGCATGAAGGCCAAGCGACCATTGAGTGTCGAGCTCGGGTTGCACGACCCAGTCAGCTCCCCACTCGAGTTGCCACTTGGACCACGGCGGTGAGTGTCGGTCAGCCGACTCTCGTCTCAAGGCCGAAACCCATCCAGTAGACCAACCCAGTCCGGCCGAAAGTCGAAGCGGAAACTCACCGTTGAACTCCACACCGGCATGAGGACCCATCAAAAAGGCCCCCTGGGTCAAAGCCTCTCCACGCAGCCCAACCTTCATCCCCAGAGCACGCTGTTTCGCTCGGTAGACGCTCATGAGCGCGCGGCGTTCGGCGAAACGCTGCTCTTGATTCATTCGTCTCTCGGCGCGCTCGCGTCGGTCGCGCAAATCCCGGGCCAGCTCAGCCACCGCCAGGCCGATACGACGAGCAATCAGCCTTCCCGGGCCAGAAGTCGAAATCGAGCGGCGCCCGGCATATTCGCCCCGATCCCATAGCGCTACCGAGATCTTGTTTTCGCTTTTCTCGACTTCGATGTGCAAAGAGGCTTCATCTTGTTGCTCGCCGCGCAAGGGGTCGTTCGGGATCTCAATCTCGGCGATTTCGAGAGCAATCGATTGCCTAACCACGCGCTCATCGACGCCTTCGGCCTCCATTTGGAGATACCAATCGTGGGCGCGCGCGAGGCTCGTCGCCGGGACGAAGAACACAAATGCAAAGAGGACGGCAGCCGAGCGGAGTCCGAGTCCTCGGGCAGAAAAACTAGTCGACCGGGGCGTCCTCTTGAACGCCCCCGTGCTGAGGTTCGCCCGACGGCGCCTCAGATGGCGGCGAAGAGTTCGCAGCAGAGGTGTCCAAGCCTCGAGATGAAGGAAGAAGATCGATTTCACTTTCTTCTTCGGCGGCATCTTCCTGGTCATCGCTCTCGTCGTCGTCGACCGCGGCGTCGTAGGAACTGGAGCGAGCGGTCGGAGCCAACTCAGTAACCAGTCGATCCAGGTCGCCTTGCAAGGCGTCTCTGTGTCTACCGTCTGGATACTCTCTTTCATATTGGGCTCGAAGCCGCTCCGCTGCCGAGATGTTCTTGGCAACAACAGCCATATCGAACTCCCGGACCAACGCATCTTCAGCAAAGTCCCCGCCCGGTGACAAGCGACGATTGAGGGCAAAGGCCTTCGCGGCCCCAGAAACGTCTCCGGCACGACTCAGCAAGTTGCCCAACATCATGGCCGCCAGGGGGGCGTTTTCATTGTCTCGATACTGATCCAGCACGATGCGAAGGGCCTGAATGGCTCGACCGGGACGACTCACTGAGCGCGCCACGTCGGCGAGAATCATCAACTCGTCCGGACCAGCCGCAAGCAGGGCCTGATCAAACCCGCCCGCCACGTCAAGCTCCTGAAAGGCTCCCGAGAAATCGCCCCGCTCGGCCAAGACCATCCAAGCCGATTTGGCCGGAGCGACCACAACTTCTTCCTCGACGGGCGTTTCTTCCACGGTCACCTCGGTCGCCGAAGATGCGCTAGCACCTGGCGCAGACGCTCGTCGATTCACGATCGGCCTACGCTGACGAAGAGGGGTCACACGCTTCTCATCCTGCCGCTGCGGCTGTTGGGGAGCGCTCTGGGGAGCTTGAAGTTCGGGTCTTAACTCGTCGGGCTCTTCGCCGGCCCATGCCTGTGGAGCCCATTGCTCCGAACGCAAAACAATCGCCTCGGGATTTTGATTCTGGCGCTCTACGTAAACACCCATCAGCATCCCCGCGCAAAGCAACGCCACCGATCCCAACACACGAAGAGCCGGCGCTTTGCGCCTGGAAAACGCGCTCTGGGACGTCGACTGACTCAGGCGTTGCCAAGTGCGGTCCACCATCTGCGAATCATCAACACTCCTCAGGTGCTGTGCCCACTTTGAAGAAGACCGCCTCGAGGTGGCCCCTTCGTCGTTGTAACAGCTCACGGCTCACCCCTTCCCCGCCGTGCCGAAACGGGAGCAGAGCCGTCAGACTCATCATTCTGTTCAACCGAATCAGCCGGGGCCTCATCAGAAGATGCCCCTTCGCCCTGACAGAGGCGTTCTTGCACAGCGGCAATCCGACGCTTTGCGGTCGCCAGCGAACAGTCCGCAAGCTGAGCCACTTCTTCGAGCTTGCGTCCCTCAATATAACGCAGCGTCCAACAAATACGCTGATCGACAGGCACCCCGCTCAACACCGAATAAACCTGCGCGAGTTGAGCCCGCACCTCTGGTCCTGCATCCCCATTGATGAGCGCATCAAGATCCACCGGCTCGTTCTGCATTAGACCGAGCACCGAAAGCATACGTCTCCGGCGCAAACGCGTCCGGACCAAACTCACGACGATGGCGGCCAGCCAAGGTCGAAAGGAGGCATCCGCACGCAAATCCTTGAGTCTGTCGTGCACCTTGAGAAAGGCGTCGTGAACGATGTCCTCAACATCACCCGGGTGCCCCTGAACGCGCACGGCTAGAGAAAGCGCATAAGAAACGTGCCGCCTGTAGAGTTGCTCAAAAGCCGCCGACTCGCCCACTCGACTCAGAGCGACGAGCTCTGCATCTGATAGCTCCGCCCGCCTTGAAGACGGAGGCACACTCGCTTTCAGGAGCGCACTTGTAGAGGCGGGGGGCGCGGCGGGCGCATCCGACGCCGACACAGAGGAGGACTCGGACGTCAGCCGAGCCTCGCTCTTCAATTCATCGGGGCTCGTTCTACCCTCCGGATCGGTATCCCAACTCTCCACTCTTGATTGGCGGGAGTGAACCAGCGTCAAACCGCGCTGCTTCGGGGGATAAGAACGGATGGGCAAGGCCACCAATGATAGACGCACTGCCGGATGAAATCGGCTCAAAAGTCGTGCACGATCTCAATTTGAGTCAGTCGACGGGCCGGAGCTGGGCCCCGAAAGACACCTCGATGAGGAGGGCAACAAGCCGCGAAGAAGAAAATAAGCACCCAGCTGCCATTTTCATAACCTTCCATTTTCTGTTTCATTTCAAACACTTATATTGTTTCTACCCCGTTTCCGAACAAAAAACACCCTGACTCCCTGAGCCGAATTTGTTAGCAGGCGCGTCATCAAGTGGCTGGGAATGCTGAGTTGAATTCACTCAGCTGTCGGATTCTGCAATTTTTCAGGCAACGCCTGGGGCAAGTTCGGCTGGCTCGGCTTCAACCAAGTACGGAGAAATACGAAAATGATCATTCGCAACACCGCTCTCGCTGTTACCTTTGCTGCTCTCGCTATCGCTTGTGGCGGCTCGACCCCCGCTGCTGAAGCACCCGAAGGTGGTGAGGAAGCTGCTGCAGCAGAAGAAGAAGCTCCCGCTGAGGAAGCTGCTGCTGAAGAAGCTCCCGCTGAAGAGGCTCCCGCTGAGGAAGCTGCTGAGTAATCAGCCCTATCAGTTGCGGTGCCTTCGCGGCGCCGCACTCATCGAGAACGGCCGGATTGTTATCCGGTCGTTTTTGTTTTGTCTGTGAGACGCCTTTTAGACGCCAAAACCTGATGCACAGTGGCAAGCAAACTGTCGCGCTGGACCGGTTTGGTTAGGTAGGCGTCTGCCCCCTCCAGGGTACTCCCAAGACCGCTCATACTTACCACTGGAACACCAGGAAGACGGTCGCGTATCTCGACCAGTACGTTTTCTGCTGGCAAACCGGGCATAGAGTAATCCATCAGCACCAGGTCAACACCTCCCTGATCGGCCATCTCTAGTCCAGCGATCCCACAATCCGCAACTTTGACCCGATAGCCGGCACTTTCGAGCAGATAGCCCATGGCGCGTCGCACCCCTGGTTCATCATCAATCATGAGCACGACGCGCCCCTCGGCCGCATCACTCTTGTCGCGAGAAGAACGAGGACTGCTGTGAACGACACCTGTCTGACTCGGCAGGACGACAATAAATCGAGAGCCCGAACCTTCCTTCGACTCGCAAACGAGCAAACCGTGATGGTTTTCGAGAGTAGCCCAGGCCGTCGAAAGGCCGAGCCCCGTTCCTTCGCCCGCCGCTTTGGTCGTGAAGAAGGGCTCCATGATACGCAACCTCACTTCTTCACTCATGCCCACCCCGTTGTCGGCAACGCTCAGCTCAACGCACGAACCAGGACCGTGAGGATAGATCTCGCGCCCTTCCTTCTCGCTCAATAATCTGACATGAACCTGAATGCGGGGAACTCGTTCGGTGACTCGCTCAAGCGCATCCCGAGCGTTGAGAAGAAGATTCATCAAAGCGTGCTCCATCGACGCCGAATCAACGATGCAATGATTGGCTGCTTCTAAGTCGCCCACCTCGAACTGCACCTGCTTTTTGAAGGTGCGCTGACAAAGTTCAACAGAGCGGCGCACAACGAAAGAGAGCGGCTCGCGCCGCGACTCGGTCCAGGGCGAGTTCTTACTGAAAGTCATGAGATCGCGCACCAATTGAGCCGCATTGGAGGCCGACTCGATCGCGTCCTCCAAAAGCCTGTTGATGGGGGCGGGGACCTCTTCACGCGCCAGCTCCAAGGCCGGCAGGATGACAGCAAGCATGTTGTTGAAGTTGTGAGCGACGCCGGCCGAGAGCTGACCTGTGGCCACCATCTTCTGTTGTTGCCGAAGAGTCTCCTCCATCACCCTGCTTTCGGTGATATCGGCGAGTACTCCCACCAAACCCACGACGTCTCCCACCGCATCCTTGATGGCTCCCCCGCGCACCGCGAACCAACGTGGCCCACGCGACAGGTCGAGTCTCAGTTCATAGTGCGAGGAGACCCCCTGAAACCAAAGCTGCATATGGTCTTGGACGACCGCCCGCTGATCCTCAGGAAGCAACGCCATGTACTCTTCAACATTGCGGGGCGTCCCACCTTTCGGCAACTCGAAGAAGCCGAGCATCCGTTCGTCCCACTCGATTCGGTCTTGGAGTTTATCCCAACTCCAAACCCCGAGAGCTGAAGTTTCGATCGCAAGCTGGAGGCGCAGTTTGTGGTCACGTAGCTCAGCTTCAACGGCATCGCGAGCGTAGGGGCGGTCCTCGTCGCCACTTGCTCTTTCCCCGTCACTTCCCATATTCACTCCGCCCGAAGACGATAGACAGGACCGCCCCCTCCATCAACCCGTTCTGCTCGAACGATCCACTGCCTTAAGAATTTTGCTCACTTTCGAAAGAAGCATTTCGGCGGAGAAGGGTTTGGCCAAGTACGCAACTTGTTGCATTTCGATACCACGACGCAAAAGTTCGTTCTCGACATACGCCGAGCAGACCAAGACTCCGGCATGGGGAGCCCTGAGCTGCATGTGCGCAATGAGCTCTCGAGTAGGCATGCCCGGCATCACCGCGTCAGTGCACAAAAGCGAGAGATCGTAGCCGCGTTTCTCCATTAACCGGATCGCCTCCCCGCCATTTTCCACCCCGAGAGCTACAGCGCCCGCCGATTGAAGCATCCCGACGATGACCCGCCGTACCCGAGCATCGTCATCCACCACAAGCACGATGCGGCCCTTCAGATTGAAGGTGGCGATGGTCGTTTCAGAAGTTTCGAAATGGGGCTCTTCGACAGCGGGAAAGCTGAGCAAAAAGCTGGTACCCCGTCCCGGTTCGCTTTGAACCTGCACCGTACCCTCGTGTTGGTGCATGACCGCGCGAACGGTAGCAAGCCCCAATCCAGATCCCTTCGCTCCCTTGGTCGAAAAGAAGGGCTCGAACACATGCCGTAGAGTATCTTCGTCCATTCCCGCCCCGGTATCACTCACACGCACGCCCACTTGGTTGTCTCGCAACGAACCCACCTCGATACAAAGCCGTCCACCGTCGGGCATGGCATGCTGGGCGTTGATGGCCAAGTTGAGCAGAGCCTGTTTAAACTGAACACGATCGATAAAGGCAACGAGTCCACCCGGTGCATGACACTCAACTTCGATATTGCACGGGAGCAGGCGGCGCACCGCTCGCTGGACGCTCTGCACTTCCCTTCCCACGTCGATACTGCTTCGTTCCAAAACGACGCGCTCTCCGAGGGTGAGCAACTGCCGAGCGACTTGAGAACTCTCGTTGCACATATCGAGCACCTCTTGAGCGCATTCGTTCAGCTCGCTGCCCGGCTCTACCGAACTATGAAGCACCGTCGCGTTGGCCATAATGACTTGCAGGGAGTTGTTGAAGTCATGAGCCACGCTGGCCGCAAGCTGAGCCAAGACTTCAAACTTTTGGGCTTCGACCAAACCCAGAAGAGCTGATTCTTTGGCCGCCGCCTCGTCCCTGGCCTGAATCGTCGCGTCTTCCGCGACTCGAAGAGCCTCTTCGGTTCGCTCAAGAGCAAGCGAAAGGCGACGGACAACAAAGATCACAGCGAAGGTCAGGCAGCAAGACAGCACGGCGTAGGTGAACACATAGCGGAAGACGACAGACGGTTGCCGGACGTCCATCCAAGTCGCATCGTGGGTGAGACCAAAAGGTTCTTGCCGAAGCAGCCAGAATCCGAGCACCAGGCTCAAAGACGAGAGCAACCAATAGGCAACCGTGCCTCGGATCCCCAAGAACAAACCAGCGGAAACGATCGCCATCAGGCCCGCCATGAACGCCCCCGGTGAGGCGCCGGTCGTCGCGGCCGCAAATCCAGAAACGTACAAGAGGGAAACCGCGATAAAGTGAGCCCGAATCGAGTAGGGAAACCGACGATACGCAGCGGCTACAAGAGGCAGCACGAGCGTGCGGGTCGACCACGCAAAGGGACTGCCCCAGCTGAAGCCCAGCACCCAGACGCAGCCCAGTCCAAGCACGATCAGCGTGATTCGGTTGAGAATTTTCAAGCGCCACATGGGCGACGAAGAAATCGGTGTCACAACAGAAGATGGCATGAGAAAATTCGAGCCAACCGCCTGAGCAAAGTGCCACACTCGGACCATCCAACAGCGCTCGGATCAAAAGATCCTACGGTTCAAGAGCGAGTCTCAATAGAGGCGTGCTCGGCAAGAATCGCTTCCTGGAAATATCGCCTTCCGCAAGTCCCCTGATCGCGATTCGACTATGGTATACGAGCCCTTTACATGGCTAGCGGTCGCCTCACCTCTTTCGATTTCAAACCCGGCACCAAGCTGGTCAACAAATACCGTGTCATGGAGCACCTAGGCGGGGGTTGGGAGGGCGAAGTTTTTCGCATCCGAGAAATCCTGACTGGTATCGATCGGGCCGCCAAGTTCTTCTACCCACATCGCAATCCCCGCGACCGAGCGGTGAAGTTTTACGCGAAGAAGCTGCACAAGCTGCGGGGTTGCCCTGTCGTCATCCAGTACGTCACCCAAGAACGCATTGAAGTGCAGGGACAAACGGTGACCTTTCTCGTCTCTGAGTACGCCGAGGGACAGGTACTGACCCGCTTCATCGCCGAGCAACCGAACCGCCGCCTGACCCCCTTCGAAGCGCTCCACCTCTTGCAGGCCCTGTCACGCGGAGTGGCTCAGGTGCACCTGCTCCGCGAATCCCACGGAGACCTGCACGCGGGCAACGTCATGGTACGACGCCAGGGGCTGAGCTTCGACGTCAAGATCATCGACTTCTTTCAGTGGGACGGCGCCAAGCCGGAGCAGTTGCAGGACGATGTGCGAGGGCTGGTAGAAATCCTCCACGCGAGTGTCGGGGGTGCACGTCACTACTCGCGCCAGCCTCCGGTGGTCAAAAATATCGTGCGGGGGCTCAAGTCGACTCTGATCCGCAAACAGTTTCGCAATGCAGTGCACCTGCGCGATTACCTAGAAGACCTGATCTGGGACTAGTGCTGCGACCGTTTCAATTTGAGCGCTTCTTGGTCTGTCAGCGTTGAGAGACGGCTCGGTTTTCAGGAAGGGTCGCGGCACAAATGGGAAGAGAAAAGTGCGGAGACAGAGAGGGCCGAGCGCGGATCCTCGGCCCAACCCGGGCTAGGATACTTTAGGTTCAAGCGCTCAGACGAGCTGCCTCGGCGGTGGCTGCCCCAACAGGGGGGCGCGGCTGTGGAGGAGCCGAACGCCGCTTTTGGCTGCTTACCCGACGATGTGGTCTGAA